>JBAZXA010000018.1:0-8636 GCA_041660045.1 Methylococcaceae bacterium | reverse complement strand
AGAACGGGCAATAGACATGGGCGCTGGCACTCCTGATGGTCGCGGTGGTTTGGCGGCTTAAGCGTACCACTTCGCCAGCTTTTTCTCTTCTAAGTCATCTTCTTATTGATTAAGTAAGTGCCATTCGGGTCAGATTCTGAGGTATCCCCACAAATTTGCTAATCCATTCAAGACAAAACAGATGCCATATAAAAATCAAAGGGTCGGACTCGATTGATTGTTGGTCCCAACCCTTTTGATTATTTATGAGTTGTGGAATCAGCTTACTATGAATCAAACAGGGGATTGCGCGCCGCCCTATGGTTAATCCACCTCGGCTAGTTCTGTTATCGGCAATAGCTGTTTCGGCCAAAAGCCTAGCCGAAGTCACACAACATTTCTCATATAGAAAATACCTCTTGTTCGGATAAATACTATCAATTGTACTAATAGCCTATTAGCACTTAGAATTTTCTCAAGCCTAAGTTTGCTGGCTAGTGCAAACTAGCGTAGCAGCTGTGTTCTTCAGGCTTATATACATAAACAACAGGCATTATTTAAGGCCAGACTACATTAATCCTTTTTTAAGGCAAGCTGTCATTAGCTGGCTGGCAGATACGTTGGATTATTCAAGCACACGGCTTAGCCTAACCCTGTAATAGGCATGCCGCTTAGGCTAAGCTAGTTGTTAAATTGGCAAGCAAGTAGTTTAACAGGGCTAGTGCCGCTTTAAACGGGTAAGAAAGCAAGGGAAGTTTTTTCGAGATACGGAATTTATACCGGGATAGTGAAGTCCATTGGTTTTATCTGCTGGAAATTTTAGGAAGGTTCTTTTAAGCACTTTTCGGCCACTTCAACCTAAAGCATCGGGGTTCTCATGATAATAAAGTTAAAACAAACTATTTTAATCGCGGCCATGTCGGCAATCAGCGCGGGCGTCAGCGTTTCGGCCTGGGCTGATGGCGTGCCTAAACTTAATCAGTTTTGGTGGCCTGACCAGCTAGACTTATCGCCGCTGCGGCAGCATGCCGCTGAATCTAATCCCTATGGCAATGATTTCGACTATGCTAAAGCTTTTCAAACGCTAGATCTTGAAGCGGTAAAAAACGATATTAAGACAGTCTTGACCAGCTCGCAGGATTGGTGGCCAGCGGATTACGGCAATTACGGGCCGTTTTTTATACGCATGGCTTGGCACGGCGCCGGAACTTACCGGGTTTTTGACGGACGCGGCGGTGCCGGTGGTGCGCAGCAACGTTTTGAGCCGTTAAACAGTTGGCCAGACAACGCCAACTTAGATAAAGCCCGTCGTTTGTTATGGCCGGTCAAGAAAAAATACGGCCAAAAGCTGTCCTGGGGCGATCTTATGGTGTTGACTGGCAACGTGGCCATGGAATCTATGGGCTTTAAAACCTTTGGTTTTGCTGGTGGCCGTCGAGATGATTGGCAATCAGACTTGGTTTATTGGGGCGGCGGGGAAAAGTTTATGTCCAGCAACCGTGATAAATCCGGCAAGTTTGAAAAGCCGCTGGCCGCGACGCAAATGGGTTTGATTTATGTTAATCCTGAAGGTCCAAATGGTAAACCTGATCCCATCGCTGCCGCTAAGGATATACGTGAAGCGTTTGGACGCATGGCGATGGACGATGAAGAAACCGTTGCCTTAATTGTCGGCGGCCATACCTTTGGCAAGACGCATGGCGCGGCCTCACCGGCCAAATGCGTAGGCGCGGCACCTGCCGGTGAAAGCATTGAACATCAAGGTTTGGGCTGGGTAAACAAATGTGCTACGGGCAAAGGTGCTGATACCATTACCAGCGGTTTGGAAGGTGCTTGGACTACTAATCCGGTGGCTTTCACCACCCAATTTCTTGACAATTTGTTTGCACACGAATGGGTGAAAACTAAAAGCCCAGGTGGCGCTACCCAATGGAAACCTAAGGATGCTGCCGACATAGTACCTGATGCGCATGATCCGTCAAAAAGGCATCCCTTGATGATGTTGACGACGGATTTAGCGCTGAAATTTGATCCTGAATACAGCAAGATCGCCAAACGCTTTCATGACAATCCGGAAGATTTTAAACTGGCTTTTGCCAAAGCCTGGTTTAAGTTAACGCACCGGGATATGGGGCCGCGTTCGCGTTATCTAGGCGCTGACGTTCCTAAAGAAGCTTTAATCTGGCAAGACCCAGTTCCCGTGGCGGATTATAAGCAGATTGACGAATCCGATATAAGCGCGCTGAAAAGCAAAGTTAAGGATGCGGGTTTACCTGCTGCAGAACTGATAAGGACTGCTTGGGCATCTGCGGCTAGTTTCCGTGGCACCGACAAGCGGGGCGGCGCGAACGGCGCGCGTATCCGGCTTGCCCCGCAAAAAGATTGGGCAGTTAATGATCCGGCAGAACTGGCGCAAGTTCTAAAAACCCTGGCGGGTATTCAAGATGAATTTAACAAAAAGCATGCAGACGGTAAAAAACTATCGCTAGCCGATTTGATCGTGTTGGCTGGCAGTGCGGCGGTTGAAGAGGCGGCGAAACAAGCCGGTTACGATGTTAAAGTGCCTTTCTCACCTGGACGTACGGATGCCTCACAGGAACAAACTGATGTGGTGTCTTTTGCCGTGCTTGAACCTAGTGCCGATGGCTTCCGCAATTACTTTGCCAAAGACAACTTAAAATCGCCTGCCGAATTACTGGTAGAACGCGCTAGCATGCTCACGCTATCAGTGCCTGAAATGACAGTACTAGTAGGTGGCATGCGCAGTTTAGACGCTAACGAAGGGCATTCGCAGCTAGGTGTGCTAACCAGCAAACCCGGTATTTTAAGCAATGATTTCTTTGTCAACTTGCTGGATATGGTGACCGAGTGGAAAAAATCCGCGGATGCCAGTGTTTATGAAGGGCATGACCGTAAATCTGGTGCCATCAAATGGACTGCTAGCCCGGTAGATTTGGTGTTTGGCTCTAACTCTGAGCTGCGGGCAGTTGCCGAAGTATATGCCGCAGATGATGCCAAGGAAAAGTTCATCCACGACTTTGTTAAGGCTTGGACCAAGGTGATGAACCTAGACCGTTTTGATCTTAAGCAGTCGTAAAAAACCGACATACCGTGGCCGGAAACGTTCTCCGGCCACGGTTTAGTCTAGTGCTTGTCCCCTGGTTTTTGGGGCAAGCGTATGAAACTCATTTCGCGCTATAAATTATGGAATTTAACAGTCATCTAAATATTAGTTGAGCGTTTAGCGTTTTCCTGGCTGCTGCTTTCCTCATCCTCATCCAGGTCGGCCATTAAGCCGGAAAATAGCGGCAAATAGGCTTGCGCGGAATGGTTTACAGCGTTATTCATTTTATAGTATTGGTCAAGAACTTGCTGGCCAAAGGGGGTGAGTTTGGCGCCGCCGCCGGATTTACCCCCTTTGGAAGCGGTAACTAGGGGGGTAGAAAAACAGCGGTTCATGGTGTCGACCAACAACCAAGCACGTCGGTAACTCATATTCATGGATTTTCCGGCGGCGCTGATTGAGCCGGTTTGCTGTATGGCTTCTAGCAATTCGGCTTTACCCGGCCCCATGGCAATTTCGCCCTGATGCAGTAGCCTTAAAGTGATTTTTAATTTTGGGATGGCAGTGGGTGGATTGGGTTCGGTGGACTGCATTTTGATACCCTTGCAATAAAAACAGCAAAAAACTTAGTTTCGGATTGGCAAAATAGCTTCCGAAAAAGCTTTAAAGGCCTATTCTAATCAAAATTCAGTTTCTGACAACCTGATTCGCATTTACCAAAGCGCCAAAATGGCTAAAGCTCATACACTATGCCTACATTTAGCCTTGTCTTTCCTGGCGCGCTACCAGGGTTTTCCTTTTTGCTAAGTAATCGGACAACTTTTTGGGCGGGATGGCAGCCCTTAAGGCATTTAACACAGCCAAGACGTCAATTACTTCTTGGGCAATGGCTCCAGCCACTGGCGTTAAATAACCCAAACTGGCAAACCCCATACCAATCACACTTAGCGCCATGCCACCAAGCGCACTTTGTAAGGCAATCTTCCGCATGCGCTCCCCAATATGGAACAGCTCATCAACCTTTAGCAAGGAGCTATCCATAATCACCGCATCTGCGGATTCCCCTGTTATGTCGCTATTTTGGCCAAAGGCAATACCGATTGTTGCAGCCGTCAGCGAGGGTGCATCGTTAATGCCATCACCAAGAAAAATGGTGTTTGCCTTTTTACTTTCATTACGCACCAGCGCCAATTTTTGTTCAGGGCTTTGGCTAAAATAAACGTGTTCTATGCCGACTTGCTCGGCTAGATAACGCACCTCTGATTCGCGGTCGCCGGAGACCAGCATGACCCGATCAAAACGATGCTTAGGTTGTAAATGGTTAATAAACGATGAACTGTCTGCACGCACTTCATCACGAAATTGTAAGGTAGCTACATAAGCGTCATCTATCAAAACGACGCATTCCAAGCCGCCAGTAACGGGCGGTAACAGTCCTGAGTTGTGCGGGTGTTGATCGATAAATTTTTTGCGGCTGGTCACCTGGATTTGCTTACCTGCTACATTGCCTTTAAGGCCTGCACCAGGTAACTCGGTAATATTTGCTACGTTTAATAATGATAGCTGTGCTTTTTCTGCGGCATTAAGGATGGCACTGGAAAGTGGGTGTTTGGAATAACGCTCAAGGCTGGCAATTAAGGTTAAAACAGCTTGCTCAGACTGTCCGGCAATGGGAACTAAGGCAGTTAATGTGGGGCGGCCATAAGTGAGGGTGCCGGTCTTATCGAAAATAGCTGTTCGGCAAGTGCCGATGGTTTCCAGGATAGCCGGGTTTTTGATGATAATTTCCCGCCGCGCAGCCAGCGATATTGAGCTGATAATAGTGACAGGTATGGCAATTAGTAAGGGGCAGGGCGTAGCAACGACTAATACGGCAAGGAAACGGGTTACCTCACCACTAATTGCCCAGGCAAAAATCGCAATAAGCACAGCTAACGGTGTGTAAAGTGCGCCCAGTTGATCGCCTAGCCGCCTTATATTTGGCCGGTATTGTTCGGAGGAGCGCATCACTTCCATAATTTTGGCATAACGCGAATCTACCGACAATTTGTCAGCCCGGATAGTTAAGGCCGAATCACCATTAATAGCCCCGGACAACACGGTAGAGCCGCAGGTTTTAGATATCTTATAAGGCTCGCCAGTTAAATAAGATTCGTCCATTGTGCTAGAACCTTCCAGCACCGTGCCATCTACGGGGCAGATTTCATGCGGCAACATCAATAAGGTATCGCCAATAATCACTTGTTCGATGGCAATATCTGTTAGTGTTTCACCGGTTTTTCGATGCGCGACAGATGGCATACGCTTAGCCAAAGCCTCTAGCACGGAAGAGGCTTTGCGCACGGCATAGTTTTCTAGCGCCGTGCCGCCAGATAACATCAAGACTACTAAACTTCCCGCCAAATATTCATTTAACAAGACGGCGGTCACTATGGCGATACCCGCCAGCAAATCGGCACCAAAATCGGCATGGAAAAGTCTTACGCCAAGCTGGTATAGCAGCGGCAAGCCGCCCAGCGCCAGTACGGCAAGCAGGGGTAACTGCACCAGTTGGATCGAGAACGTCTGTTGCCCATGATAGATAGTACTCACGGCAGAGCGTAAAGCTGCACTTATGGCTAATGAGTAAACATCATGCCCGATATCAAAACTATACCGAAGCAGTAGATAAACTCCGATACCAAGCACACTGATAATAGCAATAATATTGTCGGATCTTGAGCTGATGGCGCTAGTTTGATGTGTGTTATTCATAGCTGTGCCTGCCCGCGTATGGTCAAAATAAAGTTTAGTTTTTAATCTGATCAGGTTATGAATATAGGCCAGTGATTGGACAAGGTTACATAAAAAATTGGAAACATCAATTGATGGGCTAAAAAAAGTCCCAGAATAACCTAAACGTGGTAGGTTAATGATAACGGCTAAAGTTATTCTATAGAACTTAGGTTTTTCTACAAATCAATCGAGACTGACCACTTTGATATTGAACGGGTAGAAAAGATCTAAATGACCAACGCATATTTAAAGGAGATTGGCTGAGTGAGCGAAAGAAGCCAAAAAATATTAATACTCATACTTATTTCAATATCCGAATCTGTCTTTGGAGTAGATTTGGAACAAGGTTTTCGTAATTTGACACGGCACCAAGCATGGATGTCTGTCGAGGTTACAGTTCCCCTTACTGGGATGTTTATAGCTTCTCGTGCTGCAACGGAAGATAAGAGAAAAAATGCTACATTAGCCTTTACCATGTCTCCCAAAAATGGGCGTTGCCAAGAAAGCATGGAAGTTATTTTTGATGTAGAATCAGAATTATCAGAAGATCTAAATAGAGAGGGTTTAATAGAGGTACAAGTTGATAGCTGTCGCCCTTTGCATCTGCCTGGTAAAATCGCTGCTTCTACTGGCGACCATTTCGTGTTCTTTCAGTTAGAAAATCCAACCTTAGTGAAAGAGGTATCTAATGGTAAAGAGCTTTTAATTAACGTTAGAGGGCTTGGGTTTGCGAATTTTTCTTTAGCTGGTTTTGGCAAGGCATGGAAAAATATCAATAATACTTGTAAAGGATTTAGTATGTCCGGATAACATGCAACGAAAAGCACAAAAAATTCTGCCTAACCCAACGCTCTAGCGGACTCCGCTTACGCTCCACCGCTGAGCTTTGCGTTAGGCACCGATTTTCGGCCATTTTCCTGTTTTGTGGAATATCTTGAGCTTTTCGCTTTGAATCAATGCCACGTTTGTACATTGATCACTTGTGCCTTGGCTATGTGTGCATTTAAACCATCTGCCGAGGCAGCGACTAGGCTCATAATCCGTGACATATTCAACCATTTCTGTTCCGTGCGTAGAGCAAATCGGCGCTTCTTCAGTGTCTAACCCGTCGCTCAACCGGAGCGCGGTTATAGTACGGTTTTGTTTTTCAGCTTTCATGGCCGCGCCCGGTTAGCTCTGCGTTAGGACTTTCTGAAAAATGGAGCACTCGTTGCAACAAGAAATCACATCCTTAATTGATTCACGGAGAGAGGGTGACTACTGGGACTTTAAGGAGCAGCATCACGACAACAAGGCGTCGTTACTGCATGACATCATCTGCCTGGCCAATACAATCACAAAAGGGCATAAGTACTTAATATATGGAGTCTCCGACCCATCTACTGGGTGCGAAATAAAGGGTGTCAAACCAGAAAACAGGCGGACGCAAGCAGATATTATTGACTTCATTCGATCAATGGCTTTCGCAGGAGAAATTCGACCGGAAATCGAACTACGAACGTTAAATGTTTCCGGTGTCACCGGCAAGGAAATAGATGTTATTACCATCTTCGATCACCCCAACAAACCATACTACTTGAACAAAGAGTTCAGGGACCAAGGCAAGGTTATAATGGCAAACCACATATATTGTCGCACCCTAGACACGAACACGCCTATAAACTCTAGCGCCGACCTTCGTCGAGTAGAAGCCATGTGGCGAGAGCGCTTTGGATTGGATTTGCAACCAGCTCAACGAATTGTTGAATTGCTGAAACATCCTGAGGACTGGGAGAAAGACATTGGCAACAAAGATGTTGCGTATCATAAATTTCATCCAGAGTATCAGATTAAATTTGGCGAAGTTCGAGAATTTACCGACGTGTATAGCTATTTTTACATAAATGAAAAATCATTTATTGGCGACGCCTCGTTTAGATACTTGAGTACGCCTCTTTTTATGCTGCCATACATCTATTGTAACGAAATGCGCATTGAGCTAGCAGTCCCAACAAACGGCCACATACAAATAGGCTCGCGCGAAATTTGGTATCAATACTATGAGATAGATGGGCGAAGCGGCGCTTTTCTGCACTTCCTCACCGATGGCACATACAACTTCAATTCTCGTATGAGTGAAGGGGCATTTGTTCTTTACAGAGACTCTGCGCAGAGGGAGTCTTTTGAGAAATATGCTTCTCAGAATATTTTAGAGCTAGATAAAATACAAGAATCTTGCCTAGGAAAAATGCACGACCAAAAGATCCAAAAAGCCAACCAAAACTTTCTATTCAAACCCATTGAAATGATTAAGTTGAACACCCTATTCAAGTCATGGTCGTGCGAAAAGTCCTAACTCTCGGTTCACACGGACAATAATGTTCCGCATCATTAATCGAAGGGGTCAGACTCCAATACTGCTACCTGAACAAAGTTATCTATTAAATACATATGCTTAGACTACAATCTCATACCTTGGCACCGTGAGTAATGGATAGGCCTTGGGTCTTCGTTTTACCGCCCGGGGTTGCCTTTTTCGCTTTTGCCGCCCAATCGGGACCGAAGCAATCGCTTTCAGTATCCCCAGCAATAGGCTTTGTAAGGTTTTACCGTTCCTCTTTAAAAAATCAGTGGTTATTTCACTGATAAACTGTACTGCCGACCTAAAACTGATTTGCCGCGGAATTTTGTTGCCTAGAATGGCTGCTTGAGCGTAAACGTCTAGCCAAACCACCTACTCAACCCTGTTACGAACTGTCATCCTTGCCCTTTTGGATGGGGACTACCGATGACATTACCAAAGAAGTGGATTGGGCATATTGAGGCATGGCAGGCCAGC
>JBAZXA010000017.1:0-33527 GCA_041660045.1 Methylococcaceae bacterium | reverse complement strand
CCTGCCCGGCATTTGTCCGGCCCAATGGCCAAACCCGCAAGCACCCACACAAATTATTTTGGTCGTCCTGTTAAAGAGCCCGGGGCTTCAACTTCAGCCCCGCCGAGTCCAACTATTCTACAGCTTTATTCGGCACTGTCAATATCTTTTTTTCTTCCCGCCTTCCCCCCGCCGATGGCATAACCTCACCACCCCAGGAAGGACGCGAACTATACGGCCTTCACCAGCCCCTGTCAACACCTTATTTTTATCCTCGCCACTTTTCGCTTCCCTACCTGGTAGATATGCTCACTGTTTTTTTCGATTTCAACTTTAGGGTCTGTCACTTTTTCGCCATTAAGCTTTACTGCGCCTTGCTTAATCATCCTTATAGCTTCAGATGTACTGTCTGTGAGCCCTGCATCTTTCAATAAATTTGCAATCGGATAGGCCTCGCTTTCGCAAACCAAGCTAATTTCCTCTATTTCATCCGGCAGCACGCCTTTTTGAAATCGGGCTTCAAAACTTTCCAAAGCTTTGTTAGCCGCTTCTTGGCTATGGAACCTTGCCACTAATTCTTGCGCAAGTTTAACTTTGTAATTTTTAGGGTTTTCGCCTTGCTGGCAATTGGCTTGCCATTGCCTAATCTCCGCCATGGCAGTAAAACTTAATAATTCATAATAACGCCACATTAAGGTGTCCGATACCGACATGATTTTTCCGAACATATCATCCGGCGTATCCGCTATGCCGATATAGTTATTGAGTGACTTTGACATTTTTTGCACGCCGTCCAACCCTTCCAGTATCGGCATGGTAATCACGACTTGAGGTTTTTGCCCAAAAGCCTCCTGCAGCTGCCTGCCGACTAGTAAGTTGAATTTTTGATCCGTTCCACCCAGTTCAACATCTGCCTTTAAGGCCACTGAATCATATCCCTGTATTAACGGATAGATAAACTCGTGGATGGCGATAGGCTGCCCACCCTTATAACGCTTGTTAAAATCATCCCGCTCCAACATCCGGGCAACCGTATGTTTAGCGGCCAGTTGAATTAAGTCAGCGGACGACATGGCATTCATCCAAGTAGAATTAAACAGGATCTCGGTTTTGTCTGGGTCAAGTATCTTAAATATTTGGGCTTGATATGTTTTTGCGTTTTCAGCCACCTCAACTTTAGTTAAAGGCTTACGTGTCACATTTTTCCCGGTAGGATCCCCGATCATTCCGGTAAAGTCACCAATCAAAAATAAAATTTCATGGCCTAGATCCTGAAGCCGCTTAAGCTTATTGATTAAAACGGTATGCCCCAAATGCAAGTCAGGCGCTGTCGGGTCAAAGCCCGCCTTAATCCGCAATGGCCGATTTTCCGCCAATTTTTTTACCAGCTCCTGCTCAACTAAAACTTCATCAGCCCCTCTAAGAAATTGTTCTAAGACATCCGCTTGCAATTGATTCTCCAGTCCAAATATTTAAAAACGTCTATCATTATAAATTTATTACTCAATCGGTCGAACAAAGTTTTAATCACGTTAATTATTGGTAAAAACTTTTAAAAACACTTAAAATGAAACAAAGCTGCTTGCATAAACCATATATTTATTTTAATTCAATCAGTTACAAAGTTTAGTGAAAAATAAAACCTATACTTCATTATTATTGGGCATCAGCACCGCATTCATTGTCTCGAGCAATTTTGCCTATGCAAAACCAATAGCCAAGCATGCTACAAAAGCTATTGTCACATCCTCGACCAGTGAAAAAAAGTCAAAATCCATTAGTAAAAAACAAGCCGCCATAATTAACCGCTCAAATAGCAAAGTTAATGCGACAAATTCATCAAATAACTCCAGCAAAAAAGCAAGTTATTCAAAAATTAAGCCTAACCAAAACAAGCAGGCCAAGCATACTTCAAATAAGAACAGAATTAGCGATAAAACCAATGACTTGGCAAGCCTCAGCACAACAAGATTACGCTCTATCATTGCTAGCCCTAGCTCTAAAACGGCTTCAATACAAGCTTTCGGATCTAATTATCGGCATAGGGAAAACCGCAACAAAACCTCAAACCTTTCTTTAAGCCAAACTATTGCCGAAGCTGATCAAATAATCAGCACACCAGACAACCACGAAATTCAGCCACAACTAATTCAGCAGCCAACGCAAATAGCCAAACTGAATAGCGCATATGTCAACATTGAAACCTCGTTGTTTTTAGATGGCTTAGAAGCTGGACTTTCCAAAGAAGTAATTACCCAACTGACCAACATATTTGCCTGGGATATCGATTTTGCCACTAATTTGCAGCCTGGCGACCGCTTTACAGTCATTTATGAGAAAAAAACAATAGACGGCATAGAGTCTGAAACCGATGAAATTGTTGCTGCTGAATTTACCAGCCAAGGCAATACTTATGCCGCAGTGCGTTATCGCGACAAATCAGGGAATACCAGCTATTACACGCCAGACGGGCGATCCATGCAAAAGGCCTTTTTGAGCACGCCCGTTGATTTTGCCCAAATAAGCTCACCTTTTGATATGCATCGTAAACACCCTATCCTCAATCGGATTAGAGCTCACAAAGGTGTTGATTATGCCGCCAGAACGGGTACTCCCGTTAAAACCACAGGTGATGGCATGGTCACTTTTTGTGGCCGGGAAGGCGGCTATGGACAAGTTGTTATTATTCAGCACGGTGACCGCTATGAGACTTTGTATGCCCATCTTTCTAATTTTAAAAAAGGTTTAAATGAAGGGGTGAAAGTAAAACAAGGCGATATAATAGGTTATGTTGGGCAAACCGGTTTGGCTACAGGCCCACATCTGCATTATGAATTTCATATGGATGGCATTTATCGTAATCCTGAAACCGTCAAGTTACCTCATACGTTGCCCATAGATAACGCCTTAATGGCTGACTTTAAAGCGCAAACATTACCTTTTGTAACCCAGCTTGCCCAAATAAAAGCTAAAACACTGTTCGCAAAAAGCACATCCCGCTTTAACTAAGCCATGGCTGAATTATATATAGGCCTAATGGCCGGAACCAGCTTAGACGGCATAGATGCCTGCTTAGTTGATTTTTCTGACGGGCAAGCTAAAACTATTGGCTTTTATTACAGCCCTTATGATACGACGCTTATACAACGCATAGCCGAATTGAGCTTACCGGAACATCGTACGGGACTACAAGACTACGGCATACTAGATTGTGAGCTTGGCCATTTATTTGCCGCATCCGTGCGCTCTTTGCTCCAGAAAACAAGCATCTCAGCGGCATCCATCCAGGCTATAGGCAGCCATGGCCAAACCGTTTTTCACGCCCCCGACCTGACCTTTCCATTTTCCTTACAGATAGCGGACCCTAATGTTATCGCTGAACAGACTGGCATAACTACCATCGCCGACTTCAGACGCCGTGATATGGCCGTTAATGGCCAAGGCGCGCCATTGGTTCCTGCTTTTCATGAAGCCTTGTTTAGCCATCCCACGGAACATCGTTGCATAATCAACATTGGCGGTATAGCTAATATTACGGTTTTACCCGCAGGTTCAGCACAAGGTGCTTTGGGATTTGATACTGGCCCCGGCAATACATTGATGGATTTGTGGATACAACAACAGAAAAATTTAGCCTACGATGCCGGGGGCCAGTGGGCAAAAACAGGCTCTGTTGACCATGACTTAATTGGCCGCTTAAAACTGGACCCCTATTTTAAGCGCTACCCGCCCAAAAGTACCGGGAAAGAATATTTTTCATTATCCTGGCTACAGAAAAAATGTGGCAGCACCTCTTACAAACCTGAAGATATTCAAGCTAGCTTGGTTTTCTTAACGGCTATTACCCTATGCGATGCCATTAGACAATACGCGCCTTTAACTGAGCGCGTATTAATTTGTGGGGGGGGCGCCCAAAATGACTATTTACGTCAACTCATCACTAAAAACCTAGATTGTCCAGTGGAGTCAACACTAACCTACGGCATCCATCCTGACCATGTAGAAGCTGCCGCCTTTGCCTGGTTAGCAAGACGTACTCTAAACCACTTACCTGGCAACCAAACGTCTGTAACTGGTGCTAGCCGCCCAGTGATTTTAGGTGGTGTTTATTTTGCCCGCTAAGCTAAATCTAAGGCTTACTACTGCAGCAAACGACTTGCCTTAATCACGCTGAAAACGAAGATCCGCAACCACAGGTCGTTGTTGCATTAGGGTTACGGATAACAAACTGGGCGCCAGATAAGTCTTCCTTATAATCAATTTCCGCACCGTTTAAATACTGGATACTCATAGCATCTATCAAAACGGTAACGCCGCATTTTTCTACTTGGGTATCGTCTTCATTAACCACTTCATCAAAGGTGAATCCGTACTGAAAACCGGAACAACCCCCACCATTCACATATACCCTTAGTTTTAAATTACCATTGCCTTCTTCGGCAATTAACTCACCTACTTTTGTCGCTGCGCTATCGGTAAAAATAATTGGATCGCTCATTGATACACCAAAAATTAATAAAAAATTCCTTTTTAGTATGGCAAAACATAGTATTTTAGTCAAGAATTATGGATACAGCGCTATCGTCGCCAAACCTAGCTGCTCAGGAAAACCAAACATCAGGTTCATCGCTTGCACAGCCTGCCCAGAGGCACCTTTGACCAAATTATCTATGACCGACAGCACCACAACAGTTTGACTGCCTTGGGGTTGGTGCACCGCAATCTGACAAAAATTGCTGCCTTTTACATGCCGTGTATCAGGATGGGCGCCAGCCGGTAGCACATCTACAAAACCCTCGTCTGCGTAGCGCCGTTCATATAATGCTTGCAAATCAGGCAAGCTCGCCGGCACTCGGGCATACAAAGTGGCATGGATACCTCGGATCATAGGCACTAAATGCGGTACAAAAGTTAAATTTACCGACTGCCTTGCGGCCTTGGCCAAACCTTGGCTAATCTCCGGTAGATGCCGATGGCCGCTTACTGCATAAGCCTTAAAGCTTTCACCGGTCTCGCTCATTAACAAAGCCAATTCAGCTTTACGGCCAGCACCGCTGACCCCAGATTTCACATCTGCAATCAAATGGTTAATATCGGCCAAGCCGTGTTCAATCAACGGTAAAAAGCCTAGCTGTACAGCCGTCGGGTAACAGCCCGGGCATGCTAATAAACGTGCGGATTTAATCGCAACCCGATTAACTTCAGGCAAGCCATAAACGGCCTCAGCAATTAAGTCAGGACAACTATGCGTCATGCCATACCATTTTTCCCAGGTGCCGACGTCTTTAAGCCTAAAATCCGCCGACAAGTCAATCACTTTAACATTCCGCGCCAATAATGCTTCCGCCATTAACATAGCCGTACCATTGGGGGTAGCAAAAAACACCACATCGCAGTCCGCCAAGGTCTCTATTTCTGGCACACAAAACAGCACGTCTATGGCTCCGCGCAAACTTGGATACAGTGCATCGACACGTAAGCCTGCATCTGAGCGTGACGTGACCACCGCCACTTCAACATCTGGATGCAACGCTAAAATCCTTAACAACTCAACACCGGTATAGCCGGTGCCACCCACAATGCCTGCCCGAATCATATTAAACCTAACCAAACCTGTGTAAAAAAGAGGCACCTATCATACCTGCTTGTGTATCCAGTATAATTATTTTTGGCTAAAAATAATAACAACCATGCTTGCCATAGAAATAATCAATAAACGCTTAACGCCTACAACCCGAAGCTTACCGCTACCAGCCACTGATGAGGTGCTCATCCAAGTTGTTGCCGCCGGTGTAAACCGCCCCGATGTGATGCAACGCTTAGGTTTGTATCCGCCCCCCAAAGGCGCATCCGATATTCCTGGCCTAGAAGTGGCGGGTATTATCGCCGCAGCAGGGCATGACGTTAAGCATTTAAAAACGGGTGATAAGGTCTGTGCCTTAGTTACCGGTGGTGGCTACGCCGAATATTGCTTGGCGCCCGCCGCTTTATGCTTAGCTATCCCGCACAATTTATCATTAATAGAAGCCGCTGCTATACCAGAAACCTTTTTTACCGTCTGGAGCAACGTTTTTGACCGTGCACAACTTAAACCCCATGAAAGCTTGCTCGTCCATGGTGGTAGCAGCGGCATAGGCACGACAGCCATACAACTCGCTAAAGCCTTAGGCGCTAAAGTTTTTGTCACCGCAGGATCGGACAGTAAATGCCAAGCCTGCCTGCAACTGGGCGCCGATGCGGCGATTAATTATAAAACTCAAGATTTTGTTGCCGCCATTGCACAACTGACCAACACCAACGGTGTAGACGTTATCCTAGATAGCATTGGCGGTGATTATTTTCCGCGCAATATAAAATGTATGGCGTTGGATGCCCGCTTGCTGCAAATTGCCTTGCAAAACGGGGTTAAATCGGAAATTAATTTATTACCGATTATGCTTAAACGCTTAACTATTACAGGTTCTACCTTACGCGCCAGGGATACCGCTTTCAAGGCCGAGATTGCCAAACAATTACAAGCAAAAGCATGGCCTTTAATAAACAACGGCCACATTAAACCTATCATTTATACGACTTTTCCACTCGCCCAAGCTGAGCAGGCCCATGCGTTGATGGAAAGCAGCCTACACATAGGCAAAATCATCCTCACCGTCTAATTAAGGCATAACTCTATGAACTATAACACGCTAATATCCGCAGACAGCCTTTATACACATCAATATGACAAACATTGGATCATTGTCGATTGCCGCTTTGCCCTCACCGATGCTAACTTTGGCATAAAAGCCTATCGCGCAGGCCATCTGCCGAATGCGCGTTACGCCCACCTTAATCTAGACCTATCTTCTGAAGTCCAAGCCTACACTGGCCGCCATCCGCTACCCAATTTAAGCTCAATAACAAAAAAATTGGGGCTTTGGGGAATAAACAACCAAAGCCAAGTGGTTGCTTATGATGACGCTGCAGGTAGTTTTGCTGCCCGCTTTTGGTGGTTATTACGCCATTTAGGCCATGACAAAGTAGCGGTTTTAGATGGCGGCATACAACACTGGCAACGTTTAGGCTACCCTTTAACCACTAAGCTACCCGCCGTTAAAGCTGAAGTATTTAGAGCATACCCGAGCAGCTATAATTGGCTAACTGCCCGCCAAGTCGAAAACCTTTTGGCAACAAAAACCGTTAAATTGATAGATGCCCGCGCCAACCCCCGTTACCTTGGCCAACATGAGCCTATCGACCCAGTAGCTGGCCATATTCCCGGCGCCTTAAACCACCCCTTTACCTTAAATTTGAATGGCAATGGTTTATTTAAATCCGCCGACGCATTACGCCAACAGCTCCAGCAACTATTGGGCAAATCGCAGCCTCAACAAAGCATCCATATGTGTGGCTCTGGCGTAACGGCTTGCCATAATTTGTTAGCTATGGAACATGCCGGATTAACCGGTTCAACGCTTTATGCAGGTTCTTGGAGCGAATGGATACGCGATAAAAATCGGGCAATAAGCGTGGGCTAACTACTAATAAAAATCCGCCCTAAGGAGACCACTCCATAACGCTTTGGTTTTGCATAAAACCAAAGCGTTCATACAAATTACGGCCATCAATACTTGCATGTAACCAGACCTTGCCAAACTTTTCTGCTTTTGCATAATGTTGCATTTGCTCAAGTATACGCGTAGCTGCCAATTTGCCTCGATAAGCCGGTAAGGTGTACATATTAAGCAAATAAGCTTCATGCCCCTGCAAATTTCCGGGATAAGGCAACCGGTGAAAAATAGCCATACTACCGGCTGCCACCACTTTCTCATCGGCAATGGCTAGCCATGTTTTACATAATCCAGTGGTAAAGGCATGGGTAAAGTAAACCTCAGTAGCTTCTTGAAGGTCCGGAAGTAGTTCAGCGCTGGCTAACCCGCCCAATTCAGCAAATAGCTGTAAGCGCAGTTCGACTAACTGAGGGACATCATTTAAAACAGCCTCACGCACATCCATATTGGCTAACTCAGCCTTAATGCCAAGCATAATCCAGGGCTATTCCCACAAAAATGCTTAACCCAAACCAATTATTATTTAAAAAGGCTTGAAAACAGCGGGCTTTTTCCCGATGAAAAATCAATATTTGCTGATAAGCCGCAAAACCACCTGCAACCATTAAGCTGCTGTAATAAGGCCAACCCAATTGTTGCATTTGGCCAACCGTGACCAATAACCCAATAATGATGATTTGCAAGCCCGCCATAATTTGGCGATCGTAATCACCAAACAAAATAGCGGTTGATTTAACGCCTATTTTTAAATCGTCCTCTTTATCAACCATGGCATACATAGTGTCATAGACTAAAGCCCACAACACCACAGCTAAAAATAACAACCACGCCACCATGGGAATATGATTTGTTTGCGCGCTATAAGCCATCGGCACTGCCCAGCCAAAAGCGATTCCCAAATAAGCTTGCGGCAGTTGCGTGTAACGTTTCATAAACGGATAACTGGCCGCCAGAAAAGCGCCAACAAAAGACATCAAAATGGTAAAACTATTCAGCAACAGCACTAAACCAAAAGCACTTAAACACAGCACCGCAA
The DNA here is from genome assembly GCA_041660045.1 of Methylococcaceae bacterium. Taxonomy (GTDB): domain Bacteria; phylum Pseudomonadota; class Gammaproteobacteria; order Methylococcales; family Methylomonadaceae; genus WM-3-3. Next base: position 24,962 of record JBAZXA010000017.1, on the reverse strand, counting down.
ACACAACTAACGCTTCTTTAGGCTTAACCAGGCCCGCGGCAATCGGACGTTGCTTGGTGCGCTCAACATGCGGGTCAAAATTCCTGTCCGCGTAGTCATTAATGACGCAGCCAGCAGCCCGCATCAACACCACCCCCAGAAAAAAAACGGTGAACACCAAGCCATCAGGCTTACCCGCGCTGGCCAACCATAACGCCCATAAAGTAGGCCAAAGCAAAATCAAAATCCCAATGGGACGATCAAAACGGGCTAGACGCCAATACTGCATGGCTCTATCTTTAATAGTTTCGGCTAACACAAAAGCGACCTTGGGCATAAAGTGGGTTAAAGTTTAGGTTTTACTAATGCTATTATAACGGCATTATTTGATTCGGCGGGGTAAGTCCTATGAGCGTTAAAATTTATCACAATCCACGCTGCGGTAAATCGCGTGAAACCTTACAGCTACTGAAACAACAAGGCATAGAACCCGAAATTATTGAATACCTTAAAAACCCGCCGAGTGCCGCAGAACTTGAAGACATCTTACAAAAACTGGCTATGAAACCGCGTGATTTAATGCGTAAAAAAGAAGCCGCTTACAAAGCTAACGGCCTGAACGATGAGGCATTAGACCAGCAAGCCCTCATCCAAGGCATGGTCAGTAATCCAATATTAATCGAGCGCCCTATCGTGTTGGCCAATGGCAAAGCTGCCATCGGTAGACCACCAGAAGCCGTACTGGCTATTTTATAAAACTAACATAATCTAATGATAAAAATCCTAGTCTTATATTACTCGCGTAACGGTTCAACCGCAGAAATGGCACGCTATATAGCCCATGGCGTGGAATCTGTACCCCATTGCGAAGCCTTGCTCAGAACCGTGCCGGAAGTATCTACCGTATGCGAGCAAATTGCCGATAACATTCCGGCAGTAGGCGCTGTTTACGCAACACTAGATGATTTAAAACACTGCGATGGCTTAGCGCTGGGCAGCCCTACCCATTTTGGCAACATGGCAGCTGCGCTGAAATACTTTATCGACAGCACTACAGCAGTATGGTTTGCCGGCGCTTTAGCTGGCAAACCCGCTGGGCTATTTACCAGTAGTAGTAGCCTGCATGGTGGCCAAGAAAGTACCTTGTTGTCTATGATGCTGCCATTGTTGCATCACGGCATGCTCATAGTTGGCCTACCTTATGCGGAAGCCGCCCTGCGTGATACAACTACAGGCGGAACACCCTACGGCCCTAGCCATGTAGATAAAGACCACGATGCCTTAAGCGATGCAGAAAAAGCCCTAAGCAAAGCACTCGGCGCACGTTTGGCGGAAACTGCAACGCGCTTAAAAGCCTCAACATGAAGATCAACCCGCATTTTTTTTACATAGCCGCCTTAATAGGGTTTTTTGGCTTGTTTGCACTGCTTATGTTGTGGCATACCGTGCTGGTACCCAGTACAAAATTTCCCACCTCGCTAATATTGCTGATCACGGTAACGCCATTATTGTTACCACTACGAGGCTTACTGAACAAACGCCTTAAAAGTTGTGCCTGGTACGCATATATCAGCCTAATTTATTTTATCCATGGCTCAGCCGCCACCTATAACGATAGTGTTGACCGTCTTTATCCCGCCTTGGAAACGGTGCTTAGCTTATTATTATTTATGGGCGCCACATTGTATGTCCGTTACAGCAAAGTTAAACCTTAAACCCTGATGCAACAACTACCCTTGCAATTTGAATTTAAAGGCAATCAAAGCTTCGAAAACTTTTATGCCATTAATAATCAGGAATTGTTAGCGCATCTACAACAATGCAGTGCAGGTGTTGGCGATAGGTTTATTTATTTATGCGGCAAAAAAGGTCAGGGTAAATCCCATTTACTGCACGCAAGTTGCCGGCATGCCCAAAGCCACCAACGCAGCTCATTTTATTTTTCTTTTTTGCTTCAAGACTTTCCTAACCCAGATTTATTCAATGGCTTAGATAGCTACGAATTGATTTGCTTTGATAATATTGAGCAGATTGCAGGTCTCCCACATTGGGAACAAGCGGTTTTTAACTTGTTTAACCAACTCTGGGAACAAGGCCACCATTTAATTGTTAGTTCCAGCAAACTGCCCAATGCCAGCAACTTTCAATTAACCGATTTAAAAACCCGGCTTAATGGTGGCTTGACACTGGCTATCCAAGCCTTAAGTGATGACGAAAAAATTGCCGCCTTATCGTTTAGGGCAAAGCAAATGGGCTTTGAAATATCACCTCAAGCAGGTCAATTTTTGCTAGCCCATTACAATAGGGACCTAGCCGCTTTGTGGCTGCTGCTGGAGCACCTGGATCAAGCCTCATTAGCCGCCCAACGTAAACTTACCGTCCCTTTTTTAAAGCAAATCTTGGCATCGGAGCATGACTTGTAAAATTTTAGTGGTTGGAGCCGGTGCCATAGGCGGCTTTTATGGTTCATTGCTCGCCAAAATAGGCTTAGAAGTGAGTGTGGTTGGCCGCACTGATTATGACACTATGCAACAGCAAGGCATTCAGATTGAAAGCACTTTAGGCCATTGGACATTTAAACCCGCACAGATTTTACGCCATGCCCACGAATTAGAAGGTGTGGCCGATTATGTTCTGCTCTGCACTAAAGTTATTCCATCTGTAGACCGGGTAGCTTTAATACAAGCTGCCATTAGCCCACAAACCGCTATCGTGCTTATCCAAAATGGCATCGACATTGAACAAGAAATCCACTGTGCTTTTCCAAACCATGAAATTATCAGCGGTTTAGCGTTTATTTGCAGCAACCGGATAGCCCCTGCAAAAATTTTGCATTTAGCTTATGGCCGTTTATTACTCGGTAATTGGCCAAACTCAGTCAGTGCTAAAACCGAACAACTTAGCGTATGGTTCAGACAAGCGGGCATAGAATGTAACACTAGCGCGGACATCGTCAACGGGCGCTGGCAAAAATGTGTTTGGAATGCACCGTTTAACCCATTGTCTGTGCTATCGGGTGGCTTACCTACATTAGCCATCTTGCACAGCCAAGAAACCTTCATACGCCAAATTATGCAAGAGGTTTGCCTTATCGCAGCCGCCGTAGGCCAACCTTTACCAGAAGACATTATTGAACAAAATATCGCCCGAACTTATAACATGCCGCCTTACAAAACCAGCATGTTATTAGATTTTGAAAATGGCCGCGCCATGGAAACTGAGGCCATTTTAGGCAATACCTTAAGCGCCGCTGCACGCGTAGGCATAGCCTGCCCGCATCTAGAATCCGTTTATGCGCTGATGCAACTTCGGCAATTGCAACTTAATCAGTCCCCATAAAACACATAATCGGCTTGATAGGGTATACGTTTTTCCAAGCCTAAATGGTTAGTGTTACAAACCATTTCTGGCGGCAAACCCGCCTGCGTATTAATACGCTTAATAAACTTTGCCCCGGACAAAATACCTGCGCCATTGTTTTCCGCCACCGCTAACAAAAGCCAGGCAACCGCGCCTTCTTGCGCCTTATCTTGCTTAGCCAACAAACGGCCAGTCAGCAAACTGCCCGAATTTAATTGCCAGCTAGGGCCTTTAAAATGTTTACCCACTATTTCACCCTTATCATCCAACAACCTGGCATCGGGTGCCACCAGTTGCCAGGCATATTGGCCTTGCTCAAGTTTACATTGATAAATTTGATCACCTTTAGCATGCACACTTAACACCAACCGATTGCCTGCAGGGACTTTAAGGATATCCGACAGGGCCGTATCAGCGCCCTGCGCATAAGCCATCGCTAACGTCATCAGGCTAAACCCCAAACACTTCACCCAACCTAGCCTTACCATGGCAGCACCTTCCCATCATATTTGATAAAACCGCCGGTTTGCGCCAGCGTAAATTGCTCAATGATTGCACGCATTCCTGTAATACATTCATCCGCCTCTATCAAGGCATTAGCACCGCCCATATCAGTTTTTACCCAACCTGGATGGAAAATGATAACGCCGACCTTCTCCGCTTTTAACTCTAAGGCCAACGATTTTAAAGCTGAATTTAACGCCGCTTTACTGGAACGGTATAACATGCTGCCGCCGCTAGTATTATCAGCCATACTACCCATTAAACTGCTAACACCTACAATCAACTTTTTCTCACTACGCAGCACTTGCGGTAAAAATGCCTCAGCCATTTTCAATGGCGCCTGACTGTTGATTAAAAAAGATGTGGTCCAAGCTTGGTAATCCAATGCGCCAAAGCCATTGCCCCGTTTATCGGCGTAGATACCTGCATTATTAATCAAAACATCAAGACTAATAGTTGCTAATTTTTGGGATAACGCATCAATTTGGCCAAAGTTGCCCACGTCCAACGCTTCAATTTGTATATTGGTATATTGTTCGCTGAGTTTGTATAGCGCCAAAGCCTGGCCAGGCTCACGGCAACAAGCGATGACTTGCCAACCCACAGCGGCATATTGCCGACAAAACTCCAACCCTAAACCCCGGTTTGCACCGGTAATTAACACAGTTGCCATTCGCTTTCCCCCATAAAAAAACCTTCTGCATCAAAGACACAGAAGGTTTTTTGATTAGCGATTTTTAAGCATTATGCGGCAAAATTTTTCGCTGCAAAATCCCAGTTCACCAAGTTCCAAAACGCTTCCATATAAGCCGGACGTGCATTGCGGAAGTCAATATAATAAGCGTGTTCCCACACATCACACGTTAACAATGGGATTTGACCTGCAGTTAAAGGTGTCGCGGCATTGCTGGTACTGACCAAAGCCAAGCTACCATCAGGGTTTTTAACCAACCAAGCCCAGCCAGAACCAAAAGTGGTAACCGCGGTCTTAGTAAATTCTTCACGGAAAGTTGCAAATGAGCCAAATTTTGCATAAATCGCATCGGCCAAAGCACCTTCAGGCTGACCACCGCCATTTGGTGACAGGCTATTCCAATAAAACGTATGGTTCCAAATTTGAGCCGCGTTATTAAAAATTCCTCCAGAAGATTTCATCACGATATCTTCTAGTGACAAGCCTTCAAATTCTGTGCCTGGAACCAAGTTATTTAAGTTAGTCACATAAGTTTGATGATGCTTGCCGTAATGAAATTCCAGTGTTTCTTCTGAAATATGAGGCACCAAAGCATTTTTTGCATAAGGTAACGCAGGTAGTTCGAAAGCCATGTTAGTTCTCCATATAATTAAACGTTAATACTCGTCAGACCACAGATACCAAGGATTTTGATATATTATAACTTTACCACGCTGGCTAGTTAAAAACAAAGCTTGAATCTGCTAGTCTAGACAGCGTAAACCTAAGGCCTAGCCTTTATTTTAACATTCTAAAAACCTTATTAAACACTATTTAATTTATGTCCAACCAAACACCCAACCCCGTTTTAATTGATGTTATTGCAGGCACCACCTACTCTTGGTGCAGCTGCGGCCTAGCCCAAACCATGCCTATTTGTGATGGCACACATAAAGAAAAATCAGATAAACGCTCAGTAAAATTTACGCCGACGCACAACGGCCAAGTTTTATTATGCATGTGCACCAAAACCAGCACGCCGCCATATTGTGATGGCAGCCACAACCCAAGCAACCCCTAAATGGCTATTGAAATTGAACGTAAATTCCTATTGGCCAATGACAGTTGGCGGCCTTTGGCCAGCAAATCTAGCGCTTATAAACAAGGCTATTTAAGCGCTGAAAAAACCAGTTCCATCCGTGTGCGCACCAGCGACAATCAAGCATGGTTGAATATTAAAAGCGCGACCATAGGCACTCAGCGGCAAGAATTTGAATATGAAATCCCGCTCGATGACGCCCATGAAATACTAGACACACTGTGCAAACCGCCATTAATCGAGAAAATCCGGCATTTTGTCATGGCCAATGGAAATACCTGGGAAATTGATGAATTTTTTGGCGAAAACACTGGTCTGATCGTTGCAGAAATTGAGCTGGATAGCGCTGACCAAGAATTTGACATGCCCACATGGCTAGGCCAGGAAGTCACCTACGATTTGCGTTACTACAACAACAATCTGGCAAAACTGCCTTTTTCAAAATGGGAAAAAAGCTAAACATTTCATAAGTTCATTGAAATATGCTGCGATTTATTCTATATTCTATGGCATGAAAAAAATCGTATTTGTTGTTTTATTACTACTCCCGCTTTGGAGTCTTGCAGCGAGCCTAAATGACTCGCTTAACGACCTTGAGTCGGAGTGGGCGCAAATTTATTACGGCAACGCTAACGATAAAGAAAAAGCCTATATAAAACTGCTTGATAAGGCAGCCATGTTAGCCCAGCAATACCCCAATGCGGCCGAAGCTTTAATTTGGCAAGCCAATATCATGGCTACTTATGCCGATATTCAAGACGCCATTTCGGCTTTAGATGCCATCTATAATGCCCGCAAATTACTTAACCAAGCCATTGCCATCAACCCTAAAGCCTTAGATGGCTCGGCTTTTGTCACCCTCGGGACACTGTATTACATGGCGCCAAAATGGCCTATCGCATTCGGCGATAGCGAACAGGCACGCCAATTACTAGAAACTGCCTTGGCCATTAACCCAAACGGTATAGACAGCAACTATTTTTATGGTGATTTTTTATTAACCGCCAACCAACCTAACGAAGCCATCAAATACTTTGAAACTGCAGCCAACGCCCCTATCCGGGCAGAACAATCTTTTGCGGATACACAATTACAAGCGGAAGCCAAAATTGCACTAAAAAACGTACAAGAGCGCAAGATCAGCCGTGGGAAAAATATTTTCCGCAGCTTGTTTAATTCCGCAAGCCTCCTCTAGCTACACGGCAGGTAAATTAAGCAATTACCGCTACCAGTAAGACTGGCTTGTTTAAAGTAGTTTTTTAATCAATCTACAGTTTCTGTTAAAATATCCACTTACACCAATAATAATTAACCTTTTCTATAACTTTCTGGTGATAAATATGACTTTTGTAGTCACTGAGAACTGTATCAAATGTAAATTTACCGACTGCGTGGATGTTTGCCCAGTTGATTGTTTCCATGAAGGCCCTAACTTTCTGGTGATTGATCCAGACGAATGCATAGATTGCACATTATGCGAACCAGAATGCCCTGCCAATGCCATTTATGCAGAAGATGAATTACCTGAAGGACAAGAAGCTTTCGCGGCCTTAAATGCAGAACTGGCCAAAAAATGGCCTATCATTACAGAAGTACAATCGCCTTTAGCCGACGCCGATGATTGGAACGGCAAAGCAGGAAAAATCGACTTATTAGAAAAGTAAACAGCCTAGAGCAACCTTAACAAGTGCAGACCTAACAAGCCTTGAAGATCCCCTGTGGCAATACACTAAGCCTGTGTTTCCCTACGCTTGATCCTTACCCTGTTTGTATCGCCTATGGCTTTGGCGATACAAACAACTAAGCTTAAAAACCGCAATTTTAGTGTCAAAACTACTTTTCCAATGCCAAATAGCATCTTTCATTTGTTTCTGAGATAATCCCATACATCCAGCACACGCTCTAGCAGGTTAACCGCCCTGTCTTCATAAAACCCTATTCAAACTATAATCGATGAAAGAAAAACAAACATTTAAACCTTGCGACTTGGTTATCTTTGGCGGACTCGGGGATTTATCCCGTAGAAAATTGCTCATTTCCCTATACCGCCTGGAAAAATCTAATTTATTAGAACCCGACACTCGTATTATTGGCGTGGACAGGCTACCTGAAACCAGCGCTAGTTTTGTCCAAATTGCCCAGCACAGCCTACAAGAATTTGCTGGTGAAAGCATAGACCCTGAAATCTGGGCAAAACTATCCGTCAGGCTTTCCTATCTACAAATTGATATTAACCAACCTGAGCAATTCAACCAACTGCATGATGTCATTGACTCAAGCTCGCGGGTTATGGTGAACTATTTTGCAGTAGCGCCATTTTTATTTAAAGGCATTTGCCAAGGTTTACATCAATCTGGGATTTTAACAGCAGAATCCCGCATGGTGATGGAAAAACCGATCGGCCATGACCTTAAATCATCGCAAGAAATTAACGATGTTGTGGCCAGCGTATTCCAAGAGAGCCAAGTCTATCGCATCGACCATTATCTGGGTAAAGAAACCGTACTCAATTTATTAGCCCTGCGTTTCGCCAATTCCATTTTTACTACCAACTGGAACCATAACACCATAGACCACGTTCAGATTACGGTAGCCGAAGAGGTCGGCATAGAAGGCCGTTGGGGCTATTTTGACCACACCGGGCAATTACGCGACATGGTGCAAAACCATCTTTTGCAAATCCTAGCGTTTACCGCCATGGAGCCGCCAGTTAGCTTGGAAGCAGATAGCATCCATAACGAAAAAATTAAAGTGCTTAAGGCACTACGCCCAATCACCATCGAAAACGTAGAAGAAAAAACAGTGCGTGGCCAATACGCCGCAGGCGCCATTAAAGGCAAAGCCATGCCGGGTTATTTGGAAGAAGAAGGCGCAAATACCCAAAGCACCACTGAAAGCTTTGTTGCTTTACGGGTGGACATTGACAATTGGCGCTGGGCGGGCGTGCCATTTTATATGCGCACAGGCAAACGCATGTCACATAAGCGCACTGAAATTGTCGTCAACTTTAAGCAACAACCACACAATATTTTTAAAGAAAGCTATGTTGACTTACCCCCCAACAAGTTAATTATTCATCTGCAACCCAATGAAGGCGTTGAAATTCAAGTCCTGAATAAAATTCCAGGCATCGATGAAAACATCAAACTACAAAAGACCAAACTGGACTTAAGCTTTTCAGAAGCCTTTAAAAATAGCCGTATATTTGGCGGATACGAAAAATTGGTGCTTGAGGCAATGCGCGGCAACCCCACCTTGTTCTTAAGCCGGGAAGAAATTGAACAAGCCTGGCGCTGGATAGATTCAATACAGGAAGCCTGGAAACACCTAAGTGCACCGCCAAAATTATACCCTGCCGGTTCGTGGGGGCCACAAGCTTCTGATGATTTATTAGTGCGTGACAATAGAAGCTGGGAAGAATAATTTCGCTTAATGGTTGACCCAACCAATCAACTCAACCCTTTAATAGTCTGCACAAGAGGAATATCACATGCATCCGGTCTTAGAAAAAGTCACCCAAGACGTGATAGAACGTAGCCGCGAAACGCGCGCTGCTTATTTGGCGCGCGTCCAAGCCGCCATCGAAAACGGGCCGCACCGTTCAGGTTTAGCGTGCGGCAATTTGGCGCACGGCTTTGCTGCTTGTTCCCCAGGTGAAAAAGCTGATCTGGCTGGCAGCCAAAAAGCCAATATTGCCATTATTTCCGCTTACAACGATATGCTATCCGCGCATGAACCTTATAAAGATGCGCCTGCGCTGATTAAAACTGCCATACAAGAAGCCGGTGGCGTTGCCCAGTTTGCTGGCGGTGTGCCTGCCATGTGTGACGGCATCACCCAAGGTCAACCCGGCATGGAGTTATCACTGTTCAGCCGTGATGTCATTGCCATGGCCACGGCCATCAGCTTAAGCCATAATATGTTTGATGGTGCTTTGTATCTGGGCGTTTGCGATAAAATTGTCCCAGGCCTTTTAATTGGCGCCTTAAGTTTTGGCCACTTACCTGCGGTTTTCGTGCCCGCAGGGCCTATGCCTAGCGGCTTGGCCAATAAAGAAAAGGTTCGCATCCGGCAGCTTTATGCAGAAGGCAAGATTGGCCGCGCCGAATTATTGGAATCAGAATCACAATCCTACCATAGCCCTGGCACCTGCACCTTTTACGGCACCGCCAACAGCAACCAGATGATGGTTGAAATTATGGGCTTACATTTACCTGGCAGCTCTTTTATCAATCCTTATACACCGTTACGCGATGAGCTTACCAAAGCCGCCGCAAAACAAGTGTTAAAATTTACTGCGTTAAACGAAGATTTTCGCCCGATAGGCCATGCCATTGATGAAAAAGCCATTTTAAATGCCATTATCGGCTTATTGGCGACAGGTGGCTCCACCAACCATACCATCCATTTGATCGCTATTGCGCGCACCGCTGGCATCATTATCAACTGGAATGATTTTGACAAATTATCTAAAGCTATCCCGTTATTAACCCGTATTTATCCCAATGGCCAAGCCGATATTAACCATTTTCAAGCCGCAGGCGGCATGGGGGTATTAATTGCTGAACTGCTCAAACACGGCCTGTTACATGAGGATATTTTAACCATTGCCGATAAGCGGGGCATGCAACACTACGCTCAAGAACCTAAATTGGCGGACGGTAAATTAGTTTGGGAAGCCAGCCCGGAACAATCTTTAGACGATACTGTGCTCAGCACGGTTGACAAACCATTTGCTATTGGTGGCGGCTTACATGTTATGCACGGTAATTTAGGCCGCGGCGTCTCAAAAATTTCGGCGGTTGCGGAACAACACCAAGTGCTACAGGCACCTGCTATTGTTTTTGATGACCAGGACGATGTGGTGGCAGCCTTTAAACGTGGGGAATTAGAAAAAGATTGCGTCGTGGTCCTGCGTTTCCAAGGCCCCAAAGCTAACGGCATGCCTGAACTGCACAAACTTACACCACCACTCGGCGTGCTACAGGATAAAGGTTTTAAAGTGGCTTTAGTAACCGATGGCCGTATGTCCGGTGCCTCGGGCAAAGTGCCTTCCGCCATCCATATGTGCCCAGAATGCATAGAAGGCGGCCCGCTGGCCAAAGTGCTGACTGGCGACATGATTAGCCTAAACACCCAAACCGGTGAAGTCAACGTGTTGGTTGATGAGGCTGAGTTTAATGCCCGCGTCGCGGCAGCGAGTTCGGCGCGGGGTCATCATGTCGGCATGGGGCGGGAGCTGTTTGGCGCTTTTCGTTTAGGCGCATCTTCCGCTGAAACCGGTGCCTGTAATCTGTTTGTCGTTGACTAATTGATTATGCTATCCTCAACCATAAGGATCTCACTATGCTAACCATATCAACCAACTTAGAGAGTAAGAATGACTGCATCCATTAAAGACATCATGTATACATCCCCTGTGATTCCGGTGATGGTCATTAATAAGCTCGAACACGCCGTACCATTGGCCCATGCCCTGGTAGAAGGCGGCCTTAAAGTTTTGGAAATTACCATGCGCACGCCTATTGCCTTGGCAGCTATTAAACAGATTAAGGCACAAGTGCCAGGTGCGATTGTTGGCGCCGGCACCGTCATCAATTTAACCAGCTTGCAAGACGCCTTGGATGTCGGTTCCGAATTTTTAGTCAGCCCCGGCCTTACTGAAAGCTTGCTGGATGCCGCCTTAAAATCTGGCGTCCCCCTATTGCCTGGCGTTATTACCCCAAGCGAGGCCATGCGGCTAATGGAAAAAGGCATTACCGAAATGAAGTTTTTCCCGGCTGAAGCGGCTGGCGGCATCCCTATGATGAAATCATTTGCTGGCCCATTACCACAAATTACCTTTTGCCCTACAGGTGGTGTAAACCCCAAAAATGCAATTGAGTATTTAGCCTTAAAAAATGTCGCTTGTGTAGGCGGCTCGTGGATGGCACCAGCGGATCTCGTTGACGCCGAAGATTGGGATGAAATCAAGCGCCGCGCAACCGAAGCCGCCAGTCTTGGCAGCAATTAATTTTTGATACAACTTTTTAAACACTATCGGGAGTGGCCATGACTACAAAACGCAGTATGACACTAACCGGGGAGTCCCAAGCAGCGTGTGAACTCCCTATTCTTTCAGGTAAGACTGGCCCTGATGTTATAGACATCCAGGAATTGTATAAAAAAACCGGCATGTTTTCTTACGATCCGGGCTTTACTTCCACGGCTAGTTGCAGTTCTAAAATCACTTATATAGATGGCGAAGCCGGCATCTTGTTGTATAGAGGTTACCCGATAGAACAACTCGCCGAAAAGTGTTCATTCCTGGAAGTCTGTTATCTGCTGTTGAATGGTGAATTGCCAACGCCTGATGAACAAAAAGAATTTGTCGACTTAATCACCATCCATACCATGGTGCATGACCAATTGAATAATTTTTTCAAGGGCTTTCGGCGTGATGCCCACCCTATGGCCATTATGGTCGGGGTAGTTGGTGCCTTATCGGCTTTTTACCATGAAGCGTTTGACATCACCTCCAAAGCAGACCGTGATATGTGCGCCATAAGGCTGTTGGCTAAAGTGCCCACTATCGTCGCCATGTGCCACAAATACAGTATCGGTTTACCCTTTATGTATCCGCAAAACAAGCTGACTTATGTGGAAAGCTTTATGCGCATGATGCTGGCCACACCTTGTGATGAATTTATACCAAATCCCGTTTTGGTCAAAGCGCTAGAACGCATTTTGATTTTGCATGCCGACCATGAACAAAATGCCTCTACTTCAACCGTCCGTTTAGCCGGTTCCAGCGGAGCTAACCCATACGCCTGCATCACTTCCGGCATAGCCTGCTTATGGGGGCCTGCGCATGGTGGTGCTAACGAAGCTGTGTTGAATATGCTCACGGAAATTGACAATATTTCCAGGATTCCACTGTACATTGCCAAAGCCAAAGATAAAAGCGATCCGTTTAGGCTTATGGGATTTGGCCATCGGGTTTATAAAAACTACGACCCCAGAGCTAAATTGATGCGCGCCACTTGCCATGAAGTGCTGACTGAGCTGGGCTTACATGATGACAAAATCTTTAAGCTGGCATTAGAACTGGAACGGATTGCCTTAGAAGACGATTATTTTATTGCTAAAAAACTTTACCCGAATGTCGATTTTTACTCCGGTATTGTGTTGCATGCTTTAGGCATCCCCACCAATATGTTTACGGCCATTTTTGCGATGGGGCGTACGGTAGGCTGGATTGCCCACTGGGATGAAATGATCTCCGACCCTGAACAACGTATAGGTCGGCCTAGGCAGCTTTATACTGGCCATAGCCGACGCGACGTACCTTAACCAACTAACCTGCAAGCGTTTGGGTTGGTGCTTTGCCCAGCCTAAACGTCTTGCCCAGTTAGCGCTAAAAACTCACCAAACCGCTATTCCCTGCTAAAATCCTAGGTTGCCTTAGCTGGATTTCCTCTTCCGGGCTAATTGGCACACCATCCCGGTATAATATCCGCACACCCGCTTGTTTTGGCACCCGTAAGCCCGGTGTTAATAGTGCCGTCAAGTTTAACGGGTCTACAGCACTAATCGTAATTAAATGACCTTGCTTAGCCTGTTTGCGTATGTCCCGTAAACGGCTGACGGCTTCCGGCAACGCAAACTGTTCACCAGAAAAACCTTGTACAAAACGCCCGCCCCGACATTCACCACGGGCTTCCAAGCGCCGAAACACATAAAGCAAATCCCGCCAGCTCGGCGTAACATCCTCAGCATCCAATAACTTCCTAAACACCACGCCGTAACGGCGTAATAGCGTGCGGGCAATTATTTCCGTATGCACAAAGCGGTCACTATCAGCAAGCACGGGGTTAGGCCTTAGCAAAGACCAGCGTCCGGCTTCCAAAAATGGATCGTAACCTGGATAACGCTTGCTGCGTTTTTGCTGAATTTTAGCGGGCGTCATCAAGGCGCGCATCCCTTGAAAACTATCTGAGGTGAGTAAACCCCAAGCGACTAATTCGGCTAGTGCAGCTTCCAGTTGAGATTTTAACAACCCGGTTTCGGGCAATAATTCCGCAAAAAAACTGGCACCCCATTGTTTTAAGGCGTTTATGACTTTATGTCCATTTGGGGATAATTCAATATCTGTTACACCCAGTAAGGGCGCAAAAACCCGCCAATGGTTTAAGTTAGAACGGCTAAGCAAGCTGATTGCAGTGGCTTTACCGGCAGGGTTTTTACGTTGGTTAATGCTAGCACCTGAAGGTGCTTGTAAACGCAGCCAAACTAACTTACCCGCGCTGCAAAGCTGGTCTAAATCGGTGGACAAATACATCGGCAGCCTGCTGGGTAAAACTTCCGCCTCCCAAGCCATGGCCGGTAAACACAAACCCTCCAATTGCAATAGACACCGCTGCAATCCGCCATCTTGCTGCTGTGGGTTAGCCAAACCTTGCCAATTAAATAAAAAACGCATGAAGTCGCTAATTACTACCGGCTCGATTTCATGACGTAATTGTTTCAAGGTATAACGGTGTATGCGTGCCAATAAGCCACGTTCACACCACTGTTCTACGTTAACACCCGGTATAAACTGGCCTTGGATAACAAAGCCCTCTTGCTGTAAAGCCATTAACGCCCGTTCAACTGCTGTATCAGGCAATGCCATAGGCTTGGCCAATTGCGTTACACTCACAGGCCCCAAGCCCTCTAGCCGGCTACGGATTAGCTCCCGCAAGGCGTCCTCTGGGTTATCGGCTTCTTGACTTGGTATCGCCTGTATCTCAGGATTAAGCCTAGCATTTGGATACCAACACAGCAGCACTTGCAAGCGCTCAGCAGCAACCCAAAGTTGCTCCCCTCCAGCTAAAACCACTGTTGTTGCACGTTGTACCTGTTGCAAAGCCTGCATAAACGCCAACCAGCCTTGGTGAGCTTCCTCTGGGCTTATAAAACCTAATACCACTAAGGCATCGTGCAACTCATCTGGACTATTGGCTTCCGGCCAAGCTTCTATTTGCACTCTTTTAATCGCTGCCAGATCAAGTTGCCCCATATCGGCAGCACTTTCTGGCGTGCTAAATCGACGTTGTTGCACTGCCAGAGTTCGGCGCTCTTCTGCAGGTGCATCATCTAAAAACGCGTATGGCCTGGCATTTAATATTTCCAACGCCAATGGCGATGGACAGGCTAAATCACGGGTCAGCAATTGGATGCTTTGACATTCCAAACCCATTAATAAACGCTCAAGCCCGTCAATATCCATTAACTCATGCAGGCAATCATTTAAGGTTTGCTCAATTAACGGATGCTCCGGCACTGCCCTATCGCCCGTAATATTTTCTTGACAGGCCAATTGGTCCGGGAAAATAACAGCTATCAAATCTTCTGCATCATTGCGCTGAAAATAAGCTGGGACTTTTTTACCGGCACGCATACGCGGCACCGCTAAGGCTGTGTTAGCAACCCAACGCCAACGCGTTGGGAACATAGGCGCTGCCAATAACGCTTGGATTAAGACTGTTTTAACCGTTGCCGCCTTTAAATACGTGGCGGGCTCTGCCAACGGAAAGCTATGGCTAGGCCCTAGCGACAAAACAATGGTATCTTCACTTGCCGCCGCTTGCAGTTCGAAGTTAAAACGCCTACAAAAGCGTTTACGCAAGGCTAAGCCCCATGCCCGGTTTATACGGGAGCCAAAACTGGAATGCACGACAAAATGCATATCGCCAATTTCATCTAAAAAACGCTCAAAGACAATCACGCGCTGATTTGGCAGCACGCCTAATGCTGCTTTTGCCGCAGCCAAATACTGGCTTAATTGCTCAGCAGCTGCAGCAGGCAAATTAAGCTCTTTTACTAAATAATCATTTGCGGCAGACAAGCCTTGTGTCAATTTTTCATCTAGCTGCGCGCGTAAATCAGAAACCGCTAATGACAATTCATCCGTGCGCCCCGGTGCCTCGCCAAACCAAAATGGGATATTAGGTGGTTGGCCGTGGGCATCTTCAACAAACACGCGGCCTTGCTCGATTTTGAGCATGCGGTAAGAGTTATTGCCTAATTGAAAAATATCACCTGGCAAACTCTCAAAAGCAAAGTCTTCGTTTAAGGTACCGACAAACAAGCCTTCTGGCTGCATATAAACATCATAATCAAATTGATCAGGAATCGCGCCGCCATTCATTAGCGCCGTTAAACCTGCACCTTTGCGTGGCCGTAACTGGCCATGTACTGCATCATAATGCAAATAGGCCCCGCGTCGACCACGCCGGGTATGAAAACCATCAGCCAGCATTTTAACCACATCAATAAATTGTGGGTAACCCAGGCCCCGATAGGGCCAAGCAGCCTGAAAAGCTTGATACAGCTCGGTTATCGACCACTCTTGACAAGACACCTCGGCAACAATTTGCTGCGCTAAGACATCAAGTGGATACTCTGGGATATGCACGCGATCCAGCTCACCTTGAGCAATCGCCGCCAATAATGCCGTGCATTCAACCAGGTCATCCCGCGACAATGGAAATAAGCGGCCTTTAGGCACACCACCCAAATGGTGGCCGGAACGTCCGGCACGTTGCAAAAATGTGGCAATCGCGCGCGGCGAACCTAGCTGACAAACCAAGTCCACATCGCCTATATCTATACCTAATTCCAAGGAGGCCGTAGCCACCAAGGCTTTTAACGATCCCTGTTTTAAGCGCTGCTCTGCCGCTAAACGATGTTCTTTGGCTAAACTACCATGATGCGCGGTAACATTAGCCTCACCTAGACGCTCCGCCAAAGCTGCCGCGGCACGCTCCGCCAGACGGCGGGTATTAACAAAAATTAGCGTCGTGCGGTGATCTGTTATGAGTTGTTCAAGACGGCCATAAACTTCGCCCCAAACTTCTGCCGCCATTACCGCTTCTAAGGGTGAACCAGTCACCTCAATTTGTAAATCGCGCTGGCGGCTATGGCCTACATCAATAATACGGCAAGTTTTAACTGCCGCCCCTGTCAAGTAATTAGCAATTGTTTGTATGGGTTTTTGGGTGGCAGACAAACCTATCCGCACCGGTGCTTGCCCTACTAGCTGGCTCAAGCGTTCCAGTGATAGCATCAAATGCGCGCCACGCTTGTTACCTGCCAAGGCATGGATTTCATCCACTATTACCGTACGCACCGATTTAAGCATTTGCCGCCCTGAGACTGAGGTTAACAACAAATACACTGACTCAGGCGTAGTTACCAAAATATGGGGTGGCAGGCGCTTCATGGCATTGCGCTCTGCTGTTGTGGTATCACCTGTGCGCGTTTGCGCCCGGATCGCAACATCAGGCAAACCCTGTTCCAACAAGCCTAAACGGATACCCGCCAAAGGCACAGCCAAATTTTTATAAATATCGTTAGATAAAGCCTTTAATGGCGAAATATAAAGCACACGGGTTTCATCAGGCAGCCCGCTTTGCAAACCTTCTTGTAGCAACAGGTCTATCGCCGCTAAAAAAGCTGCTAAAGTTTTACCCGACCCCGTAGGTGCTGCAATTAAAGTCGGCTCACCGGCTTGTATGGCAGGCCAAGCCAGGCTTTGCACCTGTGAAGGCGCATTAAAATTAGCCCGAAACCAATCGGCAATAACAGGATGGAAAGCAGCTAAAGGCACAGTTTTAAAGTTTAGTTAAAGTTGATGTTATAGCATTAACTGGCGTTGCTTGCAGCCCAACCATACAAAAGCTGTTATCTGCGGCCAGGCACAGCTTGTTAGCCCGCGGCTACGAACTAACATTAAGACTAGTCCCTTTAACCGTCAATACCTATGCGGCCTTGTGCGTACTTCTAAGCACAGTATGCATTTAGCCGTGGGTTTTTAAACCTGACAGGAACAGCTTAAGTTAGGGTAAACGATGGACTATGTCGCCAGCGTTATTAACATCAGCAGACCAGCGTAATTGCTGCATCACTTCTTCCGCCAAGCCGTCCACAGGCCCTACCATAATAAAAACCAAACGGCTGATGAAATCATCGGAGGCGCGTGGCGGCAAAGCGGTTGGTGGGTATAAAATACCGGCCGAACCCTGGATGAGCAGCGGATGATCATATCCAGGGTTGAAGATTAAGCCTTTTAAACGCACCAAGCTGTCGCTGTATTTGCTCATGATATTTCGTAAAACGGTGTCTAAACACTGCATCGTAATAGCTGGCTCAAGTTTCAAGGACACGCTATAGAAATCATGCATCGGTATATCCTCAAGCATTTCGGTTCTTAGCCGGCGAAACTTAAGTGTTTGTGGCATTAACTGCCCTAGGTCTACTTTGCCATTTACCACATAAACTTGCTTAGCGGCCGGTGATAAGTTTTTTAAATGCCTCTCCAATACGTGAATTTGTGCCATTTCGGCAAGATCCGTATGACTGATGGCAACTGTATCTGCCCACGCGATTTGCGCCTTAGCTTCGGGGAACCGACTTAAGTTATCCAAGCCGTGTAAGGCCGAGATTGTAGCGATCACACCTTGTAAATGATAACGTGTTGACAACCAGTTTTTCCCGAGCAAGATATCCAACACCGGTTCGGGGTTAGCCACACCACTGGTTTCGATAATAATACGGTCAAACGGCTTTTCATCAGCTTGTTCCCAAGCTATACGCAAGTTTTTCAAGATTGGCGCTATCGCATCGCGTACTTGGCAACACAAACAACCGCCGGCAAGCGTTACTAAGGGAATATTATGCTCTCTTAATAATTGCTGATCTATGGGGGTCGTACCAAATTCATTAATGATAACCGCAGTACGTGGCATCTGCCCCAAGATATGATTAAGCAAGGTTGTTTTACCACTACCTAGGAAACCGCTGAGTACGAAAACAGGGATACGTTGCATCTCCCGGGGTGTTAATTTCATAATTGCCAACCATTGAAAAACTTAACCAAAATCCAAGGTTAATAATACGCGAGGCGAAGTAATTTGTGGGGACCTATGTACTGCACCGTGTTGTTCATTACCTTTCCAAAAACAGCCCTTAAGCAGACCAATTGCATAAGCAGGCATGGTCTGTATGGCATCCCTGTCTAAAATAAGACCGGACTCCTCATCTTTAAGGCCACCAGAACCTGTGCCCAGTTTACCGCGGTCTAAATAAGCATCTTCCAACCATTGCGTGCCCGTGCCGCCGTAAGTACACAGCAAACGGCAAGTGACTGAATCAAAATGGAATTTGGGGCACATGGCATGCTCCAACGTACAAAGGCGTAAGCCAACACGATTTAAAGCAAATAAATCACTGTATAAGCTTACAAGACGCGCAACATCCTTGCAAAAATCCTGATAACCCGGAAGCTGCGCTGCCTCTGGAAGTACACTGAAAAAATCAAATCCTGCACAGCTTATGTTTTTGATAACACTTACCATGGTTTGGCGTTTTAATAAATACCCGATGAAACGGCTAACCGAAACATCAACCTGTCTTTCAACCATACAAATGTTAATGTTAGGTTCGTAAATTCGTGCCAAATCAATAAGATTGTTGGATAAAAAAGCTTGGCAAATAGACGGTGTTTTTTTGTTTAAAGCAACTTTTGACATACTTAACCTCAAGTATCTACTAATTACATTTCAATAATCATCGACTGCTGCCGGGCTAACTGTATTGTAATTTAGCCAAGCCCAGCTTTGCATAGGGTGCCGCCCAAGTCTTTTTATGCTGCCCTGTAAGATTGAGTAGGCGGTAAGTTTTTGGCGCTGCCATCAGTAACTCACCCTAATGCCTATCTCCGCACCACGCCCAGCTTCCGGTGCAAAATTACGTAAGAATGACGAAGCGTTACGGATATTCGCATCCAGCAAATTATTGCCTTTGGCAAATACCATCACCTCTGAGTCTTTATAAGATTTTATTTTGTATTGCACACCGGTATTTAACAAAAAATAACCCGCCGTTGGTGTTTCAAAATCTCCGGCATGGGTTTGGGAATTTGCCCGGGTAAAGCGCAAATAACTGTTGAGATCGCCTTTTACATAATCCAACTGCAGGCCATAGCGCAATGGCGGCTGCCTGGGTACATCACTGCCATCCACAAATTGACCGCGGGTGTAATCGCTAAATAAGGTCAAGTCTAAAATACCCTTATGGTTTTCCATAAGCGGAAATATCAATTTAGCCTCATATCCCTTAAAAATTGCGTCTTTTTGAGTATATTCCAGCAACGGCACGCAACTGCTGACACAGGGGTTACCCGCTTCATCAACAAATTGGCCACTGCGTTGTGAGGCAATATAGTTATTTGCCCAATTATGGAACAAGTCAATTTCAGCACGTACCCAATCTGATTTAAAGCGGTAACCGAGATCAAGATTGTATGATGTTTCTTCGGTTAAATTAAGGTTCCCCACTTCAAAACTGCGGGTCGCATCGTGAAAGCCATTTGACAATAATTCCTGGACGTTGGGCGCCCGTGAAGATCTGGTGATGGCTAAATTTATGGCATTACGCTTATCTAACTCCCACAAAGCTGAAGCCGATGCACTCACAGGGGTATAACTTAAACCAGCAAAACCATCGGGGGTGATATCCGTTTGTTCGACACGCAATCCCAGCTGATACTTCACCTTGCCTAGGTCAAACGATTCAACGGCAAAAATGCCAAAACTATCCGTTTCTGAACGCGGGACGATGGTATTGCCTGTAAGCTTTTCAACAGCATTAAAGTCACTGACTTGTGCTTGCAAACCAACCACCCCACGTAACGGCCCTAAATCCTTATGTGTTAATTCCACACGGCCTTCGTAAGTTTTATTGGTAAAAAAAGCCCCAGGTTCACCATTAGTCACTTCTGTATGCTGATAATCCGTGTAACCCAAGCGTGTGCGCAGATTTTTTGCCAAACCGAACGGATCTTTTAATTCACTTTTAAAATCATATTTTTCTTGCCGCAACTTTATGGTTGTTGCTTCTTCGCCGGTGCCATCTGGCGCAATACCATAATTATTCTCCAGATGATTAATCGACGCACCAGCAAATCCTGGCTCCCCAATCCACGAAAATCCTGCTGAGCCACTAATCGCTTCTGCACCGGTGTTATTTAACAGCCCTTTGGGGTTGTCAATTACGGCCAATGATGGGTCCGTGACTGACACCGCTGTAGTATCAATTCCAAGTCCACCAATATTAAGATTGTTGCGGTTACGGTAAAAACCATCAATATGATAAGCAATATTGCCCTGCCCGCCATCCGCCGTAAGCACTGTGCTGGTTTCATCCGAAGTGGAATCGAAACGTTGCTCCAACGCCCCGCCTAAAACCTTATCCGGTAATATTCCAGGGATACGGTTGTCAATCACGTTTACCACACCACCAATAGCGCCGCTGCCGTAAAGTAACGTTGCAGGGCCACGTAGCACTTCAATACGTTCCGCCAATAACGCTTCCACACTAGTTGCATGGTCTGGGCTAATCGCCGACGCGTCATTACTGCCTATGCCGTTGTTCAATACACGCACCCTAGGCCCAGCCTGGCCGCGAATAACTGGCGTGCCGACACCTGGACCAAATGATTGGCTGCTGATACCCAACTCATTTTTCAGCGTTTCGCCAATACTATGGCCTGCTTTTAAACGCAACTCATCACCACTAAGCACAGTAACTGGCACCGCACTTTTAGATTGGCTTTCCTGTAGCGGTGCCGTAACGATTACTGGTTCTAACTCAACATCAGATTGCTCCTCGGCATAAACGCAGACTGGCAATAGAGCAATGCTAATAGGCACCCCAATATAGATAAGTTTTTTACGCATGACTTCTACCTTATTAATAAATACGACCTATTATGAAATGTTATATCGTTACACTATAGGTCGTTAAAAAAAGCTCAACTTCTGCACATAAGCACCTAGTCTTTTAACACAGGGCAACCTGGGGCTATCCAATCCCTCTGCCCCAATTACGCTGTAATCTCATAGGTATGGCACAAATAAGAAAATTATTCATATTACTGCTAGCACAACCGCCTCTGAAACTACATGAAAGCTTTCACGCCGATACGTCTAACTTTGCCAAACATAAGGCCCAAGGCAGCGTTTGACCTTTACCGGGTTAGCCTTAGGCTACGTTATATAAGTTAATCAGAAAGATCATCAGCTTTAACCACACATCATCTGCTTTGCCTAGCCCGCTGGGGAACACCATTCGCTTGCTAGAAGTTAACTACAGCCCCCCATATCGCGCAGCAATATCAGCAGTTTCTAGCAACCCCCACAGCAACGACTAATATTAGCTAGAGGAGAACCCTTATCGCGAAACTCAGCCTCAGGCATTAAAGCCATAAAGCAAACAACATGTATTTTCAGTAAATGTAATGTTATTACATAACACAAAGTGTGTCAAATCAACCTGCAGACTTTATCCGACCCTTTGCATATCCTAAATTTGACGATTTACCGCTGATACCTAGGCTTGAAATCTGCGAAACAGGACTTTTTACGAACTGTCAGCGGTGTATAAAAACTCTCTTGACTGGCCAAATTATTAGGCCTTTGCCAATAAAACCTCGACAAGCCAACTCACTACTGAATGCAATACTGGTAAATAAGGTCAACCAGCTTTTTATGCCGGATATGCTGTGGGCTTTCTGATATTCGCTCAAATCGTGGAATAGCCATTGATGGTATGGTATTTTTACATTACTTCATGAGGCATTAGCCAACACACCTTAGAGAATCCGTCATGACCACATTAACCGTTACCGCACAAGGGCAAGTGACATTCTAGAATGACGTACTCAAACACCTTGGCATCAGGCCTGGGGAAAAGATTGAATTGGCTTTATTGCCAGATGGTCGGGGCATCCTCAGGGCAGCAAGACTTACCGGGACAATTGACGATTTCGTTGAGTTGCTCGCAGGCCAGACAAAAAAAATCGCCACCCTTGAAGAAATCAACGCGGCAACGGCTCGGGGTTGGGCTAGCAAGCCGTGAAAGTTAATGTAGATATTAATGTACTTGTTCGCGCTGTCGTTCAAGATGATCCCGCACAAGTGGATATCGCAGCCAAGGCCTTGGCCGATGCTGAAGTGATCGCTGTAACTGCGCCATGCCTGTGTGAATTTGTGTGGGTATTGCTTAGGGTTTACGGCTTTCAACCTGCGGACGTAGCCACCGCGATACGTACTTTAATTGCCGTTGCGAACGTAACTGCGAATAGTCTTGCCGTCGAAGCAGGTTTGTCTGTGCTTGAAGCTGGTGGCGATTTCGCCGATTACGTAATCGCCTTTGAAGGTAACTGGCTCGGTGGGGAAACCTTTGTTTCCTTTGACAGAAAAACCATCGCGTTGAAATAATAACTCGACTCAGGTCGGTTAAGTTGCTTATTTTTACATTTCCAATAAAAAAAGTAAATTCCGCCGTATTTTTCAACATTTGAATTGAATTAGCATCATTACAGCTCCCATATCCCCGTAACTCAAACATTAGTGCAGATTTTGAGGTTCAAATAATAAATCCGGTCGTAGGTGAGGGCTAATCTTTCAATTGAATTTTGTATAAACCTGCACGTAACCCAGTTTTTTTCTCTACTAAAACACTACCGCCGATTTGCTGAAATGCCCCCCGTTTACCTTCGGGCAATTTTTCTGCCTCTATCCTGTTTTCTTGTAATCATTTTGCCGCCTCACTATCTGAAATGTCATAAACACCTTGATTGAGATATTTACACTCCGGCGGATCAAAATACGGAAAAAATTCTGGTATTTCTTCTGATAAAGTAGTGAATGTTTGTAGAAATATAACTGCTTAGTAAAAAAACATATCTATAGTTCATAGGTTTTTAATGACAATTATTGATAAACGGCAATGGATCAATTCGGCCATAGAGTCCTTTTCCAAACCTTATTTCCATACGCACTTCAAAATGCAGGTGCGCACCTTTGCCTATTGTGCTCATACCGTTGGCATAGCCGGTATCAGCGGTTGGAGCTATAGGAGTACCAATTTTTAATAACTTTTGATGTTGGGACATTTTTAATTTCCGATAACTGCCCGTAAAAAAAATACACCACTTTTGCCCCCGGCTTTTTTGCCAAAACCAAACGCCGCTTTTTTTCCGGTAAATCATTCACATCAACTTCAAGAATAATCGCTTTGCCATAATTAACACCTGGTGTGGCTTGCGTATTAATCGCGACAATTAGGCCATTGGCAACAGCATAAATCGGCGTACCAGGTTCGGCTAGTCGGAGTCGGGTGCACTCATGAGGGAAGGTCCCAGTGTTCTTGGCTCTCGTCCAAATACCAAATGGTCAACCCATAATCTGAACTGGGGAAGTCGGGCATTAGATCACCCGCTTTGAAGGCGCGGCGGGAGTCCTTGTTGGCGGGGGTGTGCCAAATGCCACTTTGAGGACACGGTTGGTTGGCAGCGCAACGTAATTTAGCATTACCCTCGTCGCCAGTTTCGCTTAAGGCTTTGTTTTCCCGCGCCCAAGCCACCAAATCTTTGGGATAGACCATGTGGTTAATATCGCTATCGTCAATGTCACACAGGTAAGCCACCGCACCCGCTTCAAACGCCCAGTAGCCGAAGTAGTCGCCTTCGTCGCCATTGATGCGCAGGTGGCCGTCGTGCCAGGGGACGTATTTGAACGCGGGATACCAATTTTTACAATATTCGTTTAATTTTTTGGCTGATTTTTCACCGTCTTCCTCATACATGGCATGTATTAAAGGTGTATAGGGCTGTTCGTGATACCATTCATCTAGCTCTACGCGGTTTGGTTCGTAATAAGCCAATATATCTTCATATAGCGTATCCTCGCCTTTGTACCCCGGATCAATTAACTTTGCTATACGTTTGAGCAAATCTGGGCGGTGTAATAACACACATAACCCTAAAATTTGCATTGCTCGCTCGTAATCATCCAATTGACCTAAGCCAAGCGGAGAAATGATCGGCGCCTGTTCATAATCCGCCAGGGCCTTTTGGTAACGCTCCAAGGCTTCGATTACGCCCGTTAACTCCGAGCGAAGTTCTTCGATGGGGATGCCTGCGGTGTAGCGAATTGAAAGACGTTCATAGCCATTATCTGCACAACTTGCAGTTAATAAGCTCAACCCTTCGTCATCGGTCTCATCCAATACCATTTCTTCCTGTAGCGCAATTTCCATACGATTGCGCCGTTCTATCTGATTTTTTCCAAATTTCTCTGTAATGAATTGTTGTCGTCTTTTTTCATTAAACGAATTAGTCATTTTTCTTCCTTCAAATTCGGGTGGCTTTTGCCAAATTCTTTCCTTAGTTTCGCCTTGCGCTTATTGACCGCCGCTTTAACGCCTTGAACACCGTTCTCGCCATAGTGGAAAGCATTGTGCTTCTCATGTGCGCTGGGT
>JBAZXA010000016.1:0-48586 GCA_041660045.1 Methylococcaceae bacterium | reverse complement strand
TGGCCAGCTTGACCGCTGACTCTCTGAATTCGGCACTATAAACTTTGGGTTTTTCTTGACTCATTGGGACTCACTCCTTCTTTACACGTATTTTAAGGAATGTGTCCGGTTTAGTGTAGCCACATCATTTCGGCAACTTGGCATCCAAAGCAAGCCAGTCGGTAAGTTGTTCTTGAAACTCACCCAGCTTAGGTGTGGGTTGACGCTGACGTTGATAAAGGGGTTCTACTTGCGCTTTTACCGCTTTGCGAACTGTAGGGCGAGATAGTTTAAGACTGCGGGCAATTGAGCTAATACTCTCGCCGCTCACCAAATGACGCCGTCTGATTTCGGCTATAAATTCCATCGATAACACCCAGAGTGACTCCGGCAAAATACCGGATGATTACACAATACCGGGGTGGCAACTTTTCAGTGTTGATTCCCACGATTCCCTGGTAAGTTTTGCATGGTGATTAACACTCATCAAACCTCTTATAGGGCTTTTCGATACGCACGCTAGCCTCCGTTTGTCGCGATCTTGGCGTCACTAACCAATGAATGGATTCAGTAACCG
Source organism: Methylococcaceae bacterium (assembly GCA_041660045.1). Classification (GTDB taxonomy): domain Bacteria; phylum Pseudomonadota; class Gammaproteobacteria; order Methylococcales; family Methylomonadaceae; genus WM-3-3. The sequence continues at coordinate 48,030 of JBAZXA010000016.1, read as the reverse complement.
TACCCCAGTATTTTCGTAGTCTTTTAGGTTGCGGGTAACAACAACAAGGTCATAGATCAAGGCTGTGGCAGCAATCAATTTATCAAGCGCATGCTGAGGGTCGGGTACGCGCAACTTCCCCCATAACAAAGCGATTTCGCCATCAATATCCAGGATGTGGTCTTGGTATTCTTCGAGGATTAAATTTAACCAGTTCTCTAAGATGCTAGCTTGAGCGTTATCGCCACGATGAAATATTAAATCAACACCTCTGCGTAGCTCACCTACTGAGATTGCTGAAAGAAATAAACGCTCATCATTTTTTACTGCTTCATCAAAAAATTGTCGAACACCGCCATCAGCTTTATCTCCCTTTCTAATTTCGCTGATGACATTGGTATCAATCAAATACATTGGGCGTTTTTACCTCATCATTGAGGCGCTGAAAATCAGCATCCTTACCTACATCAGGAATGGTTAATAAGGCTTCTGCAAAAGTCTTGCGTTTCGGTTTGATTAACACCTCAGCTAAGATTGCACGGTGCTCTGCTTCAGTAGAACGACGATGTTCTACTGCCCTGGCTTTTAAGGCATTGATGATAGAGTCATCAAGATTTCTAACGACTAAACTAGGCATAATGTACTCCTAATTGAAATATGATATCAATGCTATCACATGAAATTTATCAATATCAAATGTTTTGTCTAAGATATTTTTAGGGCAGAATTAGATTTAATTCAGATGATCCTTGAAACTTTGTCGCAGCAGTCAACATAAACATGCGTGATTTTTGCGTGTTTTGGTTGTGAATCGTTATGATTTGTTGTGCATATCACGCAAAATAACAAACATAACCTATTGATATATATAAAAATAAAATGTAATTGGCGCACTTTTAATGCGATGGTCATGCGTTCGAATCGCATGCGACCCACCACTTTATATCTTACATCAACAGCTTATGTTTTCGATTATGCGAGATATTCAGGATTTTAGTTAAGTTTTGTTGTGCCTTTTTGGCCATCGTGATTTAAACATTATCAAAATCAGTTGCGCATAACCTTGCCTGATAAAGCTTTGTGTTATTGCCTTATTACCGCACAATTTCTCTATAATCGCAGTTTAGGGTCAGTAAACTTTGCTGAATTATGCGCTAATGGCTCCTTCCGTGTTAAAAATTGATTCTCAAGCATTTAATCCTTCTTTAGGGTTAATGGTATTTGCCATACAACCTTCGCCCTACAACACCCAGCCGAACCAATCATATCAGCAGTGGATGTGCAAGCAAGCTAGTTGGCAATAATCACTATTCCAGTTATAGGTCAAGCCGGTTTTCGGCGTCGTGTATTGACCTTGAAAGCGCAATTGTTTTTGGCTAACTAGCTGCTGTCTGGATCTAGGTTGGCGGGGTTGCTGCCGAAGGCGTCTTGCGGCCAGGCCCAGACCACGGTGCCGGCTTGGTTGTAAGTGTAGGTAAGGTTGCATCGCCGGTCATGTTTCCGGATAGGTCGTAACTGACGGTTTGGCCTTGCGCGCTTAACAGCTGTTTGCTGTGGTTAGGGTAGGTATAACTGCCGGTACGAACACTCTCTACGCCTGTTCAGGCATTGGTCAGTTCCGTTACGGTAATGGCCCGGCCGTCACTGTCATAACGTTGTTGTCATAATCAATCGAGTCTGACCCCTTGATTATTATACTTGATTATGGATTCAACTCACCTTGTAGCCCAATCGGATTGATACTGATATAGGATCCTGTTTTTGGATCATAATACCGGTTCCAGTTGTAGTGCAAGCCGGTTTCAGCATCGTAGTACTGGCCGGGGAAGCGCAGGTTGATCTTAGTGGCTAGGCCGTTGTTGTCATAGCGTTGCTGGGTAATCATTACGTAATCAAAAGGGTAAGACTTGATGACTTGATTAATGGCTAAGCAAACCATACAAAGTATCTACCAGGCTGTACAGCAACAAAAGATCTTTAAATTTCAATTGTCCTTAGCATGTTCATTAGTTAATAACCCCTCAATTAATTCAATAATAGGCTTTACTCATGGATGTCCTTGTATCCAAACCTCACCAAGATATTGGTGCACGTTTAAAGGGCTAATTAATTTTTTTATCTCATCTGGTGAACCCGCTTGAAGTAAGTAATGTGCATTGCTCATAACGCTTTCAGTAAATTCTGCACGTGATTGACTAAGTCCTAATTCTTCCCCCCATTCTTTTTGAATAGCGGAAATTAATTTGCCCGTGACTATTTGTAAATCAGATTTAACTTTTGGCATATATAATCTTCTTAAATTTTCTACTGATCAGAACATGCAATAGGGATATGAGACGGTTTTGAAAAGTTTTAATAGTGTCTAGGTTTACGCATATTTGCTTAGATGAATCGAAAAATGGCGCTTTATACTAAACTCACTAGGCGATAAATAAGTGTTAAGTTTTTTTAAGGCCGCAAAACTTGGATTAATGTGATGACGTTGAAAAGTTTAAGTTGGGCGTTTGAGTTTAGTGCATGCCTAATAGGCTGCTAATACGCAGGCATAAAATAAAAATTTATTAAATTCCGATTTATCTCAGGTTGTCTGAATTCATACCATCGGTTAGCATGATGGGTTATAAGCCTTAACCTAAAATTTGGTAGCCTTTTATGCATAACGGTAAACTTTATATCATATCCGCACCATCAGGGGCAGGTAAAACTAGCTTGGTAAAACGGCTGGTGGCTGATCTAGATGCATTGCGGGTTTCTGTTTCACACACGACCCGTAGTAGCCGGCCGGGTGAAACCAATGGCAGGGATTATTATTTTATATCGGTAGATGAGTTTTACGCGATGCAAGCTGAGCAGGCATTTCTTGAACATGCCCAAGTGTTTGACAATTTTTATGGGACGGCCAAAAAAACGGTAATGGATAATTTGGCTTGTGGCTTTGATGTGATTCTGGAGATTGATTGGCAAGGCGCGCAACAAGTTAAACGGATTTGGCCGGATGTGGTTTCGGTGTTTATTTTACCGCCATCCACGCAAGTTTTGCAGGAGCGCTTAAGAGGCCGCGGCCAAGATGATGAGCAAACTATTGCCCGGCGCATGCGTGATGCGGTGGCGGAAATGCAGCATTATTATGAGTTTGATTTTTTAGTGGTCAATGATGTATTTGAAGAGGCCTTAAGCCAGCTAAAAAGCATCGTGATTGCTAACCGCCTATGCCAACAGCGCCAGCAATATAATTTACAGGCTTTGTTGGCGGGTTTATTAACGGGGTGTTAACCGTCCACATCTTCTTTATTGTCTTCGGCGGCCATATCTGAAATTTCTTTTAAGCGGGAGATGGCCTTAAAATTAAGGCTGTTTTCTGGGTAATTGCCTTCGGCATCTAGGCTGCCTGCGCTTTCACCGGTTAACAATTCTAAGGCTTCATCGACACAAGAAACAGCATAAACAGCAAACATGTTGGATGCTACGGCATCTAGCACTTCTTGTTTGAGCATTAAATTGCGCTTGTTAACCGCCGGAATTATCACGCCGTGTTCACCTGTTAAGCCGCGCGCTAGGCATAAATGGAAAAAGCCTTCAATTTTTTCGTTAACACCGCCTATCGCTTGCACTTCGCCATATTGGTTAATTGATCCGGTTACTGCAAAACTTTGCTTGATGGGGGTGCGGGTTAGGGCGGAAATCAGGCAACACAGTTCCGCTAAGGAAGCGCTGTCGCCATCAATATAGCCATAAGATTGTTCCACGGCTATGCTGGCGGAAATAGCCAGCGGAAACAGTTGGGCGTAACAATGCCCCAAATAACCGGTTAATATCATCACGCCTTTGGAATGGATGGCTTGGCCTAATTCCACTTCGCGTTCTATATCGACTATGCCGCGGGAACCGGGATAAACCGTTGTGGTGATGCGCGCAGGTGCGCCAAAACTGCTGCCGCCAATTTCTAACACGGTTAAGCCGTTAATTTTGCCTATAGCGCTGCCTTGGGTATCGATTAATATCGTGCCATCGAGCATTTCTTCCAGTATTACTTGCGGTACCCGGCCATTTCGGTATTCACGCGCGGCTAGGGCTTGCTCAATATGGCTACGGTCTATTTCTAAGGTGCTGTCTTGACGGCAAAATAAATGTGCTTCGCCTATGATTTCTAAGGCGTTGTTAATATGGGCCGAGAAATAATGTTGATTTTCTGCCAGCCTGCAACTGTATTCAATTAAGGCTTCAATCGCGGCTTGGGTTAATGGTTTGGTTCCGGCGTCGGTTGCTTGTCTTACGATTAAATTGGCAAATTGGTGTAAAGACGCGGGATTGCAGGCAATAGAGGTATCGAAATCTGCCAATACCCGAAACATTTCGTTAAATTCTGCATCCATTTCTTCCAGTAAATAATAAATATCGCGGGAGCCTAGCAAAATCACTTTAATATTTAAGGGGATCACCTGGGGTTTTAGGGTGGTGGTGTTTATGCCAAATTCAGCATAAGGTGATTCTATTTCAATACGCCCTGATTTTAAGGCGCGCTTGAGGCCTTCCCAAACAAACGGGTAGCTCAGCAGTTTTTCGGCATCCAAAATCAAATAACCACCATTGGCTTTATGCAGCGAACCGGGGCATATTTGTTGATAATTGGTCACCAAGGTGCCTTGTTCGCTGGTGTATTCTATGCGGCCAAAGACGTTTTGATAGATAGGATGGGGTTCATAAATGACCGGCGCACCTTCGTCTTCTGGGTAATCAATTAAGATATTGGGAGCGTATTGTTCAGTTAGGATGAGCCGTTTGGTAAAATTGTCCCGCATATCCATGCCGCGGCCTGGGGTCAAGTTGTCGGCAATTGTGCTATTGAGATGGTCTTGGATGTCTGATAAAAAACTCACGACATCATCAATGTGTTGATATTTGTCGTTGAGCGCTAAAAATAGGGGTTCTATAGCAGCATTGATGGTATCGCTATCCAGTTGCCGGATTTTTTCCACCAATTCTCGCCGCCATTGTGGCAGTTCAATTAAGACATCGCCTAAAAACTCTTCTAAGCTTTCAACTTGTTTATGAAAGTCATCCCGATCTTGCTGCGGCAATGCGGAAAATTGATCGTCGTCCAAGGTTTTATGGTCGCGCAAGGGCGCAAAAGTAACTGAGTCGCTATCCCTAAACAAAGCAATATCAAGGGCTCTGGCGCGTTGGTCCACCAAGTCTATAGCGTTGTTGTAACGTTGGCTAAATTGCCGTTCTAACGCACTCTTTTTTTGTTGGTGGGCAGGGCTTTCAAAAGCCGCTGGAAACGTAGCCAAAATTTCATCAATAAGTTTTTCTATGTCTTTGCTGAAGGTTTGCCCATAACCTGCGGGTAATTCAACTGCGACAGGTTCCCGGGCGTTATCAAAATTATTCACATAAGCATAACTTAATGGCGCTGGGCCGGTTTGCGCCAAGCTGGCCAGATGGCTGGTAATCATCGAGAGGCGGCCAGTGCCCGGCTCCCCCATGACAAAAATATTATAACCGGAGTTTTGCATGGCAACCCCAAACTCAAGCGCTGCTTGGGCACGCTGCTGGCCGAGTATGACGCGTTTGCTTTTAGTGGTGGCGGCTGGGGTAAAATCCGATAAATCAATGGTTAACTTCAACGCGCTGAGCGGAAGCTTTAAATGTTTGTGCATGGAGTGTTAGTTGGAATACTTAGAGTTGATAGAATAGCTGAGTAGCAGGCAGTTGCAACTTGTGTTAAGAGTCATCCAAGCGCTCAGCTAGCGCGGCCAAAACATCGACCAAACCCTGCAATTGGGTTTGGTCATCACACCTAACTGTGGCATGGGCTACTTTACGGCCTGGGCGGGCGGCTTTATCGTATAAATGTAAATGCGTTTGGGGCAGCTTTAACACATCCTGTGCGCTTGGGTTGTTGCCAATAAAATTAACCATTGCGGCATGGCCTATTAGCTGGGTGGAGCCTAACGGCAAATCTAAAATGGCGCGTAAATGATTTTCAAATTGGCTGGTTTGTGCGCCTTCTATCGTCCAATGCCCGGAATTATGCACACGCGGTGCAAATTCATTAGCGATTAACTGACCGTTTACCACAAACAGTTCCAATGCCAACACCCCAACATAATCTAAGTTTTCTAACAAGCGTAACGCGTAAGCTTCTGCTTGTGCTTGCTGGGCATCGTTAGGGCAGCTTTCGGCAACCCGCAAAATACCTTTGCTGTGTTGATTTTGCGATAAGGGATAAAACGCCGTTTCTCCCGAAACGCTGCGTGCCGCAATAATAGAGACTTCGCGTTGAAAGGGCACAAAGGCTTCCACTATAGCGGGTGCGCCGTTTAATAACTGCCATGCCGGTGCTAAATCCTCAGTGCTGTTTAACAGTGATTGGCCTTTGCCATCATAGCCCATACGCCGGCTTTTTAAGATTGCGGGCCAGCCTATGTCTGTCATTACCTGGCTAAGTTGCTGCAAGCTGGTAATATCGGCATAAGTGGGGGTCGGAATGTTTAATTCGTTAAAAAAGTTTTTTTCCAGCAAGCGGTCTTGGGCGACTGCCAATGCCTTAGGCGGTGGATAAACTTGTGTTCTGGCCGATAAAAAAGCAGCAACTTCCGCAGGCACATTTTCAAATTCATAAGTGACCACATCAGCTTGTTCGGCTAAGCTGGCCAACAAGTGTTGGTCGGTATAATCGCCTTTTAATTGAGGGCTAAGTTTAGCGGCACAGGCTTCAGTGCCAGGATCCAAAACAATAAATTCCAAACCTAAAGGGTAACCTGCCAGTGCCAGCATGCGTGCCAGCTGCCCGCCACCTAAAATACCAACTCTCATGCTTTATCCTCGCGTGGGTCAGCATGGGATAAAACCTGATCGGTTTGTTGCTGGCGGAAAAGCTTTAAGGCTGGGCTATATTGGCTGTGCTTATTACTGATGATGGCTGCCGCGAGTAGGGCTGCATTGATCGCACCGGCTTTGCCGATGGCTAACGTGCCGACAGGGATACCTGCGGGCATTTGCACAATAGAAAGTAAAGAATCTATACCATTTAAGGCTTTCGACTGTACAGGCACGCCAAGTATGGGCACCAGGGTTTTGGCCGCCATCATACCGGGTAAGTGGGCAGCACCGCCGGCGCCGGCAATGATAACCTCAAGGCCTTTGGATTCAGCCTCTTCTGCATATTGAAACAGTTTATCCGGTGTCCTATGTGCTGAAACCACTGCTACCTCATGGGCTATGCCTAGCTGTACTAAGGTATTTGCAGCGTGTTGCATGGTTTTCCAGTCTGAAACCGAGCCCATAATTATGCCAACCAATGCCGTCATGCTCTTTTCTCCTTTTAGAAGCCCTGTTTAAGCTTCAAACCCGCGTGTCATAAAACGGTAAATCATACCATAGTTAACAACGGTCTAAAGCGCTTGAAAATAGACTGTTTTTAGGCAAAGGCTAGATTCCGTTGGCCATCGTATTATTGCCCTGATGCTTTGCACATAAACTAAAATCCCGTATCATCTAAAACATAGCGGAACCATAGCCGCTTGGCATTAGCCCTGTAAACAAACAAGATAAACAAACAATAACATTCAGCGTCTGCTCTTAAAAGGTATAGTTATTATGATGATAAGCAAGTCGGGTTTAATAATACGTTTACTGTTGGTTGCAATGTTTTCATTAGCCATGGTTAGTTGCGCGGGTAACCGCACTTCTGAAAGCACAGGTGAATATTTAGATGATACGGTAATTTCCAGCAAAGTACGGACTGCAATTTTAGCGGATGCCGGTCTTAAAGTTTTTCAAATCAGTGTTGAAACTTTTAAAGGGGTGGTGCAACTTAGTGGCTTTGTGGATTCCCAAACAACTATCAACAAGGCCGTTGAGATTACCCGTAAGGTTAAAGGGGTAAAAACCGTCAACAATAGCTTGATAGCCAAATAGGGTTAACCCGCCCAAATGCTAAAGCTGCTGGGTTTGATATGTTTGGTGTTGTTGTTTTGCGTAGGGTATCTTCGCCATAAACAAAAAAAAGCCAAACGCAAATGGGCTAAATTGGCCATGTACTATCAAACCCAGTCTTGGGGTTATGTGATAAAACCCGCCAATGAGGAAGAGTTCCGCTGCCCAGCCGCACTTGCCATGATAGATAAGCCTATCGCCGTTGATAGCCGTAACGACTTACCAGCCTTGCCGTTAGCAAATTGCAACCAAAAAATCTGCCGCTGCCGATTTGAGGCCATGCCGGAACGTCGCTCAAACGTGGATAGGCGTACACGTGGCGATAGGCGTTTTGCCATCCGTTACCAAGATAAAATTGACCGCCGCAGTAATACCGACCGCCGCAAGTTTAACGCCTTATGGCAAAAACACAGGGACTAACGGCGTGGCTGCTATTTCACAATATGCTGATAAACAATTGTTTTTGCTGGCACTAAGCTTTTATACGAGGATACCTTGCCCGCCAAACTTAGATTATCAACGGCTACCCGCGGCCACAGTTTATTTACCTGTTATCGGCTGGTTGGTTGGTGCTTGCTCTGGCTTAGTGTTTTGGCTAGCAACCCTTTTGTGGCCGCCATCCATTGCTATTTTATTGGCTATTATCACTGGCGTATTGCTGACTGGCGGCTTTCATGAAGACGGTTTTGCGGATGTTTGCGATGGTTTTGGTGGCGGCTGGAATAAAGACCAGATTTTAACCATAATGAAAGACTCGCGCATCGGTGCTTATGGTGCTTTAGGCTTGGTGTTACTGATGGCCTTAAAAGTTAGCGTACTCGATGCCATCCCGGCCGTAGCTATCCCCAGTGTGTTATTGGCAGGGCATAGCCTAAGCCGATTTTGCCCATTGTTAATAATGCACGGCTATCATTACGCCCGTAACGTCAGCAGTAAAGCCGGTGCTGCGGTTTATCAGCCAAAACTGCATGAATTGCTATTTGCTGGTGCTACCGCCTTATTGCCCTGTGTGCTCTTACCCGTAATTTGCGTGTTGGCAATTATTCCTATAGTGCTCGCCAATAGTCTGCTAGGGCGTTATTTTTATCGCCACATCGGCGGCTACACGGGGGATTGCTTAGGGGCCAGCCAACAATTGGCCGAGCTTATGTTTTATTTAGCCGTTAGTGCGTTATGGACATTTATTTAATCCGCCACACCCAAACAACTGCCCCGGCTGGGTTATGTTATGGCCAAACTGACTTAGGCCTAGCTGAAAGTTTTGCCGATGATGCCCGGCTAGTACAACAAAAACTGCCCGTTTTGCGTGCCGATTGCCGTGTTTTTAGCAGCCCCTTACAGCGTTGTTTAGAACTGGCTTATTTATTATCGGATACCGTGACTACCGACCCGCGCCTGTTAGAAATCAACTTTGGTGATTGGGAAGGCCAGCGTTTTGATGACATTAATACTACTAGCTTGCAACATTGGAGCGAGCATTTTGTTGAGCAGGCACCGCCCAATGGTGAATGTTTTACGGATTTGTACCTACGCATAGGCAGTTTTTGGCAAGAGCTACTCCAGCATCCGGCAGAAGAAGTCTTGGTGATTACCCACGCGGGCTGTATACGGGCGCTATTGGCACAAATCTTAGCGCTGCCGCTGGCAAATGCGTTCCATTTTAAAGTGGACTTGGGATCTGTGCATAAACTACAGCAAGTCTCAGACTACACGTATATTAATTATCTTAATTTATGAACAGAGCTGGAAAAGGCCATTTTTTGTCGGAACGAACAATATCGATGCACTTTCCAACGGCTTTCCCAGCATTTGTTTGGGCATAGATTACAGCGCACTTAGTGCAAAGCTGACTCCAGGCCTTTGCTTTTGCCGCAAACCCAATATCAAGATACAACACCGGCTGACTAAAACTGGTGCGCTGAGTAATTCGCTAATGTTGAAACTTTATTAACTAAATTGCTAGCGTCAAAAGCATTCGATCAAGCTAGCTCTAATTATTTACAGCTTTTAAACCTAAATTTTAATCCCCATTTGATCGGCAATGCCCATTGCCAATTTTTTAAAGTCATTTTTCGCATCTTGTACAGCATTCGCATGTGCACCAATAGCACCGTCAGCGGAAGTGAGATTGAATATAGGTTTACGATGTTCCTGAGCCATTGGGATTAAGCTTCGATAATGTTTGATTGTTGCTAGACAGTAAGGATCATCTTCTTGCTTGAGAGATTTTTCCGAAGGTGATTCGTGTAGTACGTATTCTCTGTATACATTGGGAATTCTTTGCACCCATTTATCGTAGGCTTTGACAGGCCTGTCCAATCTCACGCTATGCTGCTGACAAAGATAGCCTAAAGGCTGCATTCGGCCTTGAGGTAACTGAAAGCCAACAAAGCTGGGCTTATCTTGACTATTATTCCAGTTATCCAGTCTTTTCTGCCAAAGATTTTTCCAGCTACGCAATGTCGGCCCTAAGTTCTTTAAACCTTGCAATGAAAATAGATCAGCGCCTAACGGGATCACAACATAGTCCGTTGCCAGTAAAACAGAACGGTTAATGGCACCTAAGTTAGGACCGATATCTACTAAAACCAAATCTGCCTGAACTTTAGCGGTAGCCATTTGCATGACTTGCCAAAAGGCGCTAAGTATCCGCATAGGACGATATAAATGATTGTCGCCCATACTGTTTGGCCATTCGGCCGATAAGGAGTCCTCAAAACTGGACAAACTGACATCTCCTGGCAATAGGAACAGATCGGTTGAAATATTTTGAAGAATGGGTTCGGCGATGTCGCCAACGTTAGTTAGCGGCTTTACGCACTGATAAACGGTTGAGCCCACATTCTGTTGTTCCCAAATGACCTCAATAGTGTCTTCATCCAGAAAAGCTGCCGTTAAATTAGCTTGCGGATCGAGATCGATAATAACCACACGTTTTCTTAAGTCCGCAAAAGTCCAGGCTAAATGATAGATTAGGGAGGTTTTGCCAACTCCCCCTTTGTTATTGAAGAATGTTAGTACCGGCACGCTCATTGTTTACCGCGCAATATGCATAACACTGTACTTTGGTTGGTTTCGAATTCAGGTGGCGGATTGCCGTTTTTTGCCATTTCCTTTCTGGCGGTGGCAATGCCACGGCCGAAGGCTTGGATAAAGCCAAATGTCTTTAACACGTCACCAATATTGGGGTTGCGATAATCCGTAATACCTGGTTTACCGAAGTTTTCCGTAGTGACATTGCCATAAGGGCCGCCTGGGCTATTGATTTCGATACGATCGTTAAACCAATAGACCCGTACCGGTGCATTCGTACTCTCATAAGTGCGATGTAATACTGCGTTGTAAAGTATCTGCTGTATGGCGGCGCGAGGGTATGGCTTTTCCTTGATATGAATCGGTGCAGTAGTAATATCCACGGCAGTATGGTTGTGGGCATTAAGCTTTTCTTCGGTACGGCGAAGTACCTCTACTAATGCGCCACTTATAGATTCTTCATCGATAACTGGATCTGCAAGCTCGGTGCCATTAATGCGGAGGAATTGAATATAGGAGCCAGGAAGAAAGTCTTGTGGGCTTTTACCAAGCGATAATAATCCAAGTACTGTAGGCGTGGTATCGTCAGGAGAAACGATCATTTTGCATGATGCCAAGCGTTCTTCATAGCTTCTGCCGTTGTCTTCTAAGACATCGGAAGCAAAAGCCGATGGTAAAAATTCGTTTTCGAAAATTGATTTAGACAGATCCGAAATTTTAGCGCTAGGTATCGGATAAATATCAAACGGTAGATTTTTATAGCTACGTTTTTCGTTAAGCATGCGTTCTTCTTGTTCATTGGCAATGGAACGACGTGGCCCGGTTCGTATCCATATGCGACCTTCATATTTGACCGGGGGCATGTCAGAAGGCATAACAGTTACCACTGCTAACTCGACGCCTTTTAGTATGCGTTTTTCTACCGACAAAACGGGTAGGGGCAAGATATTACCGTCGGTTTTCATATCAGCAAGAGATAATAAAAGTTGATCATCGATTAAAAGCGTGGACAGCTGACCATTATCTTTTACACCTATAAACAATATACCTGGCTCATTATATCCGGGTAGATCATTAGCAAAAGCGCAAACTGCTTGGCGGGCCTTTTTTGGGACATCCCCCTTAAAACTTTCTTTACGTTCTACTCGATCAGATTCTGTTTTATCTAATAAGATTTCTAATTCTTGGTCAGAAAGTCGCTTCATCATCAAATATGCTGAATATTTTCTTTGGTTTACTTAGGAATATCTCCACCATACATACTAGTGAAGAAGGCAATAGGCATTAAAGCATTTATTTTATGATAAACAAGCTTTAATCTTTATAGCTTGTAAATTTTTGGGGCATCAAAAATAGTTAGAAAAATTTTTTACTGAAACGCCAATTTTAGCGCTTTAGTTTCCAGGGCTGGTCACAGCTAAAGCCCAGAATATCCGGTAGCGTCTTCCTGATAAAGTGAAGGGTCTTTAAAGCCTAAGTGGAACCGTTCATTTATACTTTAAGGTGGCGGTATCATGGGAATTTAAGGTATTGTTGGTGCATTTGCAGCTGTGGAAACCAGATGCAAGTAACTTTTTTAAGCGGTTATATATGAAAAGCCAATTGCCAGTAATAAATTTTGCATCCGATAATTGGACCGGCGCGCACCCTGCCATTTCGCAACACTTGCTGGCGGCGTCTAGCGGTTATTCAGCGCCTTATGGGGCTAGCGAGTTGGATGCTAAGATCGAACAACGCTTTAACGAGCTGTTTGAGCGTGAAGTTGCTGTTTATTTTGTCAATACGGGTACTGCGGCCAATGCGTTAGCCTTGGCGGCGGTTAACCGCCCTGGCGGGGTGTCATTTTGCCATACCGAAGCCCATATTTTAGAAGATGAATGTGGCGCTACCGAGTTTTTTACCCATGGCTCACGTTTGGCGCCGGTTAAAGGGGATAACGGTAAAATTGACCCGGAACACCTTAAGGCTGAAATTGCGCGCTTTCCACCCGGTTTTGTCCACGCCGGGCAACCGATGGCGATCTCCATTACCCAAGCTACCGAAATCGGTACGCTTTATCAAGCTGATGAAATTTCTGTGATTGCCGATATTGCTAAAACGCATGGTTTGCCTTTACACATGGATGGCGCCCGTTTTGCCAATGCTTTAGTGGCACTGGAACTTAGCCCAGCGGAAATGACTTGGCAGCGCGGGGTGGATATTGTTTCTTTTGGTGCTACCAAAAACGGTTGTTGGTGCGCGGAAGCTTTGGTATTTATGGAGCCAGCTTTGGCCAAAGACTTACCGTTTATCCGTAAACGTGCGGCACAGTTATTGTCTAAAAGCCGATTTATCGCTAGTCAGTTTGAAGCGTATTTACAGGATGGACTTTGGCTAGAGTTGGCGAGGCATGCTAACGCAATGGCAAAACGTTTGCAAAATGGGCTAGCTGATGCTGAACAGGTCCGTTTGGCTTGGCAAGCACAAGCCAATGAGGTGTTTGTGGTCGTCGAGCAGGCGAAAGCAGACCAACTTGAACAACTCGGTGTGGTTTTTTATCGTTGGAGTCCGCCACGCGCCATGCCCGGCCTGTTAAACGAAAACGAGGTGTTGCTGCGCTTGGTTACCAGTTTTGCCACCGAAGCTAATGCGGTAGACCGGTTTGTCGAGTTGTTGGGATAAATAAGGCCTAGCCTATGGGAAGGCTTGGCTTGTGATATGTTTTAGGGGGGAAACGCTAAAGGCCTTACCCCCCTGACACCCTTAAAAATGCGGTATTTGAAAATCTATGGAGGTGGTTGCGCCTGTCCAAAGCTTGTGAGCTACCGGCAAGCCATCTTTAAATTCTACTTGGCCTAAATTGCAGTCTTCGAGTACACGATTGCCGTTGCTGGCATGAATAAGCTCATGTTCTAACTGCCAGCGGTTGGAGAAATTCCACCAATTGGTTATTTTGGTTTTGGCATGGTCATGCTGGCTTAAATACGTCAAAGCCTCTTTTTGTTTACCTTCAGGCTCATTTCGTAGAGATGAGCTAGTCAGTTGGCAACAGCCCAATTGTTTAGGCAGTCCGTTATAACCGTTACTGCGATAAAAACCTGTGGTGCTAAAGGCATAATGCACATCGCCGGATAAGAACAGGCATTTATCCAATTGCATTTTATGCAGCAAGGTATTTTGCAAATCGGTAAAGCCATCAAAGTTTGAGCTCCAGGCTTCGGCATCAAAATTATTAACTATCGTTTCTGTGAGTATGCTTTTGTAGCCAAAAACGTTTTCTAGCCATTTAACCAGGGGCTTGTCTTCGAGAGTAGAAACTAACCATAAGGCCATTTGGGTTAGTTTTTCGATTGGGGAAAAGCCTATAACCGGGGTGGTGGCAATTAAAACAGGGTAAAGTCCTGCTTGGTTTTGATGCCGGTAGTTGAGTTTGCTCCATTCCAAACGTAACCAATCTAAAGCGTATCGGTCCAGTAAGCGTGGTGGATAATAGGCATTGTCCGGTTGCCGCTGGGTTCTTGAATCCATAGCGATAATGGGTGGTTGGGTCGGGATGGAATAGCTCCAGCCGCGGTGTTTCCACGTGGTTAAATCGTAAAGTTCGTTAACTTCAGGGCTGGGTGCTGATTGGTTGGTAAAGTTGATGATAGCTTTGATCATGTCAGTGTCAAAGTTTTCCGGGTCATTACCCCAGCCTTGAAACGCCCAGTAAGCCGCCAAGGCATTGGCCACGATGCGCTGGCCGAGTGGCGATGTACGCACTTTGTCATACCAATGGCCGGTGATGTTCCAATCATCGGTAACATCATGATCGTCAAAAATCATATAGGTGGGGATGTTGGCCATTAAACGGCGGATTCGGCCTAGTGTTTTATTAAATTCAGCGACCGCTAATGCTGATTGTTCTAGCACAGCCTCTTGTTCGGTGGTAAATGCTTGGCTGGCCTTCACCGTGGCCCAAGTTGCAAGCGGCCATTGGGGCGCGTTACCGAATACATAAATGTACATGGCTGCAAACTCACCAAAACCCATTAAATGGTTAGCCGCCTCACTAGAGCTAAAACCGGCTTGCTTGATGAGATTGGCTCGGCCAGCAAGAGGAATGGTTTCGGGTAATACTGGCGTTAGCTCAGTTTCGGCAGCACCTGGCATCGCTTCGGAATAGCCCAGTAAGTTTGGGGCTTGGCTTTTTAAGAGGTAAAGCAAGCTGGTATCGACATCATCAGCATAAATCTGGTCACCCGTGAGTAGCAATAAATCAGGGCCTAATGTGCCTGTTGCATGGGCGGCTTCCAGTATGGCGTCGCCAGCCAGCATACAGTCCTCACCTTTAGCGCCATGGGGCTTGCGGCAACTGCCATGCAATATCGAGCCAAGTTGCTCTGCGATATGGAAATGCGGGTAAGCATAGTTAGCATAAACTAAACCAGCTGCTTTGAAATCTAGCAACTCTTGGCCAGTAACGTCCAAAAAGCGGTAAGACAAGACTTGCCCAAACGGAAAAAAGGTATCAGGCACCAACGGATAGGCTTGTAATAGATAGATATACAAATTTTTGCCTAGCTGAAATCGGCATTGCTCCATGTCCATGGGATTGCTGAGGCCGATACGGTTTGGTGAATTAGCATCTAAAATTTCTAGGGTAATATCCAGTTCTTGAGTTAGCGCTAGCCAAACGCAAATACGGTTTTTGGTGGACCTGCGCAAAATGGGGCCGGCTAGTATGCTTTTGCTTAGTGGCATGGTGTTCTCCTTACTTATCATTATTATTGTTTTAGCCTAAGCCTTTAGGTTAGCGTAAATATAAGCCCCGCTTTAGGTCTAGGGAAAACCGCCCCGCTCTAAATGCCAGAGCGAGGCGAGGGCGTTATAGGATTTTCATATATTCCAGTAGTGCGGCTTTTTCCTGTTCAGACAGTTTAGTGCCAAATTCATGGCCGCAGCGGCTGTTACCGGAGTTGCGTGCACTACAATCAGTCGTCTTTAGGGTGTAGTCAAATTGGCTTTGATCGACAGCTAAACCCACTTTACTAATGTCATAAGCAGAGCCGACTTTAAAGGCGCTGGGGCGTTCAGCTACGGGTTTTAACAAATCGGCTAAAGTGGGTACTGAGCCATTGTGTAAATACGGGGCGGTTGCCCAGATGCCTTGCATTACTCGGGATTCATAGGCCTGTTTAGGTTCTGTAGTTTTAAAATCCGACTTACAGGTCGGTGTGGTTGGTGTTGTAGTCGCGGATGATTGGGTTTTCCAATCACTGGTCAATAAATGGAAGGCGCCTTGTAAGTCACTATTTTCAGGGCCAACAAGCTTATGCTGCATATTTCTGATGTTCTCGAAAGCTTTCCATTGTTGTTCGATGCCAAAGCGCGACTTTAATTTTTCAGCTTCGCGTTTTGCTGCGGATTCCAATGCCACCACCAAGGTAGATTCATGTTGTAGCAGGGTTCCGATCACCGCCATACCAAGTACGTTAAACGCGGCTTCATCTTTAGCCTGTAAGGGTTTTTCAAAGAATGGGATTTGCGCACCAGCCAATACACCGGTATCGACTTTCCAAGTAAAAAGTTCAAACTGGTGGGCGTCCGTGCCGACATCACATAACGGCGTTGCCCAGGTTTTGTGAAATGAACGGGTTGCGCCTTTTTCAATGCCATGGCAGGCCAGGCAGCCGCCTTCTTCGGTTTTACTGGTGCTTGCAAATAGGGCCTTACCTTGTTCTGCCAGCTGCTTATCAACAGGCCATGGCCATTTGGGTGGGGCGATTTGTTTAATCAGTTTTTCCAAATGTTTTAGGCCATCAAAATTGCCGGAATTCACCTTAACATAGTCATAACCTAAAATGCGCCAGTCATCTTTCTGGGGCTGGAAATGGCCAAATACGCCTATAACTTCGCCAAAATTTCGCGATAAGGCAAGAATGCTATTACCATTATCGGCAAAACCAGGCCACTGGGTTTTATCTTGGATAGGTGCGTTCCACAGGAATGGGTAACGCACGGGTGCATCGGCCAGGTGGATATTGCTTTCGATAATATGGGTGTCTGAACTACCGATATCCAAGCCGGTTAGGCGGTTAAATATCATACCTACTGCATCCAAGCGTGCAGGCCCCCAGGGCGCATCTTTAGGTAAAGCCCTATCCATTAAAGTGCGATAAGGTAAAAACCAAGCTTGTAAGTCTTGTTTTAATTGGGTTTGTTTATCGGCATCCGCTTTGCCTAAAACGCTTTCGGCAAACGCTTCAAAAGCGGCGGCATTGTCTAGAGTATAGGCGACAGTATCGCGTAAATCACTGGCAAAACTCTGGAAATCAACAATGGCAGGGCCACCATCTATACGATAAAACTGGCCATTAACGTCAATTTGCCGAGTGTGGCAGGCCGCACAGGTCATCCCCACATTATTTTTGTTAGTGGTAAAGCCTACCGGTAAGCCCGGTGTTGGGCTAGATTCATTGGCAAGGTAGCCATAACGGCTTAAGTGATCGGCCATAAACAGCTGGCCATTTGGTTGTTTTAGCGCTTTAAACCAAGTTAACGGCATAATTTGTGAGCCTTGGTCTTGGCTATAATAGCTTTCCCTTAAGGTGTTGGTCCAGTTTTTACCTTGGTCTAGGAAAATTGGTTTTTCAACGGCTGATAGGTTTTGCGCACTTAGCAAAAAGGCTAGCGGCAATATAATTAATTTGGCTATGTTTGGCCATTGGTAAGTTGTTGGTTTTTTATTTTTAGACATAGTTCACCCTGTTGTTTGTTGTACTAATGTTAATGTTCCCTCAATATTTACGCAGTTGCCCATGCTGAAGTTTCAGGCAACAAAGTCCTCTTTATAAATTAAAAACTTGTGTTATTGGTTACGCGGTAGCTGTTTATACTTAATCTGGCAGGTACAGAAGCCTTACAACTCGCCCAAAACAAAGCGCATAAGGTGTTGTGTGGCTAAAAGCTTGGCAATCAACACAAGTTTTAGTGATTATGCGACTACTGCTTAAGACTTGCAATAATATTGATTTTTAATGGTATTTATTCTGTTTGGCAGGATGAAAAGCACGTGTGATGGGCGTTTGGCTAGATTTTTTAGGCTAAAAATTAGACAATCGCAGCCTGGCTTTGTAGCTAAATTGGGTAAGGTTATTTGGCAATAAGGTCCATAAAATATAGTTTTAAAGGTATGTCCTTGGTGTATAGCATAGAGTTTTAACCGAGTTGCATTGACAAAGCTGTGTACTGATTTTTTCTGATAGGCGGTAAGTCCTTTGTAGTAGGCAACTATACGGGTGGTTTAGCTTCTTTTTTATAATAAGCATCGACTGCATTACAATCGCCTTGATAAGGCATGATCTGATCCGCGGCATCGACGTCGAAAATAGAGCGCCAAGGCTCAACATCTTGATAAGTAATTAATTTTCCCATGTTAATTGGGTTGGCGCGGCTAGGGCCAGCGCCAATCAAGGCTTGATCATCAGTCGTTTTGTTATCGCTATCGCGGTCAAACAGAATAAAACCTAAGCTTTTCTCGCCCTTGTAAGCTTCTGGCCGTGGACGCTGTGCCCGGTATATGGCAGCCTTTTTTCCTTTTTCAGCTTGCTTAGGGACTGTTTTTTTGGGATTGCCGTCAGGGAAAACGATATTTCCGTTAATGTAAGCTTGTCGCAGTTGGTTGTTAGCATCGTAATCTGCGGATATGTTCCAGCGCCAGATGTAATAATGGCATAAATCGATATCGTAAAGATATTTTTCAACGTTAGCGTCATCGGCCTTAAGCGTTAAGGTGGCTTTGCCTGCATCCACAAATAGATGCCGAACGTCGATACGCGAACTTCCCAAAGGTAACTTGGCTTGGATTAAAACGGCCATTTCATCCAGTGTGGAAACCGATTCAAAAGTAAAGGAAGCGTCTGCTTGACTTGCAGCGGATCTGAAAATACAAAGACTTAATGCTGTACTGATAAGTAGAACTTTAATCATGGCGCTCGCTTTATTGAGTGGGTCATTAATAGCGGTAACGGCTGTATTGTTCCGCCAGCTGTCCAAACTTGCAAACTTATGCGGCGTTAGGCGCGCGTTTTCAGCTAGGGTAATAATTAACTGCCATTTTGTATGCGCTTAATGCGTTTTGGTAAAGGCAGCAGAGGCTTATCCGCCAACTGCGCCGAACAATAAACCTAAGCTTGCGGTTGCCAGCATTGATAATAAGCCCCAAAAAGTAACCCGTGCCACGGCTTTAAAAACCGAGGAACCGCCAGTGATCGCAGAGGCAACACCCAGTAGTATCATGGCAAGCAGTGATATGCCCGCTACCGCAAGCACTAGCGATGAAATCGGCATGCCCGCTAGATTCGCGTTGATGGGGTACATAGTGGCTATAGGCCAATAGGCAAAGGCTAGCACAACTAACAGTGGCAGCATGGCACCGACAAAAAAGGTTAATGCGGATGCCAAGGCTGCCTGTAACGGACGGGCTTTTGTGGTTTCTGTAATGCCTAGTTCATCGCGTGTATGCGCGGCTAAGGCATCGTGCGCCATTAGTTGCTCGGCGACTTGCTGAGCCAAGCCCGGTTTAAGGCCACGGCTAATATAAATGGCTTTGAGTTCATTCAGTTCTTGATGGTGGTTTTCCGCCAGCTCTTGACGTTCCCGATTGAGGTCGGCTTGTTCGGTATCGACTTGCGAGCAGACTGAAACATATTCCCCTGCGGCCATGGACATGGCACCAGCAACTAGGCCAGCACTACCACTTACTAAAACAGCGGTAATTTCTGCTTGACTGGAAGCAACCCCAATTATAAGGCTGGAAGTTGATACGATGCCGTCATTGGCACCCAGCACGGCGGCACGCAACCAGCCTATACGATGTGCCCGATGTAATTCATGATGTCTCAAGTAAACTCCTAGCCTTAGAGGTAAGTGTTATCGCTGTTTTTAGTGCCTGTCAGCATGGCTTTAAGCAATTTTTCTTTATCAATAATACTGGATAAGATAACACCGATGATGTGGATGGCGACAAGCACGATTGTAAAGTTGGCAAACACTTCATGCAATGCTTCCCAGGCACTATCCTCTTTTTTGTTGGTGTTATGCTGGCTATCGTTGTCCTCCTCCGTGTTGCTGGCCTGGGCGTCAGCAATAAATGGCACAGCTGCTAAAGCTGGGTGGTTCTGCGTTGATGAGGCTAATGCCAAAGGACCTTTGTTGTCGGCCACGGCATACAGCTGCATGCCGGATAAAACGGTAGCGGATAAACTGATTAATAAGGCGATAACCATGGCACCTCCGGCCGGATTATGGCCTAAATAATGTTGCGGTTTACCTGCCAGCATGGTTTTTAAATAGGCAGCAATTTGTTTAGGTGGGCGCACAAAGTTAACAAATCTTGCGTGTCGGCTACCGATAAATCCCCAAAGCAAGCGAACGGCCACCACTGCGGCGACAACATAACCAGCCCAAACATGGGCGAGGATAAATTCGTCTTCAGTAAAATAAGCGATAAAAAAAGCGGCCACTAAAAGCCAATGTCCTATGCGCACCACAGGATCCCAGACTTTTACCCTATTCTTGTTATTGGTATTCATTTTAACCTCTACATAAGTTATTGGAATCGGCTTTATAGTGGGCTATGCTGGCTTTTTTTACATCCGTCGTCCGACGGATAGGTGGGGGTTATGGCCTATTTTGACGAACAAGCCATTATTAACAACAAACGTTTTAGCCAATGGGCAACAGGCCTCAGCGCACTGCTTTTTGCGTTAATTAGCTTTGATATCAGCAGTGATTACAGCGAGGGTGTACAGTCCCTGCATTTGCTGGTTGAGTTGTTAATAGGGTGTATTGCATTATGCGGTATGGTTTATTTTGGTAGGCTGTATTACCGCTTGGCGCAAACAAAAATCAGCTTGCTTAAACACGATTTAGCGCTGGCTAATCAACAAGCCCAGCAGTGGCGACTAGCCAATCACCAATTATTAGCGGGCTTGGCCGTACAAATCCAAAAGCAGTTTGATGTTTGGTTACTTACCCCGGCAGAAGCTGAAATAGGCTTATTGATGCTCAAAGGCTTAAGCCATGTCCAAATTGCTCATCTACGCCAGACCAGTGAGCGCACCATCCGGGATCAAGCCCGTGCTGTTTACCGCAAAGCTGGGCTATCCGGACGCACAGAGTTATCGGCATTTTTTTTGGAAGACCTGCTATTGCCACGGTGATTAAAGCAGCAGCTTATTTTTCAAAGGTTGGCTGCGGATCGTCTTACTTTTTGGTTAATGCGCTATTTTTTAATAATGGCCTAGTTATACCCCAAAAATGAGTTTTTAAAACCTCAATTTTAGCTTTATTTTTCTAGGGTTATGACAAAATAGGCTAAGTAATAACCGTAATACGGGTAATTTGTTTGCGCTCACTTTTTTTAAATCGAATTAAGAAACCTAGCTAGTTGATGTTGTAATTGCTATTCTTAGGTTGGAGATAAAACGACGCAGGCCTACAGGGAGGGCATAACAGCAGGCATTTTCGGCTATTAATCACGGCGTCGTTTTTAGGTATAGAGGGAACTCAAGGATATTTTTAATTAAATATCAAATAATAATAAGAAACAAAGAAGAGAGAGATACATGCCTATCGGTTTTTACCGGCATTTGCTGTTTGTTATTCCAGTTAAATTAATTACCTTTTTGCAGGTTCCTATTGCCCAGGCCGAGATTTCAAAAACGGATGATAAGGCATTAACCCGCTTTGTACTGGCCTTGGTTCAGGTGTCCAGTATGCATAAGCGGTTGGGCACGGGGCAAAGTTTAAAGTTTGAAAAAAGGGTGGTTTTGGCGGCTTTCGTTGTTGATGAAATTGATAAACCGCCGGATTCTAAGCTAATTGACGCTCAGTTATTGCAAAACCTCACCGTAGCTGCAAGCAATACCCCACCCAGTTCAGATCAAGCCGACGCTTACCCTTTTGCGTGCAGTAAACGAGAAAGCCTAATAGGTCTTGGGCTATGCCCGTCCAGCAAGGGCCTGGTTCCATTAGATGACAAGCAGGGGCGGTTAAATAGAAATAGGCATACGGTGGTTGGTAATAAAACCGAGCCGATTAACTTAAGTATCCCTATCGGCAACATAACTTCGGAATGCGAACAAACCTCCTGCCGACAAGGCCTTAGGCCACGATGGCCTGCGCTGGCGCAACAACAAAATATCGTAAAGCCATGGTTAGCCAAAGTCTGCGATACTAGGCCAATTACTTTTTGTAAAGTAATGCTTCCTGTTTAAAGGTAGGTTTATGCTAAAGTTGGTCGTAGTCATAATTCTAGCTTTTTCGTTTAATGCCGTCGCAAATGGCGAATCTCAACTTGTTGCAAGGCCTAGCCTATTAGCTTCGCTTCCATGGCTTGCTGATAACGCAACTGCCACCAAATCTTTGTGGGTTACCGATTCCGGTGATGCGGTCCCTGGCCATAATAAGCGTTGGCTGAATGTGTTGGTGGGTAATGAAAAGAATCTGCTTGTTGCCCAAGGCATGGTGCTTAATGCCACGCAAGCCCTAGAATCCGCTAAGGCCAATACGAAACAACCGGTGTCAACCGAGATAGCTGGCATAGCCGGCCAATGGGCTAGCGATAATGCAGCAATTGGCGATCTTGGCGGGGTTATCGGGTTAGAAGCGCAGGCTAGGCAACGGGAAATTGATAGGCTTAACCTGCGTAATCAAGAACTAGCGATGGAGTTGGAACACCGGGGCTTACAACTGCGTTGGTTGTGGGCAGTAATTTGCGTAAGCTTAATCATTTTGCTTGCGACTAGCGGCTTTTTAATTCGTCTTCGACGTACCCATTATAAGTTGCTTATGGCTAATCAATTAGACCAACGCGTGAAAAACAATTTACAGGCGACCTTGGATGCTATGCCTGACCCGTTGTTTGAACTGGGTTTGGACGGTCAGTTTTATGCCTATCATGCATCGGGTAAACCTGTTTTTAAGGCCTGGATGCAACAACCTACAGGCCAAAATATCACTGCAGTGATGCCGGATAAGGCGGCCGAAATCTTTTTGGAGGCCCTTTCTGAAGCAAATGGGAATGGCATATCTTTAGGCAAGCAAATAGAATTGGCGCTACCGCAGGGTAAATTATGGATAGAGTTATCCGTTGCCGCCAAGCCTGTTGTTGCGGGGGAAGCGCCCAGGTTTATCGTCATCTCACGCGATATTAGTTTACGTAAAAGTTACGAGAGCATACTTTTGCAACAAGCGGAGCTAGAAAGCCGGCAATCGCAATTTTTTAAAATTGCTCCGGGTTTTTTCTTTACCGCGGTAAAGCAAACCGATGGCCATTATAAATTACCGTTTGCAAGTATGGGGCTGTATGCGCTTTGCGGTTTGGAGCCTGAACATGTGCAAGCTAATGCCAGCTTATTATGGCGGATGGCTTATCCCATTAATATTGAGAAAATTTTACGGACAGCTGAAAGCAATGGAAATTTTCCAGTTCCCGTTTGTGTTGAGTTTCAGATTCAACATCCAGAAACATACGAACGCTATATAGAAATTCGTGCTATACCGCAAGATATTCGGGATGCCAATACGGTATGGTATGGCTTTATGCTTGATATCACTGAGCGGAAACGGGCGGAAAACGAACTCAGGCGCTACAAAGACCAATTGGAAATCACCGTCGAACAACGTACAGCAGAACTGCAAGTGGCGCTGAATGCGGCGGAAGCGGCCAATTTGGCGAAAAGTATATTTCTTGCCAATATGAGCCACGAATTACGTACACCACTCAATGCGATTCTAGGATTTTCCAATATTGTGCGCAAAAACCCATTACTGCCCGAAGATGAACGGCGTAACATAGAGATCATTAAACATAGCGGTGAACATTTATTAGGGCTAATTAATGATGTCTTAGAAATGGCTAAAATTGAAGCTGGAAGGGTCCAGTTAGAAGAAGCGCCATTCGATTTAAGGGCTATGGTACATGCTGTAGCGGAAATGATGCAGGCACGCGCCGCCGAAAAAGGCTTGGAATTATTGATAGACCAAGCTTCAGAGTTTCCGCGTTATATTGTGGGTGATGAAGCACGCCTGAGCCAGGTTTTGATTAATCTCGTTGTCAATGCCCTTAAGTTTACCCAACAAGGTGGCGTGACTATCCGTTTAAGTACCAAAATTAATTATGCAACTGCGCATTTGATAATCGATGTGGAAGATACTGGTTCAGGCATAGCCCTAGAAGATCATCAACGTATATTTGAGCCTTTTGTGCAACTGAGCCAACTCTCCGATAGCAAAGGCACCGGTTTGGGTTTAAGCATTACACGGCAATTTGTTGAGCTTATGAATGGCCAAATCAGCCTACAAAGCAAATTAGGTAGTGGTAGCGTGTTCCGTATTGATTTGCCGCTCAAGCTGGCACCTGAGGCAAATATGTATACATTACACCAAATTGATAGGAAAGAAGTCTTAGGCTTGCTGCCGGGGCAACCGGAATACCGGATTCTTGTGGTTGAAGATCAATTTGAGAACCAGCTATTGCTGGCCAAATTGATGGAGTCTGCGGGATTTAAGGTGAGGGTTGCCAATAATGGTGAACGAGGTGTTGAAATTTTCCAAAGTTGGCAGCCGCATTTGATCTGGATGGATCGGCGCATGCCAGTGATGGATGGCTTAGTGGCCACGAAGACGATACGCACTATGCCTGGAGGCCAAAGCGTAAAAATAATTGGGGTAACCGCTTCCGTTTTTATTAATCAGCAAAACCAGATGTTAGAGGCGGGTATGGATGATTTTATCCGTAAACCCTACCACGGCTATGAAGTCTATGAGTGTTTAGTTAAGCAATTAGGGGTAAAGCTGGCTTATGCAGATACCCCGATTGTCGCAACAGTAGCTGAATTAAGTGCGCCGATGCTATCGGTTTTACCAATAGGCTTACGCCAGGATTTTGAGGCCGCCGTGGTCAGTCTGGATAATGAGCGTATAAAGCTTATTATCCAACAACTTGCTGAGTACGATCCAAAGTTACAACAGGTCTTGACCCAGCTTGCAGACAACTATAATTATCCAGCAATTTTAAAGGCTTTACGTGATGGATAGAAGGCATGGCAAAGCAAAAATCTTAATCGTGGATGATACCGTAGCGTCACTGAAATTGGGCTCGGATATACTCAAAGCCGAAGGTTATCAAGTGCGTTCAGCAATTAGTGGGGAATTGGCAGTGGAATCCGCTATCAGCGACCCGCCGGATCTTATATTGCTTGATATTCTAATGCCTGGGTTAACTGGTTTTGAAGTTTGCGAACAGCTTAAAGCAAACCCAAATACCCATAATGTGCCGGTTATCTTTGTGAGTGCGTTGCCCGATGCCAAAGAAAAAGTACGTGGTTTTGGCCTAGGCGCGGTGGATTTTATAACCAAACCTTACCAACACGAAGAATTGATGGCACGGGTGCAGACCCATTTGGAAGTTGATCATTTGCGTAACCATTTGGAAGAAATGGTGGCAGAACGTAGCAGTGAGTTACAGGCCAGTGAACTCAAACTAAAAGCCAGCCTGGATAGGTTAATCAGGGCAAACACCCAATTGCGTACCCTGCTTAATACCATTCCGGACCTAGTGTGGTTAAAAGATCCGGATGGGGTTTTTTTGGCGTGTAATTTACAGTTTGAACGCTTAATGGGCGCGAAAGAAGCCAATATAGTCGGAAAAACCGATTATGATTTTGTTGACAAAGAACAAGCCGACCGCTTCCGCGAACATGATTGTTTAGCTATGTTATCGCGAAAAGTCAGTGCTAATGAAGAATGGATAGTGTTTGCCGAAAACGGTTATCGCGGCCTTTTTGAAATACTAAAAACCCCAATGTTTGGCGCCAACTGTGCGCCAATTGGTGTTTTGGGGGTGGCCCGTGATATTACTGAACGCCATGCCGCTGAAACCAAAATTCAGCGGCACATGCATTTATATGCAGCGCTAAACGAATGTAACAAAGCGATCGTACATTGTACTAACGAAGGGGAGCTGTTCCTGCAAATCTGCAAAGCGGCTGTGCTATCTGGGGACATGAAAACGGCTTGGGTAGGTCTTACCGATCCTGCTACGCAAATGATAAGACCCGTTGCCAGTTATGGCGAAGGCATTAGTGAGATAGGCCGCATCAAGATTTCTGCAGCGGCGGATAGCGCCTACGGTAACGGCCCTAGTGGTATTGCTATCCGTGAAGAACGGCCTTTTTGGTGTGATGATTTTATGCACGATGCCATCACTAAACCCTGGCATCAGCAAAGTATACAAGCAAATTGGGCGGCCTCAGCCTCACTACCCTTATCGCGTAGTGGCAAAGTAGTGGGCGCTTTTATCCTGTATGCGGACAAAGCCAATGCCTTTGATGCGGATACCCGGGAATTACTGGTTGGTATGGCTAGGGATATCAGTTTCGCGCTGGATAACTTTAACCGGGAGATTGCCCGTAAACAAGCTGAAGATGAAATTGCCCGTTTGGCATTCTATGATCCACTCACCAACTTACCTAATCGCCGCTTATTATTAGACCGCTTACAACAATCCTTAGCAAACAGTAAGCGTCATGCCAATTTCGGCGCCGTGATGTTTATTGATCTTGATGACTTCAAAACGCTTAACGATACCAAAGGCCATAGCACGGGTGATTTATTACTGGTAGAAGTGGCTAAGCGGTTGTTGCTTTGCCTACGGGAAGGGGACACCGTGGCCAGATTAGGTGGCGATGAGTTTGTGGTGATATTGAATGAATTAAGCCTAGATGCCAGCTTAGCAGCCACACAAGCTGAAGCGGTTGGCCATAAGATACTCGCCACCATAGGGCAAACCTATCAGTTACAAGGCTATGAACATTTTTGCTCAGCTAGTATGGGCATTGAGTTGTTCCGCAATCATGACGCAACCGTGGATGAGCTGCTTAAGTACACCGATATCGCCATGTACCAAGCCAAACGCGCTGGGCGTAATTCCCTGCTTTTTTTTGACCCTGCCATGCAAGCAGACCTTGAAGAACACATGGCGTTAGCCAAAGACTTGCGCTGTGCCTTGGCGGAAAACCAATTTAAGCTTTATTACCAAATGCAAGTCAACCAGGCGCAGCAAATCCTGGGTGCTGAAGTTTTGATCCGTTGGCAACATCCCCAGCGTGGTTTAGTTTCACCGGCAAATTTTATACCGCTAGCAGAAGAAACAGGTTTGATTTTACCCATAGGCAAATGGGTTTTAGAGGTGGCTTGTGCGCAATTGGATATTTGGAGGCATGATCCGCAAAAACAGGAATTACAGCTTGCTGTCAACGTTAGTGCTTCCCAGTTCCACCAGCCTGATTTTGTTGAGCAAGTGCACCAAATTTTAAATCGCTATCAATTTAACGCCAATCGGCTCAAGCTTGAATTGACTGAAAGCTTGATCCTGCACGATATTGAAGACACCATCATAAAAATGGAGCAACTCAGGGCGCTGGGGGTTAGCTTTTCCCTGGATGACTTCGGCACCGGCTATTCCTCGTTATATTACCTATCTAAACTGCCCATAGATCAATTGAAAATCGATCAATCGTTTGTACACAACATCAATAAGAAAAAAAGTGATGCCGTTATTGTCCAAACCATCATCGGTATGGCAAACAGCTTAGGTTTAGAAAGCCTTGCCGAAGGCGTAGAAAGCAAAGAACAATACACCTTTCTAGCGCAACAAGGCTGCCATCTTTATCAAGGTTTTTTATTCAGCAAACCGGTTCCCTTAAACGAATTTGAGCTGTTACTAAAACAAAAGTTACCGCTTAGCAGCTATGTTTAGCATGCTGCACACAGAGACTTAAAAGTAAGTTTAAGAATTCAATTGACTGGATATATTCAGCAACGGCTATATGCTGACATAAAGTGGACATAACACCACAAATGTAAACACGGTTAGACATTCCCAATGCAATATAAGAGGGCACCGGCAAGTAGCTTAAAAAATTGATTTTTATGATTATTCAAAGTTTTCCATAGCTACGGTGGGCAAAAGGTTTTACTGTTTGAATAGGAAGAAAAATCCCTAGGTGGCCGATTTATTTATTTGATAGACTACATACGGACTCAAAACACATGCATAACCTGGTGGGAAGGCATAAGGCTTAATTTGGTATGCGAGTTGTTTAGAATAAAGAAGGAACTTTAGGATATTTAATTTTTTAAATATCGCATAACAAAAGATTCCGAATAGGGGTTAAGCCCATGAATAGGTATTTGAGCTGCTTTTCGCTGTATTGTTTGTTAGTAATGCTAGGCGCTCATCAACAGACTGCCTTTGCAAAAGCTGATGCACCCTATGTAGAAAATCCAGTACCTGAAGCTGTCGCATTGAAGACGCTTGAGGTTGTCGGTAAACGTGCTAGCCTGAGCTCGGCGCAAGCTATAAAGCGTGAAAAACTGGAAATTGTCGATTCGGTAGTAACTGAGGATATTAACAAACTGCCGGATGTTAATGTAACCGACGCACTGTCCAGAGTCACTGGTGTACAAGTTTTGCAGGACCGTGGCGAAGGCGCAGGTGTGGCAATTCGCGGCCTCACGCAGCTGGAAACGTTATTAAATGGACGCGAAGTTTTTACGGCTGGCTCTGGACGTACCCTAAATTTTGCCGATATTCCTGCCGAAATGCTGGCAGGGCTCGATGTTTATAAAACCTCATCGGCCAATCATATAGAAGGTGGCGTTGGCGGCTTGGTTGATGTGAGGACACACCGGCCTTTCGATTTCAAGGGCTTGCAGTTGTACGGGTCGGGACGGGTAATCTATGGCGATTTGGTTGACGACGCTAAACCGCAGTTTTCCACATTATTGAGCAATCGCTGGCAAACGGAAGCTTTTGGGGAATTTGGTGCCCTAATCAATTTTACTTACCAGGAACGCGCTTTTAGGGAAGATCAAAAAAGCGCTGGCAATCCGGTAGCCCGTACCGACATCATTCCTGGCCAGACTGTGATCGCCCCTAACGGTACTTCGGAAACCAGCAGCTCAGGCCAACGCAATAGGACCGCGGGTAGTGCAGTTTTTCAATGGCGGCCATCGGATCATTTGGAACTCTATGCCGAAGGTAGTTATGTAGAGTTTAAGACCCTACAAAATTCATATCAAATCAATGTTACACCAGGTTCGAGCTTTGTTGCCGGCAGCCCAACGCTATTCCCTGGCACACGTGATCTTAAAAGCATTATCTCGACCAATTCCCCTATTTCTATACTCAGCTTCGCCCGAGATACCGTGGATCGGACTGAACAGGAAGCGATAGGCGGTGTCTGGAATAAAGCTAAGCTAACGCTTAAAACCGACGTGAGCTACACTAAAAGCTTTAACAATTTATTTTTTTCAGGCCCCGTGTTGAGCGGCACAGCACCCTTTTTTAGCCAGGATTTGTCTGCTTCAATTCCCAGTACTAGCCTTAGTGGTATTAATTTGCTAGACCCTGGCAATTTTCAATTTGCCAGTATTGCGTACCGGACATTACCGTTTCAGGGCGATTTATGGGCTGTTAAGCTGGATGGTGATTACGAATTAAGCGGACGCTTCATTAAAATGGTGTCGGCCGGTATCCGTTACGCCAAGCGCCAGGCCAATAACGCCCCCGGTTTGATTCTCGCCGACCAGGCGGTGCCCGGCAGAATTTCGGCGGCAAGCGTGCCTGGCGATGTTCTTGCCAATCCGGCCACTGGCTTTCTCGGTGGTGCCGGAACCAGCATAGGCAGTTTTTTGGTTGGGGATCTTAGCAATGCACGTAATGCTGTTGCTTATCGGAATTCATTTGGGATCACCAGGCCGATTCCCGCGGCCGGTAATCCTACCAGTGTCTGGCAGATTAACGAAGAAACCCAGACCGGCTATTTACTGGGCCAATTTGAAGCGGAAACTTTCCCGTTAGATGGCAATGCTGGGTTAAGGGTGGTGCGGACGTTGGAGTCTGTGGGCGGCAGTCAGTCTGATCCCATCAACGGGGGAGTACTACCCATTAATATCAACAACGATGCGGTCGATTACCTGCCCAGTTTAAATCTGCGATATAAGCTTACCGACAGTCTGTATATGCGGGTGGGAGTATCGAAATCGATTACCCGGCAGGATTTTAATCAGCTGTCACCTTCGTTGGTTCTGATCCGTAATACCATCACGCCAGCGTTGAACCAGGGCAGTGCAGGTAATCCCGCGCTCAAGCCGGTTCGTTCGGATAATTTTGATGTTTCAGTGGAAAAGTATTTTAATGCTGGCACGTATATTTATGGTGCTGGGTTTTACAAACAGGTTGATGGTTTTTTGACTACAGTCAGCCGTCAGGAAACTTATGATGGTGTCACTTACCAAGTTAGCAGGCCTCAAAATACAAGTGCTGCAACTATCGCAGGAGTTGAGGTCGGTTATCAGCAGTTTTACGATTTTTTGCCTGGATTATTAAGTGGCTTGGGTTTGCAAATTAATTACACTTTTATTAATAGCGTAGCGCCAAGTACAGTGTTAGGCCAAAATGTACCCTTGCAAAACCTGTCCAAAAATAGCTTCAATATTATCGGCATTTATGAGAAAGGGCCTGTTTCAGCCCGTATTGCTTATAATTGGCGCGATGATTTTTTAAGCGGTATCAGCAATTTTGTTGGGGTTGGTGCGGTACCGGTTTATACCCGTGCCTATGGTTGGCTAAATGCTTCTTTGGGTTATCGGATCAATAATCATGTCTCTGTCTCGCTAGAAGGCACGAATCTTCTAGGCACTATAAGAAGTTCATTTAACGGCGTGGAAACACGGCCACAAAACACGTTGGTCAATGATACCCAGGTTAGTTTTACAACCTCGGTTCGATTTTAATGTTGACCTGTGTTTAAGCTAGTGGCAGTTTTTCTTTTGGCAATTTCCCTAAGCGGCAGGGCTTATGGTGAGAACAGCTTAGCTGAATGGCGTGTAAATTTAGAAACGGTAAGGATGTTGGCGGAGAATAGCGCGCCGAAGGCTTACCGCGAAATCCTGCGCTTGCAGGCATCGATGCCTGCTGAAACGACACCTGCTGACAATGTCCGGTTGTTGAATTTGCTGGCGCGTATCGAAATTTATCTGGCCGAAACTGAAAGTTCAGTCATTCACGCCCAGTTGGCCTTCGATTTGGCGAAACAATACAAGGATAAGACAGGCCAGTCAGAAGCAGATGTCAATATTGCCTGGAATGCCGTAAATCAAGGCAATATTGAGAAGATGATTGTGGCCGACACGCATAATTTGACCATACTCGATGGTGTTGACCGACCGGATCTATTAGTGGAAGCGATGTATCGCGCGGCGATGATGTATATGCGTATGGAAAATTTGGACCAAGCTATCGCTATAGCCGTGCAAGCCAAGGAAATTGCCAAGGGCAGTACTAACGAATGGGTTTTGTTGTATGCCAATCAGGCCATGGCTTTTTCTTACAGTCAGACTAAACGCTACCCAGAAGCCATAGAATACTATCAACAAATGCATGAAAACGCACGGCAAGTACACTCGAAATTTCAAGAAGCCAATGCTTTACTTGGAATGGGCACCGCTGTGAGTAATGGGGGCGAAAACAGCAAGGGAGAAAGCCTTATCCGGGAGGCTTTAAAGCTTTATTACGAAGTTGAAGGGCCGTTTGCTATTGCCCATGGATTATTTTCGCTGGCGGAAAATTTGCGTAGCCAGGGTCGCGTGTCTGAAACCTTGCCCATTCTTAATGAGGTGGTTTTAATTTATGAACAACATTCCAATAAAATTGGTCTATGGTGGACTTTTTTCCAACGCAGTACAAATTTCAAGACTTTAGGTAATAGTCAACAAGCGCAAGCTGATGCTGAACGTACTTACGAATTAGCTAAAGCCATCGGCTTTCCGATTTATTTAAGCAAAAGCGCGCGGCTTATAGCCTCTATTTATGGTTCCCAAAAACGCTATAAGCAAGCTTATGAGTTTAGTGTCGAGGCCGATAAAATGGCGGCCAGATCAGCTAGCGAAAACGGTGGTTTACGTATCGTTGAGCTTGCCAAACGTTATGAAACTGAAATCCGGCAGCGCGAAATCGACCAGCTTAACCAGCGTAATCAGGAACAAGCCGGGGAGCTTGAACGCCGCAGGCTGCAACAGCGTTGGTTATGGACAGTTATTGTCGGATGCTCGGTTATTTTGCTTGGTACCGGCATTTTTTTGCAAAGTGTGCGCCGCACAAACTATCGCTTAGCCACGCTAAATAGACAGGCCCAACAAGCCAAAAACAATCTGCAGGCTACGCTGGATGCAATTCCGGATCCCTTGTTTGAGATAGGTCTGGATGGTAGTTTTTACACCTATCATGCGTCTCGTCATGATCCTTTGGTGATATCGGGGCAGCCGCCTATTGGTAAGAACCTTTTCGAGGTCATGCCGGCTAATGCCGCTGCCATATGTTTTTCGGCGTTAGCTGAAGCCAATCTTAAACGGCAGAGCATATGTAAACAGTTTGAACTCGCGTTTCTTACCGGCAAAGTTTGGATTGAGTTATCAGTTGCCGCCAAGCCTGCTGTTTTCGGGCAGCAACCCAGGTTTATTGTTATCTCACGTGATATTACTGAGCGTAAAAATTATGAGAGCGTGCTCCTGCAACAAGCTGAGCTGGAAAGGCGGCAATCACAATTTTTTAAAATCGCGCCCGGGTTTTTCTTTACCGCGGTTAAACAGGCCGATGGACGTTATCAATTGCCTTTTGCGAGCATGGGACTTTATTATCTTTTCGGTTTGCAACCAGAAGAAGTACAGGACGATGCCAACTTGTTATGGAATATGATCAGTCCGGTTAACATTGAAACCATGTTAGGCGCCGCGGATGCTTATGAAACTAGCCCTGAAACCATATGTTCGGAGTTTCGGATACAACATCCGGTAAAACACGAGTTTTGGTTAGAAATGCGAGCCTTACCCCAAGTTGTAGAGCAAGACCTAACTATATGGTATGGGTTTATGTTGGATATTACCGAGCGTAAACAGGCCGAAAACGAGCTCAGGCACTACAAGGACCAGTTAGAAATAACGGTAGAGCAACGTACTTTGGAACTACGCGTGGCGGTGACTGCCGCAGAAGCGGCCAATAAGGCTAAAAGCACTTTTCTTGCGAATATGAGCCACGAGCTACGCACGCCGCTAAACGCTATCCTCGGATTTTCCAACATAGTGCGAAAAAATCCGCGTCTTCCAGAAAGCGAACAGCGCAATATTGACATCATAAAACATAGTGGCGAACATTTGCTTAGTCTGATCAATGACGTATTGGAAATGGCTAAGATTGAGGCTGGTCGGGTACAGCTGGAAGAAGAGCCATTTGATTTGGGAAGAATGGTGCGGAGGGTGACGGAAATGATGCGGGCGCGTGCTGTCGAAAAAGGCTTGGAATTAGTGATAGACCAATCTTCACAATTTCCTCGCTACATCATTGGTGACGAAGCGCGCTTAAGCCAGATTTTGATTAATCTAGTAGCGAATGCGTTGAAATTTACCCTGCAAGGTGGCGTGATAATTCGCTTAAATACCAAAAATAATACAGTTTCGCACCTATTGATTGAGGTCGAAGATTCCGGCCCGGGTATCGCAGAGAGTGATAGGCAGCGTATCTTTGAGCCATTTGTCCAGCTTAGCCAGCTATCAGATAGTAAAGGTACCGGTTTAGGGTTGGGAATTACAAGTCAATTTGTACAGTTAATGAATGGACATATCAGCATTGAAAGTACGTTGGGGAAAGGCACCTTGTTCCGGATTGATTTACCGTTGAAGCAGGTAGCTGAAGGGGATGTAATCTATCTCAATAATGTTGAGGAAAGGACTGTTTTAGGTGTTTTGCCTGGGCAACCCAAATACCGCATTCTGATTGTCGAGGATCAGTGGGAGAATCAAGTTTTACTGGCCAATCTGATGGAGGTTACCGGTTTTGACGTGAAGGTTGCCAGCAATGGCAAACAGGGTGTAGAGTTTTTTCAGGGTTGGTTGCCCGACCTTATCTGGATGGATAGGCAGATGCCTATAATGGATGGATTGGCGGCAACTAAAGCAATCCGTGCCTTACCTGGTGGCACAGCTGTTAAGATAATTGGTGTGAGTGCCTCGGTTTTATCCAATCAACGGATGGAGATATTTGACGCCGGTATGGATGACTTTATCCGTAAACCCTATCATGCCATTGAAATATATGAGTGTTTGGCAAAGCAATTAGGCGTGGAATTCCTTTATGCGGATGACGCTAAACCAGCTGTGCAAATTGAATTAACGGCCTCAATGCTAGCTATACTGCCAGCGCAAATGCGCCACGATTTAGAGATTGCGTTGATCAACTTGGATAATGCACAGATAGAATACCTTATTCAACAAATTGCAGAATTCGACCCACAGTTACAAGCAGCATTGATGAAGTTTGCCGACAATTATAATTACCCGGCAATCTTGAAAGTGTTGAGAAGTTCCAAGGAATAACATGGCATTCAAAGGTAGAATTTTAATAGTCGACGACACGGTGGCCTCGCTCAAACTCGCAACCGATCTTTTGAAGGACGAAGGTTATCAGGTGCTCTCCGCAATTAGTGGGGAATTGGCTTTGAAAGCTGCAATCAGAAATCCACCCGAACTCGTGTTACTGGATATTATGATGTCCGGCATGGACGGTTTTGAAGTATGCACCAGACTTAAATCGCATCCAAATACCAGCAACCTGCCTATTATTTTTGTCAGCGCATTACCGGATACCAGAGAAAAAGTGCGTGGTTTTGGCTTGGGAGCGGTGGATTTCGTTACCAAGCCCTACCAACGAGAAGAATTACTGGCTAGGGTAAAGACACATTTAGAAGTGTATCGCTTGCGTAACCATCTGGAAAAAATGGTGGAAAGCCGTAGCAGTAAGCTCATGGAAAGCGAGGTAAAGCTAAAAACAAGTTTGGATAACTTTATTTCGGCTAATGCGCAGTTACGCACGCTACTGAATACCATTCCAGATCTGGTCTGGTTAAAAGACCCAGAGGGTGTTTTTCTGGCTTGCAATTTCCAATTTGAACGCTTATTAGGTGCCAAAGAAGCTGAAATAGTCGGGAAAACGGATTATGACTTCGTCAATAAAGAACTTGCCGATTTTTATCGGGAGAATGATCGTCTAGCCATGGTTAATGGCAAAGCCAGTGCCAACGAAGAATGGATTACATTTGCGGAAAACGGGTATCGTGGTCTTTTTGAAACCATTAAAACGCCTATGTTTGATAGGATGGGGACGTTTATCGGTGTGCTAGGTATTTCTCGGGAGATAACCGAACGCCACGCCGCTGAGGAAAAAATACAGCGTCACATGCGCTTTTATGCCGCATTAAATGAATGTAATAAGGCTATAGTGCATTGTACTGACGAGACAGATTTATTTATGAAAATCTGTCAGTCCGCTGTTTTGTTATGCAGTATGAAAACGGCTTGGGTTGGCCTAACAAATCCAGAAACCCAAATGCTAATCCCCGTTGGTTGTTTCGGCGCAGGCTTGGCCGACCTACAAAACATCCAAATCTCTACAGCAGGGGACAGTCCATTCGGAAACGGCCCTAGCAGTATCGCTATTCGTGAACAACGGCCAGTTTGGTGCCAGGATACTATGAATGATCCTATAACTGAGCCTTGGCACGTACTTAACCTAGATAACGACTGGGTCGCATCGGCATCCTTGCCGCTGACCAGAAACGGAAATGTTGTCGGCGCCCTTATCCTTTATGCGGGCAAAGCCAATGCCTTTGACGCCGAGAAGCGTGATCTGCTGATCGGTATGGCAAGAGACATTAGTTTTGCATTGGATAATTTTAGCCGTGAAATGGCACGCCGACAGGCAGAAAGTGAAATTACCCGTTTGGCTTTCTATGACTCGCTGACTAATTTGCCAAATCGGCGTTTACTATTCGAGCGCTTGCAACAATCCTTGGCTGAGAGCCAACGTAATGGCCAATATGGCGCGGTGATGTTTATTGACCTTGATGGGTTCAAAACGCTTAATGATACCAAAGGCCATTGCATAGGCGATTTGTTGTTGTTAGAAGTGGCAAATCGCTTGCATGCTAGCTTGCGGGAAGGCGATACCATCGCCAGGTTGGGCGGGGATGAGTTCATCGTGATTCTTAATGAGTTGGGTGGACATGCCAGATTGGCTGCGGTTAAGGCAGAAGTGGCGGGCAACAAAATACTCGAGGCCATTAGTCAGCCTTATATTTTGCATGGATACGAACATTTCTGCTCTGCAAGCATGGGGATAGAGTTATTTAACAATCATGACAGAACGGTGGAAGAACTTCTTAAATTTACAGATATCGCCATGTACCATGCCAAGCGTGCTAAACGTAACTCCTTACTTTTCTTTGATCCTGCTATGCAAGCCGAACTAGAAAAGCGTATGGCTACGGAAAAGGATCTACGTTGCGCATTAGAGGAAAATCAATTTAAGATCTATTATCAAATGCAGGTAGACGGCAATCGCCACATTATAGGTGCCGAGGCCTTAATACGCTGGCAGCATCCGCATCGTGGGCTGACCTTGCCTGTTGAGTTTATTCATATCGCCGAGGAGACCAATCTAATCTTACCGATAGGCAAATGGGTGTTGGAAGTTGCTTGCGACCAGCTCCATAGCTGGCATTCCCAACAAAACACATGTCAATTACAGCTTGCTGTTAATGTGAGTGCTGCTCAGTTTCATCAGCAAGACTTTGTTCGGCAAATCCATCAAATCTTAAGCCATCATCCACTTAACCCTAACCGGCTCAAGCTGGAATTGACGGAGAGCTTGGTGTTAGAAAATATAGGGGACACCATTATAAAAATGCAACAACTTCGGGAAATGGGGGTAAGCTTTTCTCTAGATGATTTTGGTACTGGTTATTCATCGCTAAATTACCTTACAAAGCTACCGTTTGACCAATTGAAAATAGACCAATCTTTTGTGCGCAATATCAATAAGCAAAAAAGTGATGCTATTATCGTGCAAACTATTATTGGCATGGCCAACAACTTAGGAATAGAAAGCATTGCCGAAGGGGTTGAAACCGAAGAACAGTACACCTTTCTTAGCCAACATGGCTGTAATTTATACCAAGGCTTTTTATTCGGCAGACCGGTACCGCTAGAGCAGTTTGAAACGTCCTGTTTCAGTTAACTATTTCATTTGGCGCACAGGGCTTAAGGGGTATTTGCAAACCGCCCGTGCAGCCTTAAATAAACATCAAACGCTCAACTACGCTCAACTACGTGCAACTTGGCCTAAGCAAAACTAATAAGATGACTATTGAGTACAAAAAAAACCTAACTTTAGCCGGCTTACTGGGCTTAATGATACTAAACCCTTTAAATAATGCTG
This sequence comes from Methylococcaceae bacterium, assembly GCA_041660045.1. Taxonomy (GTDB): domain Bacteria; phylum Pseudomonadota; class Gammaproteobacteria; order Methylococcales; family Methylomonadaceae; genus WM-3-3. The sequence continues at coordinate 10,718 of JBAZXA010000016.1, read as the reverse complement.
CCGTTGCCCAGCCATTAGCAAACATAATATCTCAAATTAGCGACCCCGCGCCGGCGGTGGCGCCGGAGAAAGTCATATCAATTGACCTTACTAAAAATAATGACAAGAAAATAGAAACTCGCTTGCGGGAAATATTTTCAGAACTAGATGACCTTAAGGGGGTAAAAGTTTCTGTGAGAAATGGCGTTGTGAGCATGGACGGGCAAGTAGAAACGTCATTGGCAGCGGAAAGGGCACAGTTATTTGCCGGGCAAACGGAAAATGTGGTTGAAGTAAAAAATCAGATAATTATCAACCATAATTTAAAGAAACGTATCCAGCGTTCATTTGAAAAAATGCTAACAATCGGCGAAGGGCTGGTTGCAGGGTTTCCCCTATTTCTAGCCGCGTTGTTTATATTTTTTATGTTTTGGCTAGTTGGTAAATGGTTTTCCTTAAGGAAAAGCGTTTACAGGCGAATTAGTGTCAATTACTTTATTGTCGATTTGCTGGCTAAGTTAACGCATTTGTTTTTTATTGTCATGGGCATTATTACCGCATTGACGTTGTTAGATGCGACGGCCTTAATCGGTACATTTTTAGGGGCAGCAGGTATATTTGGCTTAGCCATTGGTTTTGCGGTTAAAGATACTGTAGAAAATTTTATTACCAGTTTATTATTGAGTATTCGAAATCCATTTGAAGTGAATGAGTTTGTCAATATTGATGGTCATGAAGGGAGCGTCGCACGCTTGACATCGAGAGCGACTATCCTTATATCGCCAGATAATAATCATATACGCATTCCAAACTCAGTGGTATTTAAGGCTGTGATTATCAACTATTCGCGTAATCCGGAACGTCGGTTTCAGTTTGATATAGGCGTGGATGCTTGGCAAGACCTGCTGATTGCCCAAGGCTTGGCGATTAAAACATTAATGTCTGTACCAGGTGTGCTTGCAGAACCCGAGCCATTGGCCATCATTGAAGAATTGGGAAATTCTAATGTCTTATTGCGCATTTATGGCTGGGTAGACCAAAGTGCTTATAACTTTATGAAAGTCCGCAGTGAAACCATAAGGTTGGTAAAAGAAGCCTTTGATGCGGCTAATATTGTTATGCCAGAGCCTATCTATAACATTAAGATTACCAAGGATTTACCAGGGGTTGCTGGGGATAAGGCAGAAATAAAAACAGTTAGCCAAAAATTGGTCGAGTCCGAAATGGTAAAACATCAAACAGATCAGATAAAAAACATAACAATAGACCGAAATATTGAAAACCAGATCAACAAGGAAAATGCACAGAGAGCTGATCAAAACTTGCTTGATCCTAGTGCATCCAGTGAAATGTAATAAATTTAGGACAGCCCAAACGTCAAGCTAATATTAAGGCCTTATCAGCCAACACGAGTTTATGTTAGAGGTTGGACCGCTGCGGTTTAGAAGTTGTTAAATTTACAAGTTTAGCTATTTGCCGCACAACTTCTTTGTCTTCAGTAAGGCTAAGTGCCATTTCAGCTCTTGCTAGCGCTAAATGGGAATGCCGGATAGCCGCATGGGTTAAGCTCTCGTCCCCGATTGTCGCCAGCGACACGAAGGCTTTTTGCAAGCGTACGGCGACTTCAACAATGCCAGCCCCATCGCGTGCTATACCGGTGAAGGCATCTTCAAACATATCGTACATAGACAGATCAGGGACGATTACCCGATCATATTTAATGATTTGTTCCTCTGTTATTTTCGTAGGTTCTACCCAGAGGCTAAATAGCCGTACCAAGCTACCAATAATAGCGATTGCTGTCCCCGGGTCATTCATGGCAGGTGATAACGCCCGGCTTGCGATTTCAGAAAGGGCAATTAGGCCAAAGCGAGGATCTTCGTCAAATTTTCTGTCATTACCGATTTGAAACGCCTTAATAAAAATATCGGTATCCATTTCCGGAAGATCGCTGTTCTCTGTTGTTACAAAAGCCAGGGCTTGCCCTGGCGCTGCAAATGTTCCGGGTAAGGCGGTAACAACAATTTGTGTTTGTGTTTCCAGCGCCAGTTTTTGTAAGGCAAACACATCCACCCGCTGCACATAGCCTATCGATTTTGCATAGAGTGTAAGGCACACATCTAGCTTTATTGCTGCAGGAATAACATTTAAGTAAGATTCACCTCGGCGCTGGCGCAAGGCCTTAAGCGTTGCCGCCTCGGTCTGTTCGATAGTTGTTCCTAGACGGCCCAGGCGGGCAATCCGATCCACCCAACGCACAAAGGTAATGATGACGATGGCAAAAAGCGTAATCGTCAGTGCAAATAAAACAAAACGGCCGCCTTTGTCGTAAAAGCTATTTTGCAATGCGACTAGCCCAACAATGCTAAAAATAAAAGAGCCGATAAACGTCGACAAGGCATTTTGGGAAACATCATCAGCAATAATCAGCGGAAATGAGCGCGGCGTAGCGGTTGTGCTAGCGGAATTATAAGCCGCAACCATTGATGAAAGCGCAAAGGTTGAAATCACTAACATGCTTGCGGAAATAATAGAGAGCAAGGTCTCTATCGATTTTTGGGTAATAATAGGCACTAGTTGGTCCAATGCAACATTGTCTACGGCCTTTGCAACAAAAACCAAGATGGTAGAAGCAATACACATTAGCAAAGGCTTAACCCAAAGCTTCTCGTTGATACGATTTAAAATAAACCTGAAACGATCACGCATACACTCTCCAATGTGCCATAAGGCAAAATACGCAAATGCTTAGAAATTATACGATATAGGGGAACACATTAACGCTAAATAGGCCAGTATCTGTAACTGTTTGGCTAGCGTAACAGGGTTGTAAAGCACGCCAGTTAACTATCGTAAGCGTAATGCGTGCCGGTTTAAACAACAAGCTGCCTAACTTAAGCAATGCCAAACAGGCAAGCGTAGCCATCTCAGCAGCCTTTAGCCCCGGGAGTACGGGGTAACGCGTTATATTTGACGATATGGTTTGCTGTTAGTCACCGGATAAGTTTTTTTGCCCTGTAGAAATCAATCACTTATTATGTGTGGCATGTATAGAGCTGCCCACGTAAATAAGAGGTTATAGCCATGTCTGATAGGATTTTGCTAGGCACCCGCAAGGGTACCGTTATTGTTGAACGTTCGAATGCCACTTGGCGGCCACGGCCAATCGCGCATGCCGGAATTCCAGTTTGTTATGCGGCGTGTGATCCACGGGACGGTACCTTATGGGCAGCTCTCGATCATGGCCACTGGGGACCTAAGCTGTCGCGTTCGCGTGACGGTGGTACAAGCTGGGAAGATGTGCTGTCGCTAAAATACCCAGAGGGTGCACGCTACATAGTCAAATACTTGCCGACGCCAGATTTCAATCCCGAAGCGCCTGTAGGGCAGCCCGAATATAAAGACGCAACCGTCTATAAAATCTGGAATCTGGCCTTTGGTCATGCCGAGCAACCCGGCACGCTGTATGCGGGCACCATCCCAGGCGGTTTGTTTGTTAGCCATGACAGCGGCGATACTTGGGCGCTTAATAGGCCGCTGTGGAACCATGCAAGCCGTGGTGGCGATCTGTTTGCTGGCGAGGCCACCAGTGCAAACCGTTGGGGTGGGACACCGGCAAGTATCGACTATGGTGTGTTTGAGCCAGGCATCCATTCCATCATTATCAACCCTCAAAATGCTAAGCATATTTTGGTGGCAGTGTCCTCAGCCGGTGTCTTGGAAAGCCGCGATGCGGGCCAAAGTTGGCGCAGCCGTAACCTCGGTATGCTGATGGACTATTTGCCAAATCCAGAATCAGAATGGGGACACGATCCGCATTTTGTCACCCTTTGCCCAGCCCAGCCGGAGCATCTTTGGCAGCAGAACCACTGCGGCGTGTTTTACAGCAATAATGGCGCACAAAGCTGGAAAAAAGTCAGCCTACCGGATTCCGGGGTGCATTTTGGCTTTCCTATTGCCGTTGACGAGCAGGATGGCCGCACCGCTTGGGTAGTGCCAGCGCTGGCAGACTCCCAACGCATGGCAATAGAGGGCGGTTTGTGCGTGGTTAGGAGCAGCGATGGCGGGGAGTCTTGGCAAGCGTTTCGTAAAGGCCTGCCGCAGGATAATGCTTACGATATTGTCTATCGGCATGGCTTGGCGATAGCGGGAGATTGCTTATGTTTCGGTACCACAACAGGCAATGTTTACCTCTCAGAAGACCGCGGCGAAAGCTGGTATTGCTTAGGCCACAATTTTCCGCCAGTCTATTCAGTGCGCTTTGGCTAAAAGCATGCCTACGGTAAAAATGACGCCACACCTTTATCGCTTTTTTCCCGCACTGGAGAATCGGGTTATAACAGCGCCAGCAGGCCCAATCGCCGACATTTTGCGCTCAATTAACCAACTAGCCCCAGGCTTTACCGATTACATACTGGACGAACGCGGTGCGCTACGGCGACACGTTAATTTGTGCATTAACGACAACATTATCATCGACAGACAAACACTCACCGAGCATGTCCCGGAAGACAGCACGGTATTCATATTTCAGGCGCTAAGTGGGGGTTAATAGTTGATTAAACATATGCTGTAGCAGCAATGGCTAAATCACCAGTGGCTTCTGATAGATTCGGCTGGTCTTCTGTCGCGATAGCGTTCGCAACCCTTGGAACAATGCTTTTTTAGATACAAGGCAGGTTTGTTATGGCAGCTATAGATGTTAAAAAGCTTGCAAGTCGAATTGCTGAAGATTCTGTTGGAGCAACAATAGGAGCAGCAACGGGTGTGGGCGTTGCGGCACTTGTTGGCATAATAGCAATGCCAGCAATTACAGCTATTGTGCCTTGGGGGCTTGTTATCGGTACGGTGAGTGGGATTATGTTCAAGGAAATTAAGCAATATCAGCGCCCGCAGGAAAAAGATTCAAACGGAAATACACCTTAGCCACTGCATAACTCAAGAAGGGCAGCAGCAATTGCATAGCGTTTAGTCCTATGGGATCGGGTGTCAGATTTCATAATATATGAAATAACTGGGTGGTTGGCCATGGCACAAGATATTGATTTCCAGAAATTGAACGAGTGCTGCTGCCTGACAAAAGTTGGAAAACGACCATGTTAACGGTCGTTTATTACAAGCAGCTATATCTGCAGTGCTTCGATGGGCAGCCCTGTTTCATATTGCAGACCCATACGATATAGCCTGAAGGAAACTAAATAAAATCGCTGACTTTATTGCCTAGATTCTGGTTATCGTGGAAGATATAGTTGTATTTGGGTTTATGCGGAATGTCCCTGATTTTAATACCACTTGGGATCTTAAAATCAATAACTTAAAATTAATAATAGAAGTTATACGGCAGATGAGTCAGATTATAAGACATAAGATGTCGTACCTATTACGTTAGGCAATACACAGATATGCCATTTACTCCTTTTCACATGGGTCCAGGTGCAGCTATAAAAGCTGTATTGGGGCGTTATTTTAGTTTGACAGTTTTTGGTTTCGCTCAAATAGCTATAGATCTTGAGCCATTAATTCGTTTATTACGGCACGACAATATTGTTCACGGTATAACACACAGCTATCTGGGCGCTTTCATAATTGGTTTATTTTCATGCTTCTTTGGCAAAATTGTGTGCCAATGGTTACTAAGCGCATGGAATTACATATTTAGTTTTAAATATTTAACATGGTTGCAAGTCAGTTCAAATATAAGTAACTTTGCCGCCTTTACCGGCTCATTTATTGGCACATTTTCCCATGTGTTACTGGACAGTATTGTGCATGCAGATGTACAACCATTCTGGCCAACAAGTTTAAGTAACGGGTTGCTAAATTTTATTCCTGCTGCTTGGGTATATTTTCTGTGTAGCGTTTTTGGTGTAATTGGTCTAATGATCCTTTTTGTTGTAGGCTTATGGAATAAATGGGCAATCGAAATAAAATGAAATCTGTACTCACTATCCGGCCTAGCATGGCAGTCAAAGAGACGCGCCGGATACAGGAACTTTTTAAAGGTTGGTTGTTTATTGGAGTTCGTCGGCTTCGATTTAGTCCTGCAAACGGCGCGCCTCTTGCTTTTATGTTAGGCTTTTATATGCGTGATTGAATACCGCCACAATTTCCCCCTTGAGCCTGTTGATGTAGCAGCGGTTTTTGATGCATCAGGCATTCGCCGCCCCAGCAAGGACTTGGCTCGGATTGAGCGCATGTTTGCCAATGCTGACCTAATTCTCTCCGCTTGGCATGAAGGCAAACTCATTGGGGTCTGTCGCGCACTGACGGATTTCAGTTATTGTTGCTACTTGTCTGATCTTGCTGTAGCCAATGCCTACCAAAAGCATGGCATTGGGCGTGAGCTTATTGCCCGAGTCCAAGCTTCCATTGGTGATGAGGTAGCCCTTATCCTATTATCGGCTCCTGAGGCAATGGAGTATTACCCTAAGGTTGGCTTCGAGAAAATTGAAAATGGATTCATTGTCAAACGTGTTAAGTAACTCCAAGCCTAACATTACGCTCAAGCGGGACGCGCCTTTCGTGGCGGTTTGGAAGGTTTGCATATATCTAAGGGTCAGACATGATTGAAATTAAAGCCAACGGGTATATGAGCAAAAACCAATCGAGTCTGACCCCTTCGATATGATCCAGCAGCTTAGGGGGTGTATTTTGATTTTGCATAAAAAGGTTGCTATCAATAATATAGCATTGCTAGAATTAACTCTAACGAATTACCAAGGTGGCATTATACACCGGTAATTCCAATGCTTTAAATTTGATATACACCTAAAAAGGTGTCTACTTAACGTTGGGCACACTCTGTAAAATTGAAGGAGCAACTATGATTACCAGAGAACAAATTGAAAAAGCAAAGAAGGAAGTTATCGTGGAAGGTGACGCACATCACGAGCATGATGATTGCATCCGAATCGCTTATGAGTGGCTAGACGCTCAGAAAAAAACAAAGAATCCTAGAATCGTCCCACATGCTGTGAAACATCTCATTGAACGGTGGGCGGGGAGGTATGTTTCCCAGAGCGATGTGGAAATTGCAGCTCATTTGCACCCTAAAATAACGGGGAGCTATCCTAATTACAACATAAGTTCAAGGTTAACTGAGCCATCTGTCGATAGGCTGAAAAATACTACTCAAGCTTTTACTCAAGGGCAAAGGGAGCGGCATCAGATCAGTGACTACAGTGTCAAAGAATAGCCACTTCTTGCCCAACCCGGCAGTCGAGAGGGACTGCGCAAAAGCGCGCAGCCCCTCACTTTTACGTTATGCATAAAAAGGAAAAACGCTAGCCTCTATGAAATGGGAATTTACACCTTACAACCTACAAGAGTGGAACAAATCGGATTCAAGAATTCTATTTGTCGCACCTGAGCCAAACGGTAATAATCCAAATCCTGGTAGGGATATGGGTAAATGGTTCAGAACGGCTGATGAATTAAACAGCTACCACTCAAATAAGCTTTTTTATAACCGATGCAAATTGATTCTAGACGGCATGCTCGGAACCGAATCACCATCCAACTTTAATCATTTCCGCTTCATGGATTTAAAAGCAACATCGGGCGGTTCAATATCGAAAAAAAATGAAATTGCCAACTATATAAAATCGAACAGGCTTGAAGTTACTGAATATTTCACTTCAAAAAATGAAAAATTTGGATTACTTCCGCATAAAGTGGTGTTAGTCGGTAATATTGCCTACGAACTTTTTTCAGAACTCTTGAGAGATAGTGCGCAGAAAGATAACCCCGAATTACAATGGATACAAATGCCACACCCATCTGCTCAAACGGTGGCTAACGATTTATTGCGCGAGGCATGTAATGAAATCAGAGAACACCTTAGCCCGATTAATCAAAATGCAAATAAATGGTTTTGCAAAGGAAGAACAAACTACGGATGGACAAGGGCATAACATGGCGCTCAAAGGGACGTGCCGCCTCATGGCGGTTTTAAAATTTTGTAATTTATCAAGCTTTGGGGCTTCGTTTAGCGTCCGTGAGCGGCACGCCCCTTAGCTCTACGTTAGGTGCAATAGCCAAGGAGATTGAGATGTTACAACTACGTCCATCCTGTGAGTGCTGCGACAAAGCACTTCCACCTGAGTCTACCGAGGCTCGTATTTGTTCGTTCGAGTGTACTTTTTGTGCGTCTTGTGTAGAAACTGTGCTCCACGGAAAATGCCCAAACTGTGGCGGCAATTTTGTTACAAGGCCAATTCGTCCAGCCAATAAGCTTGCTAATAGCCCGGCATCAACCGAGCGCATTTACAAACCAGCGGGTTGCGCAAAGGCCGCATAATGTTCATCATTGCACCTAACCCATCTCAAGTGGGACGCGCTAAAGCGCGCCCCTTATGCCAAACGTTTGTAGGCTCCAATGTCTGACATTTTGGTTGGTTTTCATCACGAATAGATTTGGTATAAGTTATGACTGACGAGAACGAAGTTGGTGAGCGCCCTAAGGGGCCGATTCCTACAGTTGAAAAACTGCTTAATTTTATTCAAGACAGCGATGCTCGGCTGGGGCTTGCGCTGTCAGTATTTCTACTTCTTTTGATAACTTTTGTCTGGTTTAGCAGCGCCTATGGCGGGAGCTTCTCTAGTCTAGTCCGCGCTTTTGGAGCGTTTCTACTACTGTCAACTGGCGTTGTTATTTTCTTTAAGGTAATTGATGGTAGTATCCTTCCGCGAGTTATCGTATGGTATTTCACCTCTCTTTTGCTGCTTACGGTTTCGGTATTCTGGGTTCAAGCAATTCTCCGTACACCTGCACCATTTTTGGTCGAAGCCAGATGTTTCGTTGATCTCTGGTCGCAAGGCTGTCCCTTAGGAACATCTGTAGCGCAAAAAGTAGAGGTAGCGCCTCTCTTTGATGCCACACAGCAAAGCGATTCGGCACCAGACAAGCGCAACAGAGTGTATGTTCAATTTGCCGGGGCATTGTCGCGGGAAGACATCATAAAAGTTTCATTGAAGTTGAAAGATGAAGGCTGGAACGTCCAAGGGGCAGAGCGAGGCGGCGAACGCACTGCCCAGGCCGTGGGTATAGACCAAGTACGATATTTTCATAATGAAGATCAAGATATAGCCAAGCGCTTAACAACAAAGTACAACGAACTAGCTAGTAGTTGGCACGGATTCGATCAACTATCAGTTGCATTTGTGGCTGGAAATGAATCCCGAGTTCCAGTGGGTTATCTTGAAGTCTGGACTAGCGTTGATTAAATGCAAAATGGGGCCAGGGTTGAATGGCACTTACTTAAGTTTTTTCGGGTGTCCATGATTTTTAGTATCGAAGGGGTCAGACTTGATTGATTGTCGAGCACAAGTCCGTGGACTTGATTTTCAATCGAGTCTGACCCCTTCGATTACGAATTATAAAATATTGACGACAACTTTATATGACGGAATTGCAATATGTCGTCAAATTGTAGCTTCGCTCCCAATGGATCAAATTCAAACGCGAGCCGTTACACCTAACACCGATTTTTAGGTAGAAAGCAATGGTTTGGCTAAGTCAACTATCTGTCGAACATCAGCATCCGCGATGTGATCCACTAAGCAAATTTTTTTGGTGATGCCATTAAGCGAAGTTCCCATGACGATCCCTTGCAGGTTATCGAGATCGATCCAGAATCTGTCGTGAAATTGATTTGTAACAACATCTTCAATCTGGATTGCCGGTTTCAGTTTTTTTAATATGTCATGCATATCACTTTGACACTTAGCTTTTGTTCCATTCGTCATGAAGGTGATTTTTTCAAGAGAATTATAAATTTTGGTCATCATTTTCTCGAAGAGAGAGAGGGTTGCTGGTTCATTCGAATAAAAGTACGGATCAATGATCAATAGGTTTTTTGCGGCGTTAAGTTTCTGCACGAATCCCAATATTACCGTTTCAATTTCATCTACGTGGATGCCGGGGTGCAAAACCGCATCACAGGTTATCGAATAGTGAAATAAAGTGGATATTCCATCCTCGATAATTTGTTTCCGTAGAACGTCACTGATCGCAGTATTGTTAAGCCTCGTGACCATGAAATCTCTAGTGATATCTGGGCTAGCGTATATTTTGGTGAAGAACTCACTAATGTCGAGTCCTTTGATGCTCTTTACGAAGATTACATTTGTGTTCATTTTCTACCCGATGCGTTTAAACAAACGACACTAAAGTCCGCACTTAGCTCGAATCATCTTGGCTCTAGCCTCCATCGTCTCTGCTTGGGTGACAGAAAGGATTCGTGCGATTTTGAGAAATAGCGGCTAAATAATGTGATTTATGCATCTATCATGCAAAATTGCCATGTTTAGCCTGTCGGAAAACAATTGTTTTACGACAGGCTATGAGCCACTTTCAAATTGTCTCCAAATTTGCCTGTGGCAGTGTACGATAAACACTGTCACAAATAGTTTTTGTTCGGAAACTTGTTTTTATAGTTTTACGTCACCCAGCAATCCAATATTAAACCATTTTAGTATAATGATTCCTGGCTTTAGCGTATATAAGCGGACGAATATGGGTAGTTCTTTCTATTAAAGCTGGCAGGATTACTGCGTCAACATTGTTGCGAAAATTGGGAACCTACAGCAAGAACAACAAAGGGGTCAGATTCGAATGGCACTTACTTAAGTTTTTTCGGGTGTCCATAATTTTTGATGTCGACCTTGGCTTCAGCCCTTGTTTTGGTCAATAAAGGATAGGGTTTAGGCCGTCGTTTGACAGCCCTTGGCTCAATTCG
>JBAZXA010000015.1:0-59432 GCA_041660045.1 Methylococcaceae bacterium | reverse complement strand
GGCGGGACCTTTGACATTTCCATCCTACGGCTTTCCCGTGGTGTATTTGAAGTGTTGGCCACCAATGGCGACCCGGCTTTAGGCGGTGATGATTTTGACCGTGTCATTTATGATTGGGCGTTGGCACAGTGGCAACTGCAACCATCGATGACCGAAGCCAATGCCTTGCTTAGCGCAGCACGTACCTGCAAAGAACGGCTCAGCAGTGTTGCCCAAACCACATTGGAAATTACCGACCGTAACGGTGCCGTGTTAAGCCTAGACATCTCTGCGGAAACATTCGAGAGTTTGGCGGCCGATTTAGTTAACCGTACCCTAACCCCGGTGCGTAAAGCATTGCGTGATGCCGGCCTTGGCCTTGATGAGGTTAATGGCGTGGTGATGGTGGGTGGTGCAACAAGAATGCCCTGCATACAACACGCGGTTGGCAAGTACTTTGAGCAAGAACCCTTAACTAATCTAGACCCCGATAAAGTGGTGGCCTTAGGTGCAGCTATCCAGGCCAATGTTTTAGCGGGTAACAAGACGGCAGAAGATTGGTTGTTGCTTGACGTGATTCCGTTGTCATTAGGGATTGAAACCATGGGTGGCTTGATGGAAAAAGTCATTTCACGGAATTCGACTATCCCCGTTGCCCGGGCACAAGATTTCACCACCTTTAAAGATGGCCAAACGGCGATGAGTTTCCACGTTTTGCAAGGTGAACGCGAATTAATCAGCGATTGTCGCTCCTTGGCCCGCTTTGAATTGCAAGGCATTCCGCCTATGGCGGCTGGTGCAGCCCGTATTCGGGTTACTTTTCAGGTTGATGCCGATGGTTTGTTATCGGTTTCAGCCTGCGAAGAACTCAGTGGTATCGAGGCAAAAATTGAAGTTAAGCCGTCTTATGGCTTGAATGACAATGACATCACCCAGATGTTACAGGACTCTTTTGCCAATGCCCAGGCTGATATTGAAGCGCGGCGCTTGGAAGAGCACCGTGTTGATGCCTTACGCTTGATTGATGCCACCGAAGTGGCATTGGCTGAAGACAGCCATTTATTATCAGCCGAAGAATTGGCGATGATTACCGGATCATTAGAAGCACTACGTGTCGCTATGGCGGGCACAGATTGGCAATTAATTAAACAAGTCAGCGAAAAATTGAACCAGGACAGCCTGGAATTCGCCGGACGACGGATGGATATCAGCATTAAAACTGCTCTCACCGGACAAACTGTAGATAATTTGGCAATGTGAGGACAAAATATGCCGCAAATTACTGTGCTTCCACATCAAGACGTGTGCCCAGAAGGTATCGTTTTTAAAGCTAATACGGGACAAACGATTTGCGAGGCCTTAATTAAGGCCGGGGTGCACATTGAACATGCTTGTGAACAAGCTTGTGCTTGCTCCACTTGCCATGTCATTGTCCGTGAGGGTTTTAACTCGCTCAATACCGCCGACGATGACGAAGAAGACATGCTGGATAAGGCGTGGGGTGTGCAGGCACAATCCCGTCTTGCTTGCCAAGCGTTTGTCGACCGTGAAGACTTGACCATCGAAATTCCAAAATACAGCTGTAATTTTGTAAAAGAAGGCCACAGCTAATGAACCCGCCGCAAGTGGTTATGATTAACGATACCACGCTGCGTGACGGTGAACAAACCGCGGGTGTGGCGTTTAATCAAGATGAAAAGCTTGCGATAGCCTCAGCACTTGCCATGGCAGGTGTGCCAGAACTGGAAGTGGGCATCCCCGCCATGGGTGCTGAGGAACAAGAAATTATTGGTGCGATTGCCGCCCTTAAGCTGCCAGCCAAGTTGATGGTTTGGGGGCGTATGCGTGACGACGACTTAAAGTCAGCCCAGGCTTGTGGCGTTGATTTGGTCAATTTATCGATCCCGGTTTCAGATATTCAAATCACCCATAAACTGGGCCGTGACCGGCCTTGGATTCTGGCGACGCTCAAACACTATGTGAGCAAAGCCAAAGATTTGGGTATGGATGTTTGTGTCGGTGGAGAAGATGCCTCCAGGGCTGACATGGATTTCCTTATGTTGGTTGTGGAAGCGGCGCAAACGGTAGGTGCCAGACGCTTCCGCTTTGCGGACACCATGGGTATTCTTGATCCTTTTACAACATTCCAGCGCATCCAACAGTTGTGCCAGAATTTTGATGTGGAGATAGAAATGCATGCCCATGATGACTTGGGTCTAGCCACTGCCAATACCTTGGCGGCGGCTTGTGCAGGTGCCAGCCATGTTAATACCACGGTCAATGGCTTGGGCGAACGTGCCGGCAATGCCGCGTTTGAAGAAACCGTCATGGGTTTGCATTTTTTGTATAAAACCCATACCGGTATCGATGTCAGCCAGTTTCCAGCCATCTCTGAGTTAGTGGCCAAAGCGTCTGGCCGGCCTATTGCCCCGCAAAAAAGTATAGTTGGGGAAACCGTATTTACCCATGAAGCCGGTATTCATGTTGATGGGTTTCTTAAAAACAAACTCAATTACCAAGGTATAGACCCTGAACAATTGGGTCGTGAACATAAGATTGTCCTGGGTAAGCATTCCGGTTCCCATGCCGTGATAAAAAGCTATGAGGAACTTGGCATATCGCTTAATTCCGGTGAGGCCATCAGCATACTTTCCAGCATCCGTAACCATGTCACCTTGAATAAACGCATACCGAATTCCAATGAGCTAATCCATTTTTATGGTGAATTGGCTTAATCCACCATAGATCTAGTTGTATTAGAAACTGAATGTTGACGAAATTAAGGAGCGATTATTTATGCACCCCCTGTTAAACCAATTGTATGATTTTTCCGCAGCCGAGGAATTTCTCGACTTCCTTGGGGTTACTTATGATCCTGAGATTGTGCATGTCAACCGCCTGCATATCTTAAAGCGTTTTAACCAATATCTGGCGCAAACGCCGATTGCGGAAGATGCTGATGATGCGGTTGCAAGAGCAACCTGTACGGAGTATTTGACTCGCGCTTATGGGGATTTTGTCGGTTCCAATGCCGCCCAAGAAAAAGTTTTTAAAGTATTCCAAGACCAAGATGGCAAAAGCATTTCCTTGGATAAAATGAAAATGGGCTTGCCCTCTCAGAATTAACATAATCCTTATAACTTTAAGAGTGACATTATGCCAAAACCGCTAAAACATGTGTTCATCTGTACCCAAAGCAGGCCACCCAATCATCCTCGCGGGTCCTGTGGCCAAGTAGGTTGTGCTGAAGTTTTTCAAGCTTTCGCGCAAGCTTTTGAGCAGCGTAAACTGTTTGACCAGTTTGCCCTTACTACGTCTGGTTGCCTAGGTGCTTGCCAAAATGGGCCAACCTTGTTGGTATATCCTGATGGCGTTATGTATGGCAAGGTTACCCCGGCTGATGTTAGTGCCATTATTGATGAGCATTTGTTGCAATCGCAACCGGTGGAACGATTGCTGCAGCCTAAAGATGTTTGGAGTTGAGCGACCATGAGTAGCAATGCAATGGAAATGCGTAGCTTGTATGCGGGCTCGGTGCTTCCTGAAATTAGCATGCTACTTGAGGAAGCAATGGAGTCTTACCATAATACCGAGCATGCTGAAAAGCTGTTAAAACAGGCGCATGAGCAGGCTCCAACAGCGTTAGCGGTATATTTTTCGTATTATAAGTTTTTATTCTACAAAGGTAGGCTTGCTGACGCTGAAGCCATTGTCCGTTCAGCATTGGCCGAGGCCGCTAAACAAGGTAATTTTCCAGGTGCCTGGGAGCAGCTCAGTGCCGATTCATGTGATTGGTCGGTTCATGAAAGCCCACAGCATTTTTATCTGTTTACACTGAAAGCGTTAGCTTTTATCCGGTTACGTCAAGGCGACCGCGAACAATGCGACCAAATCCTCGCTAAACTGCAGATTTTGGACCGTAGCGATACGGTGGGTTCATCGGTTATCAGCGCCTTAGCCGCTGGCAGCGTTTAACCTAAAAATTTCAAATTTTACAAGGCTGTAAAGGTGTAAACCGTTTGTATAAGTCTTAAAGGACTTGTTCAGGCGGTTTATACGGTAAATCAAAAGCCGCAGCAACACCCGGATGGGTGACTTGGCCGCGGTGGATATTAAGCCCAGCGCGCAATTCTGCATGGCTTGTTAAGGCCTCAAGACCAAAATCCGCCAGTAATAGCACATAATCCGTAGTTTGGTTACCCAGCGCAAACGTACTGGTGCGCGGTACAGCCCCGGGCATGTTGGCGACACAATAATGCACTACCCCATCAATTTCATAAGTCGGTTGGCTATGTGTTGTCGGCCGGGTAGTTTCCACACAGCCGCCTTGGTCAACGGCAACATCAACAATCACCGTGCCTTTGCGCATTGCTGACAACATCGTCCGCGGTACCAGCCAAGGTGCTTTGCCGCCAGGGATCAACACGGCACCAATCACTAAATCGGCATTGCAGACCGCTTCTTCTATACTATACGGGTTGCTTTTCCGGGTTTGGATACGGCCGTTATAAAGGTCGTCAAAATAAGCTAACCGGCTATGGTTAACATCCAAAATAGTGACTTGCGCCCCCATGCCTATGGCAATACGGGCAGCATTGGCACCAACAGTACCACCACCTAACACGGTGACATCAGCGGGTGCCACACCCGGCACACCCCCCATTAAAACACCCCGGCCACCTTCATGGCGTTGCAAAATGGCTGCGCCGACTTGGGTCGCCATACGCCCCGCCACCTCACTCATCGGTAGTAATAATGGCAGTTGGCCAGATTGCGTTTGTACTGTTTCATAAGCGATCGCGGTCGTACCGCTAGCCAGTAAGGCTTGCGTCAAATTGGCATCGGACGCCAAATGCAAATAAGTAAACAGCAGCAGGCCGTTGCGTAAATAAGGGTATTCAGCGGCGATGGGTTCTTTTACTTTAACCACCATCTCGGCTTGCCAAACCTCGGCTGGGCCAACAATTTCTGCGCCCGCGGCAAGGTATTCTTGGTCGTCAATAAAACTACCCTGCCCCGCCCCAGTTTCTACCCTGACTGTGTGGCCAGCAGCCACCAACATTTTTACCGCACTAGGCGTTAAACCAACACGGAACTCATTATCTTTAATTTCTTTTGGCAGGCCGACTAACATTTAATATCCTGGTCAATTTAAAGTAAGCTATAAAAACCGGGGCGAACTCGGTGCTAATAGGCTGTTATTTTAACAAAATAACAGCCTATTTTGGGGTTAAGATAGCTTAGCATCGTCATTAAATCTGGCTGTGCTTCAGGCAGCTAGTGCTGAGTTGTGAGGTTTCGCGTAGGATGTAGGCCGCTTGTTTCGGTAGCATAAATATGCTGCGTTTTTTGTCACCGTCCTGTTAGCCCACACTTAAATGAAAAAAGAGACGGCGGGCCGCGTCGCTGAAATAAGGCAAGCCGTAAAGATCAGCGATGTCATTTTCCGGCAAAATAAATAGGCGATAAGAATTGGCGTTCATTCGCCCTGCTTTTCGGCGAGTGCAGAAAGTACACTTTTTGCACGCTATGTTCACCCAGCCTTTACCATCCCGATGCCTCTAATTTTAAGTGCATAAAGCTTTGCTAAAATCATAATGCATTTAACTGTACGCTGTGTTAACTTTTTGCACTATGCAAACTTATTCTAGCGCTACAGCTATGTCTCCACATCGAATCGGCTATGCCCGAGTCAGCAGTATTGGCCAAAATCTGGATTCCCAAATCGATGCCTTGCAAAAAGCGGGTTGCGGCAAAATATTTTCCGACAAGATGAGCGGCTCGCACATGGACCGCCCAGGCTGGGACCAGCTTTTAGAATATGCCCGGCCAGGCGATACGTTGGTGGTCAGCGAATTAAGCCGCATGACCCGCTCTTTAATGGATTTGTTGACAACGGCTAAGGTTTTAGAACAGCGGCAAATTAACTTAGTGTCATTGCGTGAGAATATTGATACCACTACGGCGACTGGCCGTTGCTTTTTGTCGATGATGGGGGCTATTCACCAAATGGAGCGGGAGCTACGTTCTGAACGCGCGGCGGCTGGCCGGGCATCCGCTAAAGCGCGTGGCAAAACCGGTGGAAGACCTAAAACTGACCCTGCTAAATTGGAAAATGCCAGAATCTTATATGAAAACTCGGACAAAACCGCTGCTGAAGTTTGTGGGATTGCCGGCGTAGGAAGGAGAAAATTCTTTGCCTATATCGCCGAAAAACGGAATGCTTCTGGTAAACCGTAAAATCGTCTTGGGCGGATGATTCAAACATATAATATATATCGATATTTTTGCCCTTCCAGTAAAGATTTTAAGGGTAATGGAACAAAAACTAGATCAGCGTAAAGCCTTATGCATTTATCTGCCGCAGACTGATGGACAACACTAACCCGTTACACTGACAGTAACAAGGCCTCTCAAAAACAGGGGTTTTTAAGAGGCCGTCAACCTTATACCCTCCCTGGCCTACAAAAATGGCAGTAAGGGATTTCTTTTAAGGTTCAGTGTGCTGCGTTTTTCCGGTGCTTAATGAAAAACTTGCCGCATGGTCGCCAATCGGAAAGCGGGAATGGGGGCATCAAACACCACACCATCATCGCCCATTAATTGGTAGCTGCCATGCATCACACCAACAGGTGTTTTAATGCTGGCTAGGCTAGTGTATTGAAATTTATCACCAGGGCGTAAATAAGGTTGTTCACCGACGACCCCTTCACCCAACACTTCGGTTTTTTTGCCATTGGCATCGGTAATCACCCAATGCCGACGTAACAATTGTGCCGCCATGGTACCCGCATTTTCTATGGTGACGGTGTAAGAAAATAGATACTGCGCCTGTCCAGGTGCGGAATCTTCTTTGAGATAAGCCGTTTGAACGTCAATCTCCAATACATGGCCTGCTGTTGTCATAAAAATACCTTTAAATTTCTGCCATAAAGACTAGCTTGGATTCACCAGGGCTAGTCAACATCACTTCACCTTGGTTTTGTTCTTCAATTTCTATCACTGCTTGCAGGGCAACCGGGCCATCAGAATGGCGGGCAGCCGAAACAACCGAACCGATTGCTTCAGGATTACCGGGACGGTATAGCGGTGCCCCTATTTCCGGAACCGCTGGCGTGTCGGCATAAGCAACATACAATTTACGGGTAAGCTTGCCGCGGTAATGCCGTCTTGCCACCACTTCCTGGCCTGGGTAGCAACCTTTGGTAAACGATAAGCCGCCTAACGCTTCTAAGTTTAAGCTTTGTGGCAAATAGTTACCGGCCGTGCCTGGGGTGATAAAGGGTAGGCCGCTGATGGCGTCTAATACACTCCAAGCCTCAGGATTAACACTAAATTGTGCCGCTAATTTTTCCGACAGTTCGGTGATGGCTGCCGCGCTACTAACCACTAACCAACGTGGCTGTATTTGTCCAGGCATTAAGATAACGGTATAGTCACCGCTTTGTACGACAGCGCCAGGGCTGCTTGCATCTAAGCTAGTGCCTAAGGCCTGCGCTAAGTTTTGGGTACTGTCGGCACCTGCTAAGCCCAGGACTTTTAAGCTGTCGTCTATCGCGCTAAGCGCGACTTTAGCACGTAAAATGTGTAGCTTTAATTTATTGATGACGGGAGCCACCATTTCTGCCGGCAAATACAAATAGCAGGCATCATATCGTTTGAAAATTAAAAAGCTGGCTAACACCCGGCCTTTGACATCACACATTGAGCTGAATTGGCTGTAAGTTGCCGAAACCTGTTTAACGTCACTGGTGGTCAAGCCAAATAAAAACGTTTTGGCATCTTCCCCGGCGACTTCTATCAATTTATAGGCGGCGGGCTCGGCCATGATGTTTTCAAATAGGTTGGCGTTTTCTACTGGCATACCGTGAACGAGTGTCATAATTCCTCTTCTTCTGAACCAAAACAATTTTGATATTCGACACAAACAGAACAACTGGGGGAACGGCAGACATAAACGCCACCACGCTCGCACAGTTGTTTATAAAGAAACTTTTTCCAACGCATTTTAGCGGTGTTCTTCGCATGCAGCGTGCTAAAGTACTGCTGGAAAAGATCGGATAATTGTTGGCGGTTAACCAAGCCCATGTCTTGCCATAAGTGATCATCACCCATGCAGCAAGCGGTAATGGCGTAAACCAACCAAGAGGTGGTCTGCCCGTCGTCATTACGATGATCTAATAATAAGGCGGACAGGTCATCAAATTCATCACCCGGCGCAGTTTGCGCCCGGGCTTTATTCGCGGCATTTAAAACCGGCGTTAAATAAGCCGTTTGTGCACCTGGGAAATATTGCTCAATTAATAATTTATAATCATTGAGCGCAAGCCCGAAGGTATTCCTGCCAGCTAACCGAGATGAACTTCTGGCCATATTGATAGCGGCCGCAAAAGTCCGGGTGATGGGATCATCCGGGGTACGCGCATAAGCCAACAACGGATCATAATGATAAGTGTCAATTTTGGCCAGCATAGTACACCTCTACAGTGAGTTAACTGAACACGCTATTTAAGCGGCTTCTACCCCTTCATAGGCGTCATGGGTATAACACTTTTTAGGGCATATTTTGGCACACGCTTCACAGCCGACACAGTTTTCAGGGTTGGCAATCGACATTACTTTTTTGTCGTATTCACCCTCGTCGTCATCGTCCTCTTCGCCTTCAGCCAGTACGACAACTTCGCCATCTTCATTTATGCCGACCATTTTTAAGACATCACGGCCACAAACTTTATAGCAGCGACCACAACCAATGCAGGTTTCTTGATTAATCTCTTCAACAAATTGAGGGCTCCAAAGCTTACCGCTTGGTAATTTTACGGTAAATTCACTCATCGTAGTCTCCTATTGACCTGTTTCAGCCATTTGGGTACGTATTTCGTTCAGATCAAGATAAGCCTGGTAGGCTTTTTCAGAGACTTCACGAATGCGTTCCCAGCCAGTAGGCAAATCTTCGGCTAAATCATGCAAGTCCATTTTTAATGCGGTGGCTTGCGCATTTAGCTTTTTCAATTTCGCCTTCATATCATCGTTTGCGACTGCTGTCGTTTCTGTCATTGGTATGCTCCCACTTTTAAATCAACCGCTGAATTTGCCCACTACTAGTGGCGTTTCAGACTCTATGATATTTGTGCCTTAAAACATTAACCCTAAACACCCGACTAGCCGTAACGGGCCACTTCTGGGTAGGTTTCAATCATGGTGATACCGGCAGTGACCAATTTACCGCCTTCTTCGCCCAGTTTGGTCATGCTGCCGAAACCAAAGCGATGGACATCACGCAATTGCTTGTTAACCACGATTAAACGGCCAGCCGCCAAAATCATACGGCCAAAACCTTCATGGGACATTTTCATCATCGGTGTCACCATCACACCGGTGGCACGTTCTATAGACAAGCCTACTGCGTTGTAAAACAATTCCAAACGCCAGATGGTTTCTGGATCAGGGTCGCCGATAATCGGCATAGCTTTGCGTTTTTCTTTATCGACAATATAAGGTTCCAGCAATTGTTCGTCAGTTTTGCCTTCCCAGGTACCGTAAGAGTCCTGTGCCCGCCATTGTTTCATCAATTCTTTGACAAACATCGAATCAGCCGATGCCTCTATAGTTGTTTCCGCTAAAGCCTCAGCCATTTTCCACCTCTTCATCTTCTTCAAAATCAAATGAACGCTCCTGATCCTTGTTGCCTTTGGCAATAACTTTGCGCAACCAAGGCGGAGGCGTTCCACGTAGTACTTCTTGTAACTTATCTAACAACTCATTAATCATTTCAGGTTGTGCCACTTTCATGGGGTGTATCCCTTGCGCAACTACCCGTGCTGCGCCAGAACCACCGATAGCGGCAACATATAATATGGTGCAATCTTTAACCGCATCCAGCTTAGGCGCCAATTTGTCTTCGTTGCCATCTTCTTGCAGATCGCCTTCAAACTGAATCGCTTCAAGAAATTGATAGCCTTCAGCGGACAATTCATAAATTGCGATGTTTTTAGCCCAGCCAAAATGCGCATCGACCCGTTTCAAATCTTGTGTAGCAAATGCAACTTTCATACTACCTCCACAATGGAAAACCTTTTCTGTATCATTTTTTGGCTTAATAAGCCGCAACCGCCGCGCCCACATGTTCAATCCGCTTCATTGTTGGATACCAGGATTCCTATTGGCTTCATGCCCAAAGGCAATGAAAATAATGGTTATCTCAAAAATAAGGCTAATGCACACGCTAGCCTAATGGCCTGATGCCGCACTTTAGCACTCAACTAAGGTGTTTTAACTATACCGTAAACGGTATCACCGGAGGCTCTGCGGTTTGCCGGTGTAGGCCTAAACCCACTGCCGGTAGCCCTGGTTCCTAAAAACCGCTGAGCGCTATCGGTATGACACCTTTGGCTTAATCGCCGCGATCTAAGCCGTCTTCTTCGGTCAGTTCGATACCGGTGACACACACATCACCATCATCAATCACTAAAGTGACCGGTGTTAACTTTTTACCTTGGCAAGGGCCAATAAAACAATGGCCAGTATCCGTATCAAACTGTGCATGGTGTGTGCCACAGGATAAAAAGTTACCTTCTTCATCCATGAACTGCCCAGCGACAGTATCCAAACGCCCACCGCCGTGTGGGCAAACATTCTCAAAACCAAAAAATTGATTACCTTTACGGGTCACCAAAATTGGCCAGGGTATTGCCTCGCCGTTTTCTCCCCGCCGTGACAGCCAAAAACCACTGGCTTGGTCCTCGTCGATTTCTATGGTCCGGCAAATAGCAAATAACTCGTCCAATGTCTTTCCTCCAAATTTACATGTCATCCTGATGCCCAGGTGACTAACCTTAATAATCCTGGCCTAAAACCAACGTTAGATAATATTTTCCGGATGTTGCAATTAATGGTGAACCTCAACCGGTACTTCGGTTTGTGCACCTGCTTGTTCCGCTGAATACCAGGTATCCGGCTCGTTTTCATGGTCATTGGCAATAAACATATTGGCAATTTCAAACACTAAGTTACGCGTACCGCGGTAACCCACGATGGTTTGATGGGCGGCACCTAAGCGGTCAAACATAGGGATGCCAATACGGTAAAACGGAATTTTTAAGCGTTCTGCACCTTGCCGGCCATGGGAATGGGTCACCAAAAGATCCCCACCTACGGCCTTGAGCTCTAAATCTTCAAGATCGCCAATCAAAACTTCCTCAATAGGGATGTTTGCCAATAATGGTGACGCTGTGGTGGTTACTGCGGCCATAATTTCCGCACCCAGTTCGGTAAACCAGCAACTTAATGCCCATAATAAATCTGGTTCAGCACCAATAGCGATTTTTTTGCCGCCAAAATGAAAATGCGCATCCAACATCGCATCAACTAATTGGCTGCGTTGCCGGCGAATTTTATTAGGCACGGGCTTGCCGCTAAGTTGGGCGCATAGCGTAATCAATTGGTCATTGCACTCTAAGCCTGTCAAGCGGTCAAATAAGGTAAACGGCACTTCGGTGATTTTTTCTAAAGCCACCGCGGCATCGCGCATTTGTTCGCCGATGGCAATGGTGTGGCCAGAAAGCCCTAAGCCTGCAATTTCTTCTAAGGTAATGCCCCCAATGGTAGTTGGGGTGAAGTCTTGTGGCACATGGCCATCTAATGAACCGGACAAATCCGGCATAAAGATAGCTTCAAGCCCAAAACCTTCAAGTATGTCACGCAACTCGTCAAGGTCACCCGGCGTCAGGTAGGCACCTGGCAAAATATTAACCCGCTTAGGCAAGCGCACAGCATCTTCGGCAACGGGCTGCACTAACTGTTCGATCAGCTTGGTAACGGTTTTTGCCCAACCATCCTGGAACGCATCCTTAAAATCAGGGGTGGACACATACACCAAGGCGATATGGTCTAGCTCGGGGTGTTTATCCCGAATAATCTTGATATAACCATCAACATCATCCCCTTTGGTTTCTGTGACGCCCGTGGATGAAATACCGATGATCGAGGGTTTTTGCTTGCTGGCTATAGTCATGATAGCCTGCTCAACATTATCAAGCCCACCTAACACAGTTGCAACTTCGCTCATCGCGGTAGTTTGTAACGGAATGGCCTCTTTAAAATGCCGGACGAAAAGCACTAAACCAAAAGAGGTGCAACCTTGTGAGCCATGAAATAACGGCATACAGTTGTTAATGCCCATATAAGCCAATGCGCTACCTATCGGTTGGCTCATTTTTAACGGATTAACCGCACACGCTTTTTTAGTGACAACGACCTTTGCCATAACTTACCTCACGCTGCGTGCTGGGCTGCATTGCCGGCCGCGTCGGTATCGGTGGCTACCGGATTCCAATGGTCGATGGTTTCAATGATTTTGCCAATCTTGCCTAAGCAACTGCCACAGCCAGTGCCAGCTTCGGTTTTTTCCGAAACCATTTCCGCGCTGGTCAAGCCATATTCAATAATTACGTCTTCGATGGCACCACGGTCAACTGCCTTGCATTTACAAACCGCGGTCGAACGGCGTTTTTCCCGGGCTAAAACAGGGTCTGCAGCAAGCGCTGCGGCTTCTGCGGCAATTGCAGCATCAGCAACTTCTTCCCAGGTTTGTTCTTCCCAAGGCGCACGTTTACGCACTTGTTCCCAAACAGGGTTGTAGACAGCCTTATCAATTTCCTTAACCAATTCAACCATGCCGACATAACCCATATAAGCATGATGGCGTTCTTGGTTGATATCCAACCAAGGCATTTTGGCTTTCAAGGCAATAAACTGGGAGCGCCCGCCTGACAACATAATGTCGGCTTTGGCGTCACGCAGCATTTTGTACATTTCACGAGGGCTCATATCATCAATCATGTGGGCATCTTCGCCCATCAATTCTTTGATACGTTCTTTGTCCTCTTTAGTGGATTTTTTAACACTGGTACCGACCAATTCCATACCGGCTTCTTGCAATGCCGCCACGACTGACCAAGACTTTACACCACCGGTGATCAACAAGACTTTCTTGCCGGTCAAGCGTTTTTTGTAAGGTTCAATGGCGGCCCAGGCTTTCGCTTCTTCGCGGGCAATCAATTGCTCGGTACGGTCCATCAATTCATCGGGTGCGCCTTTGCTAATTAATAAGCGGGCAATTTCCCGTAATGCATCACTACTGTCTTCAATCCCATAAAAAGAGCCTTCGAAGAAAGGAATGTCATACGTCTCTTCCATCTTACGGGCTATGTTGATCATGGATTTTGAACACACCATCATGGCCGCTTTGGCCCGATGCGAGGAGGCAACATCATGATATTTGGCGTCGCCGGAAATACAGCACAAAATACGGATGCCCAACTCGTCCAATAAGGGCTTAACTTGCCATAACTCACCGGATAAATTGTATTCACCGATAATGTTAATGTCGTAAGGTGTCGTGTATTCGGGCTCTTCAGTGCCAATCACATGATTAAGAATGGCTTCCCCAGCTAATTTGTTGCCTAAGTTTTTAGGCCCTACAAAACCTGGTGAATTCACTGGAATAACGGGCTTACCAAATTTTTGGCTAGCCGCTTTACAAACGGCATCAATATCATCGCCGATCATCGCCGGCACGCAAGTTTGATAAACAAACACCGCTGGCGGATCGTATTTTTCGATGATTTCTTTAACGGATTTATACAAGCGCTTTTCACCACCAAAAACAACATCTGTTTCATTTATATCGGTGGTAAAGCCAGTGCGCCAGAGATTGGAGCCAGAAGATTTAGAACCCCGGTTATCCCAGGAGTTACCTTCGCAAGCGATCGGGCCATGGACAAGGTGGGCAACATCAGTAATAGGTTGTAAGGCAATTTTGGCGCCGTCAAAAGCACATCCGCCAGCTGCCCCACCCGGTTGTAATTGTTTAGTACAACCTTTTTTACGCTCTTTTTCCGATTTTGCCTGATTTTTTGGACAGGCCGGTTCATTAAAAACTTCTTGGATCGTGCTTGATACGCTGCTCATTACTGTCTCCGCTCTGGACCGTAAATTTGATGTCGATATCGCTTAGAGTACGCCGGGTTCTCCACTGAAACGCACTAGGATATCTTCGTGACGTACTATAAATTGGCAAGCAAGGCGGACTGGGGGTGGTCTGTCATTAACCACGGCCTCTTCAATTTGCCCCTTAGTAAGTTTTCCCGCAGCCAATAAAGTAGCACGCTCTTTTTCTGTTAGTGATTGCGCCATGAAAGGTTTGTCAGAAAGCTCTTGGACTTCCATCACGCAGGAACCACATTGGCCGTCTTCACATTCAAACGGTAATGGGATTTTGTTTTTCTGCGCCACTTTAAGTAGAGTGTGGGTATCGCCCGCCACTGCATAAACAGTGATGTCTTTTGGTAAAAGTGGGCTAGAAAAAGTTATATTTGCCATAAAATTAATTAAAAAATAAATAGTGGATAGATTATAGCGATAACCTACCTGTTTAATCAGCACCGCGGACTAAGCCTGCACATGCATGATTGATATAGGGTTAAACGTCAAGCCATCCTAGCCGTATTATTTTGCCCTTTATAAAGCTAACAAAATAAATGCCCGTTTCCTAGCGGGCTGTTCAGATACCGCGCTAAGCGCGGTATCTGGGGACAAGCATCTTGTAAACCTAAACAGACCTTAGCGGATAATATCGAAGCTATAGTCAGTTTTAGCTGGCACGATGGTGTTACGGTCGATCTCGTCAAAGATTTTGTCTAAGATCCAAACTAACACATTCATACCACCTTGGTAACCCCATACTGGGTAACGGTGATGGTGATGACGGTCAAATACTGGGAAACCAATACGAATTAGCGGAGTACCGGTATCGCGTTCCAAATATTTGCCATAAGTGTTACCGATCAAGAAATCGACTGGCTCGGTGAACAACAAGCTGCGCATATGCCATAAGTCATTGCCGGCATAAACATGGCAGTTTTTACCGAATGGTGAAGCTTCTAACATTGCTTCAACTTTCGCTTTCCAAGCTTTGCCACCGTTAGTTGCCAAGATATGGGTAGGTTCTGCGCCTAATTCCAACAGGAATCCAGCAATGCCCATACACAAATCAGGGTCGCCATAGATTGCAAATTTTTGGCCATGGATATGGGCATTAGAATCGGCAATGGCATCAACCAAACGGCCACGTTCTTTTTCAAGTTCTGCAGGGATAGGTTTGCCAGTGATACGGGAAACTTCCATCAAGAATTTGTCAGTTGCGGCCACACCAACTGGGTGGTTCAGGGCAACAACTTCTTGTCCGTGATCTTTGATTAATGGCAAAGTTTTTTCTGTGCAGTACTCTTGCATAGAAATAGTCGCTTTAGCATGTAATGCATTAGCGGCTTCTTCCAATGTGGTGCCGCCGTCATACATACGGAAAGTACCATCAGTTGGGGTATCCCATACATCGCTGTTATCGCAAAGAATGGTGTAATCAACACCCATTACGTTTAACAAACGTTTAATTTCGCGTATGTTACCTACGGTGTAACCGTCAAAACCACCAATGATGTTAATTTTTTCATTGGGTTCACGTACTAATGCAGGTACAGTACCGGCTTTGCCATCCCAAAAATGTTGGCAAATGCCTTTCATCACGTTGTCATAACCAGTGATGTGGCTACCAACAAACGCAGGGGTATGGGCAAAAGGCACGTCAAATTCTTGTGGCACTGAGCCTTTTTCTTTAGAAGTTTTGATAAACGCGTTTAAGTCGTCACCAATTACTTCTGCCATACAGGTTGTAGAAACCGCAATCATCTTGGGTTGGTACATGCTGTAAGTGTTAGCCAGACCGTCGATCATGTTGTTCAAACCACCGAACACTGCCGCATCTTCAGTCATACTGGAAGATACGCAAGAACTTGGTTCTTTGAAATGGCGGCTAAAATGGCTGCGGTAGTACGCAACACAACCTTGTGAACCGTGTACAAATGGGATAGTGCCTTCAAAACCTACGGCAGCAAAAACCGCACCTAAAGGTTGGCAAGCTTTGGCTGGGTTAACAGTCAATGCTTCACGGGCAAAGTTCTTTTCCCGGTATTCCCAAGTTTTAGTCCATTCTTTAGCCAATTCAAGTTTTTCATCAGATTCTGCAAACTCGAATTCTTTTCTTTTGCTTTCAAACATTTCTACATATTCCGGCTCGCGGAATAAGTTAAAGTGGTCGAGCACGCGCTCAGC
This sequence comes from Methylococcaceae bacterium, assembly GCA_041660045.1. GTDB lineage: Bacteria > Pseudomonadota > Gammaproteobacteria > Methylococcales > Methylomonadaceae > WM-3-3. The sequence goes on along the minus strand of JBAZXA010000015.1, from coordinate 43,283 downwards.
ATTTTGTGTCATGATATTACTCCTGCGTAATGTAGGGTGTGTAAAGCACACCGTTTACTAATCTAACTTTGTTTGGGGCGCATTCACGCACCCTACTTACCTAAAAAAGCTCGTAACCTAAGAGCTTAAGCGGCTACTTTCCAAGGTGTTCTGGCCAAGCCCCATACAGGGTTGTTGATTGCCATATCCATGTCACGGGCGAAAATAGCGAAGCCGTCATAACCATGGTAAGGGCCAGAATAATCCCAAGAGTGCATTTGACGGAAAGGTACGCCCATTTTTTGGAATACGTATTTTTCCTTAATGCCTGAACCGACTAAGTCTGGTTGGATAGCTTCTACGAATTTTTCAAATTCATAACCAGTAACGTCGTCATAGATCAGCGTGCCGTCTTTAACGTAATGTGTAGTACGTTGATAATCGTCATTGTGGCCAAATTCATAACCAGTACCAACGATTTCCATACCTAAATCTTCATAAGCGCCGATAACGTGACGTGGGCGTAAGCCACCAACGAACAACATTACTTTTTTACCTTCCAAACGTGGACGGTATTTAGCAACAACGGCATCCATCAATTGTTGGTATTTAACGATAACGCGTTCTGCGCCTTCTTTGATGTTGTCATCAAAGTAGCTAGCAATTTTGCGTAAAGATTCAGCAATTTTGGTTGGGCCAAAGAAGTTGTATTCAACCCAAGGCACACCATACTTTTCTTCCATGTGACGTGAGATGTAGTTCATTGAACGGTAGCAATGCAATACGTTCAATTTAGCTTTTGGTGAGTTTTCCAACTCAGCAATAGAACCGTCACCTGACCATTGGGCAATAACGCGCAAGCCCATTTCTTCCAACAAGATACGTGAAGACCAAGCATCACCACCGATGTTGTAGTCGCCGATGATGGCAACGTCATAAGGTGTTGTTACAAATTCAGGATGTTTGTCGCCAGCTTTGTCAAATACCCAATCACGGATTGAGTCATTGGCAATGTGGTGACCTAAAGATTGGGAAACACCACGGAAGCCTTCGCAACGTACTGGTACGATAGTCTTACCGTTATATTCTTTAGTCTTCTTTTTGGAAACGGCTTCAATGTCGTCACCGATAAGACCAATTGGGCATTCTGACTGCACGGTAATGCCGTGGTTTAATGGAAACAATTCTTCGATTTCATCGATGATTTTTTCCAATTTTTTGTCACCGCCGAAAACGATGTCTTTTTCTTGGAAATCGGAAGTAAACTGCATGGTCACAAATGTGTCAACACCAGTAGTACCGATATAATAGTTGCGGCGAGCCGCCCAAGAATACTGACCGCAGCCAACTGGGCCGTGGCTGATATGGATCATGTCTTTAATTGGTCCCCAAACTACGCCTTTAGAACCAGCATAAGCACAACCCCGGATAGTCATTACGCCTGGGACAGACTTAACGTTTGATTTAACGCCGCAATCTGGTTTTTGGTCTTCGTAGCTGCCCAAATGTTTAGCACGCCGTTTGGCAGTCTTCTCAGGATAGACCGCAAGTACCTCTTCGATGAGGTCTTTGTTTCTTTGTTTTGTTTCCGCAATGGTTAAGCTCATACGATTCTCCTAGCAATAATTTAAAGAGCCTTTGGCCGATAAGTTAGTGAAAACCAGCGGTTAGCCAAGCAAATAAGACACTTGTTTTAACCGCTGGCTTTCGCCTATGACTTAGCCTGCAGCCATTTCAACCGCTGACTTACCAACTTGTGATTCGTCAACTTGTTTCATGATGCCATGTTCCATCAACATGTCTTCTAACTCATCCATAGTGATAGGTGTTGGGATAATGCCATTACCTGAGTTGTTATGGATTTTGTTAGCCAAGTCACGGTACTCTTGAGCTTGTTTAGAGTCAGGAGCGTATTCCATAACAGTCATACGACGTAATTCAGCATGTTGAACGATGTTGTCGCGTGGCACGAAATGGATCAATGTAGTACCCAATTTAACTGCCAATGCTTCAGCCAATTCTAATTCTTTGTCAGTTTGACGTTCGTTGCAAACCAATCCACCCAAACGAACTCCGCCTGAGTTAGCATATTTCAAAATACCTTTTGAAATGTTGTTGGCTGCATACATAGCCATCATTTCGCCTGACATTACGATGTAAATTTCTTGCGCTTTGTTTTCACGGATTGGCATAGCGAAACCGCCACAAACCACGTCGCCTAACACGTCATAAGAAACATAATCGATATCTTCGTAAGCGCCTTCTTCTTCTAAGAAGTTGATAGAAGTGATAACACCACGACCTGCACAACCAACGCCTGGCTCTGGTCCGCCTGACTCTACGCATCTGATGTCTTTGTAACCAACTTTCATTACATCTTCTAACTCTAAGTCTTCAACGCTACCAGCAGCAGCAGCAAGGCTCAAAATGGTGTCTTGAGCTTTTGCGTGTAAGATCAAACGGGTTGAGTCAGCTTTAGGGTCGCAACCTACGATCAAAATTCTTTGGCCTAAATCAGATAAAGCAGCCAATGTGTTTTGTGAAGTTGTTGATTTGCCAATTCCACCTTTTCCGTAGAAAGCAATTTGTCTTAACTTTGACATGTGTAAATCTCCAAGTTTAAATAATCGAGTATCGAAAAAACTTCAGTGTCCTAGCAGCCTCTTCCTACACTTACTCTTCCAGACCGAACCTGCCAGCCTGGAAACGGAAACATTTCTCTTTGTTCTTGTTTGTAGCCGCGGTAATGCGGTGTTGAGTACTGCATACACAGACACAGCAATGATTGTGCCAAGAAAATTTAAACAAAATAACTGCATGATTTGTATGTATATTATTTGTTGTGTCAGGATCGATTTATGCGCTTTTGCATTGTTATAAACCTTACAATGTATATGTTAACTGTAAGGAAACATACAAAAAAAATACGGGAAAAAGTTTCTACCACTTGCACTTTAACTAAATCTAATTATATGATTAAGAAAACTTTTTTTTTGTTGCGTTATTTATGGAATAAATATTGCAAATGATATTAGGGAGTGTCTTCTGGCCACCCAACTGTCATTATCTTCCCCGACCGTTTTTTTCACGGGGAAGATTTTTTATTTTGTTTCGTGTTTAGTTTTAGGAGGATCACATGCAGATCGGCGTCGATAGCGACAGAGCGGTAGATAACCGCCGAGTCTTTGTGGTTGATAACGATGAAATTACCTGTGCGGCATTACAGTTTATGCTCCATGATGAAATTGAAACGCACGAAATAACCAGCCTTGAAGCTGCCTACGCCAAGGCTGCTGAGTGGAAACCGGATCTGATTTTGCTTGGCATCGGGATAGTCAAGGAAAAAGGGATAGACGTCCTGGCAGAAATCCGTAGCAAAATTTCCGATCTTAAAATTGTTTTAGTGGCTGATACAACTGACGACCCGTTAGTGCAAGACTGCCTCAAAAACGGCGTCAATTCCGTCTTGGCCAAGCCCTTGACGATTGAAAAAGCCCGCCAAAAAGTGGATGCACAGCTAGGCCGTAGCGTTAAGCTTAACATCCCTGTGGTACAAGTGTGAGCCAACAGGCACCAGCCATTGCCGCCGCCGTTAATAATCCCCATTACCAGTTAATTGGTGGCGAAACGGCGGTTCAAAAGCTCGTACAAAGGTTCTATGAATTGATGGATGAATTGCCCGAAGCACAAACAATACGTGCCTTGCACCCGGCTGATTTAAGCCCGGCTAAAGAGCGCTTATTTTTGTTTCTGTCGGGTTGGCTCGGCGGCCCTCAGCTATATGCTGAACGCTTCGGCCCACCACGGTTACGGCAAGCGCATTTGCCGTTCCCCATTGATGAAGCCGCGCGCGATGCTTGGATGAACTGTATGACACAAGCGCTGACTGAACAAGTCCTGGATGTCGGGCTTAAAACACAATTGATTAACTCATTTTTCAAAACTGCCGATTTTCTTCGCAATCAAAATTATTAAGGAACCTCATGACCCAAATAACCGAAACGCCATTCGCTACGCTAGACGCTGAAAAACGCCTGTTAAGCCCAGTCTTCAAAGAAGCCACTACCCAACCAGGACGGTTTGGCTTCCGTGGCGAAATTGCTTTGAAATTTGCCCAACAACTCAGCGATGAAGCACGGCCACCAGAAATCAAATTTGACCAAGTTATGATGGTTGGCAATGCCGGCGAAACCACCATCCCTTTTATGGCAGGGGTAGCGTTATCCCTGGAATACCTAAAGTTGGTCTGTGAAGTGTTTGGTGACAAATTGACACCCTCCGGCAAATATTTCTTTTTTGCCGGCAACTTAGATATTTCCAAAAAATATCAAATCGCTTACGGCGGCGTTAATTTCTGGGTCTTCCCTTTGGAAGAAGCCACCGTTTATAACGAACTGTTAGAACTGTTTTATATAGACCGTGGCGACCTGAAAAAATTGAACACGGCTGGTAAGCTAGATGCCATCGCTGATGCGGCGGCAAATTTTAACGATAAATTACCAGAAATTAGTTTTGAAGAAGGCTTAAAAATTATGGGCCCAATCAAAATACCTGAAAACCGTCCGGTATAAGCACCAGGCTACTGCATGCGGCAGGATCGAGGCCTTAGCGGCCGCGGTCATAGTACTAATTTTGTAGGGGTGCCGAGCGGCCTGCTCGGCAGCGCTGCTTTTAATGACTATCCACTGCCGCTGCAAATTAGCGCGACCCGTGAAACTAGCCGGTTGCTCTTTCAGCAGCTTGCCGATGCGGGCAGTGCCGAACAATCAGAAACGCTCTTTACCGATTATATGAATGTGGTTTTTGGTCTTGATAAAACAGGCCCTGTAGACTCCCCTAGACGCTTTCGCTCCAGTTATCTGCGGCTACTGAAAGGCTGGGGCTATAATGCCAATAGCCGTGAAGGCGCTGTCCTTAAAGGTTGGGTGGAAAGCCGTTTTGGCCTGTTGCCGACCTTTCATCATGAGCCCCTGCTCCGCTATTCATCACCTGTGTGGAACCATTATCTCGAAGAGAAAATGTCCAGCCGTTTCCACAACAACAGCATTAATATCCAACTGGACTTGCTTTACGAGTTTTGCCAATGGCAAATCACACGTTGGCATTTTCATCGCCAACGCCATATCACCCTGTATCGTGGCATTAATAATTTCCAGGAACACCAGCTCTTACGCGAAGAAAACGGCAGCCATGCCATTGTACGCCTTAACAACTTGGTTTCCTTCAGTGCTAACCGCGCTATCGCTGATGAATTCGGCGATTGCATCCTTGAGGCGCAAGTGCCTATTGTCAAAATTGTTTTTTTTAATGAACTGTTGGCACAAAACGCCCTGAAAGCTGAAGCTGAATACCTGGTTATCGGCGGTGAATACCGCGTTAAAGTGAGCTATTTCTAATGGACTGGGATGACATACACCGGCGTGCACTAGGGGCTTACCTAGGCTTTGCCGTTGGCGATGCCTTAGGCGCCACAGTAGAATTTATGACGCCCAGGGAAATTCAGGACACTTATGGCATACACCGCAAAATCATTGGCGGTGGCTGGTTAAAACTTAAGCCCGGGCAAATCACTGATGATACCGGCATGGCGTTGGCACTCGGCGAGGCCATTATCATGACCAACGGCTTTAACACCCAAGCGACGGCCGATGCCTTCGTACGCTGGTTTAAATCCAAACCGGTCGATTGCGGTGCCACCTGCCGCCGTGGCATCCGGCGTTACCTGCTTGAAGGGAGTTTGGAGGCACCACCAAATGAAGGCGACGCCGGTAATGGTGCCTGCATGCGTAATCTGCCTGCTGCCTTGGCCACCATAGCCAATGACGCGGCTTTCAGCGCCGCTACGCTTGCACAATGCCATATCACCCACAACCATCCCTACTCAGATGCCGCTAGCCTGGCGCTGGGCCGAATGACCCAACAACTGCTCCTGGGTGGCGGCATTAAAGCTTGCAGGGCTATCGCCAATAACCTGCTTGCCGAACACCCAGCCTTCCGTTTTGAGCCTTACCCTAAGCATGCCTCGGCTTATATCGTGGAAACCATCCAAACCGTGTTATATTTTTTCTTCCGCACCGATAGTTTTGAGTCTTGCGTCACCCAGGTTGTTAACCAAGGCGATGATGCCGACACCACCGGCGCTTTGGCGGGCATGTTAACCGGCGCGGCCTATGGCGCTGAAGATATTCCAGCACATTGGCTAAATAAGCTGGAACCTGAAATAATCCAAGCCATTAAAAGCCAAACCGCAGCTTTGCTAAAACTTGCCCGCGAGCATCTGGAAACCACTTAATATAGGTAACTAATATGGCTATGGTCATTTTTTATGAAAAACCAGGTTGTGCCAACAACACCCGGCAAAAGCAATTGCTGGTCAATGCCGGCCATCAAGTGATTGCCAAAAATCTTTTAAAAAATAACTTTAAAGCTAAAACCTTAAGGGCTTTTCTGGCCAACAAAACAATCCCTGAATGGTTTAACCGTGCCGCTCCGGCCATTAAATCAGGTCAAATCGTACCTGAAGAGCTAGATGAAATGACAGCATTGGCACTACTGCTGACCTATCCTTTGTTAATCCGCCGCCCGCTTATACAAGTTGGCGACATCTGCGAAGCAGGCTTTGACCAGGCACGGATTAATGAATGGATCGGCCTTACCCCAGAACAAGTCAGTGCACTGGCACAACAAAACTTAGAACAGTGCCGCCACAAAACCGCGGCCGGCCTACAACCTGCCTTATGAGTAGACAGGTACAACGTAACGGCGCTAACGCGGAAATTTAGTATTAGCTATGTCCTAAAGCACCTTAAGGACTAATTTAAACTTCTACCCGGAGGAATTCAGATGACCTCGACAACATCCTGGCGCCGTATCAATGTGGCCCAAGCACAAACCTTATGCCAACGTCCTGAGCTGGTACTTTATGACGTACGTGATCCAGGCTCATATGGACAAAGCCATATTGAGCGGGCCCTACATCTTACCGAAGCAGGCCTAGAACATGCACTTTTTGATACCTCTAAAGAAACCCCGGTATTGATTTATTGTTACCACGGCAACGCCAGTCAGTCCTATGCCAAAATATTCGCTGATTTTGGCTTTAAAGAAGTTTACGATCTCATTGATGGCTATGAAGCATGGCGTATAACACCCATGCCGGCAGCCAGCCAAGCCACCAGCATTTTGCCTGACCCCCTTAATGCCTGGCTCGTCGCCCATGGTTTTCCGGCTAATGCACCTGAAGCCACGCAAGGCAATCGAAGCACACCTTTAATGCTGGCCTGCCAATTAGGTGAGCTAGCCATCGTCGAGGCACTGATTGGAGCTGGTGTTGCCATTAATACCGTCAACGCTGACGGCAATAACGCTTTATGGTTGGCTTGCTTCAACGATAATTTGGAAATCATCGACTATCTGGTTAAACACGGCGTTGATATAGACCACCAAAATGATAATGGCTCGACTAGTTTGATGTATGCCGCTTCGGCCAGTAAAGACAAAGTTGTTGAACGGCTACTGGCCAATGGGGCCAATCGCCAAGTGACCAACCAGGATGATTTTAGTGCCTTGGATATGGCCGCTAGCTTAGCATGCCTCAATCTTTTACGTCAGCCAGCAAAAGCCTAATACGCCAGCCGCCACCATAAGGCAGGCGCGGCAATTCGCTGGCCAATAGGCAAGCAATCCCGTCTGGCCACAAAGTTTAGCTGAGCTTGGCTGCTTTAGCCCTAGCGGGTGGATATCAAGTCACTTACTGGTTCACAAGCATTAAACAGCCTACGCCATAATAAACCGTATCATGGCTTATGCTGTTTAATACCTGCTCCCTGACAGCTATTGCGGGCGCAATAGCCTTAAAAACAACCTAAGCGCGCATCCCAAGACACGCGCTATTTACTTAGTTTTATACCTTTTCACTCGGAGTCATGGCCTTAATTCTTAAGGCATGAATTTCCATCGGCATAAAATCCGCTAATGCTGAATAAACTAAGCGGTGGCGCTCAATCATTGAACAGCCTTCAAATTGTTTGGAAACAATGGAGACTACATAATGACCTGCGCCATTTTGGGCGCCTGGATCACCCGCATGGGCTTGGCTATCATCAATAAGATTCAAGTAATCCGGCTGCAAAGCTTCGGTAAGTGTTGCTTCAATCCGTTCTGCTCTGGTATTGCTCATAGTCGCCTTCCCTATCTGATCAACCAACCGCAGCAACAGATTCTGCCAGCGTATTGCCGATTAACTGTTCCGCAAACTCATCCAAAGGTATCTTAATCGGTTCAATATTTTGCTCAAGCATAAAGCGTAATTCGTTACGGGTAGGCTCTTCCAATAAAACCGCCCAATGTTTGTCCGAAGAACGTTTCATTATCTGACGTGCAAAACTGCGCTCCAACTGGTTACGGAAACGGCATCCTAAAAACAAGAATTGCCGGCCTGTACGCAGTTGCTGAACAACTTCTGGAATCGGTGTCTGAATATCAATTTCGGTAAGCACTTCCACATAATCGGAATCTGACACAATAAAGTTTTTATCCGGTGCTATAGAACCCAGCGGTTTATAGAGGATAGTGCCCCATTGTGCTGCAGCAGACTCTTCTGCAGGGGTGTTATCGGCATTGTAGTAATGCACCCATTCGTTAAAATGTTCAGCGCGGCTGACACCTTGGATTTGACCGAAGTTTGTCCGGCCTTGCAAAGCAGTAGCCATGGTTGAGTCATACCAAACATCAACAATTAACGGCAATGGCTTAGCCATAGACGCTAAATAGTTATGCAAAAACGTAGGTGCTGGCTTGCCTTGAAAGGCGTCGCTCATAAAACTCACTAAGGTTTTGCGATGCTTGAAGTTTTCAACATATTGGCAAGCCGCGGTTAAATTATTACGGATTTTATGCGGTACTGTCACTTTCGCCGTAATTTGTTCAACCAGTAGTTCCGGTGAGCCCGGAACCGCTAACGCCGCTTCCAACTTTAGCACTTCAGGGCCAAGGTAAGGAATGATCTGGCCATTTTCCAAGCCAGTACGGATTTGTTCAGCTAATGTTGAACTCATGTTGCATTCTCCCCAAGGCAAGCTGCTTTCAATGCACTTACTTCTTGGTGTGGCAAACGAAACAGTCCGCGTCCACCTGAAAGGGCTTGATAACAGTTATGGGTATGCCGGCTCAAATAATTAAACCAAGTTTGCGCGACGACACTACCTGGGCGCTCACCAATTTCAGCAACAGTCCCATCAGGGTTGAAGCGGCAATGGATCATGCAATCAACAGCTTTTTTAGGCGCTTCTGCGCTGGCGCTAGTTGCAACTTCAGATTCTGAATTAACTTCGTTGTTTTCCATAAAAGTCTCCTATTAAGTCAATGGGGCATGAGTTCAACTGTAACATCATGCGTACCCAATAATGTTTGACATGCAAGCCTGCTAACCACGCTTGCCCCGCTAAGTTGTGTAAGCCGTTCGCGTTCTTCATTACGGATCTTAGATAAGCTACGCCAACCACAACGAACCACAACATGACAAGTACCGCAGCGGCTACGGCCCCCACATTCATAAATAACCGATTCCCCAGCAGCGACTATGGCCGCCAGCAAACGGGTCCCACCAAAAACCTGCACCGTCCTGCCCGAAGGCAGGATAGTTACATTAAGCGCGTTATTTTTGCGCCTGTCAGTCCTTAGGAAACCCGGCACAGGGAATTCTCATAATCCCGAAGCAAAAGTTAACAATTCAACAGTCACATCTTCAGTGCCCAGCATAGCTTGACATGCTAAACGTGACTTTGAGCCAATGCCAATCATGCTATCAAGGCGTTCATGTTCAGGTTTTTGCGCCTTGGATAAGCTTTTACGGCCTTCTTGTACAAAGACGTGGCAAGAACCACATTCGGCCTTGCCGTCGCATTTATGTTCAATAGGTTCACCAGCAGCAAGCAAAGCGGCTAATAAACTTACGCCGGTTTCGGCTTCAAATATTTTGCCGGACGGCTGAACGGTAATGGATGGCATAGTTTTCTCCTTTTAAAATAAAAATTAATAAATAGCAGCGCCAGCACCGATATTAATCGAGGCATCTTTCGCTGTTTGTACGATAAAACCTATTTGATCTTCAGTCAGATGGCCATGGAATGGCAAGGCAATCGCCCGGTCAGCCAGTTTTTCGGTAACAAAAAACTCACCTCGGCGATAACCTAAATCACTGTAATGGCGCTGCTGATGCAAGGGCTGGCAATAAGCCGCCACTTCGATCTGTTCGGTTTCAAGGTCATGGATAATAGCATCCCGGCTGGAGCGGGAAAAACGGGTGCCCAAATGGACGATATAAAACGACCAATGGACTTCGTCGACATCGGGGGCAACATAAGGTGGTTTAATGCCTTCAAATGATTGCATATAAGCATCATAATAGCTTTCAATGTCTTTGCGCCGATCCAGGATCTCATCGACCCGTTGGATTTGCACCAACCCTAAAGCTGCACTCAAATCCGACAACACCGCTTGGTAAGGCACCATGCTGCCTAAAACGACCGATTGCCGTTCCTCAATTTTACGTCCACGCAGACCACGCAGACGACTGGCTAAGCTGGCATCATCCGTTACAACCATGCCACCTTCACCACAGGTTATAGGGCCTGGCTGGGATAGGTTAAAGATCGAACAATCACCAAAATTGCCGACTAACTTACCTTGATAAACAGACCCTAATGCTTCACTAGAATCTTCAATCAAAAATAAGTTATGTTGGCTAGCCAATTCACGAAACGCCTGCCAAGCCGCTGGATGGCCACAGGTGTTACTAACTATTATCGCGCGGGTTTTGTCGGTGATCCGCGCGGCCACTTTTTCTGGCGGTAAAGTGCCGGACCAATAATCAATATCGGAAAAAACCGGTTTTGCCCCTGCCAATGCAATGCCATGTGAGGTTTCACGAAAGCCAAAGGAGGATGTGATCACTTCATCTTCAGCGCCAACAATACCATTGGCTTTGAGTACCAGCGTCAAACCTAAGGTTGCGCTGCTGACCGCCACCGCATATTTCCGCCCTAAATAACTGGCAAACGCATCTTCAAACTCTTCAACCTTAAGGCCAGCGCTTAAGCACGGCGATTTCAGCACCTCCTCAACGGCCTCCAGTTCAGCCATGCTGATATCCGGATCCGAAAACAGGATGGTCGGGATTTTAGTCGCTTCATCTGCCATCATTTCACCGCTATGATCAGGCCGGTTGCACTGGCTGGTGTGTTGGTCACACGCACGCAGTGTTCCGAGGTATCCAACAGATAAACATTGATGTCAGCGGTTTCAAGCCAAATTGTCTCAGCATCCACATCGCTTGCATCGCAACGGGTCACAGAAAGTGTCGGAAATGCTTTTTTCAATTCGGCAATGCGCTCTGCTGTGGTTTTTTCAGCCTTTAACAATGCTTGAATTTGCTCTACTGCTTCGGTGCTAATGGCCATAATTATTCATCATTGTCACTACTGATTTTACGGGCATCCACAGTTAATGGCAGTTCAGTCCCGGGTGGCAATACCGGCAATTCTAACTGCCAACCATTCGCAAGATGTACCCGGCCGCCCCAAAGTTCAGGCTTTTCTTGGAAGACGATAGGCTCTTCCAAGTCTTTTTTAGGTACATACGCCGACAACTCTCCGGCGGTATTTCTGCGGATCATAACTTTCATGGTGTCTCCAAATATTGCGTTAATTAAACCAAATTTTAGTTATGCCGCTTCTGCCAAAAGACTGTTAACCAGCTCCGGCAAAACTTCAATAACCCTATCTATTTCATCCGCTTTGGTATAACGGCTGAGTGAAAATCGTATGGTGGCTGAAGCCCGTTCTGGGCTAAGCCCCATCGCCACTAACACATGCGATGCGACTGTACCGGTAGAGGTACAAGCTGCACCCGCCGAAACGCATATATCTAAACGATCCAATTTATTGATCAACAAATCAGCATCGACTTGGTCAAAACATAGGCTAGATGTACCAGCCAGACGTTCAGCCTCCTTGCCGTTGACAGAACACCAGGGAAATCGCAATAGGATTTCGTTTTCTAATCGGTCGCGCAACGCCGCTACCTGGGTCGCGCTGTGTTTGTTAAGTTCTTCGGCAGCAAGTTCTGCTGCCACCCCTAAGGCAATGATACCCGGTACATTTTCGGTACCGCCACGGCGCCCACGTTCTTGATGGCCAAACAGTACCGGTGGCAATTTGCGGCCTTTGCGTACAAACAAAGCGCCAATGCCTTTAATGGCATGCAATTTATGCCCGGAAAGCGAGAGAAAATCGACAGGGACTTGCTTGAGGTCGATCGCGATTTTGCCAGCCACTTGCACCGCATCAGTATGGAAAAGAATACTGTTGTTAGCAGCAATTTTTGCAGCTTCAGCAATAGGGAACAAGACACCGGTTTCATTATTGGCCCACATTAATGAAATCAAACCAGTATCACTGGTAATAGCTTTTTCCAGGTCGGCTAAATTGAGTTGGCCATGCTGGTCAACCGGCAGATAAGTCACCTGTTTGCCTTGGCCTTGCAAATATTCAAACAATGATAGTTGTGCCGGATGCTCAACCGCACTGGTGATAATATGGGATTTTTCAGGGCATAATGCCAAAGCACCCAAGATGGCTTGATGGATAGACTCTGTACCGCTACTGGTAAACACAATCTCTGCAGGGGATGCCCCTAACAAACCGGCAACTTGTGCCCGCGCCGCTATCACTTTCATTTTAGCGGTTTCGCCTAGACGATGTTTACTGGATGGGTTGCCATAGTCCTCTTGTAACACCGAACTTATCGCCGCCATGCATTGTGGTGCTGCGGCTGTGGTTGCATTGTTGTCGAGGTAAATAATTGTGTTACTGGCAGTCATTGCCAAAAACTCCGCTCAGGGTCTTCACGCAATAGCGCCAATATTGGGGGTAAGCTGACATAATCGGCATGCAAAACCCATTGTCCTTGGCCGTGGTCTTTACGGAACAAATGCCAATTCCGTTCGCTGTGTGAATACTCCAACAAGGCAATGTCTATCTCACCACCAGCAGGATCAATATTACGTGAGCAACAGGGGCTAGTAATAAGATAGCCATTGGCTGTTGTTTTAACCTGCGGGGTTACATAACGATAACGCTTACGGTCTTCGATACCCCGCACTATCCGTTTATGATCCATTTCATTAGGTTGCGGATAATGGAATGCTACTGTTGTTGGCTGTTCTGATAAGTTGCAACTCATAGTGTTCAATCCTCCTGATGAAATTGCCCGCAAAACACTCATCCGAGACGAATCTCTTCTTCCAGGCAACCGACAACATGGCCACTGGTAAATTCAACCAGATATATGGGGACATTCGCATCGTGGTGATGGCCAACATTGATAATTTCACCCTGGCTGCCGGCAGAAACCAGTACTGCTTCTTGCGGATAATCAGGGTAAGAACCATCATTAATGAGGTCAATTTCAGCAAAAACCCGCTGACCCCATTCATATTTGGGTTGACGCAAATCGATCATGCTATTTGCACCCCATCTTCTTCCGCGCCGTCAGCCAATTTTTCTTTCGGTGGGGATGGATTATCCAAAGACTCCAGTTCGCGTCCTTTCATACCGACGGCATAACCACGATCTGGAAAATCTACCGCATAGATATAATACTGTTGTAGAAAGGTATTAATGCTTTTGATATAGCCAACCTCACCTTTTTTAACTAAGGTTTCACCAATTTCAGCACCATTGAATGTGCCGTCATTTCGGACTACCTTGCGTGATTTGACTTTTTCGCCAAAGTTAAAACGTGGCGGACTGGTGAGTTCGTTAACTTCACTATCGCGACTGATATCACCCATTGAATTTCTCCTTCAATTAGTCCCCATGCCTTTGTTTTGTCCCGGGGTAGGAAAACTAAGGGAGGGGTTAAGACGTTGTTCCACCAATTCCCGAACCGCTAGTTCAGGATCGTTTTTAAAAATTTCTAAGTGTACCTTATCTAATTTACTTGCAATTTCATAACGTATCCGCCAGTCTGGGTCTTTGACAAAGGCTTTGAGATAATTGGCATTCAACCGTAAAACCGCTTCTAAACGGACACTGGCTTCTGAGTCTTGTACGAGGATCAATAGGCCTTGTAAGTTAATACGCCTAGCTAAAGCCTTACGCACTTCTGGATCGACATCATTCAACATCATGGCAAGCTTCTCTTGCGGAAGCCGACGGGCGACAACCTGACGCACGTAATAATCGCTATCCTTCACCATTGAAGTAAGCTCATTAGGCGCTAAACGCTGAGCCACTCGTATCCGTACTTCCCGATCGGGGTCAGACTTTAACGCCTTCATTTGCTTTGAATTGGCAGGCAAACGTAAAGCGACACTTTGGCGTACGGTTTCATCAGGATCGTGCAATAATCTTTGCAGATGAAAGATATCTAAATATTTAGCGGCAACCGCCCGCACTTCAAAATATGAGTGCGTAATATAATTAGCGGCAAGCCTTGGGTTCCAGCGGAAAAAACGGTCAATACGACGAGCATAACGGTCATGCACACAGGCATGGCCTAGACGGCAACGGTTTTCAGCGAGGGTTGCACCTTGCTCACACAAGGTACAATCCAGCAATCCGCCTTGCCAGTCTAAGGCTTCGTCAATCTCCATCTTCGTCGCCATTGTCGCGCTGTTCCAACACTGTCATTAACACTTTACCCCCCAATTTATCATTGGGATCCAGCTCCAATAATTTTTCTACTGCAGCGCGGCCTTCATCTATATTGCCTAAGCGCAATTGCAAATAGCCATAGCCTTTTAAGGTAAACAAAAAGAACCGTGGCAATATCGCTTCAAAATTATCAAAGTCTGCATCTTCTGGTTTTGCTTGCCGCCAATCAGAATTCAGGCCGTTATCTCTGGCTGCTTTTACCAAGCACTCTTGTGCGATAGTCAGTGCTTTAGCTAATTGGTTTTTATAGAAATAAAATCTGTAAAAACCAATAATAACAGCCGGATGATCCGGTGCTGCTTGCATAGCTTTTTCTAAATGCATTTCTGCAATTTCGTCTTGGTGGTAATTTAATCCCGCTAGACGTAAGTTTTCCTCAGCTTCGGCTGGCAATCCACCGCCTAAATAGGCTGTGTCCAAGACGGGATCTGAAGTCTGTATTTCGAGACCAGCACTTGGCATAACGCTATTTTCCTAGCACTTGTTAATTAGTTTTGCGTTGGTCGATGAATACTAGCGACCGATACCTCATTATTGCTACTGGCGCCAGCAGGTGCACTGCTACCGCATGTTCCGCAACCAGTAGATTTAGGATCTTGGAAGACAAAACCGCTTGATGTCGGCGTCTCCGCAAAATCCATCGTCACGCCTTGCAACAATATCCGACTTTCTGCAGGTAGAAAAAGTCTCATGCCTTGTATTTCTACGACGGCATCGCCTGGTAAAGCTGCTGCTTCGACAGAAAACTCCGAAGCCAAACCGGAACAACCGCCAGGGCTGACAGACAAACGAAAACCTGCTCCTGCCCCCATTCCGCTAAAATTTACCATGCGTTTGATAAACTTTTCTGCACTGCTTGTAATTGTCAGATCCATGTCCTCTCCTAGGCTGCCTGATAACGTGGATAAGAATTGTCAATGATGCAAGTATCATCTATTGGGCAGACGGCAACACATTGTGCTTCGTCATGATGGCCTATGCATTCAGTGCATTTCTCAGGGTGGATAATAAATAACCCGTCTTTAGTTTCAGAAATAGCCGCGTTAGGGCATTCTGGTTCACAGGCTGAACATCCTGTGCAATTTGCTTCTACAATTTTAAAGGCCATATTTTTCTCCTTACACTTAAAAACTTACACCAAAAAAGTACGTGGGGTTTGCAATAAACCCCACGTACGGTTGGTTCTTATGCTGCAGATGAACTCATCAGCGCACCTTGACGGATTTGCGCATCACCACGGACAACATGTTCAATTTCACCACTGTTCACTTTATCTAAGTAAGCCTTAAAGTAGGCAATCGCAGATTGTTCAATAAATTCACCTGCATATTGGTCAACTGGGTCAATACCCGCTGCTTGCAAGTCATTCTTAGGACAACCGCCGATTTTAGCGACAAAAACGGCGTGGCAATCATTGATGGCACGGATAACCGTTTCAAGTGACTCTTCATCGCCAAAACCACCTTGGCAATACAAGTCAACACGACGGTGACCAATAAACTTAGCGCCACCAGTAGTTAATTCGTACACTTGGAATTCTTTAGCATGGCCAAAATGTTCATTAACTTTACCGCTGCCTTTAGTGGCAACTGCGATCAACATAGAGATATCGCTATATTCACCAGCTAGTGTTTCCAATTCCGCTTTTTTAGCAGCACCGACAGCTAAACGCTCTTGTTCAACCGCTTGTTGATATGCTTTACGGGATTCAAGGTCATAATTAACCTCCATTTCCATAATTTTATCAGTGGTAAACTCTGAACTACGGTCTTCACCTAATAAGCCTACTGCGTCAGCACGGCATTGGCGGCAATGGCGCATCATGTTCATTTCGCCTTCACAGCTGTCTTGTAAAGCTTTCAACTCTTGTGCGGTTGGGCCACGTTGGCCAGTCATACCAAATACTGTGCCGTGTTCTGGCGCAGAAATTAACGGCATGATGTTATGTAAGAACGCACCACGTGATTTAACAGCCTTGTTAACTTCAACCAAATGTTGGTCATTGATACCAGGAATCATTACAGAGTTAATTTTTGACAAAATGCCACGCTCAGTTAGCATTTCTAAACCTTGCAACTGACGGTCTGTTAAAATTTTTGCTGCTTCTACACCGGTATAACGTTTTTTGTTGTAGTAAACCCAAGGATAAATCTTTGCCCCAATTTCAGGATCAACCATGTTAATAGTGATCGTGACATGGTCAATATTGTATTTTGAAAGTTGCTCAACATGGTCTGGCAATGTTAAGCCATTAGTAGACACGCATAATTTGATATCAGGCGCTGTTCTAGCAATCAATTCGAAAGTCTTGAAGGTTTTTTCAGGATTGGCCAGTGGGTCGCCAGGGCCTGCAATTCCTAATACTGTCATTTGAGGAATTGTAGAAGCTACCGCCAATACCTTTTTTGCTGCCATTTCTGGAGAAAGCTTTTCGCTTACAACACCAGGACGGCTTTCATTTGCGCAGTCGTATTTACGATTGCAATAGTTACATTGAATATTACAAGCAGGAGCTACCGCCACATGCATACGTGCATAATGATGATGTGCTTCTTCGCTATAACAAGGATGGTTTTTAACTTTCTCCCAAATTTCTGTAGGAAGATCGTTCTCACCCGCCGCAGTACCGCAGCTTGCTTTACCTGAGCCACCAGAAGTACCACAACCTTTATGTTCGGCTACTTCTTGCATTACACTTTCCAAGTCTGGTTGTACTGTTTCTCCAACATTCATTTCGTTTAGCATGTCTCGTTCCTCAATTTAGCATCGTTATCGACTACACCCATTTGAGCACACTTCAGCAACATACATGCCAAACAAAAAAACAATTAAAATACAATAAGTTAATCAATGTTATTGATAACATCAATTGTCTGATCTACTACAGTTTCTAGTGTTTTTGTAAACTTTTGTACGGAAAGCAACAAAAATTATCGGTCTTTTGCCACTTGTCAACTACCTTACTTAATAGCCTATCAAGATTAATGCTCAGGAGTTTTATAGCGCCTGCCCATAAATCAATGTATTAAGCCCTACCCTTAATTTGCAGTTACCCTAAATTAACTTGTTTTCCGATATTTTTCCAGTCCATTCAACGTAAGGTTTTTTTAACTTCAGCCAAGTTTTTTTTACGCGTTAGGGCTTGCTCGAAAGATTCCCCTGGTTTAGCAAACTTTGCTATTGAATCTCCTGTCAAACGGGCAAAAACCGCTGCTTTAGTTTCTCCAGGTTTCGCTTGCCGGTTAATCTCCTCATCCGTCAACTGGTTCCTGGCTATAGTCCGTGGTTTATCCTTCAAACCAAATTGAAATTGAAAATGCGTTATATTCCTGCCTGATTTGCGTTGGCCATACCTGACCCATAAATTTGAATGCTGATTGATTTCAACAACAGCCGGATCAATTACCCGTTTTTTTAAATCAACCAACCGACTATATTTATCACCTACTTGAAATTGATTTTTTAACCACTCAACTTCAATTTCCCGCTCACCGACTGAACTCCATTGCACTAATAACTCATATAACCTAATAGAATAAACACTCTCAAATCGGGCAACATGCTTCAATTTATATTTAGTAAACTCTTGGGACAACTGGGATAAATAAGGAATAATGCCGAAAGCAAAGCTTAAAACAACCTTCCCTTCACCTGGTACATAATCAATACTGCTAATCCAACGTGTTTTTCGTTGTGTTATTTTAGGGTTATCGGGTTCTGGATCATCAATAATTACACTGCGCTCATATAATTTTTCTGAAGCTTTTTTAAGATCCCGATAGGTATTAGATAAATTTTCCAGCCCGGCTAGATCAGCAACACCTGAAGCTGTTATTTCAAAACGGTATTCCTCCGTTAATACCGCGGTTGAATCAATTTGCGCAATACAGGCCAACAAAACACGTTGCTCAGCCAAAGAGAGCATATAACTGGCCTCAACAACTTTGTTGGATTTAACAACAGTCAAATAAGCAGGGTTATTTTCCAAAATAATATAACGACATAATAAATACGATGTCTAACTATACACCCCAAAAAACAACAATACAACGACAACAAAAACACCTTGTCGTTGTAACCTATCAATCTGTCGTTGTATAAGATCAATCTGTCGCTATAGCGCGATCAATCTGTCGCTATAGCGCGATCAATCTGTCGCTATAGCGCGATCAATCTGTCGCTATATAAGCTCTACAGGCCTTATTCACAAAGGCCTAGAACAGCCTTAAAAAAAGAAAAAAAAGAAAAAAAGAAAAAAGGGTCTGGCAACGATCAATTTGTCGTCATATCAAAATATGAGGCTTACCTTAAGCCTTACGCTTAATCCGCTAAAAGAAAAAAGAAACCTAATTATTAAATGTAAAATTTAAGTCCAATAAATCCAACAACGACATATTGATAGTCTTCATAGCAATTATGTTGCTGGCATATAAGCTGCTTATATTTCCGTTATACAATTTACTGATATGCCCAAAATACGTATGAAAATTTTTAATTAAAAGCCTGATTTTCGCGGACGCGAAAAATCTTTTTTACATTGGTATATCATCTTGTTTTAGCAACTAAGTTTTTATCTGACACAAACCCTCAAACCACCCTAAGGCATTATTAAACAATTCAAATGTTTTTATAAAGCCGCTTAAAAACCACAAAAAATGATTAAAAAAGTAAGCTAAATTAAATTTCTTAATCCTATAAGCAAGGATAAGTAAAAAAACTACATTTTATAACGTTGGATTTAAAATTTTATATACTTTATAAGTTTAATAAAATCTAATAAAAACAAAAGTATATTAGCAATAAAATAAACCCTGAAGGAATCTTAACCATGAAAATATTAGCTGTCGCCAATCAAAAAGGGGGTGTTGGTAAAAGCACATTAACAGTGCATTTAGCCTATGCAGCACTAGACGCCGGCTTACGGGTACTACTAGTTGACATGGACAAACAAGGCAGCTTATCCCTAACCTTCACAAACACTGACAATGCAATGCCAGGATTAATGGCTTCTAAATTATATTATGAAGATAACCCACAAGAACAACCGCAACAATTGAATGAAAACCTTGCCATTATTCGGGCAGATAATGCTTTATTAGCGGTGGATAAAGCTGAAAATGAAGTAATCCGCCGACCAGGGAAAATACTGCGCCGTTTCGCAAAAAACTTTGATTTATGCCTAATAGACACCCCGCCTTTATTAGGCATCCGTCTTATGGCATCTCTGGCGGCTTCTGATTACGTTATAACCCCAGTTTCAGTTGGCCTTTATGAATTAGCTGGCGTTTCTGACCTTATGCAAACCATCCATGTCATCCGCACGCAAGGTTTTAATCCGCGCTTAAAACATCTAGGTATATTGCCTATGAAAACTAACAGTCGTAGTATAGAAGCACGTAATGCCCTAGCCAGTTTACGTGAAAAATACGGTTCTGTTATCCTGCCCCAAGCATTAGTTGAACGCGCCGCAGTCCGCAAAGCAATTGCCCAACGTCGGCCAATATGGGTAAATACTCGAGGTGAAGGCCATTTAAAAGCAGCCCAAGAATGGCGGTTAGCGTGTACTGATATCTTAAGCAGGCTTAATAAATAATTGCACTATCAACAATATATGGGAATCATAACCATGCCTACAAAAACTGATAATGCTTTTCTTGGTGCCGGTATTGATGCCTTATTTGGTGATACCAATAACCCAAATGAATATGAAATCATGGTGGCACTCGATGATATTGAGACCGAGGTTCAAGTCCGTGAAGAATTTGAAGATAATAACAATAGCTTAGCCGAACTTGGCCGTAGCCTACGGTTTAGACAATTGCAGGCTATTGTTATACGTTCAAACCGATTAGGCAGGGAAAAACCCTTTTTATTAGTTGCTGGGGAACGGCGTGTCCGTGCGGCACAACTTGAAGGCTTGATGGAGCTTAGGGCTCGCGTCATGGAAATGAGTGATGAAGAAGCTGAAGATATGCAGCTTGCTGAAAATATCCATCGCAAAAACCTAACACAAATTGAAGAAGCCAAAAAAATCCAACGTGATTTAGATCGTCTGTCTAGTGTTGACGCAGTACTTGAAAAACATCATAAAAGCCGGGCATGGCTATCAAAAACACTAGCATTATTAAATTTACCAGAACAAGCCAAACGACTAGTAACTGAAAATGTCAGTGCGGATATTGAAGTTATCAACACAGTTAAAACAATAGAAAAACATAACCCGGAAAAAGCTAAAGCCCTAGTTGATGAGCTAAAGGAAACCCGTGGCAAAACAAATGCACGTGACAAAGCTTTAGCAATAAAAGATGAAGTTAAACCCAATAAAAAAATAAAAAAAACAAAACTTATTGAAAAAACAGAAATAAACCTACAACAGAATAAGGCTGAAAAACATATTTTCGCGGACGCGAAAATAAAAAATCATGACAATGCCAATAAAACTTTAAAAGAAAATTACAATTTAACCGTTAATATCGATATTGATCTCAACACCACAGCAACATTACTTTTAGATAATATTTATAGCACTGTCCTTATACAAGGCAAAAACCCTAAAATATTCGTGGATACCATGAGTTATGACGATAAAGACGTTGTTAATAATTGGTTACAATTGTTTTATGATGCCGGTGCAAATACCCACGATACAGGGCGTACCGCACTGCAATGCCTTAGAGATAATTATTTTCAGGGTTCTGGCGCAGGTGCTTTTGCCCTAATGGCTTATATGCATGGGATAGACGCTAAAACGCCATACAGTTTATTAAATATTTTAATGGCTACCAAACTATAAAGCCTTTGCGTTGCCGTTGTGATTTAACAGTCTTCAAAACAAACTGAGCTAATTTAACCCTGTTTTCCGCTAAGCTACAGTAAATGCTATTAGCTTATAATTTAGTAGGGCGAGGTGAAGAAAAATTGATCAAAAAGCCTTATCTATTGTTTGATCCATTACATTTTAATGTCGTAAAGACGACAAATAAAAGGACTTTACGCTTAAAAATAAGGGCATTATGATGACTTTTTATGGGTAAAACAGCTTAGCGGATGATAGAAACAGTCCTATTATTAGCAGGCATAAAAATTGCTTTCAATTTTATGTTTAAAACCTATTATAGCTAATAAACCATGGCTTTGTTAACAAGGTCTAGCAACATTTGGCCAAGGCTTGTGTTATACGTTAAGCTAAGTAATGTCTTTTGAATGATAACGTTCAATATTGAATGGAGCGGGGGAATAATGCCAATCTATGACTATCGTTGCACTGATTGTGACAATACGTCCGAATTATTAATTAAGAGCAGTACCACGCCAGTTTGCCCTGCGTGTGGCAGCTTAAATATGGAAAAACTGGTTTCGGCACCAGTAGCGCCAGGAAAATCCGCTGATATTATTGCTAAAGGCAGGAAGCAAGCAGCAAAAGAAGGTCATTTTAGCAATTATTAAACAGGATTGACTGAAAAACCCTTGAAAAGGCGGCTATAAAGTTAGGTGACAACTTGTCTATCCCTTAGATACAGTCGGTACTTGAAATACACAACCAATATTTCTACATTTATTGCAATTTAGAAGGAAAATTTTTATGAGTATTTTGGAAGATTTACAGCAAACCATCGCAGCAAACCCTGTCATATTATTTATGAAAGGCACGCCACAAGCACCACAATGCGGCTTTTCTAAAACAGCATCACAAATTTTAAAAGATAGTGGTGTCCAATTTGCCACGGTTGATGTATTGGCTAACCCTGCAATCCGCGCTACCTTACCAAGCTATTCAAATTGGCCAACATTCCCACAATTATTTATTAATAATGAGTTAGTTGGTGGTTGCGATATCCTGATTGAATTGCATCAGGATGGCCAATTACAAAAAATGTTGGAAACAGCTTGTAACGAAGTTAATTAAGAGGCCCTCATATGACGCGAATGATCCATTGCGTAAAGTTTGATAAAGAAATGTCTGGGCTGGATCGAGCACCTTATCCAGGCGTGTTAGGGCAGCGTATTTATGACAATGTCTCAAAAGAAGCTTGGCAACAATGGTTACAGCATCAAACCATGTTGGTAAATGAATACCGATTGGCAATGTTTGAACCAAAAGCTAAAGAATTTCTTTTAAGTGAGATGGAAAAATATTTGTTCGGGGACGGCGCTTCAGCTCCTGAAGGCTATGTTCCACCAAAGGAAGATCAATAGGGGATTACCATGGCGACATATATTAAAACAACGGAAGATGGCCGCAAGGTTGAAGTGATTGACCGTGCGATCTGTCTTGCGGGCAAAAAAGAATGCGAGAAACTAGTGCATTTAAGTGAGCATCCTAATGTGCGGGCCATTATAACGGCTATGCCGGATGCCCGTTATATGGCAGGACGTATACCATTGACAGAAGAAGAGGCAGCGGTTGCCAAAGCTGCTTTAGATGCTGCCAACGATGCTTTCAATGCAACCCCGTTCGGGATTAGTGAACGTATGCGGACAGCGACTAAAGATTTATTACGCTTACGGGTGGATGAGTAATCTCATCCAACCCATTAAGCGTTTTTAAAAAACGCTATGCCAAAACTCAAGAATGGGTGTTTTGATCAGGATTTAACCATTGTTGGGTTTGGGTATAGTCGACAGTGGTTGCTTCTTGCTGGCCTAATGCGCCGCATTTTAAACATTTGAATGAAACGTTGAAGGCTTGTTTGTTGCAACCACCGTCTTTAGTTTGGCGGCAACCTGTGTTACCACAACCTTTGCAGGTATATACATGGCCACGGCAAACAAAAGCATAGCCGCCAGCACGTTCGCCGTCACATAAGACCATGCCAGTTTTAATATTATCGTAAGTATCCATTATTTGTCTCCAAGATTAAAAGTAAATAAAAAGGGTATAATCATTCAGTGCTTTATTGCTTAACTAGAACAGCTTACTGAAAGCCCATTAGCCCAATCAGGCGGTAATGCGGCGTAGCGTTCAAAGCCAGGGTTTTCATCATAAGGGTGTTGTAAACAATGCAGCACCGCATTAACTTCAGAAAAATCTTTAGTTTGCGCCTTACGGATGGCCGATTCGGCAACCCAGTTGCGTAAAATATATTTTGGGTTGGCCGCCAGCATACTGCTTTGGCGTATGCTATCAACGGACTGTTCCATCTGTAAGCGCATACGCCAGCTGCGTAACCAAACGTCGCAGGCCTCCCGGTCAATAAAAAGATCACGGACTGGTGCATCTATTTTGGGCTGTCCAGCAGTATCAATTGAACCAGTTAGACGGCTTAACAGACGAAAAAATAAGGTGTAATCAGGTCTGTGCAGCTGTAAAAAGCCAAACATGTCGGCAATAAAATTGTCATCATCAGGATGCTCTGTTTGAAAGCCGAGCTTGGCTTGCATCAAACGTCTAAACGTAGTTTGGTAAGCGCTTTCGTAATGTTCGTCAATAATGGCTTTAGCAATATCCGGATGTCCGATCAGCGTGACCAAGGCATCACCAAAGGCATAGAGGTTCCACTTGGCAACCCGCGGTTGAGTCCGGTAGGCATAACGGCCATAGTGGTCAGAATGGTTACAGACATGGCCGGCATCAAAGGCTTCCATAAAGCCAAAGGGGCCATAATCTAACGTTAGCCCAAGCACGGACATGTTGTCAGTATTCATAACGCCATGCATAAAACCTACTGCTTGCCAATGTGCAATCATGTTGCCTGTTAGTATGGCAATATCACGTAGCATTGCTTGATAAGGATAAGCCTCATCCCGTAACGCGGGCATGAAGTGTTCCAGCACATAATCGGCTAGCTGTTTAAGGGTTTCATCCTTATCCAGAGAGCTCCAATGCTGAAAAGAGCCAAAGCGCACAAAACTTGGTGCCAAGCGGGTTACTACAGCTGCTGTTTCTGGGCTTTCCCGCTGTATCAGAAAATCTGAGCCAATGACGCAAAGCGCCCTTGTCGTAGGGACGCCCAGGGCAGCCATCGCTTCTGAGCAGAGGAACTCCCTGATTGATGAGCGTAACACTGCACGGCCATCAAAGCCGCGTGAATAAGGAGTTGGCCCTGAACCTTTCAGTTGGATCTCGCAAGCACCATAAGCGGTAGTAATTTCGCCCAATAAATGTGCCCGGCCGTCGCCAAGTTGCCCAACCCAATCACCAAATTGATGGCCTGAATAAACCGCAGCGAGCGGGTCACTGCCAGCTAATGGGAGGTTGCCTGAGAAAAACTCGGTAAACTCAGGTTTTTGGCATTCGTTGCTGTCAAGATGCAACAATTCAGCGGCGTCCCCGCTCACGGCAACCAGATAAGGTTCCGGTAGTGTTTTAGGGCGTGAACGGCTATAAAAGGCTTTCGGTAACCGGGCAAAGGAATTTTTGAACGGCAAATCCGCTAAAGAATAAGCCACACCGCTTGCAGAAGCGGATGGCTTTGCCCCGGCGGCGTTGTCAATTGGCAAGGCCGGGGTGGGCTGAGCGTATGCGCTGGCTGACATTAGGCCGAGACAGGGTTAAAGAGTTCGGGTTGCTGGGTGCGGTACACCCGTAGCCATAACAAGGTTGTCGGGATAAGCTCGGAGATGGCCAGCCATAGTTGTTGATTATCAGGCGTGGGATGTTCTGCAATAGCAAACCATGTTTGCCAATTAATTTCCGGTAGTCCGTCCCGCGTTACAGCAGGTATATCAAGGGTTGCGTGGCTTAATATGGTTATTTGCCGGCAAACCTCTTGCTTAGTCAGCCTGGACCTGAAGAAATCTTCTTCTTCAATGCCTTCTGTCAGCGTTAATACAGCAACCCCCGCCTCTTCAATCTTAAGCAATGGCATATTTGTCACCTAACCCTATGATTCCAATTACAACGGGATGCCAAAGAAGCCATCTTCATCACCACCCCAGGCCGTGTGCAAACGGAAAGCCGAGCGCCAGCGCTCGCTTTCAGCATCATCTGCTTCCCGGTGGGTAATGTTGGCATCTTCATTGCCAGCAGAAAGGTAAGCATTACCATTTTTAAGAAAACGCCTTAAATCTTTAGTGTCTATAGGTTTCACAACGGCTTTAGGGATTTCGTCAACTAAGATCGTAGTGATTTTCATAGCAGCTTATCTACAGACAGCGACGGCAAGCCTTAATGTTTAAACGCGATTAGGTACAACACCGTCAGTGTCGACCAATATTTCATCGCCTTCAATTTTCAAAGGATATTCGGCCAAGGTACAGGGTTGGCCTTTAATGCAGGCGCCAGTAACGCCATTAAAGGCCCAGTCATGATGCCGGCAAGTAACCGTAGTGCCATCAAAACGGGCATCCGCTAGCGGTTCGTAGTCATGTGGGCACATACCTTGGAAGGCGCGGGGTTGTTCGCTGCCTGTAGCCCAAACCAATAGGACTAGGACGCGGTTGACAGCCGCAATATCATACTTACCTTCTTTCAGTTCACTTAAATCACAGGCCTTACTAAACATAGGGTGACGCCTCGGCTTAACAAAAATTATTAATAGTTAAGCAATAATTATGCCTATTTATAAACATATAAATATCAAATATTTATATATAATAATCCTGTGTTATGTGGGCTTTGTAAGTCGTGTTTGTCGGTTTTCAGACATAGCTATTCAAGACATAGTGTGAGAAAATTTTAGCTATTTCGAGTAAGGAGGCAGTTAAGCCCATGGTTGAGGAAATATCCTGTAAATGCCGACATTTTGTAACTTATACGGGTGTCAAACTCCCCTTAAAACTACTCAATGAATTAGATGATACGCAACTGGGCAACCGGAACACCTTTTTTCGGGGTTATTTTGATGCCGAGGAACGTTTGCTTAGGCTAGAAAAAATTGTCTATAACGAAATAGAGATGGAACACCGTTACACTTACGATAATGATGGCCAGCTGACACATGCTGAAATTATTGATGGGGAAGGCGAGGTAACGGTCATGGATTTTACTGGTTCGGTTGAAGCTGCCAGTTGATAAAATAATACGGGTTACTGTCGCTATGTTTTCAGTGCCTATCGGCAATCACTATATCCCTGGCACATTATGAAGTCGCCAGTTTAAAGAAGGAACCCTGTAATGGCTTATACCACTGTTTGTAAACAAAGCTTTCTGGCGGAAGGTGAATTGGTTCCCTGTATGGCAGGTAATCTGGAAATTATTATCATATGGCCAGACGGTGGCGAGCCTAGGGCATTTAAAGCTGCTTGTCCGCATGAGGGCGTGTCTTTGGCGAGGGGGGATTTTAATGGCCGGATACTGTACTGTGGTGCCCATGGTTGGGTGTTTGAAGGCCGTACAGGAAAAAGCCTGCAACCTACCGGCTGGGAACTGAAGGAATATCCATTGCGTATCGAAGACGGTATGGTGCAGGTCGATATAGCTGGCAGTTAACCAAGCCGCTAAGCCAGATGGCGGATAATTTAATTATCCGTCATTCTTCTTCATTCGGCGTAGCCATCCACGAATAACCGCCTTGATCCCAAAGTTGGGCCAATAATTGGTCGGCATCATAGGTGGTGAATTGGCTTTTCATGGAATCGTATTCGCTAGAAAAAGCGGCCGCGTCATCGCCTTCCAAATGTGCCGTGCTATTGTCCTCTTTGTTAAAGAGCCGATAAGCTAAGCCATCAGCGCTAGAGGACAGCGCGAATTGTTTGCCTTCGGTAATTAAGGTATAAGTTTCTGACATAATGTGCTCCTTTCAGGCGCTTTTCGCCTGTTATTTGGCTGATTCTAATAATTAATAAGGCTAGTCAGTAGCGCTTAGGTTACCGATAACCTTCCTCTCTTAGCACGCGTTGCACTACTGGACGCGTTAACATGCGTTGGTAATGCGCGCTGCAATTTGGCGGCAATGCCATCTTAAGCTTATCTGCCCAAAACTCGACATAAAACAAGGCGGCGTCAGCAATGGAAAACTCACCAACGACATAGTCTTTATTGGCTAGTATGGCATCGATGATAGTGAAAGCTTTATGGATTATTTTTTCGCCCTGTTCTTTCACGGCCGCCTCATCAGCACCTGGTGGGGTAAAGTTGGCGGTTGTAAACAGCCGTGCAAAGCCCTGCATATGCACGGTACCCACCACATAATCCATCATTTCAATAACCCTAACTTCGCTTTCAATATCCGCAGGCAATAATTTAGCCTTGGGGTAGTGGCGTGCCAGCCACCAGGCAATAGCCTGGAATTCAGTAATGGAGGAGCCATCATCGCGGACTAAGGTGGGGATGGTGGATTTTGGATTAACGGCAATATAATCAGGGCGATAGTGGTCTTCAGCCGGTAAATTCATAATGTAAGCTTCGAAAGGTAGGTCAATCTCTTCGAGCAGAATGTGGATACCTGTCGTGCAGGACCCCGGGGTCATATAGAATTTCATGGGCTGGCTTTATTTTATTCGTTCATATCAGGGTATAAGATGACCTCATCGGGGTGGCCATCGTCATTTTTTTCAAGATTAACGCCTGCGACTAGGGAATAACCATTGTCGCCTTCAAAAAGCACGACCGCCTGGCTAGGCATTGTTTGTAAAGCCTCAATCAATTGTTCAACGGTCATAGCTTGGTGTCAGTAGATTTAGGGGTTAACCGGAGACAGCAACGGGTTCGGCCGCAGCAGTTTCGCTTGAGATCACCATTTTGATGTCGACATCACCGCGGATCAGCCAGCCTAAGGTGATCTGACGGAAAGCGGCATCATTGGCTTCTTCCCAAATGACACAAAGCAAGGCTTCCTCACGGGTCATTAGTTCGTCACGCTCTAGCTTAGCTTGCGCCTCGGCACAGGCGATAGGGTCGGCTTGGTTTTGGGCAAACACCTCTTTGGCTGCTATGGTGCCCGCTTCGATCTCTTTTTCAGATGCTAATGGGATATGGTTTCCTTCAAAACGGAATATAACTGTCATTTCAACCTCCTGGATGGGTCATTAAAATTATGCGTTTAGCCTATGCCAATAATTAGTGGTTCTAGTCCTGCAATGGTTGCTTCAAGCTTATCACCTGGCTTGACAAGGCTACCGCCGGTTGGTGTACCGGTATAAATCAGGTCACCTGGGCGCAGCTCAAACAAGGTTGACAAGTAGTTGACCATTTCAGGTATTTTCAAGATCATTTCACTTAGGTCGGCACTTTGCCGTACTTCGCCATTTACTTTCAGTTCAATTTTACCTTTATCGACGATACCGGAATAAAACTCAGGTGTAATCGCAGAACACGGTGCAGAATGGTCAAAGCCTTTGGCAAATTCCCAGGGCTGGCCTAGTCCACAAGCGCTATCTTGCAAGTCACGGCGGGTCATATCCAGACCCACGGCATAACCGAAGACATAATCGTAATTAACCTTATCCGCTGGAATATTGGTACCGCCACGGGATATGGCTACCACCAGCTGGACTTCTGCTTGTAAGCTGCTGGTTTTGCTTGGGTAAGGCAGCACAGAGTTATTTTGGACTATGGTGCTGGCCGGTTTCATGAAAAAGAAAGGTTCCAGGTCAGGGGCCGCGGCCTTGTCTTGTTCATGTCCGGTGTAGTTACGGCTAGTACAGTAAAGGCGGCGCACCGGATAAGGGTTGCTCGACATAGCCAGCAACGTCACGACCGGATCTGGGGCAAAAGCATAATTCATGATTCAGGTCTCACAAAAAAGTCAGCGAATAAATGGGGCCAATGGGTCTTGATATTGGGGCCTAATAGGTTAAGGGTTGGCGATATCCATGCCTCGGAAGATCGAGCAGCGCTTAAAAATCGCCAAATCCGGGGGCAGTTGTTTTTGGCTGCAAAATTTGGCCACTAATTTGGCCAGACCTTTAATGTCACGGCCGCTAGCTGTTGGAAAATGTTGCACGAGTTCTTCCAGTAAAGGTGCTTCCACTTGTAAGCCGAATTGTTGGGTCATAACCTGCCAAATTTTATAACGTGCTTCGGCATCAGGCGGGTTAAATTTAATCAGTGCGATGCAGCGGGAGACAATAGCTTCATCAATATCATCCACCCGGTTAGTGGTTAAGAACAACAGGCCATTAAAGTATTCCAGCACGCGCAGGAACACGCCAACGATAGCGTTGGCTGTCATATTGTCATCCCGGCGACGGATATAAACGTCGGCCTCATCGATCAACATAACTGCACCCCAGCGTTGGGCCCGGATCAGCACTTCCTTAAGCGTGGTTTCCATGGCCGCGACATTAAGGCCAAGCTGGCCGGAATGTACCCGGTACAATGGCCGCTGGATCAGTTCGGAATAAACTTCCGCGGTTAGGGTTTTACCAACCCCTGGGGGGCCTGCGCATAATACTGTAGTACCGCCAGATTTGCCGGCTACAATATCGTCCATCAAGACATCCATTTCTGCCGTCAAGATATCGATGAGGTCGGTTTGTTCTTCCGGTAACACCAATTTTTCTTTCAGTTCAGGTTGGTACTGGTAAGGTGTTAGGTCGTTGACATGCACCCATAAGTAATGATGCAGCTCCAGATGGAACATAAATAAATAAGGGTGTATCGGCATTTGTGTGAACATGCCTTTAGGAATGGCATCTTGCGATTCCTGTACTTCATCTTCCGCTTCAAACTGGTTGCTTTTGGAGGCTTTGCGCAAATATGGCCCGAGTACATCGCCAGGGGCGTCCATGGTTAGGTTGCGGTTGGTCAGTACGCTCTCATCGTTGACTAAGCGGGCGTTGCCGCCGCCGGTGGAGAGTACGACTATGTCTTTGCGCGACCAATCGGTATTGCGGTGGCTGGCGGAGGGGTCTTCGGCATAAAAGCCGGTACCTTGGCCGGAAAATTGGGCGCCATAGCGTGCCCGCCATTCAAAGTAGCGGTCACTGGTTTCATCATGGCTGGCAATCAGCTCTGGGGTTTCTTTTAGGAAGCCTTTTTCAGCCAGTATTTCACTGATGGTCCTGCCGCTAATATCGCTGGTATTGATCCTAAAACTAGTGGTGAATAAAGTGGCTTTGGCATTGGCCTTTAATTCAACCACCACTTTACCGGTCTCGTCATTGGATGCTGGAATATAGTCCAAACGGGTCACAACATACGGCATGGGTTTGTTGGTG
Organism: Methylococcaceae bacterium; assembly: GCA_041660045.1. GTDB lineage: Bacteria > Pseudomonadota > Gammaproteobacteria > Methylococcales > Methylomonadaceae > WM-3-3. The sequence continues at coordinate 12,546 of JBAZXA010000015.1, read as the reverse complement.
ACATTAATGGAGAATAACCAGCCCCGGATGCCGTCGGTCAACAAATAGCGGGCCATGGAGGGCAGCACTTTTTCCAGCTCTTCGGCTTGGAATTTGATGCCATCATCATTACGGGCTTTGCGCAATGTTGCCAGTTGCGCCGCAGAAGCCCGCATATTAGGGCCGGCCTTGTTATAAAGCGACTCAAGACGGGTGATAACATCATCCGATAATTGGGCAAATGCGACTTCAACCTTATTGCCAAATTTGAGCTGATCTTTTAACGAAGACAGTTCAGGATATTCACTGATGATGGTTTCTACATAACCACGTTCAATTTGAAGTTTCATGATGCCCTGTATAGGTTATAAGGGTTAAAGGTCATCGGTAATGACTTCCATGGCGATCAATTGCTCACGCAATGCCATATGTGTATAAAACTCGTCAACCGGATCGTAGATGGGGTCACTGTAAAGTGCGTTGACGGCGGCCGTCTCAGAACCATATATGCGGCAGACCTTAAGGCCTTTGGCGATGGCGGTGATGCAGGCGTCGAATTCATCGATGGCTTCGGTTTGATAAACAGCGTTACCTAACAAAGGATCGGCACGATAGAGCACAGTGTCCAAACCATGTTGTTCGGCAAGGCTTTGTAGTAGGGCCTGTTCAGCGGCAAGTGCCGGGCTGTCTGTGGCCGCAGCTAAGCGTTCCAATTGTTCGCGAGCAGTTGTGCTGGCAAAAATAACTTCATTACTGTCGGCTTGGGTGGCGTAGACTTTACGCATAAAGTCTTCTTTATCAAAGGCAAACCAAGATTTAGCACGGCCTTCGTGAGGTACCTCGACTACATAAAGCATGTATTAATCCTTGTGTTAAACCGGTTCAGGAAGGCTGGCGCTACGTTTGACCAGCAAAGTGTTTACATTTAGTGCAAATTCACGCCAAGCTGCGGCAAGATCACGCCGGATAGTGTTGACGTATTCATCGCTAGGTTTGTGTTCCAAGCCAAAGTTTGATATTGCACAAGAGGTGCGGTTAAATTCCAGCGCCCCACTCAACAAAGCTTCATTAAAACCCGTGAACGGTGCCAATAGATGCGGGGTCAAGTCAGAGCGGCCATTAGCAACCACTTCCACGCCGTCAACAAAAGCCAATTCATCTATAAATTGCAAGGCCTTGGCATAAATGTCATCAACAGTTGCCAACAGCGTCCGTTGGGTGAGCTGTTCACGTTGCTGTTCTGCTAAGTGTTGGTTTAAGTAACGTTGATAGGATGCTTGTGCTTGGCCACGGTGCGTGTTGACCCATTCGCTAAAACGGATAACGCAGCGGCGGTTTTCATGGGCATGTAAGCAAGGCGACAAGGTGAATTGTTCATATATGCGCGCGGCCGCATCCAAGGCGCCTTCTAAATAGCCGCCGCCGTAGCGTGCGGTTTCGGAAGCGCCTAAATACAGCTTATGGTTCCAATATGCTTGTTGTAAGTACGGATTACCATATTCTGGTTCGCTATAGGAGGGCTCTAAATCCAAGGCGCTGCAGGTAAACGGTTCAGTAGCCCAGTTTTGTAAATGCAGGTCGCCGTGTTCAGCATCGGTGCCAAAAAACTGCACCAGCTGGCTGCGGATCAACATGGGTAGGCCAATTTGGAAAGATTCGCGTTGGCTGGGTGATAGTGCAATAAAGCCGCCCAGTGCCGCTTGACTGGCATCGCCATTACAGGCATCAAAAATCTCACCTAGGACGGCTTGTTCGTGCTCTGCAGAGCCATTGCCCGATAAGCCTTCGTCACGCCAAAATGGCCGGCTGTAAGCCATTAAGGCTTTTGCTTGGGCAGCCATCCAGGTTTCTGTGTTTTGTAGTGCCAGTACAGTTTCTTCGGCCAGTGCCGGTTTAAAGCTGATGTGTTCGGCCAATAGCCTAGGTGGGATGGCTAGCACCACGCGGTGGGCTTCAATGCTGATTTCACCGGCCTCGGAACGGAAATGTAAGGCAATTTGTTCGCCGCGTTCTTCGATAGCGGTCAACACGTGGCCAAGTTTTATGTTGTCGGCGGGTAAGCCTGAGGCCAAGGCTTGTATCAAGGCAGCCATGCCGCCTTCAAGGCGCTGTGCACCACCATGCAAATCATTATTTTCCAAGGATTCAAGCTTGCCGTCAGCCGCGGGTAAACGCAGCACTGTGCCGCTATCGTGCTGTGGAAAGCTGCTTAAGCCCAGTTCAGCAATCAGCTTGGTGAGCCGTGGCTGCTGTTCGGGCCAGAACCAAGTTGGCCCTAAGTCTAAAGCCGCGTTTGTCGTTTCTGAAGTAACCGATAAGATGCGTCCGCCTAAACGTGGACGGGCTTCAAACAAGACATAAGGCCGTCCTTCCCGCTGTAACCTATTGGCCAGCATCAAGCCACATAAACCGCCACCCACAATGACCGTATCGTGCATTTAAAGACTCCTAAAAATTGTAGTTACCTAAGCCGATGGCAAGTCCAAGGCAGCCCGGAGAACCTGCGCCAAATGGAGGCCATCACGTTGTGTCCCGTCTTGGATTTGTTGCCGACAGCTGGTTCCGTTCGCTATCACTAATGTTTCTGGCTTGGCGGCGCGCACGCTAGGCAGCAAGGACAGTTCGGCCATCTGTAAAGAGGCCTGGTAATGTTCGGCCTCGTAACCAAATGCGCCGGCCATGCCGCAACAACTTGATTCAATAAATTCACTGCTTAAGCCGTTGACCAGGTTTAATAGCTTACGCATGGGCTTCATTGCGCCAAACGCTTTTTGGTGGCAATGGCCATGGATAACCGCATGGGTATCTGGTGCTAACTTAAAGCTGAGCTTGAGTTGTTTGGCATCGTGTTCGCGGGCCAAAAACTCTTCCAATAGCAGCGCTGATTTAGCGATCTTGGGTACTTCAGGGCCTAGCTCCAAGGTATAATATTCATCGCGCAACATTAGCAGGCATGAGGGTTCCAAGCCAATAACCGGGATATTTTTTTGCGCATAAGGCAACACCGCGGCAACTGTGCGTAAAGCCTCCTCGCGGGCTTCTTTGACCAAGCCATTGGATAAGAAAGTACGGCCACAGCATAAAGGCCGTTGGCCCTCTAAAGCTTGTACTAAATGCACCCGGTAGCCGCCAGCGACTAATAATTCTAGTGCGGCTTGTGCCACTTCGGGCGAGAAATGGTTTGAGAAAGTATCAATTAGCAGGGCAACTTCAGTACCGTCGGCAGCACCCATAATGCGGGCTGTTTGGCTGGCCAGGAAACTGTGTTTGGCAATATCGGGTAAGGCCCGTTGCGCAGCTATGCCTAGCCAGCGTTCGCCGAGCTGGGCTAGCCCTGGTAAGCGTTTACGCAATGCGCTAAGGCCACGGATTAGCAACGGGGAGGCCGCTAAATAACGTGGCAAACGCGCAATGAGCTGTTCGCGCAAGGGTACTTTACCTAGCGTTTGCCAGCGTTGGGCGAGGGCTTCAACACGTAAGGAGGCCATATCGACGCCGTTTGGGCATTCCCGTTTGCAGCCTTTGCAACCAACGCATAAATCCATGGCTTCCAATATTTCAGGGCCAATAAAAGGCTGGTTGCCATAATCGCCATTAAGTGCGGCTTTTAAGGTTTTAGCCCGGTGATGCGTGGAATGTACCGGATTTTGGCCAATACGGAAGCTTGGACACATCACCCCTTGTTCAGTGCGTTGGCATTGCCGGTTGCCGATGCATACCGCTGCAGCTTTGCCATAAGGGCCGCCGGCAACTGGCACTTGGGCGAAGGCATCACCGCTACCATAATTTTCGTAGGCCGACCAGTCGAGTTGGGTATCCATATTATTGCTAATAAACTGCTAACACATCGTTAAGTTAAGCAAAAAAAATGCCATTAAAAAATTCAATAATAAACTATTGAAACTAATAATATTTATGGCTTGTTGTAGGCGGCTTAGCGGGCAAAACTGAAAATTTCCCTGTCGTAAACATAACAAATGCTGAGGTCCGCGGGAAATTTTGATTACAAATTGTTTGGAACCGAACAAATTGTTCTGTTCTTGTTGGTTTTAGTGTGTGCAGTAGATTAGGTAAAAAAATAAATAGTTTTATTTTTCATAATGATAGGCATGTTTTTAGAATGGCAAGAAAATTGCTGGAATAGCTAAAAATCACCCAATTTTTTGCATTTGCAGCACAGCAAAAAGGGGCAAACAATTGGTTTTTCTGACTCCTTTATATCGAGGTGGCAATGAGCGATGGAAGAAGCAATAGTAAAAACAGTGATGACGAACACTTACTGTACTGTTCATTTTGCGGCAAAGGCCAGCATGAAGCACATAAAATAATTGCCGGCCCGTCGGTGTTTATTTGTGATGAATGCGTTGATCTCTGTAACGATATTCTCCGTGAAGAAGCACAAGACCGTGCCGTTTCAGAAAACGACAAGAAATTACCCACGCCCCACCAAATCAAACGTACGTTAGATGAGTATGTTATCGGTCAAGACCAAGCTAAAAAAATCCTCTCGGTCGCGGTTTACAACCATTATAAGCGCTTGAACTCATTAACAACCGGTGATGATGTTGAGCTGACCAAAAGCAACGTCTTATTGATTGGGCCGACGGGTAGCGGTAAAACCTTGCTGGCAGAAACCTTGGCTAGGTTGTTGAATGTCCCGTTTGTGATTGTTGATGCGACAACGCTGACTGAAGCGGGCTATGTGGGCGAAGATGTTGAAACCATAGTGCTTAAGCTCTTGCAAAAATGTGATAGCGATATTGAAAAAGCCCAAACCGGCATAATCTATATTGATGAAATTGATAAGATTTCACGTAAATCTGAAAACACCTCAATTACCCGCGATGTGTCCGGTGAGGGCGTGCAACAGGCCTTATTGAAATTAATAGAAGGTACGATTGCTTCGGTGCCGCCACAAGGTGGGCGTAAACATCCGGATTCGGTCAACTTACAAGTCGACACCAAAAATATATTATTTATTTGTGGTGGTGCGTTCGCCGGGCTGGAAAAAACCATCCGCTACCGGACTGAAAAATCAGGGATTGGTTTTTCTGCAGACGTTAAAAGCAAAGATGAAAAAAAGAGCAGCAGCGATGTCTTGCAACAGGTTGAGCCAGAAGACTTGATCAAATACGGGTTGATTCCTGAATTTGTCGGCCGTTTGCCGGTGATGACCATGCTGGACGAGCTAGATGAAACGCAATTGGTGCAAATCCTGACTGAACCTAAGAATGCCATTACGAAACAATATGGCAAACTTTTCGAAATGGAAGATGCCAAGCTTGAAATTCGTGCTGAAGCCTTGAGCGCTATCGCCAATAAGGCGATAGAACGGAAAACCGGTGCCCGGGGTTTGCGTTCCATTTTAGAACAAGCGCTGCTGGAAACAATGTATGACTTACCGTCGATGGATGGTGTTGAAAAAGTAGTGGTTGATGAGGCGGTGATCCGCGGCGAGTCAAAACCCTATTTTGTGTATAAACAAGTGGATCTTTCGTTGGCGGCGTCTTAAGTCTAGGGCGCCCGTTTACCGTTAGGCTGGATGGTTTTATACGCACTTGCCGTAACGGTTAGATTCTTTAACAGATAGGTCAAGTAACCCCGTGCGCCTAAACAGTGGCTGGGTTATCGGATAAGCTGGCTGGTTTAGTCAGCTATAGCTTGCTTCCTTGATAGTTAGGGGGCGGCGTTAAATTGAGGTTTGGACGGTGGTATGAAAGCCGTCGGCGGTACATGGGCAGCACCTACGATGGCGGCAGTGGCACAGCTTTTATGGGGTGGTCGCTGCTTAGGATTAAGATCAATGGGTGTGGTGCCGGTACTTTTCTACATTAGTATTTCGGTATGAGATATGAGTGAGCTCTCACAAAAAATAACAGCTTTTATGGCAAAAGATAACGCTGAGGCACAACAAAGTGCTAACCAGCGCAGCCAAAACCCACGGCTACCATGGCGGAGCCTGCCGAGTGAGTGGCGGGAAGACATGCAGTGTGTGTTTGGCCGGGATCCGGCTGCCCGCAATTTACTGGAGGTGTTGACCACTTATCCTGGCGTGCATGCCATATTGGCGCATCGTCTAAGCCATCGTTTATGGCTGTCCGGGTTTAAATATATTGCCCGCATGTTGTCGTTTTTAACACGGTTTTGGACCAATATCGATATCCATCCTGGCGCTGTTATTGGCCGGCGTTTTTTTATTGACCATGGTGCTGGCGTTGTTATTGGCGAAACGGCGGTGGTTGGCGATGATGTCACCTTATACCATGGTGTGACCTTGGGCGGCACCAGTTGGCATCAAGGCCGGCGCCATCCTAGCTTGGGCAATGGCGTCCTAGTGGGGGCCGGGGCCAAAATTTTAGGGGCGATAGCCTTAGGCGATAACGTGCGCGTAGGGGCTAATTCGGTGGTGGTTGAAAATGTGCCATCCAATCAAACGGTCGTCGGCATGCCGGCTAGAATAGTCCAAAGTAAGCAAAGCGATAAAATGAACCCGCATAAAATCGACCTTGACCATCACCGGATCCCCGATGTGGTTGGCCAGGCCATTGCTTGTCTGATGGAGCGTATTGAAGTGCTTGAAAATGAGGCCGCCATATCGGCAGCGCACCGTGCGCCGCGCTGTTCTAGCTGTGACGCGGCATTAAGCATTTGTGAGACGGCAGCGGAAGAATAGCCGCTAAAGTTTTTATTATGGTTATGCGTTTAAAGGCGGGTAAGGAGAGTTAAATTTAAGGTGGTCAATTTGACTTGGTAGCAAATTACGCTTGTAAACAGTCATAATTATAGGCATGGCAGTATAATTTTAACTGTCTTGTCATGGCTATTTAAAACCTTAGGGGTTCGTTTATGAGTTCACAGCTTGCAGAAAATCAAAGTGATATTGAATTATCTTCGATTTACGAAATTAGCAAGATTCTCTGCTCGTCCTTGGATTTACAAAAATCGCTTAGACAGATTCTTAATATCCTGTCTTCCCATCTTCAGCTTCGCCGCACCATGGTCAGCATGCTGCAGCATAATAACGAAATCCATGTTGTCGGGGCTGTTGGCCTATCCCAGGATGAGATTAACCGGGGGCGCTTTCAATTAGGTGAAGGCGTGATTGGGAAGATTGTCAAAATGGGCACTGCCATCGTGGTGCCAGATATCGCTAACGAACCCTTATTCCTTAATAAAACCGGGTCACGGGACCTTTCCGATGAGCGCAAATTTGCTTTTATTGGCGTGCCCATCAAAGCTGCTGGCAAGGTTGTTGGCGTGTTGAGTGCTGATCGGGAAACTACTAGCCACCCGGGCTATATCCAACATGATATGCGCTTTCTTAAGATGGTGGCGGATTTGGTAGGCCAGACTTTGCATTTGCACGAATTGGTCGCCACAGAACGTACGCAGCTATTGGCAGAAACCTACCAGTTGCAAAAAGAAAACCGCAGCAAGCCGTTTACAGGGGATGTCATCGGCCAAAGCGCGTGCATGCAAGATATTTTTTCCGAGGTACAGCGTGCTGCGGTAGTGAATTCAACGGTATTGCTGCGTGGTGAAAGCGGTACCGGCAAAGAAATGATCGCCCAGTCCATCCATAATTTAAGTGCTAGAAATAAAGCGCCGTTCATTCGGGTAAATTGCGCGGCCTTATCCGAATCACTATTGGAATCAGAGTTGTTTGGGCATGAAAAAGGCGCGTTTACTGGCGCCCAAAACGAACGTAAAGGTCGTTTTGAGAGTGCCCATGGTGGCACCTTGTTTTTGGATGAAATTGGTGAGATATCACCGGCCTTTCAAGCCAAGTTATTGCGGGTTTTGCAGGAGCGTGAATTTGAGCGCGTCGGCGGCAGTAAATCCATCCGTGTTGATGTCCGCTTGATAGCGGCAACCAACCGTAACCTCGAAGAAGCGGTCTCTGTTGGTGAGTTTCGGGCCGACCTTTATTTCCGGCTTAATGTGGTCACTATTGTCTTGCCGCCATTACGCGACCGGCGTGATGATATCCCTATGCTGGCGGTGCATTTTCTGGATAAGTTTAACCAGGTCAACAAGCGTGATTTGGCGATTTTGCCGGAAGCCATGAAAATCTTCTCAGAGTGTTATTGGCCCGGCAATGTCCGCGAATTGGAAAATTGCGTTGAGCGCACCGCGACCATGTCCAATGGCCAAGCCATCACCGCGCAGGATCTGCCCTGCCAGCATGATAAATGTTTTAGTTTGGCGCTAGGGCGGGTTTGGCGGGCCTCCGGGCAAAGTTCTGTACCCAATTTGCATGTGGTTAATGCGCCTATGCCGGCGGCAATAGCGGATGAACTGGGTGCCGATGAGCAAGATCACATAATGCTGGAACCTAAGGGTGGGCGCGAGCGTTTTATCTGGGCTTTAGAGCAATCCGGCTGGGTGCAGGCTAAGGCGGCGCGGCTTTTAAACATGACCCCGCGGCAAATGGGTTATGCCTTGCAAAAACACAATATCAAGATCAAAAAATTTTAGCCAACGGCGTGTGTGCTGGTGTTTGCCAGCTAAGACTGGGCATACCCGAAATAAAAGCAAACGCCCTAGCTGCGCTGTTGTAAAAGCACTAAACCATTGAGATTAGCAAAGCTTCCGGGGTTTTAAAGGCTACCTCAATGGCGTTGCATTTATGACGAAATTGGTGGGTTTAGTCTGACATTGTAAGAAATGCGACAAATGCAAGTTTCCCTCAAACAAGCATTTTTCCTATTAGATACATTGCCTTATGCGTGTATTTTTTAATTGGTACAGAGCTTGCTATAAGTTTTAGGAAAAGCAGTAAAGAACCCTGCTTGCTTTATTGCAAATCTATCTTTGGAGACAATGCTCATGAAGCTACCGATCTATCTGGATTATTCAGCCACAACCCCTGTTGACCCCCGTGTGGCAGAAAAAATGATCCCTTACCTGACGGAGTCTTTTGGCAATCCCGCCAGCCGCTCCCATAGTTTTGGCTGGGACGCTGAAAAGGCGGTAGAAAATGCACGTGAAGAAGTAGCCCGTTTGGTTAATGCAGACCCTAAAGACATTATCTGGACATCCGGCGCTACTGAGTCGAACAATTTGGCCATTAAAGGTGCCGCGCTTTTTTACGACACTAAAGGCAAACATCTGATTACCCTTAAAACGGAACACAAAGCGGTATTGGATACCATGCGTGAGCTGGAAGGCTTAGGTTTTGAGGTGACTTATCTGGATCCTGAGCCAAATGGCTTGGTTGATTTGGAAAAATTTAAGGCTGCGATCCGTAAAGACACTATTGTGGCCTCTATCATGTATGTCAACAATGAAATTGGCGTCATTCAAGATGTTGCCGCTTTAGGGGCCATCTGCCGCGAAAACGGTGTGATCTTCCATGTTGATGCCGCGCAAGCCACGGGTAAAGTAGCTATTGATTTACAAGCCCTGCCGGTAGACTTGATGTCGTTCTCGGCGCACAAAACGTATGGCCCTAAAGGCATTGGCGCCTTATATGTTTGCCGTAAACCACGCGTCCGTTTAAAAGCCATGATGCATGGCGGCGGTCATGAGCGCGGCTTACGCTCAGGCACATTGGCGACCCATCAAATTGTCGGTATGGGTGAAGCCTTCCGCTTGGCCCGCGAAGAAATGGTGGACGAATGCAACCGTATCCGTGCACTCCGCGATAAAATGTTAGCGGGTTTACAAGATCTTGAAGAGATTTATGTCAACGGTGATATGGAGCAACGGGTTGCCCATAACCTCAATATTAGTTTTAATTTCGTCGAAGGCGAATCCATGATGATGGCCATTAAAGATATGGCGGTCTCCAGTGGTTCAGCTTGTACTTCGGCCAGCCTTGAGCCATCGCATGTATTAAAAGCGATCGGCCGTAGCGATGAGCTAGCACATAGCTCGATCCGGTTCTCGTTCGGTAAGTTCACAACAGAAGCTGAAGTTGATTATTCAGTTGATCTGCTTAGACGCGAAGTGATGCGCCTGCGTGACCTTTCCCCACTTTGGGAAATGCATAAAGAAGGTATTGATATCAGCCAAGTCCAATGGGCAGCGGCGCATTAATAAACAAAGTACTACTATCCTCATATAAATAAGGAGTAAGAACATGGCATACAGCGATAAAGTTATAGATCATTATGAAAACCCACGTAATGTTGGTTCTTTTGATAAAGAAGACACTGATGTTGGCACTGGTATAGTTGGCCAACCTTCTTGCGGCGACGTGATGAAGCTGCAAATTAAAGTCAATGATGACGGTATCATTGAAGACGCAAAGTTTAAAACTTATGGCTGCGGATCAGCGATTGCTTCCAGCTCATTAGTTACCGAATGGGTTAAAGGTAAAACAGTTGATGAAGCGTTGGCTATCAAAAATAGTGAAATCGCTGAAGCATTAGCATTGCCACCGGTTAAACTCCATTGCTCTGTGCTTGCCGAAGATGCAATTAAAGCCGCTATCACCGACTATCACGCAAAACGTGAAGTAGCCAGTGAAGAAAGCTATGAGATTCACAAGCCAGCCGCTTGATCCCCAACGAGGAGAATACAGTAATGAACGCAGTCGTAGCCGAAGTTTTCGATAATTCACCCGTGATATTCACCAGTAATGCGGCCAGCAAGGTTAGTGAGCTAATCAACGAGGAAGGTAATACCGCGTTGAAGCTCCGTGTTTATGTATCTGGTGGTGGTTGTTCCGGATTCCAATACGGATTTTCTTTTGAAGAAGGTGTCAATGAAGACGACATCGTTGTTGAAAAAGATGGCGTTATGGTATTGGTCGATTCAATGAGCTTCCAATATCTCAATGGTGCGGAGATCGATTACCAGGAAGGTCTGGAAGGCGCCCGTTTTATGATTAAAAATCCGAACGCCACCACGACTTGTGGCTGCGGAAGCTCATTCTCAATATGAGCTTAGTCACTCAGTAATTGTTGAAAGATAAAGGATAATTTATGCGAGTAACCTTAACGGAAAAAGCAGCGCAGCAAGTACAAAAATACTTGGTAAAACGTGGTAGTGGCGTAGGCGTGCGCTTAGGTGTCAAAACCAGCGGCTGTTCCGGTTTGTCGTATACCTTGGAATTTGTTGATGAAACAACTTCCGAAGACCAGCTTTTTGAAGATTTTGGTGCCACTGTGGTCATCGATCCAAAAAGCTTGGTCTACCTGGACGGCACAGAGTTGGATTTTGTCCGCGAAGGCTTGAACGAAGGTTTTAAATTCAATAACCCTAATGTTAAGGCCGAATGCGGTTGCGGAGAAAGTTTCAACATCTAGGAGTATCGTGATGAATGTGATGAATGCACCGTTAAAGAATTCTGATTATTTTGAGATCTTCGCGTTGACGCCAAAATTTCACATAGATATGGGCTCATTAGATACCAATTTCCGTGATTTACAACGTCAAGTTCATCCCGATAAAACCGCGCATTTAGGCGACGCTGAGCGTCGCCATTCTATGCAATGGGCGACATTGGCCAATGAAGCCTATCAAACTTTAAAAAAACCCTTGGATCGGGCCAGTTATCTGCTCCGTATCAAGGGCATAGAAACTCATGAAGAAGGCCATGCCAATGGCCTGTCTGCCGAATTTTTAATGGAACAGATGGAGTGGCGGGAAGAGCTGCAAGATACAGTTCAAAGCCGTGATATTGCCGAGCTTGATAAATTAGGCCGGCGCATAAAAAAGGAACTTGATGCCCATATGGAAATATTGGGCAACCTTCTGGACGTTGAACAACGCTTTACTGTGGCCGCAGACCTACTGAAACAAATACGTTTCCTAGACCGCTTGATGGCCGAAATTAACAGCGCGTACGAATTGTTGGAGAATTAAGGGTGTTATTACAGATCGCTGAACCTGGACAAACCATTGAGCCAGAGATCGTCCAACGTCTTGCGGTTGGCATAGACTTAGGGACGACTCACTCGCTAGTCGCCACCATCCGTGATGGTGTGCCACAGGTGCTTAACGATGAACAAGATCGTGCCCTATTACCCTCTATTGTAAATTATCATGCCGAGCGGGGTCCTACCGTAGGTTGGGCCGCCAAAACGCTACAAGGTGAAGACCCAGAAAATACCATCAGCTCAGTGAAACGCTTTATGGGGCGTAGCTTAAGTGATGTGTCTTATGCGGCAAACACGCCTTACCGTTTTGTGCCGCGCGATGGCGTGATCCAAATTGAAACAGCGGCTGGTACCGTTAACCCGGTACAAGTATCCGCTGATATCCTCAAGGTACTGCATGACCGCGCCGTAGAATCTATGGGCGGCGAACTGGTCGGCGCGGTCATTACAGTGCCGGCTTATTTTGATGATGCGCAACGGCAAGCTACCAAAGATGCTGCACAAATTGCTGGGATTAATGTTTTAAGGCTTTTGAATGAACCGACAGCCGCAGCTGTCGCGTATGGTTTAGATCAAAATGCAGAAGGCGTTTACGCGGTATATGATTTGGGTGGCGGGACCTTTGACATTTCCATCCTACGGCTTTCCCGTGGTGTATTTGAAGTGTTGGCCACCAATGGCGACCCGGCTTTAGGCGGTGATGATTTTGACCGTGTCATTTATGATTGGGCGTTGGCAC
>JBAZXA010000014.1:0-90734 GCA_041660045.1 Methylococcaceae bacterium | reverse complement strand
AATATATTGAGGCCTTTTACAACAGAGCGCGACTGCATTCAGCCAATGGTTATGTGTCGCCAGTAGACTACGAATTGCAGCAAATATCTGCTTAACCTTGTGTCCGGAAAAGTGTTGACACATCAATCTTGAAAAAACCGCCATTAGTCAGATTACCCGGATGGAACTACTTGGGTACCAAAATCACGGATGAAGAAGAGCAAGCTATACGTTTGATTGTGCAATCTTGCCAAATTTTGTTACTAGACGAACATATCGAAGCGGAAGCAATTTGGCTAAGGCGCAATGCTAACAAGAGCTACAAAACTAAAGCCATTTCAAGTTTTGCCATCGTACAAAATTGGGCTTCAAATCACTTGGCAATGTCATTAGGAATGCTAAGCATAACAAATCACCTTGAGTGATGATTTGATTGACTTAAGAGGACAGAAGCAAAAAAACCTATTTAATCAAAATTCTATTGTGCCACCTTAGAAAGCATGGAAAATATGCAATTACTTGGAATGCTACACAATGGAATTTCCCCAAACTATTTTAAACTATGGCGATGAAAATGATGGAGAGAATTTCTGAAGTTGAAACTAGGATTGCTAATCTAAGCAGAATTGCTGAAACAAAAAAACAAGCACAAGAGTTAGTCCGGTATATTCAATCAGAACTGTGCGAGGCGAAGCAAGAGTTAAAGGTTCTGATGGCTGAAGCAAAACCCGGAAAAGCCAAATCAGCTAATCAATCGTTGGATCTCTTGAAAAAACTGAAGGAAGCAAAGGACGCTGGTCTGCTCACAGAAGCAGAGTTCGATCTCAAGCGCAAGAAGCTCGTTGATTCACTTTAAGGCTCTGGCATATTCAAAGCACAATAACTTTTCGGGAGTAATTGGCTTTGTAAGCAGTCTTGTTAAAGCATCAAAGTCATACACTTTGTTTCGGTTCTGCTTACCTTGTGCATTTGACATTTAAGTCGCCATTCATATGAAAATTGATAGCCTTGACCATTTAGTATTGACCGTCAAAGATATTGAAGCGAGCTTATTTTTTTACTCAAATGTATTGGGTATGGAAACCATTTCATTTGGTAATGGGCGCAAAGCTTTGTCTTTCGGCGCACAGAAAATAAACCTGCATCAGCACACCAGTGAATTTGAGCCAAAGGCTCATCGACCAACACCTGGCTCAGCCGATTTTTGCTTTATAACCTCAATTCCCATGCCAGAAGTGATAAGCCACCTTGCTTTGTGTAAAGTGGTAGTGATTGAGGGACCCGTTCAGCGCACTGGAGCGATAGGCGCAATATTGTCGGTCTATTTCCGTGATTTAGATATGAACCTGATTGAGGTTTTAAATCGTGTGTAAGCCTAACACGCGGTTAAGAGGGGCTCTCTTCCGAAAAGCGCGGACTCGCGCCCCTGTTTTTCGAGATTAGGTTTTGTTAGTACTTTAGCAGAGCCTATCATTTGACCCCCCCTCTGCCAAAAACGAATGCATAGTTGGTGGGGCCGCTACCGAAGAAGATGAGGCTGTCTATAAGACCTTGTACATTAAAAAAATGAAAATTTCTTAATCAACACAGGAATATTACCCAATACTTTTATTTAGCTTTTGCTGACAATGGATGCTTTTTTATAGAGTGTTACGATGAAAGCAAAACTAAGCTTGGGGCTGTTTATTTTATGTTGTCCAATGGTGCTTTGGGCGCATGGGCCTACCCCGCAAAAAGCTAATGAAAGCGTGTTGATTAATGCGCCCATCGCCAAAGTTTGGGAGCTGTTGAGAAAGTTTGAAAAAATCTCGCTATGGCATCCAGATCTTAAAGATAGTTTAGGTGATGGCAAAAAAGAGGAGCCTAGGGTAAGAACGTTAGTGATGCAAAACAATGAGCAAGTCACCGAAGAAATGGATTTTTTTAGCGATCAAGACCATGAATACGGCTACCGCCTGAAAACTGAAAATGTTAAGGCCCTGCCGGTGAGTTCATACACCGTTAAAATCCAGGCAACACCGGGTGAAGCCGGGCAAACCACCGTGGTCTCTGCGAAAAGCCGGTTTTATCGGGGTGACACCGGCAATACGCCGCCAGAAAGTTTAAATGATGAGGCGGCAACTAAAGCGATGAGTGCGTTTTTTAAAAATGGCTTGCAAGGTTTAAAGCAGACATTAGAGAAATAATCACTTAGTTTTCAGGGCTGCCTTCATACAGCTTAATCAGGCCTTGTCGGGTGGCTATTAAGGTCATTTCGGCAATGCTGGTGATTTCTAGTTTTTCTTTGATGGCGGTGCCGTGGTTGCAGACTGTTTTATAATTTAAGCACAAGGTTTCGGCCGTTTTATGGGTTGAATAGCCATTCGCCAAAAGGCAGAAAACGTCAAATTCTCGTGGTGAAAGCCGTCCTATCCTATCTGAATCATCAAGCCCTGCGCCCATGTTAATGGCCAATTGCTGGGCTAGTTCGGCTTCAACATAAGAGCCGCCTTGGGCGATTTTACCTACTGCGGAAACTAGAATTTCAGGGCCGCTATTTTTGGTGATATAGCCTTTGGCGCCGGCTTTTAATGCCCGGATAACAAAAACTAATTCATTATGGATGCTGAACACCAATATTTTGCTGTTCATATCGCGGCTTATTAAGCGTCTGATCGTTTCAAGGCCACCGATGCCCGGCATGGATAAATCCAAAACCACGACATCCGGATTATATTGGCTATACAGCTGGCAAGCGCTTTCGCCTTTTTCAGCTTCATAAATTGATCCTATGCTGTTAGACAAGGACAGCAATGTTTTAAAGCCGGCCCTAACGACCGCATGGTCGTCCACCAGCAAGACACTAATATGTTCTCTCATTAAAGCCCCAACGCTGAATAAAGCCTAATCATGTCGTGTTTTAAAGCCATCCGCTATGGGAGTTTTTCTTGTTTATGGCTGCGCTTAACGGCCGGGAATTAGTCATGGCGTGTAGTTGTAAATTTCCTGTTGGTTATATGTTTTCTTCCATAACCTGGGGCGTATGCCTTCCAGTAAGATGCTTGCTGCATAGCCCAGGCATCAATGGCAGCCAATTGTTGGTTTTGATCAAGCAAGCCTATCTAGCTGTAGATGCCCAGGGCTAAGCCAAATTAAAAAGATTACAACAATGTGGAGGAACTATGCAGATTTTACAGTTTGCTCGTCATCGGCGGGTCGGCGTTCTTATGGTTGGTGTTTTAGTGGCTTTATCAGCGCCGGTGCAAGCAAATAAAGATTTAGAAAAGCTGTCGCGGCAAAATACCAATTGGGTTATGCAAACTAAGGACTATAACGCCAGTCATTTTAGTGAAATGTATGACATTAATGTCAACAATGTTAAAGACTTAAAAGTGGCATGGTCGTTTTCAACCGGTGTCCTTAATGGCCACGAAGGTGGTCCTTTAGTAGTGGATGGCATTATGTATGTCCACACACCTTACCCAAACAATATTTTTGCCATTGATTTGAATGAACCCGGCAAAATTTTATGGGAATACAAACCTAAACAAAACCCGGCAGCAAGGGCAGTGGCTTGTTGTGATGTGGTTAACCGCGGCTTGGCTTATGCGCCTGCGGGTAATGGCTATCCGGCGACGATTTTCCAAAACCAATTGGACGGCCATATTGTTGCCATCAATGCCAAAACCGGTGAATTGCTTTGGAAAATGGAAAACTCTGATATCGCAGTCGGCTCTACGCTAACCATTGCGCCATTTGTGGCTAAAGATTTGGTTATAGTTGGAAGTTCCGGTGCTGAGTTGGGCGTTAGGGGCTATGCCACTGCTTACAGCGTTAAAGACGGTAAACAAGTCTGGCGGGTTTATGCAACCGGGCCTGATGAAGACATTAAATTGTCCAAAGATTTTAATAAGGCTAACCCGCATTATGGCCAATTTGGTTTGGGCCTGAAAACCTGGGAAGGCGATGCTTGGAAAATTGGTGGCGGCACTAATTGGGGTTGGTATGCCTTTGACCCAGATTTAGACATGCTTTATTACGGTTCTGGTAACCCTGCGCCATGGAATGAAACCATGCGTCCTGGCGATAACAAATGGACTATGACCATCTGGGGCCGCGACATTAATAGCGGTGAAGCTAAATTTGGCTATCAAAAAACCCCGCATGATGAATGGGATTATGCTGGTGTTAACTACATGGGACTGTCTGAGCAGGTTGTCGATGGCAAAAAAACCAAACTGTTAACGCATCCAGACCGTAATGGTTTGGTGTACACCTTAAACCGTGAAGACGGCACCTTGGTGAACGCGTTTAAAATTGACGATACCGTCAACTGGGTGAAAAAAGTAGATTTAAAAACAGGCTTGCCTGTGCGTGATCCAGAATATTCAACCCATATGGACCATGAAGCCAAAGGCATTTGCCCCTCAGCCATGGGTTACCACAACCAAGGTATAGAATCGTACGATCCTAACAAGCAATTGTTTTTCATGGGGATCAATCACATCTGTATGGATTGGGAACCGTTTATGTTGCCGTATCGGGCAGGTCAATTTTTCGTAGGTGCTACCCTTAATATGTACCCAGGACCTAAAGGTACTTTAGGCCAAGTTAAAGCCATGAATGCCGTAACAGGTGAATTTGCTTGGGAAAAACAAGAAAAATTCGCAGTCTGGGGCGGCACCACGGCAACCGCTGGTGATTTGGTATTTTATGGCACCTTAGATGGCTATATTAAAGCCTTAAATTCACAAACTGGCGAAGAGTTGTGGAAATTTAAATTACCTTCAGGCGTTATTGGCCATCCAATTACCTATAAACACGAAGGCAAGCAATACGTGGCCATTTACTATGGCGTAGGCGGTTGGCCCGGCGTTGGTTTAGTGTTCGATTTAAAAGACCCAACAGCAGGCTTAGGTGCGGTTGGCGCTTTCAAAGAACTTGCACATTACACGCAGCAAGGCGGCGGTGTAATGGTATTTTCACTCTAACGTAAGCTAATTGACGGTAGGCAGCCCGTGACTAGGCTGTCCTGCCGTTAAGCTAAACGGGGCTATATGGATTACAACTTGAAAATAGGCTTAGCCAGTATAGTTTTAGTGCTAGGGTTTTCCCAGGCTAATGCAGACACTGAGGCTTTAAAAGTTTGTACGGCTGAAGATGAAATGCCGTATTCCAACCAGAAAGGTGAGGGCTTTGAAAACGCCCTAGCATTATTGTTAGGCAAGGCGCTAAACCGGCCTGTGGAATGGGTGTTTTGGAGCGATCCGCGTTACTACATACGTGATTTTTTAGAGAAAGATTTATGCGATGTAGTGATGGGGGTTGACGCGGGTGATCCCAGGGTTTTAACCAGTGTGCCTTACTACCGTTCTGGTTATGTGTTTATCTCAAAACAAAAAGATCATTTAGATGTGCAGGATTGGGCTAGCGCGGCATTGCAGAAAGTACAAAAAATCGCTTTTGTGCCTGGCACGCCAGCCGAAACTATGTTGCGTAGCATAGGACGCTATAACGATTTGTTCAATTATTCACAGCAATTGGTGGGTTACAAATCCAAACGCAACCAATATGTAAAATACGATAACGCAAAACTGGTTGGGGAAGTGGCACAAGGCAATGCCGGCCTGGCGGTGTTATGGGGGCCAGCAGCAGGCCGTTATGTCAAGGCTTCAGATACGCCATTGGTGATGACATTAATCAACGATAACAATGTCCGTTCTGATGGTGAAAAAGTGGGTTTTCACTATAGCACCTCAATGGGCGTCAACAAAAATAACAAGGCTTTGCTTCAGCAAGTGAATAAGTTTATTACTGAACAGCAAAACAATATTGATCAGGTCTTACAGGCAGAAGGTATGCCTTTAATACCCGAAAGCGCTGCAGCGCTAGTATTAAATAAAAAATAGGAATTACAGCATGAGATTTAAACGGAGAAATTGCCTACTCGGCTTATTGCTGGGAGGGCTGCCATTGAGTAGTCCAGTACACGCTGAACTCGTTTTACATAATGCGATTACGGGTGAGGCGATGGAAATGGGCTATGCCAAAAAAGGCGGTAATACAGAAGCTTTTAAAAGCTTTATGCAGACTGGCAAAAATCCATATAACGGGGATAAAGAAGCCGTTGCCAAGGGTCACGACCTTTATTTAACAGGCTGTTCAGGTTGCCATGGCCATGAAGCTGAAGGCAAGCTGGGGCCAGGCTTGGCGGATGATTATTGGACTTATCCACGTAATGAAACCGATCAAGGCCTGTTTGAGCTGCTATTTGGTGGGGCAAACGGCATGATGGGGCCGCAGTCTTCCAACTTTAACACTGATGAGTTACTTAAAATCATGGCTTGGATACGCGATATTTATACCGGCGACCCTAAAAAAGCCAAATGGTTAAAAAACTAAATTAAGGAGATGACAATGACAAAAAAATTGCTGTTAGCGAGTGTTTTTTTAATTTTTGGGCAAGCTTTACCGGTGTGGGCGTATGACGGCACGCATTGCAAAGAAGCGGGTAATTGTTGGGAGCCTAAGCCCGGTTACCCCGATAAGGTAGCAGGCAGTAAATATGACCCAAAACACGATCCTAACGAACTTAATAAACAAGCGCAATCTATTAAGGACATGGAAGAACGCAACGAAAAACGCAGGCAGCATTTAGCCAAGACCGGCAAGTTTGTTTACGACGTGGATGATTTAAATTGATAGCTAACTAAGTTTTAGCCCAGTAAAACAGGCCACAGCCAAATAAAAAGACCTGGTTTCATGGCAAGCCAGGTTCTTTAACCCAAAATAATAATAGTAACTTTGCTGGGATACCTCTCTCCGGCTCTTTTGTAGTCTTTATGATAGATCAAGAACTTAGTGACTGGCGGGACAAAGCCTTAGCCTTTGAGACGCAACTTAATCAAATCGTCATAGGCCAATCCGTGGTCATTAGGCAAGTCTTATTGGCCGTGTTTGCGCGCGGGCATAGTTTGCTGGAAGGCAATGTCGGTATTGGTAAAACAACCCTTTTAAGGGCGCTTGCCCAAGGTTTGGGTGGCGATTATCAACGTATTGAAGGCAGTATGGATTTAATGCCTTCAGACTTGGTTTATTACACTTATTTAGATTCAGCGGGCAAGCCGCGAGTTGATAATGGGCCTTTGTTAAAGCAAGGGAGCCGTCTATCCACTTTTTTCTTTAATGAAATAAACCGTGCCAGGCCGCAAGTACACGCGTTTTTATTAAGGGCTATGGCGGAATACCGGGTTAACGCGTTTAATCAAGAGTATGACTTGCCGTATTTGCAGGTATTTGCGGACCGCAACCGGGTAGAAAAGGAAGAAACCTTCGAACTGCCGGCGGCTGCAAAAGACCGCTTTATGTTTGAGATTTCTATTAACACGCCAACAGACAACGCTGTTTTAGAACAACTGATGTTTGATCCAAAATTCCATAATACCGACCAACTGGTGGCCGGTATAGGGCACGGTATTATCCAATATTATGAACTCAATGAGCTGTCGGTTAAGTTGCAAAACTATATCCAAAGCAGTGACCACTTACGTCAATATGCTTTAGCGTTATGGAAAGCATCACATCAGCCTCATCACTATGGCATTCAACTAATCGATGTTGATATGGCCGAACTCATGCAGGCGGGCGCAAGCCCAAGAGGTATGAGTTTTTTTATTCGTGCAGCAAAAGTTAACGCTTGGTTGCAAGGGCGGCAACATTTGTTGCCTGAGGATTTACAAGCAGTCTATGGCATTACCATGCGGCATCGGCTATTTCTTAGCCCGGCATACGCTTATCGCAAAGAAGAATTGCTGCCACAGTTGATCAACGGCATTCTCAACCATATAGCGGCGCCTTAAACCTTTGTAACTGAATTTTAGGACCGCTAAACAGCATGAATATTCAACACATAATTACCGCAAGCATTCCCAATGTTGGCCTTAAGCATTTGCTTAGCAATTATTTAAATTGGGCCGGCGTAGGCTTTATCAGTGCCATCTTGGCGGGTGTGTTGGACCAACATGCTGATGTGCCTTATGCCGCCAATTATATAAGCGCTGTTAATGAAGCCATAGGTTTTAAATTTTGGCTATTGTTGGTGGCTATCGGCACGCTATTATTGTGTCTTTGCGGGCCTATATTTTACCTGGCGCATCAGCATGGTCAGTTGCTACACCTTTCCATCAAGCTAAGACGTTTTATCTACATGTTTTTTTTGGTGGCTTTTGATGAAGGTGGCTTAATGCTGGGCATTTTAACGGCCAATTTAATTTATGCCAGTGAACGTGCCGCGTTATTGGTGACTAAATCGTTTTTATTTAGCGATGTTGGGTTTTTTACAATCCTCCTGTTAGGCCTATTGAATGCGGTTTTATGGTGGGTAGGGGAATCGTTATATGACAGCAATAACGCTAACTATTCAGGTATTGTGCGTTTGTTATTAGATAGCCCCAGCAAATATTTGCTGCCAGGTTACTGCGTGTTTTCAGGTTTGGCATTGTACTTAATTGTGGGGCAACATTAAGCTATGGCGCAGCCCGAAATTTTCCAATACCGTCTATCAGAACATAGCCCGCGAAATTTTCCTGGTGCCCATGCAGGCCGTTTACACGGCAATGGCCAAATATTTAAAAGTTATGGTTCTTGGCTGGATTGCCCAGACCCTAGGCGGATTGATCTACGCGCCAGTATGCTAAATCCTTTTGGTGATTTTAAAGTCAGGCTATACCAACAGCCCAGCATGTTAGATGTGTATATGTTGGCAGATTTGTCAGCGTCTATGGCTTATCAAGGGCAATACCCTAAACCACAGATTATTGCTGAAGCGCTAAGGTCTATCGCGGCATCTGTAGCTTCGGCAGGGGATAGCTTTGGTTTTTTAGGTTGCGGCAGCAACATAGACGCGCGTTGGCGCAAACCCGCTAGCCGGGATATAAGCACTATAGAAAGCTTGGCCATAAGCCTTAGGACAGCAAGCTATCAAGGTGGTAACGCCGGTTTGTTACAAGCACCGGAATATTTGCCAAAGCGGCGAGCCTTAGTGTTTTTGTTATCGGATTTCCATATCCCGCTTAAGCGCCTAGCACAGCTATTGTTAGCCTTAAGCGGCCATGATGTTGTGCCATTGGTAGTTTGGAGCCAGGCGGAATATGCAAACTTGCCGCAATGGGGTTTGCTTAACTATCAGGATATGGAATTAGGTGTTTCCAGAACCCTGTTGATGCGGCCAGCCTTAAAGCAAAAAATACAGCAGGCTTTTGCCCAGCGGCGAGCGCAGTTGCAAAGCTGCTTTCGGCGCTTGGGTAGCGAGCCCATCTTTATCACTAAAAGCTATCAAGCAGGGCAATTAGCGCAATATTTCCAGCGCAGGATGGTGGCATGATGCGTTTAATCAAATGCTTGATAGTGTTAATTTTATCAGGATGCCTAGGGGGTAACCCGCCTGACATCAGCGAGCTACAGCTATTGGCGCCACGCCCGTTTGGCTATGTTATTGGTGATGAAATCCAGCATCGTATCGTGTTTCATAGCCAACATGGCGCGGCTTTGCAAACCGCAGAATTACCCAAGCAAGGGGAAATTAACCGCTGGTTAACACTCAATCAAATAGACCTTAAGCAAACCCCGGCAGGTAGCGGTTTTTATTATCAGATTGATCTGACTTACCAAGTATTTTATGCACCTCAAGAAGTTAAAATGCTGATTATCCCGGGTTTAAATTTAACGCTAAAGCGTGGCGACAAGCGCATAGACCTTAAGACCCCCGCATGGCATTTTACAATGTCGCCGTTACGTGAACTGGCGGTTAGGAAAGATGATGAGGGCGACTATAGGCGACCGGACATAGCTAGCCCGTTGTTATCCAATGCCTTGCCATTTTGGGGTTTGCTACTGGCAGGTGGGCTTGCGCTCCTAAGTGCCTTATATCTTAGCTTTTGGTATGGTTATCTTGGGTGGCTGTATAGGCCATTGGTATTTAAGCTGGCATTACGCCAATTGGCCGCAGTTAAGGATGGGGATATGGCAGCCAGCTTAAGTATTGTACATAACGCATTTAATAAGCTTTACCAAAAACCGTTGTTTGCCTACCAACTTGACGATTTTTTTCAACAATACCCAGCTTTTAAGCCGCTTAAACAGCAGTTGACCTGGTTTTTTGAATACTCCAACCGGTTTTTTTTTATCGGCGACCGTATGGTGGATGCAAGCGCTAGACAGCAGTTGCAGAAAATCTGCATCAGTTGCCGGCAGATTGAGCGTAGCCAAATATGACTTTAGCTTTAGCACAACCGTATTATTTGGCCTTGTTACCACTGGCTATAATGCCCTTGTTTTTTCGTAGCTTACGGGCAAGACACTATCCTTGGCTAGAGATGGTGCCGCCAGATTGGCTTTCCAGCGCTTTGGATAGATTGCTGCGCGGCCTAGCTATAAGCGCCATGCTTGCCGTGTTACTGGGTTTGGCCGGGTTATATCAAGGTCAGCAAACAATAGAGCGGATAGGCTATGGTGCGAATATAGTCTTGTTGCTAGACCGTAGCAACAGTATGGATAACAGCTTTGCCGGCAAGTCACCAAGTGGCGGGGAGGAATCTAAAACGGCTGCCGCCAGGCGCTTGTTACAAGATTTTGTCGCACAGCGTGAACATGACCGTATTGGTGTGGTTGAATACAGCACTTCAGCCTTGTTTGTGTTGCCGCTCACGGAGAATAAACAAGCTGTACAAGCAGCAATAGCCGCCAGCGGGTTACCGGCACTGGCCTACACCAACATCAGTAAAGGCTTAGCTATGGCACTAGGGTATTTTAACGCGCCTAGCGAAAGCGGCTCCCGCATTGTTTTATTGATTTCCGATGGTGCTGCCGCCATTGATAAAGACAGCGATTTACAATTACGGACTTATTTTAAGCAACAAAATGTCCGGCTATATTGGGTGTTTTTACGCACCGCCAACAGTCCTGGTATCTTTAGCCAACCGACTGATGCCCGGGATGATAATGCCGAAGCCATGCCCGAGCGATATTTACACCGGTTTTTCCAAAGCCTGCAAATACCTTATCAAGCCTACGAGGCCGAAAGCCCACAAGCTATGCAAGATGCCATTGCCGACATTAACCGTTTAGAACACTGGCCTTTGCATTATCATGAACAAATCCCTAAAAAAGACTTATCGGCAGTGTGCTATCAATTTGCCGCAGGCTTAATTGCCTTATTATTGCTGGCTAAGTTTTGTGAGGCCAAGCATGCTTAAGCGTTATCACAGCCAGTTAGTTTGGCTGGTTTTGTTGATCGGCCTACTGGTTTCAGCACGTTGTTTAATAGCCTTGTACCAGATTCATCAACAAAACCAGCTTATAGCACAGCTTCAGGCAGACCATGATATTCCGGCGGATAAATTGGTTAATAGCCAACCCGAAGTTAGAATGGCCAGGGCTGTTTATTTAAGAAAGCATCACCATTATGCTGAAGCTTTAGCCACCTTAAGCTTAATCATGCAGCAAGGCGATACCTTATTACAGGCAAAAGTCCGCTACAACCTGGGTAATATTTACCTGGAGCAGGCGGTTACGAATGTTGAAAACAGGGCCATAAACCAAGCCTTACCGTTGTTAATGCTGGCAAAACAGGCTTATCGGCAAGCCTTAGCATTGGACAGTGGCTTTTGGGATGCTAAATATAATTTAGAAGTGGCCATGCGTTTATTGCCTGAAATGGCACGGTTGGATTTAGATGAAAATGCCGAGCAACAGCAACAAACCCAGTTATGGACTACCATGCCGGGCTTTCCTAGAGGCTTGCCTTAATGCCGCGGGTAGACAAAGATTACCGGTTTTGGTGTCTTAGTATTGCCTTGGCGTTAATGCTCTATGTGTTAAGCAAGCCCATAGAGCGCCAACCGCTAGCCATTTACAAGCTGCTTGTTGTGGTCGATATAACCCGTAGCATGAACGCTATGGATTATACCCTCGATGGCCAGCGCATCAGTCGACTAGACTATATTAAGCAAAGCTTGGTGGCCTTGGCAGGGGCATTGCCATGCCAATCTAAATTAGGCTTAGGTGTGTTTACGGAAAGGCGCGCAACCTTATTATTTGAGCCTATAGAGGTGTGTTCAGGCTATACAGAAATTGCGGCCACCCTTAAAAACTTGGATTGGCGGATGGCCTGGGCCGCGGATAGCCGTATTGCCAGTGGCTTACACAAGACTTTAGACATGTTGCCTAAGAGCGATGCCGCCTTGGTGTTTATCACCGATGGGCAAGAAGCACCGCCGGTTAACCCGAAATATCAAATTGATTTTGCTGGCGTTAAAAACAAGCACAAAGGTATCGTTATTGGTGCCGGCGACTTAGCGCTAGTGCCCATTCCAAAGTTTAACAACAAAGGTGTTGCTGTTGGCAATTACCAGCCAGATGATGTGCCGCAACGTTCCACTTTTGGGGAATCGGACCTTAATCCGGAGGCTATTAAAGGTTATGATGCCCGCAATGCGCCCTTCGGTAGCGAGGCGGTGACGGGCAACGAACACTTGGCCAGCTTACATGAAGCCTATTTGCAACAATTAAGCGCAGCAGCGGGTTTGCAATATCATCGTTTAACCGATGTTGATGGGCTGTTAAAAAGTTTGCAACAACCCGCTTTTGCCATTACTAAAACGTTGGCTGTCGATGTGCGCTGGAAGCCTGCAATCCTGGCTTTAGTTGCTGTGCTATTAATTTATCTGCCGTTTAGGCAATTGGCGCTAGCGCTTAAGCCGCGCTCTTGGGCCAGAAAACGTTAAGCTCTAAACCGCTCTAGCCCGCTAAAAGCGTATAATTAAAAACGTTTAAGCCGTAGGCCGTTGTTTAGCGTCTGCGCAGGGTTAATTTTTATGGAGCCACCACCAGACCGATGTTATCTGAGGCCGATTTTGCTGCACTGCTGCTAACTTTAAAAGTTGCCAGCTTATCGACAGTCTTGTTATTAATCTTAGGCACCCCTATCGCGTGGTGGTTAGTGCGCACACCATCGCGTTGGAAAGGTATAGTTAATGCAGTGGTGGCTTTGCCGCTAGTGTTACCACCTAGCGTATTAGGCTTTTACCTGCTGGTGTTGATGGGGCCGGCGGGCATGATTGGCCACTTAACGGCACAATTGGGCTGGGGCACTTTGCCCTTTACGTTTACGGGTTTAGTTGTTGCCTCGGTTTTGTATTCTTTACCCTTCGTGGTGCAACCCTTACAAACCGCGTTTTCCAGCATAGGTGAGCGCCCGCTGGAAGTGGCGGCAACCTTGCGTGCCAGCCCGCTAGACCGTTTTTTTAGTGTTGTTGTGCCGTTAGCCCGGCCTGGCTTTATCACCGCCACGGTATTAGGTTTTGCCCATACCGTCGGCGAGTTTGGTGTCGTGCTAATGGTTGGCGGTAATATTCCTGGGCAAACCCGGGTTGTATCTGTACAAATCTACAACCATGTGGAAGCTTTGGAATATACCGAGGCACATACCTTAGCTGGTGGCTTGCTGGTGTTTTCGTTTTGCGTCTTGCTATGTTTGTACGCGTTTAATTCATCGGTAATTAAAAAATGAGTGCTGAAAACTGCTTAAAAGCGCGTTTTAATATCAGCTACCCAGGCTTTAATCTGGCGGTTGACCTTAACCTACCCGGGCATGGCATCAGCGCCTTGTTTGGCCAATCGGGCTCGGGCAAAACCTCTTGCCTAAGGGCGATTGCCGGTTTAGAACATATCCCTAATGGCTATTTGGCCATCAATGGCGAAGTATGGCAGGATGATGCCAACGGCATTTTTTTACCAACCCACCAACGTGCGTTAGGCTATGTATTTCAAGAAGCCAGCTTATTTGCGCATTTGTCCGTGCGGCAAAATTTAAATTACGGGTTAAAGCGCGCGCAGCATAAGTCTGGCATAGGCTTTGACCAAGTTGTAGAGTGGTTGGACATTAAGCCCTTGTTAGATCGCCAGCCAGGCCATTTGTCAGGTGGCGAGCGCCAACGCATAGCCATTGCAAGGGCTTTACTATCCCAACCCCGCTTGTTGCTGTTTGATGAACCCTTAGCCGCCTTGGATTTAAAGCGTAAAGCAGAAATATTGCCGTTTTTGGAACGCCTGCATGAGCAGCTAGATATCCCTATGCTGTATGTTAGCCACGCCCCAGATGAAGTCGCGCGTTTGGCGGACCATCTGGTATTATTGGCTGATGGTAATATTGTCGCTTCGGGGCCTTTGCAAGAAACCCTGGCACGTATTGACTTGCCCCCAGCCTTTGCTGATGATGCTGGCGTGGTAATACAAACCATTTTGGGCGGCCATGAGGAAGAAGACCATTTAAGCCGCTTAGATTTTAGCGGCGGTAGCATTTATGTTAGCCGCCAGCCCCAAGCCATCGGGCGGCGTATGCGTTGCCGCATCCACGCGCGTGACGTCAGCTTAAATTTGGAACGGCAACTGCACAGCAGCATCCTTAACATATTTTCCGCCCAAGTAATCGCTATAGCCGCCACCGACAACCCCGCCAACATACTCGTGCGCCTAGATGTCGCCGGCACGCCTCTACTGGCGCGCATCACCCGCCGCTCATTACAGCATTTAAATTTAAGCATAGGCATGGTGTTATGGGCGCAAATTAAAGCCGTCGCCTTATTTGAGTAGGTTGTTAAGCCTTAGAAAGGTTATTAAAAGTTACAGTATTTAGGTAGGGTAACTGGCGAATAGTCAGGTTAAGGCCTGGTTCAATCGGTCTGGCCCCTTTGATATTCGGAAGATTGGCGAAGCCGCCGAAGCTGGAAAAACATCAAAACTTCAAAACCGCCACGAAAAGGCGCGTCCCGCTTGAGCATAATGTTAGCCCTCATTTAGCGATGTCCAATGAAAAACCAGTTGCCGCCGAATGGGGATATTTCTGTACCAGTTTCTCCAGCATCCTGAAATTTGCTAGCCTCGCCATTCTTTGGAACCCAAAGGAAACCAGAATAATTATCGAGAATCCCTCTGAATGTGAAGAAGAAAACATAGGGTTCTTCATTGTTCACACGCTCAATAACTATATTACCTCCATTTGATAAGCTTGTTCCTTTAGGAAGGGTGATAATTTTCGAATTATAAGAAACATTTGGAAGTAGCTGACCCGATAAAATTTTTGCAACAACTTCTTCTCGCTCTTCTTTCTTGAGATAAAAGTCTGCCGTTATCCAAATGCGTGTAAATGGAACATATATCGTAGCCAAAATAGCTGCGATGCAAATAGACAATGGAAGTAGTGCATGTCGCCCCGATTTTCGTTGTTTATAGGCATGGACAACCGACCACAACATGACTAATAACATGATGAAAAATACAAATCCAAACAAGGGCAACATTAGAAATGGAGTCAATATATCTGTTAGCGGCCATTGAAATACATTGACAAAGAGCAAAACAAAAGAGGCTAAACAAGCTGCGATGAAAACTTTTGTTTTTAAGCAACTCTGAGGGACTGATGATTTCATAAGAGATCTAACGTTTTAATTAAGGGGTGCCGTTAGGCGTCCCGCTTGAATGATGGGTTATGCCGAATTAATGCCATGAGCTCCATAAAAGACCTCCATCTTCATGCTGTGATATGCCTTTGTATAATAATGAAAGTATATTTTTTGATTGTTCACTATTTATTGCAATAGCTCCATCAACTCCGATTATTGGGTCGTTAATTAGCTTAAATTTTGGCTCACGTTCAAACCGTTGAACCAATACAATTGGCTCTTGCATGCCTGCAGACCATGATGATACTGACAATGTATTAGTTAACCTTCCATTCTCTTCCAGCGTCCCTTCTCTAGCAAATGCCCAAGCATCGCATTTTGATTGGTTTAATTTAAGCTCATCCTTCGCCAAAGCGACAGCTTCAGCCTGATTCGTTCCTTTGTGAAACTTTGATTGCAGCTGTCCGTTTTTAAGGCATATTGAAAATGGGGTTAAGACTTTAACCTCATTTATGTAAGAAAGATTTAATGCGGAGTGTGCAAGTAAATAGCCCGCTAAGAGAACTGCTTGGTCAAGGATAATCATTCGAGAATCTCATAGGCATAACGTTTGAGATGAGAGGCGTGACCCGGCTTGCCGGGGCACGTCCTCTCGATTGAAGGGTTAGGCATCGCTGGGCGTGCTGGGAATCTGGAGCTTCCAGCGCTTGGCGCGTTCCGCCCTCATAGATTCAATCTTGCTTTGTCTTCTCTCCATGAAGTCAAGAGGATTCCAGTCACAAACACTTCGTACCGGTAGACCTACGTGAGCACGCAGCCGACTTGCAAGCTGTGCGGCCAACAACCCCAGGCGAGCGTACTGAAGCTGTCTTTCCTCAAAGAAATCTTCGTAGTCTGGCGGGTCGGAATTTGCACCAGCTGCCGCGACCATTTCCTCTGCCACCAAAGCTTTGTATGGCAAGTCTAGGATGTCGTACATGAGGTCGACTGGGATGGAGCGCCACTCCACTTTTAAAGAGTCGGGGCGGAACTGCAGCGGTTCGGTTTGCGTAGTTCGGCAGCCTCGTTCGTCGGGCTCGCCTCGGTTCAGGCCGTTGTCTTCAGCAACTGACGAACAAGAAAGTACATACCGATCGAGAAGACCTACAACCTGTACAGCGAGGTAGGCGGCATCTTTGGAGTTGTTCCTCCGCTGGAACCACCATTCTTTGGCTCCGGCAAGGATTGACCCTAGTAGTACGCCAATCAGTCCAAAGATCGCAGATGTCATGAGTTGTGTTGTCTCGGTTGCGTTACTGTGAGGCGTGCAATTGCGATGCCTAACGTGGAGTTGAGGTGCTGCGCTGCTTTTGCGCAGTCACCTCGAACGTAGGGTTAGCCATAGCGCTCATAGCTTTAGATTTGCCTGTATTTCAAAACGCTTGAGAAGGTCTTGAATTCTTGAGTCACTACAACTGTTGGCGCGAATTGTGTCATCAATCATTTTTTCTACAACGCCGGTACGTTGTTTCAAACCATCGACAATCTGTTGGTCGGATTGTCCGGGGTTTTGTTTCTTCAATTCTTCTACTGCGCGGACAGTCACTACCCTGAAATTTGAAAGGAAATTTGAAAGTGTTTTTTGATCAGGTTTGATACATTTGCTCGCGGCGTGATTGGCTTGGACGAATTGCCCCATGATTTGCACGATGTCGAGTTTTTGCTCCGCAATTGCAAAGGGCGAAATAACCAAAGCGAAAAATGCGATGAGAATTTTGATGCGTAACTTTTTCATGTGGACTCCCTTTGACCGACTTGTTGGGCGTTTTTTAAAAAAGGCTGCTTTGTTCATTTTTAAAAGATTCAATTTTGACTCTAAGATTAAGCTTCTTATCTGCTTTGATAAAAGCGGAGTTGGTCATATATGAAACCAGCTTTTCTAAATCTGATGCTTCTTTTACTTTTAAAAATTCTTTGGTCTTATTTATATAAACAAGAGATATTTTTTTTCTCTTTAAAAGCTCTAAGGCGTTACTAAGCGTACCTGTACTTTGTGTATCCCAGACCATCAAGCCATAATCACAGTCTTCTGCCATTCTAATATCTTTGGCAGTGAAAAAAGCTCTAGTTCCAGGTGTAACGGTTGTGTGTATTTTTTCGGTTAGCCACTGACCAATATTGTTTCGAGGTTTTTCACCAGAACAATATACAACAACCGATTTAGTCTGTTTTGATTCTAGGTATTTTTGAATGGAACTGTCGACACCATCTGCATCACCCACTATCACTTGGTAGTTTGAATCAACTATGTTATTGATTCTGGCTAGAATATTTGGGTCTAACTTCTTTATTTTCATTGAGCCAGATATGAATACTTTGTGCATTATCTCTTCCTAGTTACTGTGGCAACGTAAACGTTCCGTATTTTATTATAGCCTTTGAGTACATTTGTAGCAGCTTCAAGAGATTAGCAAGTATCAAACAAATCATCGACTATTAAAATATCATACAATCCAGAAGGGAGTACGTCATAGACAGTAAATACACCCATTAGAGTCGATACTCTATCCTCTCTAGCACCTGCATCCTTCATAGCAGGGGTAGCGTTAGTTTTTACCAATAGATTTTCATAGCATGGTATACCCATTAGCGTAGCTAGCTCTCTAGCAATTTCGGTAACTGGTTGACGAGTTCTGATTATTGAAGCTGGCATCGGGATTACCAAGCCACAAGATGAAAAAATTTTACCAAGAGATTCATTCATCTGTTGTGCAATTAGTGAAACTTGAGAGAAGTCTGAACGATACTTAAGTTGAAAAAGTGCTTCGCCGGCTTCAGGTCTTACCGTGTCAAACTGCATGTGTCCATATTCGTTGTGGCCAATTGGAGTGCTGCTTGTTGTATGCTTATCAAGTGAATACCCCAGTGTCCAAACACCATCTATCCGTTTAATATTTACATCCATATACTATGCCTTAGAGTTTATTGATGATGCCCAACGTAAAGCTAACCTGCGCTGCGCGGCTTTATCGCGCAGCGTCCAGCGACCGAAGGGAGCGAGGTTGAGCGCCATGTTAGCCAATTGGACTTCTGCCCAGCGCGATTGAAATGACGATGAACACTACCCACCCGATGACAAACAGAGCAGAGAGCCGGATCATCGAGTAGCTGACTGACGGCTTGTTAAGCGCAAGCTTATAAATAAGGCGCTGTGTCCAACGCAGTTCATGAAACGCAAGCCCCTTCTCTACGTCTGCGCGGATACGCTCAGGGCTTGCGCCAAAGAAGTCGAGACCTGGCATGTGCTCGCGCTCAAATTCAAGGAGGCGTTGCTCCCATCGGGTTTGCCAGAATTTGCCGCCAAGACAAACCCAAAACCACAGTAGCGAAGTAAGCAGACCCATGACCGCAAAGATGACGGCGAACTTTCCATCCTTGAGATTGAAGAAGCCAAAAGCGATACCGGAATTGAGAACCAAGAAGTAGTTTGATCTTTGCCAGAACAGATTGATTTCCAGATTCCGTGTGTCAAGCAATGTCTTGTAGAGGTCTTTGACCTCCATTGGCGGTTTAACTTCCTCGGGTGGCATAGGGCTCCTGAAATTGGCTAACGTTAAGTAGACACCTTTTTAGGTGTATATCAAATTTAAAGCATTGGAATTACCGGTGTATAATGCCACCTTTTTAATTTGTTAGAGTTGATTCTAGCAATGCTATATTATTGATAGCAACCTTTTTATGCAAAATCAAAATACGCCCCCTAAGCTGTTGGATCAGGTGCGTGATCGAAATGACAGGGACAGGTCTTCCAAAACCGCATTGAAAAAGACGGTATCTACTTGTCTGCAGTAACGCCCTACATGTAGACAACCAACTTGTTATTTCAATTTCCTTACATTAAAGTAAGGAAGGTGAATGAAGTATTTGCTTAAAATGTTAAAAATGTGGAGGTCAAGATGACAGCATCGACAATTACCAGTAAAGGCCAGATTACCATTCCTGCTGCAGTAAGGGCGGCGCTGGGAGTTTCTACAGGTGATTGGGTAGAGTTCATTCAAGTGGATTCAGGGCGCTTTGAATTGGTGGCAGCCACCCTTCCAATAAGCAGGTTAAAGGGAATGGTAAAAAAAACCGATCAGCCTGTTACGATTGAAGCCATGAACGAGGCCATTGCCGCTGCCGGGACTAAGGCCAAGTGATCGGTCTTGATACCAATGTATTGGTTCGGTATATCACCTAAGATGATCCCTACCAATCTGAGCAGGCAACCCTACTTTTAGAAACCCTGGCTATGGGTGCCGAAGGCAATGTCACCCTCGTTAGTCTGGTGGAATTAACTTGGGTTTTAGCCCGATGTTACGGATCTAGTCAAAGCGAAATTTGCCAAGTGCTGGAAAGCTTAATGCATACCAAGCATATCATCGTCCAAGATACAGAAGTTGTATGGAAAGCGCTTCGAAATTTCAAGTTAGGTAAAGCTGATTTTTTTGCGGATTGCTTAATTAAAGAGGCCGCCTTTGAGGCCGGATGCAGTTCGGTTGTCACCTTTGATGTAACAGCCGCCCGGGATAGCGGGATGACGCTTATTAATGCTGAGCAGATTACTTAAGGTCAAAGGCGGCAGGTCTTTCATTTTGTAATCTTTAATCAGAAAGCCGTAATAGATTTCTCAGTATTTTGCGTTACCGAATAACCTCGTATTACACCGCGCTCCAGTTAAATGCTTTTTTAAGCTATATTCAACAATTTACTTGCTAAATGCCTGCTAACCGTAGGGGATGGCAAAGGCTTACCATCCTTTTTAAGAGTTTCAATCCATTCATTCACAATCTGACAAAGCTCGGTATAAACTTGAATCTCATCCTCTCCATGACAGCAAGTATCAATTATTCCAGGACAAGAACCAACAAAACATCCATCTTCATCAGACCATTCAACAATTTTAATATAGCGGTCACTCTCTTTCATTATTTTGACTCCACAATCTTTTTCCTGGTCTCGCGAATTTGATAGGGTTTAGCATCATCTGTGAGTTGCCCAGAAATAGTAATGCGGCTACCGTTAGGATGTTCATAGTTCCTATGCTACCTTTGCCGCCTTTATTAACAAAACCCGCCATTTCTAAATCACAAACAAGTTCTTTAATCTTAGGCGGCATTTTTGTATTTCAATTAGTTGCTTTTTTAGGCTGAAATATCGGGCAACAATAAGAGTTCGCCTGTACTACCCTGCTTGTTTTAATGTATTAGATCAATTTTAGCACGACTCTAAAAAGCGCATTCGGTAAAAATCTTTATCAAATTTGATTACATTTGCTTCAAAAAAGCAGGCGCCCCAGAGCGCTTGTTGAAATCAAGAAAAAAAACGGGTCTTAAGGGGGCTTTCGCTTATTACCTCAGTACCTGAGGGTCTGGCCCGATTGATTGTTGATCACAAACCCGTTGGTTTTAAATTCAATCAAGTTTGACCACTTTGGTAAAAAACGAAAAAATGTGGCCATTGCCAACTACGCCTTGATGAAAGATTCGACTAAGTCCTAACTGCATGTCACAAGCGACTTCCAGTCTTTAAGATGCC
This sequence comes from Methylococcaceae bacterium, assembly GCA_041660045.1. Taxonomy (GTDB): domain Bacteria; phylum Pseudomonadota; class Gammaproteobacteria; order Methylococcales; family Methylomonadaceae; genus WM-3-3. The sequence continues at coordinate 69,762 of JBAZXA010000014.1, read as the reverse complement.
TGTTGTAAAACTCAACACTTACATACAAATTAGGTCGAATTGTATAGCCATTCGAACAAGCATAGGTGTCGCTAAGCCCTCCTTTAGCCGGATCTGGAATAGTTGGAGTAACGCATAAAACACAATGTCGCTGTTTGCTAACTTGATTTACATCTGCGTTCGGGTTGCTAACTTCTGTTTGAAGTAGCTTCGGCAAGGCCACTTTAGAACTTCCCAAACCATTGCCAGAAATCTGAGTTGCGCATTACTATGCGGTAATCTTTCATCATGCGCCGGGCTTCTGTTTCATCTTCGGATAATACGGTCAGGGTTTTGGTGTTGAATTCTTCCGTAAAATTAAGATGTTTTGAAAACTTGGGGAGAAAGTGTGGAAACAGAAACAGGTTAAAAAACATCTCGACGGAGGTTTTGTGCCCGCATACCCGCATGACGCCATGGACTAGGTCGCCGCCGGTTGGGTGTTTGCTGGCACTGTCGATCATTATCAATACGCCACCAGGTTGGTCTAGGCCTTGGGGTTGGGCTAAATAGGTTTGGAAAATAGCCAGGTATTGCGCTTTTTCCCATGACATAAGATTAGTGGTGTCTATGATGATGGCGCCTAGGTTCTTGGGGACATCGAGCAGTATTGGGTTATGTTGTTTGGCTTTACTGGGTTTTTTGCTAACCGGGCCGCTTTTGTCCGAGACATCGGGTATGTTGATCGGATTTGGCGCACCGTCGAAGATCAGCATATGTATGCCATTGGGACTTGATTCTACTTTTTTCCACAGATTGCCAAAGTCGTGGTCCAGCTCAAAATAGGGTGCCCAGGTTTTAACGTTTGAGGTTAGCGAGGCTTCAGTGTTTTTAAAGGGGCCTGTGGTGAATAGCCATTTTGAATAGTACATGCCGTAAAGTGTCGCCATACGCAGGGCAGCCATGCCGCTAAGTACGGAAATTTTTTTAATGGCAAAGTCTTCGTATGTGGATATTTCCTTCTCGCCTTTATCGGTTTTAGACTTAAATTTTTGCAGGGCAGGGTTTTCTGTTTTGTCCAGTTGTGGTGTTTCGGTTTCTTCCGGTTCGTCATCTTCTTCATAGTCGGATTCTGAACCGTAGCCGGAGTCTTCCTTGAGCGGTGCGCGGCGCTTAATTTTTGAAAACTTGGCTTGTTTGATGAGCGGAAAAGCATCGCTAATCTGGTATTGGATATCGCCATCCAAGTATTCCAGCTGACATAGGGTTTCTTTGCCGCGGTGCTTGGTGACGAGGTCAGCATAAGCATCAGGTCCGGCTTTGGCGTTGGTTAAAGCAAAGTTAAGCAATTCTGACATCAGGTTATCGAGGGCATTTAATGGCTCGGCGTCGAAGCCATTCATGTTAACTGCGCATTTAGGCGAGCCAATTTTTTGCATTGCGCTGATGAAGCCATCAAGAAAAACCAGCGCCTCGGCAATCGCTAAGGCTCCTGCCTCGGGCGGTAACAAGCCTGGGTCTAGGCGTATGCCATCGGGTAGGTCTGCTAGCGTTGGAAACACCGAACCAAAGCCTTCCCGGGAGACGACTTCAATAGCGAGAAATTGGCTGCGTAGCAAACCGGTAAGCACGGCTCCGAAAACACATTGCACAACTCGCCATTCGCCTTGCGTGTTTATTTTGTCATGGCTAAAAGCACCGCCTTCTGTTTTGCCGATGATGCACAGCAAGGGGTAACCGTGGACAGGCCAGTCTGGGTATAGCTTATCGGGTAGCGGATTCGGTAAGCCACCTAAAACTTTAAAATGAGCGCTGCCCTTGAAGGCTTTGATGCTCAGTATGCAGACTGCGCGTTTGGAGGCAATGGCAATGTCGCTAAAAGGGATTTTAAGGTCTGCATTATTGCCAAAAAGCTTGCAAAGTTCAGGCACTTGGTGAGCGTAGTCCACATGCTTACGGCCACCTGCCGATGGCGAGGTATTTAATTTATCATCTTTGTGCAGAAAAAACCCTGGGTTTTCCGATCGCGGGTAAGAACGGTTAGTCAGTTTAGCCGGTACAGTAAAAAACTTAAACGGCACCATGGACCTGGCGGAAACCGTCATCACTGAGTACAGCCACTGCAAGCCATAGCTGACTGAGATGTTATTACCCTTGATAGCAATAGAAATGTTATTTTTTTGGGGTATGTACATTGTCCCTTCTTATCTGGCGGATAGGTGATGCAAGAAGCCTAGGCTAGGCCTAGCGCAAGTATAGAACAAGAAACTGCGCGCTTGGGTTATTGGCGGCATTTTTCGTGTAATTTAGGGGCAGCTGCAGCTTTGCGCGTATGGCCAATTGAACGGGGTAATGTCTTATGTGTGGGGGTTATTCATCTGGCAAACCTGAGATTTCAATCACGGGACGGATTTCTACCGTGCCTTTTTTTGCCATGGGTATCCTGGCGGCAATGCTGATGGCTTCATCAAGATTGTTGGCGTCCACTAGATAATAGCCGCCCAGTTGTTCCCGGGTTTCGGCGAATGGGCCATCGGTGATAAGTTGTTTGCCTTCACGTACCCGCACGCTAGTAGCCAAAGCGGTGGGTTGTAAAGGGCTGGCAGCAAGGTATTGCCCATGGGCTTTAAGGTCGTGGGCGAGTTGGGTGGATTCTAGATAACAGGCTTGCCTTTCGCTATCGGTTAAGGCGAGTTCGTCCTGGTAGATCAGTAGCATGTATTTCATGGTGTTAACCTTTAGTTTTCACTTGCATAGGCTTGTTGCAAAGCGGAGATATTTATTTTCTGCATTTGCAGCATGGCTTGCATAACCCGTCCTGCTTTGTCGGGGTCTGGGTCACTTAATAAGGCCATAAGTTGATTAGGCACGATTTGCCAGGACACGCCAAATTTATCTTCTAGCCACGCGCATTGGCCTTCTTTACCGCCTGCGGAAAGTTTTTCCCAATAATGGTCAACCTCGGCTTGTGTCTCACAATGCACCACGAACGAAATGGCAGGTGTAAACTTAAATACAGGGCCGCCATTAAGTGCGGTAAAGACCATGCCTTCAAGCTTAAAACTGGCGGTCATCACGCTACCTTTGGGCATAGGCGCAGCATCACCATAACGGGTAACTCCCAAAACTTCTGCATGTTTAAAGATTGATAGATAAAAATTCATCGCCGCTTCGGCTTGGTTATCAAACCATAACGTAGTGCTTATTTTTTGCATGTGTTTTCCTCGCCGTGATTTCGGTTTAAGTAGCTTAAGCCCATTAGGTTGCCTTTATTGTTCAGCAAGAGCTTTTAAATTGGCCAAGCCTTCTTCAAATTTACTGCCTATCATTTTGTCCTGGTTGATAAACAATACACACATTAGCTTGGGGATGAAGGTACTTGTGCCACGCATTGTTTGGGTCACTAGGGTTTCGCTACCGTTTTGCGCCAAGCTATATTCAATATCACTATGCCCTTCAAAAGGCTTGATAAAATGCATGTGCATAGCAATTTTTGTGTAAGGTTCCGATGCGCTAATTGCCATCGTCCCCTGGCCGATTTCCTTATTGCCTGCCCAGGCATATTTGGCGCCAACGCCGCTGGCGACAGTGCTAATGTCACGTTTCATCGTGGGGTCAATTTTTTCCCAAGCCGACCACTTTTGCATCTGATGAAAATCGTTAATCAGTGGAAATAGGCTTTCTGGTAAGGCGTTGATGCTAAGGCTGCGTTGGATATGAAATTCATTAGGTTTAGTAGACACGTAAATTAAAATGCCTACGATCACCACGGCTATAAGGATAAGGATGGTATACACGATGATTCTCCTGTAAGGGGGTTATTTCAAACGGAATAAAATTTCAAGTTACATCGCCTTGAACATTGCTATCATCTGGCTTAGTGCCATTCCCCAGCCAGCCTCAAAGCCCATGGCGGCATGCTGGTCGCGGCCTGCTCTATCAGCATGTAAAACGCTTGCTTGATAGAGCGTACCGTGTGCCTGTGGGCTTAGCGAAATAATGCCGGTGAATGCAAACGCGGCACCGGTTTTATCGTTTTCCGGTAATTTAGCGGGACGAAAACCAGGTAAAAAGGCGTTGCTCCAAATCAGCCGTTGGTTAGGCGTAATCTCAAGTATACAACCGTTATTGGGAAATTCTTGCCCTTCGGGTGATTGCATAAGCGTATTGAATTTACCACCGGGCTGTAGGTCAATTTCACAAGCCACAACCCGCCAGGGTAAGGGGCAAAACCATTGTTTAAGCAACGCCGGTGTCGTCCAGGCCGACCATATTTGCGCTGGGGATAGCTCAACAAGTCGTTCAAAGCGCAAGTCCAGTTCCGGGTTAAATTGGTATTTAGCTAAGTTAGGCATGCTATTACTTAGCGTGGTTGGCAGAAAAAGCGTCAGCCATGCGTTGCTGCAAGTCGTTTGGATCGACATCTTCTATGTGTGTGGCAATATGCCAATGATGACCAAACGGGTCGATTACCTGTCCGCTGCGGTCACCCCAAAATTGGTTTATCAACGGCATTTTTTCTTTTGCGCCGGCTTTGATCGCGGCAGTAAATATAGCGTCCACATCAGCTACATAAATTAATAGCGTAACGGGACTGCCGCCCAGTGTTTCCGGTGAAGTGGAACCCCAAGCCTGGTTTTCTTCTGAGAGCATAATATGGGCAGAGCCTATGTTTATTTCAGCGTGTCCAATACTGCCATCCGGAGCCGCTAAACGGATGATTTCAATAGCGCCAAAAACGTGTTTATAAAATTCTATAGCTTGAGCGGCGCGGCGTACGACCAGATAAGGCAACAAAGTAGGATAAGCGGCCGGTAATGGTTGGTTTTTTAGTGCCATTGTTTAATCTCCAAGGTGCTAGGGTTAAGTAAATTACAGGTCTTATCTTATAGTCGATGTAACATGTGTGTTTTCGACAATTTGTTAAGCGTGGGTAACAATAATTTTAGGCTATATACGACTTTGCTTAGTTTTGGATAAGCATAGTTAGACAGCCAATTTATTCGCTAAAGCCTAAGGCAGTTAGCGTTTGTTCATCTTCTGCTACAGGCCTGATTTCAACACAGCCGTGCTTTGCGCCCGGAATTTTAGCGGCTACTTGGATAGCTTCATTCAAATCGCGGGCTGCAATTAAATAATAACCGCCTAGTTGCTCCTTGGTTTCTACATAAGGGCCGTCGGTTGTCATGATTTTGCCGCCGCGTAGCCGAATCGTGATGGCTTGTGTTGGCGGCAACAGGCGGTTACAGCTTAGATAATGCCCACTTGCCCGGATTGCATCAGTAAATTCGGCGTATTCTTGGTAATGCGTAGCGGCATCAGCTGCTGGCATTTGTTCCATAACTTTTTCAGCGCAAATCAAACAAAGGTACTTCATGGCTTTTACTCCGGTCAGCTAATAAAATCGGTGTTTTGTTATAGTCGTTTGAGTAAAGTGGAATTCGACAATTAGGAAAGTTTTTATGGGCTAAAAAACTAGGGCAAGGTGTCGATTTTGGACACCGAGTTTTTTTTCGAAACAGGATTGGCAACAGGCTTTGATAAGAGCCAAGCCGAATCTGGCGTATTCAAGGCCGATAAAGCATCAGACCTCAACATGATCAACATTGGTGAAGAACGCTACTAAATACCAGATGCAGTAATCGATGGTGGGTGAACACCTAGCAAAGAAGTCCCCAAAAGTGTGGCGGTATGTTTTTTGGCTGCGCGGGTTAGCGCATACATTCAGGACATTGATATAAAAAGCTATGGTTTATCCGTGCTTTAAAAGTGCTATCAAGCCCAATAAATGCCTATAGGCGGCCACCAGCCAACTGGCGTGGCTTGGGCTGAAGAAATATAAATAGGTTTGTAGTCATTGGTATAAATTGGCAATAAACCTGCCTGTTTGTGCAAGGCTGAGTGTCGGTAGTCGTCGCTGTGGGTGTGATTAAGCAGTTCTGTCCAGTTCCTGCAACCTGGCTTTAAGAAAACGTCGTTCGGGTTCCATTTGTGCAAATTTAAGTGCGGTTTCATATGCGGATTTGGCGGCGGCCGTTTGGCCTAAGCGTCGTAGCAGGTCTGCGCGCGCTGAATGTGCCAAATGGTAAGCGCTTAGTTTACCTTGCGCCAGGATGGCATCAATCAGTTGCAGCCCGGCCAATGGCCCGTTATGCATGGCAACGGCAACGGCGCGGTTCAGTTCGATAATTGGCGAGGGGTTAATTTTCAACAGCACCGCATATAAGGCAGCGATTTCCGCCCAGTTAGTCGCCGAGGCTACCGGGGCGTTGGCATGCACGGCGGCAATGGCGGCTTGTAAGCTGTACACGCCAAAACGTCTGGAAGCCAAGGCTTGCTCGACCAAGGCAGAACCCTCGCTAATGTAAGCTTGATGCCATAAACGACGATCTTGGTCTTCCAGTAGGATTAAATCCCCTGATGGTGATATGCGCGCTGTGTGCCGGGATTCTTGCAACAGCATTAAGGCCAGTAAACCTAAAACTTCAGGTTCAGGCAACAAGTCTGCTAGCAAGCGTCCCAGCCGAATGGCTTCTGTGGATAAATCGGGACGGGTTAAGGTGCTGCCGGATGAGGTAAAATAAGCTTCATTAAAAATAAGGTAAACCACTTGCAATACGCTATCGAGGCGTTCTGGCAACATCGCCAGGGTAGGCACTTGATATGGTATGCGGGCATCACGGATTTTGCTTTTAGCCCTCACTATGCGCTGCGCGAGTGTTGGCGCGGATATTAGAAAAGCGCTGGCGATGGCTTCTGTGGTTAATCCGCACACTTCACGTAATGTCAGGGCAACTTGCGCATCTTGTGCTAAAGCAGGATGACAACAGGTAAAAATTAAGCGCAAGCGGTCGTCTTCAATGCCGTCACTGTCGAACCCCTCGTTAAAATCAACGGCCAGTTGCGGTGTCATGTCATCAGGTAATGATTCAAAGCGGGCGCGGCGGCGTATGGCGTCAATGCCTTTGTAGCGGCCTGCGGATACTAGCCAGGCAAGTGGCTTAGCGGGAATACCTGTGCTGGGCCATTGCTCCAATGCTGCCCGGAAGGCCTCATGTAAGGCCTCTTCAGCGCTGTCAAAATCACCCAATAGCCTTATTAGCGTGGCAAATATATGGCGGGAGTTAGCCAGGTAAATTTTTTCAATTTCCGCTTCAAACATGGTGGCATGCGTGTGTTAAATACTACATTTAGGATTACGGCCTTATTGTGTGAGTAAAAAGGCTGTTTTCATAGGTATAAATGCCTAGATTTGAAGTGGTTTGCTGCATTACTGGCCAATAGTTGCAGCTAGGTAATTATTGCAACAAAACTTATTTAAATCCCCTTCGTTCTGCAAAGCTATGTTGGCGCTGCTTATGCTCAGAAAAAACAGCTAGATTCCTGTGTTAATACCCGTTGGGTCTCATCGTCTATCAGCCCAGCTGATTTAGACAAAATCATTAAAATTAACAGTAGGGTGCTTAGACTTGGATCCGATGAGCGATCAGGTGTTTACCCTGTAATTTGCTTTATGTTTACTGATTTTTTTAAGCTTACGTTGAGCCGAAACGTTTATTAGAAAAGCAGTTACCAGTGTATTTTTGTAGGAAAGCATCTCGTTTGAGTGGTTTTCTTAAAGCTCATAACTGATCCTACTGATAGTTTTATGGGATACAGTGCAGATAACGCGTAGGCTGGTTAAAACAGTTGGTTTTTAAAGAAGTTTTGAAGTAGGTTTTAGGCAATTTTAATGCTTTTAATGTTTTGTTAAGTAATCAACCAGTTCGTGTATATAGGTTGTAGGGTTATCGGTTTGAGCTGCTATAGCTTCATTAAGTGCACGTTTGGCATTGTCTTTAGCAAAGTTCAGTTCATCGTTTTTAAGACAAAATGTGTAAGTGAAAGTGCCTTTATTTCCTTTTTTGTAATTCGGCCAATGCTCTTTTAAGGCGGCTTCAACGGCTTTACCGATACTTTTAATCTTGGTTGAACTATAAGGGCCTGTCGTGTATTTAAAATTCAACAGCAACCAATATTCAAAACAAGGTACAGAAGGTATCGCAAAAAAAGTGTTAGCGGGCGTTAGGCTAGAGATTTTATTTCTGGCGTCTTGATAATTGTTATGTGAGTCTTGGTCAAAAAGGCAATAGACCCGGTCAAATGGGTCGCTTGTTTCTTTTTTGTAAAGCGCTATGCCATGGTTTACAACGCTAAGCGGATCAGAGCCGCATTCGCCGCTTATCTGCACATTCGCGGTATTAATTTCATAGTGATCAATCAGCTCTTCAAAATATAAAGGCTCCGTTTTTGAGCCTTCACAGACGATCAGGACTTTATCATAACGTGCCCGGCAGGCTTTGCGCCGGGTTGAGGAATTTGCGGCGTTTTGTTTTCGTTTTTGGAAGAGATTATCACTACCCATTTTAATCGTCGTTAACGGTTTGTAGTTTTTTTACATAAGGCAATGCACCATAGCGACCGGCAAGATAGCTGGCTTCTAGGTTTTCCCGGTCTTTTCTTGGGCTAAAATCAGTTAACGGATAAATTTTGGTGGCTTGTTCTTTATCTTTTTCACAAAACCAAATTTGGTCGCGTCGAAATACATCTTGATTGAGTATGGAGGTTTCATGCGTGGTAAAAATCAATTGGGCGTTATTAGGATTGTTTTTTACATTGTGAAACAGGGAGACCAAAAACTGGACTATTTTTGGATGCAAATTATCGTGTAATTCATCAATTACCAAGATATTACCGTTTTTTAATGAATCTAACCAAGGTCCAGCAAAAGCAAAAAGTTTTTGGGAGCCTTCTGACTCATCCTCAACATCAAACGTAATATTTTGACCTTGTTTTGATTGATGTACTGTTTTAATGTCAAACATTTCCTGATCTTTTAGATCGGCTAAAATTTTGGTTTTAAGATCTTCTGGCATATCATCAGGTAAATGGCTTGCGGTTAGTTTTTCTGATTCCACAATAACATCTTTAATGTCCAGGTCGGCAGCTTTGAGGAATTCCAAGATTTGCTGGTGTTGTTCTAGGTCTTTACAACGCGATGCGGTGAAAGCAGGAGACCAGCCAGAAACATTGGCAACCCGAAGTCTTTTTTTAAACCAATCATATATCGGTTGCAGTTGAGTACTGTTCAGTTGTACTGCCGTTGAAAGAAAAAGCGCATTTTCTCGGGTTGAATCTTGCCAAAGTTGTTTTGGTCCTTGAAAAGAAGCACCCATGTCCCAAGTATAGTTTTGCTTTTCGTCATTCCATGCCCGAGTAAACCATTTTCTGGCCCGTTTAACAGGGTAAGCCAATAACCATTCTTGAATAATACGTTGTTTATTGCATGAAAAACCATATTGATAGCGGGTATCTTCGGCAATAAAGATCACTTCAAATTCAGTTTCAGCTTGTTCTGTATCTTTGTCTAACAGGAACGGGACTATTTGTAAATCATCGCCTCTTTGTGTCTGTGCCGATTTAATAACTAGGGATTGCATGGTCTTCATCGCGCTTAACAAATTGGATTTACCAGAAGCATTAGGCCCGTAAACCGCCATTGATTTAAGCAAATTTGGTGTGCCTGGCGCTTTAGGTTTAAAGGTGTTGGTGTCCACCATCTCATTGCCAATGCCCATCACTAAACTGACACTTTGTTCATCACGGATGGAGCGCCAGTTTTTTACAGTAAATTGGATCAACATGATATTAAATATAGATAAGCTAACTATTTAAAATATTAGCGTGTTTTTATTCACAGAGGCTTATGTCTTAACTGTCTACAAAATAAGTACATCCAAATTATGTTCAGCCTGTTTAGCTAAACGACAATGCCGTTGGCTGAGGGTCTCAATTAGCCAGAAGCTTAACTTTAACGTCTAATTAAACGGTTTATAAGGCTTTGTGATTTTTGGTTGCATACAACCAAAGCCCTGTTTTTTTTCCACCATATTGTTATGGGTAGAGCTGCATTTTTTTCCTTGGCAGGCTAAAAATCCAATCGCTAACTTTAAGCAGACAGGCTTAAGCCCTATTCTGCTTAGACTGTAGGCATAAGTATAGGGCTTAATCAAAGGCGGTTACATATCGGCATGTAATTTGCGTTAGGACAGAGATGGGTATTGATCAAGACAGCTAAAAGGAAAGCCGTAATTTGGTTTTGCTAGTGTGTTGGTGATTTAACCGCAATTGTCCAAAAAACTTTAGTCTAGGAATGGATGGCCATGAAAACATTTAAATTTACTAAGCAATGGGTAATTTTGCCGATTGTGCTAAGCGCTACATTTGGCATTATGCTCAGTGTGTCGGCAGCGATTACGCCTTCTGCTTCCGCTATTTTAGCTATGCCAGAATTAAAACAGGCGTTAGTAACAAAACGCGAATTGCTTGACGAGAAACATAAAGAAATTGAGTTCGAGACCTTTGGCGCGGTTAATGGTGCGCGTAATGCGCTGCTGGCATTGAAAAAAAATGACAGTAAGCTAGCCATGGAAATGTTGTTAGATACTATCCGCCAGCTCAATGTGCTACGGGCAAAATTTCCCCAAGATAATTTAATTCCTGCGATTATTGATGCTGATATTTATGATTTCGATAGCGATGCGAAACACGTCGAGAATATCGTCAAAAACGCTAATACCCTGCTAAACGAGGATAGGGTGCAAGATGCCCGCGAATTACTCAACCAATTGGTCAGTGAAATTCACGTTACTACCATTAGCGTGCCTCTAGGCTCTTTTTTAGCGGGTGTGAATGATGCTGCTTATTTTATCAATGGTGGTGATATTGCCAAGGCGGAAGACGTGCTTCATGAAGTTCTCAACCGGCTGGTTAAAACCGTAGAAATTATGCCGCTGCCTGTACTTAAAGCAGAAAAATTGTTAGTCAAGGCTGCGCAAGTGGAAAAAAGCACTGAAAATTCACCAGCCGAAAGAAATTCCGAAATTCAAGCACTTTCTGATACCGCTAAAGAAAAGCTAAATTTGGCTGAAATGCTTGGTTATGGCGCTAAGGAGGATTATGTCCCATTGAATGACGCGATTGATGTATTGCAAAGCAAGGTGTCTAGCGGCCAATCCCAGCAAGCCTGGAATACTATAGCGACAAACTTGCTTAACCTTAAAGAAAAACTTACAAGGGTAAAAAAATAGGTTTAAGACGCGGTATAACCTATGGTGGCAAACTCTTGATGTCGTCTACAGGAAGCGCTCCCACAGTTTGGAAAGGCCCTACCCTATAGCTCACTCGGTTTTTAGCCGATATTGTTGTGCCGCCTTAACTGCATCGTCTACGCTCCAAAACAGTTTGGCTTGGAACTGCTCCTTGTCTAGTTTTAATAGCAGTTGTTGGATAGGGTCTTTTACGCGCGCCAATAATAATGTTTTATGTTGCCGCTTGAGATCAGCCGCCAGTTCAATCAGACATTCTGCGGCAGTGCTATCCAAATTGGCGCTTTGCTCAAGGCTCAGGATAAGGATTTGGTTATCGCTACTGCCTGTTAAGCGCTGTTGGACTTCTGCCAAAACGCCTTCAACACTGGCAAAAAACAAGGGTTCTTCGGGGTGAAGAATTAATAGGTTTGGATGGGTTTTGGCATTCGGATGGTTTTGTTTGTCAACATAGTCGCGGCTATCGCCCAATTCCGCAAGTTCTTTTACCAAGGGCTGGCTAAACGTACGTATGGCGGATGCTAAGGATAAGCCAATGGCGATTAACATGCCATGCAATACGCCAAAAGCAAGTACAGCGATAACCGCGGCCAGGGCTAAGTATTGGTCACGTCCCATACGCCAAAGGCCTAGTAATGCTTTAGGGCTTAAGGCATGGCTTAGGGCATTGATCACGGCAGCAGCCACGATAGGCTCAGGGATTAGGCTGATCCAGTGCTGGCCAAACACAACCATTAGCAACAAGACGATGGCGGCAACAACACCAGAAAGTTTGCTTTGTGCGCCCGCCGCCTCATTACCGGAGCTGACAGAAAAACCCGCACCTACCGGCATGCCTTGTAGTAATCCTGAAGCAAGATTTGCAGTGCCCAAGGCATACAATTCCCGGTTAGGATGTGCCTCATCACCATGCAGCAGGGCAAGGCTGCGGATGCTGCCCCAAGATTCAGCAACCAATATCACTAACAAGCCGCAGGCCAGCTCGGCGAGGTCTAGCCATTGTTCTACAGGGAGCTGCGGCAAGCTTAGGCTTGGCGCTGTGATATGGATAGCACCCACCGTTGCGATATGAAAGCTGTTAAGTGGCAACTGATGGCTTAAAATAATGCCGGTAAGTAGGACGACAAAAGCACCGGGCACGCTAGGCCAGCGCTTTAGCAGTATAAGGATAATCAGGGCACTGCCACCGATTACCATGCTCCAAAGTGCCCAGTGTTGAAATTGTGAAAATGCGCTTATAAGGATAGTAAAAGGGTTGGAGGCTGTTACGCTAATACCTAGGATTATCGGTAATTGTTTGGCAATGATGGTTAGCGCTAAGGCAAAGGAAAAACCGTGTAGCACGGGGCGCGAAACAAAAGCTGAAAGCCGTCCTAAGCCGGCTTTGGCCAAGGCTAGTAAGCCGATGCCGGTTAGGAACACCAAGGCTGAGCCTAGGCTGGCTGCGCTAAGGTTATCAACAGGGTGTAAAGATAGTACCACTGCCGCTAATAAAGCTGCCGCCGATGAAGTTGGCGAAACAATGGCAAAACGGCTTTCCCCTAGGCAGGCGTAACAGAGCAAACCCACCAAAGCCGCAGTCATGGCCGCTTGTATGTTTAAATGGGCAATGGCTGCATAAGCCACCGCCTCTGGCAGCAAGATAAAGGCCACGGACAAGCCGGCTACAACATCAGCCTTTAGAAAAAGCCTGGAAGAGTTGCCCTGAGTGTTTTTCATAGACCTACTATACAGCAAGGTTTAGTAAGTGTTTTCAAAGTTAAACTAGCTGTGCTGTGGCGGTGATAAAGCCTACTTAAACAATTTTGCATGGCACTTTGGCATCTTCATCAAAGCCATAAACAGCGCACAGCCGATGATAACCATCCGCAACGATGACTTTGCTGTTGGTGGGGTCGCGCACCAACAGCAGTGGTGAAAGTTTCTTACCTTTATGTATTTTTTCCCGGTCTTTTTCTACGTGTGAGTTGCTCACACCTAGCAATGACAGTCGGCTGGCCCTAAAAATATCTTTGGCCTTAAATTCTGAAATGGCGGCGTTTTTTAATTGCGTCAGTAGCGCTGCAACTTTGTCTTCATGATATAGGATTAATAGATACGATTCGGCGGCGGGATAATCGTGTTCCTCAACATTAGCAAGCCATTTGATTTTTGTTTTGGCCATATGGCGTCATCCTGAATATTGCGTTAAGTGCACTAAACTGATTATCAGTAAAACGCTGTACTTAAGCAATAACAGGGACAACTTAATTGCGCGAGCCTCAATGCTAGGCATTGTTCAAGCGGGTATTAAGTCTAGGCTGGCAAGGTAATAAGCCGCTAATAAAATCAAATGTAAAATAAATCGCAGGGTTTAGCACAGGTGATGTGTATAAGCAGTAACAGCACTTCAGCTTAGCATTTTAACGCTATTAAAGTGCTTGTTGGCTTGGATTAATAACAAACAGCATCTATTAAAATTTTATTAGGAGTAAAACTTATGCGATCGACTAAATTTTTAAAACTTTCGGCATTAAGCTTCACTGGCGTTATGCTTTACTCGGCCATTCTAGTGCCAACAGAAGCCCGCGAACGTAACCATAGCGGCAGCTTCGCGACCGGAAATGGGCGTTCTGGTGCGTTTAGCGGATCGGTATCTGGTGATCTCAAGAATGGTTTAACCCGCAGTCAATCAGTAACAACAGGTAGCGGTCGAGTGTTTAACCGTAGCAGCACGAATAGCTATGACAGTAGCACTGGCGCGTTTAATAGGGATGTCAACGGAGTTAACGGCAATACCCGCAATATATCGGGTACCGCCCAAGCGGGTCAGCGTAGTGGTAGTTATTCTTCTAGTACCGGCAAAAGTGGCACATTTAATGGTAGTGTGCAGAACAATGGTGACGGCAGTATTACCAACAGCAGTAGCTTAACTAATCAGAATGGTCAAACTTATAACCGTAGTGCAACCACCGGTTATGACCCAGATACCAATACTATCAATCGTAGTGTGACTAGCCCAACAGGTAATACCCGGGAAGGCGAAGTGACGTTTACCAACGATAGCCAGTAAGCGGGGCTAGATGAAAATTTATAAATTAAGCATAACCCTAGTTTTAACCATGGTTATAGGTAGCGCTTTTGCCGAAGAACTAGGTTTGGCGAGTTCTGAGCGCCAGGGTGTGTTGCGCCAAAAGTTGCAAGCGCGCATACAGCAGCAGGCTGATACTAACCATGACGGCGTAATTTCTAAAGAAGAATTCATGGTGTTAGCTGAAAAGCGTTTTATTAAAATGGATGGCAATGGCGATGGCCAGCTTAATCAAGCAGAGTTTGTGGCATTGCGCGAAAAACTTCAGCAGCTGCGGGGCGGACAGTTGCCATAACTTGCCTATAATTTAGGGGACACTTCAACTCAATGGCAAAATCATATGATGCAGTGCTGAATGCTAGACGAAACCCCAGACCAGCGATTAATGGAGCGTATCGCCAACGGTGATAAATGGGCATTTCATGTGTTAGTGATGCGTTACTTACCTAAAGCGCATAACATTGCACGGCGTATGTTATCCTCGCCCGAGGATGCGGAAGAAGCCGTGCAAGATGCCTTTGCTAAACTGTGGCAGCATGCGGCCAGGTACGACCCTAGCAAGGCGGCAAGCAGCACTTGGTTTTACCAAATTTTAAGCAATACCTGCTTAAACATGGCGCGGCGTAAACCTTTTATACATGCGTCTATTGATGAATTAGAAGACACGTTAACAGATGCGACCTTGGCACAGGACAGCCAGCTGGTAGCACAACAAGATAGTGCGCGCATACGGGTTGCGGTCGCGGCCTTGCCGGAGCGCCAACGTTTGGCGGTAATCTTGTGTTACTTTGAAGAGCTCAGCAATGCCCAAGCCGCCGCCACTATGGGCTTACATATTAAAGCCTTAGAAGGCTTGTTGGTGCGGGCGCGTAAAAAACTAAAAGAGTTATTAAGGTGATTACCTAATGGATGACGAACACTTCAAACAACACTTAAAGCTCTGGACGATAGCCCCTCCTGAGGCTGCATTAGCTGGACGCATTATTGCGCAAGCGACAGCCTTAAAACAGCTACCAGCGCCAGGCCTAAACTGGCAACACAGGTTGATAGCCACTTTTTGCGATTGGCATAGTGGATGGGGTTATAAATTGGCCAGTCTTAGCTTATGTGCGGCGATAGGCTTTGCTGCTAGTTTCAGCCAATCTGAAGCGCCTGTAGTCGAGGTTTTGGCTCTGGCATTCGGTGGACTACAAGCCGGTCAACTGTTATGAACAAATCTTGGTTATTTGGCGGGATTTTGTTTATATCACTCGCCGCCAATGCTGTACTGGGTATGATGCAGCTTGGTAAAACCCTGCAATTGCAGCAGCGGCCCGCCAAAATAGTGATGGCACGGCTTGCGCGTTTGCCGGAAGCTGAGCGGGCGCAGGCTGAAAGCCTTTTTAAGCAAGCTTTGCCTCAGCTGCGGGAACAGGTAATCAATACCTGGCAACTGCGTAAAGACACATTCCGGTATATTGCTAGCGCAGAGTATTCCCGAGAACTCGCTGAAACGCGCTTGGCCGAGTTGCGCGAGCGCACCACAACCCTGCAAAAAAGCGCACAAAAACTGATACTGGATATTGCCGATACGTTGCCAACCGAACAACGCGCCAAGCTGCTTGATAACGTTGAGTTTAATTTGCCTTGAATGTGCTGCGTGGCGAGAGTTAGGTAAATAAAAGCCATGCTGCTAAGGCATAAAAAACGCGTGCGCTAGCTAGCCGCAGCCTAGTTTCTTAAATGTAAATTTACCGGTAGCAAGGGTTCTACACTTAAATTGGCGCGTTTTACACAATCAGCATACGCTGTGTCTGGATAAGCTGATTGGTGCGCTTGATGTAAGCAGGCGTGGGCTACTTTAAGGTAGCCGTCGGGATTGGCTTCCGGCGTTGCGTGTCCGGTTTGTAGCATGCAGCCGCTATAAGCGTTGCTATCAGCGCTAACCGGTATTTCAATCACGTTCATGCCGCCGCCAGCCAAAGGCATATTAATCCGTACTTTTACGGTGCTTGCATTATTACAAGCCAAGGCATCCGAAAAAAACCGGTCAGCATCGCTGTTAGTCGATGGTGCTGTCATTGAACAAGCTTGTAACAAAAGTGTAAGACAAAATATTTTACGCATAACTCTCCCCATCAGTTGATTCTGTATGGGACACTGCGTCAACGCCATATCCCGCTTATCGACTTATATTGAAGTATAGAAGGTTATTACTAGAATGCTGGAAAAAGTCTAAAATATTTTAGCGCCAGCAACTTTATAAAATCACCATGGTATTTACGCTTTCAGCATTGGTAGGATAGGCACTATCATAAGGTTTAAGTCTGATTCTCAACATCACCATTTAAGCTTATGTTAACCAAAAATATATTTGCCGATGCCCAACCGCCTGAACAAGGCGAACGTTTTGAAGAGTTGTTAAGGCATTGCAATCTTGTCATTGAGCGTATTGTTAGTTCCGCGCAAATTACACCGACGGAATATGTACAAGCCCAGGATGAATGGGTGGTTTTAATGCAAGGCGAAGCGGTATTACGGATGCAGGGTACTGTTTTGCATTTGAAATCTGGCGATTATGTGTTTATAGCTGCTGGTGTTAAGCACATTGTTGAATCGGCTTCGCATGGCGCCATTTGGTTGGCGGTTCATCTATATCCTAAGCCACTGGCGGAAAACCTGCCCTAAAAAGAGGGCTGGTGCTAGCCTTTTGCTAGGTAAATAAGTATATAACATGGCTAAGATTTACTTAGCTAGGTGACTAACAGCAGCGCTATAGCTTATCTCCTCAGCCAAGTAACTATCACCTCCCGGTAATTGTGCTGTAACAATGCCTGCTTATGATAAACCTAAGATGCCTTAGGCGGTCGTATTAAGGTCGCTATGGGCAATCTTAAAGCTACGGAAATGGCCAAGCATGGAAGGTTTGGCGGTTAGCCGTTATAGTAACTTTGACAAAGACAAATAACGATGAAAACAAACTATCTTAAACAAGGCAGCTGGTTAGCTGCGGCTGGTTTTTTACTCAGTCCTATGGCACAGGCAACAAGTTTTGCTATCAACACTGGCACGACGTCCAGTGCGCAAACGTTAGACGCTAACCAAACTGGCGATATAGCTGCGGGGGCAATCCTATCCGTCAGCGGGGGCACGGTAGCTGTGAGTATCACAGGCGACAATGCCATCTTAAACAATCAAGGCACTTTAAGGCAAACTGGCAGTGGCCGCGCTATCCGTGATAATGTGGGGGTTGCCAATTTGGTGGTCACCAATGGCAGTTTAACGAATGCCAGCGCACTTATCCAATCCGCTAATGCTGACGTCATTCAGCTAAATAAATCGCTGGCTAGTGTGTTGCTGAATAACTATGGCACACTTAACTCCCTAAACGCTTCAAAAGGCGGTGCCCAGGCCATAGACTTTAGCGCGCTTGCTTCAGGCAGTAATATCGTCAATAACTTTGCCACGGGTATTATTCTGGCGCAAGATGCCGACTCGGTGCGTCCTGGAGTTAACGGCGTGGTTAACAACTATGGCACTATTCGGGCTACCAATACAACGGATACTGGTGATGACGGTATAGATGTACAACAAAACTCAGGCGTTAGCATCAATAATTTTGGTACCGGTTTGATAGAAGGTGCCCGGCATGGCATTACCGGCGGTACAGTTGATAATACGGTACTATTTAGCACCACGGTCAGCAATAATGCCGGTGGCGTTATCCGCGGCAACAATGGCTCTGGCATTAACCTGGATGGCTTTAATGCCAACCAAACTGCGACCATTATTAATGCAGGTACGATTACCGGTAGTGGTGTGACCGGTGATGGTGATGGTGTTGATGTGGACGGCTTGGTTAACTTAACTAATAGCGGCATTATCCGTTCTGTTAATGCCTTTAGTGCTACAGGGCCCGCACAAAGCGAGGGTATTACCGTGGGTGGTGGTAGCATTAGCAACTCCGGCACAATTGAAGGCTTGGTCAACGCGGGCAATGCTAATGCGCTTGGCCGTGGCATTACCCTGGCCGGAAATGACATCAGTTCAGGCCCCTTGTCAGGCACGCGTGAAGGCATCCACAGCAATAGTGAGATTACTAACCAAGCGGGTGGTCTAATCCGTGGCCAAAATGATTCTGGTATTGTTGTGGAAGGTGCGGCCAGTGGCTTTACCGTGACTATCAACAATCAGGCTGGCGGTATTATCCAGGGAGGCGGCGCTAGCAGCGCTGCAATTCAAACCGGTGCAGATAATGATACGCTAAACAACGCCGGTGTGATTAATGGTGCCAGCAGTGGTAAAGCGATAGATTTAGGTGCAGGCAACAACACGCTGGCTATCCAAGGTGGGGCAGCTACTATTTCAGGGGATGTTTCTGGCGGAATAGGTGGCAGCAATACGTTAAACCTTGATATAGGTGTAAGCAACCATTTTACCTATGCAGGCGCTTTATCGAATTTTAGCCAAGTAAACGTCAACAGTGGTAGCACCAGTTTATCCGGTGCTAGTGTTTACACAGGGCCTACCATTATCAATGACGGCATTTTGTTAGCAAACAACAATACCGGTTCAGCAACAGGTAGTGGTGCGGTTGCGGTTGGGTCGGGTGGCTTATTAGGTGGCACAGGCATAATCTCAGGTGCAGTAAATGTTGCTGCCGACGCTACTTTGGCACCTGGCGTCGATGGTGTTGGTCAGTTAACGGTTGGTGATCTCACTTTGGCGGCGGACAGTATTTGGAATATCGATTTAGACCCTAGCAATTCTTTAGGGTTAGGGCTTAATGATGCGCTTAAGGTTAATGGTTTGGTGTCCTTAAACCATTCTAACCTGCTGCTAAACTTGTTATCCGCACCGATTGCCGGCCAAAGTTTTACGATTTTGACTAATGATGGCAATGATTTGGTTAACGGTTTGTTTAACCAATTGTCCAATGTATCAGCTAATTTTGCTGGCCAAGCTTATCATTTTACTGTCGATTATGCCTATAACGCTAATGCAGGCCTAGTGGGCAACGACATTAGGCTAACTGCTGTTGCGGCAGTGCCTTTACCGGCCGCAGGTTGGTTGTTTGCTAGTGTTTTTGCCGTATTACTACGGTTACGCCAACGCAAATATTAGGGTGCTGATGGCAGCCGGATGCCGCAGAAAGTCTAGAATTAAAACTATGTTGCATTATGCGGCAAGACGATAAATGTTAATTTTTTCTAAAGCAAGTTTCTAGTCAGCCATCATTTAGACTAAAATAACCACCTTTGCCATGTGGATTAGCCCACATGGCAAAGCCTAACCCATTGTTTAATAAAATACTGCTGCAGTGTATTCAAGTTGCTGAGGAACTTGCCTGCAGCAGAATAATAATTATAAAGGTCATTGTTTATGTGTTGGAGTGGAGAAGCTTCTGCTGTTTTAGCTGTTGCCGGCTTGGGAACGTCATCCTATGTTGCTTTAAAAGGTGAATCTAAAGAACTTTGGATACCCTTAACCTATTTTGCCTTAATGGAATTGTTACAGGCGATTACCTATGTTTATATCGACTTGTGCGATAACCCTAATAATCAAGTGTTAACTTTGTTGGGGTATTTACATGTCTCTTTCCAGCCATTTTTTGTCAATATGGTGGCTATGTATTTCATCCCGGAAAGTGTCAAGCTTAAAATCAGGACTACGGTTTATACGCTGTGCGCAGTTGGTAGTTTGTTGTTGCTGATTAAGCTATTCCCCTTTGATTGGGCAGGGCATTGCAATGTTGGCGTAGAGGGTTTTTGCGGGCCTAACATCTGTTCCACATCTGGTAGTTGGCATATAGCTTGGCAAATCCCATTAAACGGTTTACTGTCAGATCCGGTGGCCTGGCTGTTTAATTTTAACTGGGGTTTACATGCCTTAACCTATATTGTAGTGGGCTTTGTGATGCCGGTGATTTATGGTTCTTGGCGCTTTGTTGGGTTCCATTATTTAATAGGCCCTATGGTTGCCGACATTACCACATCCGATCCAAATGAATTTTCCGCAGTTTGGTGCTTATTTTCAATTGCCTTATGTGTATCGGTGATTAAAACACCTATCAGAAAATATCTGCATGTCAAAAACTGGCCTTTTTACAAAACCGAAGCAGCAGATTACCTGTAAGTTTATACCCCGCCACACAGTCAGCTTAAGGATTACAGCGTATAAGTTGGCAAAGGTGTGGCAGGTGAATTAGGGCAAGATGGTAGGGATTAAACAGAGTTAGGTTGTAGCAATTTTTGATGCTACGTTTTTAATTGTTGTTCAGCAGTTTTAATCAGCCCGCTCAGCTGCCGGATCAAGGCTAAGCGGGCACTGGTCTTGCGCCAAACTAAAGCGATGCGTCGGCTAGGAGCTGGGGCTTTAAAGGGTATATAACAAATGCCATCATCGGGCTGGCGCACAGCAATGCGCGGCATAAAGGTGATGCCTGTGCCGGCGCGCACCATTTGTCGTAAGGTTTCCAAGCCCGTAGCCCTTACGTCCTGCTGTTCTTGGATTTGGTTGGCATGGCAAATTTGTAAAGCATGTCCGCGCAGGCAATGGCCTTCATCCAATAATAGTAACTGTAAGCCTGATAAATCAGCCTGGACGATTTCGCTGTTTTTGCTTAAAACATGCTCAGCTGACACAGCTAGAAAAAACTCATCATCAAACAACACTTCCGCGTCTAGATAATCGTCCAGGATTGGCAATGCTAATATAGCGGCGTCAATTTGCCCGTTTAACAGTTGTTGTGTCAAAGCTTCCGTTTTTTCTTCAATTAAGATTAACCTGATTTTGGGTAATGCCTGCTTAATTAGCGGAACCAATTGCGGAAATATATAGGTCGATAAGGTTGGAAATGCCCCTAGTCTCAAATTGCCCGCATAGGGGTCTTGGGACATCTTGGCTAGTTCGGTAATGACATTGACTTCATTAATTATTTGCCGGGCAGAGGCGATAATTTGCATGCCTAGTTCTGTCGGTATCACTTTTTTGTTCGTGCGTTCAAAAATTTGTACGCCTAATGTGTCTTCCATTTTCTTAATTTGCGTGCTTAAAGTAGGTTGGCTAATACAGCAGCGTTCAGCCGCTTGCACAAAACTGCGTAATTCCGCCACGGCGATTAAATAATTTAAATCCCTAAGGTTCATGGCCGGCCTCAATCATGGTGGCAGTTATTGATCTTATGCAAACACGCAATTATACCTTGTAAAACTTGCAATTATCCTGAAAGTATTTGTGCTGGATGAGTTTGGCGTTATTACAAATTGGGTAGTATCAGTTAACAAAAGCAGCGTTGTTTCTGGCCCAAAGGGCTTATCAGAGAGCAGTTTTGGAGGCTAAAGCGATGGTTCTAGGGGAATGCTGGTAGGAAATTAGTGTTTAGCCGTGACTTTGGAAGGTAAATTGAACTGAAATTTTTTGCAGGCTATGATGAGGTGTAGGTTGTAGCCCCCGTTTAAACAGGGGCTACTCTTAGCATTTACTAACGGGGAGAAACTGATTTACGGCTAAATTTTACTAGGCCTAAAAGTGCTGTACCCAACAACCAAAAAGAGGCTGGTAAAGGAACAGAAGAGCCGCTTACAGGAACTGCAAGGGCGTTCACTTCAAAGCTTGCGCCTGTGAAAGGTGCATCGCCAAAAACTTTCAACACATAATTACCAGCCAAAAGCGAGCCAATATAAGACAACGTTTGGGTGCTTGTTAAAGCGCCACCAGGTAATGCGGTTGTCGTTAAACTTGGTGCTCCAAATAGTGCTGAAAAGCCATTGTCGCTTAATAAAGAAGCGCCAAAACCAGTTATTTTGTTAAACGATTTGCCAAGTGCAGTAAAGAAAGCGTTTTCAGCTTCAATATCAACAGTGGTTGTTGAGCTTAGGCTGAATCCAAATGTACTGGCAAAAGCTGGGCCATACACATCAACTTCAGGCGCTTCTATTAAAGAAGCCGAAGCTGTACTTGCCCAGATAACGGTCAACATAATGACCAGTGTTCTAACTATCGATTTCATAAATCACCCTATATAAAATTAAAATGTAAAACGTACGGCTTGTTCTAACTCAATACAGTATTGCTGTCGCATGAAGGTCGATCAGGGTAGAACACAGTATATAAAGCAAAAATTATTCCATGTTTATAATGGTAAGTATAATTAATACCTTATGGCATGACACTAGCTTCTAGAGGGAGTTTGAGTATAGGAGATGTAAGATAATATGACAGTTAAATTTCAAATATATGACGCTTATATTACAAAATTGCATGTAATACATTGAATTACAGAACTTGTTTTATAAAGTGTATAAATCCACTGCTGTAAAAAAATATGACAATGTAAACCGGGTTAACAGGGTTTAAGTAATGGGGTTAGTATGCTTTAAATAAAATGAGGGAGGTTAATTGCCTAGATGGGCATAGCCTGTAAATAGGGAAGGGCAAAAAAATATACAAGTTTGGCGATAAAAGTTATTAATAATCAAATACTAGTATTTTATTGGCTAAGGCTAATGGTAGATATTAAAAAACTGGTTCTGCTTTGAATGGATAATAGATTATCTATGTTTAAGTTACAAAGGATTCGAAAACGGTTAGCTGCGGGAACTAGAAATAGTCTAACTGGCAACCGCATGGGCTAGTATAGGTTGAGGTATGACGTGTTTAAAATTGATGTCGTTACATCAGCTGTCACAGCTGACATATATGTCATGTCATGTGACAGCTGATACTATCTTACAAGTTAATGACAGTCAGAAAATTAGGTTTAATTAAATGCTAGTTAGGTAGTAGGGTTTGGGTTTTAGGTTTCTGCCCACATACGCAGCAGATTATGGTAACAGCCAGTAAGATTGACCGCAGGCTTGCTTTCGCCATGGTGGCTGCGTAGCTCCAATATGGCCATATCCATTTCAAACAACAAGCGGCGGCGTTCAGTTTCCCTGACCATACTTTCTAGCCAAAAAAAAGAAGCTAAACGTGTGCCACGGGTGACGGGCTCAACCCGATGCAAGCTGGAGCCAGGGTATAACACCATATCACCAGCAGCTAATTTAACGGTATGTTCACCATAAGTATCTTCAATAATTAATTCGCCACCATGATAGCTGTCAGGGTCGCTTAAAAATAGGGTTGCTGATAAATCGGTGCGCACCCGCTGGTCTAAATAGGGTGATTGTCGGATTGCGTTATCAATATGGTTACCAAAATGGTTATGCTTGCCTTGGTAACAGTTAAATAACGGAGGGAAAATCCGCTTTGGTAATGCGGCTGATAAAAATAGTGCATTTTGTTCTAACGCGTTCAAAATGATGGCCTGGGCAGCGTGCCCCTGCTTAACTTGTTCGGGTAATTGCAAATTTTGTTTAACTAGCGCAGATTGGCTACCTGCCGTAATTTTACCGTCTACCCAGGGCGCATCGGCTAATAAGAACTGGCATTGCAACAGGGCCTGGCGGGAGAGAAGCTGAGGAATTTCAATTAACATGCTAACCGCCTATGGCTTGCCAAGCCAATATACCGATCAGGCTTAAGCTACCAAAACCCAGTCCTGCAGCAGCGAGCCTTCGGCCATGTAAGCCGGACCACAGTAAAACGCCGGTCAAGCTTAGTAGTATTAGGCCGATGGCTAAGGTATCGCTAAATAAAATCCAATTCACGCCCATGCCTGAGCCCCGGTGTAAATTCGTCAGCAAGGCAAAAAAATTGGCTTCGCCCAGTTTAATATTGACAAAGTCATTGCCTAGCCAATATTCAGCCTGCAAGGTGCGCTTGGGGTTTCGTACATTAATTTGCCAAAGCGGCGGTTGTTCAAGTTTAACGTTATTCCAAACGACGGGTTTCGCCTTATCTTGTTTTATCCTGGCATTTTCGGTATTCATGTCCAAGGTTTGACCTAGCCAAGCTGCCATCGCTTTAGCATTTGCAGGCTTTGGTTCCGGCAACGTGAGTTGGAGTTCCTTTTGCTCCATTTTTGCAGCGGGAATTTTCATAATGTCGCGGTGGTTTAATAATAACCCTGAAGTACCAAATAGCAAACCTAAAGCGGCTAGCCATAAGCCAAACCAGGCATGGATGCGGCGTAGCCATTTTAAAAATGCGCCTCGGCTAAGGCGCGTAGGTAAAAATAAATAACCACCTTTGGTTTTAGGCTGGCGGTCGGCTGGCGATACAGATTCAATGGACGTGTTCATTGCAGGCGGCATTGTGGTAAGGGTTAATATTTAAGGGTAAAAGTGGCTTGGGCAGAAAGCGGTACGCCAGGTAAAGCGGAACGTGTTTGACCCGATTCGTAATAAACGGTGTCGGTTAAGTTGAAAACGTTGAGTTGCACATCATAATGCGGTTGGTGATAAGCTAAAACTGCATCTAGCCGAGCATAACCTGGCAACACCACTTCGTTGACGCTATCCGTAAAACGATCGGTGGCATAAAATACGCCGCCACCGACTTCCCAATTATCGGTTAAGCGGTAGCTGGTCCAAGCCACACCGCTGTGTTTAGGCACGTTAACAGCCGTTTTACCTTGAAAGGATTGAGTTAAGCCACTGACAGTGCCGACAGCTGTTGTGTTGGATTGGGTAATTTCTGCATCCAAATAGGCATAAGTGAGCGAAACATCCCAACGCGGTAAAATTTCGCCAGATAAGCCTAATTCAAAGCCGTCCGTGCGTTGTTCACCCGATAAAATATTTAAGTTTGAATCATTGGGGTCAGTCGTGCGGGCATTAGTTTTTTCCAGACGGAAGAGTGCGCCAGTGGCCGATAAACGGCCATCAAAAAAATCCAGTTTGGCACCAATTTCGTAATTGTTATTCAATTCCGGAGGCAAATTAGAGTTGGCTGCCGTAATGGTTAAGGCTTCTGCGGAAGGGTTAAACGAACTGCCATAGCTGAAATAATAGGATTGGCGGGTAGTCGGTTGCCAAATTATGCCAGCCCTTGGGCTCCATTGGCTATCACTGCGGCTAAAGTTGTTACTGCCCAATAAATCGGTTTGTTGGGCATCGAAGGCATCATAACGGGTGCCAAACAATAATTTCCATTGCGGATTTAAGTCGAGTTGATCAATAACATAACCGGCATAAGTTTGGGTATTGGTAAATCGGTTAGTATCTAATACGCCATTCAAATCGGTTGCTAAACCTCTGCTGCTTGCCGTGAGTATGGGGTTAAAAATAGCAATAGAGCTTACTCCGGTGGAGTTTTTAGATTTGAAATCAAAACGCTCTAAGCCAAACTCTGCGCCAAAAAGCAGTGTATTGTTATACCCGAATATGGGTTTTTTATAGCTAAAATCGGTTTGGTTATAAGCGGTTTCTTGGCTGCTAAAGCGTAAGGCCTGACTGCGCGCGACAGTGGAGGTCAGGCCGGTATCGGTGACGGCGCCAAATAAATGGGTTAAGTAATTACGTTCGTAAGCGCCATAGCGGCTAGTGTTTTTAACAGAAAAATCGGAATTAAAGCGATGGCTGAAGGCTACCGTTGCCACGTTAACATCGGTGTTGAACAATCGGTTATCAACAAAACCGTAGTAAGTATTGGTCGGCACATCGGCAGGACGGCCCCGGAAAATGGGCACGCCATAGTCAAAAACCGTGTCTTCTTCTTGATGCAGCAAATTGACATTAACATCGTCGTCCGGCGTTAATTTTAATTGGAAAGCGGGTGCCACACCGCGGCGGCGGCTGTAGTTGGAGTCCCGGAATGAATCCGCGTCTTGGTAGAGTGCGTTGATTCTGGCGGAAAAGTCTTGATAGCTGGATTCAGCATCAATTGTGGCGCGTTTAAAATCAAAAGAGCCATAAGTAAAGCTACCGATGGCATGGGTTTGCCCACTCGGTTTTTTGGTGACCTGATTAATGATACCGCCTGTGGCACCGCGACCAAACAATATTGATGATGCCCCTTTTAACACTTCGGCACGCTCTATAAAAAAAGTATCCCGGTTATATTGGCCGTTTTCCCTGGCACCGTCTAAAAAAGTATCAGAATTGGCGGAAAAACCGCGTAGGGTAATAGAATCGCCAGTGCGTCCACCTTCACCGGCAGCAATGGTTAAGCCGCTGACATTGCGTAGTGCATCGCGTAGGCTAAAGGCATTTTGTGATTGGATGAGTTCTTTTTTTACCACGCTGACTGATTGTGGAATATCACGAATGGCGGTTTCTGTTTTGCTGCCGACGCTAGAGGTGTCGGCTTTAAAACGGTTGGGCTTTTTCTCGCGGGCGGCTTTTACTTTAATTGATGGCAACACCAATTCCTTGTCTTCTGCGACTATAGCGTCCTTCGGTTCCGCAGCGAAGGTCAATGAAGTTAAGGCTGCGCCTAGCGGTAATAAAGCGCCCAGCTGCCATTTGGCTGGATGTTTTACATGGGCTGTTTTTTTAGTCAAGTTAATCCCCTTTACAATTTTTTAGTGATTGGCTGCCTGGCAGGGGATGCTGGGTGGCTAATGATGTTACGGATGATGGGCGGGTTCAGGGTCTGTTACAAAACCAATTTTATTAACCCCGGCCTTGGCTGCATCTGCTAAAACTTCGGCAATAAATCGATAAGGCGCAGCCTGATCAGCCCGAATATGTAGTTCTGGCATTGTTGAAAGCTGGGCCATGTTATGTAATTTTTCGTTGTATTCGGCGCGGCTAAGCTGGCCTTGTTGCCAAAATAATTGTCCACTACCATCTATTGATAGATCGATAGCCTCTGACTCGGTTTGCTGGGGTTGGCTGTTGGCGTTAGGTAGGTCAATTTTTACTGCCTGGGTCATCAACGGCGCGGTAATCATAAAAATGATCAGCAATACCAGCATAACATCGATCAGCGGGATCATATTGATCTCGGAAACCGGTTGCGAATTGTTATTGTGTCCAAAGCTGCCAAAAGCCATTAGAGCGCTCCTGCACGCCCTGTAATGGCGTGCCCTGTGGTTAAAAATGTCAATAAATCATGGGCAAAACCGTCTAGTTTGGCTAATAACAAACGATTGGAGCGGGCACAATCGTTGTAAGCCAGCACTGAAGGAATGGCCACGGCGAGTCCTAAGCCGGTCATAATTAAAGCCTCCCCAACCGGGCCTGCAATTTGGTCTAAGGTTGCTAAGCCACCTTGGCCTATATTTTGTAAGGCATGGTAAACCCCCCAAACAGTGCCAAATAAACCAACAAACGGTGCGGTACTGGCGATGGACGCTAAGGATGTTAAACCCCATTCCAAACGTGCAGTTTCCTCATCTAAGGCCCTGCGCATGCAACGGGTTAAAAATTCTGTGCTGGAGCCGCTGTCATCTAATAAATTGTTTTTTCCATGTAGGGCATGGTGGCGCACGGCATTGATGGCTTGCGCCGCTAAATTGGAATAGGCTTCGTTAGCTTGAGTATGTTCCAAATGGGTGGCGATTTCAGTTAACGAGGTGGCATGCCAAAATTGATGTAAAAAATATGCGCCGTGTCGACGTTGTTGCCGGGCTTGCCATGCCTTAACCGTCATAAAAAACCAGCTGGCAATTGACATGCTCATCAGGATGCTAAATAAAGCTACCCCAACGCTATCGCTATTTGCCAAAAAATGGCTAAGGCTTTCTGTAAACCCCATTTGACTAACCTTCTAAACTAAATGTAACTGGAACTACAACCCAAGCCGATACGGCTTGATCACCCTGGCGGGCTGGTACAAAACGCCATTGTTTAACACTATCGCAAGCGGCTTGATCGAGTCGGCTATAGCCGCTGGTAGTGCGTATGGCGACATTGGCCACGCTGCCGTCCGTGTTAATCAGCGCGCGTAGTAATACCCGGCCTTGTTCCCCTAACTCGCGTGAAATCGCCGGATAATTCGGTTTAGGGTTATCCAAATAATCGGCATTGAGGTGTGGCGGGCTTTGGACGGCCTCGGTACTCGGATGGCTACTGGCAGGCGGCGTGGCCGTAGGCATCGGCTGCACAGGCCGTTTTTCAGCTATGGGTGGACTAGGTGCCAAGTCGGTAACTTGCGTTGTTACTACTGATTGGTTTGCGTTCGCGATTAAGGTTTTAGCTTTTGGTGGTTTAAGCGCTTGAGGTTTGGTTTTAGCAACGGGTTTCTGCTCAGGTTTAAGGGTTTTAGGTTGTTCAGTTTGTTGTGGCTTTGCTGTTGCCGTGTCTTGCGTGCTTAACCAGGCTACTTGTATCGGCTTCGGTGGCGTTATTTTTGGCGTTTTGGTGGCCGGCCCGGAAAATCCTAGCCACAATAAATGCAAACTCAAGGCTAGCCCGAAAGCTAACCCATAGGCTTTAGTCTGAGGCTTTTTCCTGGTTCTTAATACCGGTAGTTTGGAAAATTTGAAGGCTAGTCCTGACGTATTTGTAAGCGGCTTAAGCAATGCCACTTCCCTAATATGTTGCGTAGCCCGTGTTGTGGGCATCATCGGAAAATCGATGACTATGGATTGAAAAGCAGTCATAGCTGGCCTCGTCTTTGATAGTAAAGGCTGGCTGGCTACGGGGTGGTATGCCCAGATTGGCTGGCTATGCCGCGGTTGCGGGAATTATTTCGTTAAAATTAATTTACCGTTGCTGGTGATTCTTAAGCGATATTCATCGTTGTTGTGTTCAATCACAATTTCATTTTGCACGCCAAATAATTCGTGACTGACAAAACGCCGGCGTTTGGTAACTTGTTCAGCCTTACCAATAACACGTTGTTGATTTTGGCCTGCTGAGTTTTTCATGGCATCAACGGCCACTAATGAATCTGCATTTGTAGGCGCTTTTGCTCAGACTTGCGCTGCAACAATTCCATATTAATCTGTTGCCATTGGCCTAGCAGTTGTTGGTACATTTCATGGCTGCCTGAAGCTTGGTCCAGATCAGGGTGTTTTAGCAAGCGGTTGAGTTGCTGGATAATGACATAAGCTAACTTCGGGCAATAATGGCCATTAATAAACTGTGTCATCGATAAGCAAGTTGAGGCATGTAATCGACTTAACTCGCTCCATTGGGGTGTTAGTGTCCGGCTTTCCATAAAAATCCTCGGTTGTAAAATTTTTGGGGGAAATAATGCACAGAACGAACTGTGCATTAAACCTAAAATTACGGGAGGTCATCGCGTAACTTTCGATCAAATGATAATCATTATCATTTAGTTCTGCAAGAATTTTTTCCCAATGCCGCTTTGATAAATAAAAGCAAGCTTAAAAAAATCAATAACGTCTTAGTAAATTTCCGCTGTTTAAATTATTTTGCCTAAATAACAATTAGTTAAATTGACAGGAGTAAGAGGACATGCTGCTAGTAATTAACAGTTTATCAACTATATTTTTATCTAATCCTAACAACATAACTGAGGAAGATAGCCAATGAGCCAAAAAATCTTATATTTTTTAACGCCAGGGCAAAATATTAGTCCATTTGATGTCACTATTGCCGCTGATGCGGGCTTTGATATGGTGATTCCATTTACCAATGTTGAACCTAAACAAGTCGCCGGCATGGTTCAAGACGCCATTTTTTGCCGCCCACCAAATCGTTTTAACGATACCGGTATTTTTATCGGAGGCCGAGATGTGCACTTGGCGACTGATATGTTCCAAAATGCTAAAAGTGCTATGGTTGGGCCCTTTCAAGTTGGTGTTTTTGCCGATCCTAATGGTGCCTATACGACCTCAGCAAGTATCGTTGCCTTATCCGAACAAATTTTAAAAGATAAAACAGAAAAAGGCCTAAATGGTCGTAATGTCTCAGTTTTTGGTACAGGTCCTGTAGGTCTTTGCACGGCAATTTTAGCGGCAAAACAAGGTGCAAAAGTAAAGATTTGCCAGTTGGTGGCGGATGATGATGAAAAGTCGGCGATTCGCTTTTGTGAGCGCTATCAAACAGAAGTATCATGGGTTTCTGCACAAACCCATGAAGAGAAAGAGAAAGTTATTGCTGACACGGAAGTTATAATTAGTGCTGCACGTGCCGGTGTGCGGATTCTGGAAAGCTGTTTAGCCAATGCTAAAAGCTTGGTTCTTGTCGCCGATACCAACGCTGTACCGCCTAGTGGTGTTGCCGGTATTGGTTTGAATGATTTAGGCGTGGAAGTGGAGGTGTCTGGGACACGGTTTTTGAGTATTGGCCCCATGGCGATTGGAAATTTGAAATATAAAACCCAATTTGGCTTGTACGAACAAATACAAACAGCTAAAAAAGCGGCCTTGATTGATTTTCCAGAGGCCTATGAATTTGCCTTATCGGTATTGGAACAACGCGCTTTAAAACTAGAAAAGGCGGGTTAGCGCTTGCTGTGTTAACGGCTGTCGCGTTGCTGCCTGATGGTTAAAACTTTAAAGCAGGTATCGGCTTTAAAGGCGGTTTGGGATAAAACCATCAGGCCATCCCAACAATTTGGCGCTTTGCTCCCCAATTGCCAGGCTGTTGGTTAAACACACCGGCACACGTTGTTCCGCAAAATTGGCATTGCCCCAAGGCAGTTAAGTGCCAATCGGATAACACATACCAATCCCGGCCGATTAGTAATTGACCACAGTGCTGACAGTAAGTGCTGTCGGCTGCTTTATCGTGGGCATTGCCGATATAAACGTAATGCAACCCATTTTTCAGTGCTATTTGGCGGGCATGCAATAATGCTTGTTTAGTGGTAGCGGGTTTATTGCGCATTTTCCAATCTGGATGGAAGGCGCTAAAATGCAAAGGAACATCCGGCCCTAAGTTTTCTACCAGCCATTGCGTCATTGCCTCAATCTCGGCATCGGTATCGTTTTCACCAGGAATAATCAAGGTAGTCAATTCTAGCCACACGCTGGTTTCCTGTTTGATATAAAGCAAGGTTTCCAGCACGGGCTGTAAATGGCTACCGGTAAGTTCATGGTAAAAGCGTTCGTTAAACGCTTTTAAATCGATATTGGCGGCATCCATGTTTGCATAAAACTCTGCTCGGGGCTGCGCGCAAACATAACCAGCCGATACGGCGACTGAATTTATCCCCAGTGCCTTACAGGCTTGCGCTGTATCTATGGCATATTCATGGAAAACCACCGGGTCATTATAGGTGTAAGCGACACTGTCACAACCTAGGCGTAGTGCGGTTTGGGCTATGCTTTCAGGAGCCGCGTTGGCCATTAAGGCATCCATTTTGCGGGATTTGCTAATATCCCAATTTTGGCAAAATTTACAGGCCAAATTACAGCCGGCGGTGCCAAAGGAAAACACTGGTGTCCCGGGTAAAAAATGATTTAACGGCTTCTTTTCAATAGGGTCTATTACAAAGCCACTGGAACGGCCATAGCTTAGCATAAGCAATTGCCCGTCCATATTTTGCCGGATGAAACACAAACCGCGTTGTCCCGAATGCAGTTTACAAAACCGTGGGCATAAGTCGCATTGGATACGGCCATCTTCTAAAGCATGCCAATATTGGGTAGTTACGGTATCGGTGCTCAGGAATTTGTGCATAGTGATAGAATTGGAACCATTAGGTAATTTAAACGTCTAAAGAAGGTTATAAATTTAACTACATCCATTGAAAAGGCAATCCTATGAACAGACAGCCCGCAGTAGCAGGTATGTTTTATCCTGCCAATCCAGGACAACTTCATCAAATGCTGGATCAATATTTAACAGATGCAGAAACTAATGCAAAGGTTCCCAAAGCCATTATTGTACCGCATGCCGGGTACACGTTTTCTGGCGCAGTAGCCGCCAGCGCCTATGCACGCTTAAAAAAAGCTAATGACCTCATTACCCGGGTAGTACTGATAGGGCCTTCCCATTGTCTGGCTTTTAAAGGTTTGGCGGTTACCCGGGCACAAACGTTTTCTACCCCGCTGGGTAATATCAGTGTCGACCAAAAAGCCATTAGCCAATTAGTTAAATTGCCTTATGTTGAATTTATTGAAGAAGCCCATGCCCATGAGCATAGCTTGGAAGTGCAGTTGCCTTTTTTACAGGAAATGCTCGATAATTTTGACATAATCCCGATAATTGCCGGTGAGGTTAGTGCCCATGAGATTTGTCATATCTTAGAGTTGCTCTGGGGTGGTGAAGAAACCTTGATAGTGGTTAGCTCAGATCTTAGCCATTACCTAGACTATGCTAGTGCTAAACAAATGGATGCGGAAACTAGCCTGGCGATTGTGGCCTTGGCGGATGAGAAATTAGCTGCTGATTCGGCTTGTGGCAAAACGCCGGTTTGCGGTTTAATTAAATACGCACAGGAACAAGCATTAGCTATTCAATGTATAGACTTGCGCAATTCTGGTGATACCGCGGGCGATAAAAACCGCGTGGTTGGTTATGGCGCGTATGTTATTGAGTAAAGACCACGAACAGCAATTACTGGCGACGGCTAAATTAGCGATAGCTAGCGGCCTGCAATATGGCAGGCCGCTACAAGCTGAAGAAATCGAAGAAAATCAGATCCCTGCTGAACTTAGACAGCTATGTGCAAGCTTTGTGACCTTAGAAATTAACCATCAATTGCGTGGTTGTGTTGGCAATTTAGAAGCCAATCGCCCTTTATTATTGGATATTGCCCAAAATGCCTATGCCGCAGCGTTTAATGACAGTCGTTTTGAAGCGCTGCAAGCTGAAGAATTCCCGCAATTACAGATTCATATAGCATTATTGTCAGCTGCTGAACAGATTTTGTGCCATTCTGAGGATGATTTGATCCAACAATTACAACCTTACGTTGATGGCTTAATCCTACAAGAGGGTCTACATAAGGCCACTTTTTTGCCTTCGGTTTGGGAAGTTCTTCCCCAGCCTGCCAAATTTTTACGGCAATTAAAACAAAAGGCAGGATTGGCGCCCGATTATTGGTCATCTACCCTCAAAGTTTATAAATACACCACTGATGTGATCAGTTGAGCTTATGTCTACAAGCTGGGACAATAGCGCCTGCTACTTGTAAACCTTAATCGCATGCAAATTGTAAAATACCGCAGGTTTAGCCGGGCAAATTGGCTAAATATCCATTTATATTTGGCACTCAGCGCCGGTTTATTTTTCGTTATCTTAGGTATCACAGGCAGTATTAGTGTTTACCGCGATGAACTGGATGAACTTTTAAACCCTCAATTAGTGGTTGATCAGCCATTGGCGGATTACCTACCGTTAGATAAAATCATGGCTGCGGTACGCATGCAGCACCCTAACCGGCTAGGGGCGTGGACACTAGAAATGCCACGTACACCCCATGGCATGATCACCGCGTGGTTTGACAAGCCGCGTGAAACATTTTTTGAATACTATGCGCCGCTGATGGTGTCGGTAAACCCTTATACCGCAGAAGTGGTGGCCAGCCGTTTTTGGGGGCAAACGACAGTCACTTGGATACTGGATTTACACACGCAATTGCGCATGGAGCGTTGGGGCTGGCAATGCGTGGGTGGGCTTGGCTTTTTAATGTTACTGTCGATACTATCCGGGCTGTATTTATGGTGGCCAGGATACGCGCAATTAAAAACTGCGTTTAGGTTGCGCTGTAATAGTGGCGTATTAAAGTTAGCATTTGATGGTCATAAGCTGCTGGGATTTTTGGGTGCGCCCGCTTTATTAATTTTGGCGTTTACTGGTTTTCAACTGAGTTTTCCGGTGTTGTTAGAAAACCTTACCCAATCAACCGCGATGACGCACGGCAATAACGGACCTAACATCCGTAGCAGTGCGCAGCCGAATAACCGGCCAATCGTTCTGGAAGATGCAGAGTTTATCGCCCGTGGGGCTTTTAAACGCTCACAATTACGACGCATCACTACGCCTGTTGGTGAAACGGGCACATACCGGGTAAATTTACGCCTAGGCCGCGAACTTAACCAAAAACACCCCTTAACCATGGTTTGGGTAGACCGCTGGAGTGGACATATCCGGGAAGTGCGGGATCCGGGTGAGTTTTCTACTGGCCAGCGTTTTGCTAGCTTGATGTGGCCGCTGCACACGGGTGAAGCCCTGGGTGACACTGGCCGACGGGTGTGGTTTATGACAGGTTTTATACCGCTAGTACTTTACCTTACAGGTTTGCTGCACTGGCTACATAGGCGCGGGAAAATACGCGACCGACAGATTGATTATGTTGGCATTAAGGCCGCTGTCCAGCGATTGGGTTATACGTGTTATCGGTTAGCGTTACGCTTGGCGCACTGGCTTTTGCCTATCCTTAAGCAACAAGTACCGGTCATTAAAGCCAGTGCTGATAAATTAACCGTATTAGCCCATCAGCTTTTCACCCGACTCACTAAGTAAACGCCAGCTAGCACCAATAACGTCCCTGATAATTGCACCAGGGTAATGGCCTCATTAAGAAAAATATAAGCCAGGCCCAAGGTTGCTATAGGGCCTGTGTTACTGATGATGGCGGCAGGTTCTGCGCCTATGCGATGGATACCTGCATTCATAAAAAAAGTGGGTAAAACCGTAGAAAAAATCGCCATGAGTAGCGATAGGCCATAGACTTGTGGTGAAAAATCCAGCAAATTTAGCCCATGTAAACACACAAAATGCAGCAAGGTGGCGATGCAGGCGACTGTCATGCTATAGGCTGTAAATCGGGCAGAGCCAATATCATGCACCATTAATCCACTACCCATAATAAAAAAGCTAAATACCAAGGCACTGGCTAAGACAAAACTTGAACCTAAAAACAGCCCTGATACCTGTAGTGAAATTTGTTCGATAAAGACTAATAGCATCCCGCTATAACTTAGTACTAGCGATAGCCAAACCCAAGCGTTGATAGCACGTTTAAACAATAGCGCGGAAAACATCACGACAAAAGTAGGGTACAAAAACAATATCAGCCGTTCTAGTCCAGCCGAAATCAGTTGTAAACCCAAAAAATCAAAATAGCTGGCGATATAGTAACCCATTAAACCTAAGCTAATAATTCCCCCGGCTTGTTTTAGGCTTAGTGGTGAGCCCGCTGACTTTACGCGCTGCCAACAGGCAACGGCTAAAAAAAAGGGTAATGAAAACAGCATGCGCAAGGCCATAAGCGAAATCGCATCCAAGTTAGCACTGTTGGCATAAGCCAATTTAATGAAAATAGCTTTCGCTGAAAAGCCCAATGCACCTAATAAAACTAGACTATAGCCTAATAAAGGCAGGCGTTGGGGTGAGGGTTTAGTCGCTTCCAAGATCAAATCCTAAAACAATGCGCTTAGCGCGAAGAAAAAATAAAGTGGCGTAAGAGGGCTGCCATCAGCAATAAACCCCATCTGTATCCTGCAAACTATGAGATGTGTACTAGACTAAAAGACGATTTGTTAAGCCCCAGTATGGTCAAAATTATGATGAATACCCTCTACATAGTCTGGCAAGAAGACAGCAATCTGCACATTCCAATTATTGATGAACAGCACCGTGCCATAGTTGCTACGATTAACTCGTTGTTTTACTTTATACAAGAAGGCTGGGGTGTTGGTGCGTTAAGGCCAACGTTAGCCATGATAAAAAGTAATTCCATGTTTCATTTTAAAACTGAGGAAGGCTTGTTAGAAAAAGTAGGCTACCCCGACCTTAAAAAACATGCTGAATTGCAAAAGAAATTTCTAATTGATATTGATGCTGCTGCCAGGGAGTCCATTGAGTTTCAAGATCCTACATTGTTATTAAAGTTTCTAAAAAACTGGTGGTTACATCATTTGCGCAGCGAACACCAACTGTATACCCCATATTTAAAACGTATAAAATAATCATTCTTTGTGTTGCCTAGGGCCACACTAGGTTAGCGTTTTGTCATTAGCCTGTGGATGTAAGGGTAAGGCAATAACAGGATCAGCTATGTGTATATCACCGCTTGCCACAATTTCCGCAGTTAAGCCGCCATGGCCACGCATGGCATTATAGCCGCCTGCACCTAATATTACCTCCATCCGAGAGCAAGGGTGGCATTGGCCAGTGCCTTTAAACACCGCAGAGCCAATTTGAAAATAGTGGTTTTTTAAGGCTAACAGGTTAAGGCCTTTAACCACTAAATTTCGGCGTAATAGCTCTGGGCTAAGCGTTTTTCCTGTCAGCGCGGTAAGCACTGCCAAATGTTCCCATTGCAGCAAGGTCACTTGCCGCTTAGCGTCCCGGCCACGGTAACGGTCGCCTGTTAAACCTGAGTTTTTATCGGCAAAAACTTCTGCAACACTGAGCATAGGCTGTGATTTTGCTGGCCGTAAACCAATCCAAACCAGCTCGCCAGGGTGGGGGAACTGGGCCATCAATTCAGCAAGGGTTAACTTAGGATTTGTTGAGCTCATGTTTAATACCTGTAATCACCGCCTTAATTTCCGCTTGCTGCTGCCGGATACTGGCACACAACTGAAATTGGCCTAGCGCCCGCGTGAGGTTTTGCTCAGGCGTAGTCACTTTAAAATAAACATTACCTTCTAAATAATCGGTAAAAAACCGCAGGCCTAGTTCAAACGCTATCAATTCGATAGCCGGATAAAGATACTGGTAATCCTGTTCAGTAAAAAAGCTGGCCGCTTCAGTTAAATAAGCCCGTAAAATAATTTCCGCCAAACTCACATCAAAACTTACCGGATTTAAGCGTAAGCAGCAGGAACGTAAACAATCACCAATATCATAATGCACCAAGCCAGGCTTTAGGGTGTCTAAATCGATCAAGCTGACAATTTGTTGGCTAGTTTGATCAAACAAAAAATTATTTAGTTTAGGGTCGCCATGGATTACGCGCAGGCTTAATAAACCTTGGTGTTTGGCAGATTCCAAAACCTCTGCTACTGCTGCAAACGTTTTAATCGCGGTTAGGCAGTATTGGCTCTCTGTGGAAGTTAATAATGTCGGGTCGGCTATTGCAAGGTGCTGATAACGGCTTAAATAGGCGGGTGTGATATGAAAGCCAGGTAAGGTGTCATGCAAGGTTTGTGGCTGAAGGTCACTGAGCAAACGGTGAAAATGCGCTAACGAAAAGCCGGCCTGTTGTGCTTCTTGTGCTTTCGTAATGTGTTCTATACTTTGCGTGTTAGTGATATATTCCAGCGCGCGCCAAAAATGGCCTGCTTTATCTACCACATAGTGCCTGCCAGAGGCTGGTAACAGTTTTGGCCAGCGTAATTTTACCGAATCCACCGGTTTTTGTTGTATATGTTGGTGAGCCAGCGCCATATTTTCAAGAATCCACTGCGGCTTAGGAAAAACGCGGGGGTTAATACGCTGGAGCACAAACTGCAAAGAGGGGCTATCTACCTGAAAGGTATCGTTGATTAAACCGTTGCCTAGCGCGGTGATCTGCGTTATTGCTGCGTTATCGACAAATTGGCGGGCAATTTTAAAAACGGCATCCATAAGCCGATTCAAATATAGGGGCTGATGCTAGTGGTCAAGCCTGTAACGCCTTTAACCTTAGGCGTAAATCGGTTAAGGCCATAGCCCGGTGGCTAAGGCGATTTTTTGCTTCAGGGCTTAATTGTGCCGCCGAACAAGGCTGATCGGGCAAGCCAAAAATGGGATCATAGCCAAAACCATTTTCGCCTATCGGCTGCGTTAAAATGCTACCTTCCCACACGCCTTGGGCAATAATGGGGCATGGATCTTGAGCGCTAGCCATAAACACCAACACGCAAATAAAGCGGGCGCTGCGTTGCGTTGAAGGTACTTCGGCCATAGCCTGTAATAACTTTTCAATATTCTCTGGGTCACTCGCACCTTGGCCAGCATAGCGCGCAGAATAAATTCCTGGCGCGCCATCCAAGGCATCCACAACAAGGCCGGAATCATCGGCTAAGGCAGGCAAGTGACTATATAACGAAGCATTTCGGGCTTTTAATATGGCGTTTTCAACAAAGCTTAGGCCGGTTTCTTCACATTCGGGCACTTGGTGTTGTGCTTGCCCAATAATGTGGTAATCCGCTAATAAAGCTTGAAATTCCTTTATTTTGCCAGTATTACCCGTGGCCAGCACTAGGTCTAGTCCGTTGCATATAACCATGTGATTTAACGGTTATGCAGTTCCAGGGCTGCACGTTGTTTTTCTAGCAGCTGGTTAATCCCTTGGCCTGCTAATTCTAACATGGTATTTAATTCTTCTTTTCTAAAGGCATGGCCTTCGGCTGTACCTTGAACCTCTATAAATGCTGCGGCATCATTCATCACCACGTTCATATCGGTTTCCGCATTACTGTCTTCTGCATAATCAAGGTCTAGCACGGCTACGCCATTATAAATGCCCACAGATACTGACGCCACTTGCCCATGTACCGGGTTAAGCTTAATTTGTTTACGCGCCAACATTTTTTGTACGGCTAACGATAAGGCAACAAAACCACCGGTAATTGACGCGGTACGTGTACCGCCATCGGCTTGTAAGACATCGCAATCAATCGTGATGGTGTTTTCGCCAACAGCTTTTAAATCCACCGCTGCCCGTAAAGACCGGCCAATTAAGCGCTGTATTTCTAAAGTACGGCCGCCTTGTTTGCCATTACTGGCTTCGCGTCCCATACGGCTATGGGTAGAACGCGGTAACATGCCGTATTCCGCGGTAATCCAGCCTTCACCCTTACCTTTAAGAAAACGCGGAACGTGGTTTTCTACACTAGCGGTGCATAAAACCCGGGTATCGCCAAATTCGACCAAAACGGAACCTTCGGCATGTTTAGTATAGCCACAGGTGAATTTTATATCCCTTAATTGGTCTGCTTTGCGTCCGCTTGGTCTCATACGTTCTTCCACTCTAATAAATTGTCACAGTATACCTGAACTACGAACGCTCCGTTTTGGATTATCCTCCCAGCAGGGCTTGTTGGAGTTCTGTGATGCTTTGTGGGCGCTGTTCTGGCTGCACTTGCATGGCCCAATCAATAGCTGATAAAAAAGCATCAGAAAATTTGCGCTTAAACATTTTGGCGGCTGGGGCAAGGTTATCTTGGTTGGCCCTGTCTATGGCCGGCAAGGGTGCTTTATATTCAATACAGGCCCTAATACTCGCGCCGATGGCATAGATATCCGTCCAAGGCCCTAGATGAGCATTTGGCATGTGTTGTTCAATCGGGGAAAAGCCTTTGGTTAAGACCTTGCTCTGGCGGTTTATTTTTGGGTTTGGATAAGTTTGGATCGCGCCAAAATCAAGTAGCAAGGCATCATTGCCCGGGCGTATTAAAATATTGGCGGGTTTAATGTCCAAATGTACATAATGGTGGTCATGGATATGGCCTACGCCAGCCAGCAAACTGGTAAATACCGTCAGCAGGAATTGCTCAGAAATTGGTAGTAGTTTTTTGCTTAAAATTTTATCTAAGGTGATGCCATAGTCATAGGTCATCACCATATACGCTGTTGAGTTAGCTTCAAAAAAATTCGTGACTTCAACAATATTCGGGTGTTTTAATGTAGCGAGTACTTTCGCTTCCTCAAAAAACAAAGCCCGGCCACGGCGAAATAAGGTTAATAATTCATCATTATTGGTGGTGACGACATTATTCCATGTCCGGTG
Source organism: Methylococcaceae bacterium (assembly GCA_041660045.1). Taxonomy (GTDB): domain Bacteria; phylum Pseudomonadota; class Gammaproteobacteria; order Methylococcales; family Methylomonadaceae; genus WM-3-3. The sequence goes on along the minus strand of JBAZXA010000014.1, from coordinate 30,192 downwards.
CGCCAATTTACGCGGCAAATATTCTTTTATGGCCACCTGGAACTGGTCTTCTAACTGACGCGCCAAGTATACCGAGCTAAATCCGCCATGCGCTAATTCCCGCTCAATCATGTACTGATCTATAATGGTGCCAGATTGAAGGTAATTCCACTCTTCAGGGTAAGTCTTGGGGTCGTAATACTCTGCCATTGTCACGCTAGTTGGATTTATCCACAGCAATTATAGGTTAAAAAATGATTAGAAGTATGACCGCATTTGCCAACTGCAGCGCAGAAATTGCAGGTATGCCATATAACTGTGAGCTACGCTCAGTTAACCATCGCTATTGTGATATCAGCCTAAAGCTACCGGAACGCCTGCGTTTTATTGAAGCCGAGTTGCGTACGCAAATAGCGGAACAGCTTAAGCGTGGTAAAATTGAGTGTACCGTGAGTTATGCAAAACAGCTAAAAAATAGCCCGCAAATTGTTATAAATACCAGCGCAGTGGCGGCTTTGCTAACGGCAACCCAGCAAATTGAACAGCAAATGCATGCCGCTGCCAGGTTTTCAGCCCTGGAAGTGCTGGCGTTTCCTGGTATCCAGCTAGAACCCGATGTTGACAAAGACGAGCTGGCCAGCGGAATTTCAGGCTTGCTCAACAATACCTTAAAGCAATTTCTGGAGGCCAGGGAACGCGAAGGCAGCCAGCTGAAAGCCTTATTAGAAACCCGTTGCCATAAAATGCAACATTATGTTGAAGAGGCCAGTTTACGCTTACCCCAAGTTTTACTACAAATCCGCAATAAATTAACCAGCCGAATCCAAGAATTGGCGGTTGAACCCAGCTTTGACAGACTAGAACAAGAGTTGGTTTTTTTAGCCCAAAAATTGGATGTCGCTGAAGAGTTGGACCGTTTACAAAGCCATATCCATGAAGTGATAAACACCTTAAACCAAAACGATGCCGTCGGCCGCCGCCTAGACTTTTTAATGCAAGAGCTCAATCGCGAAGCCAACACCTTAGGGTCAAAATCTGCCGACAAAGACATGACCCAAATCGCCATAGAGCTTAAAGTACTTATAGAACAAATGCGTGAGCAGGTGCAGAATATTGAATAGTCCTTGTTATTGAGTAACATTTTTCACGCGAAGTTACGCCGCTTCTAGACGTTTCATTTGAATTTCAGCAATATTGTTTGAAGCTTACAATTATTTGCTTCCAATCTTTTGGATTAGGAAAGCGTTCGGGCGCGACTATTGGCACTTTCGGCATGGTTATCAGTCCTCGCGCATGGAAATCATATTATGTGCGCCATGAAATGATTCACTAACTGCAGAACGAAAAGTTAGGGATGATAAAAGCTTGGCGTGAACCCTAATGGTTTATGGAAGGTATGGCGTATTTTCTCAGTCAAGACCCTCGTCAAAAGCTATCCGAGCCATTTGAGCAGCATCGGTCCAAGTTTGAGGCTTGGTTTCAGCTGGTGGGTAAAGCGCGGCTATGGACAGAGGCGCGGAAGTTATAAGCTGGCCTAACAATTAAGGTTTAAGGTTAGATTGTGTGGATATGGCGAACCATAATCTGAACCGGTTGACGCTGGTTGCTAAAACCGCACTTTAAACTTGTTTATTCCACGCTGAGTTGTCTTTAAATAAGCTGCTGTTCCTCGGCTGCAGCTGTTGTAGTCCGCTTTTTACTATATCCCGTTTTAGTGGATAATTGTATTTGCTAATTTAACTACTCATAAAACACCAACCAAAAAAGGCGTTAACAAATGCCATAAGCCCAGCATGCTTATGGTGACTAAGCCGCCGCCAATCCAGCGTTTGAAGACTAAGTCGTTACGCATTATGGCTAGGTGGGCTTTTAAACCGAGGATATGCCCAACTGCGGCAATGGGCAGTAATAACAACGCGGTTTGCAGATGCAAATCTATGGACAAGAGGATGAAGGTTGTCATTTTAATGCTGACTAAGATAAACCAGAGCACAAATAACGTATCGCGCAGTTTTTGCATGTTAACGTTACGCATGTAGACAGCTACCATTAAGGGCGCACCAGATAAGGAAATACCAGCGATATAGCCGCCGATTACTAGTAGTAACCGGTCCGCCCAGAGGTGGTGGCTTTGGATGCCACGGTTAAACAGCCACATAAAGCCGTAAAACAAGGTGATGGAATAGATTAAGCTATTAAGCCAGAGCGCTGGTAGGCTAATTAAGCCAAATATGCCGATTAAGGCTGAAGGAATAATATAAATCAGGGTGCGGCGCAAATACCGCCAATCGACATTATGTAGGCGGTTAAATAGGGTTAAGCCAGAAAAAAACAACAAATGCACACCAATAATCGGTAACCATAACAGCGGTTGGTCTTGTATAAACAGCATTAATGGCAAGCCCAGTGCGGCTCCGCCGAAACCAAGCCCGGTTCTAACAAAGCCGGTCCAGATAAACACCAAGCTTAGGCAAAAGAGTTGGTTCAGGGAAAAATCCAAAAGCATAATTAAAAGTAAATTAAAATGGTGGCAACATAAGGAAGGGTTAAGCTTATCTTGCCATTATTTTTGGAAACAAATGAAACATTTGTTAAAAATCAAAGTCACATTGCTTAGTTTATCCGTTTAAGTTTTGGAATAAACAGTTAAATCAAAATTTAACGCTTGTATTTTGGATGGCACACCGGCAACTTAATGTTGTTATGGCTTTGGCGATTGCGCTTGTGTCAAAAAAGCCGCGTGGGTTTGTTTACAGGTAGGCACACAAGTTTTGCAAATCGCTATAACAAGTAACTGCGATAGGCGTGGCGTTGATGATAGTTAAGTGGGTAGAAATTTTGCTATTTCCTAGCTACTTTATGGAGTATTTTCTCAATTTGGAGATTAAGTTATGAAACGTTTCACGAAGTGGTTAATCGCTTTGATGCTTGTTATAAGCTCAGCTACGCCCTATGCAAGTGTAGTTAAAGTCACGCCAGCCAAATCATTAATTGTTGATGGTGTGAATGTTAATGAGGGCATATTAACCTTGTTAGCCGCGACTACTTTTAATGTGCTGGCTCAAATCCAACCAGGAGATCCTGTTTTTGTGCCTCTGGTTACGAGTCCAGTCATCAATCCTGTGGTTATAGGTTCAGATGAACCCACTTTTCTGTTTAATGCGCCAGCCGCTTTCAAATCACTCAACCTGTATAGTTTTTTGTTTCAAGTGACTAATCCCGCCCCAGCTACCCCAGCGAGTATTGTGTCGGGGGTTGCTATTTCAGCATTAACTGAGTTTAATTTTTCATTACCAACGACAACTGGCCTTAGCAAAGCACCATTTGACTTCATTGATTTCCAAGGTAACCACACCTATGCCAGTGGTTTTGGGCTTAGTTTAACAGCGGATCCAGCCGCTGAAAAAAATCTGGATATATTAGGCAATGGCAGTTTGTTCGTCACGTTTACCGCGGCAAATTTAGAGTTTCTTAATTTAGCCGGTGAAAGTGTGCCCGTTACCTTCCAGCAAAGTGGCAGCATCGGCTTGTCTTCTGTACCTATTCCGGCTGCCTTTTGGTTATTTGGTTCTGTGTTGTTATTGTGGGTTAAGCGCAACTTTAATAAGAATTTAGCGTAGCCACCTAAGCTCGCTATGTCCCGAGTTAGGTGGTTGGCTTAAGTCAGTAATAGTTGTATAAAACGCTCAAAAAGTACCCAGTTTAATGCATCGAATGTGTGGGTGGTTTTCCAGAGGTTTCTGTGCGGCGTAGTACATAGCGATCAGCTTGTTTGCTAGGCATGGGATTACCAATATTATCAAGTTGGGTAAGTGTATTGTCACCTACTAAATAATATCGGGTGGTTTCGCCTTTACGCGGTATAAGGGTGATTTTTTTAGTTTTCTCATCCCAGGTAAATTTGCCTTTTTCAACAAATTCCCTAAGCGATTTGCCTATATTTTGGGTAATTAGCACATAGCTGCTATTACTATTAAAGGCCAGTGAGGTTTTAACACCTTGGCAATCGCCGCAAGGGGTAAAGCCTTGGTAAACGCCGGGCCATTCAAGGTTATTTTGTGTTTGCGAGGTGTCATTAGATTGGGCAATTATGGCAGGGCTAAAAGCCAATATAAGCAGAGCAGAAAAGTGGTAAATCAGTAATTGCCGAAATGGTTTTTTTATTGAGTGCATAGTCAATCTCCCCTGACCAAATAGTTGTAAGGTCAATTATAGTTTTTCTTAATTTATATGGATAAGCTGTGGGTTTAGGATCGGTGTTCATAGTTTTTTGGCTTTGGTCATATCCGTTGTCCATGGCAAAGCTGAGATTTCTGGGGATTGCCGTGTCCATGACTTAAGTGGGGTAGGCATCGTTATCGATATAAACCTCAAGCTGATCTGGCGTAATGCTAGCCACGGGCAAGTCTTCACCTTTTAACCAAGCACGCATGGCATCTTGCTTACCTTTGCCGGTAATCAGAAAAATCAGGCATTGGGTGTCACTTAAGGCTTTGGCGCTGATCGATACACGTTCTGGCGGTGGTTTAGGGGAATTATAAACCGCATGGGTTAGTTCATCCTGATGTTGATGGCCAGGAAACAAGCTGGCAGTATGGCCATCTTCACCCATGCCCAGTAATACCATGTCGAAGGGTAAAGCCTTGGCAACTATGGCGCGGTAGTGCTCGGCGGCAGCTTCTGGCCCTAGCTCTGCGGCAATAGTAAAGATTTGTTCGGGTGGTATGCTAACTTGGCCAAGTAACGCCCGTGTTGCCATGATGCTGTTGCGGTCTGTGTGCTCAGCGGGTAAGCAGCGTTCATCGCCATAATAAATCTGCCATTTTGACCAGTCCGCAGCGCTTTGTGCCAGTAATTGATAAACTTTTTCTGGCGTACTACCGCCAGCCAACACTAGCTTAAAAAAGCCGTGGTCAGCAATGGCTAGATCAGCAGCTGCCAAAATTTGTGCGCAAGCTGCAGTGGCAACTTGTTCGGCGCTGTCATGACGATGCCAGTTAATATTATTCTGCATTAATTTTGCACTCCTCTGGTAATAATGAGCTACGCCAGGATTGGCTTTCTTTATCAAATAATCGTCGGCAACCATCGGGCCCCCAAGACCCCGCCGGATAGGTTGCAATATAGTCGCGTTCTGTGGCCCAGGTTTGTAAGATAGGGTCTACAATACGCCAGGCATTTTCCACTTCGTCAAAACGCAGGAATAATGATCTGTCGCCCAGTAACACATCAAACAATAAATCTTCATAAGCATCGATATTTTTTTCGTCTTTTTGGCGAAAACTGGCTTCAAGGCTGCTAACCCGGGTGTTCATTTCTAGACCGGGTTCTTTTATGGTCATTTCTACGCGGATGCAATCTTCAGGCTGTATGCCCAGTAAAATCCAGTTTGGGTTTAGGCATTGTACCCGGGTGTCTCGGAAAAACTCTAAGGGTGGATGTTTAAAGCAAATTGAGATGGCTGATTGAGCTTTAGCCATGCGTTTGCCGGTGCGTAAATAAAACGGCACACCACGCCAACGCCAATTATCGATATAAAGTTTTAAGGCGGCATAGGTTTCGGTCATGCTATTGTGCGGAATATTGGCTTCTTGTAAATAACCGTTAACGGCTTCGCCATTAACCCGGCCTTTGGCGTATTGCGCCCTAAAGGCATGGTTATGCACTGCCTCTTTGGTAATAGGGCGCACGGCCTTGAGCACTTTAACTTTTTCATCGCGTAATGATTCCGCTTCCATAGACACGGGTGGCTCCATGGCAACTAAGGTAAGCAGCTGCAGCAAATGGCTTTGCACCATATCGCGTAAGGCGCCGGCGCTATCATAATAATCACCGCGGCTGTCTATGCCGATTTGTTCTGAATGGGTAATTTGCACATGGTCTATGAAGTTACGGTTCCATATCGGTTCTAACATGACGTTGGCAAAGCGGAACACCAGGACATTTTGCACAGTGCCTTTGCCTAAATAGTGGTCAATGCGGTAAATTTGGTCTTCTGATAAATATCGGGTAATCCTGCGTTGTAAAATGGTTGCGCTTTCAAGATCGTAACCGAATGGTTTTTCTATAACTACCCGTCGCCAGCCGCTTTCTTGTTGAAATAAATGGTTTTCGTACAAGGAATCAACGGCCGAGCCAAAATCTGCAGGGCTGATAGATAGGTAAAAGGCAATGTTTTGTGGGAATTGTTCGCTTTGGGCTAAGAGCTCGGCAAGGGTGGTGCAGCATTGAGGTTGGCTAATATCGCCTTGATGATAATGTAGCCGATCACTAAAGCGTTGGAAAACTGTTTCATCAAAATCACCTTTGGCACTGGCTTCTATCATTAACCTCACTTCGCTGCGCCATTTATGCTGATCCCAGGGTCTGCGCCCTATCGCCACTATGCGGCTGCCTTTCGGTAAGCGTTCAGCCAAATCCAAGCGATATAAGGCTGGCATTAACTTAATACGCGATAAGTTACCGGTCGCGCCAAAAAAAACATAGGTACAGGGTTCTATCGTCACGGCAAACTCCCGTTATAGTTGCGGCTAAGCAACCGAGTTTACTGCCTGTCTTGGTTTCTGCCAAGAGACTAATTAAAGCACGGCTAAAATTATTTTCCGTTATCCAGTTTTACGGATGAGTCCTGGGAAATGGAAAAAAAGAATAATAAATTTCGTTAGGCTGTCACATTGACGTCTTCTAATTAGTCTAAAGATAGCTATGGGCAAAATTGTTGCCCATTCTTATCACTTTAAAGGAAACATGATGAAAACATTTGACGTTCAGAGTATCGATTTTAATGTCACCCAAGAATTGGCGTTTGCCTATATTGCAGACCCTGCGCAATTGCCTAAATGGACCGAAGCGTTTGCCTCAGTGACTGGGCAAAAGGCGTTAATGCGCACACCCAATGGTGAGGTTGAGATCGGCCTTGTCGTACATTCGTCTGGCCAATGCGGCACCATAGATTGGGAGATGGTGTTTCCCGATGGCAGTGTTGCGTTTGCTTATTCCCGGGTGGTTAAGCTCAGTGAACACAGTTGTGCCTATTGTTTTATTTTAACGCCACCGCCTGTACCACTGGAGTTGCTGGAAGGCACTTTAGCTGCGCAGTCTAAAATCTTGGCCATTGAATTGGCTAAATTAAAAGGAATACTTGAGCATGGCTGATAAAAGCTTAATCAATCTGGAAAAAGAGGTATCTGAAGCCCGTAAGGGAAATCGAGTGGCATTAGAAACTATCGTGCGTGCCGTACAAAAAGATATTTACAATTTAGCAATACGCTTTCTCTGGTCCCCCCAAGATGCTGAAGATGCCACCCAAGAAATTTTAATTAAAATTATTACTGGTCTTGATGGCTTTAGAAGTGAAAGTAGCTTTCGGACTTGGGTCTATCGGGTCGCGTGTAATACCTTGTTGACATTAAGCAAAAAGCGCATGGAGCAGCAAGGCTTTACCTTTGAGGCTTTTGGCAATGATTTGGCAGACGGGTTATCAGATGAGTTACCAAACCTGGAAGATGAGGTTGAAATGGCGTTGTTAATCGAGGAGGTTAAAATTGGTTGTACTTTAGCGATGTTGATGTGTCTTAACCGTGAGCAACGCATGGCTTATATTTTGGGTGAAATTCTGGATTTAGACCAGTATGAAGCAGCTGAAATTTTAGCCATATCGACGGATTCTTTTCGTAAGCGTTTGTCACGGGCTAAGCAGGCGATTATGGCCTTTATGCTAGGGCATTGTGGCTTGGTGGAGAGTGCAAATCCTTGTCGTTGTAACTCACGCCTAGGAACCGCCATTAAGTTAGGTCGGGTGCAGCCAAAACGGCTTAATTTTGCGGTATCACTCGTCCAAGCTAAAGGTTTTCCAGAAGTCTTAGCAATGATTAGGCAGCTTGAAGACACGCGCCGTATCGCCCAATTATATCGGTCGCATCCTCAACCGGAGCCGTCGGATGCATTTATAGCCTGGTTGAGGGCATTGTTAGATGAGATGCCAAGTTTAAAGGACCAACAAGTGGTCAGTTTGCATTGAGTTGAATGGTTTTGGATGGGTTGCTAGATAGCATGGCAAGAGTTTAGTTAGGCTATTTTTAGGCCAAGCTTACCTGAGTAAAGTCATTATAGCGCTTTTAAAAGGCAATTTTAGTTTGGAAAAAAACCTAGAAAATTTTCCTGGTAAGCTAACGCCGCTGCTGGCTAGACAGTTGTTTTGTTATTGAATTGTAATAAATTTTTCATGAAAATGTCATTCAATTCTCATAATTAAGCGGTAGGTTATAGCTGCCCATCACAGTGGGTGCTACTTTACATAATAATCGCAACTAGGAGGTAACAATGGAAGAGCAACAAAAAGATAATTTTTGGTTGTACATCGGCGGCTTTTTAGGCTTGGTGATAGTGTTGGTTTTCGCGTTTAAAAGCATGCATAAAGAAGCAATACCTACCGCATATTCGGAAACGGCTAAAGAGGTTGATGCCCAGTTGCAAAGGGCTAAAACTAAATAAGCCGTAGCCATATTTAAGTTTATGGCCGCAGGCTAAGTCGCCTGCGGTCTTTCTTGCCTAATTATCCCCACTTTTATACAGGTCAGGGCGGTATACCCAGACAGGATTAAACAATTCCCTTATTAACCAATCCCCCGTTGTTTTGAAAAGGTAACAGTATATTTAATTTGAACGCTAGCCCTAAGCTATCAGCTTTGTATTGAAGCGGTTAGTGGTATGTTACGATAGTAAGAAATCACAGTTATCGGTTTCAATACCCGCGATGAAAAAAGCTATCGAATTAATACAAGTTTATAAACATTATGAGCAAGCGGGTGTACAGCAAGCAGTACTAAAAGAGATTAACCTGGAAATATTTGCCGGCGAGTTTGTAGCCATAGTAGGGCCTTCTGGCAATGGCAAATCAACCTTGCTGAATTTATTGACGGGTATCGATTATGCCAGTAGCGGTTTTGTGTTGGTCAACGGCAAGGCGTTGCATACCTTAAGCCAAGAACAATTGGCGCAATGGCGGGGTCGCCATGTAGGCATTGTATTTCAGTTTTTTCAGTTGCTACCGACATTAAATCTACTGCAAAATGTCATGTTGCCGATGGATTTTTTAGGCGACTTAGGTAAGCGCCAACGCCTGCAAAGGGCAAATCATTTATTGGATTTAGTTGGTTTATCAGGCCAGGCTAAGCAGTTACCCAGCCAAGTTTCAGGTGGGCAACAACAACGTGCCGCTATAGCCAGGGCATTGGCTAATGATCCGCCCATATTGGTTGCTGATGAGCCTACCGGTAATCTTGACGCGGCCACGGCAGATTCTGTTTTTCAATTGTTTGCACATTTACGAGACCAAGGTAAAACCTTGGTGATGGTAACCCATAATGAAGTGTTGGCCGATGCTGCCAGCCGCAAACTGGAAATTAGGTCTGGATGCATCCATGCTGATTCTATGACACCGGCTAGCCTTTGAATACCTTAGTCTACAAACTTTGGGCGGATGTTTGGTTAGCAAAACAACGTAGCTTATTGGCTGTTCTGAATATTGCCATCGGCGTGTTTTGTGTGGGCAACTTATTGGGCATGATTGATATACAGTTGCGGCTAATGGATGCGGCGCATCAGCAATCCGTGCCTTCCCATATTAACCTGATATTGCGTAGCGATGCTGCCCCAGAACTACTCTCACAAATAAAAGGGCTGCCCGAAGTTGCAGGTGTTGATACCATGACACCGATCACTATGCATTATCGAAAAGTGGGTACTACGCCATGGCAAACTGCCACCTTGATCATTAGGCCGGATTATCAGCAGCAACACTTTGATAAAACAGTCTTGCAAACTGGTGCTTGGCCCAAGCCTGGAACCGTAGCGATAGAAAACTTATCGGCGCAATTTACAGGCTTAACCGTGGGTGACAGTATAGAAGTTGACAGTGCCCAAACTCAATTAAATTTGGCAATAGGTGGCGTAGTCCGCCATCCCTTTATCAAACCCCCTAAATTTGGCGGGCAAGCGCATTTTTTTGCGGATACCTCGATAGCGCCGTTATTTGGGGTTAAAACCCAGAATTTTCGTCAGTTGCTGGTGCAAATTAAAGCACCTTACAGTGCGGATCAAGCCCGTACTGTGGCCAGCCAACTTCGGGCGATGCTTGCTGAACAGCATATTGCGGTAAATGTTACTTTGTTACAAGATCCTAATCAGCATTGGGGCCGGCCATTTTTGGCTGGCTTGAATGAGGTTTTGCAAATTATGGCATTGCTTTCTTTAGCCATGGCTTGTGTATTAATTTTAAATACGGTGTCTGCCCACATGGCAGCGGAAATTAATCAGATTGGCATATTAAAAGCGTTGGGTGCTAGCACCTATAGTATAGCCCAGCTGTATTTGGGCGAAACCTTGTTGATGTCCATAGCTGCACTTTTCATTGCGATTCCTCTTGGTGTACTAGGCGCGTATTTAAGTAGCTGCCAGCTACTTGGGCTATTTAATATAGATTGCGACGGTTTTGAGTATTCAAAACGAGCGTTAGCTATCATGTTGCTAGGGGGTTTATTGGCACCCTTATTGGCGGCCTTATGTCCTATATTACGGGGTGTTGCTATACCGGTCAGGAAGGCAATAGCCAGTTACGGTATCGGTACAGATTTTGGCTACAGCCGTTTTGACCGTTGGCTTGAACGCTTAGGTGCGCATTTTTTGCCCACACTGTATGCGGCTGCATTAGGCAATTTATGCCGACGCAAAATACGTTTACTGCTAACGCAAACTGTATTGGTGTTGGCAGGTGTGATGTTTTTAGTGTTAATGGGCTTAATTGCCTCCGTAAATCTCACCTTGGATAATGAGCTAAAACGTAGCCAATATACCGTGTTGATGGGTTTTAGCAGCGACCAAGACGAGGAAAAGCTGTCCGCTATTGCTAATTCTGTGGTTGCCTTGCAGCGTTCAGCGTTTTGGCAACGTAGCCCATTGGAAATCAGTGCAAATGCAACAGTCTTACGCCAAAAAGGTAGTTTAGGCATACAGATGTTGGCCTTACCGACAGCTAATGCTTTGTATCAACCTTTGATAGAATCAGGTCGATGGCTACAACCCCGTGATGATGGACAACGCGTATTGGTCATTAGTGCCGACACAGCACAGCTGAATGGGTTACAAGCTGGCGATCAAGTCGATGTGAAATTGGATGCTGAAACACAAAGTTGGCAGATTATTGGCACTTATCGCTGGTTAGCCGGAAATAATTTCGTTATCGAACCTATCTATGCGCCACTGGTGTCATTACGGAGCATAACTAAGAATAAGGCAGGTGCGTCTTTTATGTTGTTGAATGCTAAGGTCGCTAATCTAGCAGAGGAAAACCGGTTGCTGCAGCAGCTTAAGCAGCGTTTTCAAGGCCAAGGCATAACCTTAGATGCTTATATGACGCTTGCAAAGCTAGGCCAACGCGAATTTGCCCAAAATCAATTTAAACCGGTGATCAGTACTTTATTAGGTTTGGCCGCCATGATAGTGTCGATAGGGGGGATAGGCTTATCTGGTACTTTAGCCATTAGCGTTTTACAACGGACACGGGAAATCGGCGTATTACGCGCAATAGGGGCTTCTTCGGGAACAGTGTTCAGGTTGTTTTTAAGCGAAGGCTTACTGCATGGTGTTATTGCTTGGAGTGTAAGTATCCCGCTAGCCTATATTAGCGCTGAGCCAATTGCCCGTCAGCTGGGTAAAACTATGCTAGGCATACCGTTAGATTTTGCATTTGATTGGTACGCTGTTTGGTACTGGTTAGCGATAGTTTTCATTATGACGTGTATCGCAGCTTTCTTGCCTGCAAAAAAAGCCGCTGCCATGAGCGTTATTGATAGCTTAAGCCATTAACTCGATAGGGGTGGGGGCTGTTTCCTTAATAGTTCACCTTTAATCTACAAAGTGTAAATAGTGAGCTGGAAGGTTAATAATTAGCTTATTTCCTTAAAGGCAGCCTAAATGTTCAAGATGTCCCTGTCGTCGATGAATGTATAAGCGGAAAATTGGTGGCTATTTTTTGGGTGGATATTGATAATATTTACGGCGTTCTATTAACAGCGGGTATTTTTCTAAAAAGCACGTAATATGTAAATATTCTGATCATTTGATATTAAATATTGTTATTATAATTACTTTAAATTTACTGTATTAACAAGTAGTGCTGGCTGGCAAACATAGATAATAACCAGGCGAGTAACGTGACAGTCGCTTAAAAACATCTTCCAATAGGGAGTGAATATTAAGTTAATTATCAAACATTAACATTATTGCACTTAACATGAATAATCGAAAATTAGTATTACAGTTTGTTAGTATTTTCTTATGTTTATTGCCACTTATTTATCCTATTGCTTGGAACGATAATGAGTTTAATTATTTCGGGATTGCCAAACATAATATAGACCCTAATCCATATTCACAGCTATATGCAGCTTATAATGGACAGTTTTCAAGAGTGGTTTCGGATTTTACGATGGGGGTATTTGTAAAATTTTTAGGATTTGACAATGCTTGGATTGTTTTAAGGTTTGTTGGTTTAGTTGGACTTTCCTTAGTATTTACTATTTTTGTTAATGTTTTAGAAATATCAGTTATTCCTTGTGCAGCTGCGCTTTTAATTTTTGATGGCTTAGGGCAAACCTATTTTGGCGCTGAATGGTTGTTTCGCGGGATAGAGCCAAAAATATTTGCGTATATTTTTATATTAATAGGTTTTATTTATGCATATAAAAATAAACTGTCAGTAGCTATTATTTATTTTGCATTAGCGACCTATTTCCATTTTCTTGTAGGTGGTTTTTGGAGTTTTGCCATCTTTATTTATGTTTACTTAGCTAATGGATTTAATAAGGCTTTAATACACAAGCTTTGTTTTTATGTTATTTCTATTGCTCCCCTGCTGGCTTTTTTAGTTTATGACAACCTTAGCCTACCACCGCCAGACACAAACGGGTTTAGCCAGACAATTGACCAAATATATTCAACCATAAGAAACCCACATCATGTAGCGCCTTTTGATGGCGATAAATTAAGAAGTGGTTGGTTTAGGGGGTGGTTTTATATCTTGCTAGATATGTCTATCTTATATGTATTCTATACAAGTAAATGTATCTATTTGAGGCATAGAAATTTTGTTTTATGGACTATATTATTGCATGCTTATTTGGTCATCGCTATATTCATTGCTTATTTTGATAGATATACCCAGCTTTTAGGAAAGTTTTATTTATTTAGGCCTGCTGCGCTAATCTTTTTACTGACACTACTTATATATTGCGATATCGCATTTCATTATGTATCAAAAATTAAATTACTGAATTATGCGTTACCTGTCATCTTAGCTTTTTTTATAGCAAAACCAATATATACTGGTTTAACGCTTGATAATTTATTAAGTATATCTAAGCTTTATGATTTGCTCACAGATGACGAAAAAATAGTAGTTGGTTGGCTAAAAAATAATACAGAAGACTCAAATATTATTTTATTTGAAGAAGGTTATAATGGAAGTTTTAGTACCGAAAGTTTTGAGCAATTAGTGGGTAGACCATCTTTAGTAAATTGGAAGTTTGTACCAACAACTAAATATGCTATAGCGAGATGGTATCATTTGATGTTATTAAAGCGGGCAGCATATTCTGGGGAGTGCTCAGCATTTCAGCAATTGCCAGCCAAGTATTATATTTCATTTACTGAAAGTAGTAATTTAAATTTAAATCATTGTGCTAAAAAAGCATTTTCTATAGGTAAATATAACATCTTTAATTTGCAGGGTTAAATGGTCTAACACGATTAAATAAACTAAATTATTTTTTGTATGTTATATCTAGGGCGTTGCTTGGTTTCTGAGTAAATTTTAGCTAAATACTCGCCAATAATGCCTAGGCACAATAACTGTATCCCGCCTAAAAAATAAATGGGTAAAACAGTTGATGCCCAGCCCGGTATGGCGTTATCAGTAAATAACCGTACCGCGACTGCCCAAGCTGTAATTAAAAAACTAACCAGTGATACCAGTAGGCCTAAACTGGTAATCAGGCGTAAAGGAATGTCTGAGAATGAAGTGATGCCCTGCCAAGCAAATGACAGCATTTTTTTCAAAGGATATTTTGATTCTCCGGCAAAGCGCTCAGCTCGGTCGTAATAGACTAATGCATATGAAAACCCGAGCTGGGGAATGATGCCACGCAGAAATAAATTAACTTCACCAAACTCCCTAAGTGCTTCTATAGCTTGCCTACTCATTAAACGGTAGTCAGCATGATTATAAATAATTTCAACGCCCATTATGTTTAGTAAATGGTAATACGCTTTTGCTGTAAAACTTTTAAAGAAGGTATCTGTTGTACGGGCATCGCGCACACCATAAACAATGTCGCAACCAGTGCTATGGTGTTCCAGCATTTTTTTAATGGCCGATAAATCATCTTGTAAATCGGCATCGACACTAATAATGGCTTCACCCTCGGCTGATAATAGGCCGGCTAATAGGGCATTTTGGTGGCCGCGGTTACGTGATAACTTTATGCCGTGGACGAATTCATGCGTTTCAGCCAAGGATTCTATTAGTTTCCAGGTTTTATCCCGGCTCCCATCGTCAACATAATAAACCCGGCTATTTGGTGTGATATTGCCTTCGGCGATTAATTGATGAAATAAATCAGCCATTTGGCGCGTAGTTTCTGTTAAGACGGCTTCTTCGTTATAACATGGTACAACCACACTTAAATCCACCATTTTTGGAAGCGCAGGCGGCGTAATAACGATCGGTAGCATGTCTTGGCTGTCTGCGGCCACCTCTATCTTGCCTTGATTACGGAAAGCGAAATAACGGCTGCCAATAAAACCGATAGTGGTGTATGGCACTATGCCTATCGCCTGGGAAAGATATGGGTTGAGGCTAAAATGGGTGTCTGCAAACAATACGCTAGCTAGGTTTGCGGTATAAGCCACGGCTAGAACTAGGATATAGCGTATAAAGCTGGAAACAACATGGTCTTGGCTACTAAATGTCCATGACTTATTTAAGATGAAACTAACTATGATGCCAATTGCATAGCCAATTGCGTTTGCATTGATAAGGCTAAGCTGAAAAAAGTACATGGCGCAATAAATAGTCCCTAAGCCGACTAAAGTATTTGCTACACCAACCATCAAGTATCGTAAAAGAAGCATTAAGGATTCCTGTCAGCCTGGTTCTGCTGGTTAAAAATTAAAATCTAAATGTAACATGCTTGGATTTTTTCAGTCATGAAAAACTAACAACTGGCAATGGTACGTTAAATATATTTAAAGTTTATTAATATATTCATGATGTAATGAAAATTGTTAATACGATTGTGTTTATGGCAACAATAGTACTGTTAAGTCATGCCCACAACAAAACACATATATAACCCAAAATAATCGGCTTTATATTCTAAAAATGTAAACCTGGCTTTTTAGGGGGGCCGTTGCGTCTAAATTCTCGCGGTGAGCATCCCTGCTGCTGCTTGAATGCACGGCTAAAATGGGCTAGATCGTTAAATCCCCAGCGATAGGCAATGTCGGTCAAGCTATGGCAAGCATGAATGGTGTCTAGCATATCTGATTTGCAATGGTCTAGGCGGCGTTTCCAGACATAGCGCATGAGGGATGTGTCTTCGTCGGCAAAAAGGTTATTGATATAGCGCGACGATAAGCCTGAACTATGCGCAATTTGAGTGGCATTTAGGCTGGGATCACTAAGTTGTTGTTCAATGATGGCTTTAATGCGATTGAGTGTTAGTGTGCGGCTCCTGGATAAGTACAAGTTGGCAGGGCTTACGGAAGTGATGGCTAAAGACAGTAAATCAAGGGCCTGATCGGCTAACTTAGAAAATTCGGTGCGGCTTAAATTAGCTGTTTGGCCCGCTAAGGTGCGTATAAAGCTTGAGGCAATTAGCCCGGCACCTGTTAAGCCAGGGATGCGTAAAGCGGTGTAAGCATCTATACTGGCTATGCGTGACCTAAATAAGCTCCGGGGTATGGCGATAATCAGTTTAGCAAATTCTTCAGGGCATTGTATGTGATGCGGTCTAGTCGCATCATAAATGGTCATATCACCAGGTTGCAAAAACACTTCCCGGCCATTTTGCGTTATGGCGTATTTGCCTGCAGCCAAGATCACAGCGAAGTAAGCGTCTTGGCTGTTGCGTGTAGGCTCTTGTGGCAATCGGTCTAAACCAATAGGGCTGGATTGGATGACCGATAATTGTAGTTTGTCCCAAGGATAAATTACCAAGTTTTGATGGAGTTTGCTTTTAGGCGCTACGCTTAGGCTTACATTGGTATATTCACGGCATATCACTTCGCGTAGCCATTCTTGCCTTTCACTCGGTGCTATGCCATCGGTAGAAAGTCTTAGCCCGGACACCGTTTGGTCAGCCGTAAGTGACAAGGTTGGGGGTGGGTTAATCGTCAACGTGACAGGTATTTTTTAGGTGTTAACGTTATAGCAGGAGCCGCTGCATTCGGGTTATAAATAACCGATATAGCCAAGTTTTTGTTCCGTTACAGACCAACAAGCTGGGATAAAAAAATACATAATAAACTCCAATCAAGCAAGGGATAAGCAGGCTCACGGCTTAGCTTGGTAGGCGGGCTATAGCCTCAATATTTAGATTAACACTTAAGGGTAGACTATGTACCAAAATAATCATCATGCGAGTAATGTCGTGTTATTGAGAGGCGCAACTTTATGGTTATTAGTCGCGTTAGTGCTAGCGTGGTGTCTGGTTTTTATGAAAATGCAGTTGCCGTTCATCACGGTAGTTTTTAAAGATTTTCATCGCTTGTTACAGGGGCATCTTGATTTTTTGTTGATGAGTGCCCTAATTTTTGGGTTTTACGGGGCAAAAGTGCCGTTGCCAGGGTCTGTAAAATGGTCCATGGTGATCGGGGCTTTTACAAATTCCAGCCTGTTTTTATTGCAGTCCATATTTCCGATGTTGGAAACGCCATCGGATGGTGCGCTTTCGTTAGCGTTCCGGGTTTTTTTAATGTTAAGCATTTCTATAACATCTTATGGCTTTGGGATGGGCGCGATTATTGTATTTCGTTCAACGCTCAACACTGATGTTTCTTCATAAGTCTAAAGCAATTAACAATTTGTAGGATTTATGTTGGAGGTAGGTAGAAGAATTTCGTTGCTTTATGCCTGTTGGCGTAAAGCTGATCAGCCCTTAGGATAGCTGCGGGCGCTTTTATCGTACGCGAATATTGCATTGTGGTGTCGATATCTCGAATTTCAAAATTGAGAAGGTATATATTTAGTGAAAATTTGGCTTAACGTCGAGCCTATTGTTAAGTTGATTACTTGAATTAGGCGGTAGAGGTAATACCCGCTAACACATAAATTAAAGAAGCAGGTTAAGATACGGCCTTGTTGCACTACTAACCGTAATTATTTTATGTTAAATGCAGTCAACCGCTATTACCAACATTTGTATGTACAAGTCTTGATAGCTATTAGCTTGGGCATATTGATAGGCTATTTTTATCCTGACACAGCTGCGCAATTGAAACCGTTGGGCGATGGCTTTATTAAGCTGATTAAAATGCTGATTGCCCCCATCATTTTTTGTACGGTAGTAAGCGGTATTGCCGGCATGCAAGATATGAAAAAAGTCGGGCGTGTAGGCGGTAAAGCGCTGCTATATTTTGAAGTATTAAGCACCTTGGCATTGCTGATCGGATTGCTTGTAGTACATGTTTTGCAGCCCGGTGCGGGTATGAATATTGAGGTGTCACACTTAGATAGTAGCGGCTTAGCCACTTACGCCAGTGCCGCAAAAAACCAATCGGGTGTCGATTTCATTTTAAATATTATTCCGCTTAGCGTAGTGGATGCATTTGCTAAAGGCGATGTGCTGCAAGTTTTATTGTTGGCCATTTTATTTGGTTTTTCTTTGGCTGCAATGGGGCAAAATGGTTGGCATGTGGTTATTGCCATCGATAAAGTGGCACAAGTTTTATTTGGCATAGTCGCGACCATTATGAAGCTTGCCCCTATTGGTGCATTTGGCGCGATGGCTTTTACTATCGGTAAGTACGGTATTACTGCGTTGTTACCGTTGGCTAAATTAATGGCTAGTTTTTATTTGGCTTGTTTGCTCTTTATAGTCGTAGTGTTAGGCATAGTGGCGAGGCTTGCCGGTTTTAGTATCCTAAAATTCATTTTTTATATCCGGGAAGAGTTATTAATTGTCTTAGGCACTTCTTCATCTGAATCGGTATTACCGCGCATTATGCTTAAAATGCAGCAATTGGGTTGCTCTAAGTCGGTAGTGGGCTTAGTGATACCAACAGGTTATTCATTTAACCTCGATGGTACAGCTATTTATCTGAGTATGGCCGCTATTTTTGTTGCCCAAGCCACGAATACCGCGTTAAGTGTTGAGCAAGAGCTCACCCTGTTAGCGGTTATGTTACTGACTTCCAAGGGGGCTTCAGGGGTTACCGGCAGTGGTTTTATTATCTTAACGGCTACCTTAGTGGCAATGCCCTCAATCCCTGTGGCAGGCTTGGCATTAATTTTAGGCATAGACCGCTTCATGTCAGAAGCGCGTGCGCTAACCAATCTGATTGGTAACGGTGTTGCTGCTATTGTCATTTCAAAATGGGAGCATGAGCTAGTCCAAAGTGATCTAGACGAAGCGCTAAAACGCTAGCTAAGACTAAGATTATATAAACGCTGGTCGCTAGACCTTCAGCGTTATTTTTAAATCGCGCTATTTGCTTTGGTGTGATATTTTAAGCGCACACGTCACCTACACTCTACCTCCAGCCTTTTAAAATATAAGATGTTTGATTATAAAGAATTAATAAAGCCAATCAGTGATAACAATCCTTATGGTGAAGATATTTCTTTTTCACGCGAAATCGATGCCATTTCGGAAGCCCGGCGTTTTGATGATGCCACCCTGGACCAGGGTGATTGGGTCACCGATATCAAGCTTGCCAATTGGCCTTTTGTTATCGAAAACTGTTCTACATTGCTAGCATCAAAAAGTAAGGATTTACGTCTGGCCGTGTGGTTGGCTGAAGCGAGTGCTAAGGTGTATCAATTTGCTGGTTTAGCCGAAGGTTATCTGCTTTTGGCGGACTTATGTGATAAATATTGGGAAGGAATTTATCCTTTACCGGATGACGTAGGGCAAGAGCAACGCAGTGGCAATATACATTGGTTATTAACCCGATCCATACAATTGATTAAAGAAATGCCGATCACCGAAAATTACGGCATAACTTATTCAATCCTAGATTATGAAGTTGTCAGCACAGCAAATGTTAAAGCTAACGCCACAGAACAAGAGGGTGGCGAAGAGGCTGTTAAATATGCAAATTTTGAAATTGCACTGCGTAAAGGATCAAAAAGCTTTTATAAAAAACTGTTGGAGGATATCCAGTTTTGCAAGCTAGCTTTAAACCAATTGGAACATTCGGTAGATACAAGATTAGGTCTAGATGGCCCTAGTTTTTCGGCCGCTAAGGAAGCGATAGAAAATGCCCAGCGGTTAATAGTCCGTTTTGTAAAAGAACTCGGCTTAGCGCTAGTAGAGGAGGATGAGCTTACTGGAGACAGCGCGCCTCAACCGGTAACGCCTATTGACAGTCTTAGACAACCAGCAACAAACATTCAAATGGCGACAGTTATTCACTCACGGGAGCAAGCCTTATCGCAATTACGCCTTATAGCCGACTATTTTAAACGCGCAGAACCGCATAGCCCAGTGGCCTATTTGGCAGAAAAAGCCGCCGCTTGGGGTGAAATGCCTTTACATCATTGGTTGGCTAGCGTAATCAAAGATCCAACTAGCTTAAGCCATATTCAAGAATTACTCGGTATGGTAGATAAACCTAGCCAAGAAGATTGATAAGTTATTGGGAATTGCAGATTTTGCTAATACATAATCGCTAAACCCTTTGATAATTTAGTCAGTAGCCAATTTTTGTATCTTAATTTACTAAATAAAAACAGTTAACAACTTAAAAAGTTGGCTTAAATAAAACAGCCAAGAATTAGTAGAATGAGCCTATTTGTTTGAATTCTAGTAATTTTTTATTGTACTCAGGGGCATTTATAAAAAAGTTTAGTTAGCGATATGGTTGCTAAAAAAACTTAAGTTTACCTACAAAACTAGCTTTAAACATTGTCTGCAAAACCCTAATTTTACTGGCTTTAGCCAGTATTGAAAGTAACAAAAAGGGTAAGTAAGGGCAAAGTTAGCCATCATAGGCTATGCACTACACAAGAGCGGGTCTAACGATTTTTGTCTGGACACCTTAAGGTCATTTATATATGATAAATAAAACGTCTAAAACTACTTGAATTTTTCAGAATCTGTGCATACCTCTTATAGCGATTCAAAACTGATAGCACAATGATAGTAAACAGCTTAAAACACATCTTCAATTTGGCGCTTTTAATGCTGCTTTATGCTTGTTCTAGCCCGCAACCTGCGGTTAAGCCACAAGCTCAAGTTATCATTGAAATCCCAGAGGCTGCGGCTCCTGTTAGCCTTGAAAGCTTGTTGGCGCAGGCTACGGCGGAAAAGGAGGCAAAGCGTTTGGGGCTTGCGGTCGATTTGTTAGTGGCTGCAACAGAAACTTATCCTGCAGATAAAAGGCCATGGCTGCAAATGGCGCAAATTCATTTTGATGATGCTGATTATGGCCATGCCATTGATGACGCGCTTGAAGCATTACAGCGCGACCCTAGGGATAAACTTGCCAATAGTCTTCTTGCCATCAGCAGCCTGCGCTTATCTACTCGGGCATTGGCTGATCTAAGGCAAATTAATCAGTTATCAGGCCCAATTGATTCTGAAGCCAAAGAATTAGCGAAAGTTTTGCGCCAAAACTTAGGGGAAATAGTGCTAGTGCCAGCACACTCAAGTCGATACGAAAGGGAAAGTGCACTTAAACCAAACCGTAAAAGCGTGACATTGTCGGCGCCGGCTGTGGATAAGCCTACTGTCTTAGAATCCGTTCCAAAAGGTGATGTGAACCCTTTTTCATCATTGCAATAAAAGCTATATCAAGCAACGCGTAGCATAAATTTAACAAAATGACGTTTAAAGTCTACGACCTAAAATTTAGAAGGTAGTTATGTCAAAAAAAGAAAGTATACAAAAACGCTTACAAAGAATCCGTCCACCGCGTGTGCAAATGACCTACGATGTTGAAATTGGGGATGCAATCGAGCAAAAGGAGTTACCCTTTGTGGTGGGGGTGCTTGGCGAGTTCAGTGGCCTATCAGATTTAGCGCAGCCGAAATTGAAAGACAAAAAATTTGTAGCTGTTGACAACGATAATTTTGATTCCGTTATGCAAAGCTTACAACCTAGAGCTGCATTTTCCGTCACAAATGATTTGAGTGCAGACGGCAGTCAATTCAATGTGGATCTTAAATTTGAAGCAATTGATGATTTTCGTCCGGAATCTGTGGTACAGCAAATTGAGCCCCTAAAAAAGTTGTTGGAAGCGCGGGAAAAACTACATGATCTCCGAAGCAAAGTGGCCGGAAGTGAAAAACTTGAAGACATCCTAAATGAAGTGCTTGCCAGCACAGAAAAACTGACTGAAATCGGACAAAAACCCAAAGACTAAGGAGTTCTATTATGGCAACACAGCAAAATTCTGCCGCTAGTAACGAAGAAAATGTCGAAACTTTAGGTTTACTCGATCAAATAGTCGAGCAAAGTAAAGTTGCTAAATCGCCTGAAGAGCATAAACGTGCTAAAGATATTATTTCAGAACTTGCTAGCCAGGTACTACAAGGCACTATGGTGGTCTCGGACAACTTGGCTGCAACCATAGATGCAAGAATAGCAGAAATTGATGCCTTAATTTCTAAGCAGTTGAGTACAGTCATGCACGCACCTGAGTTCCAGAAGTTGGAAAGCACTTGGACGGGTTTAAATTACTTGGTAAAAAACACGTCGACTAGCCAAAACCTAAAAATTAAGATGCTTAATGCGACAAAAAAGGAGCTGATTAAAGACTTTCAAGTCGCTTTAGATTTTGACCAAAGTGTTATGTTCAAAAAAATCTATGAAGAAGAGTTTGGCACCTTTGGCGGTTCCCCATTTGGTGCATTGATTGGTGACTTTGAAATCACCCGGCAACCCGCTGATATGTATTTTGTAGAACAGATGTCTCATATTGCAGCGGCTGCCCACGCCCCGTTTATTTCGGCAGCATCGCCTGAACTGTTTGGTCTGGAAACTTACAGCGATCTAGGTAAGCCGCGGGACTTGTCAAAAGTGTTTGATACGCTTGAATATGCAAAATGGAAGTCCTTTCGCGAATCGGAAGACGCCCGTTATGTGGGTTTAACTTTGCCGAGATTTCTAGGCCGATTGCCCTTTAACCCAAAAGATGGTGTTACCGTTGAAGGCTTTAATTTTGTAGAGGAGGTAGATGGTAAAGACCATGAAAAATATTTATGGTGCAATGCCGCTTATGCTTTTGGCACCAACTTAACCAAAGCATTTGAGGATTTTGGCTGGTGTGCTGCAATCCGAGGCGTTGAAGGGGGTGGTTTGGTCGAAGATTTACCGACCCACACGTTTAAAACCGATGAGGGTGATGTGGCTTTAAAGTGCCCAACTGAAATTGCCATCACTGACCGTCGGGAAAAAGAGCTCAGCGATCTTGGTTTTATATCCTTGGTGCATTGTAAGGATACCGACTATGCCGCTTTTTTTGGGGCGCAGTCAGCGCAGAAAGCAAAGAAATATAATACCGACTCAGCTAACGCCAATGCTGTACTGTCTGCACAGTTGCAGTACATCTTTGCCGTTTCCCGTATAGCGCACTACATGAAAGCAATACTGCGGGATAAGATAGGAAGTTTTGCCGCTTCGTCTAACGTCGAAGATTTCCTGAATAGGTGGTTGACTCAGTATGTTTTACTAGACGATAATGCCACTCAGGAACAGAAGGCACAGTTTCCACTTCGTGAAGCATCTGTAAAAGTGTCTGAAGTTCCTGGTCGTCCAGGTGTTTATAGAGCAGTAAGTTTCTTAAGGCCACATTTCCAATTAGATGAGCTATCTGTTTCTTTGCGCTTGGTGGCAGAACTACCAAAACAAGCTTAAATATTTTTTTTAACCAACATAAAGCATAGGAAATTACACCATGGCAGTTGACGTTTACTTACAAATCGATGGAATCAAAGGCGAATCTGACGATAGCACTCACAAAGATTGGATAGAGTGCACCAGCGTAAAATGGGAAGTCTTACAACCTAAATCTGCAACCGCTTCAACAGGTGGCGGTCATACTGCAGAGCGTTGTGAACACAAAGACATCATGTTAACCAAGTTAGCTGATCTTGCAACGCCCCTGCTATTGCAAAACAGTTCTTCCGGTAAAACTTTCCCAAAAGCTAAAATTGATTTCATGCGTGCTGATGCTCAAGGTGAGCGGATTAAGTATTTTGAAATTGAATTAGAAAATGTCTTGATTGGTGGTGTCGCACCTTCAGTTGAACCAGGCGATATTCTTCAAGAAGAAGTCTTTTTGAAATTTTCTAAAGTTAAATGGAAATATATCCAACAAAAAATCAGTGGCGGCGCAGGCGGCAACACATCTGGTGGTTGGGATTTGACAGCAAACAAAACCGCTTAATTAAATGCTGAAAGCGACCGCGGCACTATAAAGTGTCGCGGTTTTTTTTTGAGGAAGCACCACTATGCAAAGCTTTGCCCCAGGATTGTTGGACAAGCTACTGATAGGCAGAAATCATAAACAGTCGAATGCCACGACATTGCGTCTAAACATGGAAGAGCTGAAAGATGTTGTAGCCAGTGATTTAGAAGCATTATTAAATACCCGAAAAGTAATAACGGCAGAGTTTTTAAAGCCCTATCCAGAATGCAGCAAATCTATTGTGTCTTATGGCTTAAATGATTTTGCAGGGCTTTGCCTTTCCAGTGCTGATGACCGGCAGTATATTTGCCGTTCGCTTGAGCAAGCAATAGCCCAGCATGAACCACGCTTACAAAATATTAAAGCGGTATTAGAAGTACAGGACAGTTCGGTCAACAAACTGAACTTTGCAATTTCCGCTTTATTAATTGCCCATCCAGCACATGAGCCGGTTAGCTTTGATGCGGTGCTACAACCGTCTAGCTTGCACTACACCATTAGCAAAGCGGCACGGCGTTCTATCGCTATAGGTGTTGCTTAAATGGATGAGTTGCTACCTTATTATGAGCGGGAGTTAGGCTTTCTAAAACGCTATTCCCGTGAGTTTGCAGCGCGTTACCCAAAAATAGCAGGGCGTTTATTAATGGGTGGTGAGGTTTGCGAAGACCCGCATATTGAGCGGATGATCCAGTCTTTTGCCTTATTGAGTTCAAGAATATCAAAACGTCTAGATGATGATTATCCAGAATTTACCGAAGCGTTATTTGAAGTCTTATACCCGCATTATTTAAGGCCTTTCCCATCTTGTTCAATTGCCAAATTTGATTATGCCGCAGCTGCGGCGCAATTAACTTCAGCCAGTGTGATTAAACGGGGTACAGAGCTAGTCACGCGTCCAGTAAAAGGTGTTACCTGCAAATTTAAAACTGTCTATGATGTGCCAGTAGTGCCCGTGAAATTAACAAACGTTAATTTTAACGTCATAGCCAATGCACCTGAAGCAACGATATTGCCCATCAAAGCCACTTCAACGATCAGCATTAAATTTGAAATCACGTCAGAGCAACTTAGTTTTCCACAGCTTAAGCTGGACACACTGCGTTTATTTATAGATGGGGAATCATCGTTTTGTGCCGCCTTAAGGGACACCTTGTTTATGCAGACCTTGTGTGCGTATGTTGAAGTTGGGCAAAATAAACGTTGGTTGGCACTTAGCCAAATTCCTTTGAACGAGGTTGGCTTTGACTCTGCGGATGGCTTAATTCCGTTTTCTTCCCGTTCACATCCGGCATATCGGTTATTAACAGAATATTTTGCATTTCCTGAAAAGTTTAATTTTTTCGATATTGATATAGCAGCTATCAATAGGGTATTGCCAGAAAGCGCTAAAGCCGTAACTTTGCATTTGGTCTTAAGTGGCTTACGCGCGGACTCTAACCGTGCCAGAATTTTGGCTAATTTATCGGGTAATAATTTATTGCTGGGTTGCACCCCAGTGATTAATTTATTTAAACAGCGAGGGGATCCTATACGCATTACCCATACTGCGGCGCATTATCCTGTGGTTGCGGATGCGCGTCGGGCATACGCCTATGAAGTCTATAGCATCAATTCAGTAAAATTAGTTCGTCAAACAACACAGGGGGAGTCGGTTACCGAATTCCGGCCATTTTATTCATTGCGCCATGCAGAAACCTCAGATGTTTCAGGCCACTATTGGGTGGCCCATCGTGATGAAATGGTGGCTATTAAAAGCCCCGGTTATGAAACCGAAATATCTATTGTTGATATTGATTTTAACCCTGCAGAAGCAGAAACCCAAACGTTAAGCCTGGATTTAACTTGTTGTAATCGCAATTTGCCGTCTTTATTAACCTATGGCTTACCCGGTGGCGATCTGTTTTTGGAAGGTGGTGCAATCGTTAGTACCATTAATTTTTTGCGCAAGCCGTCTACACCTCAGCGTTTTGAACGCAATCGTGGGGCGCAATGGCGTTTAATTTCGCATTTGTCATTAAATCATTTGTCGCTTAGCTCTGGTGGCTTAGAAGCCTTCCAAGAAATACTCAGATTATACGATTTAACCCATTCAGCGAGTACCCAACGGCTGATTACTGGCATTACGGGCATAACTAGCCAGGCTGTTAATACCTGGTTGCCAGGCAATCCGTTTGCGGCACTAGTGCGAGGGGTAGAAGTGCGCTTAACTATTGATGAAGCCAGTTTTGTAGGTAGTGGCATCCATGTATTTGCTCGCGTTATCGATCACTATTTAGGGCTATACGTTAATGCCAACAGCTTTACCCAACTTGTTGTGATTTCCCATAAAACAGGGGAGGAGCTTTTAAAATGCATGCCGCGCAGCGGAGAACAGAGCTTAGTGTAATCCAGCGCTTGCTGGATGAACCCTATCGGTTTCAATTTTTTCAAGCCATTAGGTTGCTTGAGATATGGTTTAAACAAAATGGTGTATCTATCGATACGGCTGTTGAGGATTTAATCCGCTTTCAGAACCGTACAGCATTAAGTTTTCCAGCTAGTGAGATAGAAGAATTAGGGCTTTATCCGCCTAGCTTAAAGAAAACCGTGCAAGAGCTCACTACAGCATTGCAGAAGGATGAGCTAGGGCATATTAGTATTACACCAACTTTCATGGGCTTTTTAGGCAGTAACGGCACATTACCGGCGCATTATACCGAACGTATTGCGGAGCATGAGTTATATGAACGTGACCCTGGCCCTAAAGCGTTTCTAGATACCTTTTCAAACCGCGCTGTGGCCTTGTTTTATCAAGCGTGGCGTAAATATAGGCTTGAATTTAAATATGCCTTGGATGGTAAAGACCAATTTTTACCGTTGTTACAGGCGTTAGCCGGGATAGGCCATAAAAAGTTACAAGATAGGTTGATCGAGCAACAAACAGGGGTATTGGATCAAACCTTGGGTTTTTATGCCGCTGCCTTTCGGCAACGTCCGGCTTCAGCCCAATATATGGCTGCTGTGCTAAGTGAATATTTTGCCTTGCCTATCGCTATAGAGCAGTTTATCGGCTATTGGTATCAAGTGCCTAGCAGCCAACAAACCATCATTGGTGCTAACAATGCAACCTTAGGCGGAGCCGCCCTATTGGGAGCCAGGGTTTGGCAGCGCAACCTACGCATGCGGGTAGTAATCGGCCCTTTATTGCGCGGCGATTTTGAGAGTTTTCTCCCAGGTGGGCTATCGTCCCGTTCATTGGAAAAAATGTTAACCATGTTTACTAATCTATGTTTTGAGTACGAAATCCAACTCGTATTAGCCAAGCAAGAAGTTCAGGGTGTGACATTAACCAGTGCAGGCAGCACCGGTAAACTCGGTTGGGATACCTTTTTAATGACGGCAGAGGTGGACGATGATAGGGCTGATGTATGTTATGAAGTCCATGCCATATAACAGGCGCTTAAAGTAGCCGATTAACTAGCTGGTAGGAATCTAACAATAGCCTAGCCATGCCTACTAGGC
The DNA here is from genome assembly GCA_041660045.1 of Methylococcaceae bacterium. GTDB lineage: Bacteria > Pseudomonadota > Gammaproteobacteria > Methylococcales > Methylomonadaceae > WM-3-3. Next base: position 3,021 of record JBAZXA010000014.1, on the reverse strand, counting down.
CCGTTGAGCGCATAAGCCATTAATCGCCTTGGAGTACCGAATAAGAACAAGATAAGCCTGATTCAGATACTTATCAATATTAATGTGACCCACTCAATAGTAAGAAAAAATCAAATAAGGATAATGCAGCAGATATGAGCACCAGCCTGAAGACACTGATCAGTAAACTCAACGACACCTCACGTGCAGCCGCTACGCGGGCGGCTACCCTATGCGTGGAACAAGGGCATTACGAAGTGGATATAGAGCATTTCTTTATGTCGCTGTTAGAACGCCCTAAATCTGATTTTACCTTAATTGTCCGTCGCAGCGACATCAATACGGAGCGTTTAGAAATCGATTTACGCAGCAAAATTAACAGCTTTAAAACCGGTAATGCCCGCACCCCCGTATTTTCGCCATATTTGCCAAAACTCTTTGAGCATGCCTGGTTAATTGCATCTTTGGATAACCCTATCGGTAAACTTCAGCAAATCCGCAGTGGCCATTTACTGCTTGCGTTATTAACCGAGCCAGACTTATCCCAACTGGCTTATCGTGGTTCTAAACTCTTCGCTGATATAAAGTTAGACGAGCTTAAACATAATCTGGCTAAAATCACCTTAGGTTCCGAAGAGACTGAAACCTTTGCTGCCATTAATGGTGAAGAGCATGCTGATCCGGTGGCGGACTTGGCGGCAACCCCTGCAAAATCTACAACGCCAGCGCTGGACCAATACACCGCTAACCTAACCCAACGTGCGCGCGAAGGTAAAGTTGATCCTGTAATTGGGCGGGAGACAGAAATCCGTCTGGCTATAGATATCCTTATCCGGCGTCGGCAAAATAACCCTATTCTCACCGGTGAGGCAGGTGTTGGTAAAACCGCCGTTGTTGAAGGCTTGGCGTTACGCATAGCCCAGCACGATGTGCCTGAAATATTACAGGGGGTTGAAATCCATACCTTGGATATGGGCTTGTTACAAGCCGGTGCCAGTGTTAAAGGAGAATTTGAAAACCGCTTAAAAAGCGTTATCAATGAAGTTAAAAAAAGCCCTCATGCCATTATATTATTCATAGACGAAGCCCATACCATGATAGGTGCGGGTGGCCAAGCAGGACAAAATGATGCCGCCAATCTGCTGAAACCTGCATTGGCAAGAGGTGAACTGCGTACCATAGCCGCCACTACCTGGGGTGAATACAAAAAATATTTCGAGAAAGATGCCGCCTTGGCGCGGCGTTTTCAAGTGATTAAAGTTGAAGAGCCCAGCGAAGAACTGGCCTGTGCCATGTTAAGAGGCATGGCACCGTTGATGGAACAACATTTTAATGTCCGTATAGTGGATGAAGCCATCACCGAAGCTGTGCGCCTCTCACACCGCTATATTAGTGGCCGGCAATTACCTGACAAAGCCATCAGCGTGCTTGACACCGCCTGTGCCAAAGTTGCCTTGGGGCAAACTGCTACGCCAGAAGCCCTGGAAAATATCAATAAACAACACGAGCGCATCAATGCTGAAATCGGCTGGCTAGAACGTGAAATAAGCACAGGCTCTAGCCATGGCGAACGCCTGCAAGGGCTATACGCACAGCGCAAACAGCTCGACCTCGCACAGCAACAATTAAGCGAGCAATGGCAACAAGAACAACAACTGGCCGAACAAATACGTAGCTTACGCAGCAGTATAGAAACGGCTAACGCAAATAAGCCAAACAACACGGTTAAACCCGTACCGGCAACGCCAAAAAGCAAAGCCAAAGCAATCGCCAACCCAGACATCCAAGCTTTGGCTGGTCTTAACCAACAATTGCAAGGCTTACAAGGTGAACAGCCGCTGGTGCCGGTACAAGTTGATAGCAGCGTAGTTGCCGCGGTGGTGGCAGCTTGGACCGGCATCCCCTTGGGCAAGATGGTTAGCGATGAGATCAACACCGTGCGCAACCTTAGCGGCTTGCTGCAGGCCCGGGTGCTGGGCCAAGACCACGCCCTAGAAGCCGTTGCCCAACGTGTACGCACGGCTAGGGCAAACCTCGACGACCCCAACAAGCCGCAGGCCGTGTTCCTGTTTGTTGGCCCCTCTGGGGTTGGCAAAACCGAAACCGCCTTGGCCTTGGCTGATATCTTATATGGCGGGGAACGCAAGCTAATCAGCATCAACCTGAGCGAATACCAAGAAGCCCACAGCGTGTCCGGCCTTAAAGGCTCACCGCCGGGCTATGTTGGTTATGGCGAAGGTGGTGTGCTGACCGAAGCCGTGCGCCGCAACCCCTACAGTGTGGTGTTGCTGGACGAAGCCGAGAAGGCGCACCCTGATGTGCTCGAACTCTTCTTCCAAGTCTTCGACAAAGGCGTGCTGGACGACGCCGAAGGCCGCGAAGTGGATTTTAGGAACACCCTGATCATCCTCACCTCTAACGTCGGCTCAAGCCTGCTCATGCAAACCTGCCTCAACCAAGCGTCGGCAGACCTGCCCAGCCCAGAACAACTGGCCGGGCAACTGCGGCCGGTGTTGATGAAAAGCTTCAAGCCCGCGTTCTTAGGACGGTTGGCGGTGGTGCCGTTTTATCCGATCCCTGATGCGGTGTTGGTACAGATCATTGGGCTTAAGCTACAGCGCATCCGGCAACGCATCCAAATTAACCATAAGGCCGAGTTCAGTTATGACGACAGCCTTATAGACGCTGTGCTCGCGCGCTGCACCGAAGTTGATTCCGGTGCCCGCAATGTCGACAACATCCTTAACGGCACCTTGCTGCCGGAGATTGCCGGCTCTGTGCTTGCGCGCATGGCCGAAGGCGGTGCCATCGGCAGCATAAAAGTCAGCGCCAACCACCAAGGCCAGTTCAAATACCGCATCAAATGAGCACACACAGAACAACCGATAACCGAGAACAGATATGACGACCTCTGCCCTTTGGAGCCAACACGACCGCCTGCTCAGGCTGAGCACCCCGCTGGCTGCCGACACCCTGTTGGCGGAAAGCCTGGACGGCCTGGAAAACCTTGACGGCCAGTGCCGCCTTGACATCACCGCGCTT
>JBAZXA010000013.1:0-111290 GCA_041660045.1 Methylococcaceae bacterium | reverse complement strand
GTGGCGGTTTGCCATGCGAAAGTAGGGAATTGCCAGGCACCCAACCCAGGAAGCCCGCCCATCCGGCGGGCTTTTTTTTGCCCTACGCTAACCGCCAACCAATATCCACCAACAACATCCCTTGCCCCTACACCGCCTATACACTATCTGGTTATGTCACATGTGCCAGCTTTTAACGATAATACCCAGAATTTGAGCAGGCCGAAGGCAATATTAATTACTGAGGCTCCCAATATCCGATAGTTAGCATACTGTACGCCATCTATTTTAATATTAGTTAGGCGTTATCGTATCAGCATCTTTCGGTACCTTGCTGACCATTATTGTGAAGTCACTTAGTTAATGATGACTATACAGACTTAATTGTCACGAAACATAGTGATCAATTTCAGCTGTCAGTGCGTGTGTCCTGGAAAGGACTGCAATGACACATTATGGGTCATCTAGACTCATCCTCCCGTGCGCGGCGCATACACTTGTATAGTTCTACGCCCCCCTTCAGATCTATCTGATATCTTGCCCATTTTTAGCGCAATTTAGGAATACGTTGACAAGCAAACAGGTTTCCGCTATCTTAATCCCATAAGAAAAAGGTGGTTTATTTTCCCAATACACCCCAGCTTACAGAGGCGAATCAGTTATGACTGCCAGCACAATCTCTGCCATGCTCGCCGCACTCACCGCACAACTGAGTGCTACTCGCTCTGACCAACAGGCTGCTCTCGATTCACTACAAGAGACATTAGCAAGTGCCCTGATAACACAGGGAGTAGACGGTCTGGGTAATCAGGAATTGCTGTTTGAACGCAGCGATCTGGTACTGTCATCAAATCTTGGCAGCGAACTTGAAAAAACCGATCGAATTATCGAACGTGTTCGTCTGCTGCAGCAAAACAACGACGCCGATGTTCGTGTGTTTATACGTACGCTTCCAATTCGAACACAGCAATTAAGCGGCGGCGTTACCGCCAATGCTGCAGGCTCGCGTGCGACAACACTGGGGCCTTTCGTTAACAGGCTTACAAATCGACAGGTTTTCTTCGACATTATCAAGGTTAAAAAACTGATCCCGCTTTATGTGCAGGGTCAGACCGAAGCTGTGATTCTGTTTAATGCAGAATTTAATCTTAGCAAAAAAATAAAACCAGCAACACCCGAGCTGACACGTAACTTTAAAATTATACCCGACACGATATGGATTTTGGCGCGCCTGTTTGACCCCGCCGCGCCTGCTGGGCATTACCTTGGTCTGCGCATAAAAGGCGGCGCAATCACTTTGAATGCAGACCCGTTTATGGATGCGGGCAAACTCTCGATCAATAGCACTACAAAGGCGAGTTGCAGTTTTGAGCTGGAGCAGAACAGCAGTTTTGGTGTTGATGCCTCGTCACCGTTTGGCATCGATGCCCGCAACGCACAATTTCAATTGCCAGCGAGTTTTGCCTTCAGCTTTCAGGCGTTGAACAAAACAATTTCAGCCATAGGGAATAGTAGCTGGAGCATTTATGGCCAGCAAAATCATTTCAGCTTTCACGGCATGCAAAACTGCAGCTACAACCCCATGCTTGGGCGCTTGTGTATACCGCTGCTCTGCAGCGACCCGGGATTTACTGCAAGCAATTGTCAGTCACCGTTTAGTTCTGTCAGCGGTACCACCACCATTGCGCAAAGTTGGTGGGCCGTGCCTGTTGCCACTATCGATATAACGGCACCGCTGGAAGCAGACGGCAATGGCGCACTGCTGGCGTTGTGCACAGCGGGTTTATCAACCAGTTGGGCACAATTGCAAGGGCAACGCTTAAATTTATTGCAGCCATTTATCATCGGGGAACCCGGCCGCATTGCAATCACTGAATTTAAAGCCAATGCCAGTGGAGCAACGCAGGACTTTTCACTGTGGCAGGATGAGGTCACCCCGCATTACAGTACGTTGCATCTGCAATTGACATCGTCAACCTTATTTTTGCTTAACACCGTCGCAAAAGGCGACGAACTGATAGCGAGTAGCTGCAATACCGATGTTGCCTGCGATCGCCCGGTGCAAGTAAATGGCCAGGCGGTTCCAGTTCGCTCGAAAAACAGTTTGCTTATGCTTGCCGTTAGCAAGCATCGAAAATTGTTGATACTGCTTGATGAAAACATATTGTGGGATAACAAACTCCCGACTGAAAAAATTCCCAAGGTACGCCCCATTGCTTTGGCAATGCATAATGCACTTTTTACGGTAACGCCACCGAATGGATTGGTTATTTTTGCTGAACTGAGTGATGACTACGCAGCTCTACAACAAGGTAAAATGTTTTTGTACTTTGGGCTGTTCAGTTATTTGCCGACACTACCCGACCCCTACGCCGCAAACCTCGGTGTGCTGGAATCTCAATTCAGAAGTCGCGATGCAGTGGCGGGCGCTACGCGTGTAACACCACGCGGACGTGTGGCAGCGTGGCTGATTGGTCTGGTGCAGTGGGAACAACGGGATAACGATAATGACAAGGTCGGTGTGAGTTTTCATTTTGCAGCACTGACAAAAAACCTGCAGATTCAACGCGACGATTCAACACAAAACAATACAACAGGTGCTAACCAAAACACCGGCGCAAACGCAGCGCAACTGGTAACAGATCTGGGGAGTGTATTTCAATCAGCCGCCACCGCTATGCAAAACCCGCAAACTGATTTTGCAGCCGGTATGTTCTCACTTGCTACAACCAGGGCTTCACGTAGTGATTTTGCACTAGGTAAGTTTGATGACTTTGCGTTGATTGACGTCAGCAGCAGAGCAAACCAGATGGGCGTGGCGTTTTCGTTTAGCCATAACACATTGCAGCAAACCGTCTCGCGGCAATACGATATTAATATTGATGACAATAACAACGTGCAGGTTTTCCCAGTACAAATGCGTGGTCTGGATGTTGTTGCAGCAGGACATCACGCCCAAGCCTTCACAGTGCCTCAAATTAGCTGGGAGCCTGTGCTCAACACCACGGCGCCACAATCTGTCGCGGGTGCAACAATTCCCAGCCCTGAAAACCCTGATGTAATGGTACCGGCCAGCGCGCCGTTTGATCCACCGATTGGCTGGAATTATTACCAGAACGATGGTTTTGCTACGCGTATTGGAAATCTCAGTAAAGAAGCGGTGACTTTGTCACCCATTCCAATGGCCAAATATCTCGTCAGCAGTTATCGCAATCGCGACGATGGCAAAACTTATGCATTATTTAACTTGCCGTTTGGCATGTTGGCGCTGACATTTCTCGACAGTAGCAAACCTGAAAGCAAAAAAGCCAATATCACAAATATTGCGCCCGTATTTGATAACTACGTTATCGGCGGCATGCAGTTTGAACTTAGTGGCGGCGTTAGTGTTAACGCTAACGAAGGCAGATTATTTGAAGGTTTTACCTTTCAGCTGCATAACATCAACGATGCAGGTGGCACTGGCGGCGGTTACAGCAACCTTGCACACAGCCCCGACATTATTTTCAACGGTGAGTTTTCGCAATCCAACAATATGCCACCGGGGCGCCCAGCAGTGCCGCTCGAAAAAATTGGCATCAGCGGTTACGGTGCCAGCTCTTTCAGCAATTGGGAAAACAAAGACGCGCTGTTTGCACAAACTAGCCAGGCATTTTTCAATGTTGCGACCGGCCGTACCAGTCGTGAGGTAGTGCAAGTCAAAAGCATGGTGTACCCGTGGGGTATTCGTGTGGTGCGCACCATTACCTTGTTCCGCATGGGCAATGGTTATGTCGCCCGCGTTGACAGCGGCTGGCAGGCACAAAGTGACGGCTTGTTGGATTTTCGATATCCGGTGACGGATAACGTTACCAAGAACAAGGTTCGCGAGTTACATCCAAACCCTTTCAGTTTTCATCCCGGCCCGCTGCGCGGCTTGCGCAACGTGCGCAATATTCGTGAAATTCCCAAGGCGTACACCACTAGCACACAAGTGGTATATCTGTGGCATGAAGGCGCCGATGGTTTACCCGTTGCCGCAGAAGCAGCCAAATCAAAAATCGCCATCTTACAGGGCATCAGTTTTGATTGCGATGTCGAAATCGATAACGTGGTTGAAGGCGGCAACAATAATCTGGTGCCCTGTACCGGTGTGACGGGTTACGTGCAATTAAGCCCACCCGCTGCACCGATCGATGCTCAGGCCCTAAAAGGCCTGCTTGTCTACGAGAAAAATTCTATCGGCGGTGCAATCAACTGCACGATAAAAATTGCGGGCACGCAACAACGCATGCGTATCGACCGCTTTGATATCAATACATCACAGGATGCCGGCGGCGCGCCGGTTTTTGCCGGTGCCGTACGTGGTGCAGTGATATTACCCAAAGAAGGCAGCTGGACTCTGGTGCAACACCAGCGTGGCAGCGGTGAAGTTATACCCTTGCCCGACAAACTCAGCGTGCCTCTGATTGCTGAAGGTTTATTAAATGCCAACAGCAATGCATTCCCGGCTATTGCCAACATCGTACAGCGTATAGCCTACCCAAATGATTTACTGAAAGTGCCCGATGCTGACACGATCAACTTCGGTTTTCTGCAAAACATGAATACGCAGAAAGTACTTTTTTTAACGCCGTCATTTAAGAACGGCATTGAATCATTGATGAGTAAAACACCGCCATTGCTAGCGGATGCGTATCGTTTAATGAATACCAATAGCATTTTCCCCAATGTGGGTGATGCAGAAAACAGTTTTGGAACTGCGATTCAGCTGCTAAAGGGTGTAGACGGTGCAGGCAATGCGGTAGAGGCCTTTTTTAAACCCGGCGTTGCCGACAATCTTGGTAAACAACTGTACGAAGTACTGGAAATAAAAGCGCAGGAAGAAGCTGGCAAGCTGCTTGATCAGGGTTACAAGCTAATCAAGGCCAAAGGTGATGAGTTACTCGATAAGGCACTGCGCTTTGATTTGCCTGCGTTTGAATACCCGCTGGTAAATCTTGAAGACATTCTCAAGATTTATGTCGAATACAAGGCGACGAGCAATCCGAAAAAAGCACCGAAAGATTACATCGGAAAATTTGATTTTGACGTCGATTCGTTTGCCGGCGATCTTGCCGACACCTGGAAAGGCCGCATGCAAAACCTAGCGATGGTGGTTGATCTTGGGCCGCTGACACGCCTGATGACGATCAAGGGCAGCTTTAATTCACAAAAAGGCAAAGAGGCCGACTATGGCGGCGATAGCAGTGGCAATAATCTGCCATTACCTGAAATTGAATTTAGTGATGCCGTTGATGCGGTGATCAAAATTCTGGAAATTCTTGCGGCACTGAGCACTGGCAAATACGGCGATGCTTTGAAAAAAGGTTTGCAGGTGTCGATGAGCAACAGCGCCAATTTGTGGGAGTATAAATTCGAAGCCACCAAAGAAATTGCGATGGTGCGCTTTCCGCCTGAGGCCAACCTGTACGAAGCACCGACCACACCACTCAAGCTGGAAGCCAGTATGAGTTTGGGTGTGTTTTTCAACGCCGCACTAAAAGTTACCAACGATCCCAAACAATTGTTGCCTACCGCGGGCGCATTTTTTAAATTTCACGGCGGCTTGCAGGTAATGTGCGTTAGCCTTGCGGCAGCCACCGTGTATGCTGTTGGCAATGCAGATCTCACCTTGCGTGCAGACACCAGCCCACTGATTTCGCTGACCATGAAATTTGGTTTTGGCGCGCAAATTACCGTGGGGCTGCCGGTTATCGCCAATGTCAGTGTGCTGTTTTTGGTCGGTGTTGAAGTGTACGTCGACAGCAGCCAAAAAGTGATTGTCACCGCCATTTTGTATTTTCGCGGTCACGCCGAAATTCTCGGCGGTATTGTTGCGGTAACCATCACGATTGAAGCACGCGGCAGCATAGAAAAAGCCGGTGACAACATGCCCTGCAATTGTAAAGCGCAAGTCACCTTTGGCCTGGATATCAGCATTTTTCTGGTCATCAATCTTAGCTTCAGCGAAAGCTGGGAAGAGACACGCCAGATTGCGTGAGGAGTTTCTGCTTGCCCCGGAAATTCCTTAACCCTAAACCAGTAGTGCGAAAAACTAACCCGAAAGGAATGTTGCCATGGCCATAGATAAATCAAGGTTTTCGCTACTTGCTTTTCCGCAAGAAGTCGATGCGGCGGGCAAACTGACACTAAACCTCGTTTTTTTACCACGCAATATCAGCCCGCTCGATGATGTGCGTAATGAAGGCGTGAGTCTGGCACCGCCTTTTGTCAGCATAAAACCACAATTCACCATCAAGGTCGTGAATAACGCCAACGAATTCCCAGGCAAATTACCGGCCTCTCCCAATGAAGAGCAGCGCGCGCCACTGGCGCTGACTTATAGCGCGCAAATCGAAAATATTTATAAAACCCTCAAAGAAGCCAAACAGTCCGATGGCATTACACCGAAATATTTCGACATTGATGAGGCGCGTAGTGCCGACCGCGCCGCTGCTGCGCAACACAGTGCCGAAGCAGCATTGCCACGGGAATTGGCGCTGCGCAAATACTTACCGGTGAGTTATCGCGAAGCGTTCAACTTTACCTCGCCACGCGTGCGCAATGCTGTTACTGACGATAGCTATCACTGTGCAATGCGCGACGACAAAGCAGACCCGACCTTCACACCCAGTGATGGCAAGGTCAGTTGGGGCAAGGTTTACGCGCATTTGATGCGACAACCGCAAATTGCTGAAGCGGCTGGCTTGATTTATCGCACCAGTATTCAGTTAAGCCAGGTTGATCTTGAACACGGCGGCTGGATTTATGCCGACATCCTGTCTGGTGATTACAGCGCTCAGCAAGCCGCATCAGAAGCGCCCGGTCAGGATGCCTTTATTCGCAAATACGCTGCGCGTATACCACCGCTGAAAAATGGCGACGCCCGAAAATTATTTGCTGCGGTTTTATTCCCGGTAATGAAAGCTGGTGAAAACCCTGACGGTATTTACGATGATATATTTGTTGAAGCTGCGCGCTACGCGGATGGGTTTGCCGGGCTTGTGCACAGCTATCAACCGAAAAGTCACAATTTGCTGGTAGAAAAAGCCGATGGCTTTCACCCGCAAAAAGAAATCGGCATACGTCTGGGTTGGGATGACGAGCAATTGCTGATCTGGTTTTTGCGCCAATTGGCGGTGGATGAAAAACTTGGCAGCAAACGTCTGGATGCGCCGCTGGGCGTCAGTGGTTTTGGCATCGATGTTCGCGAGTTTGGCGCTCCCACCTGGGAAAGCTTGACAACTGTGAGCAGCAACGGCGAACTCGCGCTCGAAAATATCGGTTGTGGCATATTCAATGGTGAGATGCCGTATCAGGTTTACCCCACCAAACTCGCGGGCAATTTCTGGCTGCCGATGTATTTCGCCAACTGGAATGACCAGTGTATGGTGCTCCCCGACAAACGTGCAGCAGAACTTTACGCCAACGACCGCGAAATAAATCTGCCGGTGAAAGTTAGCGATGCTTATTTAGCGCCGGTTTACAGCACGCGGCTTTTATACGGCAAGCAATATGAGTTTCGCGTGCGTATGCGCGATATGAGTGGCGGCGGGCCAGATGCCACAGCTTCGCCAGAACACAACCTGCCCGGCATAATTACTAAAACCCATTTCAAACGTCATGTGGCACCGAACGCATTATTGCTGCGGCACGATGCCAACGAACTCAAGCCCAATACGGACGACGATAACTTTTCTGCTGACGTTATTCGTGTGCAGCGACCGCTGCTGGGTTATCCCGCTGTGCTTTATACAGGTCGTTACACCGAGAATGATGCACTCACGCGCCTACGCCAGAACCGCGACGACAATTTTGCCAAGCAGGCGGCCAGTCAACCCATCGACGGTTTTGGTATTCCAGATCTTGACGTTGTAAGTGTTGAAGTTGTTGTTGAAGTTGAAACACTGAAAATGGATAACCTATTAAGTGATGATGGACGACGAAATTACATCAGGCTTTATCGCACCACTCGTCATTTTGATGCTGGCAATGCGGATGACCAATTACAAATTCCCATCAGCTGGAAGGATCAAGTCATCCTCAATCTCGGCGACACCACTGAGCCGTTCGACAATGTTGCCGACAATGACACAATTAGCCAAACCGCAGGCACGATAATTTTACCCACCGCACGCAATATTCGCGTGACCTTGCGCGCCAGCTGCGATGGCACTGAAGATTACTGGGGCAACTACAGTGATACCGATGTCACCCTGGATGCACGCCGCGGCAAGCCAATAACACTTTCTTTGCGCCGTGAATCGGCCGTTGAAACGGCGCTTTATTCAGGGCTTGATGATCCGCAATTTATTCAGGGTATTTATCTGCAACCTGACCCTGCGTCGTTACAACTTAATCCATTCTTTTTCAAAACACTCAATGGCAACAACACACCCGAGCGCATGCCCAACATCTTGCAGCGCCTTGCCAAACAACTTGATGTGGCCGGTAAGGATCTTACGATTACAGCCGAAAATGGCGAACGTGTAGTGTTCTGGTGCAGCAACCTGATACGTCACAGCATGGCACCCGATAGTAGCAGTATTACCTTTAGTGGCAGTAATGAACTGAGTGGCCACTGGCTGGTGTGCACCACATTATTTCTGGAACGGGACTGGAGTTGGGATAGCCTTGCCGGAATAAGTTTCATACTTGAACGTCGCCGCAAGCAAGGGCGTGACGTCGGCAATATTGATGCCAAGCCCTGGCAGTCACTTGGCAGTCTCGATGTACAACGCATCGCAAGTTATCAGGCCATACAAAGAGGCGGCGACGGCATTGTGCATCGCGAATACACGCGTATCGTGCTGATTGATGTTGTTGATGGCACTCCCCCGCTGGGGCAATTTGCCGATACCACCGAACTGAAATATCGGTTAACGGCGCGTTTTCACAACGGCCATGTCCCGGCCGCGGACCTACCACAAGAAACCCCTGCGTTGTTGTTACCTGCAACCACAAACCCCATACAAACACCCAAGCTGGTTGGTGCGGGTATCGCACTTAGCCCTTATGTCCGCAATAAAAAATACAGCGCAACGCAGGCACGCACACGTTATCTGTGGCTGGAGTTCGATCGCAAACCCGATGATGCCAACGATGATTTGTTTGCGCGTGTACTCGCCGCCGCGCCCGATCAGTTGATCAGCAATAACGACCCTGCTTTGCTGGAGATTCCCGAAGAAAGCAATTTGCCCATCGACCCTGAATTTGTGCGCGTGATTACACCTGCAACAGGGCGTGAACATGCCGGGCTCAATGCCATGCAGAAAATGGAAAAATCTGTCGACACCAATCGACATTTTTATTTGCTGCCGCTACCACCGGGTCTGCATCATGAAAGCCTGGAATTATTTGGCTTTTTCACCTACGAATTTCGTTTTGGCCACAGCGATCGGTTGTGGAGTACGGCACAAGCGCGTTTTGGTCGGCCGTTGCGCGTCGCAGGCCTACAACATCCCGCGCCCAATTTGTTGTGTATGGTCAATCGCGATGACAAACAGTTGCGTGTTACGGCACCGTTTGCCCGCGCGGTATTTAATGGCCGCAATGTCACCAGTAACCCGCCTCGCACCAGCATCTGGTGTTTACTCTATGCGCAGGTAAAACAGGCTGACGGTTTGGATTTTCGCAATATTCTGCTTGACGAAATTCAGCTTGAACGCAAGCAACCTTCACGGCATCGAAAAACCTTCGGTGAAAAAATCGAAATGGCTGGCAACGATGGCGAGTTGGTGTTGCAGCTACAGCTACAAATGCAACAAACCCTCACACTTGAAAAAGAAGCCGTTTGGCAAGCCTATGGCGGATGGGACAACAACACGCTTGCCGAACTGCTAGAACTTTACGGCCTGCCTGCGGATTCGTCGCTTAGCGTGCTCTGCGTCGAAGTTTTTGGTCACATCACCAATATCCATCAACACATCAACGATATTCAAAACAAGAAAGAAGAACTCATTAATACCATTGCCAGCAACTACGACCAGGCCTTTGCTGCGGGCATGCGAAGTGAAACCTTCAAACAACTTAAAGAAAATGTGGCACCAGCGGTAGCTGCAGCCGACCCATTACGCTCGCAACTGGGTTTATATCGCATATTGCGTACGTCACCACTCACCGAAGTGCCGTTTGTGTGCTGTACCTAAAGGAGCTGTGCAAATCCCTTCATAGCGCCAAACACTTATTCACCCGAAGACCAGCTCCATAATCAATAGTGCTATCAATTGGAACAGCTTGATGCACCTATACATAATTCCATGTAGATATTTGACGGGAGTTGGCGGGTTCTAGATCGGAAGTACTAGATTTTATATTTCAATAGCGAACCGTTTTCATTTGAAAAGCGGCTAAAAATTAATCTATGTAGCCAACGGAATTTTGGCATGATTTAATTCTAATGAAGGTGTGTCTTTTATTTTGTTTGAAATCTTTAAAGCCCCCGAAGCTTAGTTTCGGGCTGATGTCAATGTAAGGTATGTGACTTTAAGGATTTTACCGGTGAGGCACATATAAAGCACAGAGCTAAAATGGCAGTTTTAGGGGGTATCAAATTGGCGCGCCCGAGGGGATTCGAACCTCTGACCTCAGCCTCCGGAGGGCTGCGCTCTATCCAGCTGAGCTACGGGCGCATAGTGATGACTATGAAATTATACATGATTTTGGCTAAACTTGTTTTGATCCGTGTCGCCTTAAAAATGTAGGTTAGGGGAGCTCTGAGGTTTAGCCCCTGAGTAAGCCAATATTACATTAACAGGTCTAGCAAGGTTGTTTAGTCCAAAAACTGTTACTGGCGAGTTTAAGATTGCCTATTAAACGTAATTATTATTTACTTGTTTAACTAGCTATTTTAACCGATAGAAAACAGACCCGCTAATTTAGTTTTAGCAGCGGGCTACTTTCTTGTAGTGGCAATTATTTTTCCACAGTTACAAAACCCAGTTTGGTAATGCCAGCGTGTTGCACGGTAGCCATGACTTCAGCGACTTTTCCATAATTAAGGGCTTTGTCGGCATAAAGGTGTAATGCAGCTTCTGGGTTACGGGCTAGTTCATCTTTTAATGTGGTTTCTAGGGCCGCTAAGTCTGCGATGGGTTCTTTATTTAATTCTATCGCGCCTTGCTCGTTGATGCTCAATTGCATAGGCGGGTCTTTAACATCGGGTGTAGTAGCGGTGGTTTCTGGTAGCTCAACACGAACCGATTGGGTAATCAAGGGCGCGGTTACCAATAAAATAACAACCAGTACAAGCATAACATCCACCAAAGGTGTGACGTTGATTTCGCTCATAGTATCTTGGTCTTCGGATTGGGTTTTAAAAGCCATGGGATAATCCTTTTATTTGGTATCGACGCCAAAAACAACGTGTATAAAACCATCGGCAAAATTTTCTAAAGTGCTGCGCTGATATTTGACGCGACGTAGAAAAAAGTTATACGCCAACACAGCCGGTACTGCGACAGCAATACCAATAGCGGTTGCAATTAAGGCATCACCAATTGGGCCTGCTACTACATTTAGGCTGGCATTACCATTACTGGTGATTTCATGCATAGCGTGCATGATGCCTAATACAGTACCAAATAATCCAACAAAAGGCGAAGTACTGCCTATGCTGGCCAACATAGTCAAGCCACTTTCCATTTGGCGTTGCTCTTTTTGAGCCTGGGCACGCAAGGTTTGTTCTAAGAGTTCTTGTTTAGATAAGCCTCTATAGCGCAGTGTTTGGCCGCTTTCCTTTTGCATATCAGCTAACCATTCAAAGCCGCGATTAGCCAAACGGGCAATAGGGCCACGGGATTTTTCTGGGGGTAGGGTTTTAGCGGCTTCAAGATCGGCAGCATCCCAAAATGCTTGCTCATAATTGCGGTTATAGTAACTACTTTTTGCAAATTGCCAAACCTTGAACAGGATGATTGTCCACGTTACCAGTGAAAAAACCAGCAAAGTGTACAAGGTGCCATTAATAATGATGGCTGGGGCAATGTGATACGGCATTCATTTCTCCTGATATTGCTTTAAGAATTAATTTTTGAGGGTAAAGTTGATAGGTACGATAACGGTACTCGCGACGGCTGTTTCGCCACGTTTAGCCGGAATAAATTTCCATTTGTTAACGGCTTCAATAGCTGATTCATCCAAAATATCGTGGCCACTGCTTTGTTGGACTTCAATGCCAGTGCTTAGGCCTTCTGTTGAAACATGTACGCGCAGTAGTACCCTGCCTTCCCAGCCTCTGGAGCGGGCAATTTGCGGATAGCGTGGGTGCGGGTTATAGCCATAATTAGCATGAAAGCTAGCTTCAGTGAAGGCTTCTGTTTTGGGGTTTTCGGTTTTTGCAGGCGCAACAGGTGTCGGTGTTGGCGCAACAGGCGCGGTATCTTCCACTTTGCTGACTTCGACCGGTTCTGCGGGTAAATCAGCTTTTTTGGGTACTATGGCCGGTTTTTTCTTTACTAGCGGTTTTTTGACAATCTTAGGCTCAGGTTTTTTAGGCTCAGGTGGCTTAACGGGGGTGGGCGGCGCGGGTGGCTTAAAGGCTTCAGGTTTCGGTAAAGTGACCAATGCAACCTCAATAGGTAACGGTTTTGCTTCAGTTATCACAGGACTGGGCCTGGGTTTTAGAATTTCTACAAATAGCCATAAATGCAGCAAGATAACTAAAACACCGAGTAAAAGCCACATTGTGCGCGGTTTTTCTTCGCCTGTCATGGCGGTATGAAGGTTACGCCATAGGGTGTTGTTGGAGGATGCCCCATCAGACGATAAAAAACCGTTGGTGGAACTTTCGTCGGCGTCTTTAAATAAAAACATAAAGGGTTGCAGATTTTTTAAAATTGACCATTTCACAATACGTTTTGTTTATTAGTTGTCTAGGTTACGGGCCTTAAGAAAATTAACTGTTTTAGCGGTGTCTTAAAATTTTAGGCGCAACGGCGTGATCTAACGGTAATACAATATCTATACCATGTGTAGGGGGTGTCGCATAACTATCCACGGAAGAATCCTAGTATTAATTAGGTCTTTGTTATTATTAGTGTAATTAAGGTATCTTAAGATAAAACAAGCATGTTTTATATATCCCAATGTAAGGGTTAACATGCGCCACTTAATTAAATTGTGTTATATAACCTGGTTAAAATAGGTTAAATACCCCGTTAAACTAGCCCAGTTCGTGAAAACCCGCCCTGGTGTGGGGGGGGATATCCGGTGCGGTTTGATTTTTAATTTGTAATTGCAAGTCGGCAATTTGTTGGTTAGCTTTATCAACTTGTGTTTTTAAATCACCAATTATTTCATGTAAATATTGAAAATGAACCTGAAAATAACGTGCGGAAGGGAAATCAGGCCCTGCTTGAGTTTTTTGGTAGTTGTTTGGGGTATCAAACGTTTGTTTAGTTCTCATCATGCCTCCTATTGTGGATCATTTAATCAATAAGACGTTTGAGAACATAAAATGCCCCACTTTTAGTCACAATTAAATAAATATTTAACCCCGCACTAAGGGAGCCAGTCCAGGTAATTTGTACTACACTTCATTAAGCATTATAAAAAAATTATTGGATAAGATATGTTTAAAGATTGGTTTTTTTTCGGGCGTAAAAAAGCAAACAAGCAAATAATTACTGATAACCGTGTGATTACGCCCGAACGTGTCTATACGCCTGTGCATTTGCTTCAGATTGGAATGTTTGTAGCGGAATTGGACCGGCCTTGGTTAGAAACAGATTTTCTATTTCAAGGTTTTGAAATTACGCAGGAGTCGGAAATACAAAAAATTCGGGGAATCTGTAGCTACGTTTATATAGACACTACTAAGTTAAAAAAACGTATTAAGATATTTGAAGATAATAATGTCCTAAAAAGCCTTGCAGCATACCCTTCAGCGCCTAAAAAATTAAGTAATTTTGAGGATGAAATTAACCGGGCGGAAGAAATTTATCATACCTCTGGTGCTGTGGTCTTGGATTTTATGGATCGTATCGCTAAAGGCGAAGGCGTGGATACCCAGCAAGTAAAGCAAGTAGTAGCTGAATGCGTTAACAGTATTTTACATTCGCCAGATGCCTCGATCTGGTTAACACAATTAAAAAATAGAGATGAATATACCGCACAGCATAGTTTAAACGTTTGTGTGTTAGCTATAGTTTTAGGCCGGCATATTGGTTTGTCAGAAGCACATCTGAACCAAGCAGGTTTATGTGGAATGATGCATGATGTGGGTAAAATGTTAGTGCCGTTAGAGATACTGAATAAGCCTGGCCGGTTAGAAGATGATGAGATGAAAATCATGCAAAGTCATACAACCCTGGGCCATGAATTATTGCTATCCAGTCACGATATGTATTTTGGTGCTTGTGAGGCTGCACTTGGCCATCATGAACGTATTGATGGTAAAGGCTATCCAAAAAAGTTTATGGCGGAAGGTTTGCCGCTGTATACCAAAATGGTTGCTATAGTTGATATGTACGATGCGATTACCAGTGACCGGGTTTATCAAAAAGGCCGTACCCATCTTGAAGCTACAAAAATAATGTTCGAGATGATGGGGTTGCACTTGGATGAATTATTGGTAATTAAATTTGTTGAAAGCTTAGGTGTGTATCCACCAGGTTGTTTTGTTGAATTGACTAATGGCTGTGTCGGGCTAGTGGTTGAAATTAATGAAAAGTCGAGGCTACGCCCAAAAGTATTATTAATATTGGATCAAGAAAAAAATCCTATTCCTGAACGGATAGTAGATTTGTCCTTATTGCAAACAGATGAGCAAGGCGATGTTTACACGATAAGAAACATCACAAAAGCAGAAAGTCACCAGATCAATGCCAGTGATTTTTATCAAAGAGGCATTTTGCAAAGAGGTTTTGCTTTAGGCAAGCGATAGGCTTTCCCTTGTTAAGTAACTATACTGCGAAATGCTAGATTTAAGATGTGTTTTGCAGCGCTGAAGGCACTAAGCTTAGCTTTATAATTTTAATAACTGATAAGTGTTGGTTGCTAAATCAATTAGCGTGTTGACAAAAATGCTGCCATTTTTTGAATATAGCCAGTTGAGCACACCACAGTTGATGATTACAGTGAGGCAGAAGTCGATTTGGAAAGATATTTTTTTACATTTATGACGAAGCTTGATCTGCGCGAGCAAAGCGCCTGGCCAACCAAAAGCCAAACTGCAAATATGTAGGGTGTATTCTGGAATTCTCCAGTAGTTATTCAGGGCGGCAGACTTGTCCTTGGCATATAAAACAAAAGTGGCGGTACTCATCAACAAATATAGGATAGGTATGATTAAATGGATTTGTTGTAAGAGTGCTGAAACGAGAATAAAACTGCTAAATAGAATTAACCCTAAGCCTCTTAAATAGCTTATAAGGCTGGCTTTACGTGCGGTGTTAAGGCGCACGTTATCGGCGCGCAAACGGCCGTGCTCATCAACAGCTAGCTCATAACTGACCTTATCACCAATTGCAGGTCTCCGAGAGCGTTTAGAAAACGCTTTAATATGGACAAATGCAATATTTCCGCCATTCATCGGGCTGATAAAGCCAAAGCCTTGTTCATCTTTCCAATTTGTAATTTTACCAAGTTGACGCATGCTTAGCTTGTAAGTGGCTGTTGTAGATAGTGTTTGCCAGCAGATTTTGGCTGCGCTGGAAGGTGATTAAGTTACCGCTATCAGCGGAGCCTCCGTCTAAGAAAGCAGCTAAGAAAATCTTATCAAGTATGGAAAAGCCAAAAAATGAGTCTAGTAGCAAAGTGTAGCTGATTTTGGAGGCTTTTGAAGCGAAGTCGTGTGAGGCGGTTCTTAAATACTTAAGCTTGTGGCTGTTGAGTGGCAAAGCGCAATAAAAAATCCGATAAGTACAGGCGGCTAGCTGGGCTATATACTCCCGCAGCCTCGTAAATTGTGAGCGTTTGTATGGTAGGGGTGGCCGCTTGAAAGCTAAAGCCTAAGGCGCACACTCGCGCCGGATTGTGGACAAAGCCTCGTAAAAATGTCTGCGACTGTAACTGCAAACCGGCTGCGCTGGCAGTACTTAGACAATTATTGAGCGCCGTTACAGAAACGAGTACGAAAAAAAGGCCATCCGGTTTTAGCAGTTTACGGGCTATCTGGATCAATTCGGTATTGGCTAGTTGGTCATCGTGTCTTGCTGTTTTTTTATGTGGGTTTGTACTTTTAGACTGATTATTAAAAAACGGTGGGTTGCTGATAATAAGGTCATAACTTACTGTGCAGTTTTCAGCAAAGGCTTGGATGCTTTGATGCCGGGCATGTAAGCGCTCAGGCCAAGGGCTGCGGCTAAAATTATGCTGGGCTTCGTGGTAGGTGGGTTCGATAAGTTCCACTGCGGTGACGCTTGCAGCACCAAGTTGCGCTGCTATTAGCGCTAATATGCCTGTGCCTGTGCCTATATCGAGCACCTGTGCGCCGGTAGTTACCGGCGCCATGGCGCCAAATAATAAGCTGTCCGTGCAAATTTTCATGGCCGAGTTTTGTTGCCGTACAGAAAATTGCTGGCAATGGAAAATTGACATCAGCTTAAGCCAGCATTAGGGATTTTTCTGTTCAGGTGCCTGGCTAGCGGATGTTGGTTCAGCTTCGGTAGGTTCAGCCTTTTTCCATAGGCTATCGCTGGCAAAACATGCCCAGCCCCATTTTAGCCAATTCAGTAAAGCCGCAGCTAGCCACAGCGACCAAGCCAGCATAAGCAATCGATAAACCATTAAGGGTACAGAGATTACCGTTGCAGAGGGTAAGATTGAGCCACTGCGGTCTTGGTACCAATTTAAGTTGTTATGAGTAGATTGGTTACCGTCAATCTGCATTTGTGGCGAGCCGAGTAGGCCTTGTTCTACGGCGCTGAATAAAAAGCCTAAGGACATTAAGGTAAGCAAGGCCAATAGGACTTGCAAGGCGTTAAAATAGATGTCTTTGCTAAGGGTATGGCTGCCCCGCCAGCCTAATAAGATTAACCAGGCGATCACAATAAAGGCCGTCGGTAGCGTGATCTGGCTTAAGCCCACTAATAATAAACCCCAATGCCATGATTTTAGAGGTGTTAAATGGATTTTGCCTAAACCAATAGCCAATATGATAATTACAATTAACACGCCCCAAAATAATACCGCGGGGCCAAATTTTGGGCCAAAAGCAAATAACACCCAACGGTCTTCGCCCAATTGAACATTCAAATGGCTATTAACACTGTCTAGGCCTAAATCTATTTTGGCGCTTGATAATAAGGTGGACAGACTGCTTGCGAGCTGCCAATTTAGCAAAATTGTTTGTGTACCCGGTTTGATGGGTAAGGTTACTTGATGGCCTTGTTGCCGGATGGGTTGGTTAATACCGTCTATAGAAACTGATTGTAGTTGCGCTTGCTCAGGGATAGAGATAGTGTGTTGAGCGCCTTGGGAGCTGCGCAAAGTCAGCTTTAATACGGCATCTTGCACGCGTAACCCAGGCTTGAGGGTTAGCCAGCTGTCATCAATGGTGAGGTTTTGTCCGCTGATTGCCGCCGGACGGGTAATTTGCAGGCTGACTTGCTCACCTGGCCAAGGGTGCCATTCTGGCAACCATAAACCGGGGTTACTTAAATGCATCATGGCTAATCCGGTACTTTCCATATGCCAAATAGGGCTGATGTCGGCACGCCAAGTTTCAATCCACTGTTGCGTGGGGGCGGCTGTTAACACGATGTGTTCGGATTTTTCCAAACTGGATTGCCATTCTACGCGAGTCTCTTGGCTAGCCATGCTGATTATGGCTTTACCCTCTTTTACTGGGATGCCCGGACTAGTCACAGCTTCGCCAGCCAATAATGGGATGTTAAGCAATATGGGGACATCCGCTGATGTGAGCCGGTGGATGCGTGTGGTGACATGCCAATCTAAGCCTAATTGCAAAATCCGTTCTACCGTCACAAATGGCGGTAATTGTGAAGGTTCCACTAACACCTTATTAGCGTTTTGGCTAGCAGGGCTAAGTCGGTTGAATTGAATTTGATTGTCGGCCAGCGCATTTTCTAACGTGCCATCAATTAGCCAGCCTTTGCTGTCAAACGTTAGCCGATGTGGTTTTAGTGGTAATGGTAAGGTAAATTTGGCTAAACCTGGTGTCATACCCTGTAAACTCACCTGATGTTGGCCTGGGCTTAACTTTAACCATAGCCCTTGTTCATTGCGGTAGAGGCCTAGCGCAGCTTCACCATCGACTAAGACTTGGCTAGGCAACCACTGCTCGTATTGCGCAGGTAAAGGCACTATCAGGTCTTCTTGGGCATGTATTTGCAAGTTGATACTGAGGTCGTGCTCGTTAATTGACAACTGCATTTGTGAAATTTGTGCGCATTCTGGCAAGCAATCAGGCGCTTGTTGCAAGCGCTCCCGTAATTGATCTAAGACACTTTGCTCCGGAATATCTGCCCATACCTTGTTGGAGGTGCCTAACATAACGGGCACTAACAGAGTGATTAGCAAGGCCGTCGGCATTGATTTAAAGGGCAGTTTTAATTTATGGCTTAGCCCAAACATCAACAAGGCCAGGACAACAATGCTGATGACCCGTACTATATTGAGCACTAAGGTTAGTGTGGGGGGACTTAACCAAAGTTGTAATTGTTGTTGGCCGTCTACAGCGCCATTCCAAGATAACTGTATTTTACGCCATTGCCATTGCGGGAGGCCTGGTCCAGTTTGCACTTTGGCTTTCGGGTCTATACGGTTAAAATTGACCGCTTCATCGGTCATAACACCGAAGGCTAGCGATGCAGGTTTTTGCGCGGGCATGGCTTTACGCAATTGGGCTTCATCCATATTGGCTTCGGGTGATGCGGCTGTGCTGTCCAGCTCTTCACTCGCTACAAGCTGAGGCTCTACAGGGTAGCTGGCAGCGCTGGGGTATTCCAGTTGTGGGTAGAGTCCAAACCGAACTTGCGACACCATAAAAGGGATGACCATTAAGACCAAAGCTAGCCAACAGAGTTTTCGGTACCATTGCACGCCAAGGCTAAATTTGCCTTCAGGCAACACTTTAATTAAGGCGGTGGCTGCCAATAGATTTAGCCAAATTAGTTGGGGGGAGTTAGGCTCATGCCAGCTTAACGCGAGTGTTGCTAAGGCAAATACACCCCACTGGACATGCCACAAGCGTCCGGTTGCCAAAGCGGCGATCAGCACTAGAAATAAATCCAGTAGCGTCCATTGGGACAGCCAAGTGTCAGGGACATTATCGACACCGTTGACGGCAAATAAGCGCCAACCCGGCGGTAAGTTAAGCTCGGTATTGACGCGTTGGAAATTTTGTTGCCATCCGGTCGCGCTAATTGGGCTGATGTCGCCTGGTATACGGCTATCGGCATCCAAGTTAATAACGCCATGGCGGACTTCTATACCAATTTGCTGGTTTTCGCCTTGGGTGGTGATCAATTGGTTGTCACCATTTAAGGTTGCGCGGCCTAATTGAGTTTGTGGTAAGACGTTAAGCCGCCAATCACGGCTCATTCGGCCCTCAATGTGGTCGTTAACGGTGTAGCCGTTGCCATCAAAATCTAGCCAGAGTTTACGGGTTAAGTTTAGTTGGTTAGGTTCAGGTTCGGGATCACCGCGGTGGATGACGTTAAAATGGATGGTCTGGCCTAAGTTGACGCGATAAGCCGGCAGGTTTTTCCAGTCGTCAGGTAAATTGCTTAGGCTAGGATCTATGGCATTGGCTTGTTCAATTTCTACAACGCGTAAGTCTGGGCGTGCTTCAAAAGACCATATTTCGGCTTCCGGCCAGTTTTCTTGCGGGTTTAATGTCAATGCCGGAAAGTCTTGGCTGGCTCTTGCCAGGATGTCAATTTGCCATAATCCAGGACGTACTTGCACTAACAGTTGGCCATCGGGTTCTAATCGGGCAGGAATGGGGCTTTGTATTTGCATAGGGATAAAGCCTTGCAATAACGGCATAGCCAGTTTAACTTCGCGTTGGTCGCCAGAAACATTGAGCACTAGGTGAGTTAATACCTGGGTAGGTACCTCATCGATAATTTTTCGGAACACTTGCAGATCCAATGTGTTTTCTAGAGTCTGGGCTTTAACTTGGCCACTGTCGCTGGATTTTAGCCATAATTGGCCATTTTTTAGGGTGGGGATAGTGATGCTGTTTCCGTTTATTTTAAGGTTAACAAGACCGGTATCTTGCGGTACGCCTAAATTATCCGGCAAGCTGTCCCAAAAAAAGTCGCCTTTAATTTGATAAAAACCTGCATCCAGTTTAATAGTCGGGATACCGTTTTTTTCTAGCACTAGTGCCGTCTTATTGTTGACGGTGACATTTTGCGGCCAGTGTTGGCTATCACCCGGTAAACTGATCCAGCTATCTTGGTAAACTTGCCAATTGGCAAAGAAAGCGCCTTGCCTCTTACTGAGCTCCAAACTCAGTAGGGTGGGCCAACTACAGCGCTTTTGCCCGTAACTGTTATAGATGAAAGGGCAGTTGGCCTCAGGGCTATCTTGTAAGACCCAGTTTACCCAGGGTTTTAAGGGTTCAGGAACTTGTTCTGGCGTTAAGGCTTTGCTAGTGGCTATAGGCGGTATTAACAGGGCGTAGATTAATATCAGGTATTGGATCGTTTTCATGTTGCTCTCCAGATAACGCTATTTGGACACTAGCTCAGTCTCAGCTGCCAAGCTTAAGGCTTAATGGGCTAATTCATTTTGCAAACGTTGATAAATGCCACCAAAACTGCCATTACTCATTAACACAAAATGGCCATTGGAATCAGCGTGGGATTTAAGTTTCAGGATGATGTCATCAATGGATGGGCAGATTTCTATGTTGTGTGCGTAGTTTTGTAGTTGGCCTAAATCCCAACCTAGACCTTCCGGTTGATAAATTAAGGCAAGGTCTGCGCAGCTAAGCGAATGTGCTAAGGTTTCGGTATGTACACCTAAACGCATGGTGTTGGAGCGGGGTTCCACTATGGCGATAATCGGCTCCGTCCCAACTTGCTGGCGTAAGCCTTCCAAAGTTGTTGCGATGGCGGTCGGGTGGTGGGCAAAATCATCGTATAGGGTTATACCTTTAATACGGGCAATAATTTCCATCCGGCGTTTTACATTTTTAAAGGCACACAGTGCTTTAATGGCATCCACTGGCAAAATGCCGACATGTTTTGCCGCGGCAATAGCGGCCAGTGCGTTGTAGACATTGTGCTGGCCGGTTAGTGGCCATGTCACACTAGCTTGCAAATCGCCATTAAAAAAAATGTTAAATTGGCTGCCATCAGGATGGCTTAGCTCGGCATTCCAGAGTGCCTCGGCGTGGATTGAGGTGCTTACTGTTGGCGTCCAACATCCCATGTTAATCACTTCATTTAGGTTGTTGTCTGCGGCGGGGCTGATGATTAGTCCCGTTCCGGGAATAGTGCGTAGCAAATGATGAAATTGTTTTTTGATGGCGTCAAGGTCTGGAAAAATATCGGCATGGTCAAATTCCAAATTGTTTAAGATGGTTGTGCGGGGGTGGTAATGGACAAATTTAGAACGTTTATCAAAAAAAGCAGAATCATATTCATCGGCTTCTATAACAAAAAATGCTGACTCACCTAAGCGCGCCGATATGCCAAAATTTAATGGAATACCACCAATTAAAAACCCTGGTTTAAAGCCTTGGTATTCTAGGATCCAACTTAACATGCTAGTGGTTGTGGTTTTGCCATGGGTGCCGGCAACAGCCAGTACCCAGCGGTCTTGTAAAACATATTCGGCTAACCATTGCGGGCCAGACAGATAACGGTAGCCTTGGTCAAGTACTGCTTCCACCTCGGGGTTACCGCGTGATAAGGCATTGCCTATGATCACTAAATCGGGCTTTCCGGCCAAGTTTTCAGCACGGTAGCCGGACATTAATTGAATGCCTTGCTCTTCCAGTTGTGTGCTCATAGGCGGATATACGTTGTGGTCTGAACCCGTGACTTGGTGCCCTAATTGGCGGGCAATAAGCGCTAAACCGCCCATAAATGTGCCGCAAATGCCTAAAATATGAATATGCAATGTCTAGTCCTTAATGGTTGATTGCTGACGCTAAAGGGGTAAATTATTTTTTCATGGCAGGTTTATCTTTGCTGTCAGCCGCCATTTTGCCAGCTTCTTTCTCCCCTTCGGCAGCCTCGGGTAACTTGGCGCCGGCATTTTCTAAGAGTTTAACCAGATTCTCCCGGCCGATTTTTTTTGCTTTGCTGATGACAGCTATTTTTTGATTGTCCATAGCATTCACATCCGCGCCCGCTGCAATCAACAAATTGACGATCTCTTCACTACCAAAAACTAGCGCATCCATTAACGCGGTGCTACCTGAATTATCAGCCATATTGGTATCCGCGCCGTAAGTCAATAGGGTTTTGACTATGCGGGTGTTGCCACTCGCGCTTGCGGCCATCAAGGCTGTGCGCTGGTTAGCAGTTTTTCCATTCACATCAATGCCTTGAGCTAATAAGGCTTGTATCCTATCGGTTTTTCCCGTGATGGCGGCGGCAAATAAATCATTGACGTCCTCAGCATGCAAGGCTAGGGAAAAGCTAAAAAAAATAAAAAAAAATAGTTTTCGTTTCATACAGAATAGTGACTTGGGGCTAATTTAAGTTAGAATAAAACCATCTATATTTATGAACCATATCATCCAATAATGAACGAAAAAAACAAAATAATAGTTGCAGCCGAGCCGCATTTCATTGAGGCGCAATCTGCGCCCAGTGAAAACCGCTATGTGTTTGCTTATACCATCACCATTACCAATGCCGGTGAAATTCCGGCAAAATTATTAACCAGGCATTGGCTAATCACCGATTCCAATGGTAAGGTACAAGAGGTACGTGGCAGTGGGGTTATTGGTGAACAGCCTTACCTAAAGCCCGGCGAAACCTTTAGTTATACCAGTGGCGCCATGATCGAAACGCCAGTGGGTACTATGCAAGGCAGTTATTCTATGCATTCCGATGAGGGTGATGACTTTGATGCCAATATACCAAAGTTTACCTTATCAATACCGAGGACATTGCATTAGTTTATGGCCATTTATGCCATTGGTGACTTGCAAGGTTGCTACGATGATTTAATGAGGTTACTGGATAGGATCGCATTTAATGAAAATGACGATCAGCTTTGGTTTGCCGGGGATTTGGTTAACCGTGGTCCCAAGTCACTGGAAACTTTACGCTTTATTAAATCATTGGGTGATTCAGCAGTATCCGTTTTAGGGAATCATGACCTGCATTTGCTAGCGGCATCATGCGAGCCTAAAATTGCCAATAAGCAAGACACCTTAATTCCTATATTAGAGGCATCTGATTGCGAGGAATTAATTGATTGGCTTAGGTATAGGCCTTTTTTTCATTTTAACCATGAGTTTTGCATGCTGCATGCAGGCTTACCGCCGCAGTGGGATTTTGACAAAACTAAAGAGATGGCATGGCTTGCGGAGCAGGCCTTGCAGAGCCCAGATTACAAAGTTTTTTTAAAAAAAATGTACGGCAATAAGCCGAATGTTTGGTCATCACGCTTAAAAAATGCCGAAAGAATACGATTTGTTATCAATTGTTTTACCAGAATGCGCTATTGCGATGTGGATGGGCGTATGGATTTTACCAACAGCGGTACACCAGGCAGCCAGCCTAAACATCTAATACCTTGGTTTCAAGTGCCTAAACGTAAAAGCCAAGATATGCGGATAATTTTTGGTCATTGGTCTACCTTAGGGTATTACGAAGGCGATAACTGCTATGGAATTGATACCGGATGCTTATGGGGTGGTCAGCTCACTGCGCTGAAATTGGACCACACGATGCAGCGTTTTAGCTTAGATTGTCCTGGTGCGAAAAAACCGCGTAAATCATTTTCAAGTGGGATGGCGATTAGCTTATCTAGCTTGGGTGCCTAACAACAATTTGCTTAGGCTATAAGTGGCCTGCGTTCTAGTGTGATAAAGCTGTAGTTAAAATCAACGTTAGGATCATTATTGATGGTTTCTTGGCTGGTTTGTTGCCAGCTATTTTCATCCAAGTCCGGAAAAAAAGTATCCCCCTCAAAAACCTGATGTATCTGCGTTAAATAAATCTGCTGGCTTTTGGCTAGGGCGGCGGTATAGAGTTCAGCGCCACCAATAACAAATACCGATGTATTATTTAGGTTGAGATACTCCAGCGCGTTTTCAAGCGTATTAAAGGTAATACAACCAGGCTGTTGATAGTCTTTATTCCTGCTGATGATGATATTGGTACGCCCGGGTAAGGGTCGCCCAATTGACTCATAGGTTTTTCTGCCCATTAAAATGGCTGAGCCCATGGTGAGTTGTTTAAAGCGTTTAAGGTCGGCCGATAAATGCCAAGGCATTTGGTTGTTAAAACCTATACAACGGTTACTTGCCATTGCAACTATGAGCGAGATTTTCATGTGATCTGACAGTCTGCTTTGCTATGCTAAATTGAGTTAACTTTAATTTTTAGCATCATACTATGAAACATATACTTGTTGTATTCACCGGCGGCACCATTGGTTCATTGGCGGTTAATGGAACCATCAATACCAACGGTCAAGCCGCTTATCAACTGATTTCGTTATATAAGCAACATAATAACGAAAAATACGAAATTGATTTTACCTGCATTAGCCCGTTACAAGTGCTTAGTGAAAACCTGGCGCCAGAGGCTTGGGAAGTTTTGATAGCCGCCATAGAGGCAGCAAAACCTACGCTTTACGATGGCATTATTGTTACCCACGGGACAGACACGTTAGCGTTTACTGCGGCAGCCTTAAGCCTTTATTTCAATGCCATAGCAATACCGGTGCTATTAGTTTCCAGTGATTATCCATTGGCGCATGCCAACGCCAATGGTTTGGAAAACTTTATTTGCGCAGTTGAGTTCATATGCCAAAACAAGGCGCATGGTGTATTTGTGCCTTATACAAACCGTAAGCAAGGCATGCAAATCCACCATGGTGCAAGGCTAGCATCATCCTTGCAATTAAGTGGTGATTTTATCAGTGTACAAAACCAGCCTTATTGCACTTATGAAAAGGGTCAGTTTTCAGAAGCATCAGCTATTGCTAAACGCAATCCGGTAAATTTAAGCGCAACTTTCTCACAACGGATATTGCTGATAAAGCCCTATCCCGGCTTGGAATATAACTATTTTAATCTGGATGCTGTCGATATTGTTTTACATGACTTATACCATTCCGGTACGGCTTGTAGTTCACTGCAATGGGGTCAGCAATACGCTTTAACTGATTTTATCCAACAATGCCAGAAACGGGATATTAAGGTGTATTTGGCACCTGCATTAAAGTCTGATAGTGCTTATGAAAGTACCAGAACATTATTGGAAGCTGGCGCGGAGATGTTGTGGAATATGTCGTTGGAAGCCACCTATGCAAAATTACTGCTTGCTTACGGCAATTTTGCCGAGGTTGGGCAAAGGCAGGCCTTTCTATGCCAGGATATTAGCGGTGAAATGGTGGTTTAGTATAGGCCTTGGGCTATGCTTCAGAGTAATGCGGGCGGCAGTTACAGCCCGCATTTGGTCTAGATTTGGCGTTATTTATTATTTACTGGCTTGAATATGTTCAATAGCGCTTTCTGCGTGTTTGGTTGCTTCTTTAGCATGGTTGAGGTTACCGTGGTCTATGGCTTCTTCAAGTTCTTTAGCGCCGGCCTCCAAATGGTTTTTTGCGGTTCCTTTCGCAACTAAGGCACCCGCTAAAGTATGCTCTAAGGCTTTACCGGCATGGTCTACTAAAGCTTCTGATTTACCAGCTTTGCCTTCTGCGACGGCCATATTGGCGTGTTTTAAGGCTTCGCTAGCATGGTTTTCGGCAAATACAGTGTTGCTAAAACTTAATAATAAAGCTGCAGTTATTGTTATTATTTTAAACATAAATTTCTCCTCATTAATCAAATTTTTAATTTATTGGTCCATACTTAGGGTGGTCTCTATTTTTTGGTCATGCATAGAAATAACCAGCGGGTTGTAAGGCTCAATGATTGCTTTTTTTTAAATAATTTAGAAATTTCTTGTTTTCAAAGCGGCCGGCGTTATGAATCCAGAACGCAGGTATAAGACCGTAAGGTTTTTTATTTGGTTCAAAATATTTTTCTGTAGGTGATGTTATATTTTTGGCTAAACAAAAGTTAGATCAGCGTGGCTCAATCAGGCATAGGCAATTGTTTCTAGGCATGTTAGGGGTGGCAGATTGTAATCAAATATTGTTAATGTTGTTCTTGCATATAGTGAAAAAAGTCATCGTTTTTTACAAAAAATTTGTTTATAAGTACAAGAGCGTAATTAAGCAAAAATTAAGTAAAAACATTGAAATAATCAAAACTGGGGGATACAATCCCGTTTAATTTTTGTGATTATCTGACGATAATCCTTATTATTTAACGATTTGACTATAGGTATTAGCTAACTGGTAAGAGGTTTTAGTTATGAATGAAATGCTAAAGAAAATATTGCTAGCAATGTATTTTATGCTGTTTACGCTGCCGTTTAGTTCTTCTGTATCGGCAGGGGAAGATCAGAATTTAGCTGATATGCAAAGAAGGCTCAATGAGCAAGTGTTATCGACGCCACACAATGTGACTGATGATGCAACCTTGACCAATTCTTTATCCGAGGCTACCGAAAGGGGCAAACCGACAAAATCTGAGGTTCAAACGCCATACTATAATTATTTTCATGATGGTTATTACTACCCCTATTCGGCTTATTCCCGTGGTTATTGGTATTGATAGTCTAGGCATGTGTTTGTATTAAAAGATGTAGTGTTATTCATAATGAACGAATTTTTAAACAACAGGGACAAATAAGAGGAAATCTGATGGTTAACATTCAAAGTAAAAAAACAGTAATTTTTGGTGGGGTCTGTGCCTTTATTTTATTTTTGACTGGTTGTGCCGCAGTCCATACTTCCATTGCTAAAAAGGATTTAGATGTTCAAACTAAAATGAGTGATACCGTCTTTCTTGACCCAGTAGGCCCTGATAAAAAGGTGATTTATGTTGATATTAGGAATACTTCGGACAAGTCTAATTTTGATATTTTGGGCACGGTAACAAGATCCTTAATTGCTAAAGGCTATACTGTGGTGAATGATCCGGAGCGTGCCCATTATTGGTTGCGGGCAAATGTTTTAAGTGTTGATAAATCAAGCCCAACTGCGGCTGAGTCTGCATTACATGCCGGCTATGGTGGTGCGTTAGGGGGTATTGCAGCGGGTGCTGCAATTGGCGGAGCCGTGGGCGGTTTTAGTGGCGCAGGGATAGGCGGGTTAGCGGGTGGTGCAGCTTATGGTATCGTTGATACGATAGCAGGCGCAGCAGTTAAAGATGTCACTTATATGGCCATAACAGATATTGAAGTTGCAGAAAAAGCTAAAAAAGGCGTCATCGTAAAACAAGATAGCAGCCAAAATGCAAAGCAAGGCATAGGTGGCGCCCGTTCACAAACCTCTTCTGAAATTAGTGATAAAAAACAATATCGCATTCGTGTAGTAAGTACAGCTAACAAAGTTAATTTAGAATATGAAGAAGCCGCACCTTTTTTGACAGAAGGTTTGGCTAGATCCATCTCTGGTCTGTTTTAAGCCTTTAATAAACCAAACGTGAGTGCCGCTAGATTTGCTTTTCGGTTAAGCGGCTTTCTGCTTCACGGTATTTTTTAGCACAAAATGCCGCAACTTCTGTTGGAAGGCTTGGCCCTGGATAGGTTTTATCCCAATCCAGGGTTTCCAAATAATCACGGACATATTGCTTGTCAAAACTTGGTGGGCTTATGCCTACTTGATATTGGTCCGCAGGCCAAAACCTTGAGGAATCAGGTGTAAGCGCTTCGTCAATTAAGTACAATTCGCCGTCATCATCTAAACCAAACTCAAATTTGGTATCGGCTATTATAATGCCGCGGCTTTTGGCATAGGCCGCAGCCTCAGTGTAGAGGTCCAAACTGGCTTCCCTAACTCGCTCGGCGATAGTCTGTCCCATTAATGCTACGGCTTGTTCAAACGGGATGTTTTCATCATGTTGATCGACACCTGCTTTGGTTGAGGGTGTAAATATAGGCTGCGGTAATTGTTCAGCTTGTTGCAAACCTACAGGGAGTGGAATGCCGCAAATAGCACCTGAGGTTTGATAGTCTTTCCAGCCTGAGCCGATTAAATAACCTCTTACGATGGCTTCAACAGGCAAGGGTTGCAATTTTTTAACAACAATTGCGCGTCCTGTAACTTGCTTACGTTCATTGGCATCTGGTAAAACCTTGTCAAGACTAATATCGACTAGGTGGTTGGGGATAATGTGTTTCAGTTTGTCAAACCAAAAGTTTGACACGTGGGTGAGCACACAACCTTTGCCTGGGATGGGGTCAGGTAAGATTACATCAAATGCGGAAAGCCGGTCAGTACTGACAATTAACAAGGTTTTATCGTCAATTTCATAAATATCCCTGACTTTGCCTCGGGCTAAGAGTTTTAATGAATTTAACGTTGATTGGTGTAGTGCTGGCGGCGTGTCCATATTTCCTCATTAAACAGGCGGGTCGGGTTGATGTTACAATTTTAACACTTCTTTTTGGGCTATAGGATTGAATCAATGGTTTGGTTTGGAAAATTGCTCGGCGGAGCCTTTGGATTTTTATTAGGCGGCCCGCTGGGGGCGATTTTAGGAGCCTCAGTTGGCCATCAATTTGATAAGGGCGCGGCAAGCTTAGATGTTGAGCTGGGCTTTAACCCCGGTGATCAACAGCGTGTGCAAATGGCTTTTTTTACCGCGACTTTCTCCGTGATGGGGCATCTGGCTAAAGCCGATGGCCGAGTGGCGCCAGAAGAAATTTCTTTGGCTAACCGGGTTATGGATGAAATGGGCTTGTCAGGTGCTATGCGTAGTAGCGCGATTGCGTTATTTCAGCAAGGTAAAAGTGCCGATTTTCCAGTGGATGACGTATTAGCGCAATTCCGCAAGGAATGCCATCGTCGGCGTGATTTAATCCGCACGTTTATTGAAATCCAAATGCAAGCAGCCTTGTCCGATGGGGAATTAGAGGAGAGTGAAGAAGCTTTATTGTTGCATATTTGCGGGCAATTGAAGGTGTCCCGGTTCGATTATGAGCGCCTTAAATTGCAGCATCAGGCGCAAAATCGATTTTATGGTCAAGGCAAAGCCTATCAGCAAACTAAGCAACATTCAGAATTAAAGGACGCTTATGCGGTGTTGGGGTTAACGCCAACGGCCAGTGATGCGGAAGTGAAAAAGGCTTACCGGCGTTTAATGAGCCAAAACCATCCTGATAAGCTAGTTGCTAAAGGGTTGCCAGAAGAAATGATGGTTTTAGCAAAAGAAAAAACGCAAAAAATTTCTAAAGCATATGAGATGATCCAAAAAAACCGTAGCTAGAGTATGACGAGTTTAATAAATGGAGGTTTTGTCCTGGTCGGTTTCTGATAGCATCATGTCTTCATCGCCAAAACTACCTGAACTGTCGGCACCCAATTTGATCATTAGACGTACTTCATTACGCGAGTCTGCGGAGTTTAGTGCATCATCATAGCTGATTTTGCCTGCGGTATAGAGATCATATAGCGCTTGGTCAAAGGTCTGCATACCTTGCTCACGCGAGCTTTTCATCAATTCTTTTAGTTTGTTGATTTCCCCTTTGCGGATGTAATCTTTTGCTAATGGCGTATTCAATAAAATTTCTACTGCCGGATAGCGGCCTTTGCCATCAACCCGTTTGATTAATTGTTGGGCAACAATACCGCGTAAATTCAGTGACAAGTCCATAAATAATTGGTCGTGCATTTCATCGGGGAAAAAATGCAAGATCCGGTCTAAGGCTTGGTTAGCGTTATTGGCATGTAAAGTAGTCAGGCATAAATGACCTGTTTCAGCAAAAGTGATGGCATTTTGCATGGTTTCGCGTGTGCGGACTTCACCGATTAGGATGACATCAGGCGCTTGCCGTAAGGTGTTTTTTAAGGCCACTTCATAAGACTCAGTATCTACCCCAACTTCGCGCTGGGTAACAATGCAACCTAAGTGGGGATGTTCAAATTCCATGGGGTCTTCAATAGTAATAATATGCCCGCTGGTATTTAAGTTACGGTGCTTGATTAGCGCGGCTAGGGAGGTTGATTTACCTGTGCCGGTAGCCCCAACAAAAATCACTAAGCCCCGTTTTTCCATAATCAGGTCTTTTAGGATTAATGGCAAATGTAAGCTTTCTGCGTCTGGAATTTCATTTTCAATGCGGCGCAATACCATACCCGCGGCATCGCGTTGGGTAAATGCACTCACCCGAAAGCGGGATAAGCCAGGTACGCTAATGGCAAATTGACATTCTTTGGTGTTTTCAAATTCATCTTTTTGCCGCTGGTTCATAATGCTCAGCACAATCTTCATCGCCATTTCATCGCTTAATGGTGATTTTGAGACTTCTACCAGCGATCCATAGACTTTAATGGTTGGCGCACGTCCGGCAGTGATGAATAAGTCAGATGCTTTTTTTTGCACCATGAGTGCTAGCAAGGCATTAAAGTCCATAATTTCCTCTTAACGGAAGATATCTTTGTTGACGGCTTTGACCATGGCGATTTTTGCGGTAATCAAGCCTTGATCCACCAGTTCTTTTAAGTTTTGATCCAGGGTTTGCATGCCATCTTTTCGGCCTGTTTGTATAGCTGAATACATTTGCGCCACTTTGGCTTCCCGGATTAAATTGCGTATGGCGGCAGTACCCACCATGATTTCATGGGCGGCGATACGGCCACCGCCATTTTTTTTCAGCAGGGTTTGTGAGATAACCGCTTGTAAGGATTCGGACAGCATAGAGCGGATCATGTCTTTTTCCGCAGCCGGAAAAACATCAATAATACGGTCTATGGTTTTTGCTGCAGATGTGGTATGCAAAGTGCCAAACACCAAGTGCCCGGTTTCAGCGGCAGTTAAAGCTAGTCGTATGGTTTCCAAATCGCGCATTTCGCCGACTAGGATAATATCAGGGTCTTCCCGTAATGCCGAACGTAAGGCTTCGCTAAAGCCATGGGTGTCACGATGTACTTCGCGTTGGTTAATAAGGCTTTTTTGGCTCTCGTGGACAAATTCAATGGGATCTTCTACCGTTAGGATATGGGCATAGTCATTGGTGTTGATATGGTTGATCATAGCCGCTAAGGTGGTCGACTTGCCTGAGCCTGTGGGGCCTGTAACCAAAACCAGGCCACGTGGTTTGCGGGTTAGCTCTTCAAAAAAAGCTGGGGCCTTCAGTTCTTCAAGGCTAAGCACTTTGGAGGGGATAGTTCTGAACACGCCAGCGGCGCCACGTTCTTGGTTGAATGCGTTAACCCGAAAGCGGGCAATGCCAGGTAGTTCAAAAGAAAAATCGGTTTCTAAAAATTCTTCATAATCACGGCGCTGTTTATCATTCATAATGTCATAAATGAGTGCATGCACCTGTTTATGGTCAAATGCAGGGATGTTAATGCGCCGTATATCGCCGTCAACCCGTATCATAGGTGGTAAGCCAGCTGATAAATGTAAATCAGACGCATTATTTTTTACTGAAAAAGCCAGTAATTCGGCAATATCCATACATTCCTCTGAAAAAGACTAAAGAAAACTAAGTTTTACTCCCTTAAACCATAGTCTAAGTCTTGCTTTTTTAAAGGCGTGATGTTTAATAATTGGCAATGTTTTTTTATACCCTTTATGACTTCAATAGCCCAAAGAATTAACAAGATAAATACCCAGATACAAAAAGCAGAACTGGCTTATCAACGTAAGCCTGGATCCGTTTTGTTGCTAGCAGTCTCAAAAACTAAACCTGCCGCTGATATCATCAAAGCTTACCAAGCAGGTTTACGGCATTTTGGCGAAAATTATTTGCAAGAAGCCTTAATAAAGCAGCAAGAATTAGTGGGGTTAGACATTATCTGGCATTTTATAGGTCCTATCCAATCGAATAAAACTAAAGCTATAGCCCAGCATTTTGCTTGGGTACATAGTGTTGATAGCCTTAAAATCGCCCGACGATTAAGTGAGCAGAGGCCGCATGAGCTACCCCCGCTTAATATCTGCTTACAAGTCAATATTAGTAATGAAGCAAGTAAATCGGGCATCGGTTTGGACGAATTACCGGCTTTAGTTGCCGAAGTTAATAATTTGCCTGGGCTAAATTTGCGCGGGGTTATGGCCATCCCTGAGCCTAAGCTAGCGTTTGCGGATCAACGCGTGCCTTATCGGGTGTTATACCAAGCTATTAAGCAACTTGAAAATGCCCAGCTGGATACCTTTTCATTTGGCATGACAGGGGATTTGGAAGCGGCTATAGCCGAGGGTTCTACTTTGGTTAGAATTGGTACGGCTTTGTTTGGAGAACGACAATAACGGCTTTAGGCCTGTGCTTGTATTTAGCACAGTAAAAGCCTCTTCACAGTCAATATAGGCTTTAGGTGCTGTTAGCATGTAATCGGCCAATGCGTTGATAGCCTGCCACTTAGGATAGGCATTTATAAATTCAAAGGCGCTAAAAAAAAGCTGTTTAGTTTTATGCTGGCTTTGGTGGTGGCCCATAAAACAAGCTAAGTAGTCATAGGCAAGATTAAGGTCAGAGCAGCCGCCGTAATAATGTAGGGCATTTAATATAACAGCGCGGGGGCTAATTTTTTCGCCGTTGCGTAATGCCACGTGTTTTGCTTCGGCAAGAGGGCCGGCTAGTAAATTTATGATGTCCGCTTTAAAGGCGCGTTCATAGTCACGCTTTTGGTCCGGGGAGAAGCCATCAGTTGCTTGTTCCCAGGTTGATGGCGGTGTTGGAATAAGGCAACCATCCTCAATTTGGGCCGTATATATCCCGTGGTTGTTGTAGGCTTCTGCGTATTGGCTGATGCGGAAAAAAATTGGCGGTAATTTATTTTGCTTATTGTATAAACAGATTGCCGCGGCATGGCCAGCAACGTGAATGGCGTTTTGCCGGCTTAATTCGGCATTGCTGGAACCCACAGGTAATTTGTGGCGATAGCAGTATTTCATAACAGGCCTTAAAAAAAGTGGGCGAAATTAATGCCCACTTGAGAGGAAGGATTCAGACTCTGCCATAAGCAAAGTCCGAACAAAGTATATCTAGGGCGGACAAGCTTTAAAATGTGGCATATTGCCGCGCGACAATATGCCGCCTTAGTTGGCTGGTAAATTGCTCCAGTATTTAGTTTGCCCTGGTTTATGGGCGGGTTGCCTGATAAAGCGCGGGCTGTGCTGGTTTTAAAGGGATAAGGCTAAGGCATATCCAGCAATAAAAACAAGTCAGATAACGCAGTTTAATCTAGAGGCAATTCTAGGTATTATTTAGGTAATAGTAAAAAACAGAATTTATTTTTTGACAACTTAAGACAACCGGTCGTATTATTAGCTATGGTTAAAATAACCCCGCAAAAACAAATTAATCGTGAAAACTTGTTAAATCAGGGGGTTATTCTTCTGATGCGGCAAGGCTACCATGGCACAGGCTTGAAAGAAATCTTGGCGGCTGTGCAAATTCCGAAAGGTTCTTTTTATAATTATTTTGCTAGCAAGGAGGAGTTTTGTACGGCTGTGATCCAACACTATCTCAATCCTTTTATTGAGCAGCTAAGCCAGCACATACAAAATCCAGAATTAGACGGTTTAAGTGCTTTGCAGCGATACTTTGATGAACTTATTGAAGAATTGGAAAAAGCGGGTTTTAAGGGGGGCTGCTTATTAGGCAATTTAATGGGGGAAATTGGCGATACCAGTGAAGCCTGCAGATCCTCATTACAGATGGCAGTTCATCGCTACCGGGATTTATTAGAGAAAGGTTTGGCCAAGGCGCAAAAAGAAGGTAGCGTACGGCTAGATATATCAGCCCAACTACAGGCTGATTTATTAACGGATGCATGGCAAGGCGCGTTGCTGCGCATGAAAATCGAAAAATCATCTGCGCCGCTTAGGCAATGTTGCGATCAATTGCTGGGTGATTTTTTTAAGGTTTAATTTTTTATAACAACAATTAGGAGAATAGAATGCCGAAGTATTTAATAGAGCGTGAGATTCCTGGCGCTGGCGCGCTAACTCAAGAACAGCTGCAAGGTATTTCCCAGGCTTCATGTGGTGTGTTAAATGAGTTGGGGCCTAAAATTCAGTGGGTGGAAAGCTATGTCACTGAGGATAAAGTCTATTGTGTTTATATCTCGCCTGATGAAGAGACTATTCGGGAACATGCCCAAAAAGGTGGTTTTCCAGCTAATCGGGTCAGTCAAATTAAAACTATGATTGATCCAACTACCGCTGAATAGATTCTCATGACAAGCTAATCAAAAGTTGTGGCGATGAAAGTTTTTATAGTCTATGCGCATCACGAGCCCAGTAGTTTTAATGCGGCGATGCGTTCGGCAGCGAACAAAACCTTAACCGATGCTGGCCATCAGGTAGTGGAATCTGATCTTTATGCGATGGGCTTTGATCCTGTTTCAGACCGGCGTAATTTCACTACCGTTAAGGATCCAGCCATATTAATACAGCAAGATGAGGAAAGTTACGCCAATCTGCATGACGGTTATGTTGCCGAAATAAAGGCCGAGCAGGCAAAGTTGGCGTGGTGCGATTGTTTAATTTTGCAGTTTCCAATCTGGTGGTTAGGCATGCCAGCTATTCTGAAAGGCTGGGTAGACCGGGTTTTTTCCGTAGGCCACGCTTATGGCGGCGGACGCTGGTTTGATCAAGGACGTTTAGCGGGTAAACAGGCCATGTGTTCAATTACGGTCGGTGGTTTAGAACCCGTTTACACAGAAGTTGGCATATATGGCGCAATGGAAACCATACTCTACCCTATACATCGGGGTATTTTGGGTTTTTGTGGCTTTACCGTAAGGCAACCTTTCATTGTTTACGCACCCGTGAGGCTTACTCATGAAGCACGAGTGACTGTTCTTAAAGACTATCAAGAGCGCTTATTAAATTTGGATAAGACGCCCATAATTAAAAATCCTAAAGTAGAAGACTACGAGGGCTTTATTTTAAAGTCGGCAATCGCCGAGCGTAGTCCCTACCCAAAAAAGAGTACATGAGATGAAACAACACTATAAAAAATTAATGAGAGGGAGTGTAGTAACAGCTGGCATCTGTGCTGCTGCGGTTTCTTTTAACATGCGGGCCGATGAAACTTGTCAATCACCTTATATGGCCAAAATTACCGGACAGGAAGATGTGGTTTATGTTTGGACATTAGGTATGGAAGGTTTAGGTGATGAGCAAGATAAAATGGTCACGGTTGACGTTAATCCAAAATCACCTAGTTATGGCAAAGTCGTCAGTAGCGTGTCGGTGGGTGGACGTAACGAGGCACACCATTCTGACTTTACTGACGACCGCAAATTTCTTTGGGCCGGAGGCTTAGATACCAATAAAATTTTTATTTTTGATGTCCATACTGATCCAGCCAAACCAAAATTGGTGAATACCATCTCTGATTTTGTAGCTAAAAGTGGCGGTGTAGTAGGGCCACACTCGTTTTATGCCTTACCTGGCCGGATGATGATTACTGGCTTGTCGAACGATAAAGACCACGGTGGGCGTACGGCATTAGTGGAATATACCAATGCGGGTGAATTTGTCTCAACCCACTGGATGCCAACGGATGCCAAATTGCAAAATAGCGACCCAACAAAAGTCTATGCCGATGGTTACGGTTATGATGTGCGAGCGTTGCCTAGAAAGAATCTAATGCTGACGTCCTCGTTTACAGGATGGTCCAATTACATGATGGATTTTGGCAAAATGTTAAATGATGCCGAAGCCATGAAGCATTTTGGTAACACTGTTGTGCAATGGGATTTACATACGCGGCAACCACAAAAGATATTTGAAGTGCCTGGCGCGCCTTTAGAGCTGCGTTGCGCTTGGAAGCCAGAGCATAATTATTGTTTTAGCACGACGGCGCTGACTTCAAAAATCTGGTTGATTTATGAAGACAAGTCAGGCGCCTGGCAAGCTAAAGCTGTTGCCGATATTGGTGAGCCAGCAAAAGTGCCATTACCCGTTGATATTTCTATCTCCAGTGACGATAGCAAACTTTGGGTTAACACCTTTATGGATGGCACAGCCAGGCTTTTTGATATTTCCGATCCAGAACACCCTAAGCAAGTGTTTGAGAAAAAAATAGGCGCCCAAGTGAATATGGTGTCGTCTAGCTGGGATGGTAAGCGTTTGTATTTTACCTCTTCATTATTAGCCAACTGGGATAAAAAAGGTGTTGATAATGAGCAGTTTTTTAAAGCCTATAATTGGGATGGCAAGCACTTGGCGGAAGCTTTTTCCATTGATTTCATAAAAGAAAAATTAGGCAGGGCACACCAAATGAAATTTGGCGCTTATGCTTTGTACGGTGGTAATAAAGCTAAAGATGCAAGCCAGGCTAAACTCTAACCTGCGGGGAATGAGAATTCCTGTTCTATTAAAACGGGTGTCTAATTGGACACCCGTTTTACCTAGCCTAATACTTTGGTTAGTGAGTTTAGGGGGTAATGCCCCTGTATTAGCAGATGCGCAGATATTAGCGCCAGGTTATGAGGCCTTAACATTTTCAGCGCCACTACCCGGAACCTACCAGTTACCCGTACTAGGGGAGGCGGCAAATGGTAATGTGTTGGATAGTTTAGGCCATGACCAAACATTGCATAGCCTAATGGATGGAAAGATAACTGTACTTAGTTTTATTTATGCAACCTGTAGTGATATCAATGGTTGTCCATTAGCAACATCGGTTCTGCATCAAATCAAAACACGCTTGAATAAATCGCCAGAATTAGCGGCACAGCTGCGTTTGTTAACACTGAGCTTTAACCCGGAATATGATACGGTAGAACAAATGCGGCATTACGGCGAGGCTTTTCAAGGGCAAGCCGTCGATTGGCAATTTTTAACCACGCGCTCAGAGCGGCATTTAAAGCCGATACTTGATCATTACCAACAAGCAATAGAAAAAGTTTACGATGACAAGGGTCAATTTACCGGCACTTTCTCGCATAATTTACGGGTTTACCTGATCGATCAAAATAAACAGATCCGTAATATATACAGTGTTGCTTTTTTACATCCAGATACCCTCATCAATGATATTAAAACGGTGTTGCTCTCGGTAGCATCGGCGCAAACTCCAGCAGCGGCCATTCAAGATATTGATTTGCTAGGTTTTATACAAAATCCGCCGCTAGGCTTACCCGCCGTGCCGATCCCAGTAGACAACCCCATTAACGCAGATAAGATTAATTTAGGTCGAAAATTGTTTTTTGACCGGCGTTTATCGCTTAATAACACCATGTCATGTGCTATGTGCCATGTGCCGGAACAGGGTTTTACCAATAATGAGTTGGCTACTGCGGTGGGCATGGAAGGGCGGACGGTACGGCGCAATACACCGGCCTTATTTAATGTGGCTTATGCCCGCCGTTTGTTTTATGACAGCCGTGAAGCAAACTTGGAACAGCAAATATGGGGGCCGTTGTTGGCGCGGAATGAGATGGCGAATCCATCAATAGGATACGTCATTGAAAAAATCAACCAAGCCAGTGATTATACCGGTCTATTTGAGCACTCATTTGGTGCGCCTGCGGGTATGGAAACCCTAGGTAAGGCGTTGGCTAGTTATGAGCGTAGCTTAATTTCAGCCAATTCAGCGTTTGACCGCTGGTATTTTGCTAAAGACCAGCACGCTATGGACGCAGCTGCCGTGCGTGGATTTAATTTATTCATCGGCAAAGCGCATTGTGCCAGTTGCCATAACATAAACGAGAGGGCAGCGCTATTTACGGATGATAGTTTACATAATACCGGAATTGGCTATCAGCATAGTATGTCTAAAGCGCCCGCTAGCCAAGCTGTACAGCTGGCGCCAGGTGTTTTTGCGCAGGTTCCTGCGGAGGTGATCCATGCGGTGGCGGAAGATAAGCCCTCGGATCTTGGCCGTTACGAAATCACCCAAGACCCTGCTGACCGCTGGCGCTATAAAACGCCAGGGCTACGCAATGTCGCCCTAACACCACCTTATATGCACAACGGTTCCCTGGCAACTTTGCGCGATGTTATCCAGTTTTATAACCTGGGGGGTGTCGCTAATGAGAACCTTGATCCTTTAATAGTGCCGTTGCAGTTAAGCGCCAATGAAATAGATGATTTGACCGCTTTTTTAACTGCGTTGACAGGCGACAATGTCAACCAGCTAATTTCTAATGCTCTATCTACCCCTGTGGGTAATACCATAAAGCCATAAAATCCGCGCCCTAGGCTTGGGGCCTAAGAATCCAAAGCAGCTTAGTTATAGGGGTAAGGCCTGGTAGGTATCAAGAGCTCCTGGGATTATGACGGCCCCGTGAATTTAAAGTATTGTTTTGCACTTTAATAGTGCGCATTGTGGTAATAGCGACAAAATTTATTGTAATTATGTTGACAAAAAATCATATTACTGTCATATATTAATATATAATTATATGTAACATAAGGTAAATTATATTCTGGCTTGATTGCTGCTTTGTATTTGGCGAGGCGATAGATCAGTCAATTTTTTGGTTTTAAGCCTCATTGATCCGTTTTTAAACACGATTTTGAGGTGTGTTATGGTAGTAATGAGTAGGAAAATTTTGTTTTTACTGATGCTGACGTTTTTTAGTCAGGCTCAGGCTAGTTTGGTAACGGTCAATGGAAATAGTGTGTCGTTTACTTATGATGACAGCTTATTGGATTTATTTGGAGCGCCAATAGTCACAGGGGATTCTTTGTATTTTACCCCAACATCATTTAGGGCTACTGGCATAGGTTTTGTTGATCTTGTCAGTTCTACCTTTAATATCAAAGTGTCGGCGTTAGGCAATAATTTTGTCAGTTCGGTCGGTTTAACCGAAAGAGGGGACTATATTAGTTATGGTGCAAGCTCTCAAGTTGCACTAGGTGGTGAAGTACGGGTAGTGGATTTAAGCAACCCCTTAACAGAGGTAGTTGGTCAAATTACGCCAACATCAGCCTTCGTACACCAAGCGAGTATTTTCCCAACTAAAGATTTTGAAGCAACAGCTGGGGTTGATTTTTCATCGATAGGGGCGACTAGTGTTAATATTACGCTGCAAAATATATTAGTGGCCTTGACGGCATCATTCAGTGATATAGCGTTTATTGAAAAGAAAGGTATTATTTTAGGCATATCAAGCCTACCTATTGTTGATGGGATATCAGTGCCTTTACCGGCTGCTGTGTGGTTGTTTGGGACATGCTTGGTTGGATTTTTAGCCTATTCTAAACGCACATATAATTTTTAATGCCCGATAGGAAAACAGGTTTGACAATTTTTGTTTTGGTTAAAACAGCTAAATCAAACTGAATTTATCCAAACATAGTCTTATGTTTTTTATCCGTGGAGGGCGGTTTGCTAAAGCAGGCCGCTATTTTGATTTTTAAAGCTTACAAGCTTGCCTTTCTGGCACCAAATGGTCTTGCCAACGGTTCACCAATAAAAACGCCTTGCCCTGGTTCGGCGACACTTTTCCAATAGGCTTCAATTAAGCTGTTACCGCGTAAATAATAATAAAGCAATATGCCTGGGTTAGAAAATTTCGCGGGAAAGTTACAAGGTTCTACTACGGCACCGTAACTGGCAGTAGCGCCCGCTTTGATCCATTCTAGAATATCCATTTGATCGCTGCCGGATAAAATACCGCCTTTAGAGGTTAAATGATCTGCGATAGCGCCAGGCAAATAAGTATTGCTTTTAATGTTAGGGACATGTGTTAAGCCGGTGAAATAAAACATGACATCAGCCTTATTTTTTATACTGTCTTGTTCGAGATAATAAACAGGCCATAAGCCAGAAAATGCTTTGGCTACTGTTGGAAATATCACTGCCCTTGAGCTGCGGGCAACATCATTGGTTTTTAGTAGGTAAGCGGAGCCTTTAGGGCGGGTAAAGTCCGATTTAATGCCGCGGTCTATTAATTGTTTAGCGTCTGCAAACGTATCGCCTGCCAACAACATTGTTGGACGCCAATGAAAATCCGCATAAGGTTTTTGACTGTCTGAAGCAAAATAGGGGCTTTTGTGGGTTTCTTGGCAGCTTTGTGCGCAAAATGACTGGTCAAACCCAGCCGCAAAAGCTGTGGTGATAGACATGCAATCGACTTTAAACGGCCTTATCCAGGTTAAAACAAAAGCTTGCACTGCTTTAGGTGTTTGTTTATCGACTTCTTGCTTAATTTCAAGAAAACTCGATGCCGACAAAGCGTTCCCAAAAAAATGAAAATGGACGTGGATGATATTGGCTTTGGGGATGTGACGCTGTTGCTGGTAATACTGGGCAATACGTACGCTTAAAGGGTCATTATCATTGACGATAATGGCTAATTGTTGGGCGCTTAAAGCCGTTAAGGGTTGAAATAAGGGGTTAATTTTTGCAGCGGCTAAATTTGGGCTTGAGTTTGCTGTCAGCAGAAAAAAAATAATCGCTAGTCGTATTGCTGTTAATGTCTTTTTTTGCCTTATCATAGACTTCTAATGAGTTGATACTAGTTTGCAAGCATACCAAAAATACTATCAAGATCTAATTGTATAGCGCTTAACCTGGAATAATAGTTTTTTTCGCGGTGAGTGATCCGTGCAAGGACTAAAATGCCCTGCCCAGGTTTGCAATTAATTTTTCAAATTCTGGAGTATCGGGTGGTTGTTGCAT
This sequence comes from Methylococcaceae bacterium, assembly GCA_041660045.1. Taxonomy (GTDB): domain Bacteria; phylum Pseudomonadota; class Gammaproteobacteria; order Methylococcales; family Methylomonadaceae; genus WM-3-3. Next base: position 70,533 of record JBAZXA010000013.1, on the reverse strand, counting down.
ATAAATAGCATAGATAGTCCGGCTTAGTTCTGGGTCAACTAAATAACGGTAGTTGACGCTATCATCATTTAAAGCCAGGGAAAACTCAGGCATTAAGGCGATACCTATACCTGCCCGGACCATATTTAATATCCATGCTTCGTTATTACTACGGTAAGTGGCGTATAAATTTATGCCCCTGTCCTGGCATACGTTTTTTAAGATTTCGCGTAGTTCACAGTTTAGACGGTCTAAATAAGCTTCGGATTGAATGTCTTTAAGGCTTAATTGTTCAGTTTGGTTAAAACGATGGTGCTGGTTAAAGGCAACGACATAGCGTTCTTTATAGAGCATCAAAACGTCATAAGGCAGATTATTTATGCCTGATACAGGCGAGGTGATGACAATATCTAATTCGTTTTTTTCTAGTTGTTTAAGCAAACTGGTTTCACAACCAACAATCAGCTCCATTTCAATTTGAGGAAAATCTTGTTGGTAAGTGGCCAGAAATGGGCTCAGGCGCTGTGCCCCAATAGTAGCCATTAAGCCAATTTTAAGTGGCACCGTATTTAGCCGGTTAAAACGAATAGCTTCGGCTTTAATCGTCTGGGTTTCTTGAAATATTTGTCTAAGTTTAGGCTCAACTAAACGGCCTAAAGAAGTCAGCTGGCAGCCTGAGCGGTCACGTTTAAAAAGTTCGCCACCTAACTCCTCTTCAAGTTTCTTAATCGCTTGCGTTAAAGATGGTTGGGATACATAAACATATTGCGCTGCACGGGTAAACGCACCCTTATCACAAACGGCCAGAAAGTATCGGATCTGATGCATTTCCATAACCCTCCCCCCCCCCTTATTTAATAGGTATTACCTATGAATATATAGATAAGTAATATTATACAAATACTACTAAGTATTGTTTTATATGCACTCATTTAACCATTCTATATAAAAAAACTATGAAACAGGCAAAATTAATTGTTATGTATCCAACCCCTACCAATCTTGACGTGTTTGAACGCCGTTATGCCGATGAGCATGTGCCAATGGCGGTAGAAAAATTAGTCGGTAAAACCCGTTTTGTTGCCTCATTAATACAATCCAGTGTCGGTGGTGGTAGTACCCCTTATCACCGGATCGCGGAAGTGTATTTCCCGACGTTAGCAGCGTTAGAAACTTGTTTGAATTCTGCTGGGGGGCAGGAAACTGCTGGCCATGCCGTTGAAATTTCTAGTGGAGGGGCGCCATTGTTTTTAATTTCTGAAGTGGAAACCTTCGATTTTTAAGCTCTTTAAGTAGACACGGATGTCCAGGCTTAAAACTAGTCGTTAAGCATTCGCTTAGCCTTAAGCGAAAAGTACCATAACAAACATTGCGTTATTGATGATGTATTTCCAGCCTTAATTGGGCGGTGTGGAAAACATCAGCTTAAGGCATAAAAACCCCGATAAGGCTTTATGCTTAAAGGGCACGGCTTAATCTGAGTACCTGATATACAACAATTTAGGCGCTATTTGGGATTAAGTGATCAATCACAGGTACTGGAATTCCGCATTGGTCAAACAGATTTTCCCACGATTGTAATAGAGATACCCCGGCAAAAACTTAATTGCCCTCTGAATTGTTGAATAGCACCGCCTTAAGTGGCGTAATATTTTTGTAACACTGCCGGGGTAAGCTATTGTTTTTTTAGTGATTGGATAATTGCAATGCAGACAACTATCGACACGCTAGCGGTCAAGCCTAGGCCAAATCTTGATCATAAAGCGGGGCCTGTTACGGCGATAATTTTTTTAAGTTTACTGGTTATCGGTCTATTGTTTGCCGTGGTCAGTTTAGTTAATGACATTAATGCGGCAGGCGATACCGAAATTGCCTGGCTACCTTATGTGCTATTAGGTGTCGCTTTGGTGATCGCTTTAGGGTTTGAGTTTGTCAATGGCTTCCATGATACCGCCAATGCAGTAGCAACAGTAATTTATACGCATTCATTACCGGCTAATTTCGCCGTCTTATGGTCAGGCTGTTTTAATTTCCTTGGTGTGTTATTTTCCAGCGGCGCAGTCGCTTTTGGCATCATTTCGCTATTACCTGTAGAGCTGATATTGCAGGTGGGATCTAGCGCTGGGTTTGCCATGGTTTTTGCCTTGCTTATCGCTGCAATTATTTGGAATCTTGGCACTTGGCTATTGGGCCTGCCAGCATCTTCGTCACACACTTTAATTGGTTCGATTATTGGGGTTGGTGTCGCCAATGCCCTAATGCATGGACGTGATGGCACGAGTGGGGTAGATTGGGGACAAGCCACTAAAGTGGGCTATTCATTATTGCTCTCACCATTATTGGGTTTTTGTTGTGCGGCACTATTGCTATGGTTATTGCGGGTGCTAGTTAAACGGCAAGAGTTATTTCAAGAACCCGCAGATAACACACCGCCGCCACTATGGATACGGGGCTTGTTAGTATTAACCTGTACTGGCGTTTCATTTGCCCACGGATCTAACGATGGCCAAAAAGGTATGGGCTTAATTATGCTGATATTAGTTGGCACCGTCCCTATGGCGTATGCCTTAAACCGTGCGATGCCAGTTGATCATATTGAGCACTTTGTCGCCATTTCCCAAGTGACCCAACAAGCGTTGTTAACAACAGCAGTTAAGTCCGATATGGCCGATCCACGGCATATACTGGCTGAGTATGTCCGGACTAAGCAATACCAGCCCGAAACCCTAGGCGCTTTGGCCGCGGTAATTGGTGATATTGGTAAGCAAGCGAAACAATATGGCAGTTTTACCAACGTGCCTTTAGCCGCTGTCGCCAATGTTAGAAATGATATGTATTTAACGTCTGAGTCGATCAAAGTACTAGATAAAAGCAAACCAGTAACGCTGGATGCTGATACTAACGCGAATCTTAAAGCCTTCAAAAAAGACATAGACGATGCCACCAAATTTATTCCGCTTTGGGTTAAGGTAACCGTTGCGATTGCTTTGGGCTTAGGCACAATGGTAGGTTGGAAGCGGATTGTCGTGACGGTTGGAGAAAAAATTGGTAAGTCACATTTAACGTATGCCCAAGGGGCATCGGCCGAACTAGTGGCAATGTTGACCATCGGTGCCGCTGATATTTATGGTTTGCCAGTCTCCACTACACAAGTATTATCGTCGGGTGTGGCGGGTGCTATGGCAGCTAATCAATCAGGTTTACAATGGTCGACTGTGGCTAATTTAGCGATGGCTTGGATTTTAACCTTGCCAGCTGCTATGCTGCTTTCAGGTTCTTTATACTGGTTGTTTGCTAATCTGTTTTAGGCGATACTGGGCAAGTTGCCTAAAGGCGTAAAGCCTATTGGAAAGGATCCGTGTTGAGATAAAGCCAGTATGGATGTAGGTAGATTATAGATAAACAGTTGCTTAGCTAAAACTGGCTTAAATTTTAATCGCCTATCCATTCCATAAAGGCTTTTTTTAACATTACTAAGTTAAATGCTTGCCCATGCTCAATTTTGACCCTACTTACGGATACAACCTAGGGCAATTGCTAGATGTTATGCCTCCGCCGCCAGCTGATGATTTTGTGGGCTTCTGGCTAGCACGTTACCAGCGCGCACTAGCATTAGATCCTCAGCCCAGGTTACAAGTATCCAATTGTAAAAATGATGACTTTGACTGTTACGATATTCACTATACTTCAACGGACAATTTCGATATAGGTGGCTGGTTATTGCTACCCAAACATGGACAGGTGACACGTGGGATTATTGTAGGCCATGGTTACGGGGGGCGGGAACAACCGGATTTTGATCTACCCATTAGCGATGCGGCGTTTCTGTTCCCGTGTTTTCGGGGCTTATCCAGGAGTAAGTGCCAGTCAGTTTCTGATAACCCTAGCTTACATGTGTTGCATAATATAGATAGCCGCGAGAAGTATATATTAGGGGGCTGTGTTGACGACTTGTGGCTGGCCGTCTCGGTTTTACAGCAGCTTTATCCTGCTACCCTAGGCCGTATAGGTTATCTAGGCATTAGTTTTGGCGGTGGCATAGGTGCCTTGGCAATGCCTTGGGATACCCGCATCCAACGTGGCCATTATAATGTGCCTAGCTTTGGCAATCAGGCTTTACGGTTGCAATTGCCAACGTTAGGCAGTGCTGCTGCTGTGCAGAACTATCACCTGGAGCATAGCAATATTCTTGATGTTTTAAAGTATTATGATGCGGCTGTGGCAGCCAAATATATTCACGCACCAGTGCATGTGGCGGCAGCATTGGCTGATCCGGTAGTGGCGCCACCTGGTCAATTTTGTATTTATAATGCCTTACCGCAAGGCAAAAAACTGTATATCTTGGAAAAAGGGCATTCTGATTACCCTCAACAAGCGATACAAAAAACTGAACTATTAGCAGAAATTCAGGGATTTTTTAGTACATTATGAACCGCGAATACCATAGTTGGTACAGTGCCCGTTTAGGGCGGGATATGGAATTGCTGGTGTTTGGCCATGGTGGGGCAAAAGTCTTAGTGTTTCCAACACGTGACGGGCGTTTTTACGAATATGAAAACTTGGGTATTGTGCATGCCTTAAGCCCAAAAATCCGTGCCGGGCAAATTCAGTTGTATTGTGTGGATAGTATTGACCGCGAGACTTTTTATTGCACGTGGCGGCATCCTGCAGACCGGATTCAGCGCCACATTGAGTTTGAGGAATATATCCTCAATGAAGTTATGCCCTTTATGATGGGTAAGAATCCAGATACCTGTATGGTTGCCCATGGCTGTAGCTTAGGTGCCTTCCACGCAGCAAATATTGCTTTCCGGCATCCCCATTTGTTTCAAAAACTATGTGCTTTTTCAGGCCGCTATGATCTAACTATGCCAGTGGATCATTTTCATAACCTGTTTGATAACTATTATGACGAGCGTATCTATTTCAATACACCTACCCATTTTTTACCGCAGTTAGAATGTCAATGGCAGTTAGGGTATTTGCGCAAAATGGATATCGTCTTTGTGATCGGAAAAGATGACCCATTTCTAGAAAACAACCATCATCTTAGCCATATCTTATGGTGTAAAGGTATACCGCATTCGGTTCATGAGTGGGAAGGCCGCGCCCACCGCGGCAGCTATTGGCGGCAAATGGCCGCGCTGTATTTATAAGGTCATGTTGTGGTATGCGGTTTGAACTTGTTGGCGTAGTACGTAAGTTATATTGCAAAGTTGCTATTAAATATTTCATGTGATGGGTTATTTTTAATTAAATCCCTCAATGCTTTTCTGTCCATCCAATCGCAATGCACTAGGGTCAAAGCCATCCGTTAATTTTATTGCTCTAATATTCAGCTTGTGAGAATCACGCAATCGCCAGCAATATTTATAAAGGGTAGAGGCATCTTCTGTCAGGATAAATGGGATATCTTCACACAAGGCTTGCGCCATTAACTTTACATCATCGCGAACTACTGCCCGGTTATCGCCACTATCGTGTCCCCCAAGCCTATTCCATATACTTGCTGCTTCTATGGAATGTGGGATATTGAATGGGAGAATTCGAAAGTTTTTGAGAGGAAAATCTGTAATGGGCTGCTTGATAGCAATTTCTGCCGCTACGATCGCAGAGAAATAGAGGGGCGACTGCTGCTTAAGCAGCAATTTATAGTACTGGGAAGCAACATTATGATTAATACGATTTCGGTCAGCCAGTGAAATTAAAAAGCTGGTATCCAATAAACAGGATGCCGTCAAGCTTGATTACTCCGCAGAGATTCCAACCATTCCGTTGTATCAGGTACATCTGCCCAAGCTTTGGTACCACGTTCTACCATTTGATTAAAATCAACATCGTCATAGTTAGGTTGATGAACTTCGAAATCAAATAAGTGTAAGTTGCGTAATTCCTTAGTAAGCAGATGTTCCTCTGCTGTAACATGCAGCAGAGCAGGGCGATATAAGCGATTTTTTTCGTCTAGTGCTAATTTATCCTGCGTGGATGCAATTGTCAGCGTTACACCATTTTCTAGTCTAAGATGAACATTAGCTTTAGTACTACCACCCATATCAACAATAATACCGTGCAAATATTTTTCTACAGAAACCCAAGTATCTTCTGTTCTGTGGTAGTTGGAAGTTGAATCGATCAAAAAAGATATTTGGGTAGACTGATCTGTAACTGAATAGCGTCTTTGTGGATTTTTTTGCGCCAAAGCTTGCCAACGTTCCACAACGCTTGCCCGTTTTGAGTCGATTAAGCTAAGTGAGTTAGATGATTTTAAATGCTCAAGATCGACCCATAGAGTGCTTGCTGTCAGCAACCCAGTAGCCACCAACGCCAATGAGCCATCCTCTATTGAAACAAGAACCTTAGCAGGGTCAATATCACGGTTAGCTCCTTTTAAAAATTCACTAACATCTTTTTGAAACTCACCTAACAATGCCAAAGGGACGTGCGACGGCTTAACATCGGCATCATTGATGCGATCATTAACGGCGAAACGTAGCTGGTTGCTCGGAAACATGACTAATTAGTTTTAAGTGTAAGTTTTATATCTATACCATTATTGGTTTGGTGTTACCTAATTAAAACAATGCTATTACACTACTAAATAAAGCATCCTCGTTATTAAATATACCAGACTGGGTAAGAAAAACATTTGTTTAGTACGATATTTTTCTATCACCGACGCTAAATCCGCTTAATAACCCAAACCCGTTGGGTCATTAAGCTTTAGCTGAAGAATATTAGGTGTTAACAAAACAGCTTAGATTTTTCCATCCAAGCCCATTTGGAAATATTTATGGGTGATTTTGTCTTGGTTTTCTAACAACCAATCGATATCTGGGGTGTTGTTCATGGCTTTATGGATGGCCTGTGCCATGGCTTTGCGGTGTATATCAAATAAGATTTGATGGTCAAGGCCGTCGTCAGTTGCCACGCTGGGATTTAACCAAACTGAGCAAATAATGCCAAGGTTATTGACTTTGTCTTTGGGGATATCACCCGCTCTTACCGCATCTAATACGCCATTGGCGATGGCTGCCTGTACCGTGCCCATTAAAATATTGGTATAGCGGCTATTGTTGACGGTGACTTTACTGACCATTAAGGTCACCGGACGGACTTGAATATCCGTATTTAAAATGGCAAAAACTTTAGAATGGCCTTTGCTTTGATTGCCGGTTAAGGTGGCCAAGGCAATACCGACTGGGCCGTCCAGCTCACCAATAATAATTTCTGGCTCGGCGGCTGTGCCAGGTGGCCCGCCTGCTACTAAGGCTTCGCCAGTACGCATAATAATTCGTTCTGTCATGGTGGTGTCCTTAAATTCGCATCAAAAGCGGCAACAATAACACGTCTTAGTCAAATTTTACCAGGAGTCTTGGTCACTACCAGAATCGCTGAAATAGTCGTCATCTGAGCTGGTTAAAAAGTCTGAGCTAGGATCATTGTCATTGCTTGCGCTTTGGTTATCTGAGCCATAGTAATTGTTGATGGTGGTTTGTTCGGCAATAGGATCCATCCCATTATTTGCATTAGGCCAGCCACCGCCTTGGTTATAACCATGATGCCCCATTAAATTTTCAATGCCTTGAAATAAAAATGAACCGGCGACAACACCTGCAGCAGTAGTCGCCATAGAGCCTAAAAAGCTAGGTACGCCACTGCTGCTGGCGGCGGCTTGGGCTTGCTGGGGCATTTGGTAAGTGCCACTGCCAGGTACTTGTGAGGGGTTACGGTTTGGGTTTTGTGCGGGTGCAGTCGCCCAAGGGTCGTTTCCGCCGAGAAAACTATTATTGTTACGCGCCGCTAATTGACGTTGTAAGTCAGCGTTTTGGGCTTTTAAGTTGTCTAGCGCTTGATTCATCAATATGGCGCGTTGCACCAATAAATAAGCCGCATCCGGTTGTTTGGCCAGCGCTTGTTGAATCATAACTTCAGCTTCTGGATTTTTATTGCCCGCTTGGGCATTGCTTAATTGGTTTAAAAACGCTGCTAATATTTCACGTTCTTGAGTTTGCATGTTACGTCCTCTTTTGATTGGTGAGGGTTAAGAGTGCTGGTTTGGTAGATACGACAATAAGTCAGCGATTATGTTCATTCCTGCTATTTGCTTAGTGGAGTAGGTATAGCGTTTTAAGCATATGGGATTAGCTATGGCGATTGGTTCCGCATAACGTTTTGCAGTCAAATTAGCCCTTGCTCAATAACGGGTAACACCCAATATTTGATGCCTGCACCCGCAAAGGTTTGCCGAAGTTCAGTAAGCAAAATTTCTAACCCGGTTTCTGGCACATACATTTGAAAGCGGATTTGTTTTTGCCGTCCACTGACTTGTTCCGCCAAGGATAAGCCGATATTTCTGTGGTCATGGGCATAGACCTGAAAGCTACTAAAACCTTGTTCGTATTCAAATACTAACAAGCAATCAACAACGGCTTCTTCTATGTCCGTGGGTACATTTAAGGTGACCAAGTATTCTTTAGGGTTCATGTGGAAGCCTCAATTGGCGCTTGCCCGTAACGCTTGAATAAAATAGGTAGCATAAATAAGGTTAAAAAAGTGGACGAAATCAGCCCGCCGATAACGACTATCGCCAACGGGCGTTGAATTTCAGAGCCAGGCCCTGTGGCAAAAAGTAAAGGAATTAGGCCAAACGCTGCGATGCTTGCGGTCATCATGACTGGTCGTAGGCGTCGGGAGGAGCCGATGACGACCACCTCTGCCATGGCCATGCCGGTAGCGATCAACTGGTTAAAATAACTCACCATCACCACGCCATTAAGTACGGCAATCCCTAATAAGGCTATAAAACCGACGGAAGCGGGCACCGATAAATATTCTCCGGAAAGCCAAAGCGCGAACACACCTCCTATCATTGCTAAGGGTATATTTGATAGAACTAAGATGGCCTGGCGGACAGATGAGAACGTTGAAAACAGTAATAAAAAAATCAAACCTAATGCGAGTGGAATGACTAAGGCTAGTCGGGCGGCAGCACGTTGCTGGTTTTCAAACTGGCCGCCAAATTCAACGGAATAACCTAAGGGTAATTTAACTTTTTGTTGCACCATTTTGCGTGCTTCTTCGACAAAGCTAACCAAATCGCGGTCTTGTACATTGCTGCGGATCACGGTAAAGCGTAAGCCATGTTCACGTTCTATCGAAACCACACCTTCTACTTTGCTAATACGGGCAACGTAAGTAATTGGGATATGGGAACCATCGGCCAAGGTGATTTGTAAGTTCTCGAAGTTAGAGGTATTGCTATTACCACGTAATATTAAGGGTGTGCGCTTAATGCCTTCTTGGACTATGCCTAAATTCAAACCTTCAATTTCTGAGCGTAATAAGGTTTCAATCTGTTCGCTATTAACACCGTAGCGGCCGGCGGCAGTGTTGTCGATATTAAGCTGTAAAAATTGCATGCCCTCGTTTTGCTTGCGGAAAACATCGCTAGAACCAGGAATTGCTTTAAGCACACTGGCGATTTCTTCGGCCTTGTCGTTTAGAACAGCAATATCAGGGCCAAACAGTTTAACGGCAACATCGCCCCGAGTGCCTGTGAGCATTTCGGAGACCCGCATTTCTATAGGTTGGGTAAAGCCAAAGGCAATGCCTGGCGTTAACGCCATTACTTTGCGGATGTCTTCAACTAAGGCGGCCTTGCTGGGCACATGCCATTGGGCTTGTGGTTTTAGGATTAAGAAAGTGTCGGTATCGTTTAAGCTCATGGGGTCTAGGCCCAATTCATCGGAGCCCACGCGAGATACAACTTCGGCGATCTCTGGAATTTGCTTGAGCAAGTTTTTTTGGACTTGGCCATCTAGCATGACGGAGTCTGCTAATGTAATCGACGGCAGTTTTTCTAGCTGTAAAATGATGTCGCCTTCATCCAAAGTTGGCATAAAGGTACTGCCGATTTGGGTGAATATCACCATAGTCCCAACCAATAAGGCAGCCGCCCCAGCGAAGACTTTTTTGTAATGTGCTAAACACCAGAGCAAGGCAGGTTGATACAGGCGTAATAATTGTCTGGGCAGCCAAGGTTCTTGGTGGGAAACGGTTTTTAATAAATACGATGACAGCACTGGGATAGCGGTTAATGACAACAGCAAAGAGCCACTAAGTGCAAACACGATAGTTAAGGCCACGGGGATAAACATTTTGCCTTCTAAACCTTGTAGGGTTAGCAAAGGCAAAAACACAATAATGATGATTAAAATGCCGGAAAAAACCGGTAAGGCAACTTCGCGTGTTGCTCGGTAGATCACATGCAAACGGGGTAAACGCTGGGCTTTTTTGGTATGTGCCAGTTGGGTAATAATATTTTCCACCACCACAACTGCGGCATCCACCAGCATACCAATAGCTATGGCTAGCCCGCCTAAGCTCATTAAATTGGCTGACATGCCAGCCGCCTTCATCATGATAAAGGTAAACAGCGCTGCCAACGGCAGGGCCAAGGCCACAGTAATGGCTGCACGTAGATTGCCCAAAAATAGTAGCAGTAAGATGACTACTAATACGATGGCTTCCAGCAAGGCTTTTGATACCGTGTGTACGGCTTTATCGACCAGCGTGCCACGGTTATAAAAAACATTGGCAGCTACGCCTTTAGGAAAGTTATGGCTGATGTCAGCGAGCTTTTTTTCTATGCCGATGATGGTTTGCCTGGCATTTGCCCCACGTAAACTTAATACTAAGCCGGTAACCGCTTCACCTTCACCATTTTTACTGACCGCGCCATAACGGGTTAAAGCACCTATTTTAATTTCAGCCACATCACTCACCGCAACGGGCACGCCATTTTGGTTATCGACGACAATTGCACTAACATCATCTAAGGTTTTTATACGGCCTTCGGCGCGTACAATTAAGGCTTCCTCGCCATCGTTTAAACGGCCGGCACCATCGTTGCGATTATTGTTTTGTAAGGCTGACATTAATTTATCGATGCCGATACCCCGAGCAGCCAAACGGGTATTGTCCGGTATCACTTCAAAACTGCGCACTAACCCGCCCAGGGCGTTGACATCTGCTACCCCGGGCACAGTCCTCAGCGCTGGACGGATGACCCAGTCCAGTAAACTACGCCGCTCCATTAGGCTGAGGTCGCCACCCTCAATGTTAAACATAAACATTTCACCCAAGGGCGTTGTCATCGGCGCTATGCCGCCTTGAACACCGGCAGGTAAACCACTCCATAAGGTGTTTAAGCGTTCTGCGATTTGTTGGCGGGCCCAGAATATGTCAGTACCCTCTTCAAAATCGACAGTAATGTCGGTTAATGCGTATTTGGCGATAGAGCGCAACATGGTTTGGTGTGGAATGCCTAAGAGTTCAACTTCTATCGGCGCTGTAATCCGGGCCTCAACTTCTTCCGGCGTCATGCCCGCAGCCTTTACAATAATTTTGACTTGGGTGGGCGATACTTCAGGAAAAGCATCGATGGGCAGATTTTTAAAAGCCAGATAGCCCGTGCCTGTTAACAAAACCAAGACAAGCATCACTAATAAGCGCTGGCTTAAGGCAAATTGTATAAGGCCGGCCATTATTGGTCTCTCCCTAAGCCTAACCAGCTGGCTTTAAGGGCTACGGTACCACTAATAGCGATTTCGGAATTGAGGTTTAAATTACCAGTGATTATCGATTCATCAGCATGTTTGCCGATGATGTTGATGTCGGTGGCCTGAAAACCACGTTCATTGCGTACAAAAACAAAGTATTTGCCATCTTTTTGGGTGATTGCGGTATTTGGGGCTTTAAAGGCAGATCCTGTGATAGTTTGTAAAATCTGTGCATTGACTTTTTGGCCGACAAAAACACCGGCAGTAGCATTTTTAATAATTGCCCGAACCAGAACTGTTTGGTTATCTAAGCTCACGCTTTGACCAATTAAGCTAATGGCGGCCTTAATCGGGGTATTTTCAATTTGTACCAAGTCGCCAAGCTTGATACTGGCGATGCGTTCTTGAGGCACGCTGACTTCCAACCAAAGTTCATGCAAATCTGCTAGATGAAATAGTGGTGCCAGGGTATCCACATGTTCCCCGTTGACGGCTTTGCGCTCTAGCACAATGCCTGATAATGGCGCGTGTATGGTTAATGTGCTGCCTAACTGGTGGTTTTTAGCAAGGCGCTCCACGGCAGCGGTGGACATGCCGGAAATTTGCAGTAATTGTTTAGCCTCATTAACACTCGATTGGCTGGAGTAGTATTGGCTGGTGGTTTCTTGCCAGCGGCGTTGGGCAATCACACCGTCTTGATAAAGCGTTTTATCGCGTTGAAAAGCAGCCTGGGCAACACTAAGATCATTATGGGCCCTCAAAAATTGCTGTTGTAAGTTGAGTAAACTCGGGCTATTTATTTCAGCGAGGATGTCACCTTTTTTAACAGGATCACCCATGGCGGCCGTAAGCTTGGTGATAATGCCCGCTTGGCTGGCGCTAACAATATATTCATTGCCGGAAGGGATCATCACTTTGGCGGGGGCATTGAATAATGGCAGTTCATTGACAGATGCCAATTTACCGATTTTTACGCCCAAATTAGTGACGCTGTTTTGGTTAATGATGACTAAATTTTCATCGGCTTGCGCGAAGTTAAGCCAAACTGCAGACAGGCCTGCAAGAAGGTAGCGATAGCTCATGGCATTATTCCTGCCGCTTGATTAAAAAATGCCTTATCCCGTTCTAAAACAACTTGCCGTTCTTTGGCATTAAGTATGGCTTGTTGGGTTCGTGCTTGAATTTTTAGCAAATCTATCAAGTTGATTTCACCAGCAGAAAAGCTAAATTCAGTAATTTTAAGATGTTGTTCAGCAACATCTTTTAATTCGTTGGCGATTTTTAGCTCTACCTCATTAACTTCAAGGTTGTGTTCGGCCTCATGGTAAGCCTGCTCTAAATTTCTAACCAGATGTTCACGGTCGGCGAGCAGTTGGTTTAATTCCACATTGATGGCGGCAATTTTTGGGGCTAAATGGGCACTGCCGCCAAACGGCACGTTTAAGGTAATATTAAAACTTTCGGTTTTGTTACTGCGTGGGTCAAAGCTTTCGTCGGTATTAATACCGAGCGCTATATCCGTTTGGCCTGAACCGATAGTCTTGGTTGTGTGAAGTTCAGCTTGCTTACGGCTGATTTGGCTGTTGATAGCCGCTAAGGCTGGATGGTTTTGTTGGACTTCGCTAGGATTGCTCAGGGCTTCGCTAAATTCAGCAGGTACTTTTGTCATTTGCGTCACTGTTGAATAGCGTTTACGGGCATGCATGAGTTCCGCTTCAGCTTGGGTTAGTATCGAGCGTTTTTGCAGCAACTCAGTTTTAGCGAGTAGTAAATCTGCCCGAGCCAAATCGCCTAACTCAACGCGTTTTTCTATTTTGTTGAAGAGCTTTCCATAGACGGACAATTCTGATTGGGCTTGTTCATAGCGGACTTTTTGTAAAGTTAAATCCCATAAGGCAATTCTGACCAAGCCTGCAACACGTAATTTTATCGCTAGACCCTGGTTTTCTGCGTTATTGGCGGCTTGGTTGGCAAGGGTGGCTTCCGCAGAGCGTTGGCCTGCGTTCCATAAAGGCACTTTGACACTGGCATCACCATAATGCAAAGTGCCACTGGTCGCTTCTTGATAAAACAAATAAGCGCTGGCGGAACCGGCAAACCAGCTTTTACTGCGTTGTTGGATGGCTTCAGCTTCTTGTTCAAGAGCCGTTAACCAACTGGCGCCGGGATATTTTTCCAAGGTTAGGCTAACCACTTGGGCTAAACTTAAATGGTTATCAATTTCAATCGGGTCGCGGTGCGACATAATAGGTTGGGGGTTAGCAAAAGCGCATTTGCTAACGAGTAGCACTGCCGGTAGGCAATATCTAATAAGCGTTGAGGCAAGCATGGTGGGGCTCCGGCGCGGCGTGTGCCGCTTTTGTAATCTTAAAAGGGGGTCAAACTCGATTAACGGGTGTAAAACAGCAAAACTTAGAGTTTAGGTGGGGCGCGTGGGTGCGAAAAGGCTAGATAAAGTTGCGGGTTGGGCAGCAATTCTTGTGGGGAAAAATTGCTATCCGTAGAGGATATTGTTAAATTAAAAAAAACATCTGCTGATGATACCCAATAATGACCTGGGGGTATTATGGAATGGGTGTAATTGATGTGTTTTATACCCATATTAACCGCAACTATGGCGGAGTTAGAACTTTTATTCTGGTCGGTAGTCTCAAGATAACTGTCGTTATTGACGACCGAATATTGTTCCAGCCCCGGTACATGCAAACCATGTTCTGGGTTAGGTGATCCAGTATGCGCATGTACCAATGGTGCAATAAATTGCAACAGGGTGAGCAATAAGACCAAAAATTTGCTAGCTACGGAAATCATGATATCAATGCTATGCTATAAAAGGAAAATATACAACTTGATATAACCTTGAGGATTAATATTTTGACCTCATATCAGTACAGAATTTTGTTTTTCTAACCATTAGTGAGACTTATGAACAAATATAAAACAATCGCCTTAACTTTTTTAGTGGCTTTGTCCTTAACATTCGGTGGGCTAACCGATGCGCAAGCTAAACGTTTTGGTGGCGGCAGCTCGTTTGGTAGCCGGCCTTCCTTTAGCCAACCTTATCAGCGCTCTGCAACTGCACAGCCAGCCCCATCCCGCTCTGCTGGTCAGCAACAAGCAGCGCAGCAGAATCAGGCGGCTAAACAAGGCTGGGCTAGCCGTGGTGGCTTAATGGGCATGCTAGGCGGCTTGGCTTTGGGTGGTTTGTTAGGTTCATTATTTTTCGGCGGTGCTTTTCAGCATTTAAACTTTTTGGATATTTTGTTATTTGCGGGTATCGCCTTCTTGTTGTACAGATTGTTTGCGGCCAGCAGGGCAGGGTCAGTAAAACAACCTGCTTATAACCGTAATAGCCATGATCCTGTGGAACAGGCTAGCGCTTATACGCCACACCAAGAGCCACAAACAGGTGCAAACGGTGCGGGTTTTAATACCGATGTCTTGTTTGATAAAAACAAAAGATCAAACATAGGCGGCGATGCTGATTTTGTTAACCAACCTGCTTATACCGAAGGTGAAAGCTTGAGTTTACCTGTAGGTTTTGACAAAGAAGGTTTTCTAGCCGGCGCTAACATTGCCTTTAGAAGCTTGCAAAAAGCTTGGGATGATCGTGAGCTGGCAGATATACGCAGCCTAACCACCGATAAAGTTTTTGCTGAAATTCAAGATCAACTGAAAGCAAGTACAGAAATAAATAAAACTGAAATTTTAAAATTGGAAGCCGAATTACTTGAAGTTAGGGAAGTTGGTAACGAATGGCAGGCTGTCGTGTTGTTTGATGCCATCATGCGTGAAGAGGCAGATGCGCAGGCTAACCAAGTACGTGAGGTTTGGCATTTTATTAAGGCTAAAAATAGCATTCAACCGAAATGGTATTTGGATGGTATCCAACAGTTAGAGGACTAACAGTCGATTAACACAAGGCTGCAAACGCGCAGCCTTGTGTGTTTTAAGTTTAGGGTTTGCCTATATTGCTTAAGCCATTTTTTGCGGCCTTGTTATCACTCAAAAGCCGCAGTGTTTACGCTTTTAGTATCAATATTTATCGTTGTAAACTTAGTCAGCTGCGTTTATGCGCTTTTTGTAGCGTATCGATGAATAAACGGAAAGGCTAATTAATATGGCACCCGTCAGCCCGGTAATTATTTCAGAAACAGGAATTTTTATGCTGATGAGCATGATGACGGCTAAAGCACCAATGGCATAATGCGCACCATGTTCTAAAAAAACATAATTGTCTAGTGTGCCTTGGCGTACTAAAAATACCGTTAGGCTGCGGACAAACATGGCGCCTATGGCTAAGCCTAGCATGATAATAATTACATCTTGGGTAATCGCAAAAGCTCCGATAACGCCATCAAATGAGAATGAAGTATCCAACACTTCAAGGTAAATAAAGTTCATTAGACCGCCTTTTTTGATGCCCTCAGAAATTTCTTGGCCTTGTTCATTATTTTCAAATAACACCGCCAAACTATCAACAAGCACAAACAGGATTACGCCAAATGTGCCTGCTAGCATCGCTTCTAGCCGTTGATCCGGCGCTAACCATGTTTGCAAATAAAATAACAAACTTAAGGCAACGACAATTTCTATGGATTCTAGCTTACCAAAAGAGGCGATTTTTTTTTCAAGTTTGCCTAGCCAATGCAGTTTTTTGCCTTCATCAAAAATAAAGGAGAAAAATACCATTAACAGGAACATGCCGCCAAAGGTGGCAATTTGCAAATGCGATTCATGTAGATGTATGGCATAAGTTGCGGTGTCTTTGTACGCCATTTCCGCAACCCCTAAAAAGTCTAGCCCGGTTGCCACTGAAACAATGGCGACTGGAAATACTAATCGCATGCCAACCACAGCAATTAATATCCCCCAGGTTAAGAAATAAAATTGCCAGCGGGCATCCATGCGTTTGAGGATAGAGGCGTTAACAACAGCATTGTCAAATGACAGGCTTACCTCAAGTATGCCCAGAATTAAAGCGATAAAAACACCAATTTTACCGGCCCATAAAAAAGCGGCAAGCAAGCAAAACAGGGAAATAATTAAAGAAAAGCGAAAGTGTTTCATTGACCCTCTGCAAAGATAAATAAGCGATATGGCGCGTAGTTTATATGGGATAGCCGTAATTATGCTAAATTTTCAGCAAGCGCATTTGCGGTGGCGATAAACTCTAGTTCGCGATATAAAAAGGCATCGACGATATCAGGATCAAAATGGCTACCTTTGCCCTCCAATATTATTTGCTTGGTTTGGGCAAAAGAAAAAGCAGGTTTATAAGTACGTTTGGTGGTTAAGGCATCAAACACATCGGCCAGGGCTAAAATGCGGGCGGATAAAGGTATCTCTTCACCTTTTAAACCGTTGGGGTAGCCACTGCCATCCCAGCGTTCATGATGGCCATAGGCTATTTCCATGCCTGTTTTTATAAAGCCTTGGTATCTGCATTGGTCTAAAACGGTTTTAAGTGTGTCGCCACCTATGGTGGCGTGTGTTTTCATAATGGCAAATTCCTCTACGGTATGCTTACCTGGTTTTTTTAGGATATGATCTGGAATACCCACTTTGCCGATATCATGTAAGGGTGATGAGCGCACGATATCGGCTATAAAATCAGCAGTTATTAGTGCGTGGTAACGAGCTTGCTTAGCCAAGCTTTCGCAGAGCAGACGGCAATACACCTTTAGGCGTAATAAATGACCACCAGTTTCAGAGTCCCGTGATTCAGATAGGATGGCTAAAGCCATAATGACGGCATCTTGGGTTTCATCGCGTTCAGCACGGTGTTGATAGTTCGCAAGCGCAATAGCTGTTGAATGGGCTAAGGCATGAGCGACTGAGATATCTTCTTGTTGATAAGTGCCGCGAGTTGGTGCGGATATGACAAGTAGGCCTGTGGTTTTGTTTTCGCTAATTAAGGGTACAAATAAAATAGGCAATTCGCCTAAAAATTGCGTGTCGAATCCAGTTTGTTCACTATCCATAGAGCTGTCATAGACAGTAATTTCGGCTAGGTTAAAATGTTTGCCTATAACTGTATTATTGACGGATAAGCTGAGGTTCTCAGTATTACCTAGAAAATTTGCCGCAGACATACGCAAGAGCTGGTGTTCAGGTTCATACATCCAAAGGGACACTTCTAAGCAATTAAGCATAGATGCAGTGGTATTGACCACTAATGAGGCTACTGCTTGTGGGCTGTTTAACGCGTTTAAATTGGATACGAAACGGTATAAGCGGCGCAAGGTGTTGGTGCGTTCTTCGACGGTAGTTTCTAGTTTGGCGTTAAGCGTGGATAAGTCCCTATTCGCTTGGTTCAGTTGCACCTTAAGTTCTTGCTCGGCGATAATTAAGCGATGTTGTTCTAAGGCATCGGTGATTGATTGTATTAATAATTCAGGGCTAACGGGTTTATTTAGAAAACGAAAAATTTTACCTTGATGTAAGGCATTAACGGCAACATCCAGGTCCGCCCGGCCTGTCAACATGATTGATATGGTGTCTGGGCAGAAGTTTTTTACTAAAGATAAGAATTCAGTCCCATTCATCTTGGGCATATTGTAATCTGATACCACGACGGCAAAAGGCCCTGTTTGCTTAATTAGCGTTAAGGCTTCAAGGCTACCGGTGGCGGTAGTGACGTCGAAATATTTACGTAATTGCCGCTTTAAACCTTCAAGGACATTGGGTTCATCATCGACACATAAGATTTTATTATTTATCATTTTTTGTGTGCTCAGTTAGCTACAATTTCAGCTTTTATTTTAGTTTTTAGTGCTTGCCAAGCGGGAATGCGCCCAGTAAGTCCTAATTGCTGTATATAAGCCTCATCTAATTCATGGGCAAATGCTTTTTCGATGCCGGTTTCATCTTCAGCCATCAAAGCCACAGCAATATGTACCGCAGTAACTGAACAAAACAGGTTATTGTTTAGCAGCATTGGCTGGTGTTGGAATAAAACGCCCTCGATGATGCGGGGCGGCAAAGTCCATAAACTCAATAAATAAGCGCCCGCCTCCGCATGGGTGGCACCTAAGATTTGTTGTTCCAAAGTTAGGGCTTGAGTGGTGTCATCAGCTAGTTTGTTAATGACCAGTTGCAGTTTTTTGGGCATTTTGGTGGCAAAGAGCAATAAGCCTAAATTATGCATTAAGCCACTTAGG
Organism: Methylococcaceae bacterium; assembly: GCA_041660045.1. GTDB lineage: Bacteria > Pseudomonadota > Gammaproteobacteria > Methylococcales > Methylomonadaceae > WM-3-3. The sequence continues at coordinate 51,830 of JBAZXA010000013.1, read as the reverse complement.
TAAGCTTGATCAGGGCCGTCAAGTTGTTCGTGTTCAGCAACACTGATGGCGCGTGCCAATTTTGCAGTGGTAAACGCATTTTTCCATAAATAATCAATGGATACGTTGCAACAATCTGGTGGGCTATGGAATGCCTCAAACACATAATTGCATAATACTAGCCCCCGAAGACGTTCAAATCCGAGTAATATGACAGCATCATCCAGTTTGGAGATACGACGGCTTAAACCAAAAAAAGAAGAATTGACTAGTTGCAATAATTTGGCAGATAAGGCCATGTCGCTAGCAAAAATGTTAGCAATTTCTTTATGGCTAGTCGCTTGATTTTGGATGGCAGTTTCCAATTCTTGGTAAACACGGGGCATGCTAGGGATGCGTGTTATGTCACCTAAGGCTGCCCGTATTCTTGGGGCATGGATTAATTGCAAGGTTTGTAGACTGGCATCAATGGCTTTGCGCAAGGCATCAGCTTCGCATGGCTTGGTTAAGCATTGGTGGGCATATTGCAGAATATTAGCATTGTCGGAAAGGTTTATGGCAGCTGATAAGACTAATCTGGCTGTGCTTGGATAATGCTTGGCGGTATAGCGCAAAAGCTCATCACCTTGCATGGCAGGCATGCGCATATCGGTGACTAAAACGTCTATAGGTTGTGCCTCCATTAAAACGATAGCTGCTTCAGCAGAAGTGGCAAATAGCAGTTCCCATGGGTATGCTTGGCGTCGCAGCAAGCGCCGTATACCATCTAAGACGTTATCTTCATTGTCTACAAATAATAAACGTATCGTTGGCGTATGCATACCTGCCTTTAATTGGGTATGTGTTGTAGTTTCACAGGAATCTGGATATAAAAAATAGTACCGATACCATCCTCAGATTCAAACCAAATTTTACCGCCATGTTTGCTTATAACTTGGTGGGCAATATGTAAACCTTGGCCAGTGCCTTTACCAATTTCTTTAGTGGTAAAAAATGGATCGAATACCCGCTCAGATATGGCTGTAGGAATACCAGCACCGGTGTCACCAATGGAAATTTCTATGTATTCTCCGTAGGCTTGGGTGGTAATAGTAATGGTGCCGATGTCGCTACTTTTTGCTTCGATAGCATGTGCGGCATTCACAATAAGATTAAGAAAAACACTGTTTAAGTCGCCTTGATAGCAATCGATCAGCGGTAATTCGCCAAATTGGGTGACCACTTCAGCAATATATTTGTATTCGTTATGGCAGATTGTTAAGGTATTTCGTATGGCTGAATTGATATCGACGCGGGTAATTTGACTATGGTCGATATAAGAAAAGTCTTTCATGGCACGGACAATATGCCTTACCCGTTCAGTGCCGTCTAGTGATTGCATAATGGCTTTTGGGGTATCGGCAATGATGTAGTCAAAACTGTATTGGATTTCTGCCGCTTGCATTTTTTCTAGGCATTCAGGGGCAACGTTTTGCAAGCATTGTTTGTATTCCATGAGTAAAGCAAATAAATCCGTAAAGTTTTCTTCTAAGGCATGTAGGTTGTCACCTATATATTGGATAGGGGTGTTAATTTCATGGGCAATACCGGCCGCTAGCTGGCCTATGGCCTCTAATTTGCGGGCTTGGTAAAGTTGCAGTTCCAAACTTTTGGCTTCGCTTAGGTCAGCAACGGCGCCTATAAAAAATTGTTTTTCTTGAAACTCCAAACCACTCACTTTCAGCTCTAACGGAAAGCGCTCGCCAGTTTTACGTATCCCTTCGACTTCACGGCGTAACCCTAAAATCTGGGGCATCTTGGATTTGAAGTAATGGGCAATAAAATGGTCATGCTGATCAGCAATTTCTTTTGGCATTAACACAGAGATATTGTTATTGAGTAATTCTTCAGTGCTATAGCCAAATATTTTGCTGGCAGCTTGGTTAATATGTTGGATGTGGCCTTTTTCGTTAATTACGACGACACCACAGGCCAAATTATCAATTAGGGCAATTAGTTTATTTTCGCTATATTCCCGAGCCAGTAATTTGCTGTGCAGTTTTTCCAGTGTACGGCCAGTAAAAAAACCATAAACTCCCATGACCAATGGTGCCAAATCAACAATCCAAATAATTAACATGTCCCTATGCATGAGGATAATTGACGTCCAAGACACGGGTAATATGTGAGATTGCAATTCGCTGTACCACGCTATGATAGAAAAAGCCAATCCGGTAGCCGCAGATACCATTCCTAACAGCCAAGACATGGCAATAGGTGCTTTTGACAAGGTTTGGAGAAGTCGCATTCTATAGTTGTTATGTTGATGAATGGAGGGATTTAACACAGTTTGTCCCTCTAAATATGGCATAAAAACATAATTTTGCAGGATATTTTCATGGTCATTTTTGTAATATAAGGCCTACAGTTTGTCCCTGTCATGCCAAAGCTGGGGTTTTCGTGGGGTTCGATACGGACTGGTCGATTTTTGCTAAAATTTAGTCGACATCTGAAAACAAGTTTTTTTTAGTGTTGAATTTGCAGGCATAATTGAATACAAACCAAAGTTTTGAAACTATGGCACGGTGTTAAAAGGATGGCAGGCTAACTGTAAAAACTAAGAAATAGCTTATGTGTAGTTTTTAGCTTACGCTAAATCGGTGTAAAATTAGATCCTCTTGTATAATGAGAAGTATTTTTATCGGGCCATTCTAGTTTTATTTAGGAAACACATTGGTAATGTTGGTATCACCGTTAGAACAAAAGCGGACGTGGTTTTTACACATAAAGTCGGTCAGTTGCACTATCGTTTTACTAATCGCAGTGTTGTTTAGTATTAATGCTATTAAAACTCCATTTGCAAGGTTTGATTTTAAGCCGAGTCCTAATAGCGTGTTAACAGCGTATTACAGGCAAAGTCAAATAAACACCTATTCTCATTTAGTTCAGCCTAATTTCCCGCATTTACTATTCTCTTCTGCATATAACGCAACCGAAAAGCCAAGGATAGATTTTTCCAGCGCTGATAACAGCCTTAAAGCGTTAGCGGGCCGTAGCTTGGTTTTTTTTCAAGGCCAACAAAAAGCTTTGATGGAAGCATTCAATAAAGCTGCTGCTAGCGACAATAATATTAACGAAGAAACTAATTCACCTTTGCGTTTTAATGAGGACGAACAGCAGTGGTTGAAAGCCCATCCGCAAATTAAAGTGGGTGTCCGCCAGGACTTGGCTCCCTATGAATGGATAGATAGCCAGGGGCGTTACCAAGGGCTAGTGGCTGACTATATGGCCATGATAGAGCAAAAAATGGGCGTTAAGTTTGAATGGGTAAGTGATAACTCATGGGAAGACATGCTAGAGCTTGCCAAAAATGGCGGTTTGGATATCTTGGCAGACGCGAGTAAAAGTCCGGCAACAGACGAATATTTGTTATTTACAGAGCCTTATATCAATACCCCTGTCGTCATTATAGATAACGGACTAGGTAGTTTTATTGGCAATCTGGACGGCTTGAGTGGCAAACAAGTAACGATAGAGAAAAGCAGTTTTATGGAAGAATTGATTAAGCGCAATTACCCGCAAATTGAGTTATGTCCACTCACGAGTTTTAAAGAAGGTCTACAACGGGTAAGTTTAGGCAAAGCTGATGCATTTGTTGGTGATGCCGGTGCGATTAACTATATCATTAAAAGAAATGGCTGGCTAAATTTACGTTTCTCAGGGGATACACACCACCGAAAATGGCACCGGATTGCGACATCAAAGGCAAATCCAGTGTTGGCAGGCATTATAACGAAGGCGCTAAATGATATTCCAGTGGCCGAGCGGGAAAAAATTGAAAACCGTTGGCTAACTCTGCCGGTCAAGCAGGCCATAGGTATAAACACCTTAATCCGATATAGCCTTGGTGTATTGTTGGCATTTGCCTTAATTTTGCTTTGGAACAAATATTTACGTCAAGAAATCCGACGTCGGAAACAAATCGAAGAAAAATTATTAAAGGACCAAGATAGTTTATTAATGGCCGCTAATGTTTTTGCACATACCCGTGAAGGTATATTAATCACCGATAAAACTGCCCGTATTATCGATATGAACCCGGCGTTTAGTATGATTACCGGTTATAGCAGAGAAGAGATTTTAAATAAAAATGCCAGCTTGCTTAGTGCCGGGATTCATGACAACTTTTTTTATAAAGCCATCTGGGATGATTTGTCTAGCAAAGGCCATTGGAGTGGTGAAATTTGGAACCGCCGAAAAAATGGTGAAATTTACGCGGAATGGTTAACCATATCGGCTGTGCATAATACCTATGGCGAGCTTATCAATTATATTGGTAATTTTTCCGATATTACCTTGCTTAAACAACATGAACAAAAACTTGAACATATTGCCCATTATGATGCTTTAACAGGGGTGCCAAATCGGGTTTTGTTGGCGGACAGGATGCAATTGGCGTGTGCTCAAAGTAAGCGTGACAATAACCTATTGGCGGTGGGATATCTTGATTTGGATGGTTTTAAACCGATCAATGACCGTTTTGGGCATAGCACAGGTGACCAATTGCTGATTGAGATTGCCCAGCGTATTAAAGACACGTTAAGAGAAGGCGATACCGTGGCTCGCTTAGGCGGGGATGAGTTTGTCTTTCTGTTGTTAGGCCTCAATAAAGTTGAGGAATGCGAGGCGACCTTGCAAAGGCTATTGCGGGAAATTTCAAGGCCAGTAGTGCTGCAGTCGCAAAACGTATTGGTTTCTGCCAGTATAGGCATTAGTATTTTTCCCATTGACGACATTGACTCAGACACCTTGCTAAGACATGCTGACCAAGCAATGTACCAGGCGAAACAGTCCGGTAAAAATTGTTACCACATCTATGACCCTGAGCTAGACCGGCGTATGCATTCGCATCGTGAAGCCCTAGACCAAATCGAGAAAGCTTTGGGGCGCGATGAGTTTGAGTTATATTTCCAACCCAAAATAGATATGTTAAAAGGCCAAGTGATAGGCGCGGAAGCGTTGATCCGCTGGCAACATCCTGAACGCGGCTTAATGATGCCAGCGGATTTTTTGCCGTTAATTGAAGGTAACGTACTATCTGTAAAAATGGATTTTTGGGTTATGGAGCAAGCCTTTAAGCAAATGTTAGAATGGCAAGCATATGGCCTGCGCTTATTAATCAGTGTCAATGTTTCGGCAAGAACTTTGCAAACCGTAGATTTTGTTTCACGTCTTGAAGCATTGCTTAACGCTTATCAGCAGGTAAACCCAACCTTTTTTGAATTGGAAATATTAGAAAGTGAAGCGCTAAATGACCTCATCTATATTTCAAAAGTAATAAAATCATGCCAGGAACTAGGGGTGCAGTTCGCGTTAGATGATTTTGGCACTGGCTATTCATCGCTCACTTATTTGAAGCGTTTACCGACACAAACCTTAAAAATTGACCGTTCATTTGTACGCGACATGCTGGAGGATGAAGAAGATTTGGCGATAGTTCGGGGCATCATCGGCTTGGCTAATTCATTTCATCTACAGGTAGTTGCTGAAGGTGTAGAAAGTGCTGAGCATGGTATGGCTTTACTTGGGCTTAATTGCCGGTATGGGCAAGGTTATGGCATCGCCAAGCCTATGCCGGCAAACCAAATTAGCGATTGGTTTGAGCATTGGGAATTACCAGATACTTGGAAAACCCCAGTAAACGATTCTCTGTTCCAGCATACCGAATAGTTAAAACAGGCGCCGGGAAAATTTGTTAAAGTATGCCCACTAACCAAATGGATGCTGGGCATGGCTTACACAAGCGAGTTTTATCTTAAAGCAAGGCAATTAATAGAGGCTGGCCGTATTATCGACAGCAAGGGTTGGGTGCCCGCCACCAGTGGCAATTTTTCTGCGCGCTTGGCGGATGGGACTATTGCCATTACTGTTTCTGGTCGGCATAAAGGTCATTTGCAAACTGCTGATATTATGCAGATTGATGCAAACGGTGTGGCGCTTGATGGCAAAAAACCTTCCGCAGAAACCCTGCTACACACTTCAATTTATCAGCATTTTTCTAATGTACAAGCCGTGTTACACCCCCATTCCATCAATGCCACTTTAGTTGGGCGTTTGTTTGGCCAAGAACTAATTTTGGCTGACTATGAATTGTTGAAAGCATTCGCGGGTTTTGATAGCCATGACAGCCAATTACGGGTGCCAATTTTTGCCAATGACCAAGATATCCCAAACTTGTCTGCTAAGGTAGAACGCTATTTCCTAAGCTATGACGGCCCCTTGCACGCCTATATTATCGCTGGGCATGGACTTTACACCTGGGGTGAGAGTGTGGCAGGGGCACTTAGGAATCTGGAGGCGTTGGATTTTTTATTTGAATGTGAATTACGATTATATGGGGTCAAAGCATTATGAGTGCATTAACTGTTTTTGCTGAGGATCAACCTCAAACAGGCCAACGTTACCTCGATTTTGTAGCGATTAAGGCACAATTGGCTAGTATAGATGTGCAGTTTGAGCGTTGGTCAGCCAGTAATCCATTACCTGAGCATGCGCAAGCAGATGATATTATGGTGGCTTATAGTGATTCAATAAGCCGTCTTAAGCAACAATATGGTTTTCAAGCTGTCGATATTGTCAGCTTAACGCCAGAGCATCCGGATAAAGCGGAATTAAGGCAAAAGTTTTTAGCAGAACATAGCCATGATGATTTTGAAGTGCGCTTCTTCGTGGAGGGTAGCGGTTTATTTTATCTGCATATTAATGGCTTGGTATATGCCTTGCTCTGTGAACAAGGTGATTTGATCAGCGTGCCTGCGCACGTTTATCATTGGTTTGATATGGGCAAAAAGCCCTTTTTTAAAGCCATCCGGCTATTTACCGCGGCAGAAGGTTGGGTGGCACAATTTACAGGCAGTGAGATAGCAAAAAGCTTCCCTAGTTATGATGATTATATTGCTGGCTTAGCATGATTAAAGCCATAGTCACGGATATTGAAGGGACTACCTCATCACTGAGTTTTGTCCATGACGTGTTGTTCCCTTACGCACGGGCGAATTTGGCTGAGTTTGTACAGTTGCATCAAAATGATCCTGAAGTTGCTGTGCTCTTGGCCGACGTTGCCCGTTTAGCGGAGGAAAATCTGGATATTGAAGCCTTAATAGCTTTGTTGATTAGCTGGATAGATGCAGATAAAAAAATAACACCGCTGAAATCTTTACAAGGTTTAATTTGGGCAGCAGGCTATAAATCAGGTGCATATAAAGGGCATATCTATCCGGATGCGGTCAACAACTTACAGCAATGGAAAGCTTTAGGGCTAGATTTATATGTCTATTCTTCGGGTTCGGTTTTTGCCCAAAAATTATTATTCGCGCATACTGAGTTTGGTGATTTGACGGGATTATTTTCCGGCTATTTTGATACCCAGATTGGTGCTAAACGGGAGTCGTCCGCCTATGCTGAAATTGCCCGCCAGTTAGGCCTTACAGGTAGGCAAATAGTTTTTTTATCGGATATAAAAGAAGAATTAGATGCTGCGGCGTTGGCCGAATTTAACACCGTTTGGTTAGTGCGTGGTCAACAGCCCAACGCTCAGGCGGAACATAAACAAGTGAATAGCTTTGACCAAATCACATTAACTGTTTAGCCTGTAACATATTATTGGGCTAATGAATTAATTGGCCTGAGTGTTTTAAACTATTGCCTGATAGGGATTATGAACCGCCGATTTAAATATCAAGCATTGCTAAGCCTAATCACCTTAGGTTTGGCAAGTTGTGCCAGCGAACCTAGCCATACTAAGGCGCCGCCACCTGCCGCTAATAAAAGCAGAGCTGTGCAAATAGCACCAGTGCTCAGTGAGCCATTAGCGCAACTTCCGTCTTATGGGGCCCAACGAATTTCTGGCGACTACGCGGGTTATCCTGCACTAAACCAATTTATTGACGGTATGGTCAGCCAGCATGGTTTTTCGCGCGAATATTTAAATGCGGTATTCTCAAAAGCCAAGCGTAAGCAATGGACATTGGATTATTTGTCTAAAGAAACGGGCAGTGCCGGAGGGGGCCCAAGGCCTGGGGCATGGAGCCGTTATCGGGCGCAATTTCTTACCGAGTTGCATATTAATAGCGGCGCGGAATTTTGGCGCCAGCATGCCGATAGCTTACAACGCGCCAGCAAAAAATATGGTGTGCCACCAGAATACATCCTAGGCATTATGGGGGTGGAGACGGTATTTGGCCGGAATGTAGGTAAACACCGGGTAATCGATGCTTTAACAACGTTAGCTTTTGATTATCCCCGCCGCGGCAGTTATTTTGCTGGCGAATTAGAAAAGTTTTTATTAATGGTGCGTGCTGAAAAAATTGATCCGCTGACACCAGAAGGATCTTATGCTGGTGCGATGGGCTTAGGGCAATTTATGCCGAGTAGTTTTTTACAGTGGGCCGTGGACTTTAATGGTGATGGCGCGCGTAATTTATGGCAAGCTGATGATGTGATTGGAAGTATCGCAAATTATTTTGCTGAGCATGGCTGGCATCATGATGAAGCCGTTGTTACGCCCGCCTTAGCAACGGGTACGCAAATAGAAGATTTGGAGGTGGGTTTTGATAGCCATTATGATATCTATAAGCTAAATCAACTCGGTATTAAAGCCACTGCACAATTGCCTAGCCCAAACGATATACATTTATTGCGTTTAAGGGCCAGTCAGGGCGACCAATATTGGTTAGGGCATCACAATTTTTATGTGATCACCCGTTATAACCATAGCACCCACTACGCCATGGCCGTACATGAATTGGCGCAAGCCATAAAACAACGCTATTTGGCAAATATAGCTGCCCGATAAAGCGAGAGAGACTTCAAACTAATCAACAAAGGGATGATTATGAAATTTTTGCATTTAATTTTTGTACTGCTGTCAGTAACTGGTTTTGTTGGGCGGGTGGCGTTATCAGAACTAAAACCTGAGTTGTTGTCACAAAAATGGTTAAAAATTGCACCGCATGCAATTAGTGGTTTGTTAATTTTAACCGGTATTGCCTTGGTGTTTGAAGGGCATTGGCTATCGGGGCAATATGGTTGGATATTCGCTAAAATTATAATGTTATTTGCTTATATAGGGCTAGGCATTATGACGTTTAAGCAACAAGGCATGGCAAAATGGCTAACTTTTGCGGCGGCATTATTATGTGTTGCTTATATCGGCATGGTGGCGGTTTATAAAGATGCGTGGTTTTTTCTATAAATAATAGCTTGTGTTTTGCAGGGTTTTGTTAAGGCCTTCCAAGACTGATTTGGCGTTGTCAAAGCTTAAAAAATTCATCTTTTCTGTGGTATTTGTTAATACTTGGTAACGCAATAGCAAATTTTTTAATTGCAAACGTTGGCTGCTAGAAAAATGATAGCGCTCGACCAGTTCAATATAGTGAACCGGATCGGCTTGGTAAAGTTGCTCCGCCAATAGCTTGGTTTGTGCTAGTAACTGGTCCAGGCTAGGTAATTGCTCTGTGATTAACTGTGTGGCTAACTTGGCTTTAACATTATCCAGTGGGGCGTTCGTATTGTCAGACACAATTTTTAGGCATTGCACTAGTTCACTGCTAGTAAAACGGGTCGCCGTTTCATAAAACGCCGAAGCTTCCATATCGTAAAGATCGCTTTGGTGGTAAAGCGGGGACGGTCTTGATAGGGTTTGTAAGCTAGCCTTTTGATTAGCCCAGGAAAAAACGTGGGGCGGGTAAAAGCAGCGTAAGCTATCGGCATCGGTAATTTTGTCAATTAAAAAAGCTTGGCCTAAGTGATGGTGTAAATGACCAGCAATCCCAATATTTAAAATTACTGAGGTCTGCTTATCGGCAAATAAAGCTTGGCTGTAGGCAACACCTGCGGCCATGGCGGATTTGCCTATACCCGTTACCGTTAAATAAAGGTTGTTATGGCTGTAAATGGCAAAAGCGGAAATCGTAGTTTGTTGTTTTAAGCGGAAATATTCAATCAATGCTTTGGCTTCACACGGCAAAGCACAATAAATAAAGCATTTAATATTAGGGCTGTCAGACATGGCGCTTAGTGCAAGGCCGTGTTGCTTAGTCTATTAGCAAGTATTTCGGCGGTAAATTGATCAGCAGGCAAGGGTTTACCAAACAAATAACCCTGCATGAAATCGCAACCTTCTTGTTTAAGTATATCCGCTTGCCGCTGCGTTTCCACACCTTCTGCAACCACTTTCATGCCTAAAGTATGGGCTAATGCGATGATGGCGCGGATAATATTAAGGTCGGCAATATTCTGAGTACAATTATTTAAAAAACTACGGTCAATTTTAACCGTGTCAATAGGAAACCGGGTTAGATAACTAAATGATGAATAACCCGTGCCAAAATCATCAATAGCCAAGTTGATGCCTTTGGTTTTGAGTGTTTCTAATATGTTTAAGGTACTGGTTTTGTTTTTTAATAAGGAACCTTCGGTAAGTTCCAGTTCAATTAAAGCACCTTCAACGCCATTGTTTTGCAAGGATTGTTCAATAACGAGGGGTAAGTTGCTTTGGTTAAGGTGTAGCGGTGATAAGTTAATCGCCACTGAGACTTGTTTTAGCCCCATGGCTGACCAAATTCTTAGCTGCTGGCTTGCTTGTTGTAATAGCCATTCGGTCATGGGGACGATTAGGCCAGATTCTTCAGCAAGATAAATAAATTTATCAGGTAAGATCAAGCCAAATTTTGGATGTAACCAGCGCAGCAATAATTCAGCCCCCATGATATTGCCATGCATATCAACTTTGGCTTGGTAATAGGGTTGCAGCTCATCACGTTCGATGGCGTAACGCATATCGTTTTCCAAGGAAAAATTAAACAAAGCCTGATCGTTCATGGTCGAGGTATAAAAACCGTAACCGCCGGGATTGCTGAGTTTGGCATGGCGCATAGCGGTATCGGCATTTTTAAGTAAATCGATGGCGTTATCGCCATCATTTGGGAATATCACGATACCTAAAGTGGCCGAAATGGAAACGCTAAGTTGATTGATTGGGTAAGGTTTGGCAATTTCATTTAGCAAACGCCGGGCTAATTTTGCGGCGTCCTGTATGTGGTGCATATCAGTGACCATAAGGACAAACTCATCACCACCCCAGCGCGCCAACTCAAATAAAGGCAGTTGTGGGTCATCGCTTGGGTTGTGCCGGCTTTCGGCACGGGTTATGGTTGCTAATCGTGTTGCCACCAGGCCGAGTAAGTTGTCAGCTGCGTCATGGCCTAGGCTATGGTTGATGCGCTTAAAGCGGTCTAAACCTAAATGGATAATGGCCGCTATATTTTGAGGCTGACCTGATGAACGGATATAGTCACCTAATTGGCCAATAAATTTTTGCCGGTTACAAAGCCCGGTTAATGGATCGTAATTGGATAAAAAGCGGATGCGTTCTTCGGCATAATGTTGTTCAGTGATGTCTTGTAAAATGCCGCGCAAGTATATATTAATGCCACGGTCTTGAATAACTTCACCTTTAATCAAGACAAAGCGTTCTTTAGCGTTTTTTTCCAGCACGATCAATTTAGATTCAAACACTTCACTGTTTTTTATGCTGTCTTCAAGGAGTACATTAAGCGCTTGTTGGCTTTCAGGTTTCAATTTGGCGGCAAACGTATTCAGGGATGGGGTAATGTCTGTGCCCGTGTAGCCTAATAAGCTGAACACTTGTCTAGACCATGTCATTTCACCATCTGGCAAATTCAATTCCCAATTACCGAGGGCGGCAATGCGTTGGGCCGTCACTAAATTTTCATAGTCCTGTGCCAATAGCGAATAAGCCCGGTGGTTTTGTAATAATAGCTGGATGCGATGCCCCAAAGCTTGTGGGCTAATAGGGTGGGTAATGAAGTCTTGTGCGCCAGCATTTAGGGCATTATGGATGGCGGATACTTCGTCCTTTACCAGCATGGCTATAGCAGTTTTGCTTTTAGGCAATTCTGTTTGTAACCATCGGCAAAAGCCAAAATCGTTCCTATTGGGTGCTAAGCTATCTAGTAATATAAGATCAGGGCTTTCGTTTTGCAGTTGGATTAAAGCTTGGGAGCAAGAGTCAGCAACGTTAATTTGGTAGTGTAGGTGGGCTAAGCAATCTTGGATTAACTTAACTGCCACCTCATTGCAGGTAATGACTAAAATTAATGGTTTTTGGCTGTGGCTGCTTTTTAAAATGGGCATTGGCATAATAAGTACGATATTTGGGGTTTTGCTTAAATTTAAGGCTTTAAGCAAGAGCCAATTGACTAGCCAAACTCAATAGAAAATGGTGTACACGCTGTTAGGGTACGCCCAGTAAGTGTCAATTTGTTTTATAACCAGGTAGCTTAAGTAAGTCTTAAATGCCAGCCTTTTAGCTATCATATCACCATTGTCGACAAAGTAAATTCGGTTGTATTACACCAGTCGGGCTAAGGCTTGTTACCAACCCTTAGCCCGTTGTGGCTGCTGGCTACATAGCCATATACCTAGCGCAGTTATGCCAAACTTTTACTAGCAATTTCATAAACATCGCGTGATACGCCATCGGTGTTAACAATACGCTGCAGTTGTGCCCTAATTAAACTTTGCCGATTAGCATCATGGCGTTGCCACTGTGTTAACGATGTTAACATGCGGGAAGCGACTTGTGGATTTAAGGCGTTTAAGGCAATAATTTGGTCAGCCAAAAATTGGTAACCTTGGCCATTAGCGGCGTGAAAATGTACGGGGTTATTTTGGCTAAAGGCGCCGATTAACGATCTCACCCGATTAGGCGTTTTTATATCAAATGCAGGGTGCTCCATTAACGCTAGTACTGTACTAAAGGTTTCAGGCATAGGACTGGAAGCTTGTAAGGTAAACCACTTGTCTACTACAAGTGCTTCGTGCTGCCATTGTGTATAAAAATCCGCTAAACACTGCTTTCTAGCGTAGTGCGGGTTATTGACCATCACTGTTAACGCAGCAATTTGGTCGGTCATATTTTTTGCGGTTTTAAACTGTTGGAGAGCCCAGTTTTTAATTGCTGGGTCATCCAGGGTACATAAATAGTTTAAACACGTGTTTTTAAGGCGGCGGCGGCCTATGGCATCAGCATCAAATTGATCTGATTCATCGCGATGGTTAATTAAATAGAGCGACTGTAAAGCCTCACGCAAATGTTCAGCAAGGCTGTGCTTAATAAATTCACGGGCAGTATGGATAGCATCAACATCGATGATTTGCATTTGCTCAGCCATATAGATTTCTGAGGGCAGGCTTAACAGCAAGGCAAAGTACGACAGGTCATGCCATGGCTTGGCCAAAACCTGCCGGAAGGCATCTATAACTATGTCATCCAGTTTTAGGGGCTGCTGGTTTTGTACGTCAGCTATGAGTTTTAATAAGGCTTTGCCAACGAGTTGTTGGCCTGCTTCCCAGCGGTTGAAGGTGTCTTTATCATGATTTAATAAAAATGCCAATTCATCAGAGCTACGTTGGATATACAGTTTTACCGGTGCGGAAAAACCTCTTAACACGGAGACGACAGTTGGAAAGTCAAGTTTTTCAAAAGTAAACGATTGCACGGGTTCTTTGAGTTCCAAAACCACTTCATCACTGGTGTGCGGGCTATCCTGTAGTTTACAGGGCGCGATACGACCATCAGGATAAATCAAGCCAATTTTTACCGGGATATGTAAGGCTTCCTTGATTGCTTGTCCGGGCGTCGGTGGGCAACTTTGGGATAAGGTTAAGGTTAGCGTTTTTTCGGCATCGTGGTAATACGAATTGACGGTGAGTGTTGGTGTACCTGCTTGCACATACCAGCGTCTAAATTGTGTTAAATCAATGTCATTAGCATCTTCCATGGCTTTGACAAAATCGTCACAAGTTACCGCCTGGCCATCATGGCGCCCAAAGTACAGGTCGCTACCTTGACGGAAGCCCTCGTCACCAACCAAGGTGCGGATCATGCGCACAACTTCGGCACCTTTTTCATAGACGGTGACGGTGTAAAAATTATTGATTTCGATATAGGCGCTGGGTCTTACCGGATGCGCCAAAGGGCCTGCATCTTCAACAAATTGGCGTGTGCGCAATAAATTGACATCTTCGATGCGTTTGACCGCTTTTGATGTACGGTCACCCGTAAATTCTTGGTCCCGGAAAACCGTAAAGCCTTCTTTTAAACTGAGCTGGAACCAATCCCGGCAGGTAATGCGGTTACCTGTCCAGTTATGGAAGTATTCATGGCCGATCACCCCTTCAACATGTTCATAGTCCGCATCGGTTGCGGTATCTGGGCGGACTAAGACAAATTTAGTGTTAAATACGTTTAAGCCCTTGTTTTCCATGGCGCCCATATTGAAATGGCTAACCGCGACGATCATGTATAAATCCAAATCATATTCACGGCCGTAGGTTTCTTCGTCCCAGCGCATGGCATTTTTTAAAGATTGCATTGCATGGCCACATTTATCAAGATCATGGCTCTCGACAAAAATCTGTAAACTGATTTCACGGCCAGATTGGGTAGTGAAGCTGTCTTCTAAACAATCGAGTTGACCTGCTACTAAAGCAAATAAATAACAAGGTTTATCAAAGGGGTCTTCCCAGCGTACCCAATGCTGGTTGTTGTCCAAATCCCCTTGCCCGGCTTTATTACCATTGGACAAGAGCACAGGGTAGCGGACTTTGTCAGCGACAATGGTAGTGGTGAAACGTGCCATTACGTCGGGACGGTCTAGGAAATAAGTGATTTTCCTAAAGCCTTCGGCTTCACATTGGGTGCAAAACATGCCATTCGACAAATAAAGCCCTTCTAATGCAGTATTGGCTAGTGGGTTAATCTGGTTTTCAATCGTCAGCAAAAACTGTTCTTGCTGGGGGACACTATGGATAGTAAGGTGTTCTGGGGTTTGTTGATATTGCGTCGGGCTAAGGGTACTGTCATTTAGTAGCACGCGCTGTAATTGCAAGTTTTCCCCTAATAAGACCAGCGAGGTGTTATCGGAGAGGCTGTTCGGGTTGCGGCTCATGGTCAGTTTTGCGATAACCTGGGTGTTATCTTCAACCAAGGTAAAATGCAAGTCTACGCGATGAATTAAGTATTCAGGTGCGGTGTAATCTTTTAAATATATTGTTTGTGGGTTAGCGTCGCGCATAGTGTAATTCGGGTTTTTGGGTTAAAGGGTTGGTAGCGCTGGCTTTGTTAGGGAAAACAAAGTAACCAAAAGCCAGGCGCTTAAAAAAGCTGTACCACCAAACGGTGTGATTACGCCCAGCCATTTTAAGTTAAGTAGGGTTAATGCATATAAGCTACCTGAAAATAAGATAATGCCAGTAAACATTAGCCAGCCAGCCCATATGAGTAATTTAGACCTTGGGTTTTGGCTATGTAGTGATGCTATCGCCAACAACCCTAAAGCGTGCCACATTTGGTAGCTGACCGCTGTTTTATAGACGTCCAACATCTCGGCGGATAGAACTGATTTTAAGGCATGAGCGCCAAATGCTCCCATACCTACCCCTAAAAAAGCGCTAATCGCGGCTAATGTTAAAAATAACGGGCGCATTTATTTTTCCAGCAATCTAGGTATTAGTTGCACCAAATTACAGGGTTTGGTACGGAAATCGAGCTGATCTTTGATCAGTAAGTCCCAGGCGGTTTTGCAGGCGCCAGAGGAACCAGGTAAACAAAAGATAAACCGGCCATTAGCAACACCAGCAAGTGCCCTGGACTGCATTGTAGACGTCTTAATTTCCTGGTATGACAGCATTCTAAAAACTTCCCCAAAGCCATCTAGGACTTTATCCAATAATGGGGTGATGGCTTCAGGTGTACCGTCACGGCCTGTGATACCAGTGCCGCCTGTGCTAATGATAACGTTGACATCAGGGTCAACAATCCAGTTGGATACTTGTGCCCGTATTTGGTAAATATCATCGGGGACAATTTTTTTTTCAAAAACTTGGTGGCCAGCAGCAGCAGCGCGTTCGGTTAAGGTCTTGCCAGACACGTCATTAGCTTCGTTACGGCTATCAGAGACAACTAAAATAGCTAGTTTTAAGGGTATAAAGGATAATTCGTTGTTCAAATTTGAGCCCATATGGCATTAATTTAAAGAGGACGCCAAGTTTTTATCGTGTGTAAAGTTATTGCAAGACGACGAAAAAAGCTTCTTGTCCACGTTGTATATTTATCAATAAGGCGCTGTTAGGATTAACAACGCGCTTAAGTTCTTCTAAATTATGGGTCCGGTAACGGTTAGCCGAAACAATAACATCGCCCGGGCGTAAACCTGCCCGCCAAGCATTGGAATCGGGCTCAACTTTGTCAAATACGACACCTTCGACCTGATTCCGTTGGGTTATACCTAAAGCCGAACCTTGTAAGGCTGGATGCAGTATGGTTCCTGCAAGTTCCGGTTTTTGGGGTTTGCCTATCGTCACCGTGACAGACTTTTTTTCACTACCACGATAGTACTCCAAATTAACCTTGTCGCCAATCTGCATTAAACCAATCATGTTACGGATGTCATGGCTACTTTTAACGGCTTTGTCATTGACAGTGACAATAATGTCGCCTGGTTCTAAGCCAGCGCGTTCAGCAGATGAGTTGCTTTCTATCCGGCTAATGGCGGCGCCGTGTTTAGTCTCTAAATTAAAGGCTTTAACCAATTCAGGGGTCAAGTCTTGCGTTGTTACGCCGAGTAATCCGCGCTTGACCTCACCATGTTTTAGTAATGAGTCTTTTATCACCATAATCATATTGGTGGGTATCGCAAAGCCTATACCGACGTTACCACCCGATGGTGCTAAGATAGCGGTATTCATACCAACTAGTTCGCCGCGTAAATTAACTAAGGCACCACCTGAATTGCCGGGATTAATGGATGCATCGGTTTGGATAAAATCTTCGTAACCTTCTATGCCTAATCCTGAGCGCCCTAAGGCACTAACTATGCCGGAGGTAACGGTTTGGCCTAAGCCAAAGGGGTTGCCGATGGCAACAACAAAATCACCGACTTTAAGCTGGCTAGAGTCGGCAATTTTTAAGGCACTTAAGTTTTCGGCAGGGATTTGAATGACGGCAACATCGGCTTCAGGGTCGGTGCCAATCAATTCGGCGCTTAATTGCCGGCCATCCGTCAAGGTCACTGTGATTTTGTCGGCTTTGTCGATAACATGGTTATTGGTAAGCACTAAGCCTTGGTTGCTGTCAATAATCACGCCGGAACCCAGGCTGTTGCGGCTGCGCGGCTGGTTGGGCACCTGAAAAAAATGCCGGAAAACAGGGTCTTGCATTAATGGGTTTTCTTGCGTACGGACATTGGTAGACGTTGAAATATTAACTACTGCAGGCATGCTGCGTTCAAGCATAGGTGCTAAAGAGGGCAAGGCCAAGCCGTCCGCGGAGGTGGGCAGGGTGGCCTCAGCCGTCGAGCCGGCTAACTGCGCAGCTAATAAAATAGCAACAATTAAAGATGATTTTGGTTTTACGATCATTGATTAAGGCTCCTAATGATTAAGCGCGTGCGATAGACAATATATGATTAAAAATGTTTAATACAAGCCTATGACCTCAATTAGTCATTTTCGATTAAACTAGCTGGATAATTTATTGTTTAACGTATATTTATAACCCTATTTTATTGATGGCTGTAGAAGTTAATTCTAAAGATGGCGAGCTCATCCATAAGTTAATTCCCTTAACTAGGCTACCAATGACCCAATTTACGGAATTATGTTCCCAAATTGAAGTCGAGGAAACTCACGATTCCGTGATATTTAGCAAAGGTGATAAAGGTACTGAACTTTTTTATTTGTTGTACGGGGAAATTATTTTGCAATCTGGGGGCTTGGTTGTGGACGTGGTGACGGCTGAAAGTGAGTCGGCCAAGTTCGCCTTAGCCCATCAAATCCCCAGAAAAATTGATGCCATAGCCAATGGCAGTGTAAGGCTTTTGCGAGTACAGGCTGAACTGCTTAACAACCTGCTTTCCTCAGTCTATAAAGAGGACAATAGTTACATGATCATTGAAGAAGATGAAGATGGACAAGACGGCGGTAAAGGTGATTGGATGACCACATTGTTGCGGTCACCAATTTTCCAGCGCTTGCCGCCGGCCAATTTACAAAAGATTTTGTTTACTTTGGCCGAAGTTAATTTTTTACCGGGTTCGCTGATAATTGAAC
The DNA here is from genome assembly GCA_041660045.1 of Methylococcaceae bacterium. Classification (GTDB taxonomy): domain Bacteria; phylum Pseudomonadota; class Gammaproteobacteria; order Methylococcales; family Methylomonadaceae; genus WM-3-3. Next base: position 33,677 of record JBAZXA010000013.1, on the reverse strand, counting down.
AAGGCGCGGTCGGCGACTTTTATTACTTGATTAAAAGTGGGCAATGCTTAATTAGCCGAAAACCAACGCCCAATGCTAAAGTGATTAATTTGGCTCGGATAGGCTATGGTGACACCTTTGGTGAAGATGCTCTGTTATCAGGCATGCCTAGAAACGTCTCGGTCACCGCTTTAACCGATGTTACCTTGCTTAGGTTGCACAAAGACAAATTTATAGAATTGATCAAAGAACCCTCGTTAACTTTTGTGGCCTATGCGGAAGTGCAGGCGATGGTCAAACAAGGGGCAACTTTGATGGATGTACGTTCGCCCGATGAATATCAAGAACATCATCTGGACCACAGCGTGAGTGTGCCTTTTTTCTCGTTAAGGATGCAGGTTAAAAGCTTAAGCCGTGAAAAGCCCGTTATAGTGGTTTGTAATAATGGCAAAGCGAGTGAGGCCGCTGCTTTTCTATTGCTCAGGCATAAGTTCAAAGCCTTTATTTTAAAAGGTGGTTTAGACGCTATAGAGGAAGGTACGCCGTTTATAGCCATAGCTAGCAAGGCTGTTGAAGCATCGGGATTGGAAGCGGGTTTAGCGATAGCGGATGAGGCCAGTGTAATTGTCATTGAGGATGCTGCAGGGGAAAACACACCGAGTGTCAGCCAAATGGTGGACTACGAGGATCAAATGAGTTTTCTTAAGGCAGAAAATGACCGCTTAAACCGATTTAATCAACAGGTTTTGGGGCAGGCGAAAAAATTGCTGCAAGAAAAAGACCGGCTGGATAAACGCTGTAAACTATTGCAGGCGCAAGTTGAAAAATTAACCCTGCTGATTAATCAACTGAAAAGCAATGGCTAAGAATTGCCTGTTAATACGAAGACACCGTGGCCTGGCTTGGGTTAGTCAGGCACACAAATAAGCACACAGGCACGGTCAAAGCGTTATTTGATCTTTGCTTCTTTATACATCACGTGCTTACGGACTACGGGATCAAATTTTTTGATTTCCATTTTTTCTGGCATGGTTTTCTTGTTTTTTGTGGTAGTGTAGAAATGGCCGGTGCCTTCGCTAGATACCAATTTAATTTTATCGCGCATTTGCAAACTCCTTAAAAAAAATTAATTATATTTCGCCGCGGCTACGGATTTCTGCTAAAACCACATCGATACCTTTTTTATCAATAATACGCATACCCTTGGCTGAGATGCGTAAACGTACCCAGCGGTTTTCGCTTTCTACCCAAAAACGATGGTGATGTAAGTTTGGCGTAAAACGCCGTTTAGTTCTATTGTTAGCGTGTGAAACGTTGTTACCGGTAATAGGGCGTTTGCCTGTTACTTGACATACTCTGGACATGATAAACCTCAATATGTGCCTAATTTAAAAGTTAGCCGCACTTTATACCAAAAATTCTTTTCAAGGTAAATGACTATCTATAAAATGTTATCTGAGAAAACCTTCCGAGGTTAATTTTAACCCCTAACTAACAGAGGCAATATGCCGATTAAGCTCGGTATGGTCATGGATTCCATAGGCCAGATCAACATAAAAAAAGATACCAGTTTTGCCATGCTGCTTGAAGCCCATGCCAGAGGCTGGGAGCTCCATTACATGGAGTTAAACGATTTGTTTCTAAGCAATGGCCAGGCTTATGCCAAAACGCGGTTATTGACTGTGCAGCGGGATGAGCAGCAATGGTTCCAGTTCCACGGCGAACAGGATGTGGCTTTGGCTGAGTTGGATATTATTCTGATGCGTAAAGATCCGCCGTTCAATCAAGAATATATTTATGCCACTTATATTCTGGAACGGGCTGAGGTAAATGGTGCTAAGGTCATTAATAAGCCGCAATCTTTGCGCGATGCCAATGAAAAACTGTTTACCGCGTGGTTTCCACAATGCTGCGCAGATACCCTGGTAACCCGGGAACCGGCCAGAATTAGGCAGTTTCTGGCTGAGCATGGGGAAATTATACTTAAGCCTTTGGATGGTATGGGGGGTACTTCGATATTCCATTTGCGCCAAAATGACCCTAATTTAAGTGTGGTCATGGAAATAATGACCCAATACAAAACGCAATATGTCATGGCGCAAAGCTACCTGCCAGCGATTAAGGAGGGTGATAAACGAATTTTAATGGTTAATGGCGAGCCCGTCCCTTTTGCTTTGGCGCGTATACCCGCTTTAGGTGAAAGCCGGGGTAACTTGGCAGCAGGTGGTCGGGCGGAAGGGCGGCCATTATCTGACAGTGACCGTTGGATTGCCAGTCAAGTAGGTCCAGTATTGCGAGAAAAAGGTCTAATTTTTGTTGGTTTAGATGTGATTGGCGATAAATTAACTGAAATTAATGTGACTAGCCCAACATGTGTCCAAGAATTAGACCGTCAATTTGGGCTAAACATTAGTGCCCAATTGTTGGATCACATAGAACATAGTTTGGCGTGATGGCATTAGAGCCAGAGTTTGGTCAACTACCACCATTGTCCAGTAAAGACTCTTTGCTGGTGGCGTTGTTTTTTGCGGCGATATTGCATGTCGGCTTGATACTGGGTTTGAATTTTGAGCAGAGCAAGCCTGAAAAAATAAACCGCCCAATTGATATTACCTTAGTTTCAACGCCTGCTAAAAAACCACCTAAAGAAGCCCAGTTTTTAGCGCCAGCTAATCAAATTGGTGCCGGTGAAGCAGAATTAAAAAAGCCGCAGCCGCCGCAACAAAAGCTAGCCAGCCAGGGCGATAATGGCTCGCAGATACCGAAAAATAAACCGTCACAAGTTGCTAGCAAACCTAAAGCGGCGGAAAAGTTAGTGACTCAAAAAGTGGCGGAAAAAGCCGTTGTCGCAGAACAAAAAGCTGAGACAGGTGAGCATATTGAGCGGCCAAAACTTACCGCAGAAGCATTGCGTAGCCAAATTGCCGAGTTGGGCAATGAAATTAGGCAGCGGCAAGAAAGTGCTGTGCACACGAGGGTAAAATTTGTCAATTCGGTGAGCGCGCATCAATTTTTAGCTGCACAATATATGCAAGACTGGGAAAATAAGGTGGAACGTACAGGCAATCTTAATTATCCTAAGGTCGCGGCGCAGAAAAATTTTTCTGGGACATTAACCATGGATGTGGGCATAAAAACAGACGGTAGCATTTATAGCATTCGTATTAATCGGTCGTCAGGCAACCCGGCTTTAGATGAGGCGGCCAAAAATATTGTTAGGATTAGTGCACCTTTTGCGCCACTACCCAATGAGTTAAGGAAAGAACTTGATGTTTTGGTAATTACCCGGGTTTGGAAGTTTTCTGATGAGTCGGGTATTACCACCCAGTAAATGCGCTGTGTAGGCAGAAGCTTTGGTTGTACAGCATGTGGAAAATAAAAAAATTAGCTGGTTTAACGTGGCTAACTTAAATTTAAGCAACTATATTGATAGTGAATGAAAGTTTAATTGCAGCGTTGTCATTAACGATAGTTTAAGAATTAAAGCCATGAACAAAGAAAATTATCTAAATAACCAATTTATTATTGCAATGCCAGGTCTTGCCGACCCTAATTTTTTTCACACCGTGACTTATCTTTGCCAGCATGATAAGGATGGTGCGTTAGGCATTGTGATTAACCGTCCAACCGATATGAAACTGGGTGAGATATTCAAGCAGATGGAAGTTAAGGTAAGCTATCCAACTGCTGCGGATGTACCCGTATTTGCCGGTGGCCCGGTACAGCAAGAACGCGGGTTTGTGGTGCATACGTCAGGCGGAAAATGGGATGCCAGCATGTTGGTGTCGGATTCTATTAGCTTGACCACTTCCCGTGATGTGCTTGAAGCCATTGCTGCAGGTGAAGGCCCCAAACAATATTTGGTGGCCTTGGGTTATGCCGGTTGGGGTGGTGGGCAACTTGAAAAAGAAATGATTGATAACGCCTGGTTGTCTACCCCATTCGGTAGTTCAGTGCTATTTGATACGCCGGTATCCCAGCGCTGGAACGCAGCTGCCGGTCAAATCGGCATAGACATTAATCAATTAACTATGCCGGCGGGACATGGCTAAAGCCGATCCGCTCAAGCGCTTAATCGCAACAGATACCTATCTCGGTTTTGATTTTGGCAATAAAAAAATAGGTACCGCAGTCGGACAAACCGCTACTGCCACTGCCAGTCCCTTGGAAACTTTACGTTCAATTAACGAAGTACCGGCTTGGCAAAAGATTACTAAGCTCATCGAAGATTGGCAGCCATGTGGCTTAGTGGTGGGCGTTTCCAGACAAGCTGATGGTTCTGATAACCTGATTACACCCCGTATGTTAAAATTTTGTCGGCAGTTAGAAGGGCGTTACCGCTTGCCGGTCTATCAACAAGATGAAGCCTTATCAACGTTTGAAGCCAAACAAATGCTATTTGATGAAGTAAAGCTTAGCGCTAGCAAGCTCTGGCAAGTACAAGACCAATTGGCGGCACAGTTGATTTTGCAAACGTGGTTGAATGATTATCGCTTAAACAATAAACCATTATGATCAATATCGCCCAACTCTTGGATGTTTTGGAAGCTGAGCTTAACCGCATTATTATTGAGCGTAAGTTAGCAAACCCATTAATGATCGGCATCCGTACTGGTGGGGTTTGGGTTGCTGAACAATTACATAAACGTTTGGGGCTTACTGAACCCTTAGGCCTATTGGATATTTCGTTTTATCGGGATGATTTTTCCCAAATTGGGGTTAATCCCAATGTAAAGCCTAGCCAGTTACCGTCGCATATTGAAGGCCGTGATATTATTTTAGTGGATGATGTCTTTTATACAGGGCGGACCATACGTGCGGCACTGAATGAAATTTTTGATTATGGCCGTCCCAACCAAGTGGTACTGGCGGTGTTGATAGAGCGGGATGGCAAGCAAATCCCCTTAAGTCCCGATTGTATTGGCGTCCGCATGAATTTAAACCCCAGTCAACGCATAAAACTAATTGGCCCAGAACCCTTGGCGATTGATTTACAGACTACGGATACGGCAGCTTAAGCAACAATGGGCGATAATTTACAGCTGAACTCAGAAGGTAAACTGAAGCATTTTTTAACCATAGAAGGCTTAAGCCAGACATTATTAAACGAAATTTTGGATACGGCAGAATCATTTGCCGAAATTTCCGAGCATCAAGTTAAAAAAGTGCCGTTGTTGCGTGGTAAGACCATCGTCAATTTATTTTTTGAAAACAGCACCCGTACCAAAACCACATTTGAATTGGCCGGTACCCGTTTATCAGCCGATGTCCTTAGTATTAATATTGCCACGTCCGCTACGGCCAAAGGTGAAAGCTTGTTGGATACTATCCGCAACCTTGAAGCCATGTATGTGGATATGTTTGTGGTGCGGCACGCTATCAGCGGTGCGGCCCATTTTATTGCCCAACATGCGGCACCTCATATTAGTGTGATCAATGCCGGTGATGGCCAGCATGCCCATCCTACGCAAGCCATGTTGGATATGTTTACGATTCGGCAATTTAAAAAAGATTTTGCTAAATTACGGGTCGCCATTATCGGAGATATTTTACATTCCCGGGTTGCCCGTTCTCAAATCCAAGCCTTGAATATCTTAGGTGTGGCCGAAGTTAGGGTTATTGCACCGAAAACCTTGTTGCCCGCGGAAGTGGAAACATTGGGTGTGACTGTTTCGCACAATCTGACAGATGGCCTACAGGATATTGATGTGGTCATCATGCTACGTTTGCAAAAAGAACGCATGACTTCAGCCTTATTGCCCAGTGAAAGTGAGTATTTCAAGTGTTTTGGCTTGACGGAAGAAAAACTAAAAATCGCTAAGCCGGATGCTATCGTTATGCATCCTGGCCCTATCAACCGCGGTGTGGAAATCGACTCCAAGGTTGCTGACGGTTTACAGTCAGTGATTTTAAAACAAGTGAGCAATGGTGTAGCCGTGCGTATGGCGATCATGTCTATGGTGTTAAGGAAACAAGGTATGCCTGCGTGAGGTTTATTCAAATCGACGATGGGCGTATTATCGACCCAGCCAATCATATTAACCGTGAAGGCTCAGTTTATCTAGCCGATGGTAAAGTTGCCGCTATTTTTAATAAACCAGATGGTTTTACGCCAGATACCGTCATTGATGCGCAAAATAAAATTATCTGCCCTGGTTTTATTGATTTAAGTACGCGTTTGCGCGAACCAGGACAAAACCGAAAAGCTACTTTTGCCAGCGAAACCCTTGCGGCGGCTAGTGCTGGTGTGACATCGCTGTGTTTGCAACCGGATACTATACCGGTGGTAGATACGCCAGCGGTGGTTGAATTTATCAAAGACTTAGCGGAAAAAGTAGGTTATACCCAAGTTTATCCCATCGCGGCCCTAACCCAGAAGCTGGAAGGTACGGAGTTAAGTGCCATGTTGTCGCTTAAGCAAGCGGGCTGCTTAGCGGTGGGTACCGGTAATCGGGCTATGCCAAACCTATTGGTGTTAAGGCGTGCCATGGAATATGCCGCTAGCCATGACTTAACAGTGATGATTAGGCCGAATGATTATTGGCTAGGCAGCCAAGGTTGCGTGCATGAAGGTGCGTTTGCTACCCGTTACGGTTTGCCCAGTGTGCCTGAAGCCGCAGAAACAATAGCGCTGGCACATTGTTTAGAATTGGCAGAATTAACCGGATGCCACGTCCATTTTGGCCAGATTAGTGGCAAGCGCTCGGTGATTAGGATTTATCAAGCGAAAAAATATGGCCTTAATATTACTGCTGATGTAGCTATCCATCAGTTGCATTTAACTGAAAATGATATTAAGCCTTTTGATAGCGCCTATCACGTATTGCCGCCATTGCGCACCGAGGAAGATAAACAATATCTCAGGCAAGGCTTGGAAAATGGCACTTTAGATTGTATTTGTTCCGACCATCAACCCCATGATTTGGATGCCAAGCTAGGTGCTTTTCCTGAAACGGAGGCAGGCATGTCAGCGCTGGAAACCTTGTTGCCATTGATGCTGGCACTGGTTGCGAAAAACGCTATAAATTTAGATCAAGGTATCGCGGCATTAACCCAAAAACCAGCGTCTGTATTAGGTTTAGCTAGCGGTGCATTAACACCAGGCTTAGCCGCTGATATCTGTATTTTTGATCCGGAGTTGGTTTGGCAGGTTGGTACGGATACTTGGAAAAGCCAAGGTATCAATACGCCATATTGGGGCAAAATTTTTAAAGGCCGGGTTACCCATACCTTTCAAGGTGGGCAACTTATTTTTAGCTTGTAGTTTTGCCTACTAAGTTTACGACAACAAAGATTTTAATTGGGCTAGATTGGCTTTCCCGCGTTCTTTAAGTTCTTCTGGCGGTAATTGCTTTTTATTGGGCCATTCTAAGTCGTCAGGCGGTAATTCGTTTAAAAAGCGGCTGGGTTCACATTCGATAGTTTCGCCGTAGCGCCTACGGTGTGTGCAATAGCTGAAAGTACAGCTACGTTGGGCGCGGGTAATACCAACATAAGCCAAACGGCGCTCCTCTTCCAGAAAACCAGTGTCTATACTGTTTTGATGCGGTAACAAACCTTCTTCCATGCCGATCAGAAAAACATGGGGAAACTCTAGGCCTTTGGCGGCATGTAAGGTCATTAGGCTAACTTGGTCGGTGGCTTCTTGTTCTTGATTCCTATCCAAAATGTCCATTAGCATGGCTTTGGCAACAATCTCGGAGAGTGACAAGCTCTTATCGGCATCTTTTTCAGCAATACGTTTAAGCCACTGTATCAATTCAGTAACATTGCCCATTTTGCGTTTGGCCGCCTCAGGGGATTTGCTGTTTTCATCCAACCAAGCTTGATAATCAATGTGTTCCAGCATTTGTTCAATCACGCTAAACGTATCGCCACGTTCAGCCCGGTCGGCGGTATCGATAACCCAGTCGCGGAAATGTTCTAAGCGGTAGCGGGCCTTATCAGGAAGGCTTTGGCTTAAGCCTAATTCGGAACTGGCGGCAAACAGGCTGATATGGCGTTGATTGGCATAATCGCCTAATTTTTCTAGTGTGGTAGGGCCAATTTCCCGGCGTGGGGTGTTAATAACCCGCAGAAATGCCGCATCATCGTCTGGATTAACCAGCAGGCGTAAATAGCTTAAAATGTCTTTGATTTCGGTATAGGCAAAAAACGAAGTGCTGCCACTGATAAAATAAGGGATGTTATTTTCCCTTAAGCCGCGTTCAAACAAGCGCGATTGGTGATTGCCGCGGTAAAGGATGGCATAATCTTGGTAGCTGCCGCCAGTTTTGAACTTGTGATGGATGATCTCAGCCACAATTTGTTGGGCTTCGATTAGCTCGTCTTTGTGGCTCAGTACACGCAGGTTCTCGCCAAGGCCTAAGCTACTCCATAGCTGTTTCTCAAAGACATGGGGGTTATTGGCGATGAGTTGGTTGGCTACCCTCAGGATACGTCCGGTAGACCGGTAGTTTTGTTCCAGCTTAATCACCTGCAAGCGTGGATAATCCGTTTGTAATTGCGCTAAGTTTTCTGGTTGGGCGCCACGCCAAGCATAAATTGATTGATCATCATCACCCACCACGGTAAAACGCCCCAAATTGCCCGCTAACAGTCTCACCAGTTGGTATTGGGTTAGATTGGTGTCTTGATACTCATCGACCAACAAGTAACGCAGTTTATTTTGCCATTTCTCTAAGATAGCGGGGTGTTGCTGAAACAGCAAAACTGGCAGCAGGATTAAATCATCAAAATCCACCGCATTATAAGCTTTTAAATTACGGGTATAGCCCGCATACAAGTGGGCGGATGCGATTTGTTCGGCGGTTGCCAGGCTAATGGCCTGTTCTGGGGTGACAAAGGCATTTTTCCACTGGCCAATTTGGCGGGCATGCTGGTCGGCTTGCTCAAGGTCACCCAGTTTATCGCCATGGCTGATCAAATTGCGTAAGGAGGTGATTTTATCTTGTTCGTCAAATAGGGTCAGCCCGGCTTTGTAACCCAATGTCTTGAGCTCAGCGCGAAGGATGTCTAGACCCAAGGCATGGAAAGTTGAAACACGAAGGCCCCTAAGTTCTTTGTCAGCCAACAATTTAGAAACGCGGGTTTTCATCTCCCGCGCCGCTTTATTGGTAAAAGTAACCGCGGCAATATGACGGGCGGGCAGGCCTTGTCTGATAAGGTAAGCAATTTTTTCGGTAATGACCCGGGTTTTGCCACTACCGGCACCAGCAAGCACCAATAAAGGTTGCTCTATGGCTTTAACGGCAGCTTGCTGTTGGGGGTTTAATTGTGCCATGCGGGTAATAGGATAGGTGCTACGCTAATGGTTGGGTTGGCGGTATATTAAACAGGGAACATTGGGTTGGGGAATTGGAGAATAAAAACAAGCTATCCCTACCCAAAAATATAAACACTAATTTTACACGATAGGTCTGGCTGCTGAAGGTCCATTTTTAAAATGATTTACTGGCATGCCTGCTAAACTCGAGTGTTGTAAATAGTTTGTGCTTATTGTTTTATTTAACTTGTCGGTCTAGTTTGCGGTAACTTATGGCCTCGCTTAAATGCGCTAGCTCTATACTGGCGGAATTTGCCAAATCGGCAATGGTCAGGCTAAGTTTAAGAATACGGTGGTAGGCACGGTGTGACAAGCCGAATTTTTCCATGGCTTGTTCTAAAAGTTGGTGTCCTGGCTCAGATAATAAACACCATTGTTTAACTTCTTTTGCCGTCAATTGCGCATTGGCTTTGCCCGCTCTGGCCAGCGCAAGATTTCGTGCCGCGATCACTCGGCTTTGGATACTGGCACTGCTTTCTTGTCCTTCAGGGGAACCTTTGCGTAAGACTTCATGGGAAATTCTGGGGACTTCCAAGTGCATATCAATGCGGTCGAGTAAGGGGCCTGATATTTTGGCGCGGTAGCGGAAAACTTGTTCAGAGGTGCAATGGCAGCGGCCCGAAGCATCACCCAAATAACCACAAGGGCAAGGGTTCATGGCGGCAATCAGTTGAAAACGGGCAGGAAAGTCTACTTGTCTGCTAGCGCGGGAAATGGTGATATGGCCGCTTTCTAGAGGTTCTCGTAACACTTCCAGCACTTTGCGGTCAAATTCCGGTAATTCATCTAAAAATAAAATCCCGTTATGCGCTAATGAAATTTCACCAGGACGTGGATTACCGCCGCCGCCCACTAGTGCAGGCGCAGATGCGCTATGGTGTGGCGCCCGGTAAGGCGGTTTTAGCCAATGCATAACATCAACACCTAGCTCACTGATGGAGGCGATGGCAGCGGTTTCTTGCGCTTGTTGTTCTGTCAACGGCGGTAAAATGCTGGGTAAACGGCTGGCTAGCATGGATTTGCCGGTACCAGGCGGACCTAATAGCAGTAAATTATGGGCGCCGGCAGCGGCAATTTCTAACGCACGTTTAACATGGTGTTGGCCATGCACATCAGAAAAATCTAGCGTTTCTGACGGCAAAACTGGATTGGCTAAAGGTAATGCTTCGGCAATGGGTTTTTGCCCCGATAAGTGTGCACAAACCTCCAGTAAATGGCCTGCAGGGATAATGCCGATGTTTTCCACTAAGGCTGCTTCGGCACTGTTTTCTTTGGCTAAAATGAGTTTTCGTTGGTTATTTCGGGTTTGGATAGCAATCGGTAAAACACCTGAAATTGGCCGTAATTCACCACCTAAGGAGAGCTCACCGACGCATTCGTATTGGTCAAGATGGGCTTGTGGCAGCTGTCCTGAGGCTGCCAAGATACCTAAGGCAATGGCCAGGTCAAAACGGCCACCTTCTTTTGGCAAATCAGCCGGTGCCAAGTTGACGGTGATGCGTTGTGCCGGGAATTCGAAATTTGAATTTAAAATAGCACCGCGCACCCGGTCCTTACTTTCTTTAACCGCTGTTTCAGGTAGGCCAACTATGGAGAGTGCGGGCAGCCCATTGGTAACATGGACTTCTACGGTTACCAATGGTGCTTCTATGCCCGAACGGCCACGGCTATAAACCACTGCTAAAGACATGGGTAAGCCGTGGCGCGTGTTATTCGTTAGGCATTATAGAATGCTCTAACTCGGTAATACGTTTTTCCAAGTCTTCCAGTTTACTGCGGGTTTTGGCTAATACAGCTTTTTGTACTTCAAATTCTTCACGCGTGACTAAGTCCAATTTGTTGAGTGCGCCTTGTAAAATAGCATGGAAGTTTTTTTCCATGTCTTCTTTCAGATTGTTTAGGCCGGGTGGGATAGCACCTGCTAAACGGTTGGCTATGTCGTCGATCGTTTTGGTGTCAAACATGGTATGGTCTCATTTAGTTTGGTGTTGAGGTAGATTGCCGTAAACACATTAAGCAAGGCGATTAGGCCATGGCGTGGTCGCGGCAGATTTTTTCAGAATCGCGCCAAGTTAAGGGTTGTTCAGTTAGGCCGCACAAGTAATGGTTATCAACCACCGTAAAACGGATACATGAGTGGCATTCACCAAAGGTGCGGCCATGGCTGGCTTTTAGTAAAGCCATTAGGATGGCTTGTAAAGCATCGGTTAAGGTTGAAAATTTATTGCTACGTACGGCGTGTTCGGCATCGGCAAAAACATCTTCCGGGGTCATGGCATGCAATAATTGCTCGCCCGTAGGGGTTAGCGATAAATGCATGATTCTGCCATCCTCACTATCTACTTGGCGTGCGATATAGCCTTTACGTTCAAGTAATTGTATGGATTGGGAGACAGTGCCTTTGGTCAAGCCCATGTATTCGGTAACTGAAGCCGGGGTGTCGCTGTACTGGTTGCAATGTGACAAATAGTCCAGGACTTGCCCGTGTATCGGTTGCAAGCCAAGTGCCGCGTATTTTTTGCGCTCTTCAGTGCGCATTAACAGGTTAATGCGCTCCATTAATTTAAAAGATTGTGACTTGTACATTTAGTTTACTTCAACGCCATGGCTTTTTTAAAAAACTCAGGTTGGGCCTGCGCTGCTTTGTGTATATCGACATTGTAATATAGGGTCTCAAAGCTTTTATTAGCAGCCTCTTGTTCGCGGAAAGCGGCTAAGCTGGTTTTGCCAGCGATGGTGGCGCTCCACCAACCTGAAGGGTAGATGCATTGCGGGAAAAACAGGGTTTGCAAGTGGTCAAAACCAGAAGCCGACATAGCTGCACGCATTTCACCAATTAAGTTTAAATAAAGTAATGCCGATTCACTTTGCTGGATGATCATGCCGTGTTCAGACAAACAATTAAAGCAATCACGGTAAAACGCTTTGCTGAATAAACCTTCGGCAGGGCCGACAGGATCTGTGCTATCAACGATGATGATATCTACCGAACCAGGGGCTGCATCTTTTACCCATTGGATACCGTCGATAAATTTCAATTCGGCGCGGGGGTCTGAGTTAGACTCACACAGTTCTGGAAAATAAATTTCTGAAAGCCGGGTGACGCGTTCATCGATATCAATTTGTACCGCTTGTTGTACACTGGGGTGTTTAAGGACTTCGCGTAATGTGCCACAATCTCCACCGCCAATAATCCAGACGCGTTTAGGTTCGGGATGGGTAAATAAAGCGGGGTGGCTCATCATTTCATGGTAAAAAAAATTGTCGCGGGTCGACACCATGGTGCAGCCATCAATCACCATCAGATTGCCAAAGCTTTCAGTTTCATAGATTTCCAGAAATTGAAAGGCAGATTGCTCTTCGTGCAATTTGCGTTTAATTTTTAGCGAGAATGCTGAGTCGGCTTTAGGGGCCTCTTCAGAAAACCATTGTGATGGGTTGAGCGTTGTCATCTTATAAATATCCCTAAAAAAATAAACAAGTTCTGCACATTATATTAGAATTCGGACCTACTTAGGCGCATTGGAGTTAAAAAATTGCAAGCATATGATTCAAAAAACTGGACTATCCAGCAATCTGCCCAAACTTATGCCATAGAAAACTGGGGTGATGGTTATTTTGCTATCAATGCCGCCGGCCATGTTTGTGTCAAACCTTGCGCCAATAAAGCAATAGAATTGGACTTATATGAGATCGCGCAATCTTTGGATGAAAAAAATCTAGCGTTACCCGTTTTGGTGCGCTTTACGGATATTTTAAAAGACCGGGTTTTACGTCTGCAATCGGCTTTTAGCAAAGCCTGCGCTAGCCATCAATATACCGGCCGTTACACACCGGTTTATCCTATAAAAGTCAACCAGCAACGCAAAGTAGTAGAGGGTATTTTGGCGACCGATAATGTAGGCCTAGAAGCGGGCAGCAAGCCTGAGCTATTGGCCATTATGGCATTGTCAGGCGATGCGGTAGTGGTCTGCAATGGTTATAAAGACAGGGCTTACATCCGTCTGGCGCTAATCGGCCTTAAAATGGGGCTAAATTTATACTTGGTTATTGAAAAGCCTTCTGAGCTAGAGTTGATTATTGAAGAATCCATACGCTTAGCAATTCAGCCACAACTGGGTGTTAGGGTTAGGTTAGCCAGTATTAGCGCGGGCAAGTGGCAAAATAGCGGTGGTGAGAAGTCTAAGTTTGGCTTTCATGCCAATGAAGTCTTGCAACTGCTAGAACGCTTAAAGCAAGCAGATATGCTGGATACCTTAAAGTTAATGCATTTTCATATGGGCTCGCAAATCGCCAATATTCATGACATAAAAGTGGCCTTAAAAGAGGCTGGGCAATTTTATGTTGAATTTCACCGGCAAGGGGTGGACATAAAAATTGTTGATGTTGGCGGAGGCTTAGGGGTGGATTATGATGGTAGCCGGTCACGCCGGGAATCATCCATTAATTACAGTATGGAAGAATATGCGCAAAATATAGTCCGCAGTTTAAGTGACATCTGTGCCGAAAAATCTGTGCCGCAACCTGATATTATTACAGAATCAGGGCGCGCCATCACAGCACACCACGCAGTTTTGATCACGAATGTGACTGATATTGAATCGGTTTATAGCCACGCAGATATCGGGAAGGCTTTGCCGGATACGGAAAATAGAGTAGAGCGGTATCACGATGCGCAATTTGCATTGGCTCAAGCCCGTGCCCAATTTACCCAAGATAAGTTAGGCATTGTCGAATTGGCCAGTGCTGAAAATAATTATGCAATTATATGCCAGCAGATAAAAAACCAGCTGAATCCCAGCAATCAAAATGAAGCCCTGATTTTACAGGAGCTTAACGAAAAACTGGCGGATAAGGTGTTCTGTAATTTTTCTTTGTTCCAATCGATGCCAGATGTTTGGGGTATCGATCAAATTTTTCCTATTATGCCTATCCACCGTTTAAATGAAAAACCCACTCGGCGGGCGGTTATCCAAGACTTAACCTGTGATTCTGATGGCCGTATCGATCAATATGTGGATGGCCAAAATATAGAAAAAACCCTACCCGTGCATGATATTAATATCAAACAACCGTACCTAATCGGCTTTTTTATGTTAGGTGCCTACCAAGAAATTTTGGGGGATATGCATAATTTGTTTGGCGACACCCATTCCATCAATATTGAATTGGATGAAAACGGCTTTCGTTTTGATAATTTGCACGAAGGTGAACATGTCAGTGATTTATTGGATTATGTCCACATCAATAGTGAAGACTTAAAGGCCGCCTATCGGCGTAAATTAGCACTAAGCCCTATTAGTGAAGAGCTAAAACAACTTTACGGGCAAGAGTTAGTTTCCGGGCTGTCGTCATATACTTACCTGGAAAAATAATCTCGGTGCAGTGCTGCGGGCTACGCTATTATGGTTGCTACTGTACACCGCAGCAGCGCTTATATTTTTTTCCACTGCCACAGGTGCATAAGGCATTTTTAGCTGGGCTAGGCTGGCTAAAAATGGTTGCGGGTGCAAGAATTTTGGCTTTACCATCAAGATAAAACCAGCGGGCATGGGTTTTCTTGAAACGACTGGTTTCATGCAGAACATGGCTGAGCCCTGCCTGTGCGTAATACGCCTTAAATTCTACGGTACCTTTAGTGTCATGAAGACCACCTTTTGCACAGTGTAATATCTCCAATTTTTCCCAGACTGCAGTTTCCTGTGAAAAATCGATGGAAGCAGGGCGCGTATTAATATCCCAGCTTGCCAGTAAATAGGGGCTGTTCCGTAAGCTATAAGCACTATAGCGGGAGCGCATTAAACTAAGTGCTGTTTGTGGTGATGCCCCAGTACTATGGTAAGGATGGCAGCATTCTGCATAAGTTAGGCCGGAGCAACAAGGGCAAATAAGGTTAGTGGGCATAGCAGTAAAATAAAGCTTCAATTATAAGATTAAATTGCATTATCATTTACCAACAATCCGTTGTCGGCAGATCGTGGCTGTTGGTTGATGATTTTACCCCAGCTTGGCTTATGGATAAGGTTTTACATTGGCTGTCTTGTTGTTGCAGGCCAGTATGGGTTGCCGTCAGTGTATAACCGGTTGGGCCAGCTTGGCTAATGCTTAAGTGGTAGTAACCGTTGCTAGAGTCTTCAGGGCCCACTAAATTATAAGGGCCATCAGCCTCACAGGCGTAGGTGTTTGCATGGATGCCAGTGGCATATTGCACACAGTTGCTACGAAATTTTTCTTGTGCTAACTGAAGGTTTAATAATGCCGCTTTAGCATCAGTGCGGCGTGATTGTTTTAGGAAATTTTGATAACCAGGCAGCGCAATAGTAGATAACAGCCCTAGAATTAAGACCACAATAGCCAATTCAATTAAAGTAAATCCCAAGCAGGGTTTTGGAAACAGTGTTTTCATTTGTTTAAGGTTTTGCCAAGGTTTCGTTAAGGCAGTCTGTTATTTAGTATTAAAGCCTTTATTATCAAGTATTAGGTGTATTTTAACTGAGATGGGATCAAAGCTCATCCATTAAGTGGCTGAATTAGGTTGTTAGATATGAAAATCCTGCTCAAACCCGGCTTTAGCTTGCTAGAACTGATGATTGCCATCGCTGTAGTCGGAAGCTTAACGGCATTATCGGTACCTACATTTTTAAGTGTTATCGAGCGTAATCATTTAAAGCTAGTGCTTGAATCGTTTAAGGCAGACTTGCTAGTGGCACGCATTGAAGCCATTAAGCGTAGCCAAAATGTCGCAGTTTCAAGGCAAGCAGGGAATCTTGGGGCTTGGTGCTACGGCATTAATGCCGGTAATACGTGTGACTGTAAACTTGAGGCTTGTTCTATCCGCACCGTGTCTGGCGTAGATTTTAGTAGCAAAGTTTCGATGCGCGCCTCAGCGGTTAACCATAGTTTTTTTGACTTTAGGCGCGGCACGATAGCCGCTAATGGTGTTACTTTTAACACCCAACATTATGAAGCCCGCGTCGTTTTTAGCGATACTGGGCGTGTTAGGATATGTACGCCGGTGGCAGCCCTGCTTAGTTTAGGGAAGATGGGCCTGCCAGACATCCCAAGCTGCTAACTGCTTTAAGCCATGCATAAACAGATTGGTTATAACCTGATAGAAATCATGCTTACCTTATCCTTGGGGGTTTTGGTAATTGCCGCCATGCTGAATATTTACCTGGCGACACTCAGAAGCAGCGCAGATACCGTTAAAGCCGTACGTTTAAATTATGATATGGACGCGATTATGGCGTTAATGGTGAATGATATAAGGCGGGCGGGCTATTGGGGTGACGCTATGGTGACAGCTGACAGTAAAAATAATGTTTTTATAAATGGTTTGGCTGCAAACCTCCAATTACCCAACGGCGCTTGCCTGTTATATAGCTATGATGCCGATGCTGATGGGCAAATTGATGCCAATGAATTTTATGGCTTTAAATTGGAAGAAGGGGCAATTCGGATGCGCTTTTCTGGTACCACAACCGCTGATTGTAATAATGGCGCCTGGCAAGAAGCCAGCGTGTCCCAAAAAGTGGTTATCACGCATTTATCTTTTCAGGCGGCTTATCAATGTATTAACACTAACGCGGCAATCAGTTATGAGCAAGATTGCGCAACGCTTACACCTGTGCAATTGCCCAGTGCTAGCGTTGCCGTAGAAAGCCGCATGATCAAAATTAATGTCATGGGACATTTGGTCGGGGATATCCATGTGGCTAAGGCTTTAAATAGCATCGTCAAAATTAAAAATGACCGTATTTTTATGCAGCCCTAAGTGTGGGCAAGTTAGCTTGTTACCGTTATGAAACCGGTAAATCAGCGTCATATCTCAGGCCAGCAAGGGGCTGTGAGTTTAGTTGTTGGCCTAGTGTTATTGACTAGCATAACCTTGATTGCCCTGTTGACATCAAAAACGGTAGCCGTTGAAAGCCAAATTAGTGCCAATCATTATCGTATGTTGCAAGCCTTGGCTGCGGCCAATTATGCGATGGATTATGGCGTCAGTTATTTTGACAACGGTGGTTTTGACCAAAATGGTGATGACATCATCGATACTATAATGGTCCCCGATTTAATTTCTACTTACGCTGGGCAGGTTACCCATGCTAGCGTGGAATTTACGCATGCCGCTGGCAGCCGCTGCGTGCCCTTAGCGGCTGTGCCTGATTGGCGCTACGGGATGCTGGTTGCGACCGGATTTAGTGATGATGGCTTGGCAAAACGTCAGTTGACGCAGTGTGTGTCAGCATTAAATATATTGGTTAATGGGGGCGCTAAACAAGCTTTGGTTGCCTCGGGTAATGTCCGTTTAACAGGGCAAGCCCGCATCATTAACCGGTATAGCCGAAATAATATTTGGTCAGGTGGTGTGGTTGCGCTAATCCCATCAGGGCTGGCAACTTATAACAACAGTTTAGCGGCTGATGACGCCGCTGAAGTCGATCAAGAGAAGCTTAATCCGGACAGTACATATAAAACGCAACTAGTGTCTAATCATAATTTGGGTGTTGGCCTTGATATTGTGGCCGAAGATAACGGGTTGAGTACGCTTTCTGGGCTAGAGTTTTTTAAATATTTTTTTGCGCTCCAAACTCAAGCGGAGCTTCGGCAACTGGCTGCCAGCAATGGACAACTGTACAGCAATATGACCGACTTAACTTCTGGGCCGCCAAAATCTGGCCTGATTTGGCTGGATGGTCCGCAAGTTTTACAAGATGTTAGGATAGGTAGTGATACCGTGCCCGCTATTGTTTTTGTAAATGGCGATGTGACGATAACTGGCGAAAGCATTATCAAGGGCATGATTTATGTGGCAGGCCGATTGGCTGTTGAGGGCACGCCGAAAGTTTTTGGTTCATGCTTAGTGGCGGGCTCTGATGCAATGGGTAGGCGCTTATTAAACTTGCCTACGGTGAGTGGGGCTGGCGCATTGACCTTGGTCTATGCGCCTGTTTTTGCAAGCAAGCGCCTACCATTGCCAGGGTTAACCGCTGTGGTGGCAGGCTCCTGGCGGGATTGGTAATTACTAAGCTAATAAACAGTTGAAAAGAACACACTTGGGTTGATTTAAACCCATGGTTTGATGATACAAAAGGTAAGTTTTAACCTTAAGATACTCAATTTAGAGGATTTTATAAGCTTATTGTATGTGGCCGCCAAATTGCTTTAAGTTGTTATAAAAATTTGCGCTTTTTGGTTCAGGCGTGTCCCAACATTGAACTTTTTTTGACCTCATAGCAGGAATAACTTATGCCTTTATCGGAACAATTAAAACAAATGCTAAGCACTTGTTATGGACAACTCAAAGCGATCCATTATCACTGGTACATCTTGGGTGGCTTAATGCTGTTGTCAATTTTAGGTGTGGCTATCGTAGATGCCACCGAAGTGGTTAGCCATTGGTATTGGCTTGCTTTAGTACCCGTATTTTTTAGCGCGTGCTTATATGTGGAATGGGATGCTACCAAAGAATCTGGCGTGTCAGCCCGTACCATTGTCTTTAAACAAGTTTTGCATTGGTCAGGTCTATTAATAGCCGTATTTTTAGCATTTTTCCTACGCAATATTGGTAGTTTGGACAATCAAACGACTGGATTGGTCTTATTGTTGTTATTGGCACTCACCACTTTTTTAGCTGGTGTGACTATGGGTTGGTTGTTTAGGTTATTAGGCATTTTTTTAGGCTTGAGTTTATATTTTGTTGCTTATATGGAGCATTACCTCCAGATGATTCTTTGGGCGGCATTAGGCATATTCGTGTTATTTCATTTTTTAATCCGCTATTTTAAGCACAGCTAAGTCGTGACTAGCAATTATGGATAGGATGGTTTTTAACCACCAAGACGGCGTTGGTTTAATTGAAGTTTTGGTCAGTTCGGTGGTGGTGGCCGTCGGTTTATTGGCCGTCGCATTTTTACAAAGCGGCTTGGTTGCCGGTAGCAGAGAGAATAAAGTTCGGGCCGAAGCGTTGTCATTAACGGCGCAAAAACTAGAAGAGCTTAGGCACAACATTAATCAACAGGCCTACCTGAACCTAATTGATGGTCAATATTCAGATACTATTGCAGGTACGCAGGCCTATTTTTTTCGAAATTGGCATATCAGCGATATAACGCCATTCTCAACTGATGCACCTAAACGAAAACGATTGTCTGTCGAAGTGAGTTGGGATGGCGATAATGGTGTCGATAGCGATGGCGATGGTTTTGCCTTGGACGCCAATGAAAAAGTGAGTCTGGTTTCTGAATTGGCTTGGGTGGATCCGGCTAAAAGTGCCGTTTTATCAGGCATTAACGGTGCCGGTATTGCAGGTCAGGTAAGGCGTGTGGAGCAGAATGCCGTAGAGCAGCTTGCTATAGAGAGCAGGGGCAGCTTAACGGCTAGAATATTGGATACTTCGTTGCCTAATGGCTTACTTTTAGTCGAACTTGCCCAGCCCAATTCGACCCGTAGTTTAACGTTATCTCTACGGCAAATTGCGCCGAATTCCCATTATTTCGCTACCGCAGAAGTAAATCCCTATTCGGCGGGGGCAGGCGTTATATCGGTTTTTTTGTGCGCCACTAATGCCTGTAAGTTTGTAGAAAATATTTTGGGTGGTGTTGCCTTGCGTATTACGGGTCAGGTTTTTTCACAGCGCGATAACATAGACAAAATCCAAGTGGAATGGGCTTCTTCAGGCAATACGAATACTTGCTTTACTTCCGCTGTTAGCTTAGTGCCGTCTAATAACCGTGTAGAAATGTACAGCATGGCTTATGAATGTGTTTTGGCTGGCAATTGCAATGCCACAGCCGATGGGGCAAATGGGTGCTTCCAGGATAGTTTGGTATCAGATACCCAAATCAATGGCCGGCAGGTTGGCGTAGGTGGTGAATTCGGTTCAGTAGGCTTATTAGGCCTGGATGATCAAGCCAGAGGCCCAGAGCAAGTCTGTTTTTTGGAAAATATGATTGATTCTGGCAGTGTGCTATTTGACCCAAACGCAGTTAATGGCTTAAGCCAGTCTTATTTGTCACCTACCAGTAAACGGTTTTATGGTGCAAAAAAAATTAGCCACCACGCAGGAATGAATGTCATCAGCCTGGAAGGCATTAATAGGTCCTATAGCAACCACAATTTTTTAATTGTCAGCGCAGGACTTCAAGATGCAGGGTTATGTCGGCAGAGCGCGCAACAGTTAGGCATAGTACTGGCGCCTAGGGAAATTATTAGGACATTAAATGAAAATGACGCCAATAGGGTCTTAGCTGAGCAGGATTATTCGAGTATCGCCGATACAATTCAGGAAATTAGCGGTAATGTGTTATCTGATTCCGCAAATCTACAGCTTTATGTACCTGAACTAGGCAGCTGTTTTTTAAATAATAATCATGCGCCTGAGCAGCCCGCAACAAAATATAATTGCGTGTTGGCCAGTAATGACCCTAACCTTGCCGTTGCGGCCGCGAGCCTAAATTTACCCAACAATACCCCGGCCACTTTTGGTCGATGTCTAGAGCCCGCTGCCCAGGGTGTTTGTAATTGGCCTAGTGACTTTTAACCCGATTATTAAAGGCTTAAAAGACGGGGTTGTGTAAAGGCTAACAAAATCACAATAAAAAAGTTAAACTAGAGCGCTATATTCAGACCACATTGGCTATTGGCGATTGCGATGCTTACAAAATATATAACGGATAATTTAAGGATAAATGGCACTACAGAAGTAATTGCCCCTGCGCAGATCCATGAACTAAGCCCCATCAATGAAGCTGCAGCCAAAACTACTTTTGAGGCTAGACACGCGGTACACAATATACTAACGGGACAAGATGACCGGCTATTAGTTGTCGTAGGGCCTTGCTCTATCCATGACACGGAGGCGGCTATTGAATATTCCCGGCGCTTAAAAGGGGTAAAAGATAGCCTGTCTGAACATTTGCTGGTGATTATGCGGGTATATTTTGAAAAGCCACGTACCATTGTAGGTTGGAAAGGTTTAATCAATGATCCGGATTTAGATGCCAGTTTTAACATCAATAAAGGCCTCACTGTCGCTAGAAAATTACTCTTAGATTTGAATACAAGCGGTGTGCCGGCGGCGACTGAATATTTAGATCTAATTACACCGCAATATATCTCCGATTTGATAGCTTGGGGGGCAATTGGCGCCAGGACTACAGAAAGCCAAGTACATAGGGAATTGGCATCAGGTTTGTCATGCCCCGTAGGCTTTAAAAACGCAACCGATGGCACGGTAAAAATTGCTGTCGATGCGATAGGCGCGGCGATGAGCCCGCATCATTTTTTATCGTTGACTAAGGCTGGACAATCGGCAATTTTTTCCACCACAGGCAATTCAGATGTGCACATCATTTTGCGGGGAGGGAATGACCGGCCTAATTACGATGCCGTCAGTGTTGAAAATGTTGCCCAAGGCATGGAAAAAGCGGGTTTAAGATCCAATATAATGATTGATTTAAGTCATGCCAACAGCTTAAAACAATGCCAACGCCAACTAATCGTAGGTGAAGACGTAGCCCAACAAGTCGCTAATGGCGATGGGCGCATTATGGGCGTAATGATTGAAAGCCATCTAAAAGCAGGTAAACAAGATGTAATACCTGGGCAAGCCTTAGTTTATGGCCAAAGTATTACAGATGCTTGTATAGGTTGGGAGGAAACCGTGCCGTTACTGGAAAAATTTGCCGCCGCAGTACAACGCAGAAGAACGACAAAAAATAATAATTAAGTTGGAGATTGGATGATTATCTATGTAAATGGCGAAGCCGTAACGGTTATGGAAAATACGGCCGTTATCCAACTGGTAGACAGTATGGGGCTGACAGGTAAGCGGATTGCCATTGAACTTAACAAAGAAATTTTGCCTTTTGACCATTATGGCAGCCAAGCTTTACAAGCCGGTGACCGTTTGGAAATTGTCCAGGCTATCGGTGGTGGGCAGGCGGACAGCTTTATCATTGCCGGCAAAAGTTATCATTCAAGACTGTTAGTCGGCACCGGCAAATATAAAGATTTGGAAGAAACCCGCTTGGCAATCATAGCCAGCGGTGCACAAATTGTTACAGTGGCTATTCGACGCACCAACATCGGACAAAACCCAGGGGAGCCCAATTTATTAGATGTCATTTCGCCTAAACAATTCACTATCTTGCCCAATACCGCAGGCTGCTATACCGCAGAAGATGCCGTACGGACATGCCGGTTGGGGCGGGAATTGCTGGGTGGCCATAACTTAGTCAAATTAGAAGTGCTTGCTGATCAAACGACATTATTTCCAGATGTCGCCGAAACTTATGTGGCTGCAGAATTGTTGGTCAAAGAGGGTTTTGACGTGATGGTATATACCAATGATGACCCGATTGCAGCAAAACGGCTGGAAGAGATAGGTTGCGTTGCGGTTATGCCATTGGCGGCACCAATAGGTTCGGGTTTGGGTATCCGGAACCCCTATAATATTTTAACTATCGTAGAAAATGCCAAAGTGCCAATTTTAGTAGACGCAGGCGTTGGTACCGCTTCTGATGCGGCACTGGCTATGGAATTAGGCTGTGATGGGGTGTTGATGAACACGGCGATTGCGGCGGCAAAAAATCCTGTTTTAATGGCCTCTGCCATGAAGAAAGGGATTGAAGCTGGGCGTGAAGCCTATTTGGCTGGGCGTATGCCTAAAAAACGTTTTGCTTCAGCTTCATCGCCACTGGATGGCCTGTTTTTCTAAAGTTTTTCAATTCGGGTCAGTGGCTTAATGCAGGATATTAATAATACACTGCCTAGACGTATACGCAGTTTTATTCGTAGGCAAGGGAGGCTAACTGCCGGCCAACAATTTGCCTTGGACAACTACTGGCAACTCTATGGTTTAGAGCCTGATAACAGCGTTAATTTTACCGAGGTTTTTGGCAGGGAGGCGCCATTATGCCTGGAGATCGGCTTTGGTAATGGCGAAAGCTTAGCCAATATGGCCGCTGCCAACCCCGATATTGATTATATTGGAATAGAGGTGCATAGGCCTGGCGTCGGGCACTTAATGCTTCAGTTGTCAGCGCTGCAACTCACTAATGTGAGGATATATTGTTATGATGCTATCGAAGTTTTGGAGCGGCATATCCCAGATCAATGTTTGGCTGCGCTATATTTATTTTTTCCTGACCCCTGGCCGAAAAAAAAGCATTTCAAACGGCGTATTGTACGCCCTGAATTTGTCCGTTTAGTGGCTAAAAAGTTGAAAACAGGGGCTTATATCCATGCCGCCACAGATTGGCAACCGTATGCCCAGAGTATGCTAGGGGTTTTATCCGCAGAAGCCGCCTTGGTTAACTTAGGGGATACGTCGGGCTATTGCCCACGGCCTGCTTACCGCTTATTAACCAAGTTTGAACAACGGGGTCTGCGCTTAGGCCATGGGGTATGGGATTTGATCTTTAAACGTTTGTAAGGCTTTAGTCGGCACCAATCGATTTCGGATCTAACTGCATATCTTTGATGATTATGGCCAGTTCTTCACGTTGGCGTTTTAGGGGCTCTAGTTCTTTTTCAAGTTGCTGGATGTTTTCTTCAACATCACCTTTGGATTCCTCAATTTTGCGTAGCATTTGCAGCCGGCTTTCAATTTGTTTTTTATGGTCCTTAATCTGATGCATTAACGGCGTCAGTACGCCATTACTCCAGGTGGTTGCATCAGCATGGGCTTGTCTTAAGATATTGCGGGCTTTGGCAATTAAAGTGTTATACAACTTGTTGATAACCATGCTTTGCTCAGTCATCGTGGTTTTAGCGCTATTACGGAACACTTCGCCCTCATCAAAGACCTGCTCCAATTCAAACTGATATTGCTTAATCGAAAATAACTGCGGTTCTATTTCCTTGAAGCCATATTCGTCTTGGAATTTTTTGTGTATAGCTTTTACTAAACGCCGGGTTTCATTGGTAATGTCCACGGAGTCTTGCAATAAATCACGTAAATCATCAAATAATTTGCGGATGTTTTGTTTCATACCGAAAGTAGTCAGGCTTTTGGTCATGTCTTGCTTGGCAATTTTGATGATGCCGTCGATGCGTTCTTTGGCAAACGAATCGATTAACATTTTGGCTTGTACCGCAAACACCCGCCGGCTGGCTTGGAAGTTTTCAATATTAGTCATATAGACATTTTGGCGGTCACGGGTTTCGGCCATCAATTTACTGGTCATGTCTTGATTTTGGAAATCAATCTTTTTAAATTCATCCAGTTGTTGGATAGCATTATGCAAGGAGGCTTTGGTTAAATTGGACGACTCACTGACTAAAAAGCCCAAATTGCGGGTAATGGTTTCAATTAAAATGCTACGCCGCTGTTTTAGGATATTATTAGCCAGGTAGGTTTCTAGGCTAGCTAAACGGCTTTTGGTCAGTAGGTTTTCATCGCTTTTAACTTTAGCTAACAAGGCTTGTTTAGCGGACACTGGAAAAATTAATTCTTCATTGATACTTAATATTCCCGCGCAGCTTTTAATTTGGGATTTGATGGCTTGCTCATAGCCAGAATCACCCGATAAATCGTCCCACATGGCATCAATTTTATTCATGACCACAGCAAGTCCTAGCTTATTACCACCACGTGCGCTGCAGACATGGTTACGCCACATGTCGAGGTCACTTTTAGTAACGCCGGTATCGGCAGCTAGCACGAAAATGATAGCCTGTGCGCTAGGCAACATGTTTAAAGTCAATTCTGGTTCTGTACCAAGGGCGTTTAAGCCTGGGGTATCAAGAATACATAAGCCTTCTTGTAATAAAGGGTGCGGAAAACTGATTAAAGCGTGCCGCCAACATGGAATTTCTACCGTTTCGGCATTACTAATACCTTGTTCAGCGGCTTCCCGTTCATTCCATAAGCCCAATTTATCAGCGGTGGCACGATCCACTTGTTTCGTGGCAACCAGCTCTTTAAAAGCTTCTTGCATTTGAGTGGGTGAATTGAAATCGAGGTCAATTTGGTGCCAACGTTGCGGTTGGTGTTTAAATTCGTTCAGGGATAAGTCTTCTAATCGGCTTTCGATATTTAACAAACGGATGTAATTGCCACCTTTTTCATCGTAAAAAAGTTCAGTGGGTGACATCGTGGTGCGTCCTGGTGAAGATGGCAATAGCCTGACACCGGTTTCAGCGAAAAATAAGGAATTGATCAGTTCGGTTTTGCCGCGGGAAAATTCAGCGACAAAAGCTAGGGTAACACGATCCGCTTGCAACCCATTTAGGATGTTTAAAATGGTATCCGTACTATTGGCATCATTCATGCCGTAACGGTTGCGCCATTCATGATACATTTCAATAGCCTGTACCAGCTTTGCACGCCATTGCGAATATTCGTGCATTTGCTCTTTAAATTCCAGATTCCTCATGGCAAGCCTTTTGTTACTAACACAAATTTATGGTTGAAAATGTCCAATCAAATGATTTTTTGTAAGTGTAGACCATATCCGAGGAACTGTTAGACGAAGCACGCTTTTTTTAAAACCGTGAGTGCCCATTAAATGCCATAGAGCGCCTGATAATGCTTGATGCTGGCAATTTCAGCTGGGCGATTTTGAGTAGTTAAATAGTCGACAATATCGGCTAAGGTAATGATGGCAAAAACAGGCATATGGTATTGCGCGCTGATTTCGGTGATGGCCGATATTTGGTTTTGGCCTTGTTCTTGCCGGTCCAGCGCAATTAACACACCTGCAGGGGTGGCGCCTGCTTGTTTAATGATAGCTACAGATTCCCGTACCGATGTGCCTGCGGTGATGACATCATCCAAAATAATGACATTTCCGGATAAGGCTGCGCCAACCAGATGCCCGCCTTCGCCATGATCTTTGGCTTCTTTGCGGTTGAAAGCAAAGGGCAGATCTTGGTTGGTTAACTGGTAGTAGGCAATTGCCGTGGCACTGACTAGCGGAATGCCTTTGTAAGCTGGGCCATATAGGATATCGGTTTTAATTTCAGCGTGCTGTAAGCATTGGGCATAAAACTCACCGAGTTTTCCTAACTTGGCCCCTGTATTAAAAAGGCCGGTATTAAAAAAATAAGGGCTAATCCGGCCAGATTTTAATTGAAATTGACCAAACTTTAGGACGCCGCAGTCCAGTGCATAATGAATAAATTGTTCTTGATAAGCGTGCATAGGGATAAAGGTTTATGGCAGATAAACGCAGGATTATAACGGCTTTTAAGGTAAAAATTTTGCCAGTATACTGTCAAGGAAATCCCAACCCTTTGCTGAACAATGATAGTGCTGGGCATTTTCGATTAACAAACCGGCCTTCAGGCAGGCTGTCAAGCCTGGTTCTAGTGTCGCTGAGGATAAGCCTGTCCTGGCTTGGTAAGCGTTTAAGTTAAAACCGCTTTTAAGACGCAGTTGATTCATCAAATATTCCACAGGTATGTCAGCAAGAGCAACAACTGAAGTTTCAGGGGTAGGCTGCAACTGATAGTGTTCAGGGCTTTTAGGCTTGGCATAGCGTAAAATTTGATCTGGGGCGGTTAAGGTAATTTTGCCGTGAGCACCAGCGCCAATTCCTAAATAATCACCAAACTGCCAATAATTGATGTTATGCCGGCAGTTATAGCCAGCCTTGCTGTATGCGGATATTTCATATTGTATAAACCCATGTAGGGCTAGTTGCTCTTGGCAAGCCAGCTGGGTCTGGAAAATAAGCTCATCGCTGGGCAATTGCGGTGGAAATTTGTAAAAATAAGTATTGGGTTCCAGGCTTAACTGATATAAGGAAATATGTTTAGGCAATAAGCTAATTGCCGTGTTGATGTCATTTTTACTGAGTTCAATATTGGCATCGGGCAGCCCATACATCAAATCCAGATTGAAATTTTCAAAGCCTGCTTGATGGGCTATTTCGGCAGCAAGTATGGCTTCATGGCTGGAATGGACGCGGCCTAGTTTTTTTAACATCGGATCATTAAAGCTTTGTATGCCGATGGATAATCGATTGATGCCGAGTGCGCGAAATTCAGCAAACTTTTGGCTTTCAAAGGTACCAGGGTTGGCTTCTAAGGTGATTTCAATGTTTTTAGCGAAGTTGAGTTGTTGATTTATGCCGCTTAAGAGTCGGTTAATCGAGCTTGGGGAAAATAGACTAGGGGTACCGCCGCCAATAAAAATGGTTTCTATAGGCTGATTAATGCGGTAGGCTGCAATATCCTCAGCAAAATCCCTTAATAACGTGTCAATATATTGGTTTTCAGGCATTGTGGCCTTAACTGCATGCGAGTTAAAGTCGCAATAGGGGCATTTTTGTAAGCACCAGGGGATATGTATATAAAGACTGGGTGGTAACAAGGTAACCCCTTAAATCAAATGCTGCAAAGTGTAGCATTTAATTTGTGGCTGGCCGTTTTTTTACATGGCATGCCCAAGCTTGGGTATGTCATGTGGCGATAGACTTAGGCCTAGTCCTAATTGGGATAGCTCTTTTTATTGATCTTAACTTCTGTGAGTATATGCGATTATTATTGGTTGAAGATGATGAAATTTTAGGGGACGGCTTGAAAGCTGGCTTAATGATGGAAGGCTATGCGGTTGATTGGCTGACCAATGGCAAATTGGCGGATGAAGCGCTTAAGCTAAATAGTTATGAGTTGATCGTTTTGGACTTAAATTTGCCGGAAATGGATGGCATGTCTGTGCTGACTGCTTTGCGGGGCAGAAAAGATGAAACGCCGGTCTTGGTGCTGACAGCAAAGGATACCGTAGAAGACCGGGTATTAGGATTGGATAGTGGTGCCGATGATTTTGTGGTCAAGCCGTTTGATCTTAATGAAGTCTGCGCTAGATTACGGGCCTTGGCTAGGCGTCAAGAAGGTAGAAGCACGCCTTGTATCGAACACAAAGGCATAGTGTTGGACCCAGCCTCGCATCAAGTCACGTTTAAGGGTGACAAAGTTGAGCTCTCGCAAAAAGAATATGAAATTTTAAAT
The DNA here is from genome assembly GCA_041660045.1 of Methylococcaceae bacterium. Lineage (GTDB taxonomy): Bacteria > Pseudomonadota > Gammaproteobacteria > Methylococcales > Methylomonadaceae > WM-3-3. Next base: position 5,413 of record JBAZXA010000013.1, on the reverse strand, counting down.
TTTTTAATGGCGAATATTGGTCGGGTTATCTCCCGTTCCAGGCTTGAGGAAACCTTGTATGCTTGGGGTTCTGATATTGAAAGTAACACTGTTGAGGTGCATATCCACTACCTTAGAAAAAAATTAGACTCAGGGGTTATCCGTACCGTCAGGGGTGTGGGATATATCATTGATGAAGATTGATGAATTATTCGTTAAGAAAAGTACTGTTATTTGCGTTATTGACAGCCTCATTGATTATATTAGGTGCTGCCAGTTATAAAGTTTACTGGGAAATTCGTAAAGAAGTGAGTGAGTTGTTTGATGCAGAGTTAGCACAATCTGCTAGGTCATTAAATTCATTTGTGGCGCATTTACCGAATTCTACCTTATATAGGCTTTGGGATTTAGAGCGGGCTGAAACCATCAAACCTAATGCTTTCAGCCACCGTTATGAAAAAAAATTGGCATTTCAACTTATTTATAAGCATGAAGGTTTGATTTTACGTTCTGAAAGCGCACCTATCCTGCCATTGTCGGCAGCCTTAAATGGCTTTAGCAGGACTAGTATTAATGGTTATTTATGGCATGTGTTCAGTATTTCAGAAGACAAGAGCGATTATATTATCCATGTCGGCCAACGTGATGATATCCGTAAAGAATTAAAAGACGACATCTCCAAGCATTTAATTACGCCGTTCATGATCGGCTTGCCTTGCTTGGGGGTGGTCATTTGGCTCATTGTTGGGCGCGCTTTAAAGCCTTTGGAGCAGCTTGTGATTCAATTAGCCAAGCGCGAGGCGAGTTATCTCAAGCCTTTGTCGACAAAGAAAATACCCGCAGAAATCGTACCAGTAGTTAATGAACTCAATAATCTGTTTCTTCAGCTAGAGCGTGCTTTTGAGCATGAACGGCGCTTTACAGCCGATGCTTCGCATGAACTTCGGACACCGTTGGCGGGCTTGTTGACCCAAGCTCAAGTTGCTTTAAAAGCTAAAGACGATTCAACGACCAGGCAGGCCTTAAGCCGTATAGAACAGGGTGTCAACCGGATGACCGCCATGGTTCAGCAATTATTGATTTTTTCAAGGATAGAATCAGGTACTGAATTTTTAACCAAAGATACAACTTTGCTGGGCAGTGAGGTTATTCAAGTGGTGGCGGACTTGGAGCCTGAAGCGCATAAAAAGATGATACGGATGGAGTTTATCGAAGATAATGCCGTACCCATAGTAGGCAATGGCCAATTGTTGAATATTTTAATCCGAAATTTAGTCGGTAATGCCATCAAATATACCCCTAAGGAAGGTATCATCCGGATTAGTGTTACTGGGGAGCGTAGTGCATTGCAACTGAGTGTCGAAGATTCCGGCCCTGGCATTCCAGAGGATCAATATGTAAATGTCCTCAAACGTTTCCACCGCTGTATAGAAACTTCCCAAAGTGTTCAAGGTAGTGGTTTGGGATTGTCTATCGTACAGCGTATTGCCTTAATACATGGCGCGCATTTACACTTGGATGTTTCCCAGTTTGGTGGCTTAAAAATAGCCGTATTCTTTCCTTTGCCTAAAAATACGGTTGAAAAAAGGCGTCCAAAAAAATTGGGCTTATTTGGTTAAAGCCGTGGGCACTTAGCTATAACCAGATAATTAAAAGTGTGGAAAATTCTCTGGCTCTTCTAGCACAGGATTGCTGAGTACACCTAGGCCATCAATCTCAATGCGTACAGTTTGCCCGGGTAATAAATAACCGCGTGGCTTCATTTTTACACCAACGCCACTGGGTGTGCCGGTAGCAATTACATCACCCGGTTCTAAAGTCATTGCTTGAGTTAAGTAAGCGACCATTTCATAACAATTAAACAGCATTTCGCTGGTATTGGCCTGTTGGCGTAAATTGTCATCTACCCAGGTTTTTAAGTTTAACTTATGCGGGTCGTCAATTTCATCGCAAGTTACTAGCCATGGCCCCAGGGGGCCTGCACTGTCAAAAGACTTACCTACCGTCCAAGTGGGCGAGTGTGCTTGCCAATCGCGCACTGTCACATCATTGGCAATAGTATAGCCAGCAATTACTTTATGGGCCTGCTCTACCGGTACATACCGGCAACGTCTGCCGATAACAAAAGCCAACTCACCTTCGTAATCAAGCTTATCGGAAATTTTGGGCCTAATTATGGCGTCACCTGAGCCTATGACACAGCTACTTTGTTTACTGAAAAAAGTAGGGTAATCAGGTTTTTCTCGGCCAGTTTCAGCAATATGGTCGGCATAGTTCAGGCCGATGGCTAAATATTTTCCTGGCTTGGGGATGGGGGCTTTAAGTTGGACGTCTTTGATATTTATCCGAAAGTGGCTGCTTTCGATAAGTTGTTGCATGGCCGCCATGGCAGAGGGGCCGGCCGCTAAAAAATCCAGCATAGAGCTTGGAATGCTTGTGTCCCCTCGGCTATCAACAACACGATTGCCAACGACGGCGCCAATTCGGGTTTCCTGATGATGAGTAAAGGTCACTAGTTTCATATTTGTTTATCCCTTAGGGTGGTCGGGAGCATGATGAGGTGACATTGTATAATGAAGATGGCGTATAAAAAAAACGATATAATTACGGACGGACATTTCCTGACAGCCGCTCATCACAAAACATGATAACAATGACCCCACAACAATTTGATGATTATGCCCAGCAGGGCTATAACCGAATTCCTATTTTTCGTGAAGTGCTTGCAGACTTAGATACCCCGTTAAGTGCTTATATCAAGCTGGCAGATGGGGATTTTTCTTACCTATTTGAATCTGTCCATGGCGGAGAACAATGGGGGCGTTACTCGATAATCGGTTTGCCCTGCAAAACAGTATTAAAAGTGCACGGCAACTGCATTAATTTATTGCATTGCAATGAAGTGATAGAGTCGGTAGTTGATAAAAATCCGTTGCATTGGATAGAGCAGTTTAGGACCCGATACCGGGTGCCTGAGATTCCAGGGTTGCCGCGTTTTAGTGGTGGTTTGGTGGGGTATTTTGGCTATGAGACCATAGGTTATATAGAACCTAAGCTACGTGATTGTATAAAGCCAGATCCGCTTGAAAATCCAGATATTTTACTCATGGTGTCTGAAGACATGTTAGTGTTCGATAATCTGTCTGGAAAAATGCTCTTGTTAATCCATGCAGACCCTGCCCAGGACAACGCTTATAATGAAGCGGTAACGAGATTGGATGGCTTGGTGGTGAAATTGCGGGAATTAAAAGCTAAACCTAAGCCCCATATAGGCAACAAAAAGGTAGATGAGGCGGATTTTATCTCAGGTTTTACTGAACAAGGCTATTGTGATGCTGTGCGGAAAGCTAAAAGTTACATTACTGATGGCGATATTATGCAAGTGGTTTTATCACAGCGCCTATCGATACCCTATACCGCGCCGCCGTTGGATTTGTACCGTGCCTTAAGGTGCCTTAACCCCTCTCCCTATATGTTTTACCTAGATTTAGGGGATTTCTATATTGTAGGCTCATCACCAGAAATTTTGGTTAGGCTTGAAGATAATGTAGTGACAGTGAGACCAATAGCCGGTACGCGTAAGCGAGGTGCGACAGCAGAACAAGACTTGGCATTAGAGGAAGAACTGTTGGCCGATCCTAAGGAAATAGCAGAACACTTAATGCTGATCGATTTAGGCCGGAATGATGTCGGCCGTGTAGCTGAAATAGGTAGTGTACAGCTTACTGACAAAATGATTGTTGAGCATTATTCGCACGTCATGCATATTGTTTCTAACGTCACAGGAAAATTACAGGCCGGAAAAAACGCTTTTGATGTATTAGCGGCCACATTCCCAGCTGGCACAGTTAGTGGTGCTGCAAAAATCCGCGCTATGGAAATAATTAATGAGCTGGAACCGGTTAAGCGCGGTGTTTATGCAGGGGCGGTCGGTTATATTTCTTGGTCAGGTAATCTTGATACAGCCATAGCTATAAGAACAGCGGTCATAAAAAATCAAACCCTGCACGTACAAGCTGGGGCTGGCATAGTCTATGATTCTGTGCCGCAAAGCGAATGGGATGAAACCATGAACAAAGGCCGTGCGATATTCCGCGCGGTAAGTATGGTCGAAGCCGGCCTAGGAGAGGGGTAGTTATGAGCACAATAAACATTGTCATGATTGATAACTATGACTCGTTTACCTATAACCTGGTGCAATATTTTGGTGAACTGGGCGCTAAAGTGCGTGTTGTGCGTAATGATGAGGCCAGTGTTGCCGATGTCGATGCCATGCGGCCAGACAGGATAGTTATCTCGCCTGGGCCGTGTACACCTAAAGAAGCAGGTATTTCCGTTGAAACGTTGAATCAATTGTCGGGTAAATATCCTATTTTAGGTGTTTGCCTAGGCCATCAAAGCATAGGTTATGCCTTTGGTGGCAGTATCATCCATGCGAAAAATATCATGCATGGGAAAACCTCGGCTGTGTACCATCACCAAAAGGGTGTTTTTAAAGGCCTGAGCAATCCATTTACTGCAACCCGTTATCATTCTCTTGTCATTGAACAGGCAAGCTTGCCGGATTGTTTGGAGATTACCGCGTGGACACAAGATAATAACGGTGAAATTGATGAAATCATGGGTGTTAGGCATAGAACACTAGATATTGAAGGTGTGCAATTTCATCCTGAGTCAATACTGACCGAGCATGGTCATGATTTATTGCGCAATTTTTTGCAGCGTTAACTTCGACGCTTGATAAAAGAGCCATGCCTATTGGTATAAGATACCGTGGCAGTCTTACTGCGGATTAAAACCAAGGTTATTAAAAGTTTTGCTAGTACTAGGGTGCTCTTCTTAAAATTTGATAGGGTCTAGATTAGGATCAAAACTCAAATTCTATACCTAGCTAAGCTGGCGGGTCATAAATAATGCCGAAAAGCTTAGCTTTAAAACAATAGATAGGTGCTAAAAATGGACGATTTAAGAGCTGTTGAGTTGGAAATAAAACTCGCTTACCAGGAGGATCTGCTGCAAACGCTCAATAATATTGTCAGTACTCAACAAAAACAAATTGATCGTTTAGAGGCAACGTGCAAATTGCTTAATGAAAAAATCAAAAATTTAGCCGATAACCCATATGAAAAAAATCAGCTTGAAATACCGCCGCATTACTAGGTAGGGAAGCGAAAAGTGGCGAGGATAAAAATAAGGTGTTGACAGGGGCTGGTGAAGGCCGTATAGTTCGCGTCCTTCCTGGGGTGGTGAGGTTATGCCATCGGCGGGGGAAGGCAGGAAGAAAAAAAGATATTGACAGTGCCGAAGAAAGCTGTAGAATAGTTGGACTCGGCGGGGCTGAAGTTGAAGCCCCGGGCTCTTTAACAGGACGACCAAAATAATTTGTGTGGGTGCTTGCGGGTTTGGCCATTGGGCCGGACAAATGCCGGGCAGG
>JBAZXA010000012.1:0-114366 GCA_041660045.1 Methylococcaceae bacterium | reverse complement strand
GCTGGCCTGCCATGCCTCAATATGCCCAATCCACTTCTTTGGTAATGTCATCGGTAGTCCCCATCCAAAAGGGCAAGGATGACAGTTCGTAACAGGGTTGAGTAGGTGGTTTGGCTAGACGTTTACGTTGCACACATCCCATCAAGGAAATGAACGAGTACCCCAACGCAACCAGCAAAGGCAACGATCAATATCCCAGAAAACCAAAGCGCTACCTTCTTCCAAGTTGCCATGTGCATATCGCTAACGTAGAGCTAACCGGCGCTGCGCGGCTTTATCGCGCCAGTCCGTGTTGAATGATGGGTTAGCCAACACGGTGCGCTTGCAATTCCACGAGCACAGGATTGGCTACTTCAGGTTTGAAAGTGGCAAGCGACTGAAGAGCACGTAAAGCGGCTGGACGTAGCAAGGTGTGCCTTTTGCCCAACTCTCCGATTGCGGCGATTGCGGCGTCCTGAGATGCCTCGCCAACGGGAAATGTCTCGCCAACGGGAAATGTAATGATTGCCGCATCTTTCACGTCCATATTCCCCTGCGCTTGCAGCTTCGGGAGCATTGCCTCGAAGAGCTTTTCAGAAGCAAGTACCGACGTGCCACGTGCGTTAGCAACGCCCATTATTTCGATGAACAGGTTGAGAAGCTTCACGTCTGCTTCGACTTGCGCAGTTTGCGCCAATCGCGTTTCCGCCTGAAGCTTGAGTTTGTAATCGCGAAGCGCAATTAGGCCTCCCCATACCGCTGCGACTATGCCGCCGGAAGTTGATATTGGAATTAACCATTCCTTGAGTGCTGCGAGATCCATGATTTTCCTTGTGTTGGCTAACGTTACGGTAAGGGGCTGCCCGCGAGATTGCCCACAGCAGAGCCGCATACCTGTGAAAAAAACTGACTTTGCCAGCCGGAACGGCGGGCAGTCCCTTTGACCGACTTGTTGGGCAGAATTTAGCACTTTTACCTCAAAGCCGTAACTCCGACTGCTTAACGATAGCGGTACAAGACCCAACTCGAAAAAGAGAAATAAACCGGAAAAACCGATGTAAAAGACCAATCCAACAATGCCGACAACAAATTTGCAACGGTATCAGGCTGCTCAACCTTCGTTATTAAAAAACCTTTCATCGAAGAACGCTTTCACAAGTCCAGTTTGATAGATAGGTATGGTATTTGAAGACACATAGGGTCGGGTGGGGAATACACCGCACACTCCCAGCAATAAAAACACGGCAAAACCAACAACCCCCTTCTTGATTTTCAGTTTGAACTTAATGACATTTTTTGCCATGTTTTACTCCTTTTTTTCTTAAAGTATTCGTTGATTTACTACTTTGCCTTTTTGTTTTATGAGACGGAGTTGAACCGCTCACACTTTGAACTTCATTTACTACTATATTTGTCACGTTAATAAAAAATAAAGGTTGATTTGGTTCGCCGTGCCACCCGCTCCTATATGCCCTCAAAATTATGCCTAACGTTAAGTAGACACCTTTTTAGGTGTATATCAAATTTAAAGCATTGGAATTACCGGCGTATAATGCCACCTCGGTAATTCGTTAGAGTTGATTCTAGCAGTGCAATATTATTGATAGCAACCTTTTTATGCAAAATCTAAATACACCCCCAAAGCTGCTGGATCAGGTGCGTGATCGTATTCGCATCAAGCACTACAGTATTCGTACTGAAACGCAATATGTGCAGTGGATCAAACGATTTATTTTGTTTCATAACAAACGTCATCCCCAAGAGATGGGTGCTGCGGAAATGGAAGCGTTTTTAACGCATCTGGCCGTGGATGGGCATGTATCGGCTTCGACGCAGAACCAAGCGTTGTCGGCGCTATTGTTTTTATATAAAGAGGTGTTGGGAATAGATTTGCCGTGGCTGGCTAATGTGGTGCGTGCCAAGCAGCCGCAGCGTTTACCTGTGGTGTTGACACGTTCCGAGGTGCGGGAAGTGCTGGCGAGAATGAAAGGCATGCATGGCTTGATGGCGAGTCTATTGTACGGAAGCGGGTTGCGTTTGATGGAGTGCGTACGTTTGCGCGTCAAGGACGTGGATTTTGAACGTTGTGAGATTCTGATCCGTGACGGCAAAGGCGGTAAGGACAGGGTAACGATGTTGCCGTCTTCGGCTGCGACCGGACTGACTGCGCATTTGGAACAGCGACGGACGTTGTTTGAAGATGACAAGCGTGTCGGCAAGGCGAATGTTTTTCTACCTGGCGCGTTGGCGGTTAAGTATCCTAACGCAGCAACGGAATGGAGTTGGCAGTATATTTTTCCTTCCGGCAGTTATTCGCTTGATCCGCGTAGCGGTGTGGAGCGCCGTCATCATGTCGACGAAAAACTATTGCAGCGGGCGATGAAAAAAGCGGTGCAGGCGTCGGGGATTGCCAAGCCCGCCACGCCGCATACATTAAGGCATTCGTTTGCGACCCATTTGCTGGAATCAGGTTATGACATACGCACGGTGCAGGAGTTGTTGGGACATAGCGATGTTTCTACAACAATGATTTATACCCATGTGTTGAATAAAGGTGGCAGGGGCGTGTTGAGTCCATTGGATCGGCTCTGACCCGCTATGCGGACGCTCACGATTTTGTCATTTTGGATACTTAGCCCGGCATAGGCACTTTTATCCTAAAAAAACATTTCGGCATGGGTTACAAGGATTTATACAGATGAACAACGCGTTACATTAATTCTTTGCAACATCAAGAGGGATAAACACCAGCTTCGCTTAACATAATTATCGAAGGGGTCAGACTTGATTGATTGTCGATTACATGCCCGTGGACTTTATTTTCAATCAAGTCTGACCCATTAGATTTGATTTAAGGCTTTAACACCTACGCAGTTTCAAGCAATAGGTTTAAGTGCTTGCCTGCCCCGCATGAGAAAATAAACCGTGGGCGTTGCCACCAGGGACAGCAGCAAGGACAGCATCAATGCACCGATCACCGCTATCGCCAAGGGTTTAAGCATGTCCGATCCAGCGCCTATCCCATAAGCCAAAGGCAATAAGCCTAAGGCCGCAGCTAATGAGGTCATTAATACCGGACGTAAACGTCGCCGGCCTGATTCCACCAGGGCATCCGCTAGATTTTGCCCTTGCGCTTCAAACCGGTTTACCGAATCCAGCATTAAGATGCCGTTTTTGGCAACTACGCCAATACCAATTATCGCCCCCAACAACGACACAATGTTCACCGAAGTGCCGGTTAGATACCAGGCCAGTACGGTACCAAACATTGCTAATAGCGAGCCGAAGACAATGGCAATGGGTTGATAGAATGACCGAAACTCGATTAGCAACACAGTGAACACCAGAAATACGGAAGCGAATAGCACGAGCAGCAGATTATAAAAAGATTCCTGCTGTTGCTGAAACAGGCCGCCAAATTCCAATACCCCAGGCGGTAGTGTTTTATCCTGACTGAATTTCGCCTTGATTTCGCTAATGGCGCTGCCCAGATCACGGTTTTCCAGGCGCGCAGATATGGCTACCAGTTGCCGCAGGTCTTCGCGCTGCAACTCCAATTGCCCCGCTTCGATTATCACATCGGCGACTTGCGACAATTTGACTGTTCGGCCATCTAAAGAGCGTAACAATAATTCCCGTAGGTCGGCAATTTGCCGGGTGGTGTCTGTCGCCATCCTGACGCGGATGTTGACGACACGGTCGCCTTCCAAGACATAGGAGGCTTTTTGTCCAAGCATGGCAGTACTCACTGCTATGCCTACATCATTGATGGTCAGGCCAAACCGTTGGGCATCCACAGGGCGTACCCGTATGCTTAAGGAAGGCCCGGTTGTTTCCAGGCCGTCATAGGTATCGACCACACCCGTGATTTTGCCAAGTTCGGCTTCAATTTGCGGTGCTTTTTGCTTGAGCCATTCAACATCCGTGGAGAACAGCTTGATTTCGATAGGTCGTGGCGACCAAGTTAAATCGCCGATAAGGTCGCCTAAGATGCCAGCAAACTCCCAGTGCAGCCCAGGCACTGCGGTATGTAGTTGTTTGCGTAGGTCCGCCACTACCTCGTCAGTTTTACGGTGGCGTTGGGTTTTTAATTTAACTAAAAAATCGCCTTTGTGCGCTTGTGAAATACCTAAGGCCAGCCTTGCACCGGTACGCCGGGAATAACTCTCAAGTTCGGGCATGGCGCGCAAAATTGTTTCGGCTAGGCGCAATTGCCGGTCAGTTTCAGTCAAGCTGGTTCCCCAAGGGGAATGGTAATCAATCACGAAGCCACCTTCATCCATAAAAGGCAGGAATTCGCTTTCCAAGTGTCCAAAAAGCCAGATACCCAGCGCCAGGATCAACAAACAGCTCAGCACCATCGTCCTGGCTTGCTTGACGGCAGCGCGTAAGACTTTCTCATAGCCGGTAATAATCTTTTCCAGCCAGCGTGAGTCGCCAGTTTCCAAGTTTAAAAATGCGGTTTTTTCGGGTGATGGTTTAGCCGCTGGCATCCATCTGGCAGCGAGTGATGGAATCAAGGTTACGGCCAAGAGCAATGAAGTCAGCAGTGACACCACCATGGTTAACGCCAGCGCCCTAAAAAAGCTACCGGCCACGCCATCAAGAAAGGCCAGGGGTATAAACACCACTACCGGAGTTAAGGTGGAGGCTAGTAAAGGCCGTAAGATTTCCCCTAAGGCCTGCTTGACCGCGGCAAGCCGTGGCAGACCAGCGGAAATTTTTGCATGTACCGCTTCAACAACCACGATTGCATCATCAATAACCAAGCCTATCGCGGCAGCAATGCCGCCCAAGGTCATTAAGTTAAAGCTAAGTCCCATGACGCGGAGCACGAGCAAGGTGATTAAAACAGTGATCGGAATTACCGCCGCAGCGATCAAGGTGGCCGCCCAATTCCTTAAAAAAAGGTAGAGGATAGCGATAGAAAGCGCCAAGCCTAAAAATATGGCTTCCCAGACACTTTGCATTGATGCGCCTACTAGAAGTGACTGGTCATAGAAAACAGATACCTGCATATCCGGTGGCAGCACCTTTTTGAGCGTAGCCAACTCCTGTTCCAGTTGCTTGACGATGTCCAAAGTGCTGCCATTTGGCTGGCTGTAGACATTAAGCAAGACTGCATTGACACCATTGGCAGTGACGCGGTTAAAAACCGGCTCTTGGGTACGTTCTACCTTAGCGAAGTCCTTGATGCGGATGGGATGTCCAGTGCTTGTATTCGCCGGTGCCACAGCTAAGGTTTGGGTAGGGCCAGCAGCGGCACTTGGGAGGGTTAGGTTTTCAATCTCTTCAATGTTATGTACGCGGCCGTCTACCACGGTCAGATAAAGTTTAAAATCTTCTTCGAGCATGCCGGTTGGCGTGATTAGGCTATTTTTGACGAGCGCATCGGTCACCTGGCTAAGGCTTAGGTTTAGCGCTTGCAGACGCAAGGCATCAACAACAACCTGATATTCAGGCGCACGGCCACCAACTAGACCAATACGGGCGACACCAGGAATGCGTAACAGCCGGGGTTGTAAGCTATAGCGGGCGGTTTCCCAAAGTTCGGTAAGTTTATGGTCGGCTCCTGTCAAACTGAGCCCGGCCACGGGAAAGGCAGCAAAAGTAAGCCGCCAAACTGCTGAGGTAGCCGTAACGGGTAGTGCTTTTTGGACAACACCAAGACGGCCTTGAACAAAAAGTTCGGCTTGCAGCATATCGGTTTTCCAGGTGAAAAACACATTGATTTCAGCCGAGCCACGGCCTGTTTTCGAACGCACTGTCAGTACGCCAGGAATATCTTTCATGGCCTCTTCGACTGGACGGGTGATGGTAGCCATCATTTCATTGGCAGGCATCACGCCGTTATCTATCAAGATAACCACACGCGGGAAATTAGTTTGCGGGAAAATTGAAGATGGCATCCCAAAGGCAGCATAAATCCCGCCCAGGCTCAAGGCCAGACATATAAACGCAATGGCCAAGCTATGACGGACGGCAAACGAGGGTTGTAAGGGCATCATGGGCGCTGGCTTCATTTAACCACTTGGATACGGGTTGCAGGCGGTAGGCCGTATACGCCTTCGGTAACTAGCGTTATACCTTCCTTGATACCCTCACCTTCTATCTCGACAAAATCCCCATCCCGCAAGCCTAGCTTAACCCTTTTCTGTTTAGCCTGATTGCCCTCAACCAATGCAATCAGGCTTATATCGCCGTTGGTTACTACGCTGTTGACGGGAACAGCCAAACGTTGTTGGCGTTCTTCAACAACGATACGCGCGCTAATAAATTGGCCAGGCCGTATGCTGGCACTAGGGCTCAGTGGAACCCTAAGCAATACGGTATCGCTAAGCGGATCGATTTGCGGACTAATAAACGCTACGTTACTGGACGCGGCGCGTTGTGCGTTGCTTTCGGTATAGATGTCAACTGGCTGTCCTACGCGTAGTGCCAAGGCTTCTTGACTGGACACTTTGAGTGCTAAGTCTAATCGGTCCAGGTTAATTAAATCTGCCAACACAGCGTTTACGCCTATAGCTTCGCCAGGTTTAAAATGGATAGCTGCCACGGTACCCGTTAAAGGCGCTTTGATTACTAATAATTCACGTTGGATTTGTGCGTTGGATAAATCTTTGCGGGCGGCTTGCAGGAGTTGATCGGCATCATCATAAAGTTTGCGCGCAATGTTGTCGGCGGCATTCAAGGCCTGTTTACGGGCAAAGTTTTTCTGGGCAAACTCAACAGCAACCTTGGCTTTTTCAATTAAGGCATCGGCTGAGCGGGTATCAAGTTCGAATAATCGTGCGCCCTTGACTACGCGCTGGCCTTCTTCACAATAGACTTGGTTAAGTATCCCCATAAGCGGTGCAGCAATTTTTGAACTGGCAGGTGGCTGGCCATTGATGGCCGCTTGCGGTTCAACCCTGCCAAATGACATGACATAGCGACGTAAAGTTTTCCGTGTAACTTGTCCAATTTGCACGGCCACATCGGTTACAAACTCTGGCTCATCTGCTGATAGGGCGGTATTTTGCAGGGCTAAACAGAACATGAATATGGCCATAGCCAGACAACTATTAGTTTTCATCAGGGGTTTTTCTTATTGGCCGAGTTGGCAATTAAAGCTGTGCTGAATGTTGATGCGAGCGGAATACGCAAGCTATCTTCTAGCACATTAAGCGCTTGTTGGGTCTCAACCAGCACATCAAAGCGCGCCCGTTCAGTGACGGCTGCTTCCAACTGCGCGCCGAGCAGGGCCAGTTGATCGGTTTCGCCTAGCTTCGTTAGGCTTTGGAGGGTATCGAGATTGTCCTGGCCAATATGGATTTGCTGTTCAGCAGCATCCCATTTAGCCATTACTGCGGCAACACCGGCATGGGCTTTGTCAATATCGCCGAGTATGCGCAGTTGCAAGGCTTCAAAACGCACGGCGGACTCCTGTCGTTTGGCCTCAGCTTCGGCAATAAGGCCTTGGTTTTGATGGAAAATAGGCAGCTGTAATGCAGTGGCGCCTAAGCTCCAATAATTAGCTCCTAAATCAAAGGTATAACCGGGGTTTACTTGAATATTCGGATACTGGTTAGCAATTTCCAGTTGTAACGTGGCTTGCGCGGCAGCGTAATCGGCCAGTGCCGCCAAGATATCGGGGCGATGCAACAAGGCTTGTTGCTTAAGTTGTGCAACTGCTAGGCTTTTCATATTTGGTGGGCTAGCAAGCGGGGTAAAATCTAGCGCTATCCCATCTAAACCTTCAACCGGTATGCCAATAGCGGTGGCCAATAACACTCGGCTTTCCGCCGCCCGTTTGTGCGCCGCACTGGCGTTCAGCTGTAATTGCTTTACGGCAATATTTGAACGGGTTATTTCCAGCGGGCCAATTTCACCAACAGATCGCTGTTGTTCAAGCCGTTGCATTATCGATTGTTGAATACCGAGCTGTTGCTTCAGTAGGCGCACAGTTTCTGTCGCGGCATAAACTTCGAGTAAGGCCACACGCAAGCGCCCCCGCACTAGCCAAGCCGCATCGGTTATACGCAAGCGGGCGGCATTAGTTTGGTGTTTGGCTTTGTCTAAGCGAAAACCGCGTTTGCCTGCGGTTTCGATAGGTAAATTGATATTGGCGGCAATAATCCAAGGTGTTGCCGCGGCCGCTAGGTTGGTTACCCATGTTGGGGAGAGCAAGACATTAGGGTTAGGCCGTTGCCCCGCCGTGGTAATTGCAGCGCTAGCCGTGTCTGCTTGCGCGCGTGCCAGGGCAAGATCAGGATGATAATAGATTGCCGCTAAGCTAAGCCGGTCTAAATTCCATAGCGGAATAGGCTGGCCATCATCTTGGTTAAGCGCCGTATTGATAAATTGCTTTAAATTAGTGTCAGACAAGGTGCGGGTTTCGATACGCCCGATAGACTCAGACGGTTTCAGTTGGCGATCTTGAAACTGCGCACAGCTGGCTACGGATAAGCTTATGCTGATAACTAGGGCTAATGGCTGTTGCAGCGCGTTATATTTTTGCTGCACAGTGGTGTTCACTTTTTCCATAAATTGACCACAACTTTAAGCCCTGGTTGGTTATCGGCCAAGCTGACCGTGCCGTCATGAAGTTCCACTATGGCGGCGACTATGCTTAAGCCTAAGCCATTGCCGGTGCTAGTCCGGCTTTGATCTAAGCGATAAAAACGCTGAAATACTTTTTGGTGGTGTTCATTGCCAATTCCTGTGCCATTATCGGCAACAATTAATTCAACCCGGTCATCGAATGGTCTTACACTGACCAGAATACGGGTGTTTTCTGCGGTATGCAGGATGGCGTTCTCCACTAGGTTAAACACTAGCTGGGTTAATAGTTCTTTATCGCCAACCCATTCGATATGTTCTTGAATGGCAGTGCTAATGCGTTTCCCTTGCTCTTCGGCTACGGGGCACAGGGCCTCGGTTACGGAAGCGGCAATCTCAGCTAGGTCAACTACCTTGAAGCCGCTGCGGCGGGAATGCGACTCAATTTGAGAAATCCTTAAGAGTGCGGAAAAAGTAGCCAGTATGGTATCCACTTCGGCAATCGCAGAAGTCAATTCTTGGTTATATTGGGATTCTGACAGATTTTTTTTAAGTGCATCTTCAAGCCGGAATTTCAAACGGCTGATCGGGGTGCGTAAGTCGTGCGCAATATCGTTGGAAACCTGCTGCACGTTTAGTATTAATGCGCCAATTTTATCGAGCATACGGTTTAGCAAGATAGACAGTTTATCTAACTCATCGCGTTTTTCAGAAACCGGTAAGCGGTGGCTTAAATCACCGGCAATAATGGCTTGGGTAGATTGGGTGATCCGGCCAATTTTTTTTAGGAAAAGATGGCTAATATACAAACCACCGGCTACGCCTAGTACTATAACCAAGAGCAAGCCCCATAAAAATGCCTGTATAATTGCGGCACCGGCGTCCTCAACAATATCGCTTGCATAACCTACGCCTAACCATAGCTGGTTGGGTAAAGCGATAACACGGGTTAGCAGCATCCCGTGGTTTGCGTTTGGCTTTGATTTAGGCGAAGGCAGTTTAAGTGTTTGCCAACCTTCTGCTAGTTCAAATCGACTAAGATTTCCTACTAGCAACTGGCCATTTTGGTCCAGTAAGCTGTATACCATAAGATGATGGCTATTAGGTTCGGTCACTTCCTTAAGCTCGGTGATAAGTTCTGGTAAACCGCCGGTAGCATATTCAGATTTAAGCCGGGATATTTCCGAGCTTAAATTATTTTTCAATTGTTGTTCTAAGGATTGTGTCGTTAGCCAATACACGGTAGTCCCTAGGGCGAGGAATGAACATAAAAACAGCCCTAAATACAGTGCAGATAACTTAAAGCTAGTGGTGCCGACCAGGTTAGAGAGTTTCATAAACCATGTAGCCTGCACCGCGCACAGTTTGGATTAAATCGTGTTTATCCCGGATATTGAGTTTGCTGCGCAAGCGGCTGATATGGGTTTCGACAATATTGGTCTTAGGGTCAAAATGAAAATCCCAAACATTTTCAAGCAGCATAGTGCGGGTCACTACTTGGCCAGCATGGCGCACGAGGTATTCAAGTAAGCGGAATTCCGTGGGTTGTAGGTCTATAGCTTCGCCATCCCGGCTCACTACTCTTTTCATCAGATCAATTTTAAGGTCGGACACTTGTAAAAACTTCTGTTCTATCGTGTCCCTAGGCCTTCTTAACAAGGCATTAACCCGTGCTTCAAATTCACTGTAGGCAAATGGTTTGACCAGATAATCGTCTGCGCCCGCATTTAAACCTTCAACACGGTCATCAATCCCACACATGGTGGTCAGAAATAATACCGGTACCGACACACCTGAGCTACGCAGTTTTTTTACCACACTAAGCCCGTCTAACCCAGGCAACATGCGGTCAACAATCAGCAAAACATAGCTGCCTTCTTGCGCTAGAAACAAGCCTTCGTAGCCATCTTTCGCCACATCAACAGTATGGCCGGCCTCCTTAAGGCCAGCCGCTACATAGTCCCTAGTTTGGGTGTCGTCTTCTATGATTAATATTTTCATGAATAATTGGGTTAGAGTATGTCCCCTAGCCTTAACACTTAGTCCTTATCGTTTTCTGAAATTTCATCAGCGTCGTCTTCCAGTGCTACTTTCAGCACCTTACCGGTTTTTCCATCAACCATGACTTCATGGACTTGGCCGTCTTTTAAAACTTCAACTTCAAATTGCACCGCAGCCGATTTCTCATTAATCTCTGCTTCTATCGCCTTGCCACCGGTTTTATCTTCAGCGGCCTTAATCGCATCCAGTAATGAAATGGAAGCTTGTTTAAACAATTGCAACTCTTTAGCTTCTTTATCTTTAGAATTTCCGGCTAGGGCCAAATTAGCCATACTGCCGATAAGGACCATAGCACACAAGCTAGTTAGAATTTTAGGGTGTCGTTTTTTCATGTTCTCTATCCTCGGTTTTATCAGGCGGTATTGCCTGATGTGGTATATAGAATACCTAGGCCCACATTACAGGACGCTTCCCAAAACTATACAATGTTGTAATGTTAGCGCATTGGAAGATGTTCAATAGGCATGCCGACTTAACGGGCTGGATAGGCAGCCTGTTTATTAAACAGGTTAAACCCCAAAGAAAAGGGCGCTAAACTCGGCGGCTTAGCGCAAGACTTGCATGGCAAAAGCCGGTTAGCTCAATCAGGTATCACCCGGTTTTTTGCTTTGATAAAGTCAGCATGTGGCACATACAAAAGTTCGGCAATTTTACGTACCAAATACTCTTCATGCATATCGATAACGCCGTCAATAAAAGCAATTTGCCAAAGTGACTCAATCAGCTGGTTTTTTTGCTCTGCGCTGTATTCTTTATTGATTAATGAGGTAAATTGAAAATAATCGGTGGCATCATGCCGTTGCTGTTCAGCAAGCTCGATTAGCAGTTTAATTTCATCATCCGTCATCGCAAACTTTTGCTTCATCAGATCAGAAATTAAATGTTGTTCTTTTAATTCAACCTTGTCATCTATATGCATCATCTCCAGAAATAATACGGCAGTGGCAATTTTTAGCTTATCTTCTAAATTGCCTTCCGGTGATGACAGTGCCAGGTGTTGTTCAAAAAAAAGTTTTATTTGCTCAAGCATTTAAAAAGTCCTAATTGCAAAAAAGATCCACATTATCCTAAATAGCGTTTAGCAAGAAAGCCGTGGTTATAAGGTATATACCTGAATACATTATTGCAATATTAACACAGAGAATCATTAGCTTGTCCCTAAGCTAATAGAAGTCTTTTAAAGCCTTAAAGGCATGGGCGCTGAATTTATTAAGTTACACTACAAGCTAAAACTTGTAGCGTACATTGGCTTGTAAATTATGTGTGAAAAGATTGTTGCCGGAAAGATTGTCCACATACTGGCCTAAATAGCCTAAATCTAGCCCGACGTGAGGTGTAGCTTGATAGCTAAAGCCAGCTAATATACGGTTTTCACTAAAGCCTTGTTTACCAAACTTGTTTTTATTGACATAAAACAATACTTCATCACCAACATAAGCGCTTAAGCCTTTTACATAAGGGATAGGGTGACTAACTTGAATCAATTCACGAGGCCGGTAACCGGTATCTCCGGTGGTTTGGTTGATACGTTCTTCAAACCGGCTACGGCTGGTAAACTTAAAATCACCAAAGCTTTGGTTCCAAACAAAATCTTGGTAAGGCCGGCTTTCTTGAAAAGGTGATTTATCCAGCGGATTTATCCAATCATGGACATAGCCTAGCCAAACAGCAGCGTTGTCATTTATCTGGTAACCCAATTGGCTAAATAAAAGGTTTTCAGTAAGCCTTGAGCCGCGGAAAGAGTCATCTCGGGTACGAGATTGGTTTAAAACCAGCCATTGGAATTTATTAAGCTCAGGGGATAAGAATTTAAAGTCGCCTTGTAATTGTAATCCACCCCAAACCCCAAATATATTGCTGGTATCAGGGCCGCCAGCGTGGGCATTGGTTAAGGGGAGTACAAAGAAAAAAGCCAATGCTTTAATCTTATTTTTTAGCTTAAACATAGTTATTCCTTAATAATAAGACTGAATTTTATAAACCCTATCCATCGCAACAAATGTTTACCGCTATGCTATCTAGCTTAGCAAGCCCAGGGAACTTAGGGCGTTAATTTTGGCCATAAGGCCTAAAACCGACTACGCTGTGCTAAGTTTTAGCGGCTATGGATAAGTTAAGCCAGTTGAGCAGTAATCATACCAATAGCCAAAGTGCGGATATTAGTGCCCTTAAAAAATACTAAGCAAGCAAACTAACATATTAATAATTAAGGTTTTACTAAGCTATAACTCGCTTAGCGCATTATTTTATAGTTTGTAGGTTGGCTTGCTTAAGCGCGTGAAAACATGGTGGGCTAGGCGGGGAGTTGTTTATATCAACCACTGGCGGTGGAAATCCCCCAAGCGGTTTGCCTAGGCCAAGGCGGCTAAGGCAAAGCTATGACATGCTGGTATTTTGGTCAGACGGCGGCTGCTATCATCGGCTTAGTTATAAGCATTGCTTAAACCGCCATACTGGCGGTAAGCGGGGGATGGTGCTGATAACCTTGTAAGATAAAGTCATCTGGGTGGATGTTTTCTAGCCATTCTGGTTCATATAGACCGGTTTCAGCATAGGCTGGAATACGCTCAGAGATCACTAACTGAGGTGCCGGAAATGGTGTTCTGGCCAATTGCTGTTGTAGCATGTCGATATGGTTTTCATAAATATGGGCATCACCAATAAAATAGCTAAACCAGCGTGGCTTATAACCCGTTAGGCGCCCAACCAAATGTAATAAGGCTGCGGCTTCCGTTAAATTAAACGGTGCGCCTAACCCTAAATCATTGCTTCTGACATATAAACACAATGATATTTCTTGCTGCGCCGAGTTTACTAAAAACTGATAGAGCAAATGGCAGGGCGGCAACGCCATGGTATCCAGTTGGGCACAATTCCAGCTATGGAATAAGATTCTACGGTCAGCAGGGTTAGTCCTAATGGTATCCAAACATTGCCGAAGTTGGTCTATTGCTTTGTACAGCAGGGCACTGGCCGGTTGCATGTGTAGGCTGTCTTCCGCGATTACACCAAGCTGCCGGTAGCCTAGATTTATGGCCGCGGCAATTTGTTCTGTGCTAGCTGGCGCTGATAAGGGGATAAGTTTATAGGCCGGCCATTGCCGCCACTGTGCGCCATAAACCGGGCCTAAGTCATCTTCACCTAAGCGATTAGGATTGGCCAACCATTGCTGATTTGCGTTGGCATTTTGATCCCAAACTTTACAGCCTAATTGGCGGAATTCGGCGGCGTTGGTCGCGCCGCGCAGAAAACCCACTAATTCACCTAGTGCTGATTTAAAAGCCAGTTTTTTGGTGGTTACGGCTGGAAAGCCTTGTTGTAGGTCAAAACGCATCATTGCGCCCGGCAAGCTTAGCGTACGCACACCGGTGCGGTTTTCTTGCCAGCTGCCATGGTCAAAAATGCTTTGTACCAAATCTAAATACTGTTTCATCTACCTATCCTATGCCATAGCGCTATCAGGCAGTTTTGCGATAGGCAAAATAGACCATTAAGGCACCAACCAGGATCATTGGGGTTGATAAAATTTGTCCCATGGTTACCCAATCTAGCGCGATAAAGCCTAAATGCGCATCTGGCATGCGATAAAACTCCACAAAAAAACGAAAACAGCCATAACAAAACAGCGCCAACCCTGTGACTGACATACTAGGCCGTGGTTTTTTGGTGTATAGCCACAAAATAACAAACAGTACAAACCCTTCTAAAAAAGCTTCATACAACTGCGACGGGTGTCTAGGCAAGCTGCCCCCGTTAGGGAACACCATAGCCCACGGCACATCGGTTGTGCGGCCCCACAATTCAGCATTGATAAAATTACCAATCCGCCCGGCACCTAAGCCTATCGGCGCTAATGGGGCAATAAAATCGGTTAGTTGTAAGACCGTACAGTTATATTTTTTGGTTAAAAACCACATGGCGACAAAAACCCCCAGCATGCCACCATGAAATGACATGCCGCCTTCCCAGATTTTAAATAAACTGATAGGGTCGCTTAAAAAAACGCTGAAATTGTAAAATAAAACATAGCCTATCCGGCCGCCCAAAATAACACCTAGCGCGCCATAGGTGACCAAGTCTTCAACCGCCTCAGGGGTAATCGGCGACCAAGGTTTTTCAGCACGCTTTTGGCCAATCAGATAAACCGCCAAAAACCCGGTTAAATACATCAGGCCATACCAATGCACTTTTAACGGGCCAAGACTAATCGCAACAGGGTCTATATGGGGATAATTCAGCATAATTCGAAATGGAAGAGAGTGGAGTTATAGTGTTTCATGCAGGGTTGCCTATGCACATTTTATGTTTAAACGGCCGCTATTTTAAAACTAAACTAGCGTTTTTGGCCGTAAAATCAGTAAAAGGTTTAGTAATTAAGCCAAAATGTAAGGTTAATTACTGAGCCAGTACAAAAAGCCCAGCCTTTGTTATTATAACTGAAGACGATAGCCTTCTTATAGAATGTCTGTTTGCCTTTAACGTTATCGGTAGGCGTTGCATTATGGTCTTAGAAATTGCCATATTAAATATTAAATCAGGCCAAACAGCGGCTTTTGAACAAGCGTTTCAGCAGGCCTCAGCGATTATTGCGGCGGCTAATGGCTATATTTCCCACCAATTACAGCGTTGTATAGAAAATCCCAGCCAATATTTATTAATAGTGTATTGGCGCACATTGGAAGACCATACCCAGGGCTTTCGTGGCTCGCAGCAATACCAAACATGGCGGGCGTTGTTACACCATTTTTATGAGCCCATGCCTAGCGTTGAACACTATAATTTGGTAATGCAAAACACAGGCTCACCCAGTGCACAATAAAGCGAGTGTGAGTTCTGGCATTAGCACGGCAAGGTTAGGTTTACGCAGCCCCAACGCTGGCGATGCGGCAGTGCTCGCGGGTTTGATGACAGCAGAAATTAGCCGCTGGCTAGCAGCTTGGCCCGTGCCTATGACCGCAGCCATGGCTGCAAGCCGCATAGACCATGCACTTACAGAAATAGCTCAAAAACAAGCCTTGTGTTTTGTAATACAACGCAGGCAAGAGCCTGCAAGCATAGGTTGGTTGCACATCTACCGCCGCCAAGCGCAAGCTGACATCGGTGAACTTAGTTTTTGGCTAGGGGCGGCTTTTCAACACCAAGGCTATGCGCAAGAAGCGGCTAATGCCGCTCTGGCAGTCGCCTTTGAAGAACTCAAATTAGCTACGATAGAAGGCGGTGCTCAAGTTGAAAATCAACCCTCAATCACATTAATGCAACGCTTAAGCATGCACTGCCAAGGCGAGCGATTAGTTTGGGCGCAGGCGCGTAACCGATATGAACCCTGTGTTTATTACGCCATTAGCCGGGAACAATTTACCACCAGCCCAAGCCCAGTGAACGTGGGCTTAAGCTAATAACCAAACACTCTCAGTGGCTGGAAACTTGCGTTTAAAACCATCAGGCACATCCAGGCTTTCTAGCAAGGTTAAGGTATAACTGGCGCTATAGTGTTGCTTAACTTCTGCGCTAGTAATCGAAAACGGCGGGCCATCCATTTGGCTGTTGTCATACTCATAGCAAATTAACAGCTGGGGCGCTTTAGCGCTAATGGCCATTAAATGGGCGGTATATAAAATGCGCGTTGGCTCCGGCAATGCTACTAAAGCTGCACGGTCATAAATAGCATCTACTGGCCCCAGCAGTTCGCTAGATAACTTAAATAAATCCCCAACAAAAATATCAATATTTTGTGCGCTGTAATGTTCAAGCTCGCCTAGGGTTGTAATAGTTGGCTCCAAGCCTAGCCCCTCAAACAGTTGGCCCACAGCAAGCTTGCTTAATTCCGCCCCGGCAACACGATAGCCTTTAGATAAAAACCACGCAATATCCAGCGTTTTACCGCACAACGGTATAAAAACACGCTTGCCTTCAGTTAAACACAGTTTATCGAAATATTTAAGTAATAAGGGGTTAGCTTCACGCTCATGAAAACCAATTTCATTGTTTTCCCAGCGTCGCAGCCAAAAATTGGCATCCATAATTATCCTTTCTGATGGGTTGATAGATTAGCTCCAGTTAATATGGAGTGGGATGCTTGAATATCAATCCCCAAACCTTAGAAAATCCAAAGATAATAAGTTAGTTGATATAAATTGAATTGGACACGGTAAGGCCATACAAAACCAAGACGATGCCCTGTTTTTATAAGGATGCAAAGACTAACAGTAACTGTAATACTGCGCTGTAAAGCAAGCGCTAGACAAGCGTGTTAGCTATTATGCGCCGTCGGTAAGGCATACACCTGGCTATGTGGCTCGCCAACGGAACTTAGGAAATCCGCTAAGGCAGCCGGGGAACCTGAGGTGTAAAAGGCTGCTTCAGTTGGCGTGTGGCAGGGTGCCGGGGGGGTCGCAAGCCGTCGCATTAGCTGTCTGGCGATAGCCTCGGAAGGCTCCACCAAGGAAACTGAAACACCTGCGATAAGTGCAATTTCCTCAGCCAAAAAAGCATAATGTGTACAGCCTAAAACAATAGTGTCTGCGCCAGCCGCCAAGCCTGGCATTATGTATTTTTCCAGCAAGCGCCTGGTTTCACTATGCTTAAACAGGCCGCGTTCAACCTGTTCCATCAGCCCTGGGCAAGGCTGCAAAATAATATTTACTTCCGCCCCATAGGTGCTGCACAAATTGGCGACAGAAGGGCTACGGATGGTATTGGTGGTGGCTAACACCAGTACAACCTTGGTTACGGTTAGTAGCACGGCAGGCTTAATGGCTGGCTCCAACGCCACTATTGGTAAGGTATACTGCGCACGCAAACGGCTGGCCGCCACCACGCTAGCGGTGTTGCAAGCCAGCACCAAGGCTTTTACCCGGTGTGACACCAAAAATCCTGCTAATGCGTTGGCGCGCACTTCAATAAAATCTGGTGAACGGTCGCCATAAGGCCCATGGCCGCTATCCGCCACGTAAATAAACGACTCGCCCGGCAGCTTTTGCCTAAGCGCCCGTAAAACCGAAAGCCCGCCCACGCCAGAGTCAAACACACCTATCGGTGCCAAAGGGTCAGCTGTATGCGGCATGGCGCTGATGCTTAAGCTTTGATAGACAACATCAAGCCGCCATAATTTCTGCGCATACGCTTTTGCCCCGCTTAATAATGTGGTTGATAAATAAGGATTGTTAAGTAGGCTATTCTAGCTGGCCACTCAGTGGGCAGTAGCCCTTAATACACTATAAAGCTTACCCGCTATATCTTCTATGATTAGCTAATTCTAGACAATACCTAATCACAGGCTAGTGTAATTTTATAGGGCGATTAGCTTTAGCAGGGCTCAACGCTACGGGTAACAGGCGCAAGATGCTAGCCACGGGGTAGTGGCGCTAGGGCGTTTGCTTAACCTAGGTTTAAGCTTATACTGGGGCGGCAACTCGTCAGGGATTATTATGCTGCCTTTACCGCAAAAACCAAAACCCGCTAAAGTGCCCGATGCCACCAGTATGCTTGAACGCGTGCGTGGCGAGGCCGCGGAACTGCGTAATTTTACCCTCACGTTTTTATCGTTGTTGTTGTATGTAGGCATTATCATCGCCTCTACCACGCATGAACAGCTGCTGCGGGATGACCCTGTCAACCTGCCCTGGCCTAGCCGGATTGGACAAAACTTTAAAAGCTAAAATTTTAGCCGATGCCGAAATAGCAAAAGCAGAGCAAGCGGAAAATCAAAAACAACCGCCTAAACCTACCCAGCCAAAAACCAATCCTTACCCGCCAGCAAAAAACCCGTTCGCAGCATACTAGATAAAAGCGATTACGATCGGCTATCTTGCTATTTATAGACGTTTAACGGGCTCACCAAGTGGTAACTCTTGACATCGTTAGCGTAATCCTGAGCTAAAATCATGCTTGTTGCGGGTTTGTTATGCTTAAGGCTTATGAATTTAGTGTCTACTAATATCTGAGCTATGTGGGCTTTAAGCGACAACTTGTGTGGTGGATAGCCTTGCAGCTAATCCACCAGTTTTGCGATGGGCGAGTGCCCGTTAGATGGGTTTAGCTTTATTTTCTGATAGGGAGCTTGCCGGTTTGAACTAATTTGTCGGCAATTTGATTGGATAAATGGCCAAATACAGAGCCGACTATAAAGGAAATGGAAATCACTAATAATGGGTTACCTAAGGAATTGCCCAATAGCACTTCTTGGCTCATTTTATCGGGGGTTTGCAGTAAATAAGCAAAGGTAGAGGAATAGCCTAAAACGCCCACTGGTATCACCGCAAATTGTGGCAACTTGGCGGCTAAGCACAAGATTAACACGGCAACGGCAACGGTAAGCGCGGTGGCAACTTCTGCGCCTATGGAAATGCCAGGATCAATCTTGGTAATCGCCACGGCGGTTAACCACGCCATAAACACGCCAAAAATGCCGTTAATTATGGTATTAATCGCGGCTTCTTGATTGGCGCCCAGTAAAAAATAAGCCGCCCAAGCGATAGTTGCTGCCCATATAAAAAACACACCTGCTGCAGGACCAATTGCAAGAAATGTTGCAACGCCTGATAAAACCCCAATGCTTAACGATAATGCCGTAATTTTATCCATTTTTAATACCTCAACCTTATGCTTAAAATTTAAAGTGTGTTCTTATGCAACAAAACTTTGCATATGCCCTATGGAGCATATCGTTATCTGCCGCTTTTGAACAGCGCCAAAGTGTCGCGCGGCAATTTGTCACAGGAATAGCGCTGGCGCTAGAGGCGTTGCAATGCCATCAACTGCGTTTTAGGCGTAAGCAATGGCTGCGGGCAGGGCACCAAATATTAAAGCGGGTCATACGCAGGTTAAGCAACTCGCCTTTAAAAAAACTTACTAACCCTGCCCAAAGCCACCGCCACCTGGGGTTTCTATGATGAGGGTATCGCCTGGGTTAATTTGTAGCTCGCTGCAGTTTGCAAGTCTGTGTTCGCTGCCATCGGCGCGGATTATGCGGTTTATGCCTGTGGCACCGGCTTGGCCGCCGTGCAGGCCAAAAGGGGGCTGGATGCGATGGCTGGAGAGGATGCCAGCGCTCATTGCGGCTTTAAATTGAATGCGCCGTACGACGCCATCGCCGCCCTTATTGCGCCCGGCACCCCCGCTGCCGGTGCGGATGGCAAATTCTTGTAAGACTACGGGAAAGCGCTGTTCCAGGATTTCAGGGTCGGTGATGCGCGAGTTGGTCATGTGGCTGTGTACGCCATCGGCACCGTTAAAACCATCACCCGCGCCAGTGCCGCCGCAGATGGTTTCGTAATATTGGTAGTGCTGGTTGCCAAAAGTCAGGTTGTTCATAGTGCCTTGCGAGGCCGCCAAAACGCCTAACGCGCCGTAGAGGGCATCAACAATGTATTGCGAGGTTTCCACATTGCCGGCCACTACCGCAGCAGGCGCTTGTGGATTGAGTAAACAGGCGTCAGGAATAATAATGTGCAAAGGCTTTAGGCAGCCAGCATTTAGCGGAATGTCATCTTGCAGCAAAGTGCGGAAGACATATAACACCGCGGCCTTGCAAACGGCCTCAGGGGCGTTGAAATTATCGCCCAGTTGCGGCGTCGTGCCGGTAAAATCTATGCAGGCACTGCCTTGCTCACGGTTAATGCGGATGTTTAGCACAATTTTAGCGCCTTGGTCCATAGTGTATTCAAAGTGGCCATCTGCTAAACCTTGCAAAAGCTTACGCACACACGCTTCGGCATGGTTTTGTACGTGCTGCATATAGGCCATCACCACAGGCTGGGAATAATCCGCCAGCAAGCTGTGCAATTGTGCGGCACCTTTACGGTTAGCGGCAATTTGGGCTTGTAAGTCGGCCAAGTTTTGTTCAGGGTTACGTGCCGGGTGCTGGTTACTGTTTAGCCATTGTCGTATGGCGTGGTCTTGAAACTGGCCTAGGCTTAAAATTTTAAGGCCGGCACTGATTACGCCTTCCTCTTCAATATGGCGGCTGTTAGCAGGCATAGAGCCTGGTGCTATGCCGCCAACATCGGCATGATGGCCGCGCGCGGCGACAAAAAACAAACGCTGCTGGCCATCGTTACTGAATACTGGGGATACCACGGTAATATCCGGCAAATGGGTGCCACCAGCGTAAGGTGAATTGAGCAAATAAGCATCACCCGGTTGTAAGCTTTCTGCGTGTAACGTTAGCAAGGCTTTGACGCTGTCGCCCATGGAACCTAAATGCACGGGAATATGTGGCGCGTTGGCGATTAAGTTGCCGTCGGCATCAAACAAGGCGCAAGAAAAATCCAGGCGCTCTTTAATATTCACGGAGTGCGCGGTATTTTGCAGGACAAAGCCCATTTGTTCGGCCACCGACATAAAACGCTTGTTAAAAATCTCCAGCCATATAGGGTCAATCGGGTGGCCAGCTAAGGCAGGCGGCGCTATAGGTTTAACGCGGGTGAGCATTAAGTTTGCGTGGGCGGTTAATTGGGCTTGCCAGCCCGGTTCAATAACGATGGTGGAAGTGGCTTCCAGCACGATGGCTGGGCCTGCAATGCGTTGTTCAGCTGCCAATTGCCCGCGCAAAAACACCGGGGCATCGTGCCAAAGGTTTTGGCTGAACAGTTGGCTGTGGCTATGCGGCTGGCCTAGGCCTGAGTGCTCTGCCGGAGTTGAGGCATCGGTTACGCTAGCGCTGCTGGCTATGCATTCAAGCTGTAATATGGCAAGCAGCAAAGGCCGGTCTTTATAGCAAAAACCAAATTGTTGGCGGTATTTAGCTTCAAAAAGCTGCTGAATTTGTTCCATGGTATCAGCAAAGTCCACCATGACTGCAGTGTCCGTGCCTTGGTAACGCAAGGCCAATGTTTGTTGGTTAGTTATAGTGTTATCGCGAATGCCTTGGGCGCGTAACTCGGCATGGGCTAATTGCCTTAGCCCGGCAAAATGTTGTAGTAGTTGCGGAATATCTAGCGTTGTCCAGGGTTGTTCTAGCGCGTGTTGCCTAACTACCCTAAAATCGGCCAAGCCCATGCCATAAGCCGATAGCACCCCGGCCAAAGGATGTAATAACACGCTTTGCATGGCTAAGCGGTCGGCCAGCTGGCACGCGTGTTGTGCGCCTGCGGCACCGTAACAGCATAAAGCGTATTCAGCCAAGTGATAGCCTTTTTGCACCGAAATTTTCTTAATGGCGTCGGCCATATTTTCGATGGCGATAGTCAAAAAACCTTCGGCGACTTGTTCTGGGCTACGGCGGTCGCCCGTGGCAGTATAAATTTGCTCAGCCAGTGTGCTAAACAATTGCCGGACACAGTCTATATCGGGTGGTAAATTAGCATCAGGGCCAAATACAGCAGGAAAATTAGCCAATTTGCCTAGCAGTAAATTGGCATCGGTAACGGTTAAAGGGCCGCCGCGCCGATAACAGGCAGGGCCGGGATTGGCGCCGGCGGAATCAGGGCCCACCCGATAGCGTAAAGCATCAAAATGTAACACGGAGCCACCGCCTGCAGCGACGGTATTAATGGCCATCATGGGGGTACGGATACGCACGCCCGCCACTTCGGTATCATAGCTGCGTTCTAATTCACCAGCATAATGCGCAACATCGGTAGAGGTGCCGCCCATATCGAACGCGATGATTTTGTCTAAACCGGCTTGTTTGCAGACGGCTACCGCACCTACCATACCGCCAGCAGGCCCCGACAATATGCTGTCTTTACCTTGGAAGGCCTGAGCTTGGACCAAGCCACCATTGGATTGCATAAATAACAGTTGTAAAGCATTGTGTTGCTGCATTAAGCCTTGCTGTAATTGATGGACATAATGCCGCAATACCGGCGACAAATAGGCATCAACGACTGTGGTATCGCCACGGCTGACGATTTTAGGCAGCGGGCTAACCTGATGGGATAGTGAAATTTGCTGAAAGCCTATGTTTTTGGCTAATTCGGCTATGGCCAGTTCATGCGCGGGATAACGCCAGGCGTGCATCAGCACAACTGCAATGGCGCGTAGGCCTTGCCCATAAAGCCTAAGCAATTGTTGGCTGATGTGCGGGAGATTAAGCGCTTGCAGCTCTTGGCCAGCAGCATCGTGCCGGGCGTCAATTTCTATAACGTGTTGGTACAGGGGTTCAGGCTTTTGGATATGTAATGCGAAAATGTCTGGCCTATTTTGATAAGCGATGCGCAGGCAATCCTTATAGCCTTTATTTATGAGCAGGGCAACGGCGGCACCCTTGCGCTCCAGCAAGGCATTGGTGCCTACCGTGGTACCCATTTTGATACTGCTGATGGTGTTATTGTCAGCGTGCTGCAGTATGTCTTGAATACCTTGCAAGGCGGCGTCTTGATAATGTTCTGGGTGTTCTGACAACAACTTGCGGGTAGTGATTTGCCCACTAGGTGCACGCGCGACGATATCGGTAAAAGTACCACCCCGATCTATCCAAAATTGCCAACCCGATTGCATCTAAAAACCTGTGATTTTACCCATGCCCTATTGTGACATTGTTTAAGCAGCCAGCGCTGGTTTTGATGCGTTGCCTATGTTTGGGTGCTAAATCGACAAACACATGGCCATAGAGATAAGCCTTAGGTAGCCACGATAACCGCATTACGGCTGCTGTGTTTAGCTTGATATAGGGCTTGGTCCGCCAGTTTCATCAACTCACGCCAGTTGTATTTGCTGCCTACAGTGGCTGCTACCCCTATGCTGATGGTTAATGGCTTAAGCAAGCAAATGTCTTGGACTTGGCGTAATTCTATACGCGAGCGGATGCGTTCTGCCAGCACTTGGGCCGCAGCACGGTCGGTGTTGGTGGCGATCACAAAAAACTCTTCGCCACCTATCCGGCACACAACATCACTAGCCCGGCTGGATTCTTTAATAATCTTGCCGGCATGGATGAGCACTTGATCGCCTATGGCATGGCCTAGATTGTCATTGATCGATTTAAAATGGTCCAAATCTAGCATTAACACACTAAAAGGCCGATTATAACGTTGCGCGGCTTCCCATTCCTGTTCTAGCCTAGCCATGGTATAGCGCCGGTTTGCCAAGCCTGTTAAGGGGTCGGTGTTGGCTATTTGTTGCAAACGGCGGTTGGATACTACTAACTGGTTGGTTGCGCGTTCCAATTGTTTACGTTCTTCCATCAGCTGCTGCTGCAGGCCAATTATACGTTGGCCAGCCCACATGCGTGCCTTAAGTACCCGTAAGTTTACCGGCTTGGTAACGTAATCATCAATGCCGACAGAATAAGCCTGCACTAAGCTTTCTTCACTTTCTGTGGCGGTCAGCATGATGATGTACAAGTTTTTGCCAAATTCTGTTTGCCGTAAGGCCTTGCACAATTCCAGGCCGTTCATAGGTTGCATATGCCAATCGGTAATGATGATATGCGCACCGTGCTCAACAATATGTTTTAAGGCGCTTTCACCATCACTGCAAACACTCACATTATGGCCAGTTATGGACAGCTGTTTTTGTAAGCGGGCCAGCATCATGGGGTCATCATCCACGAGCAATAAATTTAGCTGGCTTAATTCGGCTTCTTTTTGGGCTATGGGGTCTAGTGGGGCTTCCAGCAGCTCGGTATCAATCCCAAGGGATTTGCCCCACTCCTGCCATTGCTTGATGATGTCATCGATAAAACTCAATAGCGCATCGTTCTCAAAAGAATACTGGCTGGCTATTTTTTGTAAGTTAGGTAATAGCCCTGAGCGACGGGCTGCACCAGCTAAACAGTATTGACAAATCTTGCCCGCTAAAACCATTTGTTTCGCCAGCCTAAGCGTCCTGTTTTCTTGTAATTCGTCTGATATTGGCATGCGGCTTTGTCTAAGGCCATCCAGAAAAATGGGCGGTAAGCCCCAGTCTTTTAACAACATAATAGTTAAGCTATTGTTGTCAATGGCAAACAGTTCTTGTTCTCGCGCAGCCAATTGTTTAGGGTCAGCCATAATTGCGCATTCGGCATAGAGATCTGGCCATGCCGTGGCTAAGGCAAGTCGGCCTACATCAGCTAATATGCCTAAAGTAAAGGCTTCTTCTGGCGGAACAGTACGATCACGGGACATAATTGCGCTAATAGTCACCCCAAACAACAGTGATTTTGACCAATACAGGGTGTAATCAAAACCATTGCAGGCGCCTTCTTTATATTTACCCACTAAGGAAAGGGTTAAGGCAAATTTGCTGACGGTAGCCATGCCGATGAGCATAATGGCATCTTGGATACTAACAACGGGCCGAATTAAGCCAAAGGTCGCGGAATTGGCAAATGCCAATAAGCGGGCCGTTAAGGCGGGATCCATCTTAACGACTTTCGCAATTTCTTGGGCGCTGACGTTGTTACGGTTAATTAATTTAATGATGGCTAAGGCAGTACCCGACGGTGAGGGCAGGCGATCGGTTGCCTTGAGTTCATGAAAATCAAATTCGTGTTGCATGCTCTTTAGCCTAATTCTTGACGCAGTTGCCCCATCAATTGGTTGACCAGAAACACCAGTTCTTCAGTTTTGGCCTGATAATCGATAGCGATGGATTTTCTTGCCGAAAGCTCCAATTCAGAGGCTGCTTCGACGGTAGCTTGAGCGTAAAAATGTCCTGCCATACCTTTTATACTGTGGGCATAATTTGCTATTGCGGGCATGTCGTTATTGCTAAGTGCCTGTTGTAGTGCGATTAGCTTTGTTGGTGCTTCCTTTAATAATAGACCAATCATTTGTATTAGCAATTCCTTATCGCCGCCTAATTCCTCCAGTGTGACAGCGGCGTCCCAATATGCTTTTAAAGGCTTGTTGAAACTTGGGCTTTGTTCATCGTGGCTTTGGCTATTGCCTTCACCGGCTAACCAGGTTTTTAATATATGGGCCAAGAGATTGCGTCCTATAGGTTTGCTTAAATAATCATCCATGCCTGCAGCTAGGCATTTTTCGCGTTCACCCAAGGCGGCATGGGCAGTTAAGGCTATGACTGGTATACGGGTAAGCATACCATTGGCTTGTTCTTGCGCGCGTAGTGTGCGGGTGGCCTCATAGCCGTCCATTATTGGCATTTGGCAGTCCATAAAAATCATGTCGTAATGTTGTTGTTGTAGCTGTGCCAAGGTTTCTTGGCCATTTTTGACTATATCCACGGTTAGGCCATATTTGGCCAATAGCGAGGCAATTACTTTCTGGTTCACCAAATTATCTTCCGCAACTAAAACTTTTTTACCTGGAAAGTACACTGATGATTCGGTAAGTTTGTTGCTTTGCAGGGCTGGAATATGATCGGCCTTTAAAATATTCATGATAGCCTCAAACAGTATAGCTTGCCGCACGGGCTTAGTAAGGGCTTGGGCAATACCTAAGGCTTTTCTGTCAATTTCGGTGAGGATGGTGCCTGAAGAAAGCAGTAACTTGGGGGTGTTTGTTAGCCCCGGCCTAGAATTGATTGCGCGTACCAAGGCTACCCCGTCCATGACCGGCATATGCATGTCGGTTAATAACAATTGATAGGGCGAACCTTGGGCTACTGCGCTTTCAAGAATGTCTAAGGCAGATTGGGCATGGTCGGTGGCACCGACAATAAAGCCCCAATGTTTTAAGTAATGCTGCAAAATCTGTAAATTGGTTGGGTTATCATCAACAATTAAAATGCGGATACGGGATAAATTGGGCAACTGAGGTATTTGGCTATTGCTTGTGGCTTTTAGCGGTAGACTAAACCAAAACAGGCTACCGGTACCCAATTCACTCTCCAAGCCAATTTCACCGCCCATTAAGGCAACTAAATTACTACAGATGGATAGGCCTAGGCCAGTGCCACCAAAACGGCGGGCTGTTGATGAGTCGGCCTGGGAAAATGGTTTAAATAAATGCGCCTGTACTGATTCAGCAATGCCCAAGCCGGTATCCTTAATTTCAAAACGCAGCCGGGTGTCTTGGTTGTTGGATAAGCTTTCAAATACCGATACCGTAACTTCACCTTGGTCGGTAAATTTAATCGCATTGCTGATTAAATTAATTAACACCTGGCGGACACGCGTTGGATCACCGCGCCAGCGTTTTGGCAAACTAATAGGTATATAGCAATTTAATTCCAAGGCTTTAGTATGGGCACGGCGCGCTAATAAGGAGCAGGCTTCTTCTATTACCTCCACCAAGTCAAATTCGATGCTTTCAAGTTCAACCTTGCCCGCTTCCAGTTTGGTGATGTCGAGGATGTCATTGATAATTTCCAGTAAGGCCTCTGCAGAATTTGCGGCCGTTTCCAACAAATCCCATTGCCCACTATTGAGTTCGGTATCCTTAAGTAAATCCAGCATACCCAATACACCGTTCATTGGGGTGCGGATTTCATGGCTCATATTGGCCAAGAACTCACTTTTTGCTTTGGTGGCGGCTTCAGCTTTTTGCAGTGTGCTGGCCAGCTCCTTAGTGCGCTCTTGGACTTGTTCCTCGAGTTCTTTGTTTTTCGATTTGATTAAGGCAAAATTCCGTTGCATTAAGGCGCATAAAGCCATACATAATGAGATAAAACCAATGGTAGCGGCATAACCGGTACGTTCAAAATTGCGCACGGCTTTATAGTCATGGCTATTTAGAAGCTTCTCATCGGCATGGCCTACCCATAATAGCCATGGCCCATTGGGGTCATAGACCGAAATGGGAATAATTTCTGAAAACAGCAAATTAGGATCCGGCTTGGCGTTTTCCAACCATCGGCTAGATAGGCGCTCTTGGCCTCCACCATAAGTCATGGCCACGTATTGATAGGCGTTATTGATTAGGGCAAAGTCTTGCGTGGGCATAATGTCCCGAAATGCATGGCTTAGTATAATTGCCGATACGCTACCTTTGAGTTTGCCATCTACGCCAAAAATAGGCACAGAAAACACTAGCCCAGAACGGTCAATATCCTTTTGGCTCTGCCTAGAAAATCTTGAGTTATCACAGGTAATCACCTCAGGCCCTGAAATGAATGGAATACGGATACCTTCGATGGTGGCCTCATTTGGATAATGCGTTTTAAACCATGCCAGTTGCTGCTTTAACAGACGGTACTCATATATTTCTAGTTCTGGCAAAGGTTCAAGATGGGTTTTATTTTTGCCAGTTTTTGCTGATTTGTTGGCGGCATCCAGAGAGCGGCCAACAATGAGTTCATCAAACATAATGATGGGCTCTTCAGGCTTTTTGGTGACCGGGTCTATCTTGTCGGGGTCAAGGTCGGCAGGAACAATATAGACTTCTGAAACGGAAACCGAAGCAGCTAAGTTGTTATAAATGCCTTGGATAGTTTTAAGCCCGTCAGAGGTAAGGTTACGGGCATGCCGATCAATTTTTTTTACACTAGGCATGGTGCTGATTGTCCTAATGTTCTGATAGATTTGGCGGATGGCTACCTCGATTTTTTCCGCGACTATTTCAGCATCGTTATAAGATATTTTTCGGTAGTGTTCAGTAACTGCGGCATAATCTTTATGTGCCTTTTCATGCACAAAAAAGGCTAATGCTGCGCCGAGTATAGTGAGCAGGCTGTAGGCTAGCCACCACCTGAGTTTTTGTCTACCTGGCTGGTATAACATGATTAGCAAGCAACACTTTTATAAAGCCAGGTATGGGGCTGCCCAATAGCCCCAATGCGGTTGTAAATTAATCGATATTGCTAGGCAGCTAAATGAGATAAGCCTAATGCGGCCCAAGAGTTCTTCAATATGAATGGCCATTCTAATTTCCATAATTTGCCACCATCACGATGCCTAAGTTGAATGAAGACAGCCTCAGCATGCGCATAAACTAGCTGTAAAGATTCAATTTGCGTTGTCTGTTTACACCCTATTGAAAACAGTGTTTGGAAAAGTAGCTGTTTTTTAAGGATAGTACAATTCTATCAGATCTTCCTCCGAGAATTTTCATCTCATCTAAAGAATAGCGCTAGCCGAAGCCGACAGCTATTGCGTTGCCATAAAGCAGATAAAATACGATCAGGAATAAATATAAACGAATTGATATAAACAGTATTGATAATCATTCTCATTTCAGCTAGTATTACTATAAGCTTTGCTAGGTTTTTACTGCCATTGCAGCTATACGGCCTGTTTAAGACAGGCCAATCTTACGAACAATAGTCACGAGTCTAGGCTGTAATTTAGGGGAATTTCATGAAACGCTCGAACACCTGTTTGGCTATCACGTTAGCCAGTAGTGCTTATTTAGCATCCATGCCGCTTATGGCCGAGGAAACTAAAGAAGATACTGAGATTTTATTAAAAGATGTCACGGTAAGTGGTGATTGGTTAGGGCCACCGAATAAGAATAGTGTGCGTAGTTATACGGGAGCGCGTACCGTAATTACTGAAACCGAACTTCAGCAAGCAGGTGGCCGTACATTGGAAGACGCTTTGCGCTTGGTGCCTGGGGTGCGCGCCCAGGATGAAAGCGGTACTGGGATCTTACCTAATATTGGCGTACGGGGACTGGATCCCAGACGCAGTACACGAACCTTAGTTTTGGTTGACGGTATACCACTTGCCTTAGCGCCTTATGGCCAGACGGGTTTATCGACTTTTCCATTAACCCAACAAACAGTAGAACGTGTTGATATTGCACGCGGTGGTGTGGCGGTGCGTTATGGGCCAAACAACGTCGGCGGGGTTATAAATTTTATCAGCAAGGCCATACCCAATAAGTTTAGTGCTACGGCCAGGGAAGCTTTAACCATATCTACCAATACCGGTAATGTCCTCACAGATAGCTATGTGCGCGCAGGTGGCTTTGTTAGCGACCGCTTAGGCCTGCAAATCCAGGCCAACACAGTGCTGGGCGATTCCTCCCGAGCGGGCTCTAATACTGAAGTGGAAAACCTGGTGCTGGATGCGCATTGGTTTGTTACCGATAATGCCTCCATCAAAGCCGGCTTACAATATTACAATGCCGATACCCAGTTACCCGGCGGGCTTAGCCCCCAAGCCTATGCGCAAGACCGCTTTCAGTCGCAAAGACCGCTTGATAAGTTCCAAGGTAGCACGATACGTGGCCATGTGGTTTACAATCAAAATTTTGATTTGTTCGGCAGCCCAGCCGAATTTAATTGGACAAATTTTGCCCATACCAGCGACCGGGAGTTTACTGTCGGCTGCTTGCTGAATGCCGCTGCATCATCTTGTAGTCTTGATCCTTCATTGGTTTCAAATGGCGTGCAAACCAGCCCGCGCACCTTTAATGTGTTTGGTACGGAGCCACGTTTCACCATTGCTGGTAAAACGGGTTGGTTAGACCACAAATTTACCTTGGGCGGGCGTTATGTTAAAGAAGATGTAATTCAAGGCGTAGCCCGTGAACGCCTGAGTACAGGCGCGGTAAGGACGGTGCAGGATTTTAATTTCAACACTGATGCTTTCGCACTATATGCCAGTGATACCTTAACAGCCTGGCATGGCAGGCTTAGCCTAACCCCAGGCTTACGCGTGGAATGGATAGACCAAACCAGTAGCAACCAGTTGACCGGTGTCGTCTCCAAGGACAGTAACAAAGCCTTGTTACCCGGTGTTGATGTTGGTTTCCACTTATGGCCAGATAAAGTATTTTTATTTGGCAATACACACAAGTCTTTGCAACCTGTGCAATTTACCCAAATTACCTTGGCAGGCGATACCGGTGTTGAGCAAGCTTGGAATTACGAAGCCGGTGTCCGGTTGTCGCCTGTGCCTGGACTGGACACTACCTTAACTTATTTTCGCTTTGATTTTGATAACCAAATCGTTGCCGTGGTGGAAAACGGCACAACGTTGTTCCGTAACCTCGGTAAAGCCAAGCATGAGGGTTTTGAAACGGAAGTGGATTGGCGGCCTAGCTTTGTTGATGGTTTAGATTTAAAAGCCAGTTATACCTATGTCGATACTCAACAGTTGAACAATATCTTTAATGGCAGCACACAAGTAGCGTTTAAAAATAATCAAGTCCCGTTTAGCTCGCCCCATCAGGTAACCCTGCAAGGTAATTACCGTTTTGATAGCGTCAATTTTAATGTCAATGGCTCGTATTTGAGCGCTGCCTTTACCGATACTGCAAACACTGTTGCTGAAAGCAGTAATGGTTCTACGGGCAAAATTCCGGGCTATTGGTTGTGGAATTTACAAGTCACTAAAGATTTTAAACTGGATAAAACCAATCTCAAGATTGGCTTGGCAGGCAATAATGTGTTCAATGAAAACTATTATTTTCGTGGTGTAGATACTAGTTTGGGCAGGGTGCCAGGGCCTGGCCGGTCAGTCATCCTTAGTGTACAAATGGACTTATAAGGAATGCTTATGCACGCCCAAGAACTCATTATTATGGCGCATGTACCTACTGAATCGGTCAATGATGGTTTTTTGCCGGCAGCCCGAAGCTTAGGGTTGTTGCCTGTGTTAATCACCGACCAAGCGGAAGCGCATCGCCAACACTTTGGCCAAAGTGGCTTGCAAGCTTACCCAGAAGCTATTATCTCTTGCGACGTATTTAATCCGTTAGCTGTCATAGAGGCAATCAGTCGACGCCGTCAAAAGCCTGTGGCGGTGTTTTCCAACAGTGACCATCTACAAACTAGTACCGCTATCGTAGCGGAATACTACCAGTTACCAGGCAAACCATGGGAGGTGGCATATCGTGCCAAGAATAAAGCTGAAATGCGCACTTTTTTTCAGCAGCAAGGTATAGAAACGTTACGCCATGCGGTCGCTTTTGAGCTAGAAAGCCTGGTCAAAGCGAGTGCCTATGTGGGTTATCCCTGTGTGATAAAACCCCGGGAAGGGGTGGCTAGCCAAAATGTTTGTTTAGCGCAGGATTATCACCAGCTCTATGTGCACTGCCTAGCGGTATGGCAAAGCCACCCAGGTCTTGCAATGCTAATTGAAGAATACCTGGAAGGCCCTTTGTATACTTTGGAAACCTTGGGTGATGGCGAAACCTTAAGCGCTATTGGTGGTTTTCAGGTGCATTTGTCAGCTCCGCCGCATTTTGTTGAGCTGGCTGCCAGTTGGCAGCATGACGTCACCGGTCATGAGGAAATATTGGCTCAAATACGCCGCTTTGGCATAGGCTTTGGCGCTTGTCATAGCGAATTTGTGTTAACCGCAAATGGCCCGCGTTTAATTGAAATTAATTACCGTTGTATTGGTGACCGGCGTGATTTTCTTTTGGGGCAGGTGTGGGGCATCAATTTGTTTGCAGAAGTCTTGCAATTACATTTAGGCGCCCCCGTGCCAACTTTTGCGTTAGCGTCACGGACGGCGGTAATACGTTATCTTACGCCAACCAATGCTGGCAGGGTAAGGCTAGCGCCAGATGCTTTTAGCTGTCACGTGGGCAGCACAGAGGTGGGTTTACATGTATTACGGAAAGTTGGGGACGAGATTGCGATTACCCATTCCAATAAAGATTATTTGGGTATTTTAACTTGCGTAGGTACGGATGCTACTCACGTCCAGCATATGCTAAGCCAGGCGGGCAATGAGTTAAGCTGGGAAATCGGTGTATGAATAATTCTCCCCTACGGGCTAACCCCCAATATAAAATGCAACAAGATTACATATGCCGACGTGTCCTGAATGCTTTTATTAGGGAAAATGTCCGGGACATAGTCAGCCGTGGCAGTATAGTGTGTTCAGCGGATGTGATGTTACCCGATATGCCTATCAGCGTAAACCGATGGCTGGTGGTTTGGCACTTAGGTGATGGTAGTTTATGGATACCCGTGCAGGCATGCACGTTTATGCAAGACTGGCAACTTGGCGAGCTTGCATTAGTATGGCATACGGGCAGCGAACATCGGGTATTGACAGATTTGCCCGCCATACTTGCGTTATTTTGGCAAAACCTGGATCCAGACTTGGCAGCTGGCTTTATTGATTATGCCCAAGAATGTTTGGTTTCTGTGGAGCATGGCGTGTTGTGCCAACAAGAGCAAGAGCGCTATTTTACTGAATTACAGATGGCCGGGTCAGCGCCGCCAAATCCTAGTAATTGGTCAGGTTTGCAACTTTATTATGAGCGGCTAGCGGCGTTTCTTGACCACCCCTTATATCCAACCGCCCGGGCTAAGCTAGGTTTGACCGCTGAGCAACTTAGCCGTTACAGCCCTGAGTTCCAGCAGCCCTTTCAATTGCGTTGGTTAGCCGTCGCAAAGCCCTTACATATCGGTACAAGTGCGGCGCTGAGTTTGCAAGGGCTCGCGCCTAGTTTTGCTGATGTTGGGCTAGATGAGGCTTTGGGCGATGAGTATAGTTTACTGCCGTTACATCCTCTGTTTAAGCAACAGGATATTGATAACCTAGCCCGAAATCATCGCTTACAGGGCAAGCTATTGCTTGCCCCTAAGCCGTATTTACAGGTTAACGCGACATTATCGGTGCGCACTGTGGCAGTGTGTGATAAACCCGGGCTGCATATAAAACTGCCCATACACATGCGCACTTTGGGTGGTAAAAATATACGTACCATCAAACCCAGTACCATCGTTGATGGTAATACGGTGCAATGCTTGTTAGCCCTGCTTGCCAGCCAAGATGCGCAACTCTCCGCGCATTTGCTGTTGACGGATGAAAGCCAGGGCGCCCATATCAATAATATTCCTGAGCTGGCATATATTATTCGCCGCTATCCGGATACGCTGGCGCATACCACTGTGGTGCCAGTTGCAGGTTTACTGGCAACTACCCCCCAGCAGCAAACCGTGGTTATGGAATTGGCACTGCGCTTTTTTAAGGGGCAGTTACATAGTTTTATAGATGCTTATCTTAATGCCACATTAAGCCTGCATTTAAGATTGTGGATGCGTTACGGTATTGCCCTAGAATCTAATCAGCAAAACACCATGCTGGTACTCAGCAGCCAACCCCCTAACTTACGTTTGTTACTGAAAGACAATGATGCGCCACGCATTTATGCAAGTCGTCTAAGTAAGCGGGCACAGAATGGCGCAGCCTTTATCAAGCGTATTCAAGATCAGCGCATTTTAGTGGCTGATGAATTGCCGCTAGCACAAATGTTTACCACGATAACCCTACAACTCAATATTGCGGCGTTGCTTGAGGGCTTAGATAGTCTTGGCTTAATTAGCAAGCGTCAGCTTTATAGCCAGTTGCGTGGCCGTATTGAAGCTTTACTGACAGAGCTTGAAGTGCAAGGCGAGGATACCGTATTAGCACGCCGCATTTTGCTTGAAGAGGATACGCAATATGTTAAATATCTGCTCACGGCAGCTAGTTTAATCAGCAAAAAGGAATCAGGTGCCAATGATGTAAATAAGTTCTATGGCAAAAGTGCGCCTAATTTTCTCAAGGTCCGCTTGTGATCCTGCATCAGAGGCGTTTGGTTTGGCTGCTGATGTTTTGCCATTTTATTTCGGCTTTCGCAGCCTTGGGTATGCCGCCGTTTTTTGCATTAATCCTTGAGCAAACCCTGCACAATCCTAATACCTATCTGGCCGGTTGGTTTTATGTAGTGCCAACCTTGTTTACCGCTATCTCCAGCCCATGGTGGGGACGCTTTGCTGACCGGGTAGGTAAAAAAATCTCTTTGTTGCGCGCGCAGTTAGGCCTGTCGATTAGTTTTTTGTTAGCCGGGTATTGCCAAAACACTACCCTGTTTTTTCTGGCTTTGACTTTACAAGGCCTGCTCGGGGGTACATTTTCTGCAACCAATGCATATTTAGCCAGCGTCTCCAGTGGTGCAGCCCTGGCAAAAAACTTAACGCTAATGCAAGGCTCAGCGAGGGCTGCGCTAGTTGTCGCGCCAGCTTTATTAGGCATATTAGCGACAACGACAACGGCAGTCATAGAACTGTATCGCTTTTTGGCGTTGTTACCGTTAACGGCGGCCTTATTGCTTTGGTTGCTGCCAGAAGTAGCCTCGCCACAAAGTAGCCAGCCGATAGGCAAAGCTGGCCTGCAGTTGTCCACGACGCTGTCTGGCAAGGCAATTTTTATCCTGCAATTTGCCTTCATTTTTGCCAGCGTTGTGAGTTTGCCGTATTTCATTGCTTACAGCCAAGCCTTATTTTCTCTATCGATTGGGCTTGCTGGCGTCTTATTTGGGTTGCCTAACCTTATTTATTTAGTGACGGCCAGTTTATTAAGCCGGTATTTACAGCCTTATATGACGCCTATAGGTTTGGCTTGGCTATTTTTGCTGATGGCGATTTCTTTAATTGGTCAGGCACAAACTGCAAACTTATCGGCCTTGATTGCTTGGCGCATCCTGATGGGTTTGGCCATGACCGGTGGGTTTATTGTGCTACATGCTCTAGTTGCCAGCTTGGTTTGTGAACACAGTGCCGGGCGCACATTTGGTTGGCTGGAAAGCAGTGCCAAATACGGTGCCGTAGTCGCAGGCATAGCTGCAGGGGTGGCTGTAGATGGCTTTGCGTTGACTATGCCGTTTATTCTCGGTGCCGGTATTTTACTGGTTTCCGCCTGCTGGCTGGCCGGTTCTGGCTATGCTCATCAACTTAGCAAAAACGTCTAACATTTTAAGGGGACTACTTTATGGGGAACCAAGCCTTACACGTTTATTACCAAACCTGTACAGCAGAAGATCAAGCGGGTCAACGCAGTATGGCGGGTTTGCTCAATTGCTATTGCCGTGAAGTCGCAAGGCCAGCGGGCAATATAGGTATCGGGCCATTATTTGGCCAAGATGATTGGCCTATGGCGCTACGCATCGCCTTGGGGGCAAGTGGCGGTAAAGCCATGCGCATCTTATTACCACATACCGGGGAACGTATTTTAGTTGTTGTTGATGCCGACTCCGCAACCGCAAATTACCGTTATCGCTCAGCTTTTTATCATAAATCGCCGGGTCAGCCATGGTCGCCACTTGACTGGCAAACCTTGGCTACGCTATTGCTACAAGATCTGGCCAATCAATATGGGCTTGTGTTTAATGATGAGTTGTTACAACAAATCCGGGCTAGTGTTGAAGTCACCAGCACCATATTGGCCGTTGCACAGCCAGCACTGCCCAGTGCCGCGCAAGCGGCTTATATCGCTTCGGAACAAGCACTTGCCTTTGGCCATCCCTTCCACCCAGCGCCCAAAAGCCGGCAAGGTTTTTCTAAGATTGATGTGCAATCCTATTCACCCGAATTGGGGGCTAGCTTCCCCTTACATTATTTTGCCGTGCGCCTTGAACATTGTTTACAGGCATCCTTGCTTAACCTTTCCAGTGCAGAAATATTGGCCTCAATGGCGCCAAAAGAGTTAGCTTGTGAACAGGGCTATGCCTTAATACCTTCACACCCTTGGCAAGCTCGCCATCTATTGCAAATGCCTAGCGTGCAGGCCGCGTTGCAAACGCAAAGCTTGCGCTACCTAGGTGCGCAAGGCCCGGCTTATTTCGCGACATCATCCATACGCACCTTGTTTCATCCAGACCAAGCTTATTTCTTAAAGTGTTCCTTGCATGTCCGTATTACCAATTGTGTGCGTAAAAATGCCATTTATGAGTTGGAAGGCGCATTGCAAGTTACCCGTATCGTGCGTGTAATTAAAC
This sequence comes from Methylococcaceae bacterium, assembly GCA_041660045.1. Lineage (GTDB taxonomy): Bacteria > Pseudomonadota > Gammaproteobacteria > Methylococcales > Methylomonadaceae > WM-3-3. Next base: position 78,292 of record JBAZXA010000012.1, on the reverse strand, counting down.
CGTTATTGGCTAGCCAATTTCCGACTTTACGCATCTTGGAAGAGCCTGCGTATGCCTCCGTTAATTTAAACACTAAACACACCCAGGAAAATCCTGAAGTCAGCGAAGGCTTTGGGATAATTTTGCGCGAGGGCATAGCTTCTGCGGATACCGCTAGTGTTACACCTTTGCTGACAGGGGCATTATTTGGCAACCATAGCCGAGGCCAAGCTTGGTTAGCGGTTATTTTGGACAGCTTGGCACAAAGGCAAGCGGCACCCTTGGCTTCGGTGGCAGAAGAATGGTTTGCAATGTATGTCGAGTTGCTTTTACCACCTGTGCTGCACTGCTATTTCGACCATGGCATTGTTTTTGAGCCTCATTTGCAAAATGTCTTGATAGGTTTGAGCAAAGATTGGCCTAGCCATGTTTGGTTGCGGGATTTTGAAGGCGTAAAACTGATTACTGGCCGCTTTAATGCGGTTAGTGTAGATGAGCTTCAGCCTTCAGTGCGGCAAGGCTTGTTTTATAGCGATAACCAAGGCTGGAACCGAATTGCGTATTGTCTATTGGTGAATAATTTTTGTGAGGCTATCGCTCAAATTAGTGCGTTGCAGCCAGCATTGGAAGCAAGGCTTTGGCATATTGTTGCTCAACAATTACGCCGTTATTTAACTTTGTACTGTAATATCAATGCAATCCGCCGCATTCAACCGTTATTGGCAGGGGGTACCTTGCCTGCTAAAGCTAATTTGATCAACCGCTTTTATAAACGACCTGATCGGGAGGCCAGTTACGTGGCCTTGCCTAGCCCATTAGTAAATTTGCGGATGACTTAGATGTATTTACCCGGACATATTGCTTCAGCCGCTGAACAGGCGGTTGCCGAAGCCCCTTTAAGTGCTTATATTTATGACTTGACGGCATTAGAGCGGCATGCAAGTGATTTGGTGGCAAGTCTACCAAAAAATTGTGAGCTCTTTTATGCTATTAAAGCCAATTCGGATATTCCCATATTACAAAGCCTAGAGCCGCACGTGCATGGCTTTGAAGTCGCTTCCGGTGGCGAACTGGATTGGCTGCGCGAACAATTTCCTAAAGCCCCAGTTATATTTGGTGGCCCTGGTAAATTGGATAGTGAATTGGCGCAAGCCTTAGCTTTAGATGTGCAATTTGTGCATGTTGAAAGCTTTAATGAATTACAACGTCTAGCTTGGTTAGCCCATAACGCTAGACGGCAAGCCCCTGTTTTACTGCGCATCAATTTGGCCTTGCCGGAGGTGCCTACAACCAGTTTGGCCATGGGTGGACGTGCTAGCCAATTTGGTATTGATGCTGGGCAGTTGCCGGAGTGTTTAAGCTGGTTAGCGCTACATCCGGAAATTGTGTTACACGGCTTCCATTTTCATTTGATGTCGCATCAATTAGATGCAGATGCGCATTTAACCTTAATTGGCCATTATCTTCGTCAGGCTAAGCAATGGCGTGAGCGCTTTGGCCTTAACATCAACCATGTCAATTTAGGCGGTGGTATAGGCATTAATTACCGGGAACCCGAACGGCAATTTAACTGGTTAAGATTTAGTACGGGTCTTGCCGAGTTAATCCGTAAAGAAGCCATGGCCGATTGGCAGCTTCGCCTTGAGCTAGGCCGTTACCTAAGCGCAGCTTGCGGTTATTATGTGATGCCCGTGTTAGATATAAAGTCCTGCTTTGGTGAGTATTTTGTTATTGCTCAAGGTGGCACCCACCAGTTTCGCACACCTTATGCCCAAGGCCATAGCCATCCCTTTTTTGTAGTGCCACAAGCGCATTGGCCTTATCCATTTGCCCGGGCTGGTGTTGAACATTGCCAAGTTAACGTGGTAGGACAGCTGTGCACACCTAAAGATATTCTAGCCAGCCAGGCTCCTGTTAAGCGCTTGCGGGTGGGGGATTTGTTAGTGTTTCCTTATGCCGGGGCTTATGCTTGGCATATTTCGCATCATGATTTTTTGCGCCACCCACATCCGCAACATATTTATTTAGCGCCTAGGGAGCGACCTAATGTTGCAAACTAATAAAGTCAAGCAAGCACTGCGGGAGGGCAAAATTGTATACGGATTACTCAACTCGGTGCCCTCACCGTTATTGGTTGAAATGTTAGGTTATGCCGGTTACGACTTTGTGATTTTGGATCAGGAACACGTTTGCAGTAATCCTGAAACCTTGGAAAATATGATCCGTGCCGCTGAATGTGCAGGCATAACCGCTTTAGTACGGGTGCCGGGCATGGATAGCGGCGCCATTTTGCGGGCTTTGGACAGTGGTGCCCAAGGGATTGTAGTGCCGCACGTGCAAAGTCGCGAGCAAGCCTTGGCTGCGGTGCGTGCCAGCCGTTACCATCCTATGGGCTTGCGTGGTATTAGCGGCGGTCGTACGACAGGCTTTGGCCGCCTGGATTTGCCGACTTATTTTGAGCGGGCAAATGCTGAACTGCTAGTTGCGGTAATGATTGAGGACAAAGCCGGGGTAGAAAATATCGACGCCATCGTTTCAGTAGAAGGCATAGATCTGGTGCTAGATGGTGCTATAGACCTGTCCCAATCCTATGGTTTTCCTGGTCTAGCCCAGCACCCACAAGTACAGGCCGCTATCGGGCGCATAGCCTTGGCCTGCCAGCAGCACAAGATTCCTTTTTGTACCGTGCCGCGTTTAGCAGACCAAGCGGAACACTGGCGGCAACATGGGGCACAGGCGTTTTTGCTCGGTGATGATAGGGGCGTGGCATTTCGGGCATTTAAAGCCCATTTACAAAATTGGCAAACCCCGCCAAACTGTTAAACAGTAGGGCTTAAAGGCATTGACAGCAACTAAAACTTATTTTGGAGCACCACCTCAGCCAATGCCAATTGGCCGCCGCGTGGATTGGCTGGCGTTAGCGCCTTACCTATCACCACAAACAGGGCGATCACATGATCTTCAGGCAAATTGATTAATTTGCCCACAGCAGCAAAATCAAAACCATCCATGGCACAGCTATCATAGCCCAGGCTTTTAGCCGCCAACATTAAGGTTTGCGCAGCCATACCACAAGAACGCATGGCTTCATCGCGTTGCACTTGTTCATGCCCCCGATAATAGCGGTCTATGGCTGGCAGCAAATAATCCTGTACGGCTTGGGGGGCTTGTTGCCAATAGCGCTCAGGTTGTTTTTCCCAGCTTTTAAGGTCGGCACATAGCACGATTAACACAGAGGCATCGGTCACTTGCGCTTGATCCCAGCTTGCGTGGCGGATGTCTGCTCTTAGTTGGGCATCGCTTACCACCACAAAGCGCCAGTTTTGTATATTAAAAGCGGTCGGCGAAAGCACCGCTGCCGCCAATAATTGCTCAAGCTCGGCAGGGCTAAGCGTGTGCTTAGGGTCAAAATGTTTAACAGAACGGCGTTGGCTAATTGCAGCAAAAGTATCCATGGGCGTGTTTTTAGGTAGGGGTTTGGGGAAATGCGTTGTCCGTTATTTTAGATGTTAATCCTAAGTATTGTCGTGTGCATTATTCAAGCGAGGTCAGGCCTTATTAAGCCCTAATAAGGCTGGCCATTTTTATGGCTAAAACCCCATTGGCCATTATCAAGTTGCTGGGCTTTTAAATCATCGTTGGGATAATCCACCACATCAGCTTTGGCACGGTCGCCCACCTCAAGGTAGAGTGCCGGCTGCTTAGAGCGGTTGATCAATTGATGCCCGTAACCTGTGGCCGCCTTAAAGCCCATGCAATCGCCGGGCTTCAGCAAGTATTCCTGATCGGCCAAGATTAGCGTGGGATTGCCTTCTAGCACGTAAATAAACTCATCCTGTTGGGAATGGTGATGCAACAGCGCGGAAATGGCCCCAGGCGCAAGTTCGGTTAAATTAATGCCAAACTGGGTTAAACCAAAATGATCCCCCAGTTTACGTTTTAAGCGGCCAGCTACAAGCGCAGCAAAAGCTGGCGGATAATTTGTCTGCTTATCAGGTAAGGCGATAGCTTGTGCTGCAGTAGGTGTGGCTGCCATGTTGTTTTCCTAATCTTAAAAGCTTGCTGTAGAAACGCTGACTTGATTTATTGACCTTACCAATAGATACCATTTTTGTCTGCATAGGCTTTTAGCAAGTAGTCGTAATGGCCAAGATTCATTTTTAGAATAGTTATAAAACGTTCCTTAGACCAAATATCACCTCGGGTAATTAAACGGATTTTGTCGTAATACAATGCGATATCAGGATCAATAATCTCATTTTTTCCGCTGGCCAAGGTTTCTTTATAGCCTGGGATTTCTGGTTTGAACAAATGGCCTTGTTTCCAATGAGGATTGTAACGGTTTGGTATTCTTGCCATTAATGGATCAACTTGACCATTTAAATCATACATATGACATTCGCGTGGCATATAAAATGAAAAATATCCGGCTGGGGCCATTTGCGTTACACAAGGTGACTTGCCTAAGGCAGACAAGGTGTTTTTGATAGCTAGATTAAAATCCCAAGCGGCGGTCGCCCGTGGCATATCAATATGCCGAGAGGCAAATAAAAAACCAGAACTTGGATACCATGAACCCCGTTCATCAGCTATGCCTTTATCGGCCCACTCTGAGGTTAAACTTATACTGGGGGACGAGCCATAGTCTTTTCTAGTGGTAAACGTTGGGTTGACACCCAGGCAACCTAAAACAATTAAGCTAGGTATGGCGATACGTGCGAATTCAAAGTTATCTAAAAGTCTAGATCTGAGAATGGCAAGCACACTGGCAAAAAATATCAGGCTAAAAAAACGGCCGCTCATATAATCACCGCCAATATAGAGCACATACACCATATAGATAAGGATTCCATAGCCTAGACATTTTAATTTCAAGTCCTTGCTGGCCAAAGACACTAATAATGCGGCGCTGGCTGTTAGTAAAGTGATTGGGTCACGTGAAAATGAATTGATAAAATAATCTATGCCTGCGCGAACGAATTCATGTGTAGGAATTCCATTAAAGCGTTTAGCATAGGCGGCATTTTGTAAGGGAAAGCCAAAATAAATCAGGGTAAAGATATGCCAGATGATGAGTGGGGAAAGTCCCAACAAGGCATAGCCAAATTTTTTGCGTATAGGTATTTGATATTGATAGAAAGTAACGACCAGCATGGGTAAATAAAAAGCTGGGGTATCAAGCCTGTTTAACGCAGCCAGACTGGCTATAAAAAAGAGTAAAGTATACCGATGCAGATTTATGACATCGTTAAATTTAAAAAAATAAAAATAGACGAATGTGGCGAGAATCAAATGACTTAGCGGATTCTCGAAGCCTCCGACTGAGAAATCCATAAAACTAATTGACAACGTTACTGCGCCAAATAGGAAAAAAAGTGAGTTTATGGTTTGTTTATAGGGAAGGGCTGCGATCCAAACTGCCAATAAAGAACACAGTATAGAAAGACCTGTCGATGTGTAATAAATATTTCGGGTAAAGAAGTAAACCCCTGCATTCAACATAGTCCATAACGTAGAGGTAAAAGTTTGCACACGCTCATCAATATTATTACGCAAACCAAAACCGTGGATTAAATTGTCTACTAAGCGCCATGCTGTATAGGCATCATCAGCTTGCCAAGCAGTCCGCGTTAGTAAAATTAAAAAAATAGAAAGGCCTAAAAATAAAACTAAATTACTCGAATAATTAGGCTGTTGTCGATCAAGGCGCTTATTGTTCATGGTTTTGAGGCATTAGAAAAAATGTATACCAAGGTTGCTCGAAGGAAAAATAGGCCAATGTCTAATATGTAAGCAATCCGCTTAACAATTGAGTGCTTAACCAAGACTGTACAGCGATAGATCAATAGCTATAACATTAAAAAATAAATTGTCAGAATTGCAGCTAGTTACTGCAATAAGTTAAAACTAAGTTATTGTGCCAGTCTGCTTTTGAAACCTAAGTATTTAAGAAGGTTAGTTAAAAAATCACGGTATTCTAAACGAATGTAAAACTTAAGGTAATGTTTTTTAAGTAGTAAAGGGAGTAAAAGAATACTACAAATTAGGGTCTAATTAATGTCTATGGCTGGAGTATTAAATCTTACAGCTGCATAGGTTGGGTTAGCATAGCGTAACCCAACGATACACGGTTTTTTTGAGTCGCCGTCGGGTTTAGGATTCAGGCAAAAACCTTAATGGTAAAACGTACAGGCGGTTAACTTAGCCCATAATCTTTGACCCATACTTTAAGCCGTGTGGGCTACAGGCGCTTAGCCGATAAAGTTAATTTTTTGCTTAAAAGCTTCAGTAAATAAACCAAAAACACAAAACCCAGGCATGCACTTAACAGAATAATTTGTTGCTTAGGGTTGGCGGGCAAAATAAAAATAAAACCGTGGCCTTTAATCAGGGAGGAAAAGCTGGAGACACAAAAAGGCATTAAAAATAATCGGAATAACTGCCAAAAATCAAAGCTGGTGCCAGCAGGTCGGGCAATGCTTAACATTAGGGCAAAGCCAATAATTAGGCTAATACCCGCAGAGTTAAGCCAAATAGCCAGGGTCGGGTCAAAATAAAAATAAACCGTTACCAAATACCATATTAAATAACACCAAAGAATCATTTTGCCAGCGGGAAGGTTGATTAAATACGTGATCACGGCAAAAACTCATCCTTTAAATAGTGCGGTTATTGATTGTAGCAAGCCGCCTACCGATTGGATAGTTGACGCTAATCGGCAGCAATTGCACAATGTCCAAAAGGGACTGCTAAGGCTGGCAAACAGGGCTTAAGCCATAGCCCAAGCAAATAACTTACCCGAACATAGAGGCATGATATGGCGTTAACCACAGATAAATTAGAGCTGATCCAAACCGTCACGCTGGACTATTACAATCAAAATGCAGAAACCTTTTGGTATGGCACGAAAGACCATGACGTAAGCCAAAACTACGCCGCGTTTTTAGCGCCTTTTCCAAAACAGCAGGTGTTGGATATTTTGGATCTAGGCTGCGGGCCCGGCAGGGATGTTAAGTATTTTCAAGCCTTAGGGCATCGGCCAGTTGGCTTAGATGGCAGTGAAATATTTTGCAATATGGCAAGGGAATACACTGGCTGTGAAATCTTGCAACAAACTTTTCTAAACTTGGACTTACCCAGCCAACAGTTTGATGGCATTTTTGCCAACGCCTCGCTATTCCACGTCCCCAGCCTAGAACTGCCGCGTGTTTTGGGCGAGTTAAACGCAGCCTTAAAACCCGGTGGCATCTTATTTTTATCTAACCCGCGCGGTGATGGCGAAGGCTGGTCCGGTGACCGATACGGCCATTTTATGCAACTTGAATCCAGCCAGCAATTTTTACAAGACGCAGGTTTTACCGTGTTAGACCACTATTACCGGCCACTAGGCCAACCCAAACATTTACAACCCTGGCTAGCCATTGTTTCGGTTAAAGTGTGAAGGCTGGTTTTATAGGGTAGCCAGCTGAGTTGATAGGTCTAAAGCCATATTTAAATTAAGTCCATATTAAGGTGTGATTGAAATAATCGGGTTTAAAGCGATTATTGCGACTGCTGGGTATTTTGAGGGCTGTTACTATCACCGGTTTTGGGTGGATGCCATTTTGCTATGGCCGCTTCAGTAAAAGACACGGTGAAATTGCCGCGTTGTGTTTGCAGGGCAAGGTTTATGAATGGAAGACTCTAGTAAGTCCCGAAAACCAACAGTGTTCAGTGCATACGATAATTATTTTAATTTTAGGTTAAAATGTGGCGTTTATTGATTTAATAACGCTAGATCGGCATTTATGCGATGACTGACACTGCTTTAAATACACCACTTTTGATTACCCGCCTTTGACTGTTCCCATGATTCAATTTGACCACGTGTGTGTTACTGCACGCGACAAATTGATTTTATCCGATATTAATTTTACCCTGAATCAGGGTGATAAAGCTGTACTGTGTGGTAAATCAGGTTCTGGTAAAAGTACCTTATTGAAAACCTTGCTAGGTCTTTATGAGGTGCACAGTGGCTCAATTTCATGTTTAGGGAAACCGTTGACAGCGGCATCGTTGCACGTGATCCGCAGCTGTGCGGCCTATATTGGTCAAGAACCCATGCTGGGTGCTGATGAGGTGAGGGCGGCGCTGCTATTGCCGTTTAAATTTAAAGCCCACCGTGGCCGTCTACCGTCAGAACCAGAAATTAATCAGGTTTTGCAACGTTTGCAATTGCCAACTTCAATTTTAAAGCAAGCTTGCCGGCATATTTCAGGCGGCGAGAAGCAACGTATTGCGTTGGCACGGGGCTTGTTGCTGGGTAAACAGTTATTCCTATTAGATGAAGTGACCAGCGCATTAGATGAAGAATGCAAACAGGCGGTCATCCAAGTTTTTACAGATCCACAGCTAACCGTGTTGTCAATTTCGCATGATGCGCTTTGGCTGGAACACAGCGATCTGGTTTACGAATTAAAAGCCGGGCAATTAAGCCAAATTAAAGCGAATGAATACACTCGATATTGAATTTCCTCAATTACTGCTGACCTATTTGCTGTGTTTATTGCCTGGCACCTTGCTTTGGCTAATCGGCTTGCGTTTAAGCCGCGATATAGCCATCAGTATTTTACGCATGAGTTTGCAGTTGGTGCTGGTTGGGGTTTATTTAAAAACGCTGTTTGATGTCAACAACCCTGCGTTAACGGGCTTATGGATTTTGTTGATGCTCTTAATCGCAGACTTTAGCATCTTAAAGCGTGCGGGCCTTAAGCCACGTTATTTTGGTTTGGCAACTTTGATTGCGGTAGCGTCGAGTATTTTATTTTCCACGCTTTATTTAGTGGTCTTGGTCATTCAGCCGCCGCATTATTATGATGCCAGATATATTATTCCCATAGCAGGTATGATTTTGGGTAATAGTATGCAAGGCAATGTCATCGCCTTGGAGCGTTTTTATTCGGCCTTACGCAAAAATGAAAACGAATACACCACTTATTTATTGCTAGGCGCCACGCGTTGGGAAGCGGTGAAGCCGTATTTTCAGGATGCGGTAAAGGCGGCCTTAAACCCTAGCATTGCTAATATGGCAACCATGGGCTTGGTATCTTTGCCGGGCATGATGACAGGCCAAATTCTGGGCGGCAGTGAGCCTTGGACAGCCGTAAAATACCAACTTGCCATTATGATTTGTATTTTTACCAGTACCAGCATGGCTTGTGTGATTAACCTAAAGCTCAGTTTAAATATTGCTTTTAATGCATTTGATGTGTTGCAGGATAAGGTGATTGCGCAAGCTAAAAGCTAATCCTCAGGGTTAAGTTTGCTAAAGCACGGGCAGGCTGCTGGTTTTAGGTGTGTCTGTTCATATTTTAGGCAAAAGTGCCATTACTTAGGCTTTCTATAGCCGTTGGGTACTAATATTGGCAATGCATTGCAGTGTGTTCTGCATGCCAGACCGAAATTAATTTTTGGCATTCAGTACGCCATTGGCATTGTGGTTGACGGCAGTTATAGGGGCTGTCTGCGCGAAAACAAGGCCGATGTTGGGTGGCTATCTGGATGTGGTGGATTAATTCAAATTCTGAGTAGTGTTGCCCGGCATCCTCAACGCCGACCAATTCGGCTAATTGCCGCAAGCTAGACAGGGTCATGCTGCCATCTTCATCTAAGGCTTTAATGTACGCGGTAATCAGCATATCAGCATAAGCTGTTTCTGCCGCTAGCCAGTTTTCCAACGCCAATTCAGGCCTAAAACCTTGCGCCTCAGCAATATAATAAGCTGCTTCAGCTATCCATTGGTGACGATTCAGGGTTTTAGCCAGGTGCCCGAGCATAAGTTTTAGCATTAACAAAAGGTAGCGTGGTTACATCATAAGCCGTTTTTTAATAAAAATATAAAGTCTTTGAGAGTGCTCTAGATAAGTTACACAAAGCCTCTATTCAAGGCTTTATAGGCAAGGGTAGGGCCGCATAGGTTAGGCGGGTTGGGCTAATCTAGGCTTAGAACACATGCAGCTCAGGCCGTTTTTTGCTTAACTCAGCCAGGCCATGATCAATCCAGCAGTGTTGGAATTGCTCTGCGGGCATCGGAGGGGACAGATAATAGCCTTGAATCTCATGGCAGCCATAGGCTTGCAATAAGATGAGCTGGACTTCGGTTTCTACACCTTCAGCCACGACTGTCATATTAAGGGTTTGCCCTAAAGAGACGATGGTCTTGATAAAAGCGGCTTCTTTTGAGGTTGGGTCCCCTTTGTAAGCTTGAATAAATGAGCGGTCAATTTTAAGGCTGTTGATAGGCAGTTTTTGTAAATAAGATAACGATGAATAGCCGGTGCCAAAATCGTCCATGGCAATGTGGATACCACGGTTGCGGATTTTCTGTAGGCGCTCGGCGGTAATCTGGATGTCATGCATAATCAAGCTTTCGGTGACTTCTAAGGTTATCCATTCAGGATGGGTACCCGTTTTAGCCAAAATGCCTTCAAGTACGTCTATAAAATTTTCCGCTAATAGTTGTTTGGGTGAGATATTGATCGCGACGCGGAAGCCCGGTAGTTTGTGTGCCCAAATATTGGCTTGTAGGCAAGCGGTTTCGAGTATCCAATTGCCTAACGGTATAATCAAATCGGTTTCTTCAGTGAGCGCTATAAAGTGGTCCGGCGAAACAATGCCAAAACCTGGGCGTCGCCAGCGTACCAAGGCTTCTGCACCGGCTAATCGGCTTAATGTGCCATCGGCTTTGGGTTGGTAATAAAGCTCGAATTCTTGTTTTTCTATGGCTAAGCGTAGTGCGTTTTCCAATAACAGCCGTTGGTGGGCGGTTTCGTTCATACCTGTTTCAAAGTATTGAAAAATGCCACGGCCTTTCGCCTTGGAGGCAAACATGGCTATATCTGCATGCTTGGTCAAGGTGTAAAAGTCTTCGCCATCGTCTGGATAGATGGCAATGCCAATACTCACGCTGACAAAAGTGGTATGGTCTTTTATTTGGACGGGACGCATGATCTCATCAATCAGTAGTTGGGCCAATTCCGTAGCATCTGCTATCCCGGTTAAACCCGGCAGGATAATGGTAAATTCGTCACCGCCCATGCGGGCAACGGTGTCGGATTTACGCAAACACCCTTGGATACGTGTGGAGAGGGCCTGCAATAGCATATCACCCGCCCAATGCCCAAGTGTGTCGTTAATATCTTTGAAGCGGTCCAGATCAAGAAAAAACAAGGCAAGACGGGTATTATTGCGTTCTGCCAATAGGATTTCCTGCTCAAAGCGGTCCTTAAACAGAAAGCGGTTGGGCAGTTTGGTCAAGACATCGTAATGCGCCAGTTGTTTTAGCTCTTGTTCTGTTTGTTTTTGCTGGCTAATATCAGCTGAGATCGCGACATAATGGGTAAGTTGCCCGCTTTCATCGGTGACGGCGTTAATGCTTAGCAGCATTGGGCAGATATCGCCGTTCTTTCGGCGATCCCAAATTTCACCTTTCCAAGACCCCACGTTTAACAGGGTTTGCCATAGGCTTTGGTAAAAGCTTAGATCGTGTAAGTGCGATTTCAACAACCGGGTGTTTTGGCCTATCACTTCCGTGCGCTGATAACCGGTAATTTGGCAGAATGCAGAATTGACTTCTTTAATGACACCTTGTGGATCAGTGATAAAAATGGCTTCACCGCTGTTTTCAAATACTTTGGCACTCAATTTTAATTGAGTTTCCCGGGTTTTAATTTCAGTAATGTTGAGGCCACTGATAACAGCGCCTTCCAGTTTTCCTTTTTCGGTGTGCAGCAAACTGCTTTTTAACCAAAAAATGGCTCTGCTAGCTTCAGGCCCATTGCCTAGGAGCATATGCTCGCCAGAATAGCTGCCGTTGATGCGGACGCTTTCTAGGAATACCGATTCAAGCTTCCAGGGTAAAACGGGTAATAGTTCAGTAAGGTGTCGTCGTTCTTCGGGAAGTAATAAAGCATCGAAAGCGGTACCTAACAATTCTTTTTCGGTAACCTTGAGTTCCCGTTCCACCGCGCTATTGAGACGTTTAATCAAGCCATTATTATCAATAACAAAGATGAGGTTGTCCAAGGTATCCATGATGCGGTTGACAAAGCGGCTCAGCGCTTGGTGGTGATCGGCTTTTTCTTTAAACTTGGTCTTTTCCCGCTCTGATTCATTGATGACAGTATCCATTGCTTGGGCAATGATGTGGATTTGCTTTTCTTGTTTGCGGTTAGATAAACGCAGTTTCTCAATTTCTTCCCGTAGTTGTCTGGTTAAGTCAGGGCTTTCGGCGGGTATAGTGTTTACAGTATTATTTTCAGCGGTACTTAACAAACTGATAGTTTTTAGGCACACCATAAACTGGCCGTCATGCTCGTTAAGCACAAGTCCCGTGGTTGGTAAGGCGTTAATTCGAAATTGATGGGCTGGGCAAATGAGGGTATCGCCATCACGTAAAGGGCAAAGCGTTAAGTTGTAATTTTCGTGGGGGCAGGAAGCAGGAAAAGCCCGAAATTCGCCTGCAATATTAAAAATTATAAGATCGATCGGGTTTTGGTTGGGCAACTGTAACTGCCCCTTCCAGCGGGGTGGGTCAGCTGTGGCAATAAAACTTACCGACTCTATGGTGGCATTGTCAAAAGTTAGCGTGCGCTGTTTCATATCGGCAAAAGACCACGGATTAAGTGTACTGTTTTTTTGACAGCCAGCTCAGTTTGATGGGATAAATGTAGCGAAAAGGGTTTGATGGCGGCAACTTCTACACCAACGATTAAAATCTCGGGCAATGGTGTCCGGAAAACGTTTAACGCTTCCAGTAAATAGGGGATACCCAGGCCATGGCCATTATGTGCTTGCGGTCTAGCTGCCAAATCTTCTGGTGTTAAAATAAAAACCTCGCCGACATTGCCAAAATTAGACAAGGCATCGACAAGTATTGCTTGTTGGCAATCTTCTAGTAAACCGATGGCATTGAGCCCTGCGATACCGGCATTAAATAGTCCAACATCTGGTGGCCAGGCGTGCTGGCATAAATGCCTGTAGATATGAATGCCGAAACCATCATCCCCCTGTAGTTCGTTGCCGAAGCAAACAATATGGCGTTTGCTCATAGGCTATGGCCACAGGGTAATGTGCTTGCCAGAATCTAACACATGTACCGTGCAGACTAAGCATGGATCATGGGAACGGATAATATGGCCGATTTCAACGGGGTCGTCAGCATCATCAATGTGCAAACCGATTAAACTACTTTCCCAGTGGCCATGCCTGCCTTCGCTATCTTTTGGCGATGCATTCCATGCTGTCGGTGTAATGACCTGATAGTGGCTGATGGCACCGTCGGTAATTTTTAGCCAATGGCCTAAGGCACCACGTGCTGCGGTCACTAGGCCAAAGCCCTCGCCATCTGGGATGTCGCTGGCGACGGGTGCAAGCATATGCGGTTCATGAGGTTGTGCCGCCAATTCCTGTATCGTTTCCCGCATTTTTTGCAACAACCGGGTGGTGCGCCGCAAGCGGGCAAACTGACGTAACCAAGCATTGCCGCCTTCAGCTTGATATAACGAGCTGATTAGCGGCTCACCGTCTATAAGGGCATCAGCCAAAGGTCCTGTTTGGATGACTTTATTTTGATAACGCGGCGCTTTACACCAAGTATAGCGATCCGTATGGGGTTGAAAATCAGGAATTGTTTGACCTTGAAACGGATGGCGGCCGCCCGCATAAGCTTTAAACCAAGAATAGCGCACATGTTCGCTAATCTCGGTTTGATCAAAAGGCTCAATATTGCCAGTGTCCGCATTCAGGAAACCGGCTTTGAAAAGACGCTGATGCTGGGGCAGTGGTGTGCCGGCATAGGCTGGGTCATCATAGGCGCCATAACTGAGCATGTGTTGGCTACCAAAACCTAAGCCATGCAAGCCAATAGCGCGGGACATGCGGGTGAATAAACCTATGGCGCTATCAGCATGACTGGCTTTTGCGCTTAACCAGGCAAACAATTCGTCAGCCGATTGCAGGGCTAACCAAGCCTCTAAAGAAGTCCCAATAATGGCTTGTTCAAACCATTGCGTGAGTTTGTTGAGGATGGACAAGCTGTCGATGATATGACGGGTACTGGCTGACGTGGTCACGCCGCCGGGTAGCATATACGAGGAATGTGGCCACTGGCCGCCAAACAGGGCGATGATTTCGATAATATGGCGTGAGTGCTCAAGTGCGCCGCGGTGTACCCAGCCTTTAAACGGCAAAAATGCTGCCCGTGCTTGTTCATATAAGGGTAGATTGAGGTATTTGGGATGGCAAAAATCAGCCGTGAAAAACAAAAAGGATTGGCGTATATCGCTTTGCACCGTTTCCGCCATTAAGCATAAATTGCGGATGCGGACAGCGTTTGGTGGGATGGGTATTTGGCCTACCTGTTCTAACGCCAATACCGCGGCATTTAATTGTGCCGTACCACAAATCCCACAAATACGTGGGGTAATAACAAGTGCATCCTTAGGCTTACGCCCGATCAGGATTTGTTCGAAGCCTCTATAAAGTGAGCCAATACAGCGGGCATCGGTGATTTTATTGTCTTCCAGTTCCAGCTGAAAATCCAGATCACCTTCTACGCGGTTAAGGTCGATTTGGATAATACGTTTAGCCATGGCTATGGATCCATTGTTTTGTTTAAAATCCGGTCTGGCGCGGCATCGTGGGCTAAGCTTTTGTAGGCCAAATAATTAGCCCGTTCTACGCCTAATGGCAGATGGATAGGGATGGTGCCGATTTTTTCTGTCAGGAATAAGTCTTGGTCCTGGGGAAAGTTGGGTGAGGTGCAGCCAAAACAGGGCACGCCAGCCCGGGTTTTGCTGCTGCGGCCATTCCAGAGCTCGGTGTTACAAATAGCCAAGGTGACAGGGCCTTGGCAACCCAAATTAAAAAACATACAGGCCTTGTCGCCGAACTCGGTATCTTCAACATCGTATTCGTGGTATTCATTGCGTGTACAGCCTTGATGCACGGTTGTATTAAAAAAAGCTTTCGGACGGTTGAGATGGTCAAGCTCAATCGGGAACCCACTAGCCAGCATGGCTAGCGTTTTGGTCATTGCATTTGGGTGTGCTGGGCAACCGGATATATTGATGACGGGCAGGCCTTGGGCAGAGCGCCATTCGGGTGGCAATAAACCGCCCGGTGCGTGTTTGTCAAACTGCAGGCCTAAACAATCAGTTGGGTTGGGTGGCGCAGCATGTACGCCGCCATAAGCAGCACAAGTGCCCAGGGCAACAACATAGTTAGCCTTATCGGCCAATTCACTCACTAGGCTCATTTTGGAACGCCCCCGATAAGGGTCGTACATGCCTGAGCCATTAGGGCCTGTGATAATGCTGCCCTCTATGCATAAAATATCGAGTTGTTGTTGATCCGTTTTGATTGCGTGGATGATGGCATCCAGCCTGCTTGTTGGCTCATTCGACAAAGAGGGTTGCCAGAGCAGGTCTATGCCATAACTGTCGACAAGTTCTTCAAGTGTAGGGCTGTCAGCACACAATATCGACATAGTATCGCCACCGCATGAGCCAGTTTGTAGCCAAAGCAATGTAGTCATAAATTTCCCCGGACACGGTTAGTCTTTAATAATAGTAGGTCAAATTGAATTCGGCTAGGGTATTTTTAAGTCTTTACTGAGGGCTATGCTTGGGGCGTTAGTTACCCGTTCGGTCTTCTTCCAGCTCCTATTGCCCTGATCTGCATATGCAAACACTTTAACCTAGCATTGGATAATGCCACATTTAAAGGAGGCGTTATGGTTTCTTTTGGTATTGGCTAAGGGTAAAGCTTAAATCAGCTTAACCTATTAAGGTTTTGCACTAAGGTTGTTGGCTTAGCCGAAACAATGGCGGTAAAAAGTTAAAGCCAAAATGTTCTGGATCTTCGCCGATAACGGCGGCAGCGAAAATGTAAAATACATAATCGTGGGTTTGTTTAGGTAGTTCATAACGCTGTATGAATTTCCAAAAATTCTTTTCCCTTGGGTTATCAGGCATTTGTTTGATGAGGTTTTTTACCCGCGTATCGCCGTAATTATAACTGGACATAACCAATAGGCCGGAGGCTTGGGCTTCAGTACTGTAAATATACTTTAAATAGCGGGTGGCGGCTGTGGTCGCTAAAGCAAAGTCAAAACGCTGGTCTTGACTATCATATTCACTGGTTTCGGTTAATGGCCCTGTTGCTAAGCCATATTGTTGTGCCGTCGCAGGCAGTAATTGCCAGGCACCTTTAGCGATACCAAATCGGGTTTTAGGGCCAATGGCAAGGTCATCGTAACCACTTTCCTGTAATGGTAAATACATAAAATAAGGCGGTAAGCCGGCATTACCTAATGCGCTCAACACCAAGGATAAATGCTGGTTTTGCCTAATGTTGTTTAGGGTTTGTGGTATACGCGGCGAGGCTTGCCAATACTGGATATATTTTTTTACTTCCTGTAAAAAATCATCAGGTAATTCCAGTTCACTTTCACCCAGTTCCCGGGCAACTTTTAAAATTAAGTCATCCTCGTAAGCGGCCGTGCTTGGAAAGCGGAATTTTAAAGCGCGTGCTTCGGCTAAATATTGTTGATACTTTTCTTTCATAGCGGCCAGCCGTTTTCGTTCTTGTGACATGCGCTGCCTTTCGGCGAGAATTTTTTCACGTTCAGCCTGAATTTGTGCCTGGGCGATGTGCAATTTTTCTTCATTAATAGTATTCAGCACTATCTCTAGTGCTTTAGCGCTATCTTCAAGCTTAACATCCGTTTGGGCAATGCTGACTTCTAAGGCTTTCATGTCATAAAACAGGTCAATTGCCAATGTTTGGGTATTGTTTAGGGCAATGTGCTGATAAATCGCCAAAGCGATAGCCAAACAAAAAAATAGCGTTAATAGGGCTATGATTTTGTGATGGCTTTTTTTTCTGATGGCGCGGTCTTGATGAATGATTTTGCGCAGCATCTTGGTGTAGTCGCCAGCATCATGCGCTTCGTTATCCGCTAAAAAGCGCGCTTTTGCTTCCGCTTCGGTTAATGGTTTTCGTTTAATGTGCGCTTGCCCTAGCCGTGGTTCAGACGGAGGTAGCAGTACAGTGGCATCTGGGTTTAAAACGGGGGCAGCGGTTTGCTTGACAAGGGCAATGTTTAAATGCAGATCTGAATGGCCAAAAAAAACGCTGACTGGGAAGACTAATTTTTGCTTTATGAGCACGCGCTCACCCTCAATAAACAGGCCATTGGCGCTGGCGGTATCATAAAGCCACCAGCCGTCTGATTGCTTTTTTACCTGTAGATGGTGCCGGCTGATAGCGGCGTTATTAATGGTGATAGGGTTGTCAGGAGCCCGCCCGGCGGAAAAATCCTCAGAAAAAATATAGCTCGCGGTAATTTCGCCGTCGCCTTGACATAAACCTACACTGACGGCCTCAAAAGGCAAGTACAGGGTTTGATCAGCATCGTTATTAGCCGGTGGTATGGTTTTTAATAATAGGGTTTTGTCATCGGACATTAGGCGTTAGTTAGTGTTTTATATTAGTTTTATTTTTATTAACGTTTAAATTAGAAGTTTTTACTATAATTCAATTGAATAATATAGATTAATTATTCAATAGCCAAATTTATAGCCGAGGTTTTATTTTAATTAGAAATACTAGGCTAGTAAATAACTGAGTGGTTAAATAAATTATGCTGCTAGTTTTTTCATTAATTGATTTTTTACAGGAGGTAAATGGTAATTTTTAACTATTATCATAGGTAATAAGTAACTTACGTTTAACGCGGGAATGGTTAAACTGTTTACAACTAGAAACAAGAGGGCATTATGTTGGATTTAGAACAACTACTTAGCGAGATAAGCCAACAGCTACCCTGTGGGCCTAATATGGAATATCACGCGGAACGCTTAGCGCTTGATGTCGCCATAAAAGGTACGCCAGAAAATCAGTTTTCCGGCCAAAAATCCGAACCGCCCAATTGGCAAGAAATTAATAACCCTATCGTTAGTTTATTAAATCAATCTAAGGATTTGCAAGTTATATTATATTTAATAAGGACACATATTAATATAGCTGGTTTTTTAGGATTGCGGGATGGCTTAGTTTTACTCAATAAATCCTTAAATAAATATTGGCTGACAATACATCCATTACCCGATCCAGATGACGGCGATATAACACAGCGTATTAATATATTAGAAGAACTGTGTAGCCAAGAATTAATATTAAATGCCATTATGGTTTGCCCATTAACCACGTCACTAACGGTAGGTGTCATTAGCTATAAAAATATATTATATGCTACGGAAAAATTAGCCTTACCGGCTGATATGGCTAAACAAGATATTAGTTTTATCAAAGCCGTTTTTAATGATGCTGAGCAAACAGAGTTATTAATGGTTTACCAAGCTATACAAGAATCAGAAGTGGCATTACAGCAAATTGAAAATACCGTAGCTGAATATTCAGGAGAGTTAGGGCACAGTGTCAATCTTGACCCGATAAAGTTACTAATGAAAGAGATACGTTTGGGGCTTGAACAATTGGCCGGAGAAAAATTAGTTGTCAGAGGTGAAGCAGAAGCTGTTAGCATCACGCAAGATCTTACGCAGGCAGTAAAAACAGAGGAAAAACCGCAACTTGGGCTAAGCAAATTAGGTACAAGAACTGAGGTTATCAAGGCGATAGATCTGATATGCAATTATTACCAAGAGTATGAACCATCTAGCCCGGTGCCGCTATTGTTAAATCGGGCACGAAAATTGGTCACCGCGGATTTTATGGAGATTATGCAAAATTTGGCACCGGAAGCTGTGGCTCAAATTAATTCTATAAAAGGTCCTGAAGCGGATTCTAAATAAACCTATTTTAAATTACTAATGACTCATTAGGAGAAGTGTATGGCAGAGAGCAGTCAAAAATTTATTCAACGTAACCGGGCACCGCGAGTGCAAATTGAGTATGACGTTGAGATTTACGGCTCAGAAAAAAAGGTGCAATTGCCTTTTGTCATGGGGGTGTTGTCTGATTTGTCGGGTAAGCCAGCGGAGCCTTTGGCGCCAGTAGCCGAACGTAAATTGCTGGAAATCGATGTGGACAATTTTAATGAACGTTTAAAGTCCATGAAACCCCGGGTGGCTTTTCAAGTGGCCAATACCATAACGGGTGCAGGCAATTTGAGCGTCGATATTACGTTTGCAAGCATGGATGATTTTTCACCCGGCGCTGTCGCCAAAAATGTTGCTGGCCTCGACAAATTAGTGGAAGCACGCACCCAACTTGCCAATTTGGTGACTTATATGGACGGTAAAACCGGTGCCGAGGAATTGATCGCCAAATTAATCAATGACCCAGCTTTGTTGCAGGCATTGGTCGCCCAAGCCAAACCGGCAGACACCGGCAACACTGAAGATCAGGGAGAGTAAGCCATGGCTGAATTAGACAAGCAAAATCTTCAGGATAGCGCCCAAAGTGTTGAGTTGGATGACTTTTCAGCTTTGTTATCTAAAGAGTTTAAACCCGGATCAGAAGCGGCCAGCCAAGTTAACACGGCGGTCAGCACGTTAGCGCAGTTGGCTTTACAAGATGTGTCAGTGGTGTCAGACGATGCCATTAAAAGTATTCAGGCGATTATTGCAGGTTTAGACCAAAAAATTACTGAGCAGCTTAACCATGTGCTACATAACCCTGATTTTCAGCAGTTGGAAGGGGCATGGCGTGGCTTGCATTATTTGGTAAATAACACCGAAACCGATGAAATGCTCAAAATTCGGGTGTTGAATATTAGTAAAAACGAATTAGGCAAAACCTTAAAACGCTTTAAGGGGACAGCTTGGGACCAAAGCCCTATTTTTAAGAAATTGTACGAAGAAGAATATGGTACTTTTGGTGGCGAACCCTTTGGCTGCCTAGTTGGAGATTATTATTTTGACCATACCCCGCCAGATGTCGAGTTATTGGGCGAAATGGCCAAAGTTAGCGCAGCATCACATACCCCTTTTATTGCTGGGGTTGCGCCTTCGGTGATGCAAATGGACAGTTGGGCTGAACTGGCTAATCCCAGGGATTTGACAAAAATCTTTCAAACCCCTGAATACGCCGCGTGGCGTTCATTGCGCGAAGCCGAGGATTCACGCTATATCGGCTTGGCCATGCCGCGTTTTTTAAGCCGTTTGCCGTATGGTGCCAAAACCGATCCCGTGGCGGAGTTTGATTTTGAAGAAGATACCTCCGGTGCCAATAGCCAAAAATATACCTGGTCGAATGCGGCTTATGCCATGGCCGTAAATATCAACCGTTCGTTCAAACACTATGGCTGGTGCTCACGTATCAGAGGTGTGGAGTCAGGCGGTGCGGTGGAAGGTTTGCCGGTACATGCTTTCCCGACTGACGATGGCGGCGTGGATATGAAATGCCCCACAGAAATAGCCATTACCGACCGTCGGGAGTCAGAATTGGCAAAAAATGGCTTTATGCCGCTATTACATAAGAAAAATACCGATTTTGCGGCCTTTATTGGTGCCCAATCGTTACAAAAACCAGCTGAATATGAAGATCCGGATGCCACGGCTAACGCCAATCTGGCTGCACGCTTGCCCTATTTGTTCGCAACTTGCCGGTTTGCGCATTATTTGAAATGTATTGTGCGTGACAAAGTAGGTTCTTTTAAGGAACGCGCGGATATGGAAAGTTGGCTTAACAGTTGGATCAGCCGCTATGTGTTAACTAATCCTGCGGTGTCATCGGAAGCTGATAAAGCTAAGCGGCCATTGGCTGGTGCTGAGGTGGTGGTTGAAGAAGTGGAAGGTAACCCTGGTTATTACCAATCGAAATTTTTTCTAAGACCGCATTACCAATTGGAAGGGCTGACCGTCTCTTTGAGACTGACATCAAAACTACCGTCGCAAAAGGGTTAAGCAGGCTAGGCCAGCCTGAGTAATGAATAGGCCAAATTGTATAGCCCGGTAATGCCGGGCGACTAAACCTGCAGGTGTTAAAACCTGTTATTTTTTAAATGAGTAATCGAGGAAGCACAAGATGATTTTATTGAAATTTGATACCACTATTAATGGTGACAGCACAGTTACAGGCCATGATAAATGGATTACTATTGCCACTTTTCAATTTGGTGTAGGCCGGAGTATCAGCACCAGTGGCGTAGGTAAAGACCGGGATACCAGTAACCCCTCTTTTTCTGAAATTGTTTTGACTAAAAGTATGGATGTTGCCTCGGTAGACTTAATGATGCAAGCCATCTGTGGCAAAAGCTTAGGCAAGGCGACCTTGCATTGGATCCAAACCGGCGGTGCCGATGTCGATAACCAAGTGTATCTGGAAATTGAATTAGGTGAGGCCATCGTCAGTGGTTTTACTGTGGGCAGTAGTGGGGACCGGCCATCAGAATCGATCACAATTAACTTTAATACATTTAAAATGAAGTACAGTACTTTTGGTGAGGGTAGTGCACCGGTGCAAGGTGAATTAAAAGGCTGGGATTTAAAACAAAATAAAGCAGCCGCTTAAACACGGGTTGGACGGCGACCAATAAGCCGTCAGCTTAGGATAAAGGCACTAAGTTAAAAACGGCTTTTGTGCTGATCTTAATTACCAAGGGAACAGGAGTTATGCAAGTGTTATCTCAGCTTATTGCCGATGGGGACATGCATGCCACAATGCAACAAAGCCAACAGCTAATTTGGCAACAGCCTACTGGTGCCAAATTACGCATAGCCATGTTTCAATTGCATTGTATCCTGGGAAATTGGCTTAAGGCATTAAATCAATTAACGGCCATCCTGGAATTGGATACAGCTAGCTTGCTGAGGGTGCAAACCGATGAGCAAGTTTTCGCTGGCGAGCAAAGCCCGCTGAGTTTAGGCGGGCTACCAGCCTGGCTAGCTTTGTTAATCCAGGCCTTAAGCTTGGATAAGCAGGCTAAGCCAGGGCAAGCCGGAGTGCTTCGCATGGAGGCTAGCTAATGGCTGAGCTGTTGCATACCGAACGGCTACAGCCCTCTTTGCTAGACCGTTTAACCGATAATGCGCCGGAGCAAAGGCAGGAAAGCCGGGAACAACGGGTATTATCTTCCAAACAGTTAAAGCAAAGTGTGCTGCGTGATTTAAGCTGGCTGTTGAATACTACCGCCTTAGAAGCCTTGGAAGATTTATCCAATGTACCTTATGCAGCCCGCTCAGTGCTTAATTATGGTGTACAGGCATTGGCTGGCACTCACTTAAGCAGTGCTGAAATCCCAAAAATAGAGAAAAAACTAAAACTAGCGATCAGCGATTTTGAACCTAGGATATTTGCCAATAGCTTAAAGGTCGTGTTAGTTCTTGCTGAAGGGCAAATGAACCAAAAAGCCCTCTCTTTTAAAATAGAAGGCGATTTATGGGCACAGCCACTGCCCATACACTTATATATACGCAGTGATATTGATTTGGAAACTGGCGCAATTACAGTAAAAGATTTGGACGCTTAACCCATGGACCCAAAACTGCTTAAATACTACAACCGGGAACTGCAACATGTCCGCGAAATCGGCGCTGAATTTGCTGCTGAATTTCCTAAAATCGCCAGCCGCTTAGGTTTGGATACGTTTGAGTGCTCAGACCCCTACGTGGAACGCTTGTTTGAAGGCTTTGCCTTTATGGCCGCGCGGGTGCAATTGAAAGTGGATGCGGAGTTTCCTAACTTTACCCAACAATTGTTACAAATTGTTTACCCGCATTGTTTAGCAAATACGCCATCTATGACGGTTGTTGAGTTTAAACCTGATTTGACTGATGAGAACTTGGCCAAAGGTATAGTTATACCCAAAGGTAGCAGTTTACGCAGCCAAGTAGCCAAAACTGAACAAACTCCGTGTGAATACCGCACTGGCCAAAACCTTCAGTTATTACCTATCGAAATTACACGGCTGGACTATTTGCCGACAAGGGTGGCTGTCGCCAATGCCGGCATTACTTCAAACCAATATTTGGCAAAGACTAGCGCTGCTTTACGTGTGGTGTTACGCAGTACTGCCGGAGTCGGTTTTAAGGCCATAGCCCTAGATAAATTACCCGTGTTTTTACGAGGCACAGGTGGTACGCCATATCGATTGTACGAACAAATTTTAGCCAATGCCACGGCTTTGGCGGTTAAGTTTAATAAGGACGGGCACAGCATTATACAATTTGGTGCCGGTAAAATGTTTAGGGCCATGGGCTTTGATTACGAAGAAGCCTTATTACAGCATGACTTGCGTTCTTTTGATGGCTACCGCATTTTGCAAGAATACTTTGCCTTTCCGGAACGTTATCTGTTTGTGGAGTTAAACAATTTAAAAGCGTTGACAGCGGACTGTGACAGCACCGAGCTAGAACTTTTTATTTTGTTAAATCGCGCTGATGCCCAACTCACAGACAGTTTGGATAAGTCTAATATGGCATTGTTTTGCTCGCCGGCGATCAATTTATTTCCCAAACGGGCTGACCGGATCAGGATAGACCATCGTCAGGCAGAATATCATTTAGTAGTTGACCGCAGTAGGCCTTGCGACTTTGAAGTCTATAGCCTCAATAACGTAATGGGTTACCCCGAAGGGCAAAGTTACGAACAACGCTTTTTACCGTTTTATGGCTCAAAAAACGCTTACCAAAATGGCCAAGAACTAGCTTTTTATACCTTAAGACGGCATAAACGCATGCTTTCTAGCAAGCAACGTCGGGAAGGTGTACGTTCCAGTTATATCGGCAGTGAAATTTTCATCGCCTTGGTCGATGCGGCACAAGCGCCATTTGCCAAAGATTTGGTGCAATTGGGTGTGGAGACCTGGTGTACTAACCGGGATTTGCCATTGACCATGCCGGTTGGCATCGGCAACACTGATTTTAGCTTGCAAATAAGTGCGCCCGTTAAAGCCATACGTTGTGTTGCAGGCCCTACCCGACCTTTACCCGCAGCTTATGAAGGCGAAACGGTTTGGAAATTGATCAATCATTTGTCACTCAATTATTTGTCATTATTGGACAGCCAGGCTAATGAGGGTGCAGCTGCCTTACGTGAGCTATTAAGTTTGTATGCTGAGCAACGGGAACCGGCGATAAAAAAGCAAATTGACGGTGTGGTGTCTATCAGTGCTAAAAATATTGTCCGGCGTATTGATGCCAAAGGCCCCATGGTTTTTGGCAGGGGCTTAGAAATCAGCGTGCTGCTGGATGAAGCCGCTTTTGAAGGCGGCGGCTATTTTTTAATGGGGACGGTATTGGAACAGTTTTTTGCCCGCTATGTCTCTATTAACTCGTTTGTGGAGACCCATATTAAAACCACAGACCGGGGTGTCGTGGCTAAATGGCCAGTGAGGATGGGATGTCGCCACACGATATAGCACTTAAGGCGCTGCTGGCTAAATCGGCAGATAGCTTTGATTTTTTTGCCGCGGTACGGCTAATTGAGAGCTGGTCTAGCGATAAGCCCAGGTTGGCAACCAGTGCTAAGGCGAGTGATGAGGCCATTCGTTTTAGCCAGCCTCCGGAGCTGGGTTTTCAGGCTGCAAGTTTGGCGGCGTTTGTGGAAAACGCAGGCGATGGCCGCGAACAGTTAGCGGTTAATTTTATGGGCTTGTTTGGCCCCCACGGAGCCTTGCCTTTACACCTGACAGAATACGCCAGGGAACGGCTACGACATCACCAAGACCCTACCTTTGCGCGTTTTGTCGATATTTTCCACCACCGCATGATCAGCTTGTTTTACCGTGCCTGGGCCAATGCCCGGCCTGTTGTCCATTATGACCGGCCAGAAACGGAGCGCTTTAAGTTTTACACCGGGGCTTTGCTAGGCATAGGCGGTACTGCGTTTATGGCGGGGGATGCGCTTAACGACCATGCCAAATTGTTTTATGCTGGCCATTTTGCAGGCCAAACCAAATCACCGGAGGGTTTACGCGCCATCTTAAGCGATTTGTTGCTGATGCCGGTAAACATTGAGGAGTTTATTGGTGAATGGATGGCAATAGAGCCTGCGGAACAGACCACTATTGGGTTAGGTGCTGAGTTTGCCTGCTTGGGGCAATCGGCCTTGTTGGGTGCGCAAGTTTGGGGCTGCCAACACAAATTCCGCATCGTTTTAGGGGCGATGACACGGGCGCAATATGTATCATTACTGCCTGGTAGTAAGGCCTTAGCCCAGTTGGTGGCGATCGTACGTAATTATATCGGCGATGAAATGGTGTGGGATGCCCAGCTGCGCCTACAAAACCTGGAAGTGCCTGCCGAATTGGCTTTGGGCGTACCGGATTGTAATCCGCACAGTAGTATGCAAGGTGATGCCCAATTGGGTTGGAGTACTTGGCTAGGGCCACGGCAAACAACTAAGGATGCCGATGATTTACGTTTAAATCCGTATATCCAATGGCATCGTGCTTAAGTTTTTTAATAACCATTAACTTTAATAATAACTATGGCAGATATTAGCCGAGTCAAATTGTTCGGAAAGCTCAACCCCA
This sequence comes from Methylococcaceae bacterium, assembly GCA_041660045.1. Classification (GTDB taxonomy): domain Bacteria; phylum Pseudomonadota; class Gammaproteobacteria; order Methylococcales; family Methylomonadaceae; genus WM-3-3. The sequence continues at coordinate 52,833 of JBAZXA010000012.1, read as the reverse complement.
TTTGTTATAAAGCGGTTGAAAGCGCTACCGTTTTTTGCAAGTTGCGGGGTAACCCTTATGTCGAGTTGGGGCATTGGTTAAACCAGTTATTACAGCTACCCGATTCTGACTTACACCGCTTAATCAAGCATTATGGGCTGGATTCCGCGTTGCTTGCACAAGGCGTCACCGATTATTTGGAACGCTTGCCCCGGGGGGCCACAACTATTTCAGACTTTTCCCAACTGATAGAAGACAGTGTTGAACGGGGCTGGGTTTATGGCACATTGATGTTTGGTGAAAGCCAAATCCGTAGCGGCCATTTACTGGTCGGTTGGTTGAAAACCCGGCATTTGCAGCATGAGCTGATAGCCATATCGGCAGAGTTTGGCAAACTAAAAGCGGAAACTTTGGCAGAACACTTAGCCAGTTTGGTGGCAGGCTCACCAGAAGAAGGCTTGGCAGCGACTGACGGATTTCAAGTTAATGCCTCGGCCAATGCCATGGCAGCCGGTATTGCACCTGCGGTCATGGGTAAACAAGAAGCCCTAAAACAATTTACTGTAGACCTGACCGAACAAGCACGTGCCGGTAAAATTGACCCGATAGTTGGCCGCGACGAAGAAATTCGCCAAGTCATCGATATTTTAATGCGGCGCCGACAAAACAACCCGATACTCACTGGTGAGGCGGGGGTGGGTAAAACCGCCGTGGTGGAAGGTTTTGCCATGAAAATAATCGCTGGTGATGTGCCGCCAGCATTGCGTCATGTCAGTCTACGCAGCTTAGATATCGGTTTGTTACAAGCCGGTGCTAGCATGAAAGGTGAATTTGAAAACCGCTTGCGGCAAGTGATTGAAGAAGTGCAGGCAGCACCAGCACCGGTTATTTTGTTTATCGATGAAGCCCACACCTTAATGGGTGCAGGCGGCGCGGCTGGTACCGGTGATGCGGCCAATCTGCTGAAACCGGCACTGGCACGAGGTGGGTTGCGCACTGTGGCGGCTACGACCTGGGCAGAATATAAAAAGCATATTGAAAAAGATCCAGCCTTGACCCGCCGTTTTCAAGTTGTGCAAGTACAAGAACCGAATGAGGAAAAAGCCATACGCATGTTGCGAGGTATGGTGTCGGTACAGGAAAAACATCATCAGGTGATGATTTTAGATGAAGCTTTAAGCGCCGCCGTTAAGCTCTCGCATCGCTACATTCCCGCAAGGCAATTGCCAGATAAGGCGGTGAGCCTGCTAGACACTGCCTGCGCACGCGTGGCGATCAGCCAGCACGCGGTGCCCGCGCTGGTGGATAACAGTTTAAAGCATATCCATGACTTGGAAACTGAGTTGTGTATGATTGCCCGTGAAAAAACCGTTGGCATTGATGTTGATCTTAGGCAACTTGCTGTAACAGGGCAACTGGCGGCGGAAAAACAGCGTTACGCAGAACTTGAGCAGCGTTGGAATGCAGAACAGGCCTTAGTCCAAAACATCCTGGCGTTACGCGCCAAATTGCGGGCAGCGGGCGAGGACATTGACCAAGCCGGGCAGGTTGCCGTCAATATTGACGGCAGTACAACTGATTTGGCTGAACTTAAAGCCTTACAGGCACAATTGCAAGCGCTGCAAGGTGATGCCCCGCTGATTTTGCCCACTGTTGATGAAGTGGCTGTGGGCGCGGTGGTGCAAGATTGGACGGGCATTCCAGTTGGCCGCATGGTGAAAAATGAACTCGAAACCGTGCTCAAATTACCTGAGCTATTGGAAAAACGCATAATCGGTCAACGCCATGCCTTGGAGATGATCGCCAAACGCATACAAACTTCGCGGGCGGGTCTGGATAACCCGAATAAGCCAGTAGGTGTCTTCATGTTAGCAGGCACATCCGGCGTAGGTAAAACTGAAACCGCATTGGCCTTGGCCGAAACCTTGTATGGCGGCGAGCAAAATGTCATCACCATTAACATGAGCGAGTATCAAGAAGCCCATACCGTTTCGTCTTTAAAAGGTGCGCCGCCTGGTTATGTTGGCTATGGTGAAGGTGGCGTCTTGACCGAAGCCGTGCGGCGCAGGCCTTATAGTGTGGTGTTACTGGATGAAGTGGAAAAAGCCCATCCTGACGTGCACGAAATTTTCTTCCAAGTGTTTGATAAGGGCTGGATGGAAGATGGTGAAGGTCGCATGATAGACTTTAAAAACACCTTGATTTTGTTGACCACTAACGCCGGTACCAATTTGATCAGTAGCCTCTGTGCCGACCCTGATTTAATGCCGGAGCCAGAAAGCATTGCCAAAGCGTTACGGGAACCGTTGCTGAAAGAATTCCCACCGGCGTTGCTAGGTAGGTTGGTGGTGATCCCTTACTACCCGCTGAATGATGACATGATAGGCGCGATCATCAGGCTGCAATTAAACCGCATCAAACAGCGTATTGAAGACAGCCATAAGGTGCCGTTTGCTTACCACGACGATGTGGTGAGCTTAATCGCTAGCCGCTGCACCGAGTTGGAAAGCGGCGGGCGTATGATCGATGCCATACTCACAAATACCTTATTACCAAAAATTAGTGCAGAAATTTTGTCCCGGCTGATGATGGGAGATGCGGTAAAGCAAGTCAACATTCAGGTTAGTGCTGACGATTTTGAATATTTATTTGATTGAATGGCCGAGGAATAGCTCTTACCGGTTGTGTGATGGGCTATCGCATATGGCTTTAGGTATTAATTTAACAGTTGGAGGAAAAACATGACAAATTTAGCAGATGCTAGTGGATACATGGGTTTAAGTAATGGGATTGTGGGTTTGAACAGTGGCGCCGCACCGTTTGACAGCACAGGAACGGAATATTCCCATGCTGAAAAGGCCGCTTTTGCCTGTGGCTTAATCAAGCAGACGACTGGCGTTATCGGTTCGGCTGCGGATATTGGCTGCCCGGGTGCTGGTACTGCCTTTGCTATTGGGGTGGGTGTGGTAACGGATGCGGTAACGAATGGCATAGCTGCTTACGATTCACAAAAATCCGTGGCCGCCCTCAAGCAATTGATTAGCCAACATAGCTTGGCATCAGCGACTGGCGGCAGTGAGCGCAGTGAGTTATATGAAATTGTGCAATATTGTATCGGCAAACGCACCTCTAAAAGGGACCGGCAAATAGCCAAGGCCGTGCCGGTGTCTGGATTTGGTGTGTCCCTGTACCAGGGCGGTAAAGCCATATATAAAATGGCTAAGGGTACTAAAGGTGTTAATCGTCAGAAATACGCCGATTTGCTTTATAGCTACGCCGCCCGTAACGATGAAGTGGGTACTATTGCAAAAAAAATCGTCGCTATTATTGCCGGTGCCAATTTTGAGCAATTGCTAAAAAATTCATTGCAATCAGCTATGAAATCAAGCGCCTAAAACAAAGTGCAAACACTATAGCTGGCTATTTGGGTAAGCATCCTGCAATTATTAAGTTTGTCTTACACAAGAATGAATAAACACTAAGATTGGCTAACCAATGAGCAGGAACAGATATGAACGCAGCCACATTAAGTAAAGTTTTGCGGCCTAAAGCATCGGATATTTGCCAGGACATAGAGCAAGACGCGCAAGCCCTGGCCAGTTTGGCGTTGGATATGTCACCGGTAAGCTATTTGAATGCCTTATTGGCAATGAGTTTATATCCTGATGCGGTACGCTTTTTAGCCAGGGCTTTGCCGAAACGCGAAGCTGTGTGGTGGGCTTGCTTATGCACGCGTAGTAGTTTGGGCCACAATGCCAGGGCCGAGGTTAGTGGCGCTTTGGCCGCAGCTGAAGCCTGGGTTTATGAACCTAGCGAAAACATGCGTCGGTCGGCCTATAAGGCGGCTGTTATGGCCAGCTTTGATAATCCAGCGGCGTGGGCGGCTATGGCGGCATTTTGGAGTGAAGGCAGCATGACGCCTGAGGAATTGCCGGCCGTGCCGGTGATAGATAACTTAAATGCTAAAGCCGTTGCCGGCGCGGTCATGCTATCGGCTGTACAAGGAGCCGCTGAGCAAATTCAAGATAAATACCCGTTTTTTATAGAACAAGGTATAGATATTGCCAATGGGGGCAATGGTAAATTATGGGCCATATAAACAAACCAGGGAGTAAGTCATGGGCAAACCAGCGGCACGGGTGACGGATATGCATGTTTGCCCCATGTTTACAGGGCCAGTACCCCATGTGGGTGGCCCCATATTACCTGCCGGGGCACCGACAGTATTGATCGGCAAGTTGCCGGCGGCCAGGGCCAGCGATATGGCGACTTGTGTCGGTCCGCCCGATGCCATAGCCATGGGTTCTACAACGGTATTGATTGGCAACTTGCCTGCTGCCCGCATGGGCGACCCAACTGGGCATGGCGGGTCTATCATTTTAGGCTTGCCTACCGTGTTAATTGGCGGTTAGCAGGTGCAAACAGTTTTCTTAAGCTTGACGGAACAGGAATAAACCATGACATATTCTCAAATTGACCGCGTTGCATCGGTAAGTGCTCCGGCTATCAGCGATAATTTATTGCTTTATCGGCTGTCTGGGTTTGAGCAGTTAAGCCGTTTATTTGAATATGAACTGGAGTTTCTGGCTGAGAATGCTAGCTTAAACTTAAAAAGCTTGTTGGGTTCGAACTTAACCATCAAGCTGGCATGGGCTGATGCAGACCCGCGTTATTTCAATGGTATTGTTACCCGGGTTAGCCAAATTGGTAAACAAGATGAGCTATATGCGTATCGGGCGCTGATACAACCGGCCTTATGGTTACTAACCCGCGCCAGTAATTGTAAGATTATGCCAACCCACAAAACCGTGCCGGAAATTATTAACGCAGTTTTGTCCAGCCATGGCTATAGCGATGTTATTGATAGGTTATCAGCGACATATGAAGCCCGGGAATACTGTGTGCAATACCGCGAAAGTGATTTCAATTTTATCAGCCGCTTGATGGAGGAAGAGGGCATCTATTATTTCTTTGAGCATCGGGACGGCAGTCACCAGCTGGTTTTATGCGATGACATATCCGCGCACAACAATATGCCAGGTGATGCCACAATTGATTATTCACCAGCCTCAAGTGGTGGTGGCCATGGCAGCCAATATATTTCGGATTGGTGTTTAAACCAAGCCATCCGGGCCGGTATTTATACACTGAAAGATTATGATTTTACCGCCCCGACAGCTGATTTAACTAAAACTAACCGGGCTACTACAGCGCACCCGCAGGCCAATAGCAAAGAGTTTTATGATTATCCCGGTGGTTATAGCCAATCTTCTGATGGCAGCCGTTATGCCCAAATCCGTATGCAAGAGCAGATGGCCGAGTTTGAGCGCATACAAGCGCAAGGTAATGTCCAAAACTTAGCGTTAGGGAATAAATTCAGCTTGGCAGCTTATCCCCGAGAGGATCAAAACCGGGAGTATTTAGTTATTGCGACACAGGTGCAGTTGCAAAATAATGATTATGCCTCTGGGGTCAGCGAGGCTGCACCAGATTATCGTTGTGGTTATGAGGTGATCAGTTCCGAAGCTGTGTTCAGGCCGTCACGGGTAACCCCTAGGCCTGTGGTACAAGGGGTGCAAACCGCCATCGTGGTGGGCAATAGCAGTGATGAAATCTGCACCGATGAATATGGCCGGGTGAAAGTGCAATTCCATTGGGACCGCGACGGTCAGAACGATCAAAACAGCTCGTGCTGGATTAGGGTTGCACAAATATGGGCGGGTAAAGGTTGGGGTGGCATTTATATTCCTCGGGTGGGGCAAGAAGTGATTGTTGATTTTTTGGAAGGCAATCCAGACCGCCCAATAATTATCGGTAGTGTCTATAACGCCGATCAAATAGTACCTTACAGCTTACCGGATAATAAAAGCCAAAGCGGCATTAAAACGCGCAGTACAAGTAATGGCTCGTCTGACAATTTTAACCAGATTCAATTTGAAGATAAAAAAGATGCTGAAGCAATTAACCTTCAGGCCGAGAAAGATTTCAATTTGCTGATTAAAAATAATGATAAGCAAACTATCGGTAGTAACCAAAGTGTTGATGGTTCGCAAACTATCGATATATTTAATCACCGTACGGTCACTTTAGATCAAGGCAATGACCAACTGACCTTAAAGCAGGGCAAAAGGGCGGTGCTCATTAAACAGGGGGATGACAGTCTAGATATCAGCCAAGGCAACAGGACAACTAGTTTAGGCCAAGGCAATGATGAATTAACCTTAAACACGGGTAACCGCACGGTTAATCTCAAACAAGGCAATGATGAATTAACCTTAAACACAGGTAACCGGACGGTTAATCTTAAACAAGGCAATGATAATTTAACGCTCACTGCGGGCAATTTAAATATTAAGGCGCAAGCCGGGGCAATTAGCCAGGAAGCCATGCAGTCATTAACATTGACCGTGGGGCAAAATAGCATCACCATAGACCAGCAAGGTGTTACCATTAAAGGCCTAATGGTTACCATTCAAGGCCAAGCTCAAGCTGAGCTAAAAAGCCCCATGACTACAGTTAGCGGCGATGGTATGTTAACTGTTAAAGGTGGCGTGGTGATGATAAATTAAGGCTTAATATGACTTTGCGTTAGCACAATTTAAAATCAACCATAAGGCCTATGTTTAAATTTTCATTACTGGCTATAGGTGTTGCCAGTCTGGTAACGGCTTGTTCAAGCGCCGTCCCGGTAGCTGAACCACCGGCACCGACCCGGGTGCAATTAGTACTTAACAGTGCGCTAAACCTTAATCCGGATGTGGCTGCAAAACCTGCTCCAGTGGTATTTAGAATTTATCAATTGCGGGCGCAGAGTAATTTTATGGGGGCAGACTTTTTTGCCTTGTTCGGACAGGAAAAAACCACCCTGGCTGACGAGTTGCTGGCTAAGCAAGAGTTTTTATTGCAACCTGGAGAAGTAAAACAAGTGCTTATCGCTGCTGAAGCGGACACGCATTTTATAGGTTTTTTTGCAGCCTTCAAACAGTTGGATAATGCGCAATGGCGGCTAATCGCGCCCATACAAGCGCATCAGGACAATGCCGTGGCGATCAGCCTAGAAAACAATCAAATTACTGGCGTTTTCCCGCATTAAATTGTGCAATATAGCGGGTAACGGCATAAAGTTAAGGCCACGAAGGTAAATTATAAACTTGCCGTGTTTAATTTATTTTTTAAACTGTTTTATGCCATTAATTCTAAAAATCATATCTTATAAAGGCCAGGCGTATTTGCCGGAAACCCAGATAGAGTTTGATGGTAAAGGCGGCAGTATTGGGCGCAAGGCTAGCAATCAAGTGGTTTTGCCTAGTCCCGCCGTATCAAACTTTCATGCCTTAATCGTATTAAAGGGCGACCAGTATGTGCTAATGGATGGCGAGTATGAGCAGCAAAATGTTGTTTTGGGCTTAAAAAAGCCAAGTACTAACGGTACCTTAATCGTCTGTCGAGATGGCAATGTAATCAGGCTATATGGCACAGAAGCGCCGTTGCATGGTGGAGAGCGGATTAACATCGGTGAATTTGAATTAGCCGCCGAAATCGAGCTGGCTACGCCAGCAAGCTGGCCGCAAAGCCAGCCGATGAGTGACAATGCCAAACCACTCGGCCCATTTAACCCATATCCCACATCAGATCAGCTATCCCCACAAGCTTTTTCAGCACCGGTTGATTTGCCTGTGGCAGGGCCTGAAGCGCAGTACTCCAGAGGTTTAGCGGAGCCGCTTAATTTTGATTTTTTATCAGCGCCCGAGGCAAACAGAGTGGGGGATCAGCTTAAACAAGCTAGCACACCTGCATTTTTGCCTATTGCGGATGAAACGCCGCCTAAACAAAACCTCCCCGTTGACAGCAATGCGGCCGATATTTTGCGCCAATTAGTTGAGTTTTATGCCGCAGGCAGCGCCAGCGCTGAACCGCCAAGAGCAGCACCGCTAAGCCCAGCCTTATTAGCAAGCAACCCGGCTATCTTATCGGCAGCGGCTAAACCTACATCAGCAGAGCCGAATTTATTAAATGCCTTTTTGGAAGGTGCCGGTATCGCAGAGGTTTGGCCCTTATCGCCGGAAGAACAGCAAGCGGCTATGAAAACTGCAGGCGCTTTGTTCCGTAATATGGTGGCGGGCTTAATGGATGAGTTACAAGCCAGAAAAGCCATGAAAGAAGAGTTTCGGCTGGCGCATACCGTGTTAAAACCACGTGCTAATAATCCATTGAAGTTTAAGCCTGATGTTGGTAGTTTTATCAAATCCTTGTTGGCATCAGAAGATCCCGCATTTATCCGTGCAAACGATGCGGTAAGTGAAGGTTTTAAGGATCTTAAAATGCATAGATTGGCCATGACAGCGGCATTTCAAGCCTCATTGGAAGGCCATTTAGCCAATTTTGATCCACAGGTGATAGAACGCTCAGCGGCTGATGGCAATCCGTTGACCAAAAAAAGCCGTTGTTGGGCTTTGTATGGCCAACGCTACCCTGAGTTAAGAAACCGGGCCATACAAGAGATATTCGGCGAAGACTTTGCCGATGAATATGAAAAACAAATGCGGCAATTGTCTGCGGATTAATACCCGGCTATCGCGCTAAGCCAAACTGGCGAAGCACACTAACCTAAGGAAAGTAATAAGAATATGTCAATTAATGGCAAGGTGATCTGGTCTGAAGGTATGTTTCTCAGGCCGCAGCATTTTCAACAGCACGACCGATATTTGGAAAAACGTATCGATGGCCGCTGCCAAGGGCTGCGGAGTTACTATTGGGGGTTTTCCGCACTCAAGTTAGATACAGCCCTACTGGCCATAGGTAAACTAGCGATGGTTGAGGCGCGTGGTAATTTTCAAGACGGTACACCGTTTTTTTTGCCAGATGATGATGCACTACCACCAGCGCTAGATGTGGATGAAAATGTCGCCAATGAAGTGGTGTATTTGTGTTTGCCTTTGTCCCGGCCGGATGGGGTAGAAACCGACAGTGAGGATAATGATGATGGTCTGGCGCGTTATCGCCTGCTAGACCGTGAAGTAAAAGACAATAATGCCGGTTACGATGGCCGCTATCCGGTACAAATTGGTCGGTTACAGCCAAAGTTATTGTTGGGCAGCAAAGAAAGGTCAGGCTATGTTTGTTTGGCGGTGGCTAGAATTATTGAGGTGCGGGCGGATAAAACCATTTTGTTGGATGAAAATTTTATTCCCTGTGTGTTACACAGCGGTGTTAGCCACGTACTGGGTTCATTTTTAAGGGAACTCCATGGTTTGTTGCAGACCCGAGGCGAAGCGTTGGCAGCCAGGGTGGCAGGTGCCTCACAAGGCGCAGGGGTAGGTGAGTTTGCCGATTTAATGTTGTTGCAAACAGTAAACCGTTACCAACCTTTATTAGGGCATTTAGCTATAGATACCGCCATCCATCCCGAAAACTTGTTCGCTTTGGGCCTGCAGATGATGGGTGATTTGTCGACGTTCTACCGACATAACAAGCGCCCAATACAAATGCCGGCATACCAGCATGACCATCCTAGCGCTGCTTTTTTAGCCTTAATACTTGAGCTGCGGGCATTATTAAGCCGGGTGTTGGAACAAAATGCCATACAAATCCCATTGACTAAGCATGACCTATCGGTTTATGGCAGCGCACGCCCCGATGTTAAATTGTTGGAAAGTGCTTATTTTGTGCTGGCAGTCAGTGCGCAAATGTCCTCCGAATTGTTACGTACGAGTTTTCCGCCACAAGTAAAAATCGCACCCGTTGAAGAAATCCTTAAGCTGGTGCAATCGGCTTTGCCTGGCATTACCATTTCGCCCTTGCCTGTTGCACCTAGACAAATTCCTTATCACGCAGGTTATTCCTATTTTGAGCTGGATAAACACAACCCCTATTGGGAAAAAATGCTGCAGTCCGGTGGCTTTGCGTTTTATATCGGCGGTAATTTTCCTGGCTTGGAGCTGGAATTTTGGGCAATTAAAACAGGTTGATAAAAATGGCAGAGGTAGGCCCTTTTGGCAAAGATGAAGATAAAACCGTATTGTTGCCTAATCCAGGAGGCCGGGCATCGGCAGGGGTAAAATCCGCCCCAGTTAACCATGGCTATGCCCAAGCGGATGCCAAAGCAGCTGATTTAAGCGCACTTAGTGCTGATGCTGCCAGCAATGCCTTGCTCGGGTTAGCCTCAGGGTTATTGTCGTTGACGGCAAGGCTTAAGTTGATGGTCAGTTACAGCGCTATCGAACAACTCAAACAAAGTTTGCTTATTGATCTTAGCGAGTTTGAAAACAAAGCCCTAGAAGCGGGGTTTCTAGCCGAACAGGTTAAGTCGGCCAGCTACGTGTTATCGGCTTATATTGATGAAGTGATACAAAATACACCGTGGGGTACGCAATCAAATTGGGGCCACATGTGTTTATTAATCAGTAAGCATCAAGAAGCTTGGGGTGGCGAACGCTTTTTTCAGGTAGTCAGTTATGCGCGTAATCACCCCAAGCAAAATCTGGCATTGCTCGAATTATGTTATGTCTTGATCAGTTTTGGTTTTGAAGGCAAATATCGGGTTATCAGTAATGGCGCTAATGAACTGGATAAACTTCGTACGGAACTTTACCAGCTGATTCAACAAAGCCGTGGCGATTTTCCGGTTGAATTGTCAGCGCATTGGCAAGGCCAATATACCGGTAAAACATCGATGGCCAAGCAAGTGCCATTGTGGGTATCGGCCGCTGTGGCAAGTGTGTTGCTGTTATTGGCGTATTTGGGTTTTGTTTTTGCTATTAATGCGAAGGTTGATCCAGTTTACAAACAGTTACTGGCCTTAGCCCATGAGCCGTTGCCGATTGCTGTTGCCAACAGCCAGCCGTTGCCAGCTTTAACGCCAGTGCCGGTTTTGGCAGGTTCACGGTTTAAGCCTATATTAGGTCAAGAAATTAACCAGGGTTTAGTGGAAGTGGTCGATGACAAAATCTTACGCATCAGGAATAGTTTTACCTCAGGCAGCGATAAAATAAAGCCGGAGTTTATTCCCATGCTAAAAAAAATCGCCCTGGAGTTAGCCAAAGGCCAGGATAATATTGTGATTACAGGGCATACCGATAACCAAGCTATAATTTCGGCGCGTTTTCCGTCCAATTGGCATTTATCACAAGCCAGGGCCGACCATGTTCGGGCGCTGTTACAAGCGACAGCCCCGCTACATGAACCTGTGTTATCGGAAGGCCGTGCCGATGCTGAAGCTTTGCTCAGTAATGAGACGGCTGAGCAGCGCGCGTTTAACCGCCGCGTGGATATTTTGATAAATTGAGCAAGTTGTGCAAAGGATAGTCCGTGCTTAAATATAAATGGCTAATTGAACTGGTCGGCCTCTTGGCGTTAGCACTATTGCTCTGGTTTCTTGGGCCTTTGGTGGCGATAGCTGGGGCAGTGCCTTTAGAATCCGTATTAAGCCGTGGGCTAAGCATATTATTAGTAATAGTGCTATGGTTGCTCTGGTGGGGTAGCCGGCAATATAAAGCCAAGCAACAGGAAGCTAAGCTCATAGCGGGCTTATCGGCCACGGCGGATGCAGGTGCGGCTAATGAAAATGCCGTCAATGCCGAATTAACAGGGCTTAAGCAGGGTTTTGAAGCTGCGATGGCATTGTTAAAATCTACTGCCCAAAAAAAACAGCGCGGGCAACAATATCTGTATGAACTGCCTTGGTATGCCATAGTTGGTACACCTGGCTCGGGTAAAACCACGGCTTTGATCAATTCAGGACTACATTTTCCCCTGGCAGAACCCTTAGGCCATTATTCTCTGAAAGGCGTCAGCGGCACCCGCGATTGCGATTGGTGGTTTGCCGATGAAGCGGTTTTGTTGGATACCGCAGGGCGTTATGTGAGCCAAGACAGCCATCAGGAAGTGGATGCCTCAGCTTGGTTGGGCTTTTTGGAATTGCTAAAGAAATATCGCCCTAGACGGCCATTAAATGGTGTGTTTGTTGCGTTAAGCCTCCCAGACCTCATGCAGCAAACCGAAGCACAGCTGGCGCAACATGCCCATTTGATCCGTCAGCGCATATTGGAGTTGAATAGCCGTTTAGGCGTGCAACTGCCCATTTATGTGTTGTTAACGAAGACCGATTTGCTTGCCGGTTTTAATGATTTTTTTGCCAACCTCACTGAGGAAGAGCGTGCGCAAGTGTGGGGACGCACTTTTAGCGGCGGGCAAGCACTGAGTGTTAGCGATAATCTAAATGAATTTGCCAAGGATTATGATGACTTGGTGCTCAGGCTTAACCAACGCCGGTTAAGGCGTATTCAAGAAGAACGCGACGTGCAAAGGCGCAGCGCGATTTTTGACTTTCCAACGCAAATCCATTTACTTAAAAGCCAACTTCTAACCTTTCTGGAGATGGCGTTTTCAGCCAATCGCTACGAAACCGAGTTTTTATTACGCGGTGTTTATTTTACCAGCGGCACCCAGCAAGGCACACCCATAGATCGGGTGATGGCGGCATTGGCGGCAGCTTATCGGCTAGATCGTGTCGCGCCAACCCAGGTCAGTGGCCGCGGTAAAAGTTACTTTTTAACACGTTTGTTAAAGCAAGTTGTTTTCCCTGAAGCGGAATTGGTAGGCGTTGATGCCAAGTTGGAACAGCGCTTTCAGGCGCTACGCTTAGGTGGCTATTTGGCAGCTTCGGTTTTATTGTTAAGCGTGATTGTCGCATGGCTAGTGAGTTTTACGGCTAATAGTAACGCGCTGTCGCAAGTTGAAACACAAATAGCCCTATTTCAAGCTAATAATCCAAGCTCGGCTTACCCGCCACAACAAGCTGTGCTAGCGGTTTTGCCACGCTTAAATGCCTTGTTGGCTGCGCGTACGGTGTTCCCTGAAACTGAATGGGCTAGCGGTTTTGGTTTATATCAAGGTGATAAGATTGACGCGGGCGTCAACGTTGCTTATCGGCAGTTGCTCTCCAATGCCTTTGCCCCATTGCTGGTCCAGCGCTTACAACAGCGTATACAAGGTGCAGAAGGCAACAATTTAGAAGTACTTTATCAACTGTTCAGGGTTTATTTAATGTTAGTGGAACCTGAGCATCGCGATGCCAATACAGTTAAAGCATGGCTTAAGCTAGATTGGCAACAAAGTTTTGCTACTGACCCGGCAACACAAGCCCAATTACAGGCACATTTGGACAATTTGTTAATGTTACCGTTAGCGCCTATGGCCGCAGATGCAAATTTTGTGGCATCGGTACGGGCGCGATTACAGCAAACGCCGTTAGCGATACAACTTTATGGCCAATTTAAGAATGAAGCGCTGTTAGACCATGAGCATGATCTGCACTTGGCTGAGCAATTAAATCCCAATGGTGGGCGGGTTTATAGTGCCAATGGTAAAGACTTGGAAAGCGTGCAAGTACCCGGCTTGTTTACCGCGTATGGTTACACGGAGGTATTTTTAAAAAACAGCAAAGCCTATGTCATGGAAGCCAGTGGGCAAACTTGGGTTTTAGGTAAAGCAGTTGATAATTTGGCTGAAACTGAGCGTTTATACGGCGATTTTTTGCGATTGTACTTAGCGGATTATCAAAAACAGTGGGATGGGGTGATCACAAGTTTAAACATTAGGCCGCAGCAAACCAATAACCAATTGATTGATACTTTGGATTTACTTTCGCGGCCAGACTCACCCTTAAAGCTGCTTTTGCAAACGCTGGCAAAAAATACCTCTTTAACCCAACTAGCCGCAGCAACAGCAGCAAATCCGGTCACACAAGGGCTGGCTGCTGTCACCGGGCAGATTCCTGATGCGCTCAGCCAAAAAGCCCTGGCCTTGGCTAAACCACAAAGCACCGACAGTAGTACTGACCCTGTTAAGGCCTTGGAAGCCTATTTTGCCCCGTATAATCAACAAGTGCTGGCACTACCTGATAGGCCAGCGCCAATAGAGGCAAGCATGGCGGCCTTGAAAAACCTGCATGATTATCTATTACAAGTGAGTAACGCACCGGATAAAAAAGCCAGTATCTTGCCGGGCGGGGCATTAAGCCCGCTACAAAGCGCGAAACTAGATTTTGCCAGATTACCGGAGAAGCTAGCGGCATCTTTAGAAAATTTGACCCGTACTGGCGGCAGCAACATTAAAACCGACGCGAAAGCGCAGCTGAACAGTTTTTTAAAAACTAGCGTGGACATACCCTGCAACAGTGCTTTGGCAGGTCGCTACCCGTTTACAAAAAATGCCCAGCAAGAAGTTTTAATGGCTGATTTTATTAAAATATTCTCAGCAAATGGGGTGGTTGAGCAATATTTTAATAATCACTTAAAAGGCTTGGTGGATACCTCTGCTGCCATTTGGCAAGAACTCCCAGGTGATAATAGTTTAGGTTTATCGGCTGTGGCACTTAAGCAATTTCAATTAGCCGCTAAAATTCGGGAGGCATTTTTTCCCGGGGCGGCCAGCAAACCCCAAGTTGATTTTGAGCTAAAACCATTAAGCCTTGATGACAAGGTAGGCACCTTCAGATTAAATATAGAAGGCCAAGAGCTGGTATACCAACATGGGCCGGAGTTAAGCACCCAATTTAAGTGGCCCGGTATTAATTCTAGCGCAGGCGTACGATTGGTTTTTGAAACCTTGGAGGGTAAGCAAGTTAGCCGGTTTAAAGAAGGGGCTTGGGCATTGTTTAAAATGTTGGACGATTTTAATATCGAGCGTACCGCGCTGCCCGATCGCTTCAATTTAACAGTTAAGCTTGATGGCTTAGTTGCGCGTTTTGAATTGCGGGCGGCTAGTGTGAATAATCCTTTTGCGCTCACCGAATACCAAGCTTTCCGCTGTCCGGAGCTGTTGTGAGCTTATCAGAGGCCAGTGGCCTGGGGTTTTATGGTAAGTTGCCGGTCTTGGGGGATTTTGTCAGCCGTAGGCTAGACCCTGATTTCATTAAGCCCTGGCAGCAATGGCTAGAAGCCTGTTTACACAGTAGCCAGCAAACTATGGCAGAGGCTTGGTTGCCCGCATTTTTAGTCAGTCCCATCTGGCGTTTTGCCTTAAGCCCAGGTTTATGTGGGCCGTCAGCTTGGGTGGGGATAATGATGCCTTGCGTCGATAAAGTGGGGCGATATTTTCCCTTAACCTTGGCGCAAAGCATTGAGGCTAACGATATGCCAGCCGTGTTTCTCGCCGATGCTGATTGGTTTGACCAATTGGAATATCTGGCACTGTCGGCGCTCTCGGCAGATTTTGAATTTGATCGTTTTGAGCGTTCAGTTAAGCTGCTTGAGCTTAAAAACCATGTCCCCCAACGTTGGTTTAATAAGGATATTAGCCAGGTTAACAACGCTGCCGCTTACCCACAGGGTTGGTATGGGCCGGAAAACCAAAACCCGCTGGAATATCTATTTCCCAGGCTTAGCCAAAGCCTAATGGGTAAATTATTTACCAATTACAGTTTTTGGGCCACTAAAGAAAGTCCGTTATTACCCGCCCAATTCACGTATTGCGAAGGCTTGCCAACTGCGGATAGGTTTGTGGGATTCCTCACTGGCGGCTTTCAAGTAGCAAAAGCCGAGCACATTATACAAGACGCTACTATGCATGTAGATAGTCAGCAAGACCTTGTGGATAGGGTGGAAACAGCTGATGCAAGCGCAGCGCAAAGCATGCTTGAGCACGCTTGGGTTTCACATGGCATCAGTGTGGTTGGAAATGTCCGTAAGCAAAATGAAGATGCCATGCTGAATAATCCAGTGGCTGGGGTTTGGGTAGTTGCTGATGGTATGGGCGGACATCAATCCGGTGATGTTGCCAGCCGAGCAATTGTAGAAGCCTTCGCAGAGTTAAAAAAATGCGCTGATATCAGTGTTTTAATGGAACAGGCGAGTGCAAAATTACAGCAACTTAATAGTGAATTAAGTTACTATGCTTCCTCTTTTAATCATACTTGCGTGGTCGGTTCTACCGTTGTTGTGTTACTGGCCTACGGTAGCCATTGTGGGGTGATTTGGGCGGGCGACAGCCGTTTATACCGTTTCCGGCTAGGCCAGCTGAGCCAATTAACGCGCGACCATACCTTGGTTGATGAGTTAATTGAAGTTAATGGCTTAAGCCGCGAACAAGCGTTGTTACAGGCGGGCGCCAATGTCATTACACGTGCCGTCGGCGGTGATGAAGAATTGGTTTTAGATAGTTATTTATTTGATGCCGAGATTGGTGACCGTTATTTACTGTGTAGTGATGGTTTGGACAAGGAGCTTTCTGACAGTGAAATCACTGCTTTAATGACGCTTGGGGATAGTCATACGGTAGCGGAAAACCTTATCAAGCAGGCCTTAAAAAAATATGGACGTGACAATATTACCGTCGTCATTGCTGATTTTTACGCTGGATAATGTTTAAAATTCACTATTTTACGGGTAACTTTGCGATTACAATTAATATACAAATTCAGCAAGTTATCGAGCGTTAAGGCGCAATTATTGTAGGCAGATGAGATGAAACTAAGAGTTAAGTTTAACTTGGTATTGGGGCTGGCCGGTATTATCGGTATTGGCTGTTCGGCGCTATTCTCATACCAAATACTGCAGGCGAATGCCCGCGAGGAAGTGCTAAATTCTGCCCGAATTATGATGGACAGCGCCTTAGCTGTTCGGGGTTACACCATTAATGAAATTAAACCCCTGCTCAATGAACAAGGCAAACATAAGTTTTTGCCACAAACGGTACCCGCCTATTCAGCAAACCGCTATATTAATGAACTGCAAAAAAACAATCCCGAATACAGTTATAAAGAAGCCACGTTAAATCCCACAAATCCAATCAACCGGACTACCGATTGGGAATCTGATATTGTCGCTTGGTTTAAAAACCATGGCGATCAACAAGAGTTAATTGGCGAACGCGATAACCCAACCGGGCGCGTTTTGTATATGAGCAAACCCATAAAAATCACTAACCAAAGCTGTTTAACCTGCCACAGCACGCCGGCCCAAGCCCCGCAAACACTGATTGATGCTTACGGTGATGCCAATGGTTTTGGTTGGAAAATGGGCGAGATTATTGGGGCGCAAGTGGTTTCTGTGCCGATGTCGGTACCTTTGCAACGGGCGCAAAAAACCTTTTATGGCTTTTTAATTTCAATTACGGCGGTTTTTTTAATTATCGGCGTGCTATTGAATGTCCTGTTGCATTATATTGTGATTAAGCCGATGGTCAATATCGCCAAGCAAGCGGACAAGGTCAGTATGGGGGAGCTGAACATTCCTGAAATTGAAGTGAAAGGCCAAGATGAGATTGCTTCGGTGAGCCAATCGTTTAACCGGATGCAGCGCAGTTTGGTGAATGCCTTCACCATGTTGGAAGAGGCCAGTGATTGATAACTGATGGTCGCATCCTTACCCTCAAAAATCGGTAAATATCCCGTCATATCGCTGCTGGGCCAGGGCTCAATGGGCGTGGTTTATAAAGCTTATGACAGTGATATTGACCGGGAAGTGGCAATTAAAGTGTTGCATAGCCATCATATGGCTGGCGATATGGGGGAGGATTTTTTGCGGCGCTTCGCTAACGAAGTAAAAGCGGCGGCACGCTGCCAGCATCCAAATATTGTTACCATTTATGATTGCGCGATCAACGGGGCGCAGCCTTATATGGTCATGGAATATGTAAAAGGCATTAATTTAGAAGCTTTTTTACGTTCCAAGCAGCTACTTTCGGCAGCACAGGCGATAAACTTAATCCTTAAAGTGTTGGAAGCCTTGAACAGCGCGCATGCCATGAATATCGTACACAGAGATATTAAACCCGCCAATATAATGGTGTTGGATAATGGCCAAGTTAAAGTGACGGATTTTGGTGTGGCGCATATCGACAACTCCGATTTAACCCAGCTTGGCGATGTTATGGGGACGCCATCCTATATGTCGCCAGAAGCTAAAGCGGGGGGCTTGGTAGCGGCAAATTCAGATTTATATTCCACCGCGTTAGTCTTATTTGAATTGCTGATTAATAAACGCGTTAAATCCTTACTCCTTGATTATAGCATCATCATTGATGCGTTAATCGCGCAAGACTTTGAGCAAAAGTTAGCTAGCAACCTTGCCTTAGTGCTAAACAAGGCTCTAAAACAAGAACCTCAGCAACGTTACCAAGATGCGCTAAGTTTTTCTAAGGCGCTTGCTGATTGTTTGGAACATAGCCCCGATAGTTTCCAGATTTCCAAAGATTTGGCAACTACGGTGCTTACTGTAAAAAATGTCCTGCAACAGCAGCTTGAACCGCCGCAGACTAACCCTAGTTCGTTATCACTTTCAGCCAATGTCTTGTCAGAGGTGCAAACCCAGCTATCCATTGTGGAAAAAAGTTTAACACACCGCATAGGGCCAGTAGCCAAAGTGCTGGTAAAAAAACAAAGCAAAAAAACCGATAATATCAGCCAGTTGGTCAACTCTTTGTTGGAATTTATCCCCACCGATATTGAACGGCAACAATTTATCAATGACTTGAATTTATCGATAAATTCAAAAATAGAAAAGCCATCCCCATTTGACACCCATAGCCATTCATCAGGGCTAACCAGCTGTACTGAGTATATCGAACGCTTAACCTCAGAATTAACCTTGTATTTAGGGCCAGTTGCCAAGCATTTGGTTAAATCGACCTTGAAAAAAGCAAGTTCAGAAGCTGACCTAAGCAAACTATTGGCTGAAAAAATTCCCAATTTGGCGGAGCGCGCGGAGTTCTTGAAAAAAGCGGCAGCGCTAGCCTCGAAAAGCTATCGGATTTAGTGTTGTACCAGCAGCTGCAAGGCTAGTCTATGAGCAATCAAAGCACTTCGTACCTAACCTGGTTTAATAAACAGGGTAACCAACATCGGTTGATAGTTGAAAAATTACAAGCTCAAGGTTTAGACCAGGCAGAAATCGTTGCGTATTTTGATTTTGATAACATGGTGCTAGCAGAACCTGATTTTTGTCCACTTTATGCACAAAAGCAAAAATGCCATGAGGTAAAACAGCTAAATTGTTACCTTTGTGCTTGCCCCTTATTTCGCTTTAATTCAAAGGGCATAGAAACTATCCAGGGGAATACGGTTTACAGCTATTGCAGTGTCAATTCAAAATTTGGGCATCCAGCTCTGTTTGGCCAGGCCATACACCTAGACTGTTCAGCTTGCGTTGTACCGCATAGTAAAAAATACGTCTTAAAACATTTTAATGAAAATTGGTTTGCCAGCATGGCTAGCTGTAATCTAGACAATGATACCTAATAATTTATAGCGTCTAGTATCGGGTAACGCTACGCTAACCGCGACCTACTGGGTGGGTGTTAAAAAGCTTAAAACCCCAAGTGCTGAATAGTGGGGTGTAAAACTGATGGGAATCTGTTACCCCAATTGATCCTATAGGCTGGTAACTTAAGCGTTATGATAGCGTTGCCCGTGTAAACATAGATTTTTCCAAAGCTTGCTGGCTACCGGCCCCAGGATTGTGGTCTTGGTTCTTATAGCATAGTAATGCAATAGGATTTCAGTTTGTATATCAGCCAATTTAAGCGCCTGTAATGTCCCGTTTTTCAGCTCTTCGGCCATTAAATGGTTGGGCAATTTACCCCAGCCCATACCGCTTAAAATAAGCATTTTCTTGGTGTAAAAATCATTCACATACCAGCGCCGTTGACCATCTTGAACGCCAAATTCTAAGCTACCTGTGCCCGTGCCGGTATCTTGCACAATAATTTGATATTCATTAACTAATTCTGTGCTTGAGGAGAGTGATAGGTGCCGCGCCAATAATTTCGGTGCTGCCACAGCAATTAATTGGCCTTGATTAAGCAATGTGGTTTCTACTTGAGAGAATTTTTCCTGCATCAATTCAGAAGGGGAAATGATGATATCGGCCCTACCAGCCGATAAGGCTTCAATAGCACCTGTTAAATATTCCTGTTTGAGGATGATTTGGGTATTGGGGTATTCATTTTGAGTTAGTTCCAGTATAGGCAGAACAAGTGATAACTCAAAAGAACCTTCAAAAGCCAGTGTAATACTGGCTTCATGGCCACTTGCCAAATGTTTGGCAACTTGTTGTATTTCCGCCGCCTCATTCAGTAAGCGTAGCGTGCGTTGGAACAGCAATTTACCCTGCTCGGTCAAGCTCAGGCGATAGCCTGCTCGGCTAAACAGCAGTAAGTTAAATTGCGACTCTAATTGGCGTATGCCTTGGCTGATTGCGGGTTGGGTTTTATGTAACAGTTCACTAGCCAGCCTTAAAGAGCCAACTTCGGCGACGGTTTTAAACATTAATAATTGATCTAGGGTCACGCCTAATGCCAAGGTAATATAAATTACAAGTTTATAAGATATTAAAAAATATTCCATATTTATTTATATTGTGCCGCAGCATACTGATGCCGTGCCAATAGCTTTGCTATGGCTTAAAAGTTAAGCGACGTTTTCTAAGGAGTCAGTGATGAGTAAAGTAAAAACAATTATTTTTGGGTCTGTTTTCATTATAACCAGCTTGGCTTTTGCCGCTGCTGGCAGCGCTAAACTATTGGGCGTACCAGCATTGCATGCCTCGTTCGCGATGATGGGTTTGCCAGTTTGGTTTGGTTATTTTATCGGTGCTTGCGAACTCGCTGGGGGCATCGGTTTGTTAATCCGTCAGTGGCGTGTTATGGCCGCGGGTGGCTTAATGGTTATTATGCTAGGCGCTATCTTCTTTCATGTGCATTACGAAGTACCCAGCCATGCCATGCCAGCTGGTATATTGATGGTTTTACTGTTAAGCATAATTCAAATGCATCGGCATCAAATGGGTTGGCTTTCTGGAACGGCTAATTCAAGTGTAAAGGTTTAGTCGGATGGCTAGTGCTGGAACCGGATTGACTAAACTAATGCCGGTTTTATTTGTTCCCCATGGGGGTGGTCCGTTACCCCTGATGGGAGATCCTGACCATCATGAGCTAACATTATTTCTGCAGTCGGTTGCGTTGGGCCTGCCTCGCCCTAAAGCGATAGTGGTAATCACAGCCCATTGGGAAGAAGACTGTGTTGCTATCAGCAATGGCGATAGGCCAGGGATGGTATATGACTATTATGGTTTTCCAGCTGAAGCCTACCAATATCAATATCCGGCTGCAGGTAGCCCGGAATTGGCAAAGACAGTTGCAGGCTTATTGGATAAGCATGGCATTGCCGCAAAACTGGATAGTAAACGTGGATTTGATCACGGTACTTTTGTCCCACTGATGCTGATGTACCCCTTAGCGGATATTCCTGTGCTACAGCTGTCTTTAGTCAATACGCTTAACCCAGCAGGGCATATAGCCGTGGGTAGGGCTTTGTCCGCGTTAAGGGAACAAGGGGTATTGATACTGGGGTCGGGCATGTCGTTCCACAATATGCAGGCTTTATTTTCATTAAACCCAGCCATAGGGCAAAAAAGTGCAGTATTTGACGATTGGTTAAGTGCAACCCTAATGAGCCACCAATTTAACGTGGATAGGCAAACCGACCGTTTAACCCAATGGGCGCAAGCACCTGAAGGCCGCTTTTGTCACCCGCGCGAAGAACACCTGTTACCGTTGCATGTTTGCTTTGGCGCTGGAGCAGGTTCAGCCACAAAAGCCACTAAAGCGTTTGCTGGCCGTTTAGGTAATATCTCAATTTCCGCATTTTTATGGGCTTAGGGTAAGCGGGTCTTGAATAGCGCACTGTATAGTTATATTTCTGCTGCACTGGGTGTGCCTTGATGGTAAAAAAGCTGCCAGCCTATTTTTGTACGCAGCCAGATAGAAGAGCGAAAAGTTGCCAGGCTGACAGTGCCATCAGACGCTAGCAATGATGATTGGTAGGTAAGCAACGCGCAACCTTCAGCCATATTTTGGGCCACATAAGCGCTGGTAGTCACCTGCGGCGGTTCAGCTTGTGCAATCAGATAGCTAATGACGGTTGCACGCGTGTATTGCCGACCTGAGCGGCCAACCTCATGGAAGTCTGCATGCAATAATGCTTCTAAGCGTTCCCTGGTGCAAATTAGCCCGGGATGATGCAATTCGGCTTCTAGCGCCTGTAATTCGTGCACAAGTAAATTCATAAGCTATCCTATATACTGCCTTATATTTGAATGTTATGGCTGACTAAATCATTTTGCTAAGGGAGGCGCCAGTGATATTGATACTCAAACTAACTAAGGGTTATTAGATGAGAAAGCATCATGTCATGATTTAACTCGCCTTAGTAAGTTAGCTTTTTTTGCCAAAAAAGCGCTTTACCCAAATTAGGGGAAAGCTCGTAACCTTCAAAGCCACAGGCGCGATATGCAGCTTGGGCAAGCTTGTTGCCTTCAAGGACTTCTAGGGTTAACTTACAGCAACCTAGCTGTTTAGCAATTTGCTCGGCTTTACTTAAAAGCAGCTTGGAAATGCCCTGGCCGCGGTATGCGCTTGAGACGAATATATCGTGGATGTTCAATAACGGCATACAAGAAAAAGTGGAAAAGCCTTCCATTAAAATGGCAAGGCCAACCGGATTTTCGCCATCAAAGGCAAGTATTACGTGAACCGTTTGGCGCTTTTCAAATTCTTTAACCAAGTTGTCCTTAACAAATTGAGTGAGCTCTTGGCCACCCCCCATCTCATTATTGGCATAGTGGTTTAATAGATCAAGAGTCGCTTCGGCATGAAGTGGGTTTGTTAAATCGGCTACAGAGATACTAATCATCATTAAATTATTGGCGTGACTAAAATAGTTACATTAATGGTTAGCGTATAAAACTTTAATTTGTTGAGTCAACATAAAGAACACACCGCGCCAGTCAAATGTGGACACTTGCCAATGACCAGTCAGGTAAGTTGGGTTAGGCGCTAGCCGTATCCTGACATTCATGCCGCCATTTGTTGGGTAACGGTTAGCGGTCAACCCAATCGACAAATTACACCAATAATAATGGCAGGCGAGTGAGGCAGGCAACAGCAATATCGGGCGTTTGCCGTTAAGCAAAATAAAACTTATAAGTCAGAAAGCTATATTGCACTACCAAATCTAAGCGGCTAAACTCGATTTATTGTGGATGACAAACCCGTTGGCTTTAAATTCAATCGAGGCTGACCCCTTCGATATGCGGAGCCTAGCAGGTCGCGAATGACCTTATCGGTTAGCTCATTCCGTATATCAGAAGGTGATTTCGATAAGGCAACCATTACTACTCTCCTTTTGCTGACGGATAGCTGTGAAGATTTTCAACAGCCCTTTCAGCCAAACTCGCCGCACGGCAAATGTATTTCATGGGGTTTCCTTTTAATCCTTTGACCCACGATTGAATATAAGCCGTGTGATTTTTAATAGCGCCATCCTGCGTATTCACAGGGTCGGATAAGTTAAACTGATCATCAATGTCTTCACGCGCAATCATTAAGAGGCCAAAATCTGCACATAAGAAAGCAGACCCCAATTCAGCAACCAATTCTTCAAACGCATAGTCATTATCTCCAGATAGTTGGCCACATTTGCGATTTAGGCGCTTATCGTTAGCAGTCCAATGCACCAGTTCGTGTAAAAGCGTGGAGTAATAGCCCTGCATTCTGGTTTGCTGCTCAGTATTCATAAATTGATTTTTTGGGGGCATTTTTATGTAATCACCGGACAGCGAATAATAAGCGGCATTACCTCCTATTTTTATAATTGCTTGAGTCTTATTCACATAGGAATCAATTGCTTCATCGCTGAACACTTCAACATTCTGATCAAACTCTTTTGTCGGGTCTTTATAATCGACCAATTGGCAAGCATTAAAAACTTCAAAAGATTTATAACGCCAAGAGTTGGTATAAACCTCGCTATCAGGTCTAACTTCATCAGTTATATTCTTTGTTGATTTAAACATACCAAAAACAAGAGCTGGTATTTCACCTTGTTTAATATGATAACCTCTATGCCCCCATTGATTCGCGCTAGCCCAATAATTACTATCGTAACCTCGCTGCTTTGCTTCAATCCAAAGATTAATGGTGTTAATCCCTTTATATTTCTTTTTAGAAGAAAAGTTTTTCGGGCGTCCTAATTCCTTTTTATTTATCCACGGCCTTATCCATTTATGATCAGTTCCTTCTTGTATAGCATTTACAATTTTATCAACGATTTTTGCATAATTATCGAGGGAACTGCCCGCCGATTCTGCTGCAAGCAATTGTGTCCTTTGGGCAAAAGGCAGGAGATTTAACAGCGTTACTAAATCAATTTGATCCAGCAATTGTGGGAAAGACTCTAAAAACTCCACCGCAGACAATTGACCATGTTTTTGCACATGCTCAACCACAGCAAAAACGGTATCAAGACAAACGTCGCTCACGGGTATTGAAGACACAAACTGATATGCCGCGTTCCAATCGTTTATATGAGATAAGCGATTGCCGTCATCATTAGCCACCCCTTTACTGCCCAAGTAATCAATCAGGCTTTCTATTCGGTCTAGCACAAGTCGAACTAACCCAACATCAATAACCTCTATTTTGTCGATACCCTGCCAGACCAAATTATCCAAATTCCTTAACTGCTTATTGCTATTGTTATGGCTAATGGCGTTTACTAACGTTGATAATTCGACCTCGTCACCCTCATCAATTAAATTAACCACGTCAAGATAATCAACTACCGCATCAATACGCAAACTTTCTATTGGCCAATTCTCATCTTCTTCTGAATATTCATTAAGAAGGATGTCATCAATATGTTTTTGCCCGGCAAAATCTTCAACTAAAGATAAAAGTTTACCGGTTGATAAACCAGTGTAAATGGATTGATAAATCTGGGTCAGATATTCTTTTCTAAAAGCTGCGGCAGTAATTGGCATAATCTCTCCTGAATTAATTTTTTAATGCGCGATGGGCATCATACCCGATCTATTCAATCCGTAAACGGGTTTAACAATCTAACACCAGTGCGCTTTACGTCATCGACATTGCGCGTCACCAAGACCAGATCATGCTCCAGGGCGGTAGCGGCAAGCAGTGAATCGACGACTGGCAGCGGGTCGGGCGCATTCAGGCGTCCCCAGAGGTTGGCAATGAGTGTGGTTACCGGCAGAATCCGTCCGGCCATGTCGGTTTCTACTTTGGCTAACCAGCGTTCCAAATAATCGAAGGGGCCAGGCTCGATTGAAAATAAAATCCACGGACTTGTAATCGACAATCAATCGAGTCTGACCCCTTAGATACGATTGTTTGAATCAACTACACCCAATGCCTCTGAAACGTAGGTTGAGGATTGATCGCACGCTGGAAATAGAAGGAATGCAAACAAAGCGGTGATCAAAGCTATGGCTTTCGTGGTGTTGATCTGTATCTTTTTCATTGCTCATCTCCTGTTAAATGGTAATACCCAACGTAGAGCTAACCGGCGCTGCGCGGCTTTATCGCGCAGCGTCCAGCGACTGAAAGGAGAGAGGTTGAGCGCTAAGTTAGGTTTTTGTCGGCAACTCATTCTTGGCAAGCTTCAGTAACTCGGGAAGACAACCTTCGACAATTTCTCGTATTGTGTTTGCACGAATGAATCGCCATTCGTGCTGCGATTGCTCATCGTTATCACCGATACCCGCTTCGTTAATATCAAATTCGGCGCTACTAATTGCAATATCAGCTTCCTTCAGCTTTTCGTAAAATTGTTCGGAAAACTGTAGTGAGCCAATCTTCGAAAATCTGCGGATCTCGCGGAGCGCGCTTTCGGGATCTGAAGCGACACTAATATATGGTTCACAGCAATGCGCCGCGCGTTCTTGTTCTGCCCAATAGAGCAACTCCTCAAAGGCGCTAACGACTTTGGCATATGCAGTGCGCCGCTCATCCCAGAATTTTTCCTTCTTGAACTTCTTTAGAGCGATCAAAGAAGCAGCGTAGGCAGACAAAAAGCCAACCACAATGGGTGAAGCTAACTTTGCGATTTCCAGATAGTCCAAAATGCCCCCAAGAAAACCTAACGTTATGGTTAGGGGCGCGCTGCTCACGGAGCTTAAGCGAAGCCGCCGAACCTTGATAAAAACAAAACTTCAAAACCGCCAACGGGCGGTGCGTCCCTTTGACCGACTTGTTGGGCGTTATTTGACCACAAATCAATTGATACGGGGGTTTGGTATCCCAATGCTTGCATATTCATCGCAAGACAACATTAATTCACTGTCGTTTGGTGCTTCAGGAAAATCAAGGGGTGGTAACTTCGTTAAGTTTATTTTCATTTGGCACACCTCATTTATACCCATGTTTTTATCGGGAACAAGAACAGAGAGGTTAGTACAAAAATCAGCAGGTTTTTCCCATAAAATCCAAAAGCCTAAAGGTAAAAACTTTAAAATTCCACCGAAAAGCATTGTTCTATCGACATCACCCATAGTTGCTTTCACCCAGTTTTTCATTATAACTTGCCGCCGACTAGGATATACCCAGAAGTAAATCTCTACACCAGTCGGAAGAGATTTTGTTTCATCAAGAAAATAATCCCTAAGTGAATCAACAAAAGGAGATGAATTTAAACCCTCTGTTGCTTCTTTAATTGAATGAGCAGCCAAAAAATGACCAATAACAGCTCTTGCAATTTTTTGGGGTTTTAAAAAAACTAATCTATCGGCAGGCAATACAATTCGCTTTGTATCTACAGCCAATGCCAAATTGTTTATTTCTCTTGATAGATGAACTAACTCAGGATCATATTTTGAGCCAAGACGTTCTCGATTGCAGGCCTCGCATAATGTATAAAAGTGAACTCCAGCTTGAAAAGCTTTACCCTGAGAATGTTTGTCAGCGTAATATGTTTTTAAGGTTATTTTTGCATGGTTATTACAACCTTTTGGCGGGACATGATCTTTTGTAAGCTTTCCATAGTGTCCACAAATAACACAATAACCAATGTCTGGGCCTTTTGTGGACATTCTTTTGTTTAGGTTTTTTGAATAATTACCCATATATCTTGAATTGCCCAACGTCAAGGTGAGGGGCGCAGCGTTTTTGCGGCGTCCCTCTCGACCGACAGGTTATGTGTTGCCGCCAGTTGCTCAGTGTTTTGAACATACTGAACGCTACGATAACGATCTAGCTTCCAATTGATTTTGTGCCTCAGTGTTTTATTTTCCTGGGTCAATCTCCTTGGCATCATGCCGAGCTGGAGAAAGCTTATTTCACCGAGGGTAGCAGCCAAACTGGAGAACAACTGCTCGAAGTCTTTGGAGGAATTAACCCTGTCTTTACCGAACTCAATGATTGAGGTGAATTGATTGAACCAATCTGCATCCGCTACTTGAATGGTTGCCTTGGCAGAAACTTCGAGGGCCGATAGAACCCTAGCCGAGTATTTTTTCCATTGACGTAGATCGGTTGAGTGCTTGATTTCAACCCAAGCACTTCTTCCAAATAGGTTCTCAAATAGATGCTTTAGGGCATACCCATCTTCTTCGTTATATCTCACCATTTTCTCCTAGACACATAACGTAGAGCTAAGCCGACCACTGGAGCGTAGCGGAAGCAGGTCGGCTTGAGCGCCGGGTTAGTGTTGAATATGCTGATTGGAAAACGCATTTTCATTCTTTACTTCCTCTCGACGATCAGGGGTTACGCAAACACTATCGCCTTCAAATGCTTCACGCCAGACATATCCCATTTTGCACGTGTCCGCGCCATAGTTGCCGCCACTTGCCTCCCTACGCTCAGCGGCTCGCTGATTTTCAAGCTCCACTCGCTTCCGACTTTCTGGATTTACACATACATGATCTGAGGGTACCGCAAGACGCCAAACGTAAGGAGACATGCATCCGTCAGTAAGCCCGCTACTAGCTTGAGCCGCATTGTTAGTAGGCGTCTTTATTGGAGAGGCTGGCTCTGTGGCCGGGCCTGAGAGCGTTTGACACCTTGCCGCTAGCGAAGGATCGATACGCTCACTGATTTCTTTTGCCACGCGATTTGCTTCTGTTTGTTTGAAACCGGCGTTTCCTTCCCCCTTTAAAATGACTCCGGAGCCCTTGCCGCCGACAGTAACTTCCAACCCTGTTGTGGTCGACGAGTCTCCTTTGCTAGCTACTTCGATTTTGCCGCCTCCGCTTTTGCTTAAGCAATAGAGATAGTTAAATAGGGTTTCGGGAATGCAAGGCTCCCCATTGTTCAGACGGCGCTCTCCCGGAGCGCACGTGTCCGCAGCAACTGAGAGGGTTGGAACGAGTGCGGCTACTAAGACCAAGACGGTGACTATGTGAATCATTTGCGTTCTTTTGCTCATGGTTTTCCTCCTTTCGTGGTATGGGTGAGTGCTGCCAAACGTTAAGTAAACACCTTTTTAGGTGTATATCAAATTTAAAGCATTGGAATTACCGGTGTATAATGCCACCTTGGTAATTCGTTAGAGTTGATTCTAGCAGTGCAATATTATTGATAACAACCTTTTTATGCAAAATCAAAATACACCCCCAAAGCTGCTGGATCAGGTGCGTGATCGTATTCGCATCAAGCACTACAGTATTCGTACTGAAACGCAATATGTGCAGTGGATTAAACGATTTATTTTGTTTCATAACAAACGTCATCCATCAAGAGATGGGGACTGGGGAAATGGAAGCGTTTTTAACGCATCTAGAAGAACGAGGTCTTGCATTTTGTAACCATTAATCAGAAAGCAGTAATAGATTTCTCAGTATTTTGCGTTACCGAAAGACTTCGAACCAAAAGTTCAGTCTTGATTGTTGATCATAAACTTGCTGACTTTAAATTCCATCAGTCTAGCCCCTTTGGTTCTAGTGTAATACTTACAACTATTATTTCGAATAGGCTGGCATTAAGGGCGCTTTGTTCCGGGTATTTGGTGGGCTACAATGTCGAAAGTATAAACGCCTCCGATGCCACTATGTGTTTAAGTACCGCTTCTGCTGCGCTTGGTTTTTTTTTGATAAGGGTAATGTGGCCATCAGCAACAAAGCTTTGATATTCATCGCCTGGTCCTATGCCTAATTCTAGGCATTGATCCACCGGTTAGGTAATTTGGCGTTTGGAACTTAGTTTGGGCATATTGGCGTCTGTTTACTAAAGCTAGTTAAGTAAAGATTAATTTTTTGCTTAACTATGTGCAATTAGTTTGCAGGTCATGCGAAAGGTAGTCAATCAACGGAGTCTGATCTATTGATCTTATTTAACCGGGCGCGACATGAAAAGCCAAAAACTAAAATCGCAGGATAACTGCGTTTTAGTTGAGCGTACCTTATCATTTCCTTCAACATTCCTGTAAGGACAGGCAACTAACAGAATTTAGTAGTTCCAATACACTGCTTATCAACAGGTCAGGTTGGTCGTACATAATGAAATGCCCACTCATCAGCGCGATGACGTGCTTGCTGTTTGATGAAAGGGCTGCCAATTCTTCTTGCAACGTGCGTTCAAGACAGGCAATTGCCACGGCATTTTCTACGGAACGATTCGCTGCCTTGGCTTCACGTTCAGCTAATCCAATATCTATTCCTTTGCCAGCAGTTAATACCAGCAGTGGTAGGTTGCCCAATGAAGAGGGCGGCGGTGTCGATGCATTCAAGCTTTTCCGCATCACGGCTATTTCGTTAACGACGGCGAGGGTTGTGTCGGTTCGGTTTTGAACAGCTGATTTTGCTGCCAAAATGTTGGCAGGAAAAGGTGATGGCAGGCGGTCGGCGTTTGCCCACCCCATCAAGCGAATAACCCCGATACGGGAAAGCAAAGGCGCAATGGCGATTTGGATTCTTTGTTTAAGATAGTCTGCTTGCGCATAAGGATACTCCCGAAAAGCACCTTGTTCGTGCGTGGAATCAACAAGAACCAAACCTTTAACTTCGTGGGGAAACTGGTGATAATAATGACGGCAAAAAATGCCACCGCGTGAATGGCAAACCAACACTAAGGGTGTCGTAATTGACGCATTGCGCAGTAGGGTATGCAAATTTGTTGCAACTTGTTCAGGTGACATGGCTTCGTCCGCCGGATGACTCCAGCCTAGCCCTGCACGGTCATATGCGCAAACTTGAGTCGCTACTGAGAGTTTAGCTTGCACCGGATACCAGCTTAACGAGCTTTCACCCAAACCAGCTTCCAAAATAATCGTTGGCGAACCTGTTCCTGTGCAGTGTAAGTGATAGCTCAGCCCATTGACGTTTACCATGCGCCCCGGTGCAGGATGTGATTTTAAGTCGGCGGCGGTTGCTTGCATTTGATAAACGCTGCCTACTATCGCAGCAAGGCAGCATATCCCAGAAAAAATCAATAGGCCCCGTGCCAGGCGGCTAGGTAGTATCACTTTGTAATACCTTAAGAGTGCCAAATGAGCGTGTTCCGTTAGTGAGCTGCCCTATTAGTAATCAAAGGAGACTGGTTCCAACGTAGGGATTGTTTTTGCTAGGACTTCTGGGAAAACAGGTTTTGTAGCCATGATCTGATAGTTAGGTTTGCGTAGTCTATGATTGTTTCTGTTGGTAGTGATTCATCGGCCTGTGCTGCGCATAGGCATGCGCCGAAAATGAAAATGCAGCCGGAAAGGTAAATCCACAGCAATAGCGCTATGATTCCGCCGAAAGCCCCATAAATGCCGTTTAAGGTGGCGAAATTCTCAAGGTAGATTACAAAGAGGCTTTCTGCTGCAAGTAAGAGTGCGGTGGTGCACAAGGCCGCTGACCAAACCTCGGTAAAGCGCGTAGGCCGTTGCGGCGCGAGTTTGTAAAATAGGCTTAAGCTAAGGAAGATTAGGATTAAAGGAATAAACAAGCTGCCTAAGGTGTAAACCCAGGAGATCAGATTATTGATCGGAAAAAGCCAAGTTTTCGCTATTTTTGCAAGTACTGGCGCGGCCATAGCCAACAGGAATGAGCACACAAAGATAATGAGAAAACCCAGGCTTTTAAGGGGTAGCCGCCACCAGGAGAAGCTTTTGGCACCCCAGGCCAGATTGGTGGTGCTGATCAGTGTGGTGAAGAAACTCATGGCCGACCAAACAAGCATGAGAAATGCCAGCGCGCCCGCTTGCCCGCGTGCTTTGATCACCCCCGAAATGGTGTCAAAAATGGTGCTTTGCATGTCTCCAGTAATTGGGATATAGGCTTCAAGATAGGTAATTACCTCTGTACCTGCTTTGTCGCGGTCAATAAAGGTTGAGGCAACGGTGACGATAAGGACGATTAAAGGGAATAGCGAGAAAAACGCGTAGTGCGCAAACGCTGCCGCAGACTGGGTTCCGTTCATTTGGGTAAACTTTTGTACGGCTAGGCTAAGGATAGCCCAAGCCCGGCTGAGTCTTTGCAGAGGGGTTTTGGCGTAGTTCATTGCTGTCGTTGTTATTGTTTGTCTAGTGTCGTTGCGTATAGCTTTGATTAGCTCCAAAACCAGTAGTGGTATAACGCTCATAGCGAGTAGCAAAAAGCAGTCGGTGAGCGGCACAGATGTTGTTTTCAGGAAGCGGTGTAGTAGCTCGTTTTCAAAGCTCCATAGCTGCAGCCCAAATGAGATAACGACGACCAAGAGTAGATTGTAATTAGATAGGAGCGGGATGCGCCAAACCGGCTTAGTTTCGCTACGGGCACCAAAAGACCGCAAGAGTTCGGCAAACACCAAGGTTGCAAAGGCTTCGGTGCGGGCTATGTCTTCGCTGCCTGTTGTTAGGCCATAGAGGTACATCGTGAACGCCACGCCGGCGGTGAGTATACCGGTCAGCAGCATGGTACCCAGAAAGCCACCATCTGTAATCCGTTCAGACGGACTGCGCGGATGGCGTTTCATAACATCGGGATCAATGCTGTCGGTGGCCAGGCAAAGCGCGGGCAGGCCGTCGGTGACGAGATTTATCCAGAGCAGGTGGATGGGCAGTAGCGGGGCAGGCAGTCCAATGATTACGCAAATTGCCATCAGCAGCAATTCGCCAGTGTTACCTGCCAGCAGGTATTGTAGCGTTTTGCGGATATTGTCATAGATACCCCGGCCCTCTTCAACTGCGGCGACAATAGAGGCAAAGTTGTCGTCGATGATAATCATGTCAGCGGCTTGCTTGGTGACTTCCGTTCCGGCTTTACCCATGGCTATGCCTATGTCGGCACCTTTAATGGCGGGGGCATCGTTAACGCCATCGCCAGTCATCGCGACTACCGCAGCATTGGCTTTCCAGGCGCGGATAATGCGCAGTTTGTGGGCGGCGGTAACACGCGCGTAAACCGCGATTTTGGGTGCTAGTTGCTGGAGATCAGCATCAGACAGCTGGTCCAGCTCTACACCCGAAACCGCCAGGTTGTGGCCTGTTGCAATGCCGATTTGCCTGGCAATGGCGGTTGCCGTATCGGGATGGTCGCCGGTAATCATAACTACGCGGATACCGGCAGCGTGGCACTTGGCCACGGCGTCCTTGGCTTCCTGGCGCGGCGGATCATACATGCCCGTGAGACCAACAAACACCAAATCATGCTCCACCGAGTCCGCTGTCAAGTCGGCAGCTGAGGCGTGCTCCAAGTCGCGCCTAGCCGAACCAAGCACGCGCAAGGCTTGCTGTGCCATCGCGCTGTTTTGCGCCGAAATATTCTGGCGGTCCGCGTCCGTCATGGGGCGGACTCCCGTGCTAGTGTAGATACTTGTACAGCGCTGTAGCAGCATATCTGGCGCAGCGTTGGTGTAGGCACGGAGCCGCCCATCTGGTAATTTGCGAATTACGCTACTGCTTTTGCGGTCGGAGTCGAAGGGAATCTCGTGGTATTTAGGCTGTTCCAGCGTGATACGTGCTTGATTACCGCCAGCTTTTGAGCCAATGCTGAGTAAGGCTGCCTCGGTGGGATCGCCGATGGCTTTCCAGGTATCTTGTTCCTGGATGAGATGGGCATTATTACAGGCTAGGAGGACTGTTGCGAGTTCCAGCAAGGGCGCAGTATGCGGCGCTTCCGCTGGGTTGCCTTCGAACAGCACTGCGCCATCCGGGCCATAACCTTCGCCTGTGACTTGGTAGCTGTGGCCGGCCACATAGAGTGCGCGCACTACCATCTCGCCAAGTGTTAAGGTGCCGGTCTTGTCCGTGCAGATAACCGTTGCCGAGCCTAGCGTTTCGACGGCGGCTAGCTTGCGCATTAGTGCGTGGCGGCGGGTCATGCGCCTTACACCGAGCGCGAGCGCGACGGTTACGATAGCGGGAAGGCCTTCCGGCACGGCCGCTACGGCAAGACTCACTGAGGTCATAAACAATTCGAAGGCCGATGTCCCACGCAGTAAGCCCAGGCCGAACAGCAAGGCAATAATGCCCAGGGTTGCCCAAATCAGGATGTGTCCAAATGCATCTAGTTTCTGTTGTAGCGGTGTACTGTCTTCCGCGGCCACTTCTGCAATCAGTCCTGCGATGCCACCCAACTCGGTTTGCATCGCGGTGGCCACCACGACGGCTTGGCCTGTGCCGGCCGCCACACTGGTGCCCATAAACACCATGTTGCCACGGTCGCCGAGCGGGATGTGACCTTGGCCTAATGTTGCGGGCTGCTTCAGCACTGCTGTAGACTCGCCAGTTAGCGCAGCCTCCGTACACTTGAGCGAGGCCGCTTCCAACAGCCGGGCGTCTGCGGCAATCAGGTCGCCAGCTTCCAGCGCGAGGATGTCGCCGGTGACGATGTTAGCTGCGGCTATCGAAATAATATGCCCATCACGCCGAACTTTGGCTTGGGGCGCGGTCATTTTTTTGAGTGCGGCGATGGATTTTTCCGCCTTAAACTCCTGATAAAAGCCGATAACCGCGTTGAGAACAACGATAGCGAGAATGGCTATGGCATCCACCACACCGCCGAGCACGCCGGAAATAACACCGGCCACAATAAGTATCCAAACGATGAGGCTCTTGAACTGGCCTAGAAAAATCTGCAGCGGGCTAATGCGCTTGCCTTCTTTTAGCTGGTTTGGGCCGTTAGCCGCTAGGCGACGTTCTGCTTCCTGTGCGCTCAGACCCTGTGCTGAGGAAGTCAACTGGGATAAAGTTTCCTCAGCAGAGAGGCTATGCCAAGCACTGGCCTGTCTGTGTCCAATAGCTTGGGTAGGGGTCATAGTGTACTCGCTTACTGTTTAGCTTCAGGTTTTGGTATCTTAACGCAACAGTCGTACGTTGAAAGCCACTAGCGTAAAGGTAACAATATTGCCGCCTGTGGCCTAGACTGATCGGGTCATCTTACTATAAGTGGCGTGGGATAACCGCATGATAACCGAAGTATCCCGCGCATTGTTGCGCTTTTAAGAGCAGGATGATTACTCAATTAGAAAGTTTAATGTGTAGCGGTTGACCGGCAAAATCAATAGGGGAGGCGATTTAATGTAGATGTTTTGTAAGCACTGCTTTCGCCGTAGGCCAAGTGAGTGGGCGTCACTCCTGAGCCGTGGGCTGGAATGTGTCTAAACTGTTGGGGTACGTGCTTGAGTGGGCAACTTAGCATAAGCCTTCGGGGCTAACCAAATATTTTTCCAGCTTAGGATGGGCTTCAAAGACGATTTTAATGCTCCAAAACCAACCTAAAGCCGATGTCGTCAAAACGGTGGTTGGCAGGGCTAGAGTCTCGTGAGCTTGCGCGTGTGTAGGTGTCGGAGTTAAACCAGGAGCCGCCCCGGACTATGCGCATGCTACAGTTTTGGCCATCACAAGTACTGGTCCATTCCCAGACATTACCCGACATATCATATAGGCCCCAGGCATTGGGCTGTTTTTTACCGACAGGATTAGGTGTCGCATTGGTATTATCTTTAGACCAAGCCACCAGGTTAACAGCGTTAGCCCCGCAATATTCATTCTCTGGTACGCCCGCTAGGCAAGCCGTTTGCCATTCCTCTTCAGTTGGTAAGCGGTAATGTTTGTTGGTTTTAGCATTGAGTTGTTGAATAAAGCTTTGCACTTCATCCCAGCTGATTTGCTCTACCGGGCAAGTTTCACCACAGGCGTTAAATTTTGCTGGATTGTTGCCGGTGACAGATTGCCATTGGGCTTGTGTGACTTCGTATTTGCCTACTTGTAAGCCATTAGGCAGTTTAACCATTTCAATTTGATCAGTCGCCGGTTTTATCGGTAGTGGCTTTTGTTCTTTAGGTTTCTGGTTGGCTATGCGCTGTTTTCTTTTTAAGGCATTCAGTTCCCGGCGCATGAGCTTGTTTTCAAGTTCTAACATTTTATTTTCGGTATCAATTGACGTTGCATTAGATTGACCGTTTGCAGTATCGTTTAACGCATTGCTAGGCAAACTTAAGCATTCTAAAAGCAAAAAAAGCAAAACAGATTGAATAAGTTTAAACATTGCCGAGATCCCTTTATGTAATTAAGTTTATTTAAAGTTTATCATAATCAAGATAAGCTAAATGATTAAATATCGAGGATAATCAAGGCTTTTATAGTTTTATAACAATAGCTGTGATTTTTTAAGGTAAGCAAATGGGTAGGAGTTTAGTGGCCGTGGGTACCAATAATTTAGTGATTAAACCTCAAGGTCATGTGTATATATGACCACGCTACAGCCCAAACAAATTGCTTTACTGATTGCTGATATTTGTGGCAGTACGGCCTTATATGAAAGCATTGGTGACAATCCCGCCAGGCTTTGCATCCAAAAGGCCTTAGCAACTATGGTTGGCGAAGTGACTAGCTATGACGGCAAGTTGGTTAACGCCATAGGCGACCAAATTATGTGCGCTTTTCCTGACCCAAAATTAGCGCTTGATGCCGCTTGCGCTATGCAAAATGCCATTAAAAGCTGTACTTATGGCGCTGGTTACAGCCTTAAAATTCGTATAGGCGTGCATTATGGCGAAGTGATATTGGGTGATGATGTGGCTTTTGGTGATACTGTTAATGTTACCGCCCGTATCGCTGCAATTGCCAGCGCTAACCAAATCACCACTAGCCGCGCCGTTTATAATGCCTTACCGAAAGAGCTAAAGGAAAAAACCCTAAAGTTTATGCAAGCGCATCTTAAAGGTAAAGTTAACCCTTTTGACATCTATTTGGTGCTATGGGAGCAGGAAGAGGGTTTGGCAACGTGTTTTAATATTCCACCCAGCCGGGCACTGGGCAATGCCGATGAGCTGTCCTTGTTGTATTGCGGTAGCTCAGTAAAGATCAATAAAACCAATAAGGTTGCCTCAGTTGGACGCAACCATACTTGCGATATTATCGTAAGGAGCATTTATGCATCCCGGCAGCACTTTCGCTGTGAATATCGGTTAGGCAAATTTTTCTTGGTTGATCAAAGCATCAACGGCACTTATATCTGTTTAAGCGATAAAACAATTATTACCTTAGTCCGCGAGGAAATGATCTTAAAAGGTACAGGGGCAATTAGTTTAGGCCACAATGCCTTTGACACGCCAACAGAAGTAGTCGAGTTCAGCGTACTTTCGGGTTAATTTGCACTCACAGCTCATGCCTTACTCTGCGGCTGGTTTACGTGCGAGCCAGGCCAATATTAAAAATACTGCGGCAATTCCGCTATAACCCAGTACAAACGGCCAAGTATACTTTAGCCCATAGGCATTGATGGCGGCACCATTGGTGATAGTAAACCCGTGCATTAATCCAGTCGCGCTAATGGCCGCCGCAGCAGTGGCCCAACCTGCTGCTGCGCGGTAGTTTTTGTCGATTAGGCAAACTGTCATCGCCGATAAGATCATCGAAGTGAAAATAAAGCCTTTTTCTAAGGCTATCATGCCAGTAATTGGCAATTGTAGCGCCAGGGTTTTTATACCGACCTCCCCAATACTGCTGCCGGCGGCACGTAAGCCGTTTTCTAGCATCAATAATCCCCAGCCCGCCAACGCCGGAAAAAATCCGACAACCACAGCTGGCGCATGCGCCCTGGGCGTACTGTCAAAAGCTTGGGCGGCCATAGTAATGCCTATCCACAGCAAAATGGCGGCACCCGCTTCTATGGGCACCAGTGCTGAAACAAAGCCAACTAGGCCTAAGACACATAACAAGGTGATAGCTATGCCATTGGCTATAGAATAACCGGCACCCGCACCCATTTTTTTCCACCCGGGATGGCCGATATAAATGGTGGTTGGAAAAACACTGCCAAAACACGCCGCCGCCATAGTACCTAGGCCGTTTATCGCTAATGATGGCTTGACTGGATATTGGTCGCCAGCAGCTTCGGCACTTTCCAGATTTTGTAAGGAGCCGAGTAAATTAAATAAACCCATGGGCACAATAACGGGCAAAAATTGCAGCATGTATTCGGACCAGCTAGCGTCTAGCATGGCGGTAATGGACAAATGGGGTAAATGAAGATGAATGGTCATGGCCGCCTTGAGTTGGGCCGCGTCCATTTTACCTAAGGCCCAGGCCAAGAGCGTGCCGATAACTACGGCAACTAGGCCTGCAGGCACATTGCCAGGTATCCGCAGTTGCCCTATGTATTGGACTAGGATAAACGCCAAGGGGATAAAGGCGATTAACGGCTCGGCATAAATGCGCAAGCAAAAATCCATGGCGATAAAGCTTAGGGCTATACCGGCCAAGGTGGCTAATAAGGCGGCGCGGGGGGTGATCTGTTTGATCCAGCCAGCCACAAAAGCCCCGCCAAACTCAATTAAACCTGAACCAAAACAAGCGGCTAAGCCCACTTGCCAAGCCAGTTCCAGGTTTTGGGTTTGATCTAAAACAGGCTTCATGACAAACAGGATGAAAGCAAACAAGGATACCGTGTTAACCCCATAAGGCAGTGCCGTAACGTTGGTTAGGCCAGATTTAATAGCCAAGATTTTCGCTTGATAGGCATAAAACAGATTTCCTACCAGTAAGCTGATAGCAACGCCGGGTAGAATGCGGCCAAATACCATTTCAGCTGGCATTTTAAGGATTACGCTACAAAGGGTAACAATCAGGATAAGCTGGATGAGGTTATCGACAAACAACCCAAAAAAGCCATCGAGATCACCTTTACGCCACCAACTAAACGGCATGGCTATACTCCATTAGTTAACAAAAATGGGCGCTGGGATTTTCTCTAGTCCTAGCGGCTAGCTTTTATAGTATCAAGAGCTGGTGGGTGTGCGGAAGATTTAAAGCTACGATAGGCTTGGTAGTGTTTGCGGCCAACTAGGTATGCAAGATGATTAGCCAGGGGCCTACCCGTGTGGCATGGATGGCAAAGACTTTTTCCAGGGCAGTTAAAATTGTGCTGTTATCAATTGGAAAGACACCGCTAACACGGCGCTGTTTGATGTCATTACCTTTTAACACGATCCAAGTTTTGGAATAGCGGTTTAATTCAGCGATGACTTTATCTAAAGGCTGATCTTTAAAAATGACTTTACCACGTTGCCAAGCTGTAATTTGGCTGGGATTCGTCAACTCAGGGTGTTGCAGCTCCCCAGTGCCGCTGTAATGCAGCATCTCGGCTTCGCCAACACGGACTGGATTGGCATGGTTGTTAGCCTTTAAGCTAACGTCGATAGCATGTTCTGTGACGGCGACATCAAAGGCGCCAGCGTCTTGCTCAAAGACCTCAAATACGGTGCCTAAGGCACGTACTGAAGCGGCCTTGGTTTCGACCACAAAGGGTCGGTTTACATCTTTAGCGACCGTGAACGCTGCTTGGCCGTTGTGTAAAATGATACGCCGTTGATGCTCGTCCCACTGTAAAGAAATGGCTGTCTTGGTGTTTAAAAAAACGCGGCTACCGTCAGCCAAGGTTACCTGTTTTTGTTGGCCTACTGTGGTGGAATAGTCACTGAATAGTGAAACTGATACTGATGCCCAGGCCATCCAGAGGCCAAAGGTGAGCGTGGCAGCCGTGGCTAACCAAGCAATGCGGTAAGGTTTGCTAAATAGCGCTAGAGGCTTAGCGTAAACGGCTGGTTTTAAGGGTTTTTCTGCGCTGGCAAGCGCCATAGCTTTTGTTGTTACTTCCCAAAGTGCTTGTGCTTTAGCATAGGCCTCAGTATGCGTACTATCGGCCCGTAGCCAGTGCTCAAACTCACGCTGTGTGCCGGCATCAACTGACCCAGAACGCATAATTACTAACCAATCTATGGCCTGTTCAGTAAGTGACTGCCCAGTGTCTTCAGGCTTGGAAACCATCGGCAAATTATCATATGACCCTAAAAATCAAGAGTATAGAGGAATATAATGCAAATACAAAGATTATCAGGCATTAGCTTATATCGGCTAATATTTTTAGCGTACTGGCGACCCGTTTGGCCACCATCCTTTCAGTGATGCCAAGACATTTGCCGATTTGGGCATAAGTTAAGCCCTTGATGGTGCTTAGATAAATCACAGAACGATTATCTTCTGGTAAGGCCAACAAGGCCTGATGTATGTGCGCCAATTCTTCTTCAATGATTTCTTTATGTTCAAAACTGGTATTTTGATGGGGCATAAATTCCAAATCATTTTGCAACTCGTGTTGGTCTGCAATATAGCGGGCGCGTACTTTTTGTTTACGCACGTGATCGATGGCGATATTACTGGCTACCGCAAATGCCAATGATCTGCGGTTTTCTGCCGCTTCAAACTGGTCATAATTCAAGAGCCTTAGATAAGTATCTTGAGCGAGATCTTCAGCAGTATCTAAACAACTGATACGACGGCAAAAAAATCGAATCAATTCTTCTCTGATATCAAGAAAAAAATGGCTTAATGTTTGGGTGGCTGTAGTCATACTAAAGTTTGCATGATATAGAAGGTTAAACATCAATAAGATCAGTAAACGCTAGTACTAGAGCAATACTTAAGCCACTAATAGATTAAATAATAAAAACATAGTCTTAGTGTTAATTTGGTAATTGGCTTATTATATTTATTTAAGTTGTTGATACGCATATATAAAAAATAAAGCAGGGCAACTGCGGATAAGCTGTGCTTAAAAAACAGTTAACTTAGGCTAGTGTTTCGGCTATTAAACAGAAAGCGGCAAGGTAAGGTGTTAATAGAAAAAAGCTAAATATAACAAATAGTTAATTTTTTATATTAAGGGTGGCATGGGGTTTACGGGATAGCTTAATGGTAAATATTGAAAACGTTGCTGGCGAAAGCGGCGTTAGTTTTTGTTTAAAGCTTAGTTTTCCTAAGTTAATTTTAGCTATGTTATTTAACCTATTTTTAATAGGGCTAATAACCTAATTTGTCTTTTGATTAGCCGCGTAGTTTTGGCTTTAAATGCATTTCTATAATTAAGCCTGTAAACGTGTAGGCTAACGTTTGCCGTCTATAGTTTTCCATCAAGTAATCCTCATCCGTAACCGCGCCTCAGCGTTGATTCTTTAAAGCCAGTCGCCTGTAAAAATTCATTTTGCAGTTCATGATTTTTTTTCTGATACGTTTTTGTTGTATGGAAAACGTTTAAGAGGAGAAAACCATGACTGACAATATTGAAGAAGATAAAACTGAATACTACGTGCTGATTAACCATGAAGAACAATATTCCTTGTGGCCAAACTATATCGATATTCCAGGTGGCTGGACGATAGTTGGGCAAGCACGTTCTAAACAAGAATGCCTAGATTACATTAATGAAGTATGGACCGATATGAGGCCATTAAGT
The DNA here is from genome assembly GCA_041660045.1 of Methylococcaceae bacterium. Classification (GTDB taxonomy): domain Bacteria; phylum Pseudomonadota; class Gammaproteobacteria; order Methylococcales; family Methylomonadaceae; genus WM-3-3. The sequence continues at coordinate 12,364 of JBAZXA010000012.1, read as the reverse complement.
TTAAGAAAACACATGGAAGCCTTTAACCAAAGTTGAGCTGTTAACAACTGGGGAGTTTTGCTTTTATCAATGTGGGTACTTATTTAAGGCAAATATATGTCCGAATTAAAACTGATTGCAGCTGTAAAATTAGGTGATGCTGAAGCCGTCACCCAGGTTTTAGATGAAGGCTGGGATGTTGATCAAAAAGATGATTATGGTTGGACTGCATTAAATTGGGCTGCCGGTACAGCCAATACCAAGATTATTCAAAAACTCCTAGAGGCCGGCGCAGATATAGCTAATGTGGGTTTAGACCTAAGAAATGTCTACCAAATTGCACTGGCTGCGGCCAATGTCGAGAGTGCGGTATTGTTAAAACAGGCTGCGGATAAAGTCGGCTTAAGTTTTAACATGCCACAACGCAATTATTGTAAAGCTTATGTGGCCAGCCAATTAAAGCAATTTGCCGAATGGCCTACAGAATTAATGGCTATGGATGATGAGGCTGTTGTGTTTTTGCACCACGATTTAGTTGTTACGCCTACGTTAGCGCGTGATAAAGACGTCTTATTCGACACGATGTCGGCGGCATGGCAAACGTTTTGTAACGATGAGCTTAATTTTCATCTACCGGATGATCTTGCATGGGCTGCGGCATGGTCAGCGTACAGGTCGGCTGATAACCACCCGAACTAGCTTAGGCGGCTTAAGGTTATGGTATTTAAAGTCGCTAAAGCGCCACTGAACCACACTGACACTACCAACACCTTGGTAGACCTGCTGCGTATCAGGGCAGAACAACAGACACAACAATGCGCTTACCGATTTCTAGCCTACGGCGAAAATCCAATTGTTGAGCTTAGTTACGGCCAGTTAGACCGGCAAGTGAAAGCCATTGCCAGGCAGCTATTAGACTTAGGGTTAAAAAATAAACGGGCGGTATTACTGTATGCGCCGGGGGTAGATTTCATTTGTGCATTTTTTGCCTGCCTGTATGCCGGGGTTATAGCCGTTCCGGCCTATCCGCCCAGAAATAGCAAACATTTACCCAAATTGCAGGCGATTATTGCAGATTGCCAAGCGGCTATCTTATTAACATCAGATAATTTACTGGTATCTTTAAGCGCCCTCGTAGATAGCCAGCATGGCAGCTTAAGGATACTAGCTACGGATAGCTCCATTGCAAAGGGTAATGATGGCGATAGTCCGTTACCCGATATTACGCCTAACGATTTAGCCTTTTTGCAATATACCTCAGGTTCTACCGGGCAAGCCAAAGGCGTCATGGTCACGCATGCCAATTTGATGGCAAATCAAGCGCTTATAAAGCATTGTTTTGGCCATGATGAAAATGCCACTGTTGTTGGTTGGTTGCCGTGGTATCACGACATGGGCTTGATCGGAAATATTATTCAACCGTTATATATAGCCTCATCGGTCATACTGATGTCGCCTATGGCATTCATCGAAAAACCTTTGCGTTGGTTACAAGCCATTACGGATTATCGGGCGCATACCAGTGGCGGGCCTAATTTTGCGTTTGAGCTTTGTGTCAAGAAAATTTCCCAAGCCGAAAAACAAAGTTTAGATCTCAGTTGCTGGACGCTGGCGTTTAATGGCGCGGAACCCGTGCAGGCTACCACGTTGCAACGCTTTAGTGCGGCCTTTGCTGAAGCTGGCTTTAAGCCAGCTGCCTTTTACCCCTGTTATGGCTTGGCAGAAGCTACTTTAATTGCCACTGGCGGTGATTACACCCAGGCGCCAACAATTAAAAGCTTTAATCGGGAACGCTTGGAGGAGGGTATTGCTGAACCCAGCCAAGGTGCAAATAGCAGGCCGCTAGTCAGTTGTGGCTGGGTAGGCAAGCAGCATGAAATGCGTATTGCTGGCTTGGATGATGGCTATTGCTTGCCCCGTCAAATCGGTGAAATACAACTTTCAGGGCCAAGTATTACCCAAGGTTATTGGCAAAACCAGCAGGCAACGGCGGATACTTTTTTGTCCGATGTTAACCAAGTTTGGTTAAGAACCGGTGACCTTGGTTTTATTGATGATGGTGAGTTATATGTCACCGGACGCCTTAAAGATTTAATTATTATCCGGGGGCGGAATTATTACCCGCAAGATATTGAAGCCTGCGCGGAAGCCGCCGCCGAATGCTTTAACCAAGGCGCCGCAGCAGCATTTTCAGTGGCTGCACAAGCTGATGAGAAGCTAATAGTGCTGCTCGAGCTTAAACGCAGCTATCTAAAACAAAAAGAGTTTACGCAAGCGTTTGCAAGTGTGCGCAAACAGTTAGTTAAAGAATGTGGCATAGAGGCGGATAGCATTGTCTTGCTTAAGCCTGGCGCTATCCTTAAAACGAGTAGCGGCAAGATACGCCGGAATGAATGTAAAAAAGCTTATGAGGATGACCAGCTCACTATTGTCGCTATTGATACTTTGGCCGCAAAGCCAAACACAACAAACATGGCGGCAGCCTTTACTGACCAAGCTAGGTTTTTATCACGGGAAGAACTGGTGTTGCTGCCGCTGGCTGAAAGCTCACAGATATTCAGCGGTTACCTCTGCAAAAAAATTCAAAGCTTATCGGGCTTAGCGGAAGGCAGCTTTAGCGATGAGGAGTCAGCTGTCAGTTTAGGGCTGGATTCACTCAAAACGATGGAGCTTAAATATTTTATAGATGAATGTTTAAACCTCAATTTTCCAGCCGCCAGTCTATTAGCAGAGAACAATCGAGTCTGTAATATCGCGCAGCAAGCTATCGAGCTAGCTCAACAAGGTGGGCCACAAATTAGCTGTGTTGCGCAGCGTTTAGAGGCCGATGCGGATTGCAAGCTTGCGCAAGGGCAACAGGCAATTTGGAGCGTTTGCCAGTTAGAGCCTGATACTGCGGTTTATAACTTGGCGATAGGTTTGCAGATCAACACCAACTTATCCGTTGATGTCCTTAGGCACGCCTTAGTGCGCTTAATAGCTAGGCATCCACAATTATGCACGGGCTACCGCTTTAATGGCCGCTTACCCGTGCAGGTGCAATTGGCTGTACCCAGTGTAGCTGCCGTGTTGACGGAAATCAGCGGGCTGGCTGAACAGGACATCCAAGGCACGCTAAGCGATGCCATCAAACAGCCTTTTGATTTAAGGCAGGATATTAAGTTAAGGGCGGTATTATTCAAGCGCAGTGATGACAATTATTTGCTCATGCTGTGTGTGCATCATATTGCAGTCGATTTTCGTTCTTTGGTTATCTTGCTGGATGAGTTAAAGCAGATTTATACCGCCAAATTGTTAGGCCACTCATTTGATCTGCCTAAATTAACCACGGCATACCCGGATTTTATCAATTGGCAGCAAGATTATTTAGCTAGCCCACAAGCACAGGCGGCACTCAATTATTGGCAGGTGCAGCTAGCCGGGAAATTACCCAAATTAAAATTGCCGTATGACCGCCTGCCAGTCAAGTCATCGACTTATCGCGGCGGTTTTGAAACCTTTGTGTTGGATAAGGATACCTCGAACAAAGCCCATGCCTTGGCTAAGCAATCTGGGGTAACTATAAACGTTTTACTGCTTTCGGTATATTTAAGCTTACTTTACCGGTATAGCGGGCAACAAGACCTCATAGTAGGGTCACCTACGGCTGGCCGTCCCCAAAAACGCTTTGGTAACGTGGTGGGTTATTTTGTCAATCCGGTAGCGATACGGGCTAATCCTAAAGGCAGCAAGCCATTCCTGAGCTTTATGGATGAGGTCAAGCAAAGCGTATTGGCGGCGTTACAGCACCAGGATTATCCATTGTCATTACTGGCAGAAAAGCTGCAGCCCGAGCGCGATGGCAGTATTTCACCCTTTTATCGTGTTTGTTTTACGCTACAAGGCGATGCCACAAGACAAGCCGATGCGGCTAAAGTTGCCTTAGGTTTGCCTGAGGCGCCGCTGTCATGGCCAGAATTAAAAGCCAGCAGTGTTAATTTATCCGAAAACATTGCCCAATTTGACATCACTTTGATGATGGCCGTGATGGGGGATAATATCTCGGCATCATTGCAATACCGTAAAGACTTGTTTGAGGCGGGCACTATACAGCGCATGGCTGGCCATTACCAGTGTTTGCTGAATGCGGTATTAGACAAGCCTAGCCAAGCAATTGGAGGCTTAACGTTACTGCCAGAACCAGAGTTGCAGCAACAATTGACAGTGTGGAATGCCAATGCTGCAAGTTTCCCGCAAGATTTGTGTATACAGCATTTATTTGAACAACAAGTGGCACGTACGCCAGACGCTGTAGCGTTAATCTACGAATCAACCTGCTTAAGCTATTCTGTGCTTAACCAGCAAGCCAACCGGTGGGCGCATTATTTGATTGGCCAAGGTATCAGGCCGGATGACCGGGTGGCGGTTTGCTTTGAACGCAGCTTAACCATGGTTATAGGCTTGCTGTCAGTGTTAAAAGCTGGTGCCGCTTATGTGCCTTTAGACCCAGCTTACCCTGAACAACGCTTGCAACATATGCTGCAAGACTGCAAACCCGCCATGCTGTTAACACAACAGTTATTTGCTGAGCGTTTGAGTGACTATCACGGCGGGATACCTGTAGTAATTTTAGATGCGGCAGAAAACAATGTCCTGCCAACTTTGCCATCGTCGAACCCGCTATGGGCTAACTTGGGGTTAAGCAGCAGCCATTTGGCTTATATCATCTATACCTCAGGCTCCACGGGCCAACCCAAAGGCGTGATGAACCAGCACCAGGCCGTTGTTAACCGTTTACTCTGGGCGCAAAAGCACTACCAGCTAAATCAGGCCGATACTGTCTTGCAAAAAACGCCGTTTAGTTTTGACGTTTCAGTGTGGGAATTTTTTCTGCCCTTGATTTCAGGTGCCCGCTTAGTGGTAGCCAAGCCACAGGGGCATCAAGACCCGCAATACTTAATAAAGCTAATCCACAGCAGGCAGGTCAGTACCATACATTTTGTGCCATCGATGCTGCAAGTATTTTTGGAGCAAGCTAATTTGCATGACTGCAGCAGCCTTAAACGCGTGTTATGCAGCGGTGAAGCCTTACCGCTGGCCTTAGCCAAGCGTTTTCATGCGGCTTTGCCAGCCGTGCAATTACATAATCTTTACGGGCCTACTGAAGCGGCTATCGATGTCACCAGCCATCTCTGCCTAAATGACGAGACCTTACACTGCGTGCCGATAGGCCGGGCCATCGCCAATTTACAAATTTTTGTGCTGGATGCTTTTTTAAAGCCGGTCCCTATCGGCGTTAATGGTGAGTTATATATTGGTGGTGTCGGTTTGGCGCGGGGATATTTTAAGCGGCCGGATTTAACGGCAGAGCGCTTTATTGCCAATCCTTACAGCGAGTTGCCGGGCCAACGTCTGTATCGGACCGGCGATATAGTCCGCTACCATTGTAATGGCGATATTGAATATCTGGACAGGGTAGACCATCAAATCAAAATCCGTGGTTTTAGAATTGAATTGGGCGAAATTGAAGCGTGTTTATTACAGCATCCTGCCATCCTTCAAGCTGCTGTTTTAGTCAATCAGGATCAAGCTGGGGACAAGTTTTTGGTAGCGTACTTAGCTACCGAAAGCAATGCCCCGGACTGGGCGGCCCTAAAAGCCTATTTAAGCTTAACCTTGCCAGATTTTATGCTGCCCGTAACAGCGGTTTATTTGCCAGCATTACCGCTAAGCAGTAATGGCAAGCTGGAGCGCAATGCCTTAGCTAGTATGCAAGTGGTATTGCGGCCTCGTGCAGCCTATCAAGCGCCACGTGATGAAGTCGAACAAATTATTGCTGAAATTTGGCAACAAGTTTTAGGCGTGGACAGCTTAAGTATCCATGACGATTTTTTCGATTTAGGCGGGCATTCCTTATCGGCAGTGCAAATTGCTACGCGGATCAAACAAGATTTCGCTATAGACGTTCCCGTTAAAACCGTATTTGAGGCGCCGACTATCGCTGAATTTGTTGAAAAATTAGTCGAGTTTCAAAACGATTAAACCATCAAAAGCTCAACGCTTAACCACTCACCAACAGAACCTTTATGAGCACACCAACCCTATACCGCCTAGCTGATTCTACGGTGGCGGAAGCCCTAATCGACCATTGGGTAGCCTGGCCGCATACTTTTTCCCCAGCAGTTTATAGTTTGCATCTGCTGAATTATCAGAAAAAAACACTGGAATCGTATTTAAAACATCCTGAATCGCATGTGAAGTCTAGCCAAAATCCCCAATTATTGGGCGGGGCTTTTGTTAATTTACCCCTAGACCATGTTCCTGCTGTGCAGGCCTTACTGGATAACTTAGTGCATGAGCACAAAGCTGATTTAGCCTTTGCCCAAGATTTAATCGAGTTCCAGAAACGACTTGATAAGGAGGCTGTCGGGCAAAGCCTGGATGGTTTTTATGCCACCTTGCCGGAAAGCCTGCGTGGTTTTGTGGAATTGCTTTACGACTATAACAGCCGGCCTATTGTACGTTGCCTTGAGAGCCTATTGTATTGCAGCGCGCATTACAAAAAACAAAGGCAAGCACTGTTTTTGTTTAGCCAAAGCCATGACCGTATGCGGGCGTATTACATGAGTACGCCACGGTTACCGAATAAAACGGCTATAGAGTGGCACATCGCTTTTTCCGAAGAACGCATAGACGATTTATTTAAACTGGATAGCCAGCCGCAACCGCTAAGTTATATCCGCGAATTATTAAATTTGGATGCTAGTGATGACGACAAACTGCTGCCTCTGCTAAGTAGCGAGCCAGTACGGCTTACCCTAGGCTGGCAAGGGGACGGTGTGCGTATCCGTTATTTTGGCCATGCCTGTGTCTTGATTGAGTTTAACGGTACGGTAATTTTAATCGACCCGTTTATTGCAGTTAACCCTGAACAAGGCGGTATTGAGCGTTTCAGCTTTCAGGATTTGCCGGAAAAAATTGATTATGTGTTGATTACCCATGGCCATCACGATCACTTTGTGTTTGAAACCTTACTCAGGCTGCGCCACAAAATTGCTTGCTTGGTGGTACCTAAGGGTTCAGGGGTATTTTACGGCGATATTTCGTTAAGGTTGATGGCGCGGGAATTGGGTTTTCACCAGATACAGGAAGTTGACCCGTTGGATAGCCTCAGCTTTGATCTAGGTGAAATTGTCGCCGTGCCCTTTTTAGGTGAACACAATGATTTACCTTTTGCTAAAACTGGGTATCTGGTACGGGCAGGGCATAGCCAATTTTTATTTGCTGCCGATTCCAATTGTCTAGATAAACGTATCTACGAAAACTTGTGCGCCCAGCGCGGCAAAATAGATATTGTTTTTTTAGGTATGGAATGCGTCGGTGCGCCATTGTCTTGGGTTTACGGGGCTTTGTTGCCAAAACTGCCCGATTACAAGCTATGCCAATCCCGCCGATCCAACGGCAGTAACGCCGTAGCCGCCATGAATTTATTGGCGGCGGTCAACAGTCAGCAAGTCTACATCTATGCCATCGGCCGTGAACCTTGGCTGCAATATTTTATGGCCTTAGAACCGGATGACAATGATGTTTATATGCAGGAAATCGAGCAATTAATCACAGCTTGTGAAAGCAAAGGATTCTCAGTTGCTAAACGCTTATATGGCAAAGATGAAATTTTAATATCAAGCCAAAACTAGTTTTTTCCACAAGACGTTCCAGACCAAGCAACAGGCGGTAAATATGCAAGAAGTCACAGCAAAAAATGTAGACGACCAACAAAAACGGGCAAAATTACTGTCGCTGTACAAAAACAATTTAGCGCCCGGCCATGCCATACCGCTGCGGGAGACGCCAACTTTAGCGCCGTTATCGAATGCGCAAGAACCTTTATGGTTGCTGTCGCAACTGGAACCAGAAAATCCTATTTACAACGTGGCTGGAGCTGTTGAATTTGAGGGTTTATTAAACTGTGCCGCGTTGGCGCAAAGTGTAAACCAAGTGGTACGCCGCCATGAAATTTTACGCAGTAGCTTTAGCCGTGAGTCAGCAGGTGTGGTGCAGCGTGTTGCTGAATTTAACCCTATCAGTTTGCCGACTGTTGATCTCAGTCAGCTGCCAGAGGCTGCTATTACGCGCTGTTTTCAAAATTGTGCCGATAGGTTTATACGCGCACCTTTTAATTTGGCGTTGCCACAGCCAATCCGGGCATTATTGCTACGTTTAGCGCCACAAAAACATCGCTTGCTGATTGCCTTGCATCATATTGTTTCGGATCGCTGGTCAGTTAATGTCTTTATGCAAGAAGTGGCAACTTTATATAGCGATTTAAGCGCAGGTCAGCCATCAAAATTGCCGGCATTAAGCCTGCACTATGGTGATTACGCGACTTGGCAACGTCAACAAAACAATGCCGATGACAAGCTATTGCCGTATTGGCAGCAAAAATTGCAAGCTCATACAGCACTACTGCGCTTGCCCATAGACCGCCCCAGACCAGCTATGCCCAGCTATAGCGGTGGCCTATACCGGTTTAACTTGTCTATGGAGTTAAGCCTTGCCATTAAACAAGTAGCCCGGCGACACAACGCTAGCTTGTTTATGGTGCTGGCGTCTGCCTTAACTATTTTATTGCAGCGTTATAGTGCTAGCCAAGATATCGCCATGGGCTATACGGCAGCTGGCCGTCAGCAGGCGCAAACTACCCCGCTGATCGGTTTTTTTGTTAATACCTTAGTCCTGCGTAGCCAACTCAATTCTGCGATGCGCTTCACTGAGCTGCTACAGCAAATCCGCGGGCAAGCCTTATTGGATCAGGATTATCAGGATGTCAGCTACGGCCAATTGTTAGCGGCGGTGGATAATCTTAAACCAAGCATGAGGACGCCTTTATTTCAGGTAATGCTGACTGTGCAAAATGCCCCAGCGCAAGATTTAGCTTGGCCGGGTTTGCAGGTGAGTCCGGTCGGTTTGGAAAGCCGTGTCGCGCAATTTGATTTGACGTTTCTTGTGGAAGAGAACAATGCTCAGTTAGATATTAGCATTGAATACAGTAATGATTTATTCAATCCTGCCACCTTGCCTAGAATTGCCAGCCATTTCGGGAACCTTTTAAAAGGCATAGTTGAGCACGATAATTTACCATTGGGCCGGTATTTATTACTATCAGAACCCGAAAGGCAAATGTTAGTTACCGGGTGGAATATTCCGACGTTAACACCATCAAAAAATCCGCCTGAAAATCTATTGGCGTTAATTGACCAGCAAGTACAATCTAAGCCAGATAAAGACGCGTTGATTATTGGTGAAAGCATAATCAATTATCGGGTGTTGGCTGCGCGCGCGAATCAATTAGCGCATCATTTAATTAGCCTAGGCGCTAAACCAGAAACACGTATAGGCGTTTGTGCCGAGCGCTCGCTGGAATTAATCATAGGTTTGCTGGCGGTGTTAAAAGCTGGCGCGGCATATGTGCCGCTAGACCCTAGTTATCCCCAAGAGCGCTTAAACTTTATCTGCCAAGACGCGGGTGTGCAAATTTTGCTTAGCCAAACGGCACTGGCTCAGCGCCTACACACCAATGGCGCTGTAGCTGTCAGCCTAGACGGTGATTTTAAAAACTATCCGCCGACTACGCCAGTATGTCTAGCCCAGCCTGTGAATACGGCTTACATCATTTACACCTCAGGTTCAACCGGACAACCTAAAGGCGTTAGCGTTAGCCATAGCAATTTATGGTATTCAACGCAAGCGCGCAACGCGTATTACCAAGGACCACCCGCGTGTTTTTTGTTATTGTCATCGTTTGCTTTTGACAGCTCCGTAGCCGGTATTTTTTGGACTTTATGCGGTGGTGGCGGGCTGTGTTTGCCATTACCCGAACAAGCCCAAGACCCTGCTGCATTAAGGGCATTAATTAAACAGCATCAGGTTAGCCATTTATTGACTTTGCCGAGTTTTTATTCAGCAATAGCTAACGGCAACCATGTCCAAGCCTTAACGTCACTTAGCCATGTGATTGTTGCCGGTGAAGCTTGTTTGTCAGAACTGGCTAATACCCATCACCGCCGCTATCCCCACGTTAAATTGTTTAACGAGTACGGCCCGACTGAAGCCACTGTGTGGAGCACCGTCTATGAGAGCACTGGTGCTGAAACCTTACCGGTATTGCCTATAGGCCTACCCATTAATTGCGCAACTGTTTACGTGCTTGATGCTTACCTGCAACCCGTGCCTATAGGTGTTGCCGGTGAGCTTTACATAGGCGGCTTGGCAATTACCCAAGGCTATATCAACCGGCCAGCATTAACCGCCCAACAATTTCTACCTAACCCTTATGCCATGGATGGCAGCCGTTTGTATCGATCTGGGGATTTAGTACGGCGCTTGGCTGATGGCAATCTTGAGTTTTTAGGTCGTATTGACCAGCAAATTAAAATCCGCGGTTACCGTATAGAGTTAGGTGAAATTGAAGCACGGTTGCTTTGCCATAGCGCCGTGCACAGCGCTGTCGTAATAGCCCGGGAAGATGTGCCCGGTAACAAGCGCTTAGTTGCGTATGTTCAGGCAGAAGAAAGAGTAGACGCCAGTGAATTAAGGCATTTTCTGGCTGAGTCACTCCCTGAATTCATGCTGCCCAGCGCTTTTGTTTGCCTAGAAGCGTTTCCGTTAACAGCCAATGGCAAATTAAACCGAGAGGCACTGCCTACGCCTGAACAAGTCGTTGAACCCGATGCGGCGTTCCTAGCACCAGTCAGTGCTGCAGAGATTGCCTTGGCGCAATTGTGGCAAGCCCTTTTAGGGGTTGAACGGGTGGGACGCTATGATCATTTCTTCGAATTAGGTGGCCATTCGTTGATGGCCATCACACTGATCGAGCAATTGCAGCAAAACGGCTATGAAGCAGATGTGGTGAATATATTTGCCCATCCTGTACTGACAGATATGGCGGCATCCTTAACGGATAGACCACGTGACCAGCGCATGCTTGCCCCAGCCAATTTAATAACAGCGGATAGTCTGCAGATTACGCCAGCGCTGCTACCGCTTGTGACATTGAATCAACAGCAAATCGACAGCTTAGTCGACAGCGTTACGGGTGGCGTCAGCAATATCCAAGATATTTATCCCTTGGCGCCACTGCAAGAAGGCATCCTGTTTCATCATATGCTCAACCCTGAGCACGACACTTATGTTAAACGCGTTGTCTTACGCTTTAAAACTCGGGGCAGCTTAGATAAGTTTTTAGCTGCTTTGCAACAGGTTATTGACCGGCATGACATCTTGCGCACCAGTTTTCATTGGCAAGGCTTGCCAGAAGCCTTACAAATAGTGCATCGGGAAGCCCGCTTACCTGTTTTTGAACTTGATTTCCCAGGTAGCAATAACTGCTATCAAGAATTTATAAAACAAACCGAGCCGCAGCGTTTGCCGATGAATTTACAATCGCCACCACTATTTAAAGCCTACATCACTGCCGAGCAGCCTGGTGGGCAATACTTGCTGTCCTTAATTAACCATCATTTAGTCGATGATAATTACACCTTGCAGTTAATTTTATCGGAAATCAATTTAATTCTTAAAGCGCAAACAGCTAGCCTACCGGCCTCGGTACCTTACCGAAATTTGGTCGCGCAAATTAATCAAAGCCAAACTGAACAGCATGAAGCGTATTTTCGCGGCCTACTTAGTGAAATAACCGAACCTACTGCGCCATTCGGAATTTTGGGAACGCTAGCAAATGGGCAAAGCATTAACGAGGCCAAAACCTATCTGGAGCCCGTGTTATCGCAAAAACTTTATGCCTACGCCCGCGAACTCGGCACCACACCGGCACTATTGTTCCATGTGGCGTGGGCGCAGGTGTTAGCGCAATGCTGTGGCCGAGATGAAGTCGTTTTCGGCACGGTTTTATATGGTCGCCTGCAAGCTGCAGGTGCTGCGGGTAATGCCTTGGGTGTGTATATCAATACCTTGCCGGTTTGCCTTAAATTAGGTAAACGCAGTATCCGCGAGGTTATCGCGGAGAGTTCGAAGCGCTTACAAGAATTACTGGATCATGAACAAGCGTCCTTAGCTTTAGCACAACGTTGCAGTAAGGTGGGCGGTGTCTTGCCGCTATTTACCAGCTTGATGAATTTCCGGCATAGCCATTTAGTTGATGACAGCATGGCCGAACTTTTTAGCAGGGATGAGGTAGAACTATTAAGCACAGAAGATCAAACCAATTATCCTATTACTATTAGCGTTGATGACATAGGCCAGCAGTTTGTTTTAACAGCCCAATGCCACGAAGGCTTGGAACCGGAACGCCTGGTACACTACTTGGCGACGGCACTGCAAAGCCTGGTGCAGGCCCTGCAGGCCGACCCGGCACAAGCCGCCAGCCAGCTCAACATCCTGCCCGAAT
>JBAZXA010000011.1:0-123064 GCA_041660045.1 Methylococcaceae bacterium | reverse complement strand
ACCTTGGAAAAGCTGCCCACCTGGCCCAACAGCCGCATTGATGAACTGCTGCCCCTAGATCCGGCATTTCTTGAAACCGTTAAACATAACAAGCTCTGAATCAACGCGGTCGGGTTGTACGCTTACTATCTTCAGGGATCTGTCAAATATTAATCCGAAATTCTACCCCGTGCCTTTACTGCCAGCAAAGCTAATGGCTGATGGTACGTATCATTTCGGGCGTAAGAAAACAGGCTACCTTAAAGAGGGACGATTTATAAATGTCTATGATCGTTTAGGTAAATATCTGCATGGAGATAATCCTTGGGGCGAGGATAAAGACTTGCAAAACTTTGCTCTTGAATTACCAGGAGTAATCGCCGAGACATACTCGCTTCTTGAACTACACGGCGCATTTATTAAAACGCCGAACTTCGTTGGGGTATGGATCGTCGAAGCTAACAAGGATGGAACATCACCCCGCATAATTGAAGCAGAAGCACATGATGAGTTTGTTATTAAAGAAGAATAGTAGGCTTCAATAAACAACGAGTACAGCTTCGGTTGCGATTAATGCGATTTGTAAATTTACTATAACGAATACTCGTAACTTATCTTTTTACAGCAGACTTCCGGTTTTACTAGCTATTAAGTAGGGATAGTAACAAGTTTTGTTTGACCAAAAGTATGCAAGCATATGAAATTCTAAATAGCGATAGAAATATGAATTATGTTACTTCCGGCAGTGGATGTTGTTTCAACCTAACAAAGCCATGCCAGATTAACCGTGTATAGCCTTTAAACTTAAGCGCTTTACTTCACTATTCTCAAATTTGGTTTTGAGGGTAGCTTTTTTTCTGTTGGTGGGGGTTCGTCGCCATCGTGGTCTTCTTGGTCGAAAATCATGCCTTTGCCGTTTTCTTTGGCGTAGATCGCCATTACTGAATTAACGGGGGTTACGATGTGCATAGGCCTGCCGCCGAAGCGGGCATTGAATTCAATTTCATCATTGCCCAAGGATAAACCTTGTATGGCTTGTGGCCTGATATTTAGGACTATTTTACCATCTTCAATAAATTCTTTAGGCAATACGGCATCGCCTTCCTCAGCATTAACCAATAGGTGGGGGGTTAAATCGTTGTCGATGATCCATTCATAAATTGAACGGATCAGATAAGGTTTAAGGGGGGTCATTTTGGAATCTCAGCCATATCTTTTTCAATGTCGCTCAGGCTACGCTTGAAAGATGGTCTTTTGAATAGGCGCTGGGCATAATTGTTAATTGTACCGCTGGGCGTGGAAATATCAATGCCTATGCTGGGTAAGCGCCATAATAATGGGGCTAAGGCGCAGTCTATCAGGGAAAAATCGTCATTCATAAAATAAGGCTTCAAAGCAAAAACAGGCTCTGAAGACAAGATGCTTTCGCGTAACATTTTTTTTGCCCGGGCAGATTTCTTTTCACCGGAGTACAAGGTTTCATCTAACAGTTGGTACCAATCTTGATCGATACGCTTAATGATCATGCGTGTATTGGCTCTAGAAACCGGATCCATTTGATGCAAGGGTGGGTGAGGGAAGCGCTCATCCAAGTATTCCATGATGATGCGGGAATCATACAGTATCAAGTCCCGCTCTACTAAGGTAGGTGAGGTGCCACGTGGGTTTAATTCCAACAAATCTTCAGGCGGTTCTAAAGGGTCATAAAACTCTATATCGGCAACTATGCCTTTTTCATGGATGACCAAACGAACGCTGTGGCTCATGGCACAATTTGGCGAAGAAAACAGCGTCATTACCGATCTTCGAGTACTAATATTCGCCACAATCAGCAACCTCCGGCACAAAAAATGAAAGGTTGCCATTATAACATGGATGGCTCTGCAGATTTGCCCTGCTGATTCTAATTTGGAAAGCTAGTTGCATTGCCACTGTTTATATAATGCCCGCTTATAGACTAATGGACATCCTTCCAATATTCCTTTTTCAATAAATAAGCGACAACCAAAAACATTAGAATGAAAAAGATGACAAATTTGCCCATTTTTTGGCGTTCCAGTTGCACTGGTTCACCCACATAAACTAAAAAGTTCACGAGGTCGTTAACGGTTTGGTCAAACTCTTTTTCTGATTGGACACCTTTTTCAGCAATGACTAGCTTAGCCAATACTTTTTTGCCGTCTTCTGTTTTATACACAGCTTGTTGCTCACCCTGTAATTGCCAAAGCACGTTAGGCATGCCAACGTCAGGAAAAATGCTGTTGTTAACGCCTAGTGGCTTACTGCTGTCGCTATAAAAGCCTTTTAAGTAGCTGTATAGCCAATCAGCCCCACGTGAGCGGGCAATTAGGGATAGATCAGGCGGTTGTACGCCAAACCATTTACGCGCGTCATGCGCATTCATAGCCGTTTGTAGCTTGTCATAAATGCCTGCGCCTTCTGGTGCGATTTCATGCAGCATTTTTTTCTCATCGATATCCAAGTCTAGCGCGATCCGTAAATAGCGGATATGTTGGATAGAATGGCAGCCTAGGCAATAGGTGACATAATTTTTTGCCCCCCGCTCTAGTGATTTATGGTCGCTAATGTCAATATCGGGGGAGCTAAGCTCCACGGACTCAGAAGCATGGCTTACTACTGTAAAAGATAGCAGGAAAAGCAAGATTAAATTTTTCATATTAATCAAATTTCTTTTTTAGATTGATGGCTAGTCGGCTGAGTACTTTTATTAAACCGTCAGGGTTTAGCTTTCTTTTAAGGACAGTGCCATTTTCAGTTTGTACGGGTTCAACCAAGGTAATCTCATCATATGTTGCCCTTAAAGCCGGTATGCATTCTTCAATGCCAGGTTGCATGGTTAAACGTTCCGGTAACGGTTTAGTTTTTTCCCAGCGGGTATAAAGTGGCATCAATAAGAAAAAACCAAAATAGATAGCGGTAAAGATACGTGCAAATGTGGTTGCAAGCGGTGTGGCCGGTTGTGTGCCTAAATAACCTAAAGCTATAAAGCTGATGACAAATAGCAATAAGGCTTTTTTAAAGATACCCCCACGATAGCGGATAGATTTAACTTCGCTACGGTCTAGCCAAGGTAATAAGAACAATACGACGATGGCGCCGCCCATACCAACTACGCCAGCAAACTTATCGGGTATTGCCCTTAAGATGGCATAAAAAGGTGTGAAATACCAAACTGGGGCAATGTGCTCCGGGGTTTTCATCGGGTCGGCTGGGATAAAGTTAGCGTGTTCTAGAAAATAACCACCCATTTCCGGCATGTAAAACACGATTGTCGCAAAAAATAAGAGGAAAACGCCGACGCCAACGATATCTTTGACAGTGTAATAGGGGTGAAAAGGAATGCCATCTAACGGTATGCCGTTGGCATCCTTATTTTTTTTGATTTCTACACCGTCTGGGTTATTGGAGCCCACTTCATGCAAGGCCACTATATGCAGGAAAACGAGGAGTACTAATACCAGCGGAACGGAAATCACATGAAAGGCAAAAAAGCGGTTTAGGGTGGCATCGGATACCACATAATCGCCCCTAATCCATAAGGCTAATTCATCACCTACCACGGGGATGGCGCTGAATAAGGATATGATAACTTGCGCGCCCCAATAGGACATTTGTCCCCATGGCAATAAATAGCCCATAAAGGCTTCTGCCATTAACGCGACAAACAGGAACATGCCAAAAATCCAGATGAGCTCGCGCGGCTGTTTGAAAGAGCCGTAAAGCATGCCTCTAAACATGTGCAGGTAGATCACTATAAAAAAGGCTGAGGCGCCGGTGGAATGCATATAACGCACTAACCAACCCCAATTGACATCGCGCATGATATATTCGACGGAATCGAAAGCTAGCGTGGCATCAGGTTTGTAGTTCATGGTCAGCAATATGCCGGTGACAAATTGATTGACTAAAACTAATAAGGCTAAGGAACCAAAAAAATACCAGAAGTTAAAATTCTTAGGCGCATAGTAGTGCGCCATGTGGTCATTCCATAGGTTGGTAAGCGGAAAACGGTCTAAAACCCAATTGCCTATATTGGTTAAGCGGGAAGGTTTCATGCCTTGGCCTCCGATGCAGTTTCCCCAATGATGATATGGCTATCGGTGACGTAATAGTAAGGTGGGATTTCAAGGTTTGTGGGCGCTGGCACACCGTTAAACACGCGGCCAGCCAAGTCAAACCATGAGCCATGGCAGGGGCAAAAAAAGCCGCCTTTCCATTTCTCACCCAGATCATGGGGTGCAATTTCAGGACGGAAGGTCGGCGAGCAACCTAAATGGGTACAAAGGCCGACGGCTACAAAAACTTCTGGTTTGATGGAGCGCGTGGGGTTTTTACTGGATACCGGTTGCACTGAATCATGGGATAGTGGGTCACGCAATTGGTCGTCCAAGGATTTTAAAGTTTCTAGGACTTCAGTTGTCCTATTTAACACCCAAACCGGTTTGCCGCGCCACTCAGCCCGAATTAATTGGCCTGCTTCCATTTTGCTGATATCAACATCAACAGGCGCGCCTGCCGCCATGGCTTTAACACTAGGTTGCATTTGGGCCAGAAATGGGACTGCTAAGTAGCCAGTGCCCACAGTGCCGACCACGGCTAAAGCCGAGGTCAGAAACTGGCGCTTCGACTTGTCAACTTCTTCATCATACATGATCAAATTCCCCGATTTAGTCCGCGCTGTCGCTGCGCATTGTTTTTAGTATAGTGACGCAATGGTACATTAGACGCCTTAGGTTTTGAAGCATTTATACATTTTGCTTTTAAATTTATTGGGTTAGACTAATTTTAAGGGCTGTCATAAAGTGTTCATCTTGTTCTGGCGTTCCGACAGTAACGCGTAAACAATCACTTAATAGTCCACCATGGGCGGCTAAATTTTTTATTAATATGGTTTGCTCTTTAAGGGAAGCAAAAACCTGATTGGCTTGGCCTGTAGGGGTTTTAAACAGGATAAAGTTGGCCGCGCTAGGGTAAGGTGTAATGCCTTCTAGGCTTGAGAGTTGCTCAAAAATACGGCTGCGTTCTTGGCAAATAGCTTCAGCTTGGGCAGTAAATACCGGGTGATGGGATAGGGCAAATTCAACACTGACCTGGGTGAGTATATTAATGTTGTAAGGCAGGCGAATTTTATTCAGTTGTTCAATAATGGCTGGGTGGCCAACTAAATAACCTAGACGCAAGCCCGCTAAGCCTAGTTTTGATACCGTACGCATGATGAGTAGATTGGGGTATTGCCCAAGCGCGTCGATTAAGCTGGCATTAGCGAATGGTGCATAGGCCTCGTCTATTACCACTAAACCTGGGCTGGCTTGGATAATTTCGTGGATCGCAGCAGTGTCAAATAAATTACCCGTTGGGTTATTGGGGTAGGCCAAAAATACCACAGCCGGTTGCTGTTGTTGTATTGCGGTGAGCATGGCAGGTAAATCTAAAGCAAAGCTGTCGGCTTTAAGCGGAACACCCAGATAGTTTAGGCCTAGCAGTTGGCTTATTTGTTGATACATGACAAAACCAGGTGCCGGCGAAATGACGTTTGCCCCGGTAGGCACTGCCATCAATAGTAATTGGATAATTTCATCTGAACCGTTGCCTAAGAGCAGGCCTAAGTCATCAGAAATATGATAAAGCTGTCGTATGCTATGGCTGAGCGTTTTGGCTTCTGGATCGGGGTAGCGGTTAAGTTCGCACTGCTTTAGTTTTTCCAACCACTGAATTTTAAGCTCTTCTGGCCAACCGTATGGGTTTTCCATCGCATCTAATTTAATTAACCCAGTTGCATCTGCAACTTTGTAAACGGATAGCGCCAATACTTCTGGGCGGAAAAGACGGGCAATAAAAGCATTGATAGGCATCGGTTTCCAGACATAAGCGTGTCGATAAAAAAGTTAGCCGGTATTACAAAATGGCTAGTGCGCAATATTAGTTTGCTTGAATTCGAAACTCTGCAGACCTTGCATGTGCTGTCAGGCTTTCGCCGCGGGCTAAAACCGAGGCAACTTTACCTAAGCTGTCAGCGCCTTGAGCGGAACAATTGATCAAGCTAGAACGTTTTTGAAAGTCATAAACCCCTAGCGGCGACGAAAAACGCGCTGTGCTGGAGGTGGGCAGGACGTGGTTAGGGCCTGCGCAATAATCACCCAAGGCTTCTGCGGTATAGCGCCCCATAAATATGGCACCGGCATGGCGTATGTGTTGGCATAGCTCAGTTGGATCCTCTACCGAAAGTTCTAAATGTTCCGGGGCAATGGTGTTGGCAACGTCAGCCGCTTGTAACAGGTTATCAACTTTGATTAAGGCGCCACGTTTAGTAAGTGATGCTTTAATAATATCTGCGCGTTCCATGCTGGGTAATAAGCGGTTGATACTGTCAGACACGGCTTGTAAAAATTGGCTGTCATCGCTAATTAATATGGCCTGGGCATCTTCATCATGTTCGGCTTGGGAAAATAAATCCATCGCGATCCAATCGGGATTGGTTTTGCCATCACAAATGATTAAAATTTCAGAAGGCCCGGCAATCATATCTATACCGACTTGACCAAAGACCAACTTTTTAGCGGTAGCCACGTAAATATTACCCGGGCCAACAATTTTAGCGACAGCAGGAATAGTTTCTGTACCATAAGCCAGCGCGGCTATGGCCTGTGCGCCGCCTATGGCAAAAGCCCGGTCTACGCCAGCCAGAAAGGCGGCGGCCAAAACTAAGGGGTTGGTTTCACCATGTGGGGTGGGTACCACCATAATCAGTTCGCCTACGCCAGCTACTTTGGCAGGTATCGCATTCATTAAGACGGATGAGGGATAAGCTGCCTTACCGCCAGGTACATAGAGCCCAACCCGATCTAATGGGGTGACTTTTTGTCCTAGTAAGGTGCCATCGGCTTCGTGATATTGCCACGATTGCAATTTTTGTTGTTCGGCATAGGCCTTAATTCTCTCGGCAGCTGTGGTTAGCGCTAAGGCTTGGTTTTTGGGTAGGTTTTCCCAAGCCGTTTGTAGTTTGTGCTGAGGGATTTCCAACTCCGTTGCCTGTTGGACCTGGCTATGGTCAAAGCGTCGGGTATATTCCACGACAGCTTGGTCACCGTTTTTGCGGACATCAGCAATAATAGCCAGTACGCGCTGGTGGATGTCAAGATCATCAGTTTCGTTCCAAGCCAATAAGTGTTTGAGTTGTTGGCTAAAGTCAGGGCTGTTGGCGTCAAATTGGGCAATATTTATCTCAGACATGGCTTACCTTGCTGCTAGAGTTTGTTCAAATTGGGCGAGTAATGAGCGGACAGCTTCGTGCTTCATTTTCATGGCTGCTTTATTAACCACCAATCTGGAGCTGATTTCCATAATCAGCTCGCGGGGTTCTAAGCCATTGGCTTTTAGGGTATTACCGGTATCAACCAGGTCAACTATACAGTCTGCTAAACCGACTAATGGTGCCAATTCCATAGAGCCATAGAGTTTGATGATTTCTGCCTGTATACCTAAGCTGGCGTAATAACGTTGCGCAGTCTTAACGTATTTGGTGGCGACACGTACGCGGCCAGTGACTTTTCCTGCATTTTTGTGGGTAGCTGTCATGAGCTTGCAGCAGGCAATTTTTAAGTCTAAAGGTTCATATAAGTTATCGGCACCATGTTCAACTAAAACATCTTTACCTGCAATACCAATATCAGCGGCGCCATACTCGACAAAAGTGGGGACGTCGGTCGCCCGAATAATAACTAATTGAATGTCGGGGCGGGATGTTTGTAAGATTAATTTACGGCAGGTATTTGGGTCATCAATAGGTGTAATACCGGCTTGTGCCAGCAATGGCAAAGCTTCGTCGTAAATTCGGCCTTTTGAGACGGCAATGGTGAGCATGTGGATTTCCTATTTGGCAACGCGTCGTATAATAGCACCCAGTTGTGACAGCTTTTCTTCAATATGGTCATAACCGCGGTCTATATGGTAAATGCGGTCTACCAAGGTGCTGCCTTCGGCAACTAAGGCGGCGATCACTAAACTGGCCGAAGCCCGTAAATCGGTGGCCATAACCGGGGCTGCGGTTAAGCGCTTAACGCCAGAGCAAATAGCGGTATTGGATTCCAAGCGAATATCAGCGCCCATGCGTTGCATCTCTTGGACATGCATAAAGCGATTTTCAAATACCGTTTCAGTGATAACACCGACACCTTCGGCAATCGTATTAAGTGCCGTGAACTGGGCTTGCATATCGGTGGGGAAGGCTGGATAAGGGGCGGTACGCACGGAAACCGATTTTGGCTTATTGCCGTGCATATCTAGGCTAATCCAATCTTGTCCAGTACAAATTTCAGCACCCGCCTCAACCAGCTTGGCTAAAACCGCATCCAGTAAATCTGGGCAGGTGTTTTTTAATTTGACTTTACCACCCGTGATAGCGGCAGCGACCAAGTAGGTGCCGGTTTCTATCCGGTCAGGCAGGATATCGTAGTGTAAATTATCGACACCTAGCTGCTCTACGCCTTCAATCACCAGCACATCAGTGCCGATACCTGTAATATTGGCGCCCATTTTGTTAAGGAAATGGGCTAAGTCAGTGACTTCAGGTTCTTTGGCGGCATTTTCTATGATGGTAGTGCCTTCGGCTAGGGTTGCTGCCATCAACAGGTTTTCCGTACCGGTGACTGTGATTTGCTCCAGCACTAAGCGGCAACCTTTAAGCCGTTTGGCATGGGCGTGGATGTAACCGGCTTCAACGGTAATATCCGCGCCCATTTTGATTAAGCCGTTTAAATGGATGTCAACCGGGCGGGTACCAATGGCGCAACCGCCGGGCAAGGACACATGTGCTTCACCAAAGCGGGTTAATAATGGCCCCAAAACCAAAATAGAGGCGCGCATGGTCTTAACCAATTCATAAGGCGCTTCGTAGCTGGTAATTGCGCTGGTATCCACTTCGATATTCATTCTTTCATCGACTAACAACTGGGTGCCCATACGCCCCAATAATTCCATGGTTGTTGTTATATCGTGTAAATGGGGAATGTTACCGATACTGACTGGTTTTTCAGATAACAGTGTTGCTGCCAGTATAGGTAAAGCGGCGTTTTTTGCGCCAGAAATGCGTAGTTCGCCTGAAAGTTGGGTGCCGCCAGTAATAATAAGCTTATCCATGAAATTCCTAATCGGTTCTAAATTAAATCAGCAGGTGCTGAGTCGGCCGCTAAATGGCGGGCGGTATCAAAACCGCTGAGACGGGCCAGATTGAGTAATTGGTCAGGGATATTTTTAAAGTCAAGCTGGGTTTTATGTTGCCCGGCAAATTTTAACCATTCAATCATAAGTGCCAAACCGGCACTATCGGTATTGGTCACTTGGCTAAGATCGACGGTAATATGTTTGGCAGATTTTAGAAAACCAATGGAATTAACCGTTTTAGCGTCAATAGAAGCAAAGGTTAGTTCGCCTTGCACGATAAAATTACCTGCACCTTGGTCTAGCACATTCAGTGAACTCACTTCTTACCGTCCGCTTTTTCTTCGGCTGTCTTAAACAAAAATTGGCCGATAACTTTTTCTAGAATAATGGCGGATTGGGTGATTTCAATGGCGCTGCCGTTTTTTAACAGATCTTCTGAGCCACCAGGGACGAGGTTAACGTATTGCTCACCCAATAACCCCGCGGTAAAAATACTGGCCGAGGTATCTTCCGGAAAGCTGTTAAAGCGGGAGGAGATGCTCATTTCCACTACTGATTCAAACGTCTTTGGATCCAGGTTGATAGCCGTAACCTGCCCAATTTTTACACCAGCTGATGAAACCGTGGATTTAACCTTAAGGCCACCTGAGTTTTCAAAGCGGGCTGTGACATTGTAGCTATCGTCACTGACAAAACTGCTTAAATTACTGACGTGTAAGGCGAGAAAAAAAAGACCCACAATGCCGGCGGCAACAAACAGGCCGACGAGCGTATCTTGGGTATTGGTGTGCTGCATGCTAATTATCTCCAAACATAAGTGCAGTCAAGATAAAATCAAGACCTAAAATGCTAAGTGCGGAATTGACTACGGTACGTGTTGTTGCTCGGCTGACGCCTTCTGAAGTGGGGATGGTGTCATAACCTTCAAATAAGGCGATCCAGCTGGCTACAAAGCCAAATACCAAACTTTTGATAACACCATTGATGATGTCATCCATAAAATCGATATTAGCCTGCATTTGTGACCAGAAAGACCCGTTATCTACCCCTAATAAACCTACCCCAACGATATGCCCACCAAGGATGCCGACCATGCTAAATATGGCGGCCAATAAGGGCATGGACAGGAGTCCGGCAAAAAAACGTGGCGAGATGATACGGTTGATGGGATCTACGGCCATCATTTCCATACCTGAGAGCTGTTCAGTGGCTTTCATTAAGCCGATTTCCGCGGTTAAGGCGGAGCCTGCCCTGCCGGCAAATAGCAACGCCGATACCACAGGGCCTAGTTCCCGTACCAATGAAGCGGCGACCATAACGCCCAGCGCTTCTTCGGAGCCAAAATCAGACAAAATATAATAGCCTTGCAAACTCAGTACCATGCCCACAAACAAGCCGGAAATGGCAATAATTAAAAAGGACAAGACACCCACAGAATATAGCTGGTTAAGTAATAGCCGTGGCCTAGGTAATAATTCAATAAGGCCTAGCAAAGTATGCAGCAAAAAATAGCTGCTGCGGCCTAACTTGTTAAAGTTGGCCAGTGTTGTTTTGCCTAAATATTGCACAAATCCCATTATTTCTCCAAGCTGCCGTAACGTTTTGAAATAGGGGGCTTAGGTGCATTTGTCGAAGCTAAAAGATCGCTCATATAATCGTTTGCGGGATAGTGGAAATGGACGGGGCCATCAGCAGCGCCAGTCATAAATTGTTGTACCCATTCTGAAGAAGATTGCTGAATTTCAGCAGGACTGCCTTGGCCTACCACTTTGCCATCAGAAATTAAGTAGATGTAATCGGCTATTGCTGAGGTTTCATGCACATCGTGTGAGACGATAATACTAGTTAGCCCCAAGGTGTTGTTTAGGGCTTTGATCAAATGCACTAAAGCCCCCATAGAGATAGGGTCTTGCCCAGTAAAAGGTTCATCGTACATGATCATCATCGGATCCAAAGCAATAGCCCGCGCCAGTGCAATGCGCCTGGCCATACCCCCTGACAGCTCATTAGGCATCAGTTGACGCGCGCCACGCAGCCCTACAGCTTGTAGTTTCATCAAGACGATGCTGCGGATAATCGATTCAGGTAAATGGGTATGTTCACGTAACGGGAAAGCCACGTTGTCATACACGCTCATGTCCGTTAAGAGGGCGCCACTTTGGAATAGCATACCCATACGCTTACGCAGGTTATACAACTCCTTACGGCTTAACCGGTGTACATTTTGGTTGTCAATTAACACGGAGCCCTGAGTGGGTGTCAATTGCCCGCCTATAATTTTTAATAAGGTGGTTTTACCTGTTCCGCTAGGGCCCATGATAGCGGTGATTTTGCCGCGTTGGATTTCAAGTGAAATGCCATCAAATATTTTTTTGTTGCCGCGTGCAAACGATAAATTGCTGACTGAAACCAAACTTGTTGGGGTAGTGTTGCTGTTCATCTGCGATTGTGGTGGGGAGTTAATAACTTCAAACGGTGTATTCTGTATGACGGCCAGCAGATTAGTCAAACAATTGTCATTTTGTTTTAGGCAATAACGTCCGGTGGGCTTGCCAATAACTTGCTATACAGACAAATAATATAAACGTGGCATAATACACCATTTTAAGTGGCTGGGCGCAGGTAAGTGGATTTTTAGCGCTGATTCTTTGCTTGTTAGGGTTTTGAGGGGAGTGCCTACTATTTTGCGGGATAATGAAAATAAATAAGCAAAAAATTTGTGAGTTAGGTTTGTATGTCATTCAGGTAGAAGCAGCAGCTATTGCAGCGTTATCTGAATTTATCGATAGCCAATTTGTTACTGCCTGTGAATTAATGTTCCGTTGTAAAGGCCGGATAGTGGTGACAGGTATGGGTAAATCTGGCCATATTGCCGGTAAAATAGCAGCTACTTTGGCAAGTACAGGCACCCCGGCTTTTTTTGTCCATCCCGCTGAAGCCAGCCATGGTGATTTAGGCATGATTACCCGCCAAGATGTGGTTTTAGTGTTGTCCAATTCAGGTGAAACTGAAGAGGTTTTAACCTTATTGCCTATTATCAAACGCTTAGGTGTGCCTTTGATTGCCATGACTGGCCATCCAGCTTCTACCTTGGCTAAAGTCTCGTCTGCCCATATCAATGTCAGTGTACAACAAGAAGCTTGCCCGCTTGGCCTGGCGCCAACCTCCAGTACTACCGCCGCATTGGTAATGGGTGATGCGTTAGCTGTTGCGTTATTGGAATCGCGTGGTTTTACCCGTGATGATTTTGCCCTTTCGCATCCCGGGGGCAGTTTGGGTAAGCGCTTATTGTTGCGTGTCAGTGACATTATGCATACCGGTGATGAGATCCCTTGCGTCTCAGAATCGGCATTAATCTCTGATGCGTTATTGGAAATGACCGAAAAAAAATTGGGTATGACAGCTATTGTTGATGCCGATAAAAAAATTGTTGGTATTTTTACCGATGGTGATTTGCGCCGCATGTTGGCACAAGATTTAGATTTTAAACAAACAGCGGTCAGCGTGGTAATGACGGCGCGATGTGCCGTTATTACGGCTGATATTTTAGCGGCAGAAGCTATGCAAATTATGGAGCAAAAACGCATTAACGCACTAATTGTGGTAGACGGCCAGCGTCAAATCGTAGGGGCCTTAAACATGCATGACTTGGTACGGGCAGGCATTGTCTGATGTATAGCCATATCGACAGCGCTGTGTTGGCAAAAGCCAAAAAGCTGAAATTGTTAATTTTAGATGTTGATGGGGTGCTCACAGATGGCAAGCTTTTTTTTGACGGCGAGGGCAACGAATATAAAGCCTTTCATGCCCGCGATGGCCATGGCATTAAATTATTGCGTAATGCCGGTGTCGAAGTGGCTGTGATTTCAGGGCGAAAATCGGCCAGCGTGGCTTTGCGTATGCAAAGCTTAGGGGTTGAATTGATTTATCAAGGCTATGAGGATAAACGTATAGCTTTTGATAATTTAATGGCGCAGTTAGGCTTGTTGCCAGAACAAGCAGCGCATGTTGGCGATGATTTAATAGATTTGCCCGTTATGGTACGGGCAGGTTTAGCGTTTGCAGTGAATGATGCTGTGGCCGAAGTAAAGCAATACGCGGATTACTGCACAAATTTATCGGGCGGAACTGGCGCAGTGCGTGAGGTTTGTGATTTGATCCTCTATGCACAAGGCCATAGTGAACAAATTTTGGCTAATTATTTGAGCTAATGTTTAAGATAGACAAAATTTATGTCATCTTGCTGGTGGTGGCGTTGGGTACTTGGTGGTTAGTTAAATTTACCGGTCTCGATGAAGTATTTTTTACGCCGGCGCTTAAACACAGCCCCGATTATTACAGTACAGGTTATACCAAGTTTGAAATGGATCTAACAGGAAAATTAGATAACAAATTGTTGGCCGATAAAATGGCCCATTACAGTGATGATGGGGAGACCCATTTGGATAATTTGCTAATATATTTCTACAATGATAAGACGCCGCCTTGGGAAATAAAATCTGAAACCGGCCTTTTATCAGCTGATGGCAAGGACCTCTTGTTAAATGGTAAAGTTAAGGTTTATCGGGAACGTTCAGAACATGCCAATCAATTGATAATCAACACGACTAACGTAAAAGTTAAAACCGAAACAAGCTATGCTGAAACGGATGATTGGGCAGAGTTGCTTAGCCAATCAAATAAGACCACTGGTATAGGTATGAAGTTAGTTTTTACTACACCTGTCCGTATTGATTTGCTTGCCAAAGTACGGGGTACCTATGAAACAAAAAAATAATCCTATCGTTTATTGTGGTTTGGTAATGGCCTGTTTATTCGCTGCAAATGCGTTGGCGTTGGAAACGGATGCCGACCAGCCTATTATGATTGATTCCAATACCGCCACTTATGATGACGCCAAAGCGATAAGCACGTATACCGGCAATGTCATCTCAATTCAGGGCAGTATAAAAGTGAATTCTGATAAACTGGTGGTTTATTTTGTTAATGGCGAAGCTGAAAGGTTAGTCTTCACTGGCAACTTGGCAAAATTTAAGCAAACCCCTAGCCCAGGGGCAGATGATGTAACAGGTGAAGCGTCTACAGGGGAATACTTCCCTAAGAAGAACTTATTGGTGCTTACCGATAATGCAACGGTTTGGCAAGGTAACGCGACCTATTCCAGTAAACTGATAGAATACGACAGTAAAAACGCGGTGGTGAAGGCCGGGGAAAAGTCTTCAGATGATAAGCGTGTGCATGTTATTTTAAAACCTAAACCCAAAGAACAAAAAGTACCTAAGGAACCCAATTAAACATGGCCAGGCTTGCTGCGGCAGAGTTGATTAAAAGTTACAATAAACGCAATATAGTCAATGGTGTGTCATTGCATGTCGATACCGGCGAAATTGTAGGTTTGCTAGGTCCCAATGGTGCAGGTAAAACGACCAGTTTTTACATGCTGGTTGGTTTGGTTAAGGCGGATGCGGGAGAAATAGTGCTCGATTTTGAAGATATCACGCATTACCCCATGCATCGTAGGGCGCAATTAGGGATTGGTTATTTGCCTCAAGAACCTTCGGTTTTTCGTAAATTAAGTGTTGCTGATAATTTGCGCGCTGTTTTACAAGTCCGGTCGGAGTTGACGGACAGCCAAGCGGAATTGGTGATTGAGAGTCTTTTGGAAGAATTTCACATTCCCCACCTTCGAAACCAGACCACATCCAGCCTATCGGGTGGTGAACGGCGCCGAGTAGAAATTGCCAGGGCCTTAGCCACGGACCCACAATTTATTTTATTAGATGAACCCTTTGCTGGCGTTGATCCCATTTCAGTGGATGATATAAAAAAAATTGTTGAGCATTTAAAGACACGCGGCATAGGTGTTTTGATAACTGAACATAATGTCAGGGAAACCCTAGGTATTTGTGACCGAGCGTATATACTTAACGAAGGCAAGGTAATTGCTGCAGGTGAGCCAGCAGCAATTATTGCCAATGATGAAGTTCGCAAGGTTTACTTAGGCAACAACTTTAGCCTTTAAATGATCTATTGAATAGCATAGTCACATAATGAAACAATCATTACATCTCCGGTTAGGCCAACAACTTACTATGACGCCGCAATTACAGCAGGCGATCAAACTGTTACAGTTGTCAACACTGGATTTGCAACAAGAAATCCAGCAGGCGCTAGAGTCGAATATGATGCTGGAAATCAATGAAGAAGAGACCCTGTCAGCTGAAATTGAACCCAACATTGAAAAGAAAATCGATAATTCTGACCAAGTTACCAGTGAAGGCTCGCAAACAGATATGCCCGATGAATTGCCAGTTGATTCTTCTTGGGATGATGTTTATGAGAATGCTATTGCTTCCGGTACCAGCGGGGCAGAGAACGCCGATTTTGAAACGCAACGTACCAAGTCATCAACCTTACTAGACCACCTGCTCTGGCAATTGGAGCTGAGCCCGTTTTCAGAACGCGATCATTTAATAGCAATGGCTATTATCGATTCGATTAACGAAGATGGCTATCTGTCCAGTAGTTTGGATGATATTTTCCAAGGCTTAAAAACCCAGATGGAAGATTTGGATTATGATGAAGTGGAAGCGGTGCTGCACGGTGTCCAAAACTTTGACCCCTCCGGGGTGGCTGCGTTTGATTTGGCGGATTGTTTACGCTTACAACTACAGCAGTTACCGGTCACTACGCCGTGTCGGGATGACGCCTTGGAATTGGTGAGCCGGCATTTAGACCTGCTTGCCACCCATGATCAGGCCAAGCTTATGCGTAAACTGGGCTTAAGTGAGCGCCAGCTTGATGCGGTGATTAGCCTAATTCGGGGCTTGGACCCCAGGCCTGGTGCCAGCATACAAGAGAGCAGTTCGGAATATGTCATCCCAGATGTCTATGTCACCAAACAAAATGGTGTTTGGGAGGTAAACCTAAATCCGGATATTGCGCCAAAATTGCGTATAAACCCGTTTTATTCAGCCTTAATCAAACGGGCTGACAATAGTAAGGATAATGCTTGCATGAAGGATCACCTGCAAGAAGCCCGCTGGTTTATCAAAAGTTTACATAGCCGTAATGACACTTTGGTGCGGGTTGCCCGTAGCATAGTTGAAAAACAAACGGCTTTTCTAGAACATGGTGCCATTGCCATGAAACCAATGGTGTTAAGGGATATCGCCGAAGAGCTTGAGCTGCATGAGTCAACTATTTCAAGGGTTACCACCCAAAAATACATGCATACCCCCAACGGGATTGTTGAGTTTAAGTTCTTTTTTTCCAGTCATGTGTCGACGGAAAGCGGTGGTGAATGCTCCGCAACCGCGATTAGAGCCTTTATTAAGGAACTAATTGGCAATGAAAACCCGGCAAAACCACTAAGTGACAGTAAAATTGCCGATCTACTCAAAGAAAAGGGAATTAATGTGGCCAGAAGAACGATAGCCAAATACCGAGAGGCTATGTTTATTTCTTCATCAAGTCAGAGAAAGCGCATTTTATAGCGTCTACTGACACTTATTCACTTTTAATAACTAAAAAATAAGGAGCTTCCTATGCAAATAAGCGTAACAGGTCTTCACCTCGATGTGACCGATTCATTAAAAACTCATATTGACAGCAAGTTTGAAAAACTGATCCGTCATTTTGACCATGTCACTGATGTACATGTTATTTTAAGCGTAGAAAAATTAGTGCAAAAAGCCGAGGCTACGTTACAAGTCAGCGGGGCAAAATTATTTGCTGAAGACCATCAAGACGATATGTATATTGCGATTGACAATTTGGTGGATAAGCTTGACCGCCAGATTATTAAACATAAAGAAAAAACTGGTAGCCACCGATAATTTGAAACCTTCAACATGGTTTTTTAGGCAAATGGACTGATACCCTATGAAGCTTATAATAGTCAGCGGTCTTTCAGGTTCTGGTAAAAGTATCGCCTTAGATACCTTGGAAGACTGCGGCTATTATTGCATTGATAATTTACCTTTAGCGTTGTTGGAAGATTTTGTTAACCACGTTATGTTGGCTGATAAAAACACTTATGCTAAGACAGCCATAGGGATAGATGCTAGAAACCAAAGCCTTAGCCTTGCAAATTTTGCAGATAGTTTAAGCTTAATTGCCTATAAGGGCATTTTTTGCGAAATTATATTTATGCAAGCCGAAGAAGCAACACTGTTGAAGCGTTACAGTGAAACCCGTAGGCGTCATCCCTTAACCGATTTTAATATTCCCTTAAAAGAAGCCCTTAAAATTGAAAAAGAAATGCTCACGCCGATTGCGATACATGCCAGTGTCGTGATTGATACTAGCAGAACGTTATACCATCAACTACGTGAACTCATACGGGAGCAGATTGGTGAACGTGACATCCAGCATATTTCAGTCCAATTTCAATCGTTTGGCTTTAAGCATGGTGTGCCTTTAGATGCGGATTTTGTTTTTGATGCCCGCAGTTTGCCTAATCCTTATTGGATTCCTGAATTACGGGGATTAAACGGTAAGGATCAGCCGGTAGTGGACTTTCTTAAAAACCAAGTGCTAGTCACTGAACTGTTCCAAGATATTATGAGCTTTTTAGAACGATGGATACCGCGTTTTGAAGCTGAAGGGCGCAGTTATCTGACAGTTGCAATAGGTTGTACGGGTGGTCAACACCGCTCGGTTTACTTGGTTGATGCCTTATCCAAAAGTTTAAAGAACCCTATGTTAAATGTGATTGTTAGACATAGGGAACTGAATTAAACCTGTAGGCTAAACTGCAGGCAAAATCCTTTTGCCTAGTATTTAAAATTTAAGTTGGCTTTATTTTAAAGATAGCGTTTCAATCCGTCCTTTCAGTTCTATCTCCAGCTTGTCTTCTTTCAACAGCCAACCTATAGCGCGTTGGATGTCGTTTTTATTGAGACCTGTTTCTGTGGTTATTTTTGTCACACTAGAAGGGCCATTTTTTTCCAAAAATTGCCACACTTTACCCGCTGCATCACCGATTGTAGACATAGAGATCACCATTATCTGGTTGGTTTAAGAAAAAATTTAAATAAATACAGTAAAATCTAGAGTTTTTTTGCTGGTCTATCAGGTAATACGATATTGAGTTCTAGGGTTTCTTGGTTATCATCCTGCTCAAAATTTACCGAAATTGCTTCTTGTCCAACATTCACATATTTTCGGATGACTTCCAGCAACTCTTTTTGCAGCTGGGGCAGATAAGATGGCTGGTTTCGGGATGCGCGTTCATGGGCAACTAGTATTTGTAGGCGCTCTTTGGCAACTGAAGCCGAGCTTGCTCTCGAGATTCTGAAATAATCCAGTAGGCTCATTATTTGCTCCCGAAAAGTTTACCAAATAATCCCTTTTTTTCATCAATAAAACGATGAGGTTTGTCCTCTCCCAAATAGCGTGCGACGATATCAGCATAAGCTTGGCCGGCATCACTTTTTTCATCGAGTATAACCGGTGTTCCAGAGTTTGACGCGTTCAGCACCGATTTTGATTCAGGGACCACACCCAGTAAATGTAAGGATAAAATTTCTTGGACGTCATCAACGCTTAACATTTCACCTAGCTTTACGCGGTCGGGTGCATATCTAGTCAATAGCAAGTATTCTTTAATCGGTTCTTGATTTTGTTCGGCCCGTTTCGATTTGCTCGACAATAACCCGAGCATACGGTCTGAATCCCGAACGGAGGAAACTTCAGGGTTAGTGACCACAAAAGCATCATCAGCAAAATACATAGCTAAATAAGCGCCTTTTTCAATGCCCGCCGGTGAATCACACACGATGTATTTAAAATCTTTAGATAGCTCATCCAGAACCTTGCCTACGCCTTCAGTACTTAAAGCATCCTTATCCCGGGTTTGTGATGCGGGTAGTATATAGAGTTGGTTGCAATGCTTATCACGTATTAACGCTTGGTTGAGTGTGGCCTCACCATTGATGACATTGACAAAATCATAGACTACACGGCGTTCACAACCCATGATTAAATCAAGGTTACGTAAGCCGACATCAAAATCAATAACCGCTGTTTTATGGCCTCTTTTTGCAAGCCCCATGGCAATTGCTGCACTTGTTGTTGTTTTACCTACACCGCCTTTGCCCGATGTTACGACTATGATTCTTGCCAATTTTTTTCCTCCGGTGATAACGAATCTACAGATCCTTGATGATTAAACTTTGTTCATGTAAATAAATCTGGACAGGCTTGCTGCGCACGGATTCGTTTAAATCTTCGCTGATTTTATAGTTACCTGCAATTGAAATCAGTTCTGCCTGTAAGTCTGAGCAAAAAATGCGGCTATGTGGGTTGCCTTGAACGCCTGCGAGGGCGCGTCCGCGTAATGTGCCGTAGACGTGGATATTGCCTTCTGCAAGAATTTCTGCACCAGCACTGACTTGGGCTAGGATGATCAAATCTCCCGCGGCATAAATCCGTTGGCCAGAACGTACAGGTTGGGTGATCAAAACAGTGCTGGAGGCGATGCCTACTTCAGGCTCAGGAGCTGAAGCAATTTTTTTAGGTGTGTTGGCGGCTTCTGCTGTTGCGCTACTATGCAGCGAATGTACAGGTATGTCGTGTTCTAATGCCCGCTGGTTTTGATCGGTGTTGCCACCACGTATGCCTATCGGTAATAAGCCAACTTTTTTGATAAGTTTAACCAATTTTCCAATGTCGATATCGAGGTCATGCCGGTTTAGTTCTTGAATATCAAAAACGATGGGTGAGTTTTTAAAAAACTCAGGGGCTTTTTGGATTTTTTCGGAAAGTTGGAGCTCAATTATTTTTAAGTCATTACTGGAAAGGACTAATACAGGTACTGAAAAGGTGCTGCTTTTAAATTCCAAAGCAGGCGATTGAAAATATACTGGTTGAGAGTCTGTCGAC
This sequence comes from Methylococcaceae bacterium, assembly GCA_041660045.1. Classification (GTDB taxonomy): domain Bacteria; phylum Pseudomonadota; class Gammaproteobacteria; order Methylococcales; family Methylomonadaceae; genus WM-3-3. The sequence goes on along the minus strand of JBAZXA010000011.1, from coordinate 103,018 downwards.
ATCCGCTGCATCAATAGGATCAAGTGATGGTTGAATTCTAACACTGCTTTTTAAAAAAAGCATTTTTTGAACCAAATTATAATGCACTATCAATAATCTAATCCTGTGGGTAAGCTATTAAGTATTGCATAATGCGATGCTAAATTAAAAGTTAAAGTGGTGACACCTTGCAATCAGCATTATTTTCATTTAACGTAGCTTATCATCCGTAAAGGCTAGGGGTGCTTCATTTTGAGTGAGGCTGAGATAGACCCTTTGAACCTGAGCCCGGTTAATACCGGCGTAGGAAAGCCCTTTTCCCTGCGCCTTGTTTTATTTTTTGGAGATAAGCATGAGCGCTATTCTTAAAGACCTCCCTGCCACAGCTACAAAAATTAAAATTGATGCTTATCCAGCATCAGAAAAAATTTATGTTGTAGGTAGCCGCCCTGATATCCGCGTACCCATGCGTAAAATCAATTTATCGGACACACCGGCACACTTTGGCGCTGAGAAAAATCCGCCGCTATACGTCTATGATACTTCCGGTGTTTATACCGACCCGCTAGTGGAAGTGGATTTAAAAAAAGGTTTAGGGTCTGTGCGTAGTGCCTGGATCTTAGAACGTGATGATACTGAAGCATTAACAGGGCCAAGTTCAGCGTTTGGGCGGGAACGTTTGCAAGACCCCAGCACGGCGGAGCTTCGTTTTGAACATATACGCAATCCACGGCGGGCGAAATCGGGATGTAACGTCTCGCAAATGCATTACGCGCGTAAAGGTATTATTACGCCAGAAATGGAATATATTGCCATCCGGGAAAACCAAAAAATGGAGGAAATGCTTGAGCTACATCAAGGCCAGCATCCAGGTGAGTCGTTTGGCGCAGCCATACCCAGTTTAATTACCCCAGAATTTGTGCGCAGCGAAGTTGCCAGAGGGCGGGCTATAATTCCGGCCAATATTAATCACCCTGAGTCGGAGCCGATGATTATCGGGCGCAATTTCTTGGTGAAAATTAATGGCAATTTGGGTAATTCGGCGGTGACTTCAAGTATCGAGGAAGAGGTCGAAAAAATGCTTTGGGGTATCCGTTGGGGCGGCGACACCATCATGGATTTATCTACCGGAAAAAATATCCATGAAACCCGTGAGTGGATATTGCGTAACTCACCGGTTCCAATAGGCACAGTACCCATTTATCAAGCCTTGGAAAAGGTTGATGGCAAGGCGGAAGAGCTGACTTGGGAAATTTACCGGGACACTTTAATAGAACAGGCCGAACAGGGCGTTGATTATTTCACCATCCATGCCGGAGTACGCTTACAGCATGTGCCGTTAACGGCTAAACGCATGACGGGCATTGTCTCGCGCGGCGGCTCGATTATGGCGAAATGGTGTTTGGCGCATCATACCGAAAGCTTTTTATACACTCACTTTGAAGATATTTGTGACATCATGAAAGCCTATGACGTGTCTTTCTCATTAGGTGATGGACTGCGGCCTGGGTCTATATACGATGCCAATGACGCTGCCCAATTTGGTGAATTGGAAACCTTAGGTGAACTCACTAAAATTGCTTGGCAGCACGATGTACAAACCATGATTGAAGGCCCAGGCCATGTGCCTTTACATATGATCAAGGTGAATATGGAAAAGCAGTTGGAAGAGTGTGGCGAAGCGCCTTTTTATACCCTAGGGCCGTTAACTACCGATATAGCCCCTGGCTATGACCATATCACCTCTGCAATCGGTGCCGCTAATATTGGTTGGTATGGTTGTGCCATGCTTTGTTACGTAACCCAAAAAGAACATTTGGGTTTACCTAATAAACAAGATGTGCGGGAGGGCATAGTCACTTATAAAATCGCAGCCCATGCCGCTGATTTGGCAAAAGGCCATCCAGGCGCCCAAGCACGCGATAATGCCATGTCTAAAGCACGCTTTGAGTTTCGCTGGGAAGATCAGTTTAATATCGGTTTGGATCCTGAAAAAGCACGCGAATTTCATGATGAGACCTTGCCTAAAGAGTCAGCTAAGGTAGCGCATTTTTGTTCGATGTGTGGGCCACATTTTTGTTCCATGAAAATCAGCCAAGATGTGCGCGATTACGCAGCAGAGAAAGGTTTACAGGAAGATGAGGCGTTACAAACAGGGCTGGCTGAGAAATCTAAGCAGTTTGTCGAAGAAGGCGCTGCAATTTACCATAAAATTTGACCGTTATGGTCAATATGCTTGGTGCGGAACTGTTAAGACCATTTGATGATGTTGTATAGCGTCAATTGAGTAATGTTCAGATTCGATTAAGTTACTAATCGAATCTGAATTGACTTAAACCGATTAGTGCGCGGCTAAGTAAACTTTTAGCATTTCTTGAAAAGAGGCCAAAGAAGTTTTTAAAGCAGTTTCGCCAGCAACCTTATCACCTTTTTCAATTTCATCACGCGCTACGCGTAAAAGATTACCCGCTTTTTGGCGTTGGCGTTCAGTGCGTTCGTAGCGAAATTCTTTTTGCAATTGGCGGGCGTCGTTGATGACTTTGTTAACTTCTTCTTTATCAACACCCTTTTCTGAAAGGCTAAGGGCCTCTTGGATTTTTGCTACAGTGCCTTCAGCAGCAGCTCTTACTTCGGCTTCTCCTGTGGCTTCGGCAAATAGAGCGGGAGCAGCAGCTGTCATGGCAAGAAATGCCACTAATTTCATAATTGATTTCATTGTGTACCTGATTAAATGTTAGTAGAAGTTGTGTCAAGCTTACGCGCACTTATGTTATTTAAAGTGCATTTCCTAGCGATGCACTGGGAAATTTTATCATAAAATCCGCGCTTTTAGTTGAAATAAAATCATATAGCAGTGTTTTTCGGTTAAAAATTGTTATCGGAATAGCTAAACAATTTTGTTTTTGCCAGGCTAATTTGTGGCCTATAGCGTTTTAACATCATGCATAAAAGGCTTAAGCTGAACAGCAAGACTAAACTTGGTTCTGGTACTGAGCTGGTTGATAGCGAAGGTGTAGGGTCGTTACCACAATTATCCCAGCACGCTTCATGGTGGTTTTTATGATGATGGGATATTTTATTTAACCATTGACCATGGGATAAATGCAGAAAACCAAATCCTGAGTAAGCTACATGCTGACCATAATCGTTGAATAACGCCACCCACTTAGGATGTTGTGGCCATTTTGTAATGGGGTTGTGCTCAAAATACTCAAGTCCCCAAGTGTTGGCGATGTCTAATCTCTGTTGATGAGTTAAAGCAGCATAGATCACTATCAACTGAGGTGTAAAGTTGCTGAAACTGGGTTGCGGTAAATCCCAACTAAAATGTAGCGGGGCTGGATATTTGTGGTCATCGTGGCTAGGTGGCACAGACCAACTTGGGTTATTGTGCGATGGCTCCCAATGCGTATCGTGCATAGGGATAACATGCGCTTGAGCGTTAGCGGATATAAAGGTAAACAAAATGGCTAATAGCTTATAGGGCATATTTTTGTCTCTGCGATAGTGAGTTATATCCCTGACAACACAAATTTTGTGCCACTTTCTTATAGCCTTTAAATTACCTGGGATTGGGCTACACTGAATGCTATTGTATTTTGATTTAAGCGACTACAGCTGGCAGAACTGACAGCTGTAAATGACAGAAACGACAGGTCATCCGATAAATATTGTCAGCCATCCTGCTAATTCTTATTAAACTATGCCGAAAAATGCTTTTACCTTAGATTCTTTGCTAGAAACACATGACTCACCATTGGTGATTATAGACTCGGCATTAACCGTCGTTGGGGTTAACCGGGCTTGGGAGAGGCGCTTTGGCATTTCCAGGGAGCAACAAATCGGCCAGCCCTGTTGTGAAGATAGTGAAAATTGCAGGCACCGCCAGTTATTTGAAAAATTAGAACCTTATGCTGGTTTGTGCGTTAATCCATTGTCTTTAAAAGAACAGTCCCCCTTACGGGTGCGGGCCTATCCATTGTTGGATACGCTAGGCCAAGTTTATATTGGTGAATTGTTAGCATCCACTGTAAATGCGCTAGAAAGCATTAAAAACGTTAAAATGATAGGCCATAGTCCGGCTTTTAATGCCTTTAAAGATCGCTTGCGACTCGCTGCAGAGACTTTGGCGCCAGTATTAATTTGTGGGGAAACTGGAACTGGCAAAGAACTTGCTGCTGAATTTATTCATCAATATTCCAAAGTCGCTCAAGGTGAGTTTGTCATTGTCGATTGCACGATGTTGACCGATGAATTGTTTGAGAGTGAACTGTTTGGCCATGAAAAAGGCGCGTTTACTGGCGCGGCGACTAGCAAAAAAGGGCTATTTGAGCTGGCTGATAAGGGTACCTTGTTTCTAGATGAAATCGGGGAGTTACCTTTATCGCAACAGCCAAAATTGTTGCGGGCGCTAGAAAGCGGACAGTTTCGCCGTGTTGGTGGTACAGCTATTTTAAAATCAAATGTTAGGGTGGTCAGCGCCAGCCATCGGAATTTAGCTGAAATGGTGGCAGCAGGACGCTTTCGGGAAGATTTATTTTATAGGCTATCGGTATTTCCATTACAAATGCCAGCCTTACATGAGAGAAAACAAGATATTCCGGTTTTGGCGGAATATTTATTACAACAGATAGGCATTAGAGAAGGTGCCAAATACACGATGAGCAAACCCGCATTGGAAAAATTAGTGCTGCATGATTGGCCGGGTAATATACGGGAATTGCGTAATTGCTTGCATTTGGCTGCAGGCTTAAGTAAAAATCAGCTAATTAACGAAGCTGATATCCATATACTTAGGCAACCCTTGAATAGTGGCGAAACGCCTGTAACAGCCCAGGCAAACAACGCAACTAAGCGTTTACACCCTTTAGATCAAATTGAAGCAGAGTTTATCTCAGGGTTAATTGAAAAGTTTAGGGGTAACCGTAAATTAATAGCCGCCGAAATGAACCTTAGTGAACGTACGCTCTATCGTAAACTAAACCGTCTTAATTTGAACTAGTAGGTAAAGTGTATGCAAACGGGGTTGATGCAATGGACATTGGACAATATTAGCCAGTCCCCTAACCATTTTAACTCGCTTATCGATATGCGTGAGGCAGTTAGCCAAATTAGGGAATTACCGCCTTTGCCAGCAATAGCCCAGCGTATTATGCAACTGGCTTCGGAGCCTTTGGCGGATGCTGCTAAGCTGGCTGAAATCATTGAGCTGGACCCGTTGTTAACTGCGCAAGTAATTCGCTGGGCCAGTTCGCCACTATATGCCTACCGGGGTAAGATACATTCGGTTAAAGAGGCGATTATTCGGGTGTTAGGCTTTGATTTTGTACTGAATGCGGCAATCGGTTTAGCTGCTTTGGCGCCATTGCGTGCGCATCGTGAAGGTGCTATCGGCACTGAAAAATTATGGTTACAATCGTTGGCTAGCACACGTTTGATGCCATTGCTAAATAATAAGTTGCCTATTGCAGAGCGATTGCCTAATGCCGACGTGGTTGCTGCGGCGTTATTGCACAATGTGGGGTTTTTATTGTTAGGCCATCAATTTCCTGATGAATGTAGTTACTTAAATAAATTGATAGCGGCCAACCCGACGTTAAGCCTGGTTCGTATTGAAAAGTTTGCACTTGATATAGATCATGGCTTAATAGGCACTTGGTTGATGCGCACCTGGGCAATGCCCAAGCCAATTATCGATGTGGTTTACCATCATCATAACCCTAGTTATCGCGGTGACAATTATGCACTAAATTTGCTGGTTTTCTTGTCGGACTATTTGTTGGGGCAGTTAGGTATTGGTGACGCACAGCATGAAACTTGCCCTGATGAGGTTTTGGCCTTATTACAAATCAGCCAGGAAGACTGCCAACAAGCTTTAGCCGTGATAGCGGATAATCTGCAGGACATCCAGGCCACTGCACAATTACTAACGGCTTGATAATGGCTTAGGGTTTTGCCAATGTCCTGATTTACCACCGTCTTTGCTTAACAATTGTACGGCTTTAATGACCATGCCCCGATCCACTGCTTTGCACATATCATATATGGTCAACAGGGCAATTTGGGTTGCCGTTAAAGCTTCCATCTCAACACCAGTTTGACCAAACGTACTGACCGTAGTCTGACAGTAAATCCAGTTTTTTTCCCATTCCGGCACTAAGCTAATGTCAATATGGGTAATGGCTAAAGGATGACATAAAGGGATTAAATCTGCGGTTTTTTTGCAGGCCATAATACCTGCGATACGGGCGATGGCTAATACATCACCTTTTTTGGGGTGACCTTCAACAATTAGCGTTAGCGTCTCGGCTTGCATTTCAATTACACCTTCGGCTATCGCGGTACGTTGGCTTAAAGCTTTTTCGCCGACATCCACCATATGGGCTTCGCCGGATGAATTAAAATGCGTCAGTTCAGTCATTATTTTTGGCAGCAACGGTAAACGTGGATGCTATTATCTGACTTTTTTAAGGCCACGTGAATGCTTATGTCTATTAAAGTTCGTTATTTTGCAAGTTTAAAAGAGAAACTAGGCCGTGCAGAACACGTTATGGATGTTACAGGTCCTGTGACAGTTGCTGAAATCTGGACGTTGGCTAACCCTGGAACAGCCATGCCGGATAATATTATTAGTGCTCTTAACATGGAATATGTTGATAGCCAGCAGAGCGTTAAGGAGGGTGATGAAGTGGCTTTTTTTCCGCCAGTTACAGGGGGTTGAGATGGCAGTAAAACTGTATGCGCAGGGTTTTGAGCCTTTACAGATTTTCCATGAGCATCAGCAACAAGCAGGTATGGCCGGGCAGTTTGGTGCGACCAGTATCTTTATAGGCACGATGCGGGACATGAATGCAGGTGATGAGGTCAAAGCGATGACCTTAGAGCACTATCCAGGCATGACAGAAAAACAATTGGAAAAAATTATTAGCGAAGCTAGTCAAAAATGGCAAGTGCTGGATGTGTTGGTGGCGCATAGGGTGGGTGAGATCTTGCCAAATGACCCTATTGTATTGGTGGCGGTTTGGGCCAGTCATCGGGGGGATGCGTATGATGCAAACCGATATATTATGGAGGCGCTGAAATCAAGTGCGCCATTCTGGAAAAAAGAACGTTTGGTGAGCGACCAAGAGCGTTGGGTAGAAAAAAATACGGATGGTTATAACAAGCTTTAGGCGCTTGGGAGCTTAGCGCTATCCCAAGCGAAAATTTAGCTAACCGGCTTAATTACAAGGTATCCCATTAGTCTGCAGGTGTTGCTAAGGCATCGTTATAACGGTTAATGCTGGCCATAATCTCTTCCTTCGCTGCATCAACGCCAAACCAGCCGTCAATTTTTACCCATTTGCCAGGTTCTAAATCTTTATAATGTTGGAAAAAATGGGCAATTTTGTCGAGTTTGTCCTCGGGTATGTCTTCGTAACTGTGTACGCGGTTATACGAGGGGGTTAATTTTTGTACAGGCACCGCTAAAACCTTAGCATCAGGGCCGGCCTCATCGGACATTTTTAAAACACCGATAGGGCGGCAGCGCAACACACAGCCACTTAATAAAGGTGCCGGGGTGATCACTAAAACGTCAACTGGATCACCATCTTCAGAAAGGCTTTGGGGAACATAGCCATAATTAGTTGGGTATTGCATTGCAGTTCCCATAAAACGGTCAACGGTAAGGGCGCCAGTCTCTTTATCAACTTCATATTTAACAGGGTCGCTATACGCGGGTATTTCAACTACCACGTTAATATCATGCGGAACGTCCTTACCTGGCGAGACTTTGATGAGTGACATAAGTATTCTCTTTAGTAGATAATAAAAAATGACCACATTATAGCAGTTGTTGCCCGTTTTTTAGAGGAATAAGCCAATGAAGGGACAATTAAGAAAAATGCAGGTGAGTTTAGAAAATCCGGTGCATTACCAGCTACCCTTAACGGACGAGCGGGTGCCATTAAACCCAGTCTTAGGGCAAAATATACGGCTTAATTTTACGGGGAAGATTTTTTGTAGCCACTGTGGCAGGGCCACTAAAAAGAGCTTTGACCAAGGCTATTGTTATCCTTGCTTTACCAGCTTGGCACAATGTGACATGTGCATTGTCAAGCCTGAGTTATGCCATTACGATGCGGGTACGTGCCGTGAACCCGAGTGGGGATTGGCATTTTGCTATCAGCCGCATATCGTGTATTTGGCCAATTCATCCGGTGTCAAAGTGGGCATTACCCGGCAAAGCCAAATTCCAACCCGTTGGATAGACCAAGGTGCAAGCCAGGCCTTGCCGATTTTTAAAGTACAATCCCGGCAAATTTCAGGATTAATTGAAGTTGAATTAGCTAAACATGTCAGCGATAAAACCAGTTGGCAGCAAATGCTAAAAAGCCGCGCCGAACCAGTAGACCTTGCTGCTAAACGTGATGAACTCATGGCTTTATGCGAACCTAAACTCACTGAGTTGAAACAGCGTTTTGGTGAGTCTGCCATTACCTTTTTACCGGAGCAAGCGGTGACGACGATCAATTTTCCTATAGCGACTTACCCTACGAAAGTCACTTCATTCAATCTGGATAAAGCGCCACAAGTAGCTGGCGTCTTGCAAGGCATAAAAGGCCAGTATCTTATTTTGGACAATGGCGTAATTAATATCCGTAAATATGCCGGTTATGAAGTTGAGTTTGAGATTATTGCTTAGCGGCCTAATAGCTTGTCTACTGCTATATGGATCACGGCTTAATGGCCGTTTGGTATGCCAGCGCCCAACTGCAATAGATTTGGCGCTGGCAATGGACTTGCCTGCTTAAACTTTAAATTCAGGTAGTTTTTTTGCTACCAATTGTTTTTTCATTTGTACATAATCCGGTAAGCCGTTTTTAAATGGCGGATAATCCTCACCTAAAATCAACGGTTGTAAATAACGCCGGCAGGCTTCGGTGATACCAAAGCCATCGCCACTAATGAAGTTTATGGGCATCATTTTTTCTACATTAGCGACATCTTTTAATTCTGCGTAACCAGTTTCCCATTGGTAGGGTGATTCTGATGTCCTAACGATGGTAGGCATGACAGCGGACTTACCGGCTATGGCCAGTTCCACAGCAGCCTTGCCCATGGCATAAGCTTGTTCAACATCGGTTTTTGAAGCGATATGGCGCGCCGCACGTTGCAGATAATCGGCAATTGCCCAGTGGCATTTGTGGCCTAGCGCATCTTTAATGAGATTGGCGACGACAGGCGCTGCGCCACCTAACTGGGCATGGCCAAAGGCATCTTTGCCACCCGCTTCGGCAAGAAACTTACCATCCGCGTCTTTGACGCCTTCTGAAACAACAACAGAGCAATAACCGTAAGCCTTAACCTTTGCATCGACAGCGGCGGTAAATTTGGCCAGGTCAAATTGCACTTCCGGAAACAGGATAAGCAAGGGAATATCGTTGTCAGCGTCGGCAGCCAAGCCTCCTGCGGCGGCTATCCAACCGGCATGTCGACCCATGACTTCAAGCACAAACACCTTGGTTGAAGTCGAACACATGGACGCTACATCATAACTGGCTTCACGCATGGATACGGCAATATACTTTGCCACAGAGCCAAAGCCTGGGCAATTGTCGGTGATAGGCAGATCGTTGTCGACGGTTTTAGGCACGCCAACACAAGTAATGGGATAGCCCAATTGTTCGCCAAGTTGTGACACTTTATGCGCGGTATCTTGTGAGTCACCGCCGCCGTTATAGAAAAAATAGCCGATGTCATGGGCCTTAAAAACATCAATCAAACGGGCATATTCGGCTTTGCTTTGTTCTAAACTTTTGAGTTTGTAACGGCACGAGCCAAACGCGCCGGAAGGGGTATATTTTAAGGCGGCAATCGCTAATTCGGATTCCAGTTTTGTATCAATTAATTCCTCTTGTAAAGCACCAATAATGCCATTAAGTCCGGCATAAACAGTGCCGATTTGGGCGGGATACAGCCTGGCTGTTTCCAAAACGCCGCATGCGCTAGCATTAATCACAGAAGTAACACCGCCAGATTGGGCATAAAAAGCATTTTTTGCTGACATTTTGTTGATTCCTTACAAATTAAAGGTGAATGGTCAATCGTATTGCGGGTACATCCCAAGCATTGGGAACTAAGATTTTTGCATTTTTCTTGACTGAAAAATGCAAAATCAGTATTTTATCTAGCTTTTTTTAAAAATAAAGTCAGGCAGTTAGTTTTCAAGGGCAGAAAACGCATATAATCGACTTGATTTAAGCCATACAAGTTAACTGAGGATGTCAGCGTGGAGCTAAACGGCGCACAAATTGTAGTTCAAAGTCTCAAAGACGAAGGGGTCGAATATATCTTTGGCTATCCTGGCGGAGCAGTGTTGCATCTGTATGATGCCATTTTTCAGCAGGATGATGTCAAGCATATTTTGGTACGGCATGAACAAGGCGCCACGCACGCGGCCGATGGCTATGCCCGTGCAACTGGTAAGCCAGGCGTGGTGTTGGTCACTTCCGGGCCTGGCGCGACCAATGCCGTCACCGGCATAGCCACCGCCTATATGGACTCGATTCCTATGGTGATCATTTCTGGTCAAGTTTCGTTGCCTGTCATCGGTAGTGATGCTTTTCAAGAGGTTGATATGGTGGGCATTACCCGGCCTTGCGTAAAGCATAATTTTTTGGTTAAGGATGTTAATAAACTCGCGGAAACCATTAAAAAGGCATTTTATGTGGCGACGACCGGTAGGCCTGGGCCTGTTGTGGTGGATATTCCTAAAGATATTACCGACCCTAACATTATAGTGCCTTATAAATACCCTAAAAAAGTGGTCATGCGCTCCTATAATCCAGCGGTTACAGGCCATAAAGGGCAAATTAAAAAAGCGGTCGATTTATTATTGAGCGCTGAAAAACCGATGATTTATAGCGGCGGTGGCGTTGTCTTGGGTAATGCTAGCGAGCAATTGACCGAATTTACCCGGCTGTTGGGCTATCCAATCACTAGCACCTTAATGGGTTTGGGGGCTTATCCGGCTACCGATAAGCAATTTGTCGGCATGCTGGGCATGCATGGCACTTATGAGGCTAATATGGGTATGCACGAGAGTGATGTCATTATCGCTATTGGTGCGCGTTTTGATGATCGGGTGACAGGTAAATTGGCCTTGTTTTGCCCTAATGCCAAATTTATCCATATTGATATTGATCCAGCCTCTATTTCAAAAACGGTTAAAGTGGATATACCCATTGTTGGGGATGTGAAACCTGTTTTAGAACAAATGATAGAGTTGATTAAAGAAGATAAAAAGAAACCCAACAAAAAGTCATTAGAAGCTTGGTGGCAACAAATTGATAACTGGCGCGCTTTTAAATGTTTGGAGTTTGATAGGGCCAGCGCTTTAATTAAGCCGCAATATGTTATTGAACAGTTATATGAGGTGACTAAAGGCGATGCTTATGTCACTTCAGATGTTGGCCAGCACCAAATGTATGCCGCGCAGTTTTATCATTTTGATAAGCCCAGACGCTGGATTAACTCAGGTGGTTTAGGGACGATGGGTTTTGGTTTGCCGGCGGCAATCGGGGTTAAGCTGGCTTTTCCAGAAGCTGAGGTTGCTTGTGTCACTGGTGAAGCCAGTATTCAAATGTGTATACAAGAACTTTCCACCGCTTTGCAATATAATACGCCCATTAAAATTATCAATCTCAATAACCGTTATATGGGCATGGTTCGGCAATGGCAGGAGTTTACCTATCAAAGCCGGTATTCACATTCATACATGGATGCTTTGCCTGAATTTATTCAGCTAGCTGAAGCCTATGGCCATGTCGGCATGCGTATCGATAAGCCAGAGCAAGTAAGGCCTGCTTTGGAAGAGGCCTTCGCGATGAAGGACCGTACCGTGTTTTTGGATGTGATTACGGACAGAACGGAAAATGTGTATCCGATGATTGAGGCCGGTAAAGGCCATCACGATATGAAGTTAAGACAAATGCCAGGTTTGGCGGACAGGGAGTTAGCCTAATGAGACATATTATTTCCATATTGATTGAAAACGAGTCTGGTGCGCTGTCGCGTGTTGCAGGGCTATTTTCAGCACGTGGTTACAATATCGAATCGTTGACAGTTGCGCCTACCGAAGATGCTAGCTTGTCAAGAATGACCTTAGTTACCCGTGGCAATGAACACATCATTGAGCAAATCACCAAACAGCTTAATAAGTTAATTGATGTGGTTAAGCTGATCGACTTGGTCGATGCCGTCCATATAGAGCGTGAACTCTTATTGGTCAAGGTGAAGACAACAGAGCACACCCGCAATGAGCTGAGGAATATGACCGAGATCTTTCGGGGTAAGATTTTAGACGTAACACCGACATCTTATGTTATTGAAATTACCGGGCCTTCAGAAAAATTGGATGCATTTGTGAGTGCGATAGAACCGGACCATATCATTGAAGTGGTACGTTCTGGCTTAACTGGCATTTCACGGGGTGAAAAAGGCCTGCACCTCTAACAATCTTGGCTGAATAAAACGCCTAAAACCATAGAAAACTTTAAAACAGGAAAATTTATGCACGTTTATTATGACAAAGATGCTGACCTTTCAGTGATCAAAAGCAAAAAAGTGGCCATTATTGGTTACGGTTCCCAAGGCCATGCCCATGCTAATAACCTAAAAGACTCAGGCGTAGATGTTGTGGTTGGCTTGCGTTCAAGTTCTGCTTCGGTTGCCAAAGCAATCGCCTCAGGTATCGTTGTTAAAGATGTGCCAGAAGCTGTTTCCGGTGCGGACATTGTTATGATCCTAACACCTGATGAATTCCAATCACATTTATATAAAACTGAAATTGAGCCTAATATAAAACAAGGTGCCGCGTTGGCTTTCGCGCATGGCTTTTCAATTTTGTATAACCAAGTTTTGCCACGTGCTGACTTGGATGTCATTATGATTGCACCCAAAGCGCCTGGTCATACGGTGCGTTCTGAATTTGTCCGTGGTGGTGGGGTGCCAGATTTGATCGCGATACATAAAGATGCCTCAGGTATGGCGAAAGAAATTTGTTTGTCTTATGCCTCTGCCATTGGCGGCGGCCGTTCAGGTATTATCGAAACCACTTTCCGGGACGAAGCTGAAACCGATTTATTTGGTGAACAAGCCGTGTTATGTGGTGGTGCCGTAGAATTGGTCAAAGCCGGTTTTGAGACTTTGGTCGAAGCGGGTTACGCGCCTGAAATGGCTTATTTTGAATGCTTGCATGAGTTGAAGCTAATTGTTGACCTGATGTATGAAGGCGGCATTGCGAACATGAATTATTCAATTTCAAATAATGCAGAATATGGTGAATACGTCACTGGCCCTCAAGTAATCAATGACGAAAGCCGTTGGGCCATGCGGGAAGCTTTAAAAAACATCAGAAGCGGTGAATATGCCAAAAAATTCATTATGGAAGGCCAAACTGGCTATCCTGAAATGACTGCAAAGCGCCGTTTGAATGCCGAGCATCCAATCGAAGTGGTGGGCGGCCAGTTGCGCGCTATGATGCCTTGGATCAAAGCGAATCAAATTGTTGATAAAGCCAAAAACTAAGCTAATTAGCTAATTTTTCTTAAATTAAACAGCCTGTTTTTTTAGACAGGCTTTTTTTTGTCCTGTTAAAATAATTTATAAGTATGCTACTGCCAGCTTACAAAGCGGCTAATTCCCCTATTAATGTTAGGTGTGAATAAATGCTGCGTTGTATAATCAAAGACACGGTTTATGGATAACAGGTTCGACAACTAATTATGATGACAGAAAAAACCTCAAAGCGTCCTCGCGGTATCTATTTATTGCCTAATTTATTTACCACAGGGGCAATGTTTTCGGGCTTTTATGCCATTATTTCAGCGATTAACGGACGTTATGAAACCGCCGCGGTGGCAATATTTGTAGCGATGATCCTTGATGGCTTAGATGGTCGGGTGGCCCGGTTAACTAATACCCAAAGCGAATTCGGGGTGCAGTACGATAGTTTGTCAGATATGGTGTCTTTTGGCGTAGCGCCTGCCTTAGTCATGTATTTATGGGCGTTTAATGGCTTAGGTGGCTTGGGCTTGTTTGCAGCTTTTGTCCATATGTCGGGGGGCGCTTTAAGATTAGCGCGTTTTAATACCCAAGTAGATACGGCTGACCGACGATATTTTCAAGGCCTACCTAGTCCTGCAGCAGGGGCTATTTTGGCGGGTTTTATTTGGGTTAGCGTGGAACATGGTTATAGCGTTAGCGTATTAAAATATGTTGCAATTATATTGACTGTCTGCACTGGTTTGTTAATGGTCAGTAATTTCCGCTATTCCAGTTTTAAAGAAATTGATTTAAAAGGTAAAGTGCCATTTGTAGCAACTATAGCAGCGATGTTGTTTATCGGTTTTATAATGGCACAACCACAGACCATGCTGTTTTTATTATTCTTAGGCTATGCAATATCAGGGCCTGTGATTACCTTGGTGATGCGCAAAAGGCGTTGGCAAGCGAGAAAATCTTAAAAATTCTGCTTGAGGGCTTGCGCTAGTTGACGTATAGTTAAGCTATGCAAGTCACTTTATCTTTTAACCACTTCTTTAGCGCCATATCAAGTCTTGGCTTGGTCGATTTCCTGCGCCTGTCATTAATTCGTTTGCTGCCCTAAGGGGCGCTTACTTTCTGCTTAATACAAAATAATCCTTATTTTTGTCAACTGCGAAGTTGATGCTTCCCTTTGCGTGGAGCCTTTATGAAAGACAAATTAATTATTTTTGATACAACGTTGCGTGATGGCGAGCAAAGCCCTGGCGCATCTATGACGCGTGATGAAAAAATCCGGATTGCAAGGGCATTAGAGCGCCTAAAAGTGGATATCATCGAGGCCGGGTTTCCGGCAGCAAGTGGGGGTGATTTTGAATCGGTGCAAGCGGTCGCTAATGTGATCAAAGATAGCACGGTATGTGGCTTGGCTCGGGCGCTGGATAAAGATATAGACTTAGCGGGGGCAGCGCTCAAAGGAGCACAACGTTCGCGCATCCATACCTTTATCGCGACTTCGCCTATACACATGCAAATGAAGCTTAGGATGCAACCTGAGCAAGTGATTGAATATGCGGTACGGGCAGTTAAACGGGCGCGTGAGTTTACCGATGACGTAGAGTTTTCCCCGGAAGATGCGGGTCGTTCGGAAGAGGATTTTTTATGCCGTATCCTTGAAGCGGTTATCGATGCAGGTGCGACCACGTTGAATATCCCTGATACAGTCGGTTATAGCATCCCGCAACAATTTGGTATAACCATAGGCAATTTAATCAAGCGTATACCAAATGCAGATAAGGCCATTTTTTCTGTGCATTGCCATAATGATTTAGGCTTGGCTGTGGCAAATTCTTTGTCGGCGGTTATGAACGGGGCCAGACAAGTCGAGTGTACCATTAATGGTTTAGGTGAGCGTGCTGGCAATGCTTCGCTGGAAGAAGTAGTGATGGCTATCCGTACCCGGCAAGATGTGTTTGAGTGTGAGTCCAGTATCGATAGCCGTGAAATTGTGACCTGTTCAAAATTGGTTTCCTCGATTACTGGTTTTCCGGTACAGCCCAACAAAGCAATAGTCGGTGCCAATGCCTTTGCCCATGAGTCAGGCATACATCAAGATGGCGTTTTAAAAAGCCGCGAGACTTACGAAATCATGCGTGCTGAAGATGTCGGCTGGACGGCGAACCGCATGGTAATGGGTAAGCATTCTGGTCGTAACGCGTTTAAAAGCCGGATGAATGACTTAGGCTTTGAGTTTGCTTCCGAAGAAGAGCTTAACGATGTATTTTATCGTTTTAAGCAGTTGGCTGATAAAAAACATGATATTTTTGATGAGGATTTGCAAGCGTTGATTACCGAGGCTGGCTTTGAGGCAGAAGATGAATATGTCAAACTAATCGCCTTAAAAGTTTGTTCTGAAACGGGGGAAATCCCTAATGCTACCGTTACCCTTCGGGTGGATAGCAAAGAAATTACCGGGAGTTCAGAAGGCGGTGGTGCGGTAGATGCCAGTCTGAAAGCCATCGAAAAATTGGTTGGCACGCAAGCTTCTTTAGAATTATATTCGGTGAATAACATTACCAATGGCACGGATGCCCAAGGTGAAGTCACCGTGCGCTTGGAAAGGGCAGGACGTATTGTTAATGGCTTAGGCGCGGATACCGACATCGTTATAGCTTCAGCAAAAGCCTATATCAATGCGGTTAATCGTCTACAAGCACCTGATCAGCGTCAGCACCCTCAAAAAAGTGACGTATAGTGTAAAACCTTTTCGTTTAAGACCAGGCACCCTGGTCTTAAACGATTCTTTCTAGCTTAGAGTTTAGTCTTGAGCCATGGTATGGAATTTAGCTTTAGCTTGTTGATGCCCGGGTCTACCGGAAGTTTCAAAATCCTAGGCAGCATTGATGGATAGGTCGCTCCAGCTAAAATATCTCAAGGCGATGGGGATTGATGTTTGGTTAGCCAAACATCCCACAGAACCCACGGCTATTGAGGTTGAACAAGTTGCTACCCAGGATGTTACTGAGCAGGGTAAATGGGGGGAGCTTCAATCTGAAATTGCCAATTGCACGCGCTGCGGATTATGCAATACGCGTAAAAATACTGTTTTTGGTGCCGGAAACCCTGAAGCCGACTGGTTATTGATAGGTGAGGCACCGGGCCATAGTGAAGATATACAGGGTCTGCCATTTGTTGGCAGCGCTGGTGCGTTGTTGACGGAAATGCTACGTGCGGTCAAATTAACACGTGAACAAGTTTTTATCGCCAATATTTTAAAATGTAGGCCGCCTGACAATCGTGACCCTAAAGCCGAAGAGATTGCAGCCTGCAACGACTATTTACAGCGGCAAATAGCATACATCAGACCTAAAATTATTCTCGCAATTGGGCGGATAGCGGCGCAAACCGTATTGAAAACTGATCAGCCGCTCGCTAAACTGCGAGGTAAAGTGCACAACTTAGATGCAACCCCAGTTATCGTCGTTTATCATCCTGCATATTTATTGCGGACGCTGATTGAAAAACGAAAAGCTTGGCTAGATTTACAATTGGCGCTGCAAACTTATGACAAGATTAAAAGGTAACCATGCGTGTACTATTGGATAAAATAAAAAATTGGGTGATTTATGATGCTGACCGTGAGTTTTATGCACGGGTATTTCCTGATTCGGTGGGTCGAAAAGATTTGCTACGATTGCGTTATATGAGCCAGGCTGACCTGCCGGCAGTTTTAGGCATAGAGCGTACAAATTATCAATTTCCTTGGGGTGAAGACGTTTTTAAAGATTGCTTACGGGCGCATTATGATGCTTGGGTCTGTGAAGAGCTAGATCAAATTTTAGGCTATTGTATCGTTTCCATCGCGGTTGGAGAGGCGCATATCCTTAATATCAGCATAGCCGCTAATGAGCAAGGCCAAGGTTTGGGTCGGAAAATGCTTGAACATGTGATAGAAGGCGCGCGTGCTAAAAAAGTTGAAACGGTATTTTTGGAAGTCAGACCTTCTAATACCGTTGCATTAGCACTTTATGAGAAAATCGGTTTCAATGAAATTGGTATCCGAAAAGGCTATTATCCTGCAGAACATGGCCGTGAAGACGCCATTATGCTGGCTTTAGAATTGGTCTGACCTACTTACGTTAGTGTTATTTTAATTCAGGGCTTAAATGTGGCTCTATAGCTTGGTACATTATCTGGTGCATTTTAGGGTTACTGGCAATAACATTACCCGAGACCATGAAATTATCATTAAAGGAAAAGTCGGTGACCACGCCGCCAGCTTCCCGAATTAATAAAATACCAGCGGCCATATCCCATTCCTGTAGGCCAATTTCCCAAAAGCCATCTAACCGGCCAGCAGCGACATAAGCCAAATCTAAAGCCGCGGCACCGGCTCGGCGAATTCCGGCGGAATCTATACTTAAGGCTTTAAACATGCCTAGGTAAGCGTCTAAGTGTTGTAGGTTTTTAAAAGGAAAACCAGTGCCAAAAAGGGCACCTCGCATGGTGTTTTGGCTAGTTACCCGTAAACGCCGGTTATTAAGCATAGCGCCTCCGCCACGTTTTGCGGTAAATAACTCATCCCTCAAGGGGTCATAAACCACGCCAACTTCTAAGCGGCCCCTATATTTGAGGGCTATTGAAACAGCGTATTGCGGAAAGCTATGTAAATAATTTGTGGTGCCGTCGAGTGGGTCGATTACCCAAATAAAGTCGTTACCTTTATGGGCACCGCTTTCTTCTGCCAAAATAGCGTGTTCAGGGTAAGCAGTTTTAAGGATGTTAATAATTTCACGTTCTGCCATTTGGTCAACTTCACTGGCATAATCATTTTTACCCTTTTGGGTAATTTGCAAATGGCTGACATTCTCTGATGAACGTAAAATGATGTCGCCAGCACTTCTTGCCGCGCGAACAGCCGTATTTAGCATTGGTTGCATAAATATAAATTTATTATTAATTGAAAGCACCGTAGGATACCAAATCTTTGCTAAGCTTTGGGCTTTATTTAATGGGGGAATCTGCCTTTTGTTGGCTAATATCAAAATTGTTTTAGTAGAAACAACGCATCCTGGAAATATTGGTGCCGTTGCCAGGGCCATGAAAAATATGGCAATGACAAATCTATGTTTAGTGTCGCCTAAAACTTTCCCTAGTGCTGATGCTACAGCCAGGGCATCAGGTGCAGATGATGTGTTGGCACGGGCAAAAATCTGTCACAGTTTGCAAGAAGCCGTAGAAGATTGCCAATTAGTCATAGGTGCGAGTGCGCGTAGCCGGACGATCAGTTGGCCAGAATTAACGCCGAGGGAATGTGCAGAAAAATTAGCAGTTGATGCGCAGCAATCTAAAGTTGCAATCATTTTTGGCCGGGAAAATTCAGGCTTAAAAAATCATGAAATGGATTTGTGCCGGTATTTATTACGCATACCTTGTAATAATGCTTATAGTTCATTAAATCTTGCGGCAGCGGTGCAGGTGGTCTGCTATGAACTGTTTATAAAAATGGGTGGGCATATTGCTGATACCGCTATTGGTGATAAAACTTCAGACCAACTGGCGACAGCGCAGCAAATGGAATTATTTTATGAGCATTTGTATCAAGCCTTAGTCGACATCGATTTTTTACAAGTTGGCCAAGCTAAATCAGTGATGCGGCGGCTGCGGCGCTTGTATAACCGGGCGCAATTAAATTCTAAAGAAGTTGATATACTTCGGGGCATATTACGCATGTCCCAAGGTAATAAGAAACCTGGCTGGGTAAAATAAAAACGCTTAGGAATCCATTCTTAAAGCATGGGTAAAAACTTTCAATAGTTGACTATTGCGCTGGGTTAAGTATAATTACCTTATGTTTATAATGTTTTTTTAAAGGATGGTTTCCCGTGCGTTTAACTACTAAAGGTCGATATGCTGTTACAGCGATGCTCGACTTGGCATTTCATAGCCAAAAAAATCCCGTTACCTTAACTGACATTGCTACCCGTCAGACCATTTCATTGTCTTATTTGGAACAATTGTTTTCAAGGTTAAGAAGAGCCGGGATGGTAAAAGGTGTCCGAGGCCCAGGTGGTGGGTATGCCTTAAGCCGTAAAGCCGATGAAATTAGCGTGGCTGATATTATCGCCGCGGTTGATGAACCGGTTGATTCGACTAAATGCGGTGGCGAAGCCAATTGCCAAAATAATCAATCATGCTTAACTCATGATTTATGGATGGGTTTAAGTGATCAAATACGCAATTACTTAAAAGGGATTAGTTTAGGTGAATTGTTAGAACGCCATAATGTTCAAGAAGTGGCTAGAAGACAAGAAATGGATGTGAAAAAAGTTGTTGAGTTCAGCCGCCAAAACACTGGGATTAGCGCTTAATTTGAATGATTTACCTTGACCATAACGCCACTACCCCTTTAGATCAGCGGGTATTGGATGTTATGTTGCCTTTCCTTGAAAATTTTTACGGTAATCCATCTAGTCTTTATCGGCATGGACGCATAGTGCGTAGCGCTATCGATACCGCTAGGGAGCAGTTGGCTGCATTGCTTGGTGTTCAGGCCGCGCAAATTATTTTTACCAGTGGCGGCACCGAAGCCAATAATCTTGCCTTAGCCAGACTTAAGCCCAAGCAAAGGTTAGCCATTTCTGCGATTGAGCATGCTTGCATAATTGAACCAGCGCGTTTTCTGGAACAACAAGGGTGTACGCTAGATATCATAAATGTTGATAGCAATGGTGTGATTCCCCAAGAAGCCATCGATCAAGCTTTAGCCCGCCAACCTGACATGGTTTCCATCATGTTAGCCAATAATGAAAATGGGGCGATACAGCCTATCAGCAAGTATGCTGCCCAATTTCATGCAAAGCAGATAGTTGTGCATACTGATGCCGTGCAAGCCTTAGGTAAAATTCCGGTTGCCTTTGGCGACTTGGGTGTTGACTTGATGTCTCTCTCCAGCCATAAAATTTATGGCCCTAAAGGTTGCGGTGCTTTAGTCTATGACCAAAACTTGCAAGTGCAGCCCTTGTTACGAGGCGGCGGCCAAGAACAAGCAATCCGGGCAGGTACTGAAAATGTGGCGGCAATTGTTGGTTTTGGTAAAGCCGCGGAACTTGCTAAGGCAGAGTTGACTCAAAGAAGCGAGCACTTGCTTAAATTACGTTTATTGCTTGAGCATGCCCTACTTGAAATTGCAGGATTAAGCATTTTTGCCTACGCAGCTACGCGCTTGCCTAATACTGTGCAATTTGGTGTGGAAGGCTTTGATGGTGAGATGTTGTTGATGAGGCTGGATAAAAAAAATATAGCAGTCTCTAGCGGATCGGCATGTGATAGTGGTGCCCGGGAACCCAGCCATGTCTTAACAGCCATGGGGGTAGAGGCACAACTTGCCAAAAGTGCTATACGCGTCAGTTTAGGCATAGCAAATACTGAAGTGGAAGTCTTAGAGTTTGTTAGCCAATTAAAAAGCCTGATTATAAATTAAGAGGACATTATGTTAGTTTCAATTACCGAAAATGCGGCTAGTCAAATAAAAAAACAATTGGCTAAACGGGGCAAGGGCATAGGTTTAAAGTTGGGTGTAAAAAAATCGGGTTGTTCTGGTTATGCATATATTATTGATTACGCAGATAGTGTGAATGATACTGATGCTGTTTTTGAGAATTTCAACGTTAAAGTGATAGTCTCGGAAGCCGATTTGGCACTGGTTGATGGTATCGAGTTAGATTACCGCCGTGAAGGTATTAATGAAGCTTTTCAATTTAACAATCCCAACGCAAAAGGTACTTGTGGCTGTGGGGAGAGTTTTACCATTTAGGGTATGGTGTCCGAAGTATTGTTTGGCTCTCTTTAAAATTGCTTAGGTTAAGGTTACGGGGCGGATTCTTGGATTTGATGAGAACCAGATTGCTTGTGTTGCAATAAAACCTGATTTAGTGATCAGAAACTAATTTTGCTATTGAATTTTAGATTTAATTAAATATTTTCTCGACCTTGCCGATAACTTACACAGTATTAATCAAAAAAGAGGTGAGTTATGGTCGATTCAGTCAATGGTGTTGCTAACGTTGCAATTTCTTTACAACAACAAAAGCTTTCACAAGATGTTGGTACGGCTGTGTTAAGCAAAGCCAAACAAATACAAGAACAGCAAGGGCAGGCTGCCCTGCAATTACTGGAATCAGCAAAAGTGCCGCAGAAAGGCATTGATGTGCGGGCTTAGCTTAAGTAACTAGTTATGCTGTTTTGCGTCTAGGCTGGTTTAGGCTTGGCCGCTTATGTCAGCATTAATTGTTCAAATTCTTGTATCGGTAGGGGCTGGCTAAATAGGAAGCCTTGGTAAGCTGCACAACCATGGTATTCCAAAAAAGCCAGCTGTTCAGGCGTCTCTACGCCTTCAGCCATAGCCTCTATCTTAAGGCTATGCGCCATGCCAATTATAGTTTCGACAATAACAGCATCAGTCGGTTTGCAGCCTATATTGTGTATAAATGACCGGTCAATTTTTAATTGATCCAATGGCAATTGGGTGAGATAGGCAAACGAAGAATAGCCTGTACCGAAGTCGTCTAACGAAAATTGCACACCAATTTCCCGCAGTAAATGCATTTTTTCAACGGTGTCGTAAATATTATCCAAAATTAAGTTTTCGGTTAACTCAAGTTTAAGCCGTTCCGGTTTTATAGCGTAATGGCTTAAGATGTCTTGGATCTGCATCACAAAGTTAGGTTGCCTGAATTGACGGGCGCTTACATTGATAGCCAGTTGTAAATTATGTGTGTCGTTTTGGTTTTCCCAGGCTTTGAGTTGAGCGCAAGCCATTTTTAAGACCCATTCACCTATCGGTAGGATTAAATGTGATTTTTCAGCTAGCTCAATAAAGTCTAAGGGCATAACTAAACCCCGCTCAGGATGCTGCCAACGTAATAAGGCTTCTGCGCCTACCTTACGGTCTTGACATAGCTGAGGTTGAAAATATAGTTTCAATTGGTCTAATTCTAATGCGCTACGGAGTTCTTTTTCTAAATTGGCACGGTGGGTGACGACTGCTTGCATATCAGGGTCAAAGAACCTTAGCGTATTTCGGCCTGCAGTTTTAGCCTGATACATTGCTAAATCGGCATGTTTGAGCAATTCTTCAACGGTTTCATTTTCACGGAAAAGGCGGATGCCGATACTGGTAGTACAATGGAATTCGTAGTTTTCAAAAATATAGGGTTTTGCCAGTGTCACAAGGATTTTCTCGCCTATCTGTTTAGTCAGCAAGGCTGCCATTTTTGCATCTGAGCTTAAGTTTTCCAGTATAACGACAAACTCATCCCCCCCTAAGCGGCCAACCACATCACCTTCACGGACCACAGAGCGCAGGCGTCTGGCAACCTCAACTAGGAGCTGGTCGCCAGCACTATGGCCGCGGGTGTCGTTTAAGGTTTTAAAATTATCTAAATCCAGGAACATAATGGCACCGAACATGCCACTACGGTTTGCCGCGGCCAATTCTTGGCCTAAACGATCTTGCAATAGGCGGCGGTTGGGCAGATTGGTTAATGGGTCATAGTAAGCTAAGCGGTGTATTTCGGCGACGGCATCTTTGTTTTGGGTAATGTCGGAATACGTGCCGATATAGTGGCTAATACGGCCGTCTGGTGCTTTTACAGCAGAAATAGTTAACCACTCAGCAGTCACCATGCCATTTTTATGTTGGTTCCAAATTTCGCCTTGCCAATAGCCCGTGTCTTTTAACGTTTGCCACATAGCTTTAAAAAAGCTTTTATTATGACGGCCGGAATTTAAAAAATTGGGTGTTTTACCGATAACTTCAAGTGCGCTATAGCCGCTCATTTTTGTGAAGGCTTGGTTTACACGTAAAATCACCGAGTCAGCAGAGGTTACAATCATGCCTGATTGGGATTCAAAGGCAATAGCGCTGATACGTAACATTTCTTCTGCTTGCTTACGGTCAGTGATGTCACGGACTATGGCAACACCACCAACAATTTTGCCATCGGCATTGCGTGATGGTGCGCAACTCATATCGATCCAGATATTCGAATCACTTGCGTTAGCACAAAATTGCCCTTCAAATTGTAAGGTCTTACCCTTTAAGGCATAGGTTAACGTGGGTAATATGGCATTGGCTTGCAGGTCATTAATATTTAATCCTATTGTTTCAGCAACTGATTTTTTTAAAATATCGCTGAAGTGCTCGTTACAATAGGTGATGGAATAATGTGTGTCGAAATGGAAAATGCCAACTGGGGAGTGGTTTAATAAAAGACGGTAACGTTCTTCTTTGATGCGTACAGAATCTTCACGTTTAATGGCTTCTTGCCGTAATACTATATTGTCAGTGATGGTTAAATTGATATGGCGTAAGCTGATAATGATAAAGCCGAAATATAACGTGACAGCGGCGCCCATAGCCATAGCCAAGTTGCCGGTTTGCATAAAAAAATGTAGGGCGAGTGGGGTTAAGGTTGCTGAGGAAAAAATTAGCGCACTCCTCATATCAGCTGCGTACGAAACAACACCACCCACTGAAAGGCCTGCTATGATAAAAATAAGGAATAATTGGTGGGATAAATCATCTTTAGCAAACATTAAAATACTGGCTGAACCCCAAACTAAACTACCAACCAAGACGCCTAGCCGAAACCGAAACAACCACAGTTTACTAGCGTCGTCGTCAACATTAGTCTGTTGGTAATTGTAAGCTAAGGCAGCTCTAAATAATGAGCTGACTAATAGCAGCGTTAGCCAAGTAATGACTATCGCTGCGTCTATGACTTCGTGTTGGATATAGGCCAGGATTACACCCAGCAAAGTGCTGCTCATTAGCGAGGCATAGCTTACCGAATATAATTGTTGCAAGCGTGCAGATTCTGCTGAATTATTTTTTTTAAAGTTATTCATGGCCTAATGGTATGGGTAAGCTAGCATTTTTTAATTAAAATCAAGTTTTAGTCAGCTATTTACAGTTGCTTTAAGTGCAGCTAAAACCAGTCGCTCAGGGTAATTAAACAGGCTCTAGTTTTTATGAATTAAGGGTTAAATTCAATGAACTAATACCTAGAATTAGGTAGGCTACATAGAATAAGTTGGCATGGTATTTGTGTGCTATGAGTAGTGGTGGGCGGTTTGCCTATTTTTGCTTAAA
Source organism: Methylococcaceae bacterium (assembly GCA_041660045.1). Taxonomy (GTDB): domain Bacteria; phylum Pseudomonadota; class Gammaproteobacteria; order Methylococcales; family Methylomonadaceae; genus WM-3-3. The sequence continues at coordinate 78,357 of JBAZXA010000011.1, read as the reverse complement.
TGCAAAAAGCAATTCGCTGCTAACGGGGTTTAATCGGGTGGCGATGAGGTAATGAAGATAGAAAATATATTTTAAAGCGGAGGGTAAGCATTAAAATGCTAGGGTCAGGCTACTCAGTAGCTTATTTATTTTTTAAAAGGATAATCAGCTTAATAAAGACTTAAGGACTTGATCCTAATAGGTTAAGTATAGTTAGTCATCAAAAAAATATTTTAGGTTTGACTTGATTTTCTAACTCCTGCTTGTCAAACCCGTGTATCAATAAATTTCAGCGATAGCTGGCCGTGCAATAAAAAGTGGCCGTTTTTATTAATGGTAAGATTATCTTGATGTGTTAACTACCAGCAAAGCTTGGGTTTGACAGGGTAGAGCGGGCGTGCTTAAATTAGTGTACGTTATTCAAAAGCGAGTCAGCACATGAAATTACAAGGTGGCAAACGGGTAGGGGCTGGGCGTCCTGCGGGGCGCAATGCTTATGGCGAACCGACAGTACCAATGCGCATTCCTCAAAGTCAAGTTGTGCCGATTAAGGCTTTTTTAGAGACGTGTAAATTGGCTGACAAGCGCTTTTGGGGTTCCGTAGAAAACATTCTTAACGCAGCTGTTGATAGCCCAGTGGTTTTGTTGCCTTGGTTTTCCTCACAGGTACCTGCTGGTTTCCCTAGTCCTGCCGATGACCACATCGAAAAACGTTTAGACCTTAATGATTATTTGATAAAGCAAGCAGATGCGACTTTTTTAGTCACTATTACAGGCTTATCTATGCGTGATGCCGGCTTGTTGCCTAAAGATGTTGTTGTGGTTGACCGCTCCCGCGAGGCTAGCGTCGGCAATATCGTTATGGCGGTGGTGGATGGCGAGTTTACAATTAAATATCTAGGCCTGGGCGATAAGGGTAATCCTGTTTTGATTCCCGCTAACCCTGACTTTAAGCGCATAGAGATTAAGGAAACTATGCAATTTGAAATTTGGGGTGTGGTAACCGGCTCTGTGCGTAAATATCTATAATGGCCAGTTTGGCGTTGGTTGACGTCAATAATTTTTATGTCTCCTGCGAATTGGTGTTTAACCCTAAGCTGCGCGGTAAGCCCGTGGTTGTGCTGTCCAACAATGATGGCTGTGTGGTTAGCCGCTCTAGTGAAGCCAAACGCTTAGGCATTAAAGTGGGGTCACCTTGGTTTGAAGTTAAAAAACGTTGCCACAACCAAGGCGTGATTGCGTTATCTAGCAATTATGCTTTATACGCCGACATGTCTAACCGCGTTATGTCGATATTGGCGCGTTTTGCACCGTCTTGTGAAGTGTATTCAATTGATGAAGCGTTTTTGGATTTATCTGGTTTTAGCGTTAAGGAGCGTCATGGTTATGCGTTAAGCATTAAACATACGGTGTTGCAATGGACGGGGCTGCCAGTATGCGTGGGGCTAGGGTGTTCCAAAACGTTGGCAAAGTTGGCCAATAGCTATGCCAAGCAGCATGATGAACATAACGGCGTGTTTAATTTAAGTTCTTTACCTGAGACTGTAAGTGATACGGTATTAAAGACATTATCCGCAGGGGATGTGTGGGGAATAGGCAGGCCTTTAGCGGCAAAACTTAAGGCCTTGGGTATTATCACCGCGTTCGATTTAAAACAGGCCTCACCCGCGCTCTTGCGCGACCAGTTTAGTGTGTTGATGGCGCGCACTATCGCGGAACTAAACGGTGTCTCTTGCATGGAATTGGAGCAGGTCAGCCCGCCCCGGGAAAATGTCAGTACCTCACGTACTTTTGGTGTGTCGGTAACGTCGTTGCAGCCCTTGTCTGAAGCCCTTGTTTTTTACACCACACGTGCCGCTGAAAAGGCGCGGCGACAGCATGCCTTAGCCAGTGCGGTTAGTGTATATATCCAAACCAGCCGGTTTGAGCAACATCACTATGCCTCGGGTTGCCACACCTTAGCCTTGGCTAATCCCACAAACGATAGTAAACAATTAGCCAAAATAAGTTTAGCCATACTTCGGCAAATATATAAACCGGGGTATCGGTATCAAAAAGCGGGTGTGATTTTAAGCGGTTTAGTGCCTATGAGTGTTGGCAGACAGTTGGATTTATTTGCGGTAGATGATACAGGTTATCGACAAAGCCAAAAACTGATGGCCGTGTTTGACCAAATCAATGCACGTTTTGGCCGGCAAACCCTTAAATTGGCTAGCGAAGGTTTCAATACCCCTTGGCAAATGAAACAAGCCCACAAATCGCCTTCTTATACCACGAGTTGGAAGCAGTTATTGCAGGTGGACTAGGGCTTGTTAGTGTCGCCATAAAATTTGCCGTAACGTAGCAGCATACCGGGCAAGAGTACTAAATTGAGCAGTGTGGAGGAAACTAGGCCGCCTATAATAATGGCAGCCATAGGCCCCATAATTTCCCGGCCAGGGTTATTGCTATTAATAGCGATTGGTAGCATGGCTAAGGCTGTCACTAAGGCGGTCATTAAGATAGAAGGTAAACGTTCTAGGGCACCGAGCAGGACAGTGTCAGGATTCCAAATTTTGGCCTCGGATTTAAGTAAATGCCGATAATGCGAAATCAGCATAATGCTGTTACGCACCGTAATGCCAAATAAGGTGATAAATCCGACTATCGAACCAACTGATAAGGTGGCACCGGTAAGCACCACGGCGGCAACGCCGCCAACTAAGGCGAACGGTAAGTTTACCAAAGTAATCAGTAAATGCCGAAAACTACCCAATGCCAAGTAAATAAAGATCATCACGCCAGCGCTAGCCAAAACCGCATGCACAATTAGTTTTTGCCGCGCAGCTGCCTGTTCGATGGCTGCGCCGGTAAATTCTGGATAACTGCTGGCGGAAAAATTGATGTCTTTAAGCGTCCGGCTTTTAAGTTCAGCGATAAAACCATCCATATCCCGGTCTACCACTTTGCAGGTGACCGTTTGTAAGCGTTGCGTGCGCCTGTGCAAAATATTGTAACGGCTGTCAGTGTGGCTAATTTCAGCCAGTTGTCCAAGCAGTACTAAGTTGCCATCTTGACTTCTGATAGGCAGTTTGGCGATGCTTTCAGGTTGTAGCTTAAGTTCAGGTGCCAAGCTAATAGCGATATTAAATGTTTTTTGGTTTTGAATGGCTTTACCGACGACTTGGGTTTCATAGGCAGCTTGCACAGTATTGACAATTTGTGCGGGATTGACCCCGTAAAAATTAAGTTGCTCTGTATTAAGTTTAATTTGTAGCTGTGGCGTACTTGGTGTAGAACGGATTTGGACATCTGTTGCACCAGGTAGCCCACGCATAATTTCGGCTATATCAAGTGCTTGTTGGTCTAACGTTGATAAGTCGTCGCCATAAATATTGACGGCAACAGGGGCGGTGTAACCGGAAATAGTCTCATCAATGCGTTCAATAAGAAAGGTATTGGCCTCAAAGCTGAGGCCTGGGAAATGCCTAAGGGTGTCGCGCAGCTGTTCGGCCACTTGTTCTTGCTGCGCGCCAGAAAGTGCAGCAAGGCCGATTTCGTATTCGCTGTAGTGGCTACCGTAAGTATCAGCACCGCGTTCAGCCCGTCCTGCCCATTGTGATACGGAAACAACACCAGGAATGGTCAAAAATTGTTCAGTCAACTTGCTGCCAATGCGTAGCGATTCGGTTAAGGCTGTACCCGGTAGGCTGGTAGTGTGGATAATGTAATGGCCTTCGCGCAGCTCGGGTAAAAATTTGCTATTTAAGCTAAAAAAAGCCAACAAGCTGCCTAGGCAAATTATTAGGCAAGCGCCCATGATGATGCCAAAATGCTCAAACACGGTGCTTAACAGGCGTTGGTAAAGTGGTTTTAGAAAAAGGATAAACGGTGGCTCGGCGGTATTGTTGGTTTTACCCAGCAACAAATAGCATAAAGCGGGCGTTAGTGTTAAGGCTACCAATAACGACATTAAAATTGCCACAATATAAGCATAGCCCAGGGGTGCAAACAAGCGCCCGGCAACACCACTTAAGGTTAATAAAGGGACAAACACTAAGGCCACAATAAAGCTGGCATAGACAACGGAGCTGCGGACCTCAAGCGAGGCCTCATAGACCACAGTGGCCAGGGCTTGAGGGTGCTCAGATAGCCGATTTTGGCGTAGGCGACGGAAAATGTTTTCGGTGTCGATAATCGCATCATCCACCACTTCGCCTAAGGCGATGGCAAGGCCACCTAATACCATAATGTTAAGATTGACGCCCGCTTCTAACAATACGATGACCGCGCTGACCAAGGACAAGGGGATAGCTAAGCCGGCGATCAATGCGGTGCGGGCGTTATATAAAAACACATACAAGATAATCAGGACAAACAGGCCACCTAGGAGTAAGTGGCTAGATAAATTACTGACCGAGGTTTCTATATAATCTGCAGGACGGAATAAATGTGGGTAGAAGTGTATCGCTTGTTGTTTGAAAAGCGGTTCAAATTCCTTTAAAGCGAGTTCAACTTGTCGGGAGACGGATAGTGTATTGGCACCATATTGGCCTATCACCATCATGACAATACCCGGCTTACCCATAATCTGGGCGGCACCGATAGGTGGTTCTGGCGCATAAGTGATCATCGCAACATCACCCAAAGTCAGGTTATGGCCTTGTTCGCGCTTGACGATCACATTTGCCAGTTCGCTAGGTGTGACTGCCTGGCCTTTAACTTGCAAAGTAAAACGTTGGTTGGCATTCTCAATAAAGCCACTGCCTTGTTGGTTGACCGCTAGCTTGGCGGCCAGCGCAATATCCTCAAAAGCCAGGTTAAAACGCAGCAATTGCATGGGATCCACTTGAATTTGCAGCTGTTGCTTATCACCCCCAAACACATTGACATCGGCAACTCCGGGTATGGACAGCAAACGCGGCACGATAGTCCAATCGACTAAACTGCGCAATGCCATTAAATCATTGCGCTCCGCATTTAAACCCAAGGTAAGCACAGTAGCCGAGGAGGATGACAAGGCTAATGGCATAGGTGTTACCCCTGCCGGCAAAGTATTAGCCAAACCGATTAACCGCTCGTTGACCAGCTGGCGATTGCGGTAAATGTCGCTGCCGTCAGTAAACGTGGCGGTAACGATAGAAAGTCCTTGTATGGATTCTGAGCGTATGGACTCAAGGTTAAGCAAACCACTAACCGCCATTTCTATCGGTTTGGAAACCAACAGTTCAACTTGTTCGGAAGACAAGCCAGGGGATTCCGACTGGATGATCACTTTTATAGGCGAAAATTCAGGAAAAATATCTAAACCAGCCGTCGCTAAGCGATAACTGCCATAAATTAATAACATACAGGCCAAAGCAATGATAAGGCCGTAGTAGCGGATAGAAAAACGGATAAGGGCGGCCAACATCAGGGATAAAGTTTGTGGTCAAAGTGGGTGGAAAAGGGCAAGCAGCAGGGTTAACCCGATAGCTTAATCATCAGCTTCCTGGCTGATGCCTTGCAATTCAGCGGAAAGCAGCATTTGGGCGCCTTGGGTGACAACTAGGTCACCTGGCTTAAGCACAGTGCGGGTGAAATAACCGTCTGGTGTGGTAGAAAACTGCTCAATATGGCGGCGTTCAAATTGCTCATGGCCTGTTTTTACATAAGCCAAGGCTTGATCAAAATGCCAAATCAACGCGGATTTGGGAATAATGACGCCAACGTCACCGGCGCTAGGGTCAGTAATCCAGGCTACCAAACGCATGCCAGGCTTGAGCTGGTTGCCTTGGGTAGAAAAAAAATAGCTTTCACCGGCAGTGGTGGTGTCAATTTGTGGTGCTGCAGAAATAAGTTTTGCCTGTTGTGCCGTGTTGCGGTTACCGGCCCGGTCAACCGTAATGTGGTCTACGCCTTCAGGCAAATGGCTGTTAGTTGGTAGGCTAACTTGTAATAGTACTTGGCGGCCCGATAAAAAGTCGTCCAGGGGATTGTTTTGTTGACTAATAGCCCAATCGGTAAGCGCCTTGCCCCAAGTAAGCAAGGCTTCATTATAAAGTGTTAAGCGTTGCAGTTGGACGTTGCCCAGTTGGTTTTTATCGGTTTGCCAAAGGGCGAGTTGGCCCTCTAGGCTACGTTTGGATACAATGTCTTGGTTAAATAAAGACTGTTGCCGCTTGATGCTGTTTTCTGCGAATTTGTATTTTGCCTGTGCACTGTTATGTTCCAATTCAGCGGCTAAATAGTGTTGGCGCAATGCCAATAAAGGTTGAATACTAATGGCTTTGCCATAGGCCGTAAATTCAGGTCGAAATAGGGCAGGGACAAGTGCTACGGTGGCTAAGCCAGATAATTGCTGAGTTTTTTCATCAATGAGCAGACTTTTTTGCGCCTTGCCATCAGCTGTTTGGGTAGTAGCATCCGCATCGGCGGCGGGCACTGGGAAGCTGGCAATAGTTAAACAATAAAAAAATAATAATTGGCTGAAAGCGGCAGAAAAAAACATTTTGCGGAAGATGCCTAATAAACAGTAACAAATTATAAAGCTTGCGTGTAAGCCTGATGAATATTTTTGTTGTGTTTAGAAAATTGCGGGTTATCCTTGGGGCAGAAAATAATGGAGAGAAAATATGAGTAATTTACCGGATACTCTGAGATACGCTAAAACCCATGAGTGGGTAAAACAAGAAGAGGATGCTATCCTCCGTATTGGCATCACAGATTTTGCCCAACAAGAATTAGGTGATTTGGTTTATATTCAACTTCCAGAGTTGGGTAGGCGGCTTTCGGCGCAAGAACAATGTGCGGTGGTTGAATCGGTTAAGACAGCTTCCGATTTATTTAGCCCGGTGAGCGGTGAAGTGGTTGCGGTTAATGTGGCTTTAATCGATGAGCCAGAACAAGTTAACGATGATGCTTATCGGGCTTGGTTGTTTTGTATTAAAGCAGATGAGCCAGCAGACTTCGATCAGCTTATGGATGCGGAGGCTTATGCCAAGATGATCGACGACTAAATTCGGCCTTTGTTATAAAAATGAAACATAAAACACTGTAGCACAGTGTATGATGGGACATTTATCAGCAAGAAATTATTATACATGGCAAACCAAAACGCTAAAGGTCTCAAACGCTTAATTAACGCTTTTTTCTTTTCTATCGCTGGCTTTAAAGCGGTTTGGACACATGAAGAGGCATTTAGACAAGAAGTTATCCTGTTTGTCTTTACCACGCCTTTGGCTATCTGGTTGGCAAAATCGAATATTGAATTGCTTCTGCTAATTGGTAGTGTTGTTTTAGTGATGTTGGTGGAATTGCTAAATTCGGCTGTGGAAGCGGTTGTTGACCGGGTGGGATTTGAACATCATGAATTATCGGGCAGGGCAAAAGATATAGGCTCGGCGGCAGTGACCATGTCATTAGTTTGGGCTGCTATTACCTGGGCCTTAATTTTATTATAAAAGTAACGCGAGGAACGCAATGAGTGCATTGATTTGTGGGTCTATGGCCTATGACACTATCATGGTTTTTCATGATAAGTTTAAAAATCATATTTTGCCGGAGAAAGTACATATCTTAAACGTGTCTTTTCTGGTGCCTGTTATGCGCCGGGAATATGGCGGCTGCGCAGGTAATATTGCTTATAACTTGAAATTACTGAATGAAGAACCCTTAATTATGGCAACAGTAGGCCATGATTTTGAACCCTATGCCCAGTGGTTAAGCCAAAACGGTTTATCGAGCCAATGGATTAAAGTGTTGGATAATAGCTATACCGGCCAAGCTTATATCACCACTGATGAGGATGATAATCAAATTACTGCGTTTCATCCTGGGGCAATGAGTTACTCACATTTTAATTCGGTACCCGTAGATAGTGACATCAAGCTTGGCATTGTGTCACCTGACGGCAAAGAAGGTATGCAGCTACATGCCGAACAATTTGTTGAATTAGGCATCCCTTTTATTTTTGATCCTGGCCAAGGCATGCCAATGTTCAACGGCGAAGAATTGTTAAAGTTTTTGGATCAAGCCACGTGGGTTACCTTAAATGACTATGAATCTGAACTTATGCAGCAACGTACCGGTTTGTCGCTGGATCAAATCGCCGCGCAAGTCGACGCCTTAATTATTACCCTAGGTAGCCAAGGTTCTAAAGTTTATACTGAAGGCCAATGCCTTGAAATTCCCGCGGCTAAACCAAAAGCCCTATTAGATCCTACAGGTTGTGGCGATGCTTACCGCGCGGGATTGCTTTATGGCTTAATGAATGAACTGGATTGGGAAAGCACCGGCCGTATCGCTTCTTTGATGGGCGCCATTAAAATAGAGCACAATGGCACACAAAATCATGGCTTTGATCTTGACGGTTTTAAACAACGTTACCATGAAAATTTTGGCCTAACGTTTTAGGCCTGGGTGTTAAAGCATGCTCAGCCAAACGCAAAAATTGCTCGATATCATGATGCGCTTGCGCCATCCGGAACAGGGTTGCGCTTGGGATGTAAAACAAGATTTTTACAGTTTAATCCCTTATACCATAGAAGAAGCCTATGAAGTCGTCGATGCCATTGAGCGGAATAATTTGGATGATTTACGCGAGGAGCTAGGTGATCTGTTATTACAAGTGGTTTTCCATGCCCGCATTGCCGAAGAGCGCGGCTTGTTTAATTTTGAGCAAGTTTCTAAAGCCATTACTGATAAGCTAATCCGACGTCATCCGCATGTGTTTGGTGATGCAGTCTTTAAAACCGATGACGAACGTAAACAAGCCTGGGAACAAGCCAAAGCCGAAGAGAAGCTTGCTAAAAGTAAAACCCAGGTGCCAGCAAGTGTATTATCGGGTGTGCCTTTTAATTTGCCGGCTTTGACGCAGTGCGAAAAAATCCAAGATATTGCTGCCAGCCACGGCTTTGATTGGCCCGAAATAGAACCCGTGTTTGCCAAAGTTGAAGAAGAATTAAGTGAAGTTAAAGAAGCATGGCAAGCAGGGGATCAAGCGCATATACAAGAAGAAATCGGTGACTTATTATTAGTCGTGGTTAATCTGGCCCGGCATTTAAAAGTAAACCCAGAGATAGCGCTCAGGGAAAGCAACAAAAAATTTAGCCGTCGCTTCAACTACATAGAGCAACAGGTTGATGCCAGTGGCCGCGCACTTAAAGATTGCCAACTGGCCGAGCTGGATGGCTTTTGGAATGAAGCTAAGCAAGTGCTAAAGCCCAAGTAAAGCTAATTCGCTTAGGCTGTAGCACTAGGCAAAACAGGGCAGGCGTCTTGTTACACAAACTCAAATCCTCTTAGCTTAATAGCTGGGCTTCTAACCAAGTGTTTTCCACGCTGTAAATATAAACCGTTATGAATCGTCTGCGCACAAAAATCCTAATTACTGGTCTCGTGCTAGTTGTCCTGGCCGAAATAGCCGTACGTTTATCTGGCATCACCGACTTTCCGTTGTATGATGCTAACTCACAGATAGGTTATATTCCCAAAGCATCTCAGTCAGGGGATTTTTTACGCACTAACCATTGGCAATTTAATTCAAAAAATATGGGGGCGGCTGAATTTACACCGACTCAAGCAATGGATAATTTGTTAATTGGCGATTCCGTGGTGCTGGGGGGCAACCCCTATCGGCAAGAAGACCGTCTAGGACCACAGCTCAGCAAGTTTATAGGGCAACCGGTTTGGCCTATTTCAGCGGGCAGCTGGGCTTTACGAAATGAACTAAGCTATCTTAGAATGCATCCTGACGTTGTTAGCCAGTCCGATAGATTCGTGTTTGTATTAAATGGTGGCGATTTTGAACAAGCCTCCTCTTGGTCATGCGAAAAAACACACCCACGTTCGCGTCCAATTTCTGCGGCCTTATACGTTTTTCGAAAATATGTTTGGGATTGGGGAACCTGCGGCCAAATTCCAAATGAAGTATTGGTGCCAAGTGGCGATTGGCGGCCAGAATTACAGCAATTCCTGGCCAGTGATGCTGTCCAAAATAAGCCTGTTGTATTCTTTCTATACCCTGATAAAGCTGAAATGACGGTAAAGACTGCATTAGAAGCCGGTGTTGAGTCGCATGTTACTGAACTGCGTAAAGCTTGCCCTGTGCCGGTCTTAATCTACAGTGTCGGCCGTGACCCACGTTGGAAATTGGCGCTTTATAAAGATGGCATCCACCCTTCAAAAGATGGTGTCAAGGTGTTGGCAGAAATCATTGGTGCGCCGTCAGTAAATACTAAACTTCCATAATACATATTTAGCTAATGTAGGCCTACTAAAAATCCGCTATTCGCTACATACCAGCCGTAATCACTAACTTATAGGCTAAGCGTTTGATCATGTCTATTAATTTTTGGCCACTTTTGAGGTTAAATAATAATTCGACGAGATACCACCGATTTTGGCTATTTTTGCACGCCATTTAACATAATTGTCTAGCATTTTTCCATATACTATTTACAGAGATGAGCTATATTTTTATATCTAGCTGTTGATTTTATTGTCAGCATGGCAGGCCACAAAATCGATGAAGCGCTATTTGAAAATAGAATGGGCTTGGCTCAAAAGTGTAAAACGTTTTTGTTCCCCCAGCGAAAAGCTTCCATGATTTTGCTTAACATTTAAGTATAGATAAGTAAGGTATAGCGATATGAAAGGTATAGTTTTTACGGAATTCCTAGATTTTGTAAAAGTCCGTTATAGTGACGATACCGTAGACGATATTATCGAAGCAAGTGCCTTGGCCAGTGGCGGCGCTTATACGTCTGTTGGCACTTATGACCATAACGAACTAATTCAATTATGTCATGAGCTGTCCAAACAAACCGGGGTTAATATTGAAGACCTCATTAAAGATTTTGGTGTAAAACTCAGCCATGTATTCGCCAAAAATTATGCTGTTTTTTTCTCCCGTTGCAGCCATTATTTTGATTTCCTGGAAAGCATAGAAGCGCATATCCATAAAGAAGTTCGTAAACTTTATCCCGATGCAGAATTACCGACTTTTAGTATTATAGAACGTAGCCGTAGCCGTTTAATCATGGATTATTCCAGCCCGCGGCAGATGTCAATTCTTGCGCAAGGCCTTCTGGCAGGAACGGCCAGCCAGTTTAATGTAAACGTTATTGTTCAGGCTGAGCCTGGTATTGATGATGAACAGGTGACACGCTTTATTATTGATCTGGTCTAAGACGGATGATGGCATGACTTTACCACATCCAGTCTCCGAGCTTAGCAGCCGCCTAATCCGTGTTGAACGCCGGTTAGATCGGGAACGGCGGGCGCGAATTGAAGCAGAACAATTACTCGAGGAAAAATCACTAGCACTCTACGAAGCTAATCTGGCGTTGGGAAATTTGGCGGAAGATTTGGAAATTCGGGTCGAAGAGCGTACCCGGGAACTCATTACAGCGCGGCAATTAGCCCTAAAGCAGGCTGAGACAGACGCATTGACCAATATTGCCAACCGGGCGGCGTTTACCCGTCAACTGGACGAAATATTAGCCGATAAGCAGGCTACTTTGGCTGGTATAGCTGTATTTCTGATTGATCTTGATGACTTTAAAATCGTTAATGATACCTTGGGTCATCCTGTCGGCGATGCCTTGTTAATTGAGATATCCCAACGTTTGACCTTACTGGTGCGACCTGGGGATATGGTGGCCCGCTTAGGCGGTGACGAATTCGCCGTTATTGCCTTGAACGTGGGCTTTAAAAATCACGGCCTAATGATGGCTCAGCGCATACTGAACCAACTATGCCGGCCGTTGCGGCTGACCAACAAAGAAGTGCCCTGTAGTTGTTCAATTGGCCTAGCCGAAGCTGAACCGGAAGGAACACGAGCCGATAAGTTACTGGTTGATGCTGATTTGGCATTATATGCGTCCAAACACGCAGGCCGAGGGCGTGTGACTTCCTATGAAGCGACTTTACGTGCTGAAATGGAAAAGAGAGCGGTCTTGGAAAACGAGGTTCGTTACGCCGTCATAGCTGATGAAATACGGGCTTGGTATCAACCCATTTGGGATTGTAGTGTCGGTAAATTTAAAAGCATAGAATTGCTGGCACGCTGGCATACGTCTACAGATGAAATTAAGTTGCCCGGGATTTTTCTCGCCACTGTCGAAGAGTTGGGGTTGCTGGATACCATGATGGAAAATATGCTGCGTCGTGCTTTTGTTGAAGTCATGCCGTTAATGACCTCCGGTGTGCTTGACTATCTGACCATCAATGTGTCACCGATGCAATTTAACCATGGCTGGACTCAGTATGCCTTGCCGAAATTACTTGCCGAAACCGGCTTTCCCGCCACTGCGCTGGTGGTTGAGCTTACCGAAACGGCAGTTATATATGACATCGAAAAGACGCGGGCAATGTTTAGCACACTGCTGGCCGATGGTATTCGCATCGCGATCGATGATTTCGGGGTAGGCTATTCTAACTTTTCCATTTTACGGCAATTGCCCTTTTATTTGCTTAAGCTTGATCGCACCTTAACGGCAGATATTGAAATGGACGAAACCTCCCGTGCGGTTAACGAGTGCATACTCGCCCTTGCTTCACGGCTCAATATCCAAGTTGTGGCGGAAGGTGTCGAAACGCAACGCCAATCCGATTATTTGTCGTCTATCGGATGCTACACGCAGCAAGGTTATCTCTATGCTTACCCCTGTCACATGGATCAGCTCAACAGTTTATTTTGTTGATGGTGCCATTTTATATCCATGGCTTTTCATTCCTTATCGGTCGGTGACACTCGCTGGGCTTTATAACTACTCTGCAAGACTGCGCTTCCGCTGAAAATCTTGGGGTGTGCCACAGGCACACAAACTGACTGATCTTGCCCCTGACTTGTGACACGCGGCTAACAGGGCAATCCCTACAAGGGCCCAATTTATTTCTTAAAGCATATCTAGTTAGCACTAGAAAGCTGATTTATAACTTTATCTAATAAGCCGCCATCAACAGAATGAAGTTCAACAATGTGCCATTTTTTGTCGCTGGAGTCGTTGAAATTTAATGGTACTTCAGACTCCCTGTTCAGATCTGAAAAAAGAAAATGTTACGGTGATGTGATTGGAGTAGAAATTCAAATAAATTAATCTTCATTGTATTTGTTGATTATATTATCACATGTATGGCTTATAATAGAGCTTGCGCTTTCATAGTCATGCTTGGCAGATAAGAACAAGGGGCTTAAGCCCCCAGAGACTGCAACAAAGTATCGTTTGGCAATGGCTCAAGTCTACCTGAATCAAGGGGCATATGCTCGTGGTATTGGTAGACCGCAGATAAGGCTTACTTATTAATGAGCATTAGACCTATGATTTTTGACATGATTTGCGCAAACGACCTGGCCTGCAACCTACTCGTAGTAAAGCACGAAAAATATCTAATATTTCCTCATAACGTACACAATTACCTTACAGGATTTCAATGAAAAATTATCGCTTATTGCCTGGACGTCTTATGTTCGGGCTTGCTATTAGTATGGGCTCAATCGGGGGCGCGCAGGCCAGTACCGCTTATGGTGCATTAGGTAACTTTGATGCGGTAAATGATACCGGCGAGATTACCTACGGTTTTGAGATCGAAGTTGATGATGCGCTTAGTAAAGATATTGGTGGTACATATTCTTATAACCACTATGGGGCACCAAAAATTCGGGAAGACAATACAACTCCTGGGCATCCTAAAGTATTTATCCGCTACGAAGTACCAGCGCCCTCAGGCTCTGAATTTGGCTTGGCCGCCGGTCATACCAATGCGGCAGTTCCCGGGGTAATTGCGCCTACCCAAGGTCATCAGTGTACTGATCCATCTGTGAATATTGGCTGTGAGCATTTCGGCGTAGGCATTTATTCCCGCACCTATACGGCGGTTAAGTATAACTGGCTGATCAAAGACGCTGCCGGCAATAATGTTACAGGGCCAGCTGTTAATGTCAGTACGCCAATCTGGACGGGATATGTCCCTGCCGTCATTGCAAAACCAGCAGTTGTGGCCCCCAACCCGATACCAAACCAGCCGCCAGTGGTGGTAGTTCCGGCTATCGTACAAATTCCAGCCCAGATTATACCTGTGATACCGGCTCCAATTGTTGCACAACCGGTGATTAAAGAATTTGGCGAGCCTAGTTGGGTTAAAGTCATCAAGACCAAAACTCATAGCAGGCATCGTTTAGCCCTTGAGGAATTGATCGGTGATGACAATATCAAACCCGGTGTTCCTGACTGGGCTAATGGTGAGCCAGCTGAGGTGGAATCGGAATGGTATCTGCTGCAGACTAACAGCAAGAAACCCGGCGCGAAATCAGAGTTGGCCGGTAAACCCGAAAATTTGGGTGATGGCGAAGATGCAGTAACCCGTCGTTATGAGTTTTATGCCTATGCAGGCCCATCAGGCCTTAATGGTTCTGTAGATGGTGAAAGCGGAGAAGCTATGTGTGACGCTGTGCAAACAGATCCGACAAAAGGTATCGTAGGCAATGGTGTGGGTACGGTCAGTGTAACGGATGCCAACGGCGACTCTTATGAATTCGATTGTTCTTCTGTCGCAGTGGTTGGTGATTACCGTGGCGTACAAATGGGTCAATTTAATGCGATTGCGCCCTTAGATTTGATCGATAACATACAGGACGGCAAGGTCGCCGAAGCCTATCCGCAAAGAAGGATTCCAAATGGTGGCAATACGCCGTATCTAACTACTATTAGTGGCGGTGTATTGCCGAATGGTCTGGTTGTCGAATCTGAAACCGGCATACTGTCAGGCACCCCCTCCAAAGTCGGCGTATTTAATTTTAACGCTAACGTAACTGATGCAGATAATAAAACCGTCAGCAAACCTTATACGGTAAAAATTACCGGTCCAGGCGATGTTGATCTAGACAACGATATAGACTTGGCTGATATCGCCGTGATTAAGGCTAGATACGGGCAGGCCGCGGTTGCGAAAGATCCGGCTGATGTAAATGGTGATTTACGTATCGATTTGGTTGATTATCGCAAAGCCGCTTCTTTATGTACCAAACCACGCTGCGCATTAGTTACACCTTAAGCAGCTAGTTAACCTGTTAACATTGGGCCGGGCAAACTCGGCCCTTTAATATAAATGGACACCATAATGAACAAATATATTTTTTCTGCTTTAATTGCGCTGTTTTTTAATGGCTATGTGAATAGCGCCCAAGCATCACTGCTATCAATTCAGTTGCCAAATGGCACTGCAGCGGATACAACCAATAAAGGCTCATCTTTTGATGTGGGTATCTACATCAGTTCTATAGCGGATTTTGGCGGCTTCGATTTCGATCTGACATTTGATAGCAGCAAGCTTGTTGTTACTGCGCCTTTTCTAACCAGCGCCAGTGTTTTTGGACCTGGTGATGCGACAGCAGTATTTGCCAATGGTCTTAGCTCGCCCGGTCGATACCATTTTGCTGAGACGATAGATATTCTTAGCGACACTGCACTAAGCCAAGGTTTAACAGTCGATCTAGCGCCTTTACTATTAGGAACGCTGCATTTTCAAGCACTAAATACCGGCTCGAACAGTACAATTAGCATTGGGGTCCATGGCAGCAATACTATCTTGGTTGACTTTGATGGCAATCCACTGGGGACTAGTGTCCAGGCTGCCAATGTGACTATTAACCCACCCGCAGCCGTACCTTTGCCAGCCCCTATCTGGCTGATGTTGAGCGGGGTATTGGGCTTGGCGTATAGGGCGAAAGCTCAGAAGGCCTAGTGCTTGTATTATATGTAATATAAATAAGCCAAATAGGGTAAGGTTTCGACACAGTTAATCCGCCGCACGAAACTCAGTAACCCTAGTTCTATTGTTTTGCTATCCCATTTGATGGCATGTTTTGCTAAATAGGTGTTTGTAGTTAAAGTAAATTGCGGTTGCTTTGGCTGCAAACGCCAGTCTTTTGGTATCAGTTTGTCTTTCCACATTCTAGGAAAGTAAACCGTATGCGTCTATCGTTACCGGTAGATTTTTCAGGCACATGCCGCCTAAACCGATCAAGCCACCCTGGCGCTAAGGTTAGTATTGATGAAATAAATGGCGAAGTACAGTAGCACCCAGCCAATCCGACATTACATCAAAGCCTTATGGGTTTATAGAGGGTGAATACTCATAATACAGGCCAACGCGATGTGGACATGCAATAAAGTTAGGTGGAATTAACACAGATGCAATTGGTTTCAAGATTAAGTAAATAACGCGTATGTTTGCGTTCCCCCGCCTAAGCAAAGCGCCTTTCCCCACCAAGTCCTGCAAATCACGGGTAGCAGTCGCTCTGGTAATGCCGATGTATTTTTCCGCACTCAAACCGCCGATGAAACCCTCCGGGTCTTCGCACAATAGCCGGGCCAGCACCTTTTCCTGGCGTGGGTTCAATTGCCCGCGCAAGCGCTCATAGAGTTTGGCTTTACTGATCATGAACTCAATCCACGTTGCTGTATAGTTTTGGGCAGTTAACACCCTATCCGTGAAATAAATCAGCTAAGGTGTTATTTCATTGCGCCTGTTGGCCTGCTCAAGGGCTGTGTAATAGGCTTTTTTGTTGCGTTCTATGGTGTAGGCAATGGCTATCAGTGTCGGTTGCCCCACACATTGGGCAAGGGCTTTTTCGGCAAGCGCCCAGCCAATCCGGCCATTGCGGTCTTCGAAAGGGTGGATACTGACAAAATAGAGATGGGCAATGCCCACACGCAGTAAAGCGGACAGCGGGTTTTTCCCGGTCGGTGCAGTATCGTTAAACCAGGCAATAAACAATGCCATCTCCGCCATCATCTGTGATGAAGGTGGCGCATTCAAAATGCACTTTCTGGGCATAGATGGCACCGGAGACGATTTGCATAGGTTAGTATGCGTGCGCTATTGGCCGATGTCGTGTAAATCACGCTGGCCGTTGGCCAGCATGTTGTGCCATTCGAACAATAGCGTGTGGGACAGAGGCACATCAAAATTCCGGTATAAATCCACCATGACTTCGGCCATGCCTTGTTCAGCAGCTGAAATTTTACGGTTGTCCGTGGCCAAACTGAATTGGCGGCAGATGGAGGATTGCAGGCTATTTCGGTCCAGATACTCGCCTTCAATTTCCGAGGTTTTTAAGGCTTCATTGCTGATGAGTTCGATGGTCAGTTGCCGCTTGTCCTCATCCCCCAGATGTTTGAATGCGCCAAATAACAGCCCGGCACTCAGCAGCAGCCGTTTTTAACTGTCTTCAATTTTGGCAGGGCCGTAGCTAAAATGTGGCCAATCAGTGTGGAGTTTATACTAGGAGCGTATTCAATCTCGCTTCCGGCTATTCGCCAGCAACACGTTTAAAGCTAAAGCCAGGATAAACTCACCCGCTGGAATCGCTTGCGGCGGCACCGGACACGGTAGCGTCAAACCCAGCAATACTAGATACAGCGCATTGGGATAGTTGCCACTGGCTCTCCAAGGTTTTGCTGCTCCGGTTTTCGTTTGGGTAAGCGGGTCTAAACTTAGTGGTGGTCGCTATTCCCGCACGGGCTTTTTATCTAGTTTTCTTTGTAGGGTGCGCCGGTGCATATTTAGTGCTCTTGCGGCAGCTGAAATATTGCCGTCGTGCTGCATAAGCACTTTTTGTAAATGTTCCCATTCTAAACGCTTGACTGAAAGGGGGTTGTCGCTAATCGCGACAGTGACATCGCCTTCGTTTTTATGCAAGGCATTAACAATTTCATCCGCATTAGCAGGTTTGGTCAGGTAATGGATGGCACCTAACTTAATGGATTCAACGGCGGTGGCAATACTGGCAAAGCCAGTTAAAATTACAATTTGGGTATTATGGTCCAGCGAGATTAAGGTTTTGACCAGTTCTAAGCCAGATTCATGACCAATACGTAAATCAATAACGGCGTATTCTGGAACATTATGTTCAGCGAGCAATGTGCCGGTTTTGACATTATTGGCGACTAAAACGTCGTAGCTGCGTTTTTCTAATGCTGTTTTAAGAACCTTACAAAAAGTTTCGTCATCGTCAACCAAAAGCAGTCGTGGCTTGTCCGTTTCCGAAAGTATCATCAATTACCTCATGTGTTGGGTTCATTAACGGCAGGGTAATTTCTACGCAAGCTCCACCTGACGCCAGATTGTAGAAATGGATTTTACCACCTAAGCGGCTAATCGTGGAGTACGCTAGAAATAAACCTACGCCTAAACCTAGTTTATTGCTAATAACCGGTTGCTTACCGCCTAACTCAATAATTTCTGGGGGTAGGCCTACGCCATAATCACGGATTTTTATAATGGTATGGTCAAGGTCCCACGCCGCATGTAATTCAATGCCGCGGTCCGGTGGTGAGACTTCGGCGGCATTATTAAGAATATTAATAATAGAATGGGTTAGGGTGCGTTCAGCAATAATGCTGGCGCCTTCAACAACCGCGGGGTTAAGAAAAAAATTAAGTTTTACGCCGGGCTTATGGGTGCGCCATTGGTTGATCAAGTTATCAAGATAATCGGCAAAGGCCATGGCTCGGCCTGATTCAGCGCGCATTTCGCCTGCGGAGGCGGACATTAAGGAAAGTGCTTGTTTACAGCGGTCAATTTGTTCTTGCATGATCTGCATTTTTTCCTGTAAATCCGGAAAACGGTGTTCGGGATATTCGGCTTTTATTTCATGTGCCATGATGGCTATGGTGCCTAAAGGCGTACTCATATCATGCGCAGCACTGGCGGCAAGCGTGCCTAAGGAAATTACGCGTTCGTCCCGCAGGGCATTTTCGCGGGCTTCGGCTAAAGAACGCTCTTGGTTACGTAAGGTACGGGCAAGTTCAACAACAAAAAAAGCCACTAGGCCGGCGCTAAACACAAAACCCAACCACATGCCGAACATATGCAAATTATAATAATGCCTATCGCGCATTTCATGGGCATATTGCATTAAATGCTGGCTATCAATGCTGCTTAGGTTAAGCATTTGCTTGGGGTCGGGCATGTGGGGTTCGATGGAAGGTAAGGGGATGTTGTAGGTGATTAGGATGGTATAAGTGGATGTCGTTAAAATAACCATATACCAGGCATAAGACTGCGGCAACATGATGGCGGTAATGATTAAAGGCAACAAAAAAACCCAGGTGATTGGGTTAGAAGCGCCACCGGTTAAATACAGTAGCGAGCCAATTGCGACGACATCAATGGCTATTTGGGAAAAAATTTCCAATTCGGAAACCTGGTCGTCAGTTTGCAAACGCATCCAAGTGTAGACATTAACGGCAGCAACAGAAATCAGCACCAACCAAAGTTGCTCATGAGGTAAACGGATACCTAACCCGTAAACAGAAATAAAAATAAGCAATGATTCGCCAAACAACATCATGTTTCTCAGAATAAATAACCAGCGTAAGTTTTGACGGGCGGAAATTTCTGATTGTGGGGAAACGTGGGTTAACATGGCAATAACCAATGGCTAGTAAAAAGGAAGGCGGTGTATCGAGTTTTAGCAATAAAACGCCGGGTTGTTAACAGGATGCGACAATATGTCACATTTTTATTTGCAATATCTGTTGCTATGCTTAACTTAACTTTTAAGGCTTTTTGAGATTATTAGCTTAAAGTTGCGTTATATCTTCCTAAGTACTCCAAGGCAGTCTTTACCGACTGCCTTTTTTTTGCCTTGTTGCTTGACTAGACAAAGTAAAATGCAAGATTAAAAAACAATACCGGTGCCGCCTAAGCCACAATAACCATTGGGCTCTTTGGCCAGATATTGTTGATGGTAATCCTCGGCATAATAAAACGTTTGGGCTGGCATAATTTCGGTAGTAATGTCCTTAAAGCCAGCAGCGCTTAGTTTTTCTTGATAGTGTTGCTTAGATGCCAAGGCTGCCTGCATTTGCTCGTCGGTATAGGTATAAATGCCAGAACGGTATTGTGTGCCAACATCATTGCCTTGTCGCATACCTTGGGTTGGGTTATGGGCTTGCCAAAATACTTTAAGCAAGTCTTCATAGCGGGTTAATGCTGGGTCGTATATCACTTTGACAACTTCGGCATGGCCTGTTAGGCCAGTACATAATTCATCATAAGTGGCGTTGGGTGTAAGGCCCGCGCTATAGCCCACTGCGGTGCTAAAAATATTAGGCAGTTGCCAAAATTTTCGCTCGGCGCCCCAAAAACAGCCTAGGCCAAATAAAGCTTCGGCTAAGTGGCTAGGGAAAGGAGGTAGTAGGGGATTGCCGGTGACAAAATGCCGGTTAGTCACCGACATGGCGGTATCACGTCCTGGCAAAGCGTTTTCTAAAGTAGGCATTTGTGTTTTTTTTACTGAGAAAATCATGGTCAATGTGATATTTTGTATGTAATTTAATGCAGGCAAATAGTACTATGAAGACTGTTTAAGCACATATAACATGGAGTAGCATGGCAGAGCAAGACGTATTAAGACGTTTTTTATTTGCGGATATCGGCATTCGCGGTGAATGGGTTAAATTAACGCAAAGCTGGCAGGTCGCAAGACAAAACCAAATTGATGATAATAACGCATTGTTACAATTCGGGCAGGCATTAGCTGCCGTAGTTATGCTTTCGGCCACCATTAAATTTAAAGGTTCAATGATCTTGCAGGCGCAGGGTACTGGTGCGCTTAAAACCTTAGTGGCACAAGCGACCCATAACCGCCATATCCGTGGCTTAATCCGTAGTAATGGTTTAGTGCCTAGTGGTTCTTTGCAAGATATGTTTGGTCCTGGCCGTTTGGTGATCACCATTGAGCCAGACGATAGCGAGCCTTATCAAGGCATTGTTGAATTGATGGGTGAAAATTTGGCGGCGGCCTTGGAAACCTATTTTCGCAATTCTGAGCAGCTTAATACGCGTTTGTGGATTTTTGCTAGTGCAACTCAAGTGGCTGGCTTGCTATTGCAAGAATTACCGGAACAAGAAGGTGTTCAAAGTGACTGGGAGCGTGTGGAAATGTTGGCTAGCACGGTAACCGCCCAGGAAATGCTGGCTTTAGACAGCGAACAAATGTTATACCGCCTTTTTAATGAAGAAAAAATCAGGTTGTTTGAGCCGGAAGCGGTCAGCTACCAATGCTCATGCTCCAGGCAGCGTATAGAGCGTACGTTGCGGGCTTTAGGCCGGAGTGAACTGTACGATATATTGCAAGAGCGCAGTCTTATTGAAGTGAGTTGCGAGTTTTGCAATGCCCAGTACCATTTTGACACGGTAGATGTAGAGCTGCTGTTGTCGCAAGATGGTATTATGACAGATTCTGAGACCCGACATTAATACTTATGCTAGCTAAAAACCAAGGCAAAGCTATGCGCATCGCTTGCACCATTTTATTGGCGGTGCTCTTAAGCGGCTGCATTTATTGGCTTAGGGCTTACCAAACCTATTTGCAAATGAGTGAGTTTGACCGCTATTTTAAAGTGCTTGTAACGGATAAGTTCACCTTGCACTTTAATGAGCCCATTTTATATAGCGAAGATTTTATCTCCTTGGCTAAGCTCTATCCCAGTGAAAATAATGCTACGCCAAATGGCAGGCAGTTTCGTTATTGGTTCCGTAAAGTAGATGTCAATGGCCAGATAATTAAGCCAGAAATCAAGTTTTTTTCCGATTTGCAATTTAACCAAGAAGGCCGGATTACCTCTTGGGCATTTTCGCAGTTGTTTTTGCAGATAGCGCCAGCTGAATTTCTAGAGATTTCATTACGCTCCATAGGTGGTGCTGAAATTAACAAGGAAACCAAACAATTACGCGCCAGTTCAGATTTTACCGATAAAATATCTGCACCGTTGCCTAAGAAATCGGCAGTTACAGCCAAATTGGGTGAGCCCTTGGAAATTATCGATGACAATGATAAAGAAGTTTTTGTGTATCATTTTTTATTGGAAACCCACGGTATCGAAAAAGGATACGAAGACCGGGCATTAAATGAAGTCAAGCTAAGTTTTGATAAAACCACCCAGGAATTAGTTAAAATGGCTGGCAGTTTTGCCGGTTTAAAGGTCTCGATTAATTACCGTAAGTTCCAAGAGCCAGTGGATTCAGAGCCCAAGCCTATTAAAAGTTAACCATCATGGTAATGCTGGAGGGTAGTTTGTTGTCCTCGGCAAAAGACTAAGCTGGCGGCGAATTTAAAGGCAGCAAACCAGTTATTGTGTTTAACAGAATGTCAAAAATTCCGCGCAAGTAAGTTTATCTATCTTATTTCTCCGCTCTTGACCCACTAAGGCAGCTTTGGTTGAAATCAAAATTGCTTAACCTTATCGCTATGCCATGTAAGAACGTCTTTAATAAGGCATTTAATGGTTGTCGGCTTATAGAAATAAATTCTAATTAGGCCTCAAGCTTTAGAAGCTTATAAAAAAAAGAATTTTTCATAGGTTCAATACTGTTTATAACAGGCAATAATGGCTAATTTTGCTGTGGGATAATGAGTTTACGTTACCAAATTAATTTAGGGATTTTGTTTGCTTGCGGCTTAATCATTGCTTTAGGCGGGGCTGTGACCGTGTGGCAAGCCCGTGACTCGGTGAATCGGGAAATAGCTTCTTCGGTAAATTTGGCAGCGCAACTCATCAAGTTAAATCTGCTGAAATCACAACAGACAACAGTTGATTTAAATACTTGGTTACCTAGCTTTGTCTCATTAGAACAAACCCGGCATTTAAAAATACAGCTTAAAAAACCCGATGGAGTAGTGGTTAAGTTTACCTCAACATTAAAACAATCGGCAGATGATGAGCAGCCACCGCAATGGTTTGTTAATTTAGTCAGTACGGACTATCCTGAAGTCGACCAGCAGTTGGTTAGCGCGGATGGCCAACAAGTCACCTTAGGTATTGTTGCAGACCCTTATGATGAAATGTGTGAGGCTTGGAAGGAAAGCCGGGCTTTTTTTGTATCCATACTGATTATGGCACTTATGATGTTCTTAGCGGTGAACTTGTCGTTTAATAAGGCTTTAAAGTCTATTAGTGAGATCGTGCAAGGTTTACAAGCGATTGAACAAGGCCAGTACCAGCAAAAATTACCTGAATTTGCCACTCAAGAATATAACAGTATTGCCAAAGCGATTAATCATATGACCAGCGTGTTGGATGCCGCGAATAAGGAAAACAGCGCGTTGGCTTTACACTCCTTACAAATACAAGAAGATGAGCGGCAACGGCTATCGCAAGAATTACATGATGAATTGGGGCAATCACTAACCGCGGTTAAAGTTATGGCAGTGGCAGCAAAACAGCAGCCTAGCGAAGTGGTTGCCATTGCCGATACCATAGTTGGCATTTGTGACCACTTAATTACCGTGGTGCGGTCTATGATGCGTAACTTGCACCCTTTAGTGTTATCCGAACTTGGTCTGAAAGCGACCTTGGAAGATTTAGTGAATTATTGGGCGGCTAGACAGCCAAAATTAAGCATCACCATCCGCTGTAGTGATGCGGTCGATGATCTGGAGCCGAAATTGTGCATACAGATATTTCGGGTTGTGCAAGAATGTATCACCAATATCATCAGGCATTCTGAGGCTACTCAAGCGTCTGTCATTTTAGCCATAGCCCAGGTCAAAGGCAGGCACATACTAACCCTACATGTTTTAGATAATGGCCAAGGTTGTACTGAAGCCAAAATAAAAGCCGGTTTTGGGTTTTTAGGTGTGAGGGAGCGGGTAAAAAGCTTAGGAGGCCAGCTTGAACTTAATGCGGAATTAGGCCAAGGTGTTAATATCCGGGCGAGCATACCCCTGTCATGAATGCTAAAACCCGAATCATACTGGTTGATGACCATGCCGTAGTCCGGGCGGGCTTTCGCTTATTGTTGTCGTCAACCACGAGCATAGAAATCGTTGCTGAAGCTGAGCGTGGTGAAGCCGTCTGCCAGTTATACCTAGCGCTACAGCCTGATGTTGTGGTATTGGATTTGTCTATGCCGGGCATAGGTGGATTGGAGGTGATCCGGCGGCTTTGTGCGCGTGATAGCCACGCTAAAATCTTGGTTTTTAGCGTGCATGATGAGGCCGTGTATATTGAACGTGCACTAAATGCCGGTGCCAAGGGTTATATCACTAAAAATACCGCAGCAGATATTTTAGTGGAAGCGGTGCAAAAAATTGCCCAAGGCCAAATTTATATTGAAGCTAATTTATTAAAAGCCAAATTTGGTCAACAAGAAGATTATCGTATTCTTTTAGATTCACTTTCGCCCCGGGAGTTTGATGTTTTTCGCCTATTGGCAAAAGGGTTAACAGTGCATAAAGTAGCTGATGAATTACGTTTAAGTTATAAAACCGTCGCCAATTACAGCACGCAAGTGAAAACCAAACTTAATGTTGCCACCTTGGCTGAGCTAGCCCGGGTAGCCATAGGTTTAGGCATTTTGGAGGATTAAGCCTTTAAATTAGTAGTTAAGCTGAATTAAGGCCAATTGCTAGCCTATAAACCCAGTGTGCGAAACTCCACGCAGGGCAAACAGCGCTCCCAAGCACGTTCAAATTCGTCACGCAGTTGCCGTTGCCGGGAGGCTAAAGCAGGGCTCCAGCTACCTTGGTAACGGTTATTGGCGACCCGGAAGAGATAACCATCCCGGTCATTAATTAAATAGGCTGAGGTATATTGCAATTCTTCCGCTTCAACAGGTTCCCTAAATAAAAACGATGAGGGCAAGCGTTGGGCTAAATCCAGCAACGGGTGCTTTTGGCTACGTGCGTTCATGGTATTTTGTACGATGATACGGATTTGGCCTTCACGATTTTCAATGGCAAATTGTTTAAGCGCCGACAACACTTGTTTTTGCCCATACAAATTAAGTTCTAAATCCGGCGTAAATATTCCCAACCCGCGGCGCCCACCAGTAATAAGCTGCGCACTGGCTATGCCAGCATCGGCCAGGGTATTAATCTCTTCAGCAGGAACCGAAGTTTGACGAGGTTTGACTGTATTTCTGACGATTGGTTTAGGTGTTAGAGTCAACTTGAGAATGTCTTCGCCAGTTTGATAAAAACCGTGTTTTAGAAAATAGTCCTGAACACTGACAGGGGCTTTCAACCACATTTCGTGGTGATTGAGTTTGCGCGCCTTATTGCTTAATGCGTCCAGTAACCCGCGGCCTATGCCCATGTTGTGATATGGCGGGAGAACGGCCAAATAGCTAATTTCGCCATCTGGGCTAAGACAACCACCACCGAGCACTTGCTGCTCATCATCACGGGCTATGACATGATGGCATTGCCAATCAAGCGTATCCTCAATTGTATATTCAGGCGTTAACACGGTACTGCGTAGTTTATTGATGGCTTCGAATGCGCTTGCAAAATCGGCGTATTCAATAGAATAGTTTTGGATTTTCATGCTTAAGACTTTGACACTACTGATATTAACTAGCAATTGTAGACCGCTTTTCTAATTTGGCTGGTAATTTCGCCAATTCTTTGCTGCGCTTGGCAAAATGGCAGTTAAGGCAAAATTATGTCAAGTGGCGACAAAATTTTGGCGCAAGCGTAGCCAGTTAAGCTGTTATTAAAGGTTTAGCCATACTTACCGTGACAGGTCACGTGCTTAGCCGAGTTTTTTTGACGCTATTAATAGATAAGGTTTTGTTAAATATAACTAAAGTTAATATGGTCTTTAATTTGCTTGAGTACATAAAAATTCTATAGGTATCCGACATGGCTGAAACACATGCAAATGAGGGCGAAGCAAAAAAATCGCCAAAAAAATTAATCATTATTATCGTTGCCGTCTTAGTGCTCTTGGGTGGTGGTGGAGGCGCGGCTTATTTTTTCATGAAAGGTGATAGCAAAGCAGCGGCTGCAGGTAAAGAGGGCGAAACTGCAGATGCAGAAGCAGGTGAACATGTTGAAGCGACTTATTTTGAAATGGAAAAGCCGCCATTAATTGTTAATTTTGGTAAGGATTCATCCGTAAAAGTAGTGCAGATCAGTATATCCGTCATGCTGGAAGGCTTGGGTACCGCAGAAGCAATGAAAAAGCACGAACCTATGGTACGCAATAACTTGCTGATGGCGATTAGTGCCCAAGGTGCTGAAAATTTAAAAACCCATGAAGGCAAAGATCAACTGCGGGAGGCGATGAAGCATGAAATAGAGGAAATATTTCACAAAATGTCTATTCCTGGCCATCTCAAAGAAATTTATTTTACCGCATTTGTTATGCAATAAGGCTTAATTATGGCTGCTGACCTGTTATCCCAAGAAGAAATTGATGCCCTGTTACATGGCGTCGATGATGGTGATATAGCTGTTGATGCTGAGGATTCAGCATTTGACCAAAATGAATTTAATCGTTTAAGGACCTACGATTTTGCTAGCCAAGAGCGGATTGTACGCGGTCGTATGCCGACTTTGGAGATGGTTAACGAACGTTTTGCGCGATATTTACGGGTGTCGTTGTTTAATTTTTTACGACGGTCAGCAGAAATATCAACACCCGCCATTGAAATCCAAAAATATTCTGAATATGTACAAGGCCTATTTGTCCCGACTAACTTAAATATTGTTAGGTTTTCGCCTTTACGGGGGCGGGCTTTGATAGTTATGGATCCGCGTTTGGTGTTTACTGCAGTAGATAATTTTTTTGGTGGCGGCGGACATTTTTATACCAAAGTGGATGGCCGTGAATTTACCCCCACTGAAATGCGGGTGATCCGCTTAATTTTGGACATGATTTTTAAGGATCTAATGGAAGCTTGGAAACAAGTGATGGATTTACATATTGAATATTCCAGTTCTGAAATCAATCCACAGTTTGCGAGTATCGTCAGCCCTTCAGAGATTGTTGTGATTTCAACCATACATGTTGAATTAGAAGGTGGCGGCGGCAACATCAACATTGTGATGCCGTATTCCATGTTAGAACCCATACGCGAATTACTTGATGCCGTCACCAGTGACCGTAGCGAAGTGGATGGGCGTTGGCAAATTGCCTTACGCAATGAAATTTTAAGGACGGAACTCGAGCTCGATAGCGTGCTTGTTGAGAAGCATATGACACTCAGGGATATCATGCGCTTTAAGAAAGGCGATGTCATCCCGATTGATTTTCCGGACACTGTGCAGATTAAAGCCGCTGGGGTACCCATATTTGAAGGTAAGGTTGGGGTTTCCGACGGCAATTACGCCGTACAGATTATTGACAAAATTTTAAATGAATAAAGCAGGCATACATAAATTAATAGTGGGAAACTAAAATGAACGAGACCAACCCAACAACAAGCAATGACTCATCTGAAGTATCGGTTGCAAAATTTGAACAATTCGACAGTCACGCAGATGACAACAAAATGTCTGATGGCAATGATGAAATAAATCTTGATGTGATCTTAGAAGTGCCCGTCACCATTTCCATGGAAATTGGCCGGACTAACATCAATATCAAAAACTTATTGCAATTAAATCAAGGTTCAGTGGTTGAGTTAGACCGCTTTGCTGGCGAACCTCTGGATGTATTGGTCAACGGGATGTTGATTGCCCATGGCGAGGTTGTTGTGGTCAATGATAAGTTTGGGATTAGGTTGACTGATGTCATTAGCCCTTCCGAACGCGTTAAACGGTTAGGCTGATGTTAAGCAAATTAGGCCTTATCGGAACTATGCTGTGTTGGGCCAGTTTAGCCTTGGCCGAGCCAGTTAAGCCTCATGGCATTGTTTCAGCTAGCGATGTCGCTAGTTGGGGATTGGGATTGCTGTTGGTACTCAGTGTGATTGGGCTAATGGCTTGGGCGTTACGAAAATTTAGCGGCTTGGCAGTCAATAATACCGGGAAAATGCACATAGTTTCAGCATTGCCGTTAGGTGCGCGTGAAAAGGTTATTTTACTGCAAGTGGGTAAAAAACAATTGCTGCTGGCGGTAACTTCGGCGCGTATTGAGACCTTACAGGTTTTGGAAGGTGACGATTGCTTAAGGAAATCTGCCCCTGAACCCATGGCGGAACCGGCGTTTGCACAAAAACTCATGCAGGCTATAGCCGCCAATCAGACCAAAGGTCGCCATGATGCTTAAACGTTACCTATTGGC
Organism: Methylococcaceae bacterium; assembly: GCA_041660045.1. Lineage (GTDB taxonomy): Bacteria > Pseudomonadota > Gammaproteobacteria > Methylococcales > Methylomonadaceae > WM-3-3. The sequence goes on along the minus strand of JBAZXA010000011.1, from coordinate 50,392 downwards.
TTTTATCGGCGTAACCGGCCTGTTTTTGCTCAGCCAAGATAATGCTTGGGCTTTACCTGGCATCGATGCCTTAACCATAAACAGCAACCCTAAAGGCAATCAAACTTACACGGTCACCATCCAAATATTGGTTTTGATGACCTTATTGACCGTGTTGCCGGCATTGTTATTATCAATGACGGCATTTACCCGCGTTATTATTGTTATGAGCTTGTTGCGCCAAGCCTTAGGTGCAGGACAAGCCCCTAGCAACCAAATTTTGGTTGGTTTGTCTTTGTTTTTAACGCTATTCATCATGACACCGGTGTTTGAAAAAATTAATACCGAAGCGGTACAACCTTATATGGAAGAAAAAATTAGCGAAATTGAGGCCTTAGAAAAGGCATCGCTGCCATTTCGCCAGTTTATGTTAAAACAAACCCGCGAAGCTGACCTTGATATGTTTATGAGGATTTCTGGTAAACCTGCACCCAATACCCCTGAGGAAGTGCCTTTCACCTTGCTAGTGCCAGCGTATATGACCAGTGAACTGAAAACGGCATTCCAAATTGGTTTTTTAATATTCCTGCCGTTTTTAATTATCGATTTAGTGGTGGCCAGCGTGCTGCTATCTATGGGTATGGTGACCTTGTCACCACTCATTATTTCCTTGCCATTTAAAATTATGCTGTTTGTGTTAGCCGATGGCTGGAGCTTAATGATTGAAATGTTGGCAGCCAGTTTTTATGTCTCTTAAGCCTGACAGGAGAGCACCATGACCCCAGAAACGATTTATGACCTAGGCCAGCAAGCCATGGTAATCACTGCTAAATTGGCTATGCCAATCTTGTTACCATCGTTGTTGGTGGGCTTGATTATCGCCATGTTCCAAGCGGCTACGCAAATTAACGAATCAACTTTAACGTTTGTGCCTAAAGTTATTGTTACTGCGCTAATTCTACTCATTTTGGGGCCATGGATGTTACAGAACGGATTGGATTATTTCCAAGATTTAGTCCGTGAAATTCCCCATTTGATTGGCTAAGCGGGTGAACTTTACTGAGGCGGAAATTGTAGGCCTGGTCAGCGCGTTTATCTGGCCTTTTATCCGCATTAGTAGCTTATTTTTAAGCGCACCGGTATTCAGTGCAACGGCAATACCTGCGCGGGTAAGAGTTGTTTTTTCGTTAGCTTTAACCATTATGGTTATGCCTTTGTTACCACCACTGCCTGATATTGTGGTGTTCAGTTATGAGGGCTTGGTCGTTGCCATCCAACAACTGATGATAGGGGTGGTTAGCGGTTTTATTTTGCAATTGTGCTTTGCTGCGGTGGCTTTTGCCGGGCAAAGTGCGGCTTACAGTTTGGGGTTAGGTTTCTCATCCCAGATTGATCCACAAAATGGTGGGCAAGTGCTGGTTGTCAGTCAGTTTTATGTCACCTTGGCGACATTGCTTTTTTTCACCTTAGATGCGCATTTATTACTGTTAAAGATTTTATTGGATAGTTTTAAGTCCTTACCCATCGGTGTAGACGGTATAGACAAATCTGGCTTGTGGGCAGTAGTCGCCTGGGCTAGCCGGCTATTTGCCGGGGGCGTGCTGATGTGTATGCCTATTACTATCAGCTTACTTCTGGTCAATATTTGTTTTGGCGTTGCCACGCGGGCTGCGCCACAATTGAATATTTTTTCAGTGGGTTTGCCCGTTACCATTGTTTTTGGCATTTTAATGGTTTGGCTGACCTTACCCGACACCTTAGATCAGTTCAGTAGCTTTTTAACAGAAGCTTATGATTTGATCGGCGCACTACTTAGGGTTTAGGGGGAAACATGTCTGACGACCAGGAAAAAACCGAAGAACCCACCAGTAAACGGCTGAGTGAGGCTAGAAATAAAGGTCAAATTGCCCGCTCTAAAGAATTGAATATTTTTGCCATGCTGGTGACCAGTGCAATTTTATTAAAGAGTTTTGGCGGGGATATTGGACGGACCTTGCTTAATCTAATGAAAAAGCAATTTCAACTGAGCAGGCCTGAGCTATTAAATCCTGATGCTCCGCTGATTTATCTAAAGCAAGCCGCAGGAGAGGCCTTGTTGGTGCTAGGCCCGTTTATGGCGGTAATGATCGTAGTCGCTTTAATTGCCCCGGCTGTGCTTGGTGGTTGGGTGTTTAGCTGGCAAGCGTTGGAACCTAAGTTTGAGAAAATGGATCCGCTTAAAGGGCTAGCGCGCATATTTTCAATAAACGGCTGGGTTGAATTACTGAAATCGTTAAGTTATGTGGTGCTGATTTTAAGCGTATCTATTGTTTTATTTAAACGATTTTTTAATGAATTATTAGGTCTAGGTTTAGAACCACTAGAACAATCGATTGCCCATTCAACTTTTATAATTGAACGCAGTTATCTAATATTGGGAGCCTCGTTGATTGTGGTTGTAGCAATCGATGTACCTTACCAAATATGGCATTACAACAAAGAATTAAAAATGTCGCGTCAGGAAATCAAGGATGAAGCGAAACAAAGCGAAGGTAGTCCTGAAATAAAACACCGTGTCAGGCGCGCCCAAACCGAGGCGGCACAGCGTCGTATGATGGCAGATGTTCCGACTGCCGACGTGATAGTAACTAACCCGACACATTATGCCGTGGCCTTAAAATATGACCAGGATGTAGGCGGCGCACCTAAAGTCATTGCAAAGGGTGCAGATTTAATTGCCGCCCAGATACGCAAAGTGGCTACTGAGGCTAAAGTTCCGCTAGTGGCATCGCCGCCTTTAGCGCGGGCTTTGTTTTATGCCACTGAGATCGATGAACAAATTCCACAAGGTCTGTATTTGGCTGTTGCACAAGTACTCGCCTATGTCTATCAACTAAAAACAGCACGTTTATATCATTCGGAAATGCCGTTGCCGCCTAGAGATATTCCTGTGCCTGATGAATTTAAGCGGGATGAATAACCATGGACTTTAGCAAAATTATTGCAGGTTTAAAATTTGCGGCAAGCGCAGGTTTAGGGGCGCCGATTATCATCATGATTTTGCTGGCGATGATTATTGTGCCTTTGCCAGCATTTATGTTGGATTTGCTGTTTACGTTTAATATTGCTTTTTCCTTAATTATTTTACTGGTCGTGGTTTACATGGTTAAGCCACTGGAATTTGCCGCTTTCCCAACAGTTATTTTAGTGGCCACCTTACTAAGGTTGGCTTTAAACGTAGCGTCCACCCGTATAGTGTTGCTAGAGGGGCACGAAGGTGGGGATGCCGCAGGTAAAGTGATTGAGGCTTTTGGTGCCTTTGTTATTGGGGGTAATTTTGCCGTTGGTTTTGTCGTTTTTGTCATTTTATTGGTCATCAACTTTATAGTGGTTACCAAGGGTGCCGGGCGTATTGCAGAAGTTGCCGCGCGCTTTACCTTAGATGCCTTACCGGGCAAGCAATTAGCCATCGATGCCGATTTAAATGCGGGTTTAATCAATCAAGATGAAGCCCGCAACCGCCGAGTTGAAGTGGCAACAGAAGCTGATTTTTATGGCTCTATGGATGGCGCCAGCAAATTTGTCCGCGGCGATGCTGTAGCGGGTATCATCATTTTGCTGGTTAACGTAATAGGTGGTTTAGCCATCGGTGTCGCCCAGCATGATTTAAGTTTTGCCGATGCCGGACGGATTTATGTGTTGTTGACTATCGGTGATGGTTTAGTGGCGCAAATCCCTTCCTTATTGTTGTCGATTGCATCCGCCTTAGTGGTTACCCGGGTAGGTACCAGTAACCAAGATGTTGGTAAACAAATTAGTTCGCAATTATTTGAAAATCCCAAGGCATTAATTATTACCGCGGCCGTGATTGGTTTGTTAGGGGCTATACCTGGTATGCCGAATTTAGTCTTCTTATTTTTGGCGGCCAGCTTGGCGGGTGCGGGTTATTGGATCAATAAACGCAACAAACAAGCGGAACTATTCCAGTCGGACAGTGGTAAGGCCTTAGTACCAATCTCCCCCGAAATCAGGGAATTGGGTTGGGATGATGTTTTGCCAGTGGATGTGATAGGTCTTGAAGTAGGTTATCGGCTAATTCCGTTGGTGGACAAAAACCAAGGGGGTCAACTAATGATGCGGATTAAAGGCATACGTAAAAAGTTATCACAGGAATTGGGCTTTTTAGTGCCCTCTGTGCATATTCGCGATAACTTGGACTTAAGTCCAACCAGCTACCGCATATCCTTAATGGGCGTCACCGTTGGCGAGGCGGAAATTATGCCGGAATTGGAAATGGCGATAAATCCAGGCCGTGTATTTGGTACCCTGCCAGGTAAGGCGGGACGCGATCCAGCTTTTGGTTTAGAAGCTATCTGGATAGATCCTAACCAGAAAGACCATGCCCAAACTTTAGGCTATACCGTGGTTGATCCTAGTACTGTAGTAGCGACACATTTAAGTCATATTTTGCAAAGCCATGCCCATGAATTGTTGGGTTATGAAGAAACCCAAAAAATCCTTGAGAATTTGGCTAAATCCTCACCCAAGCTGGTTGAAGATTTAGTGCCTAAAACGCTGCCTTTGGGCGTGGTAGCCAAAGTATTGCAAAATTTGTTGCAAGAACATGTGCCTATCCGCGACATCCGCAGTATTGCTGAAACCTTGGTTGATTTTGGCAGTAAGAGTCAAGATCCCGACGTTTTAACATCTGCAGTTAGAGCCTCGTTAGGTAGGTTAATCATACATGAAATCAGTGGGATACAAGAACAGTTGCCGGTAATCACGTTAGATAATGAATTGGAACAGTTGTTGCATAGGTCATTACAAACAGCAGGTGAAAATGGCGTGGGTATTGAACCAGGGTTGGCGGAACAAATGCACCAATCTATACAAGAAAGCGTAAATAAGATCGAAATGGAAGGCCAGACAGCAATATTATTAGTCTCATCTTACATTAGGCCTTGGTTATCGCGTTTTGTTAGGCATTCAATTTCAAGCTTACATGTCCTTGCTTACAATGAAATTCCGCCAGACCGGCAGATTAAAGTGGTGTCTTCGGTCGGGCGACGTGCATAACCCATGAGGCAGCATAATGAAAATAAAACGTTTTTTTGCAGCAGATATACGTCAAGCCATGCGGATGGTACGTGATGAACTCGGCGCCGATGCTGTCATTTTGTCGAACCGGTCGGTTGATGACGGTGTCGAGATTGTGGCGGCACGAGATTTTGATGAGCAATTGGTACATAACAAATTACAGAAGCAAGCTGCGACTGAACAGCTAGGCTTAATGCCTGACTTGGAGAACAAAGTTTTTGAGATGCCTGATTTTGAAGCTGAAAAAAAACATTTACACATTATCAGCAGTGAACGGAAAAAAGCGCCAGAGATCATGACTGAACAACGTCCTATGCGTCGGCAAGTAGACCAGTATGTGGGCTATGCTGAAAAAATCCATCTTCGTACCACGGAGGCAGAAGCTGAACAAAAAAATTTAAAAGATAGGGAACAAATCAGTTTTACCACTAACAACGCAGAAGCAAAAAATAGCAATTTTTCCGATAAGCTGTTGATGGAAATGAGCAAAGAGCTTAAAAGTCTTAGGGCAGCGTTTGATAACCGTCTTTTAGAGGCTAGCTTAACCGTGGGTGGAAAAGAAAACTCAGTTAAGCAAGAATTAATGCAACGTTTGGCGGTTATGGGTATCTCAAAAAAATTAACGGTGAAAATAGCGGAACGTTTAGGCAACCTTCCAGAGCTTGAGTCTGCTTTCAGTAAAGCGCAAGACATGCTGGTGAAAGTGTTGCCGGTGGCAGATGGCGGTTTATTAGAATCAGGTGGTATTGTGGCCTTGGTTGGCCCAACCGGCGTAGGCAAAACCACTAGCGTGGCAAAGTTGGCCGCAAAATTTATCCTTAAGCACGGCTCAAGGCAAGTGGCCTTAATTACGACCGACAATTACCGCATCGGTGCACACGAACAATTAAACACTTATGGCCGAATTTTAGGTATTCCTGTTCGGGTGGCGTCCAGCCCCGTGGAATTGCGTAATCTTATCCATGAGTTTTCAGATAAACGTTTGGTGTTGATTGATACTGCGGGCATGAGCCAGCGTTCGATGAAATTGACCGAACAAATAAACACTTTGCAACAAAGCAATATTGCCATTAAGACTTGTTTGGTCATGTCTGCTGCGACCGAGTACCGTGCGATGAACCAAATAATTGATGCTTTCCAGATCTTTGAACCACAATACAGCTTGTTGACCAAACTTGATGAGGCGGCCTCTATAGGAGCGGCTTTATCAGCGGTAATTGAACAAAACTTGCCCTTAATGTTTGTCACTGATGGCCAACAAGTGCCGGAAGATATGCACAGGGCATCCGCGAAAGCATTAATTGGCCAGTGTGTCACAGATGCAATTTCAGAAAGCAACTATACTGGTGATGTCAGTTATAACAACTGGATGGCGCAGAGTTATGCATAAGCAATTTGATCAGGCAGCTGGAATCCGAAATATGAACAAACTTAAACCTGTGCGCGTCATTGCGGTAACAAGTGGTAAAGGTGGTGTAGGTAAAACCAATTTATCGGTCAATATGGGGATTGCTTTTGCGCAAGCCGGTAAAAAAACCGCTTTACTGGATGCCGATATGGGTTTGGCCAATGTCGATATCTTATTAGGCATCTACCCTAAGTTTAACTTGTCGCATGTCGTCAGCGGCGAAATGTCGCTGGCAGAAATTATGGTGGAGGCACCTTCAGGCCTAAAAGTGATACCTGGGGCATCCGGCATTCAAAAAATGTCCGAATTATCTACTTTGGAGCAAGCCACCTTAATCCGGGCATTCAGTGATCTAGACCAAGACTTGGATGTCTTGATTGTCGATACTGCCGCTGGCATTTCTGCCGGGGTGGTAAATTTCGCCCGGGCTAGCCAAGAGATTATAGTTGTGGTTTGTGATGAGCCTACCTCATTGACTGATGCCTATGCCTTTATCAAGCTGTTAAACAGGGATTACGGCTTATCTAATTTTCATGTGGTGACGAATATGGTGCAAAGTCCGCAACAAGGGCAACAGCTATTCCAGAAACTCACTAAAGTGACAGACCGTTATTTAGATGTCAGCCTGCAATTTGTTGGTGCTGTGCCTTATGATGAATTTTTGCGTAAATCGGTACAAAAACAAACCCCTGTAATGGCGGCGTTTCCTAAAAGTAAGGCGGCACTGGCCATTAAGGCGATTACTGAAAAAATATCGTCATGGCCTGTTAAAACTGAGGCCGGCGGTTATTTAGAATTTTTTATTGAGCGCATGGTTCAATATGGCGCACAGGATGTTGCATGAATGGAGTGGCCATGTACACCGCTGTCCAGGCAGGTGGCACGGACAGTTTGGTATTACAGCATGTGCCACTGGTTAAGCGTATTGCCTATCATTTATTAGGTAAATTGCCGGATACCGTACAAGTTGATGATTTAATCCAGTCTGGCATGTTGGGCTTGCTGGAAGCTATTAAAAATTTTGATGCAACGCAAGGCGCCAGTTTTGAAACTTATGCCAGTATCCGCATTCGGGGCGCTATGTTAGATGAGGTTCGGCGTTCTGATTGGACACCGCGTTCGGTACATAAAAAGGCCCGCATGGTCACTGAAGCTATCCGTGTATTGGAAAGCCAGCAGGGCAGGGAAGCTAAAGATGTAGAAGTGGCTAGCCATCTAGGCATTTCGCTGGCTGAATATAATCAAATATTGCAAGATTCAACCAGCGTGCATCTGTTTAGTGTGGAGGAACTTTCCGAAACAGGTGACGATTATTTAAATGTGGTTTCTGAAGCGAGTGCAAGCCCGTTTGAAAATATAAGCCGTGCTGGTTTTCAACAGGCCTTAGCAGAAGCGATTATGGCATTGCCAGAGCGCGAGCGATTAGTGATTTCTTTGTATTATGATGATGAACTGAATTTACGGGAAATTGGCGAAGTGCTCAATATTACCGAATCCCGGGTTAGCCAAATTAGCAGCCAGGCAATTTTGAGGTTACGTGCAAGATTAACCGATTGGTTGGAAGCACATTAAGGCTAAATAATGGATGCATTAAGTATCTTAGGCATTATCGTTGGAGTCGGCGCCATATTGCTTGGCAATCTTCTCGATGGCGGCATTCTGGGAGCATTATGGAATGGCCCTGCAGCTATTATCGTGTTGGGTGGCACCTTAGGGGCCAGTATGTTGCAATTTCCGCCATTAGTGTTTATGCGAAGTATGAAAATGCTGAAGTGGGTATTTCAGCCGCCTAAGCTTAATTTAAAAATGCAAATCAGCAAAGTCGTGGGTTGGAGCACGGTTGCCCGTAAAGAAGGCTTGCTGGGCTTAGAAAATGAAATGTTTAAGGAAAAAAAAGACATGTTCATTAATAAGGGTTTACAACTATTGGTTGATGGTAATGAGCCTGGGGTTATCCGTGATGTGCTGGAAGTTGAATTAAATGCCAAGGAAGAGCGCGATTTGCAAGCGGCAAAGCTGTTTGAAGCAATGGGTGGCTATGCGCCTACCATTGGCATTATTGGCGCGGTGATGGGCTTGATCCATGTGATGCAAAACTTAGCGGACCCAAGGTTATTGGGTGAGGGTATTGCCACGGCTTTTGTGGCAACCATTTATGGCGTGGCGTCGGCTAACCTGATTTTTTTACCTATTGCGCATAAGCTGAAATTAAATATATTAATTCTAAGCCAAGCCAAAGAATTGATGATAGAGGGTATTGTCTCAATTGCTGAAGGTGAAAACCCACGCAATATTGAACTTAAATTAAGTGGCTATTTACATGACAACAATAAGTTTTAGCAATGGCTAGGCGGCGGAAACGGCAGGAGTTGGAAGAATCTGGCGGGCATGAACGTTGGGTGCTGTCTTATGCTGACTTTGTGACATTATTGTTTGCTTTTTTTGTTGTGATGTATGCCATTTCTTCGGTGAATGAGGGTAAATATAAAACCTTATCGGAATCCTTAAACGACGCCTTTGCCAATCGTGAACAAATAGGCAATGTCCCGGAACCAATACAGGTCGGTTCAGTACCGACAACTATCCAGCCGATACAGTTAGAGAACCCCAGTACTACTGATGCTGAACAGGATAAAAAACAAGAGCTCAGCGCAGAAATTATAAAAGAAAGGAAACTGCTGACCGAAGTGTCCGAACAATTTGAGGTTGCCTTACAACCTTTTATCGATGAAAAACTGGTCAATATCAAAAAGTTTGATTATTGGGTGGAATTAGAAATGAGCAGTGAATTGTTATTTTTGAGCGGAGAGGCTGATTTGTCTAAAAAAGCCTTGCCGGTGTTGGAAAAAATAGCAGAAGTTATTAAGCCATTTCCAAATGTTATTAATGTTGAAGGGCATACTGATAATATTCCCATTGAGACCATTAAATTCCCCTCTAATTGGAATTTGTCAGCCGCACGCGCAACCAGTGTCGTGCAAGAATTTGTTAAACAAGGTATTGATCCTACAAGATTATCGGCTATTGGATATGGTGAGTTTCATCCTATAGCCGATAATGTCGATGAACAAGGCCGGTTTAAAAACCGGCGAGTGGCGTTGGTGCTAATGTCACAAGCATTTGCACGCTATGGTGCAAGTGATGCAGAGCGCGCAAAGTTACTGAATTTGGCACCAACAGTGGTGAAACAGGAATAACAGGTGAGCGTCATGATACAAATAGATGCAATCAAAGCCACGCCAGCTATCCTTAAAACGGTTAAGATCAAGCATGAAAAAGAGGCTAAAGACCAGCCTGACCATCCCTTACCTAAAGAACACAAACCTGAGCACGACACAGAAGGCGAAAGCAATGAACATATTGATGAAATCGTTTAATGGCTAATTGGCTTGTAATCGCGTTAACAGTGATTAACGTGGTTTTTATCATGGTCTTGGTAGGGTTAGTATTAGCCCAGATTAAGTTGAAACGGCAATTGGCAGGGCTGGTGGAAACTTTAGAGGCCAACAAAAACGATGTTGCGGGTTTATGTAAGGCGGCTGTTAAGGTAGATCATCGGATAGAACATACTGATGCGCAAATTGGTGAGCTACTCATTAAACTGAGTGAGCAGCAGTTTGTAGACCAAAGTTCACATCCTTATGGCGGTGTTATCCAAAAAGTCCGCAGCGGCGCAAGTGTTAATGAATTAATGCAAAATAGTGGTTTAAGTCAAGATGAGGCGGCTTTGTTGATTCGGCTTCATGGTGCAGGGCAACAGCGATAACGGTAATTAGCCAGGTGCTGTTATGGCAGGGTGGTACACAACTGATTAGTTCTAGTGACTGGTGTTAATAGGGTTAGCGTTAGCCAATAAGCCTAAATGCATGGCTTATTGGCTATGGGCGTTTTAGTCTGGTTAAGGATTAATCGTCGCCGCTAAAAACACCTAGTAATTGTAATAAACTCATAAACAAATTATATATAGAAACATATAAAGTAACGGTTGCAGAAATGTAATTGGTCTCACCGCCATGAATAATTGCACTTGTTTGATACAGTATCATGCCAGACATGAGTAAGATAAACATCGCAGACACAGCCAGCGCCAAACCAGGTATCGCAAAGACTAAGGCACCGATGCCTGCTAAAAAAGCGACCAATATGCCAACCATTAAAAAGCCACCCATAAAGCTGAAATCTTTACGGCTAGTCATCGCATAAGCAGACAGGGCTAAAAATATCACACCTGTGCCACCCAGTGCGGTCAGTATAAGTTGGTTGCCATTGCTGTAAACGTTAACATACTGGTTTAAGATAGGGCCTAAAGTTAAACCCATAAAGCCGGTAAGTGCGAAGACAAAGACTAAGCCTAGGCTACTATTGCGGAACTTTTCAGTTAAAAATAACAGGCCAAAATAACCCACTAAGGTGATAATTATGCCGGGATGGGGTAAGTTAAGGTACATTGCTGCACCTGCTGTCATGGCGCTAAACAGCAAAGTCATTGAGAGCAGTAAATATGTATTTTTGAGGACTTTGTTCGAGGCTAATGAATTAGCTTCAGAATGTGAAACAGCGGTATTTAATCTCATTTTTTAAGGCTCCGGAAATTAGTAACATTAGTATAGACAATTAGATGGTACAGGAGTTTCGAAAGTAGCGCTAAAAATTGGTGATTAGTTTTTTAAGCATTAAGATACTAGGATTAAGAATGTCAGACGCAATTAACAATGAAAAAACGACTTACGAATTGATTGGGGGAGAGAAAGCCATTGCAACGTTAGTTGAACGTTTTTATTTTTATATGGACACATTACCCGAGGCTAAGGCAGTGCGGGCTGTGCATGGTGAAAGTTTGGCATCGGCACAAGTTAAACTGTTTAAATATCTCTCTGGTTGGTTAGGTGGCCCCGATTTATTTGTACAAGAATACGGGCATCCCAGATTACGGCAACGTCATTTCCCTTTTAAAGTGGGGGTCAAAGAAAAAGACGAATGGATGATGTGTATGATTAAGGCACTGAACGATATACCAATGGAGGCTAATGTGAGGGAAACTTTGATACAAGCTTTTGCACCCTTGGCGGCACATATGGTTAACCAATAAAATTACAAAGGGACGAAAATCATGACTTTATCCAAACAACTGTTGGGCTTAATTACGGCATTATTTTTGATGGTTTTCTCCCTTAATTTTGTGATCAGTGTGAATAACATAAAAAATTACTTGCAAATTGAATCAGAAATTCATGCGCAAGATACCGCAACCTCGCTTGGTTTGTCACTTAGTCCCTATATTGCTAACCAAGCCGACCCCATTTTGCAAACCATGATCGGAGCGATATTTGATCGAGGTTATTATAAGGAAATTAAGTTAGTCAATTCTGACGCGAAAGAGTTAGTAAACCGCACCAATGATGTGGAAACTAAAAATGTGCCAGCATGGTTTATGCGCATGTTGCCTTTAAACACTGCCGTGGCAAAAAGTGAAATTAATTCTGGCTGGAGCATCGGAGGCGTGATTTCCGTTAGTATTAACCCGGGCTATGCATATTTAAAACTTTTTCAACAAGCCAAAATGGCGTTGGTGTATTCCGCAGTGGCTTTTGTAGTGTCCGTGTTTTTGCTGTTTTTTGTCTTGAGGTTCATTTTATTACCCTTAAAAAACATTAATTTGCTGGCTGTGAAAATCTCTGAAGGTGAATTTGATACGATAGAGCCGCTGCCATGGACATTGGAGGTAAGAAATGTAGCTAATTCCATGAATAAGATGTCCAGAAAAATTAGTACATTGATAAAAAACCTCAACCATAAACTTGAGGAGCTAGGCAAAAAGCTGCATGAAGATAATGTTACACGCTTAGAGAAAAAAAGCAGCTTTGAAACCGATATGAAAAAATTGTTTATGGAAAACAATAATGCCTTTGTGTTTTTGACAAAAATTGATGGCCTTAAGGCGATGAGTAAAGAACATGATAGCGCGACCATCGACCAGTTTTTATTGGAATGTGCACAAACCTTACAACAAACAGCCCTAGAGTTTGCCGAATATGACATTAAGATTTACCACTTTTTTGGCGGTGATTTCGCTATCTTGGCAAAAGGTTTGGTAGTCAGCCAAGCCGAGCAGATCGCTAAGGCGATAGCACTGGCACTTACTGAATTAGGTGGCCGATACCAAAAACATGATATTGCCCATATTGGCGTAACCGCGTTTAATCCGATGGAAACCACAGCTGGCACTTTGGCCGCAGCTACTGAAGCCTATGAGCAAGCTAAGCTCATAGGAGCCAATAGTTATTATATCCGGGTGCGCGATGAGCAAGCCAAGGATACTGCGGCCTGGAAAGCTTTAGTGTTCGATATCATCGAGCGCAAAAGTTATAAGATTGAGTGTATATCGCCAACTGAAAACTTTAAGACGGGTGGCATTTTAATGGAAGATGCCTTTATTAAAGTAATTGATGCTTCAGGGGAATTGATCCCTATTGGCACGTTTGTTGCCATCGCTGAAAAGTTTGAAAAAATTGTTGAGCTCGATAAGGATGTTTTGGGACAAATGTTAGAGCATCTGGAAACTCAAGGGGATGATGCTTCGATAGCGGTCAGTTTATCGATCAGGACGATTAAAAATGTTGAGTTTCGAATGTGGTTGGCTACTAAGCTACAACAACATCATAAGGTTGCAAGCCGATTAGTGTTTAGTTTTTCCGCTTACGCAGCGGCAAAAGAGCTTAAGCTGTTTAAAGAATTTGATGCTTTTGTGCATGCCCACGGCGCGAAGATAATGTTAAAACGCTTTGAGACCGTGTCCATGTCCATAGAAATTGCAAAAACACTTAAACCGGATTATATCCGTATCGCTAGATGCTTAGGAAATGGGATTAGCGAAGATACAGAAAAATTTGCTTTTGTTGAAAATATGATGGTTGTTGGTGACTTATTGGACATAAACATCTTGGCCGAAAACATTTATTCGGAGCTAGATTTTGATATGATCAAGGCAATAGGCATAGCGGGTGCAAGCCGCTAAATTTGGTGGTTTAGGTTTTTTCCTGCTCCCAAACAAAACAGGCTTGCTGTGGTTTTGTGGCTTGGTTGTGTTTATAACAAGTGCTATCAGTAGTGAACTGACTCTACAAATCCGTAAGCAATATGGCGAACAAGCAGAAAGACGCTTTATTGAGTGGGAAGAATTATTACAAACGGCAAAAAATTTGCCAGATTTAGAAAAACTCCAACGCGCAAATCGCTTTTTTAATGAAAACGTTGTATTTGTCAATGATATAGAGCATTGGAAAACAGAAGATTACTGGGCTACCCCTATTGAGTTTTTAGCCACAGGAGGAGGGGATTGTGAAGATTTTGCGATTGCCAAATATTTCACCCTCAAACAATTGGGTGTTGATGAAAGTAAGATGCGCATAACCTATGTTAAGGCGTTTAAATTAAACCAGGCTCATATGGTATTAACTTACTTTGAAAATCCAAAAGCTGTGCCACTGGTTTTGGATAACTTGATTCCGGCGATAGAGCCTGCGACTAAGCGCCGGGACCTGATACCGGTGTATAGCTTTAACGGTGATGGTTTATGGCTCGCTAAATCCAGAGGTTCGGGTAAACGCTTAGGCAATGCTGAACGTTTAAACCTATGGCAAGAATTAAATCAACGTATGCAGAGCCAATAAATTAGTGTCCAATAGTCTGCCTTTTCATTATCAGATCAAACGTAGCCCAAAAGCTAGCCGGGTACGTATTGTGGTTAGCCATAATAGGGTAGAAGTGGTTGCGCCTCTAAAAGTGGCTGAGTTAAGCGTCCATCAATTCGTGTCGGCTAAACAAGACTGGATACAACAGGCGTTAGAAAAAATTGCGGAGAAAACTAACAGCAAGCTAGCGCAGGATCCTAAAATTTACCAGGCGGGTGCTGAAATTTTATACCGTGGACTCGTCCAGCGTTTAAGGGTAAAAGCATCGGCCTTAAAAAAAATTAGCATTGAATTTGATGATACTTTAACGGCGTATGTTCCTGTCGCTTTATTAGCAACGGAAAATAGCGATGCCATAAAAAAAGCCTTGGAACAGTGGCTAAAAAAACAAGCCAAACATGAGGTGGAGCAAATCGTTCAGCGCTGGGTGCTAGAGCAAGCGTTTAAGCCCAATGTTGTACGGATTAAGGCGCAAAAAAGCCGCTGGGGTAGCTGTGGTATCCATAATGATATTAATATTAATTGGTTATTGATTATGGCACCGCCTGAAGTATTGGAATATGTGGTAGTGCATGAACTTTGCCATCTTAAAATCAGAAACCATTCCAAGCTGTTTTGGCAGTTAGTGGCTAAGTATTTGCCAGCCTATCAGGAACAAAGGTTATGGTTAAAAAAACATGGTGCAGAACTAATGCAAGGTATTTAATTGGTCCATAGAAGTAGGTTAGGGTGTTTTACCGATGTGTGCGGCTATTTAAGGTCAAATTGGCCTGATATTGATAGCTAATGCTTACAACCATTCAGCAACCACGTCGATCAGTAAGATGCGTTCTGCATCCAAGCGCAAGGCCATGGTTTTGCATAATAAGCTAGTTGTGTAGTCTCGGTAGGGTTCTGATGTGACAATACGATAGCTGTCGTTAACATGCTCTAGTGCGAGAAGTTCGTAAAAATAGGGGCGCCAAGACCAATTAAAACCAACTTCATGGTGTTCTTCAAACCATTTGCCTTCAGAAAAATTAAAATTTGAAGATATTTGATTGCCTTGGTTATCGCATAAATAAAATCTTAAAACACCACTTTCTTCAAAGGGGAACGCTGAGAGTTCATTTAAATTAAAATGGCTTTCTAATGCCTTGCGCAGTTGGTCAATAAGCGATTTTATCTGCTTAATGGTGGCTACTTTTTTTTGTTCTTTTTGTATGGTTTTAGTTAAGAATTTTTTTCTTAATTGCCCAATTTGTTCTTTAAAGTGCAGAGTCTCATGAAACTCAGGCACCGCTGCGGAGAAAAGATAGCCTTGCATAAATTGGGCGCCACAGCTTAAGGCATAGAAAAACTCATCGTTGGTTTCTATCCCTTCACAAACGATACGGCTAGCGGTGCGTTGGCTTAAACGGGTAATTAAATGGATAATATCTTTTTGCATGCCACCCTTGGCGGCTTGCTTAAAAAACTTCATGTCCAGTTTAATTATATCAGGCCGCATGGCCAAGACCCTTTCAAGCTGGGAATAGCCTGCACCGAAGTCATCTACCGCGACTTTTAGGCCATGTTTACGGTATTCTTTTACGGCACTAACCAGTTTTTTTAATTCAACCCGTGATTCAGTAATTTCAATAATGACTCGGTTTTTATCAATATTCAGCTCTTGTAACATTTGCAGGGTAGGTAAGGCTGAAAAATCATCGAATTGATCAAGTCGGGATGCAGAAATGTTTATCGCCAAATAAGCTTTACTATCGAGTTGGCTAAAGCGTTCCAGTGCTTGTCGCCTTACTTGGCGGTCCAAGTGCAAGAGATGTGCGTCATTATCACTGTTTATGGAGGCAAATAAATCGCCTGCAGAAATGATTTGGCCATTATTATCGTATTGCCTGGCTAAGGCCTCATAGCCGACAATACGGCCACTCGCTGTGCAAATTATGGGTTGGAAATAAGGGAATAAGGATGATTTAGGTGGCATTTTATTAGGCATTATTTAAGCAGTTCAGCCATTGAAATGACATTTTTTGCCATTTCTGCCACTGAGATATTTCGATCCATCGCTAGTTTTCTAAGGGTGTGATAGGCCTCATCTTCAGTAAAGCCTCGGGTTTTGATCAATATACCTTTCGCTCGGTCTACCAATTTGCGTTCTTCAAGCTTGCTTTTGGTTTTTTCGAGTTCAATTTTAAGTTCGTGCAGTTCTTTAAAGCGTGCCGTTGCAATAGTGATAATGCTGTTGATACGATGGTTGTCTAAACTATTGACAACATAGGCGCTCACGCCTGCTTTAACAACTTGGTTTATGGTGTCGACACTGTCATCTGTGGCAAAAATAATAATAGGTGCACAGAGTTTTTGGTTGAGCAAGGTTATGTCTTGCAAATGTGGCCTAGGGCTAAGGATATTAAATATGACAATATCAGGTTTATTTTCTGCAGCCAGCAGTTGAATAGTTTGGCTGGAAGTTGTGGCGTTAATGACTGAATAATGGTTAGACAGCAAAATAGGCGCCAAGCCTTTACTGACGGATTCACTTTCAATAAGCAAAAGCTTTAATGGTTTCATTCCGAAAAACGGTTTAAGGAATGGCTTAGCTTAACCATTATTGCACGGTAATTAATGATCCAGATAAACATCTTCCATGTCGCTGACAGTCAAAGTTTTCACTTTAAATAGATACAGTTATATAAAGTTGCGTCTTATTCGCCAAATTCAATCATGTTTTAATGAAAATGGCTAAAGGCTAATTCTACAGAAAAGCAGCGAAGGCTTAAAGCCATGCGCGCAGATTGGCGCATGGCTAGATGATTTAAAGCTTATTTTTTCTTGTTCCGCTCTGCAACTTCTTTGATGACTTCATCTGATACGTTTCTAGGGCATGGTAAGTAATGCGAAAATTCCATAGAAAATTGGCCGCGGCCAGATGTCATCGTCCGTAAGTCTCCGATATAACCAAACATCTCACTCAATGGGATATCTGCTTTAACACGTACACCTGTGGCGCTAGGCTCTTGTGATTTAATCATACCACGGCGACGGTTAAGGTCACCAATAACGTCACCAACATGGTCTTCTGGGGTATAGACGTCGACTTTCATGATGGGTTCAATTAACTGTGGGCCGGCTTTTGGTATAGATTGGCGGAAGGCTGCTTTGGCCGCGATTTCAAAGGCAATAGCAGATGAATCCACCGCGTGGAAACCGCCATCGGTTAAAGTCACTTTAAAGTCTAAGCAAGGGAAGCCGGCCAATACGCCTTGGTCAAGCATGCTTTTAAAGCCTTTTTCTACGGCTGGCCAATATTCCCTGGGAACATTACCACCGGTTACGGCAGATTGGAATTCAAAGCCACTGCCTGGTTCACCCGGCTCAATAATGTAATTGATTTTACCGTATTGTCCTGAACCACCAGATTGCTTTTTATGGGTGTATTCGTCTTCCACCCGTTGGGTAATCGTTTCCCGATAAGCGACTTGTGGTTTACCCACGATAACATCGACACCGTGGGTACGTTTTAAAATATCCACTTTAATATCTAAATGTAGCTCACCCATTCCTTTTAAAATGGTTTCGCCACTGTCTTCATCGGTTTCAACATGGAAAGAAGGGTCTTCTTGCACCATTTTGCCCAAAGCGATACCCATTTTTTCATTGGAACCTTTATCTTTAGGCGAAATGGCGATTGAGATAACAGGGTCTGGAAACACCATAGGCTCAAGTGTCGCAGGCATTTTGGGATCACACAAAGTATGCCCGGTTTGGACGTTTTTCATGCCCAGTACCGCAACAATATCACCTGCTTGCGCCGATTCTAGTTCCTCACGGGAATTGGCGTGCATTTCTACAATCCGGCCTATCCGTTCAGATTTACCTGTAAAAGTGTTAAGTACTGTAGTGCCTTTTTCCAAACGGCCAGAATAAATGCGCAAAAATGTTAAAGCGCCAAAACGGTCATCCATAATTTTAAACGCTAACGCGCGTAAAGGCTTTTCTGGGTCCACAATTGCGAAGGTGCCCGTTTCGTTGCCTTCCAAGTCGACCTCAGGTTGTGGTTTTACTTCGGTCGGATTAGGCAAATAGTCAACTACGCCATCCAATACTAATTGCACACCCTTGTTTTTAAAGGATGAGCCACAGAAAGTGGGGAAGAAGGCTAGGTCTATGGTGCCTCTACGGATGCAGCGTTTGACAGTGTCAATATCAGGTTCTTCACCTTCCAGATATTTTTCCATGATGTCATCATCTTGTTCTACCGCTGTCTCAATCAATTTTTCACGCCATTCTTCAACTTTATCAAGCATATCAGCTGGAATGTCGGTAATGTCATATTTCATTGGGTCGCCGGAATCGTCCCAAATCCAGGCTTTTCTGGTCAATAAATCGACCACACCGCAAAATTGGTCTTCGGTGCCTATGGGTAAGGTCATGACTAACGGATGCGCCCCCAAAACTTCTTCAACTTGATTGACGACACGGTAAAAATCAGCGCCGATACGATCTAGTTTATTGATGTAAATAATCCGGGAGACTTCTGAATCATTGGCATAGCGCCAGTTGGTTTCTGACTGTGGCTCGACACCACCAGAGCCACAAAATACACCAATACCGCCATCTAGCACTTTCAAGGAACGGTAAACTTCAATAGTGAAGTCAACGTGGCCTGGGGTGTCAATAATGTTAAAGCGATGGTCTTTCCAGAAACAGGTAGTGGCAGCGGACTGGATAGTTATGCCCCGCTCTTGCTCTTGTTCCATAAAGTCAGTTGTTGCAGCACCATCATGAACTTCACCAATTTTATGGATTTTACCGGTGAGTTTTAATATACGTTCAGTTGTCGTCGTCTTACCAGCATCGACGTGGGCGAAGATACCAATGTTTCTGTAAAGCGATAAATCAGTCATATTTGTACTCTAGAGTTGAATAAAAAACGTTGTTCTTGCTGTTCTTAAGTGGCCACTTAAGAATGTTTGCCAATCAAAATTGATTCCAATGCTTTAACGATGCAATCCCAAACTATTTGTATTAGCATGGGTATAGGTTTAGGAAGCGTATGATAGATAAATCATTGCACTTTTATGTGCTGTTTGGCACAAATTGGTTTGCCCGTCTGGCTATGTTAGCTTACCATTTTAACCTAAAACTAAAGCAAATAGATAAAAAACGCATGATTTTACAAATGGGTTGCCAAATTAGCTGCCTAGCGGCCGTGAAAATAATGTTTTTTTAATCAAGTAATGACATAAAGCGCCATCAATCTTCGATATACATTTGATTAACAAAACTATTTATGAACAACCCGAGTAGGATTTTATTTGCTGGCGATCCCCATGGTAACTTTCGCCCGTTAATTGAGGCTGTCATAAGCACTAAACCTGAAGCTGTCATTTTATTAGGTGATTGTGATTTGTTGCAGCCGCTGGAGAATTACCTGCAAGAAATTATCGGTTTAACTGACATTTGGTGGATTGCTGGCAACCATGATTTTGAATCTGCGGAAAAATACGAATTTTTGTTTCATTCAACGTTTTCGGAAAAAACCTTGCACTTACGGGTAAGAGAGGTGGCAGGGCTTAAGATTGCTGGGTTAAGCGGTATTTTTTTAGGCCGGGTTTGGTATCCGCCGCAGCCGCCAAGATGGTACAGTAAGCAGCAGTATTTGTTGAGTCAACGCTTGGTTGGACGCCAACAAGCTGAATTGTCATTAAAATATCAATCAGCGATTTGGCCAGCTGAATTTGAAGCCTTAAAAAACATTAAAGCTGATATTTTAGTGACACATGAGGCACCAGGTTCTCATAATCACGGTTTTAAGGCGATTAGCGATCTGGCGGCGGCTATGCAAGTCAAGATGATTTTTCATGGCCATTTGCATGAAAACTATGCGTTTACCCTACCGAATCAGGTACAGGTTTATGGCGTCGCCGATAAATCAGTTTTTGATTTGGCGGGAAATTTGGTTGCTCAAATAATAAGTTAGTGGGCAGTGTTAGCTAAATAGTCTTCATAATTGCCATTGAAATCAACCACGCCATTGGCCGTTAGTTCGATAATACGTGTGGCTAATGAGGATACAAATTCGCGGTCATGGCTAACAAAAATCAAGGTGCCTACATAGTTTTCCAAGGCCAGGTTCAGTGATTCGATAGATTCCATGTCTAAATGGTTGGTTGGTTCATCAAGCACCAAGACATTATTTTTTTGCAATATGAGCTTGCCAAAGAGCATGCGGCCTTGTTCACCACCAGACAGGACTTTAACGGATTTTTTAATATCATCTTGGGAAAATAATAACCGGCCTAGCGTTCCGCGGATCACTTGGTCATCATCGCTTTCTTTACGCCATTGTCCCATCCATTCAATCAAAGGCAAGCCCTCCGCAAAGTCATGGGCGTGGTCTTGGGCAAAATAGCCTATTTCAGCATTTTCAGCCCATTTAACGCTACCGGTATCTGGCTCCAGTTCATTGACTAAGGTTTTTAATAAGGTTGATTTACCTATCCCGTTAGGGCCAATTATGGCTATGCGTTCACCTGCTGCTACGGTTAGCTTAAGATTTTTAAACAAAGGCTGGTTGCCATAGCCTTGGCTGACACCTTCGACTTCTAGGGCTAAGCGGTGCAATTTTTTACTTTGGTCAAAGCGTATAAAAGGGCTAACCCGACTGGAAGGTTTAACTTCATCCAGCTTAATCTTATCGATTAATTTAGCGCGTGACGTGGCTTGTCTGGCTTTGGAAGCGTTAGCCGAAAATCGGCTGACAAAGGTCTGTAATTCAGCAATTTGGGCTTTCTTTTTCGCATTTTCTGATTGCAAGCGTTCCCGCGCCTGCGTTGATGCAATCATGTATTCGTCGTAATTGCCGGGATAAAGCCGTAGTTCGCCATAATCCATATCAGCCATATGCGTGCATACGCTGTTTAAAAAATGCCGGTCATGCGAAATGATAATCATCGTACATTGGCGTTCATTTAGAATATTTTCCAGCCAACGGATGGTATTGATATCCAAGTTGTTGGTAGGTTCGTCCAATAGCATGATATCAGGATTGGCAAATAAGGTTTGTGCCAGTAATACCCGTAATTTCCAACCCGGTGCGACAGCACTCATAAGGCCGTAATGTTGCTCTATAGGGATTTCTAAGCCTAATAATAATTCACCCGCTCTGGCCTCAGCGGTATAACCGTCTAGCTCGGCATATTCAACTTCCAGTTCAGCGACTTGCATGCCTTGTTCGGCAGTCATTTCCGGTAGTGAATAAATATAGTCACGGTTTTGTTTAACTTGCCAAAGTTCTTTATGCCCCATGATGACGGTGTCAATTACGCTGAATTCTTCAAAGGCAAATTGGTCTTGGCGTAAACTGCCCAAGCGTTCATTCGGGGTGATTGAGACATTACCGGCGGTGGGCTCAAGGTCACCGCTCAGTATTTTCATAAAGGTAGATTTGCCACAGCCGTTCGCACCAATTAAGCCATAGCGGTTGCAGTCGCCAAATTTTATGGAGATATTTTCAAACAGGGGTTTTGCCCCAAATTGCATGGTTATATTTGCGGTAGAAATCAAAAGGGTATTCCGTAGGTTGGCTATGTGTGGCTTAGGTTGGGAGCAAAAGTTATTTTAAAAATGAGCAACAATAGTCGGTAGCGCTAATAATTTTAACGGTAAATTTTGCATTGGCGGGTACGTTAAAAGAATTGCCCGCTGCTATTGGCTGAAATTTATCTTGATCTGGCAACAAGACTTCGAGTGTGCCATCAATAATTTCCATGAGTTCAGCGTCTGCGGTATTAAAAGTGTATTCGCCAGGCAACATAAATCCTAAGGTTTTAATGCTGCCGTCCGGAAACTTTAGGGTACGGCTGGTCACTTTGCCATCAAAGTAAACATTGGCTTTTTTGGTGACAGTGACATCTGTGAATTCGGTCATGGCTATTACTTACGGCTATGGAAAAGCGCCAATGATAACAGATTGTGCCGCTTGATTTCAGGTCAATTTGTGTATGACAAAAAGTCTTGGGGCGTTTGGGTTGTCCGTGTCGCTGTCCATGATTTGTAGCTTTAGCCTTGATAAATCAAGTGTCTTGCACCAGCATTCAATCGCTTTGGTTTCGCTGTTGCCACCCTCATGGCCGGGATAGGCGATGACAGTTAACAAACCATTTTGGGTCAGTAGCATCAGCGCACTGTTAAGCGCAGCTAGGGTGGTATCAGCCTGGGTTATGAGGTGTTTGTTTCCGCCTGGGAGATAACCCAAATTAAACATAATAACATTAATATTACCATGGGCGCTTTTTGGGATGTGCGCTGCCATATCAGCATGGTTAGCCTGTATTAATTGCACGTAAGGCTGTAATTCGGCTGGAATTTTAGCTAAGGTTGAGGTTAGCGCAGCAGTTTGGATATCAAAACCATAAACCTGGCCAGGGGCAATGTGTTGCGCTAGAAATAAGCAATCATGGCCATTGCCCACGGTTGCATCAATAGCCGTATCGCCAGATTGTAACTGTGCGCTGAGCAGTAACTGAACTTGTTTAGGCAGGGAAATGCGAGGCATAGCGGTTAATATCGCAACTGCTAGGTAACGGCAGTTGTTGGCATAAATGTTCAATCATACGCTGGCTGTGCCAAGGGATTTGTAAGCTGCCTTTCGTACCAAAGCCGTTAAAAATGAGAATATTGGCGTGTTGTGGGTGTGCCCCAAGAATAGGCTGTTTGTCTAAGGTACAGGGGCGCAGGCCACAATCCTGTGCAAGCACACTATGGCTTAAACCAGGGGCAGCTTTGTTTAAGGCTTGCAACAAGGTATCCCGCGCGGTATGGCTGATATTTAGGTTTAGGTCGGTGTTGTCAAAAGTTGCCCCAGTACGGGCTGTACCCTCAGTTAAAGGGATTAACCAATGGCCATAATTAAACAAGTAATCAGGCAATGGGCTAAGATTTTTTAAGGTTAAGATTTCGCCTTTGGCCATTTGGAAGGGTAACCAAGAAAACCAGGGGTTTTGTTGTACTTTATAACCTTCGCAAAATATTATGTGCTGGGCAGTCACGTCTAGCCAGGATATGCCAGTCTTAGTTTGTAACTTGGCATAATCAAATTCAGCCAAGCGATAGCTATTGTGCGCAATTAAAAACTGTTTTAAACAAGCCAGTAATGGCAAGGTGAGCAGATACCCGGTGTGTTTTTGCTGGGCGTACCCATATGGCGCTTTAAATGGATCTATAGCAAAGTTAGTTAGGCTGATTTCACCCAGGTAATCAGCATACTGCGTATCTTGTTTGCGAGTTTGGCAGTGAGTTTGCTCTAGCGCACTTTGGAATAGACGTAGCATGGTTTTATTGCGGTAGAAAGTTTGCCCAAAAAAAGCTTCTAATTTTTGAAAACTAGCGATGGCAGTGGGTAACAACTGGTCTACTTGAAATGATTTGACGAAACGCTGCCCAGTGATGGGGTTGATGAGTCCTGCGGCTATTTGGGAGGCATTTTGTTGGCCACTATCAACGACCAGAATTTTATGGCCTAGTTGTAAAAGCTCCCAGCCTAAAAAGCTACCAGCCAGGCCTTGGCCTACGATTAAAACATCTACGATCATGTTTTGGGCGTTAATGGCGCAGCATTAAAATGTATACCCTCCCAACCATATTTTATAAAATTACGGATATTTTGATGGTTATTGGCAGCAGGGTTTTGTAACACATCTACCCGGTAGAAATCGCCAAATAAGCTTAAGGTCTGTTCTGGGGTCAGTTGGTTTAATTGCGCAAAGGCAAAAATTTTACAAGAGCCTTCGTTTTGACCGGCGGGGTTGCTTAACACAGCTTCGGCAAGGCCATTGCTAAAAGAGGTGGCTTGATAATTGTAGTTTTCGGCAATTACAGCCATCGTTTCAGCAAAACTAATTTCAGCGCCGGATTTAATTTTTTCAATAAAGTTTTTTAATAACATAATGGCATAAGATAGATTAAAACAGTGCTGCAGGTATTACCGTTTTAGCCGTTTAGGCATGTTTCATGATGCGGGCTTTTTCCCGTTGCCAATCTTTTTCTTTAGATGAGGCGCGTTTATCATGCAGCTGTTTGCCTTTTGCTAAGCCTATTTCTAATTTCGCGCGCCCGCTTTTCCAATACATCGATAAGGGAATCAGGGTATAGCCTTTGCGCTCAACGGCGCCAATTAATTTATTTAGCTCATAACGATGCAATAAAAGCTTTTTTGAACGTACGGCATCTGGCTTAATGTGGGTAGAGGCGGATAATAAGGCAGAAATATGGGCACCATACAGCCAGGCCTCACCGCGTTTTAAGGTGACGTAGCTTTCCTTTAGCTGAACTCGGCCATCCCTAAGGCTTTTTACTTCCCAACCTTCCAACACTAAGCCCGCTTCAAACCGCTGTTCGATGAAATATTCATGTGTTGCTTGGCGATTGACAGCGATGGAGTTGTTTTCAGATTTGTTTTTTTTTGACTTTTTTTCAGCCATGTCTTTGATTATGTCTTTTTAAACTGACGGCAAGTAATATTTTTGTTATTTTAACCGAATTAAACAGTGAATATTGAGCTTTATTACGAGGTAAGGGTAGGCATGACAGCGATAAACAAATCAATTCATGGCCAGTGGTCATCACGTTTCGCATTTATTTTGGCGGCAACCGGGTCAGCAGTAGGCTTGGGCAATATTTGGAAGTTCCCTTATATTACCGGTGAAAATGGTGGTGGTGCTTTTGTTTTGGTCTATCTGTTGTGCGTGGCATTAATTGGTATACCCATTATGATTGCAGAAATTATGCTGGGCCGACGTGGCCAGCAAAGCCCGATTAACACGATGCAAAGCTTAGCTAAAGAAGCTTCTGCCGACCCTAACTGGCAATATTTGGGTTGGTTAGGTGTGGTTTCAGGTGTGCTAATTTTGTCCTATTACAGCGTAGTCGCGGGTTGGGCCGGTGCTTATGTGGTAAAGGCGTTTACAGGTAGCTTTTTTAACGCAGATGCGGTGGAAATCAATCGCCTATTTAATGATTTTATCAGCAATCCAGTACAATTAATTTTTTGGCATAGCCTGTTTATGTTTGTGACCATGTCCGTGGTGGCGCGTGGCGTGAATAGCGGCTTAGAAAAATCAGTGCGTTTTCTGATGCCGAGTTTATTTGTCTTGTTAATGATTTTAGTCGGCTATGCCATGGTTTCTGGCGCTTATGAACAAGGCTTGAAATTTTTATTTACCCCTGACTTTAGCAAAATCAACGCTGATTCGATACTGACTGCCATGGGGCACGCGTTTTTTACCCTAAGCCTAGGCATGGGGGCAATTATGGTTTATGGCTCTTATTTGCCAAAAAACGTATCGATATCCCAAACAGCCGTCTTAATTGCGATAACTGATACCTTGGTAGCGCTGTTGGCAGGCATAGCCATTTTTCCCATAGTGTTTGCCAATCATCTCGAAGTCAGTTCTGGGCCTGGCCTCATTTTTCAAACCTTACCTATCGCGTTTGGCAATATGGGCGGGGGGTGGTTGTTTGGTGTGTTATTTTTTGTCATGTTAGTGTTTGCGGCGTTAACCTCATCCATTTCGCTAATTGAACCGGCTATCGCTTGGTTGGTCGAAAACCAGGAAATAAGCCGGAAAAAAGCTTGCATAGTCTCGGGTTTAGCGGTTTGGTTATTGGGTTTAGGGACGGTGTTTTCCTTTAATATCGGCGCTAGTACGCATTTTTTTGGCCGCACATTTTTTCAATTATTGGATTATTTGTCTGCCAATCTTATGCTACCCATAGGTGGCTTTGCTATAGCCATATTTGCCGGTTGGATTATGCGGGAACAAGATACAGCAGCCGAATTGGCTATGCCCCAGCCTATGATGTACACAATATGGAAGTGGGTAATCAGTTATATTTCACCGGCTGCGGTATTTTTTGTGTTTTTACATGCCGTTGGAGTTTTATAAATGACGGTGGTTGAAAAAAGTGCGTTAGTGAAGTTTTCTGCGCAGCAAATGTTAGATTTAGTCAATGATATAGAGCGTTATTCGGAGTTTTTACCTTGGTGCAGCCGCAGCCGGATATTAAAGCGTGAACAAGATATAATCGAAGCTGAGTTGACGATAGCAAAAGGTGGATTTGTAAAATCTTTTTCAACTCGAAACAAAACCGATAAAGATGGCGTGATTAGCATGCAACTACTAGAGGGGCCGTTTTCCCGTTTAGAAGGCCAGTGGCAGTTTTTGCCGTTACGTGAAGATGCCAGTAAAATATCCCTAAACCTAGAATTTGAAATGACGGGTAAATTGGCTAGCCTGGCTTTTGGGGCGTTGTTTAATCAGATATGCAATACCATGGTGAGCTCGTTTACAGAGCGTGCAAAGGCTGTTTATGGCTGAGCAAGAAATTGAGATAGAAGTGGCTTATGCTAAGCCTGATGAACAAGTGATAATAAGCTTAAAAATGCCGGTTGGTATAACAGCAGGTGAGGCTATTATGGCTTCTGGACTGTTAGTGCGTTACCCAGAAATTGACCTAGAAGTGAATAAAATTGGCATTTTTAGCCGTATTTGCGGCCTAGACCAGGTATTACAACCGGCCGATAGGGTTGAAATTTATCGGCCGTTGCTAAATGACCCCAAGGAAGCCCGACGTCAACGTGCGGCTAAAAGCTGACGGGCGAAGACTCAAGGGTCAATTTTATTAGGGGAAGAATTGGCTGGCTTAGGCCCAAGATTTGGGCTGGATTCAGTTTCATCACCACTAAAAAGGCCGAGTATTTTTTCTGATAAGGTTCTTTCTAAGTGACGTTTGGGTAGTTCTACAGTGGTTTCTTCGGAAGGTTTGATAACCGGCAACGCACTGGGGCGTAAGTCACCTTGTAAACCAGCGATATGATCATCCTTAAAATAAATCGTCACTCTTTTTTGTACCCTGTCATCACCGCCAGGTTGGTTGGAATACAGATAATCCCAACGGTCTTGGTGAAAGGGGTCGGCCATCATCGGTGAGCCCATGATAAACAATACTTGGCGTTTATTCATACTGGGGCGGAGTTGGTCGATAATATTTTGGTCAACAACGTTACCTTGTTGAATGTCTACTTTGTAAACACCGGGAAGGTTACTTAAAATTGTTGAACAAGCGCTCAGCGCCAGACTAACTATTAAGCTTAAAGGAAAAAGCGATTTTCTCATTCAATACAGGAAAATAATTGCAAAAGCCAAAATCATACAGGATGTTAAAGTATAAGCCTATAAATCTATCATGGGTTTGCCACTAAAAACAGGCTACAATGCCCATAATGATAATGCATAGCCTAGCAGGGCCAATTGGAGACTTATGTTGGAAACCCAAGACTTAAAAAATGCTGGCCTAAAAATCACCTTACCGCGTGTCAAAATACTGCAGATTTTAGAAAAGCAAATCAACGAACGCCATCTTACCGCAGAAAAAGTCTATAAAATTCTTCTAAATGAAGGCGAAGACATTGGTTTGGCTACGGTGTATCGGGTGTTGACGCAATTTGAAGCAGCAGGATTAGTTACTCGGCATCACTTTGAAGGCGGTAATTCGGTTTTTGAGTTGGATAAAGGCGATCATCATGACCACATATTGTGCGTAAAGTGCGGTAAGGTTGATGAGTTTACTGATCAATTTATCGAGGCGCGGCAAAAGGAAATAGCCGGTCAACTCAATTACGAGTTAACCGACCACAGCTTATATTTATACGGCTATTGTGCCAACTGTAAAAAATCCTAAATTTTTTAAATTTATCCCCACCCTATGTTTAAGCCGCTAATTTTTTATATTGGCTTGCGCTATACGCGCGCCAAACGTCGTACCCAATTCATTTCATTTATTACTTTAACATCCGTTTTAGGCATAGCCTTGGGTGTAACTGCATTAATAACGGTTTTGTCGGTGATGAATGGTTTTGAGGCTGAATTGCGTGAGCGCATACTGGGTATGACTTCGCATGCCACTATCACCGGAAAATATGGCCAGCTTGATGACTGGCAAAGTTTACAACCCCAGTTACAAGGCTATCCGCATGTGTTGGGTTCGGCACCGTTTATTGATGGCCAAGTTATGCTGAATGCCGGTAGGCGGGTAAGTGGAACCTTGTTGAGTGGTATTCTGCCTGATTATGAATCACAGGTATCTGAAATCGCCAGTAAGATGACTGCCGGTAAATTATCCGATTTAATTCCTGGCGAATACAATATCGTTTTAGGCGCAGAGCTGGCCAATTATTTGGGGGTTATTCCAGGCGATAAAATTACCGTGATCAGCCCCCAGATTAATTCTACCCCAGCCGGCATATTGCCTAGAATGCGGCGCTTTACTGTGGTAGGCATCTTTCACGTTGGCATGTATGAGTATGACCGAAATTTAGCCATTATCCACATGGATGATGCCGCTAAACTATTTCGCCTTGACCAAGCCGTATCGGGTTTGCGCATTAAATTGGACGATTTGTTTAATGCCCCTAGGATTACCCATGGTATGGCTAATGATTTTTATGATAATTACCGGGTTAGTGATTGGACAGCCGCACACAGTAATTTTTTTAAGGCCGTGCAAACTGAAAAAAAGGCTATGTTTATTATTTTGCTGCTGATAGTTGCCGTGGCTGCGTTTAATATTGTTTCTACCTTAATTATGGTAGTGACGGATAAGCGTGGTGATATAGCTATTTTAAAAACCCAAGGCCTGACATCGGCTTCAGTGATGGGTATTTTTATGGTGTTAGGGACTATTATTGGCGCGTTTGGGACTCTATTAGGCACCTTGGGTGGTATTATGTTGGCGCTTAATGTCGAGACTATCGTACCGGCTATCGAAAAAACTTTTGGCGTGCAATTTATGCCGGGTGATGTTTATTACATTAGCGAATTACCTTCAAAATTGGTCTGGGGGGATGTGTACGCCATAGCCGGGGTAGCTTTTTTATTATCGTTATTAGCGACTATCTACCCTGCTTGGCAAGCAGCTAAAATCAATCCTGCGGAAGTACTACGCTATGAATAATGCCAACAGTGTTTTGCAATGTAGCCAGTTGACCAAACGTTACCAGCAAGGTGGGCTGGATGTTGACGTGTTAAAAGGCGTTAGCCTTAATATCGATCAAGGCGAGCGGGTAGCCATTATGGGTGCCTCCGGTTCTGGTAAAAGCACCTTGCTGCATTTGTTAGGCGGGCTTGAAAAACCTAGCACTGGGGAAGTGGTGCTGGATCAAGTCAACTTAATGACAGTTAGCCAATCTAAGCTCGCTAAATTAAGGAATAAATCTTTAGGTTTTGTGTACCAGGCACACCATTTATTAGGTGAGTTTACAGTGTTGGAGAACGTTGCCATGCCGCTGTTAATCGCTAATTTATCAGTTGCTGAAGCCCGTAGCCAAGCTGAAGCGTTATTAAAGCGAGTTGGTTTAGGGCACCGTATTGAACATAAACCTGGGGAGTTGTCAGGTGGCGAACGGCAACGCGCAGCTGTGGCTAGGGCATTAATCAATAAACCTAAATGCGTTTTGGCGGATGAGCCAACAGGGAACTTGGACAGCAAAACGGCTGACCAAGTTTATCAACTAATGCTAGAGTTAAATCAAGAACTTCATGTGAGTTTTTTGATTGTGACCCACGATCATGAATTGGCTGCAAAAATGGGTAAAGTCTTGCATATGGAAGACGGCATTATCGTAAGCTAAAACAGTAGCTGTTAAGCCCTGTTAGGGTAAGTCCCGTTTTGCTTTTCGGTGGCTCCATTTCTGGCCTATGTTATAGCGCCAAAATTGGTTAATGCCAAAATAGCCTATGGCAGAGCATATAATGCCTACGATAAATGAACCTAATAATAAAGGCTGCCAAGCGCCAGCGATACCCGACATAACGGTTTCAGCAGAAAACTCAATATTTTTGTTAGGTGCTGGCAGGTCTAAAGCCATTAACCCAACCCGATAGGAAAAATAAAATAGCGGTGGCATGGTAATAGGGTTAGTGATCCAAACCAAGGCCACTGAAATCGGTAAATTGGCACGCATATAAAAAGCCACAATCGCGGAAATGGCCATTTGTCCAGGGGTAGGTATCCAAGCGACAAATAAGCCAATGGCAAAAGCCATAGAAACCGAACGTCGGTTTAAATGCCAAAGGTTAGGATCATGTAGTCTTTCCCCAAGAAATTGTAAATTTTTATGGTTCTTAAACGTTTCTGGGTGAGGCAAGTATTTTTGAAAAAGTTTTTTTGGCATCCCTGGTGTTGTCATCTAGTTATTTTCTAAGCCAGTTTATCAGGTTTTTCGTAGCCTCAAAACTATAGGGAGAGAATGGTACTGTCAGGATTATTTTTTTTGGCTGGTATTAGCCTAGTCCAACAGCTGGCTGTATTGCCTGGACTGAGTTGCTTAGTTTGGGCATTACCTGTTTTGTGGCTGTTGATTTGGCGGCGGCACTGGCCGTTAATGTGGTTATTAATAGGCGTGATTGAAGCCGTTAGTGTCGGGCATTATCGTTTGTCAGACCGCTTGGCTAGTGAACTAGAAGGTTTGGAACTACCTGTGACAGGTTATATTGCCGATTTGCCTAAGCAGGATGAGCGGCGCACCAGTTTTAATATCATCGTTACCTCAAGCGTGCCGCGCTTACCCCATAAACTACATTTAACCTGGTATTACCCGGAGCAGCCGGTAAAAGCTGGGCAACTTTGGCAGTTTACGGTGAAATTAAAACGCCCGCATGGCAGCTTAAATCCGGGTGGCTTTGATTATGAGCGATATTTGTTCAGCTTAGGCATAGGTGCTACCGGCTATGTACGCAATGCCCCGGCTCCAGGGTTATTAGCGGAAGCATCTTGGTATTCGATAGCTGCATGGCGACAAAATATTGCGGATAAATTGGCGGCACGTTGGCCAAACAGCTCAGCAATCGCTTTAATCAAGGCACTTTCCATAGGCGATGGCAATGACATAAAGCCAGCGCAATGGCAGATATTCCGTGACACTGGCACATTACATTTAATCGTGATATCAGGCTCACATATAGGCTTAATTGCCGGTATTATTTATCTGCTAGTGCTCAAGTTTTGGGCTAGGACTGGGCTACTTAGCTATTCGCCATACCGTATCGCGGCGCTATCCGCATTGGTTTTTGCGGTGATATACGCCTTGTTGGCAGGGTTTTCCATTCCGGTGATACGCGCCTTGTTGATGTTATCGGCGGCAATGCTAAGTATTGTTTGCTTACGGCATAGCCTGGCCATCAAAGTTTTGGCACTGGCGTTAATTATTGTATTGGCTTTTGATCCTTTGTCCGTACTATCGCCAGGGTTTTGGCTGTCATTCCTGGCGGTGTTTATTATTATTTATGTAGCCAACGGGCGCTTATCTAGTCCTGCTAATTGGCGTATTGCTATGCAATTAAACTGGGCAACAGCATTGGCCTTAGCACCTGTGTTGGCGTTTGCATTTCAGCAAGTTTCCTTAATTGCACCGCTAGCCAATATAATTGCGGTGCCGGTAGTCAGCTTTTTAGCCGTACCCTTAAGCTTGTTAATTGTGGTTTTAGTGTATGTTTGCCCGGCGCTGGCGGACTGGCTATTGATTATTAATAGCGCTGTGTTAAATGGCTTGGTGTATTTTTTAAGTAAGTGTGCAAGTTTGCCGCTAGCCAGCCTAACGCCACCCGAGCCGCCACTTTGGGCATTGGGTTTTGCCTGGCTAGGGTGTTTGTTGTTGCTGGCACCCGCAGCTGTGCCTGGGCGATGGCTAGGTGTTATCTTTTTATTGCCGACATTTGGCTTAAATCAGGGCAAACCCCAAGCAGGTGCTATAAGTTTTACGCTGCTCGATGTTGGGCAAGGGCTTTCTGCGGTGATACAAACGGCTAACCATGTTTTGGTTTACGATACGGGGGCAAAATTCTCTGAAGAAAATGACAGTGGACAGAGCACGGTGTTGCCGTTTTTGCACGCTAAGGCGATTGACCGCATTGATAGCTTAGTCATCAGCCATGGTGATAATGACCATATCGGCGGCGCTGAAAGTGTACTGCGCCAGATGGCGGTTGAGCAGGTGCTCAGCAGTGTGCCGGAACAGATACGTGGTTTCACCTCACCTTCTAATTGCCTGGCAGGCCAAACATGGCAGTGGGACGAAGTGACGTTTAGTATGTTGTCACCGGATGTGGTAGGTTTTGAGTCGGACAATAACAATTCCTGCGTGCTTAAAATCCAAGCAGGCCAAACAGCATTATTGTTAACAGGCGATATTGAAGCTCAGGCAGAAAGCCAATTAGTAAAAAACTATGCGGATCAATTACAAGCCGATGTCCTCATTGCCCCGCACCACGGCAGTAAAACCTCATCTAGCCGCGCTTTTTTACAGGCGGTTAAACCCAAACTCGTGCTTATCCCATCAGGTTACCGTAACCCGTTTAGGCATCCCCATCCCAGTGTCTTAAGGCGCTACCAACAAATGCAGGCACATTGGCTAAGCAGTGCCAACAGTGGCGCTATCCAAGTTGATGTGGTTAAAGATCAACTGTCGGTGGCAGCGTACAGGGAGACTAATAGAAAATATTGGCATAGCAAAGATTAGTAACCTCCAACCGTCAGCAATGCCGGGTGTTACGGCAATAAATTTAAAAATGGCTATACAGCTTTAAGCCTTAGGTATTTAAAAATCAACTAGATGACACACGCCATAATTGGATAATTTTCACGGTTAGTGGGAAGGCTAGGTGTATCATAAGGGCACTAACCTTTAAATAACGAATAATTTTAATTACCCATTGGAGGTTGTGTGGATAATCTAAAACCCCTATTTGGGCGTTTTCCAAGTACTTTTCCGGTTTCACCTTTAACGGCCTTATTGATAATTTTCCTGCTAATCGGCGGGTTTATGTCGGTTTATACCATCCCTGCAGAATCTGAAGGCATAGTGCTGCGTTTTGGCAAGTACATAGAAAAAGTGCCTTCAGGTTTACATATGAAGTTACCGTATGGGGTCGATCAGGTTATTGAAGTGGCAACCCAACGCCAACAAAAATTAGAATTTGGTTTTGCAACAGCAGGTTTTACCAACCCAGATCAAACTAGCCAAACCAGTCAACTGGAAAAATCTATGGTCACTGGCGACTTGAATTCGGCATTAGTGGAATGGATAGTGCAATACCGTATTACTGACCCCGAAAAATATCTGTTTGATGTGCGCATGCCCGGACAAACCCTTAGGGATATTTCCGAGGCAGTCATGCGTGAAGTGGTCGGCGACCGCACGGTTGATGAAATTATCACCATAGGCCGGCAAGAAATTGAAGAAACCGCATTAATACGCACCCGCGCGTTAGCAGAGCGTTATCAGCTGGGGGTATCGATTAACCAAGTGCAGCTAAAAAATGTTAACCCGCCGGTGCCGGTGCAGCCGTCGTTTAATGAAGTTAACCGCGCCCAACAAGACCGCGAGAATGCCATCAACTTGGCCAACGGTGAATACAACAAGGCCGTGCCGCGTGCCCGTGGTGAGGCTGACCAAACAATCCGTGCCGCAGAAGGTTACCGTTTTCAGCGTATAAACGAGGCCGAAGGGGATGTGTCCGCTTTTAATCAAGTTTTAAAAGAATATCTTAAGGCACCCGAGGTAACCCGCGCACGGATTTACCTAGAAACCATGAGTGAGGTATTACCACAGGCTAGGCAGCAGATTATTGTGGATGACAGCGTCCAACAGATATTACCCATGCTGCCTTTCCCAAGCCAAACAGTGGAGCCTGCAAAATGAGACTAGCCCTAAAATATGTAATACTAATGGTGGCAATAGCCGTGTTGCTATTGCAATCGGTATTTACGGTAAACCAAGCCGAGCAGGTAATCCTCACCCAATTTGGTAGGCCTATTGGTGAGCCTATCACTAGCCCTGGCCTAAATTTTAAACTGCCGTTTGTGCAGAAAGTAAATAGCTTTGACAAGCGCTATCTGGCATGGGATGGGCCTATGGTAGAAATGTCCACCAAAGATAAAACCTATGTCCAAGTTGATACTTTTGCACGCTGGCGGATTTCAGAGCCTATGCGTTATTACTTACGTTTACGGGATGAACGCAGTGCACAGTCCCGCTTGGAAGATATTCTAGGTAGTGAAACCCGAACAGCCATTGCCCGCCATGAGTTGATTGAAGTCGTCCGCTCAGATAAAAATCGCCAGCCGCTACAAGATGACAGCTTGGCTAGCATAGCTGTAGATACTAGCTTAGGGGTGTTGCGGCCGATTAGGGTAGGGCGGGCTGCGATAGAAAAAACTGTGTTTGATGCGTCTGTGCCTAAATTGGCTGAATTTGGCATAGAGTTGTTGGATGTGCGTTTTAAACGCATCAATTACAATCAGCAAGTCTTGGAACGTATTTATCAACGCATGATCAGCGAACGTTTACAAATTGCCCAGCGCTTCCGCTCCGAAGGTGAGGGTGAGGCCGCGCGCATTAATGGTAATAAAGAGCGCGACATCAAACAGATAGAATCCACGGCTTATAAGCAGGTACAAGAAATCCAAGGCGAGGCCGATGCCAAGGCGACAGAAGTTTATGCGACTGCCTATGCGCAAAAGCCTGAAGCCGTTGAATTTTATAAATTCCTAAAAAGTATGGAAACTTACCGTAAAGTCATCAATGCCGACTCAACGCTAGTACTCTCCACCAATAGTGATTTGTATGCCAGGCTCAAGCGGGTAGAACAAAAAAACCAATAAATCCGGCAACCAGCTTAATAAACATGATTAACACCTTGGCGATCAGCAACTACCGATCTTTGCTGAATGTGGTCATACCGTTAGGCCCGTTAAATTTAATTACTGGGCCAAATGCCAGTGGCAAGTCCAACCTATATCGAGCCTTAAGGCTGCTGGCAGAAACGGCACAAGGTGGCGTGGTGAATGCCTTAGCGAGAGAAGGCGGGTTGGATTCAACGTTTTGGGCAGGCCCTGAAAAACTCGCAAAAGGCATGCTTGATGGTAGTGTTGCCATCCAAGGCGGCCCGCGGCAAAAAAAACAGCGCTTACGTTTAGGGTTTTCCGGTGATGATTTTGGTTATGCCATAGCCTTAGGGCTGCCGACACCATCGCGTTCTGCCTTTAGCTTAGATCCAGAAATAAAGCGGGAATCAATTTGGGCGGGACACCGCTATAGGCCAGCCAATGCCCTTGTTGAGCGGGAAAATTCAATCATCAAAGTCCGCAGCGATCGGCAATGGGAGGTAATAGCACAACATACCCCCCATTATGACAGTCTATTTAGCCAAATAGCCGATCCCGCCAGAACGCCCGAAACCGTGCTGCTACGGGAACAAATAAGGGCTTGGCGGTTTTACGACCATTTTCGGACCGATGCAGAAGCGCCGGCACGCTTACCGCAGTTAGGTACTCGCACCCCAATCTTGCATCATGATGGCCGGGATTTAGCCGCCGCCTTGCAAACTATCATTGAAATTGGTGATGTGCAGGCCTTGGATGAAGCCATCGCCGATGCTTTCCCGGATACCCAGTTAACCATAGCCATACAGCAAGATAGCCGTTTTTGCGTACAGCTACACCAAAAAGGCCTATTAAGACCCTTGACGGCAACGGAGTTTTCAGACGGAACCCTACGGTACATATTATGGGTGGCTGCCTTGCTCACTCCCAGGCCGCCACCATTAATGGTGTTAAACGAACCAGAAACCAGCTTACATCCCGATTTACTACCGGCCCTGGCCAGATTAATTATCCGCGCGTCTCAATCTACCCAAGTTTGGGTAGTATCCCATGCCGCCGGACTGATTGCGGAAATTGAACAAGCCAACCAATGCTATGCTATCGCCTTAACAAAAAACCTAGGCCAAAGCCAAGTTTTAGGCCAAGATTTATTAAATACGCCAGCATGGAGTTGGCCGGATAAGGCTGCGTAAGTAATTTAAAATTTTCCGTACATGGAAAAAGCCTTACCTATAAATAACCACTTTATTTGCAATTTACCGAACGGGCTATTGCCAAAAAAGTCTGTTAACAATTTTAGAAGGTTAAACCGATCTCGAAAGATCTTACAAGTCATAGAAATGAAACTTGCCGCTAACACTTTAGTGAAGGACATGTCTAGCAGGTACACCGTACCAATCAGAAAAAAGAAAGCCTGCCTGCTAAAGCGCACTGAATATTTGTTATGAATGCATGAACTTGATTGCTTGAGTGATGCGCATAGGATTTCGATTTCACGGAATCGCTGAAAACTTGTCTTTGCTGATTTATAGTATGGCAGCCAAATTCCTGTGTAAAACTAATAAAAAACGAGTAATTGAATTATAATGGATGTTAATTATCAATAAAGTCTAAGACAAATAATACCTAAATAAAATTATCCCCGACTTAACAATCCTTAGGTTAGCCCAACAAAATAAGACTACTTTTTGATCGAAGCAGACTGATGACTATAAATCAAAACAACGACGAATGTTTCATTGCTCATGTCCGAACTTCAGACAAGAAAAAACAAACTGTAGCAGAACATTTACAAGAAGTGGCGCTAATAGCCAAGCAATTCGCGGCCAAAATTAATGTAGCACAAGCAGGCGAATTGATAGGGCTTTTGCATGATTTTGGCAAGTACAGTGCAGCCTTTCAAGATTACATAAAATCTGGCACAGGCCTATTGAATCCAGATATTGATGATGACTATGTCGATGCCAAAGCAAAGAAAGGCAAAATCGATCATTCCACAGCGGGGGCGCAGTTGTTATGGCAGGCGTTAAGCAAATATGGATCAAATGGTGAAGGCAAATTATGCGCCCAAATTCTAGCTTTGTGCATTGCATCGCATCACGGTAGAGGCTTAATTGATTGTTTAGATCCATTTGAATCAGATCCAAACAAAATTAATGTCTTCAAAAAACGGATAGAAAAAACCGATGAACGCACCAAATTGACCGAATGCAAAAACAATGCCGACCAAATCATTTTGAACACAGCAAAACAACTGGCCGATGTTTCGCTTATAGCGAATATGTTTAAACAAATAAGGTTAGTCGTCAAAACAGCACCTTCTGAAACCATCAAACAATTCTATATGGGATTTTGGACGCGGTTTTTATTCAGTTGCCTGATAGATGCCGACCGCATCAACAGTGCTGATTTTGAAAACCCAGAACAAGCCCGGCATAGGAATAAAGCCGTGTCATGGCCTATTGCCATTGACCGCCTAGAATCGTTTTTGGCTAAACAACAAAATAACACCGCCGATTCTGCCATTAACGCCATCCGCCGCGATATTTCTGACACCTGTAAAAATCGGGCAACCCAAGACCAAGGCATTTACACCCTAACCGTACCGACAGGCGGCGGTAAAACCTACGCCAGCTTACGTTTCGCGCTGCATCATGCCGAAAAGCACAATCTGGAACGCATCATCTACATCATCCCTTACACCTCCATCATTGAACAAAATGCCAATGCCATCCGTAAGGCTGTTGAACAGCTTGGCGACGATTACCCTTGGGTACTGGAACACCATTCAAACTTAGAACCCGAACAGCAAACTTGGCACAGCAAATTGGTCGCTGAAAACTGGGACGCGCCTATCGTCATGACCACAATGGTACAGTTTTTGGCAACCCTGTTTAGTGGCGGCACACGCGGCGTACGGCGACTGCACCAACTGGCAAATAGCATCGTCATTTTTGACGAAATCCAAACCCTGCCGATCAATTGCACGCATTTGTTTTGTAACGCATTGAATTTTTTAACGCTTCATGCCAAAACCACCGCCGTACTTTGCACCGCAACCCAACCCTTGTTAGACAAATTGCCCGAAAAAACCAAAGCCAATGGTCAGTTGCAAATACCCCCAGAAAATGAACTGGTTGCCGATGTTGGCCTATTATTCGAACAATTAAAACGCGTCAATATCAGCAACAAAACCAAACCCGAAGGCTGGTCAGTGGAGGAGGTCACCAATTTGGCCTTGTCTGAATTTAAAGAAAAAGGCAATTGCTTAGTTATCGTCAACACCAAAGCTTGGGCGCAAGCCCTGTATGTGCAATGCTCAGAAACCGTGGACAAAACCAGCCTGTTCCACCTCAGCACCCACCAATGTTCTGCCCACCGCAGCGAATTGTTCGAAAAAATGCGCGAACGCTTAACGGATAATTTGCCTGTTCTCTGTTTCAGCACCCAATTAATCGAAGCGGGTGTTGACATAGATTTTGCCAGCGTCATCCGCTTTTTGGCGGGGCTGGATTCCATTGCCCAAGCCGCTGGGCGATGCAACAGAAATGGACGCATGGCAACCGCCACGGTTCATGTCGTTAATCCCGCTCAAGAAACCATTGACCAACTGATTGACATCAAAGTAGGCCAAGAAAAAACCAGGCGCGTCTTTCATGAGGTTAACGGCGATGATTTGTTGGCACCCGAAGTCATGGCGCGATATTTCGACTACTACTTCTATGAACGTGCCGACCAAATGGCGTATCCGTTAACTGCACAAGAGGCGGGAAGAACCGACTCGCTGTTAAATTTACTCAGTGAAAATAAATCGAACATTGGCAAAAACGCGCCGCTATATTTAAAGCAATCGTTCATGACCGCAGGTGCTGCTTTTAAAGCCATCGACGCGCCGACTTATTCTGTCATTGTGCCATACGGGCAAGGCAAAGAGCTGATAAAAGACCTGTCCGGCATACCCAAACAGTTTGATGCCAAACGCTATTTTGTGTGTTTAAAACAAGCCCAAAAATACAGCGTCAACGTGTTCCCGAACGTGTGGAAAAAATTGCTTGAGCAACAGGCCGTGATCGAAATTCAGGGCGAAGGCATTTATTACTTGGATGAACGCTATTACAGCCCAGAATTTGGCTTGTCCACCGAGCCTGTCGGCAAATTTGAAATAAATATTTTATAGCCGTTCCACAGAATCTCAAGCTGAAGCTTGGGATTCAGGGAATTATAATTTTAGTAAATCATTGACAGAAGATTTATTTGAACATAGACTCTAATTTCGAATCTGAAATTAAAGGAAACAAATATGCCTCCTAAGTGGGTATTTACGGTTGCAAAAAATGAAGATGATTATTTTACGATGTTGTTTTTCGGAAAAATCCCAAAAGGGATAACCATGATGATGGTGTTAAAAGCTATTTCTTGTATAGGTGCTGTTGCTGCTATAGCAATAGTTAAAAACTATATCAACTAAGTAGTTATTCGTCTCTTCTTGTAATAGGGGAGCGTGGATTGAAATTGTCATTGATTGACTAACAAAATAGTAATGTCATCGCCGACTTAGTCGGCGATGTGGATTTAACTGATTTACGGTTTTTGTTTCCATACTCGCACTTGGATTCAAAAGAAATTATCGGCACAACCGAAGCCATTATTTTTATAGCTCAGGAGGGAAACCGTGAAAAACAGCATTAGTTTTCGATTATGGGGACGGTACGCTTTGTTTACCGACCCGATCACCCGAATCGGTGGTGAAAAATGTTCCTACCACCTGCCGACTTACGAAGCGATAAAAGGCGTACTCAAATCCATTTATTGGAAACCGACGCTGATCTGGCATGTTGATAAAGTGCGGGTAATGAAGCCTTTGCGCACCCAAACTAAAGGCACGAAGCCTTTAGTTTGGAACGGCGGCAACAGCTTGGCGATTTATACCTTTCTGCGCGATGTGGAATACCAAGTGCAAGCGCATTTTGAATGGAACGAACACCGTCCAGAATTGGCAGCCGACCGCATTGATGGCAAGCATTTCAACATCTTAAAGCGCACTTTAGAAAAAGGCGGCAGGCAGGATATTTTCTTAGGTACACGCGACTGCCAAGCCTACATAAAACCCTGTGAATTCGGTTCAGGCGAAGGGGTTTATGATGAAACGCCTGATATACCTTTTGGCCTGATGTTCCATAGTTTCGCCTACCCCGACGAAACCGGCATTGAAGAACTGCACAGCCAATTTTGGCAAGCCACACTTAAAAACGGCATTTTGGAATTTCCACGCCCTGAACACTGTCCAGTGCGCCGCTTCGTCAGACCCATGACCATGAAAGAATTTGGTGTC
The DNA here is from genome assembly GCA_041660045.1 of Methylococcaceae bacterium. Taxonomy (GTDB): domain Bacteria; phylum Pseudomonadota; class Gammaproteobacteria; order Methylococcales; family Methylomonadaceae; genus WM-3-3. The sequence continues at coordinate 10,203 of JBAZXA010000011.1, read as the reverse complement.
GGCGAAAACTTATTGGCAGTAGAACAAGAAGAGGCTTTGCTATGAGTTGGATGGAAAAGCTTTACCAGACCTACGAAGCGGTCAGCGCTTTGGATTTACCGATTGAAGAAGGCAAGCAGCCGTTAATGCCAACCAGCCACACCCTGCAAAATGCCCATATCAATATCGTGCTTGACGGTGAAGGCAAATTTAGAAACGCGTCGGTGTTGGAAAAGACTCAGATTATTTTACCCGCCACGGAAAGCTCAGCAAGCCGCAGCAGTGGCGAAGCCCCGCATCCACTCGCCGATAAACTGCAATATGTCGCCAAAGATTACGCAGAACACGGCGGACAGAAAAAAGCCTATTTCGAAGGGTATCAAAAGCAATTGGCGGCATGGTGTACTTCCGAACACGCCCATCCTAAAGTCCAAGCCATTTACCAATACATCAAAAAAGGCACGGTGATTGCCGACTTGGTGGCTCACAAAATTCTATTTGTTGATACCAACCATCAGCTTTTAACGCAATGGAATAGCGAAGATGGCGAAGCACCCAAGATTTTTAAAGTATTGCCCAAAGAAAAAGGCGCATTAGACCAAGGTTCGGCGCTGGTGTGTTGGACGGTAGAAAAAGATGCTGACCCCAACGCGGACACCTGGAAAGACACCTCCATTCAAGCAAGCTGGATTGCTTACGACACTTCGGACAGCAGCGGCACGGGTTTGTGTTACATCACCGGAAACCTGCAAACCTTGTCTACCAAACATCCCGCCAAAATTCGCCATTCTGGTGACAAAGCTAAATTGATTTCGTCAAACGATACCAGCGGCTATACCTATCGCGGGCGGTTTCTTGAAGATGACCAAGCCTGCGGCATCGGTTTTGATGTCTCCCAAAAAGCCCACAACGCCTTAAGCTGGCTGATTCAACGGCAAGGTTTCCGAAACGGCGACCAAGCCTATGTGGCGTGGGCAGTGTCGGGCAAAGATATTCCCGATCCTTTGCAAGACAGCTTGTCCCTGTTCGACAACGAAGAGCCAGATTTAAGTATTGTCGAGGAAGTCGCTAGCCCAACACCTGACATTACAATAGACCATACCATAGACATAGGCGAATCTTACGCGCGGCGACTCAGAAACCGCATGGCAGGCTATGCCGCCAAGTTAAGCGACCATGAACAAATCATCATCATGGGCATTGATTCCGCAACACCTGGGCGCATGGGGATTATTTATTATCGGGAAATGTTCGGTCCTGAATTTCTGGTACGCTTAGAAAATTGGCATGAACAATTTGCTTGGTATCAACGCCGTACCCAAGAAATCCCCAATGAGACAGGCAAAAAACCGAAAACTAAGGTAATTTGGCCCATTAGTTCGCCGCTCCCCAAGGATATTGCTAGTGCAGCCTACGGCGACAATGTCACTGACAGTTTAAAAAAGAAAGTTATTGAACGCTTGATCCCTTGCATTATTGATGGTCAGCCTTTTCCATGGGATTTGGTTACCTGTTGTGTCCGCAAAGTGGCTAATCGGGTGGCCTATGCCAGTGATGAACAATGGCTATGGGAAAAAAATCTAGGCATCACTTGTGCCTTATACAAAGGCTTTCACCATCACCACCCTGATCCAAACAAACGGAGAAATTATGCTATGGCATTAGAAGAGAACTACCACTCGCGTGATTATTTGTTCGGACGGCTATTAGCCATTGCTGAACGCATTGAAGATATCGCCCTAAGCATCAGTGGTGAAAACCGCCCCACCACGGCGGCGCGATTAATGCAACGCTTTGCCGACCGCCCTTATGAAACGTGGCGCACCATTGAATTGGCATTACAGCCTTATATGCAGCGTTTACGAGTGTCCCGTGGCGGATTTCTGACCAATCGACTAAAAGAACTCGACGCCATCATTGATTTATTCGATCCCGCCGATTTTACGAGCAAATCCCCCTTATCTGGCGAGTTTTTACTGGGCTATCATTGCCAACGCCAACACGCAAAAATCAAATCTGAAACTGAAACAAATACTAATGAATTAACAGGAGACCCAGCATGAGCGCATTAAGCCACAAAATTGATTTTGCCGTTATATTCAGCGTTAAAAACGCCAACCCCAACGGCGACCCGCTCAACGGCAACCGTCCGCGCACCGATTATAGTGGCTATGGTGAAATCACCGATGTTTGTTTAAAGCGCAAACTGCGTGACCGACTTCAAACTGAAGGCCAAGCGATTTTTGTCCAATCGGATGAAAAAAAAACTGACGGCATGACTAGCTTGCAAAATCGCGCCTATGCCGAACCGCCGATTGGCCTAGGCAAAGAAGCATTCAATGCCAAAAAAACCAACAAAGACGACACCGCAAAACGGGCTTGTGAGCAATGGCTTGATGTCCGTGCGTTTGGACAAGTTTTCGCATTTGGTAAGGAAGCCGATGCAGCAGGTGTGTCGATCGCTATCCGTGGCCCTGTGACCATTCAATCGGCATTTAGCATTGAGCCAGTTAGCATCACCAGCACACAAATCACAAAAAGTGTTAGCGGTGAAGGTGACGGTAGCAAAAAAGGCTCTGACACCATGGGCATGAAACATCGGGTAGACCAAGGCATTTATGTCGCCTACGGTGCAATCACGCCACAACTTGCTGAAAAAACGGGTTTTAGCGATGATGATGCCGGCCTGATAAAATCGGTGTTGCCCATGTTGTTTGAAGGCGATGCTTCTTCTGCCAGACCTGAAGGCTCGATGGCTGTCAGTAAAGTGATATGGTGGCAACACAACTCCAAAGCGGGGCAATATTCATCCGCTAAAGTACACGCTTCCTTGGCAGTTAGCCCCGATGGCAGTTATAACTTATCTGAACTTGCAGGCTTAAGCGCAGAGATTATTGATGGCTTTTAAGGTCTGGAGTAATGTGTTTTCTAATTCTGCCGCGTTTTTAAAGTTTGTAGGTCTTTTTGATTTAGGAGCAAATTATGTCCACTGTTGATTTATCCACATTACCGATCAACGCCCAGCAGGAGTTGCGCGATTTCTACGAGTTTTTACAAGAAAAATATGTTGGCAATAGGCCTAACCCGCCACAAGACCCAACCATTCAGGTGGATTTCAAAACGTTTATTTTAAATATTCCTAAAATAGAAGAGGTCGAGTTTGAACGGTTGAAGGACTTTCCAAAAGACATTCCATTATGAAGTACTTGCTGGATACCTGCGTTATTTCCGAATTTACCAAATCTCAACCCGAAAATCGTGTGCTTGATTGGTTACAGACGACACAAGCGGAAACACTTTTTTTAAGTGTGATTAATATTGGGGAAATTAAAAAAGGAGTATACAAACTGTCGGCTTCAAATAGAAAACAAGCGCTGCTACTTTGGCTGACAGGCTTGCTCGAAAACTATCGGGATAGAATTTTGCCTATTGATTTAGCGATAATTGAAAACTGGAGCACTATAGTCGCGAATGCCGAAAAAAGTGGGCAACCTGTCGCATCCATGGATAGCCTAATCGCCGCTACCGCTTACACCCACCATCTAACCTTAGTCACACGTAACGAACGGGATTTTGCTGCCTGCAATATTACAATGATTAACCCGTGGCGTGATTAGGGGTATGGAATTAGAAGCCATTTACCTCTCCCGTCTTCAACATTACCTTTATTGCCCACGCCAATTCGCGCTGATTGAATTGGAAGACATCTGGATAGAAAACCAGTTTACAGCAGAAGGGCAGGTGTTGCACCAGCGCGTCAACCAATCGGAGCAGGAAAAGCGTGGGTTTGTTCGTATCGTGCGCTCGTTACGATTATCTCATGTCGAGTTGGGTATAGAAGGGGTTGCCGATGTTGTTGAATACCACAAACAGCCGGATGGAAAAGAAATACCTTATCCTATCGAGTACAAGCGTGGGAAACCCAAAGCCCACCGCGCGGATGAAGTGCAACTGTGTGCACAAGCTTTATGTTTGGAAGATATGGATGGCTTAGCTGTGCCAGAAGGCGCGTTGTTTTACGGCGAAGTGCGCCGCCGTCACGCTGTTTTGTTTGATAAAACTTTACGGACTTTAACATTGGACACTATCCAAGTCTGCCGTCAAATCGTTCAATCCAAGGCAACGCCCAAAGCGCAATACCAAGCCAAAAAATGCCGTAACTGTTCTTTGATCGACCAATGCCACCCGCAAGATTTTGCTAAATCAGCCTCTAAGTGGCTTGCCCAGCAACTAGCACAGGAATAACCATGCGTCCGCTACGCAATGTCATCTACATACAAACTCAAAACGCTTGGGTACATAAGGATAACGATAACTTGGTGATGAAAGTTGAGAACGAAATCAAGGCGCGTATTCCTATCCATAAATTACAAGGATTGGTTTGTTTCGGACAAGTCAGCATTTCTCCTTACTTGATGGCGCATTGTGCCGAAAACGGTATTACCATTACTTATTTGAACCGGTTTGGTAAATATTTGGCACGTGTAGAGGGGCCTGTCAGCGGTAATGTACTGCTTAGGCGGACACAACATTTAACCGGAGCTGATAGCGATAAAAGCGTCGTCATAGCCAAGACAATGCTGACCGGAAAACTCTATAATCAGCGTTATGTGTTAAGACGGTATTTACGGGATTACAGTGATAAAAGCGAAGACGGTAATATCCTGGCTAAAATCACCACGGCGGAAAAACGCCTAACCCGCTGTTTGGCTCAACTTGCTGACTGCTTGGCTATTGACACACTGATGGGTCGGGAAGGTGAAGCCGCCCAAGTGTATTTTGGTGTGTTTCAACATCTACTGCGACAGGCCGATTTTACTTTTGATGCCCGTAGACGCAGACCTCCAACCGATCCTGTCAATGCTTTGCTTTCATTCGTTTATACGTTGTTGACCCATGATTGTCGCTCTGCGTTGGAAACCACTGGCCTAGATCCGGCTAGCGGTTTCTTGCATCAATTACGGAGCGGTAGGCCGTCACTGGCACTGGATTTGGCGGAAGAGCTAAGGCCAATGGCAGACCGTTTTGTTTTGTCGCTTATCAACAAGCGTCAATTGCTGAAAAAAGATTTTGAGACTTGGCCGAACGGATCGGTAACCTTAAAAGAAGAACCACGTAAAACTTTATTAGCAGCATGGCAAGACCGCAAGCAAGATACTTTGATGCACCCTTGGTTTGAAGAGTCCGTACCAATAGGCCTACTGCCATGGTTGCAAGCACAAATATTGGCTAGACATTTACGTGGTGATTGTGACAGCTATGTGCCGTTTTTATGGAAATGATATGGGAAAATCGTCATGATGATTTTAGTGACTTACGATGTGAGTTTCAAAAATGAAACAGGCCCTAAACGCTTGCGGAAAATAGCCCGTTTGTGTCAAGTTTTTGGACAGCGTGTGCAATATTCAGTCTTTGAAATCGAGGTGGATATGGCGCAATGGACAAAATTAAAAAATAATTTGCTTAATGTGATGGATGAAAACGAAGACAGTTTACGGATATATTATTTGGGCAGTAATTGGGAGCGCCGTGTTGAGCATATCGGCGCTAAGAAATCATTAGACCTGAATGGCTTACTGTTAATGTAATGCGAACCCTAAGCGTGCATGAAATACTGAGAGTATTCGCATTTAATTTAATTACTTGATTGAAAAGAAATTTAATAAAACTCATTCAGATGAATTACACTGATAATGGCTTTATCAACGTTTGTTCGCATTACAAGCTATTTTAAGTCTTTGAAATGAATGAACTAGGCATAGGCCGTCGCGCCCTCCGCGGGCGCGTGGATTGAAACATTTTGTCCTTCAAGCAATTTTTGTGTTAATAAAGTCGCGCCCTCCGCGGGCGCGTGGATTGAAACAGCTTCCGGGCCGATCATCGTATGCCCCAAAACCGTCGCGCCCTCCGCGGGCGCGTGGATTGAAACAACAGGCAGCGGCAGCAGGACATAGGGCTAGAGGTCGCGCCCTCCGCGGGCGCGTGGATTGAAACACCACCGTAGGGTCTTTTAACTCGGTTGGCATGGGTCGCGCCCTCCGCGGGCGCGTGGATTGAAACACCGCGTCACACTGTTGACGCCCGACTGCTGGGTCGCGCCCTCCGCGGGCGCGTGGATTGAAACCTTTAAATTACTACCGTGGGTGTTAGGGCATAGTCGCGCCCTCCGCGGGCGCGTGGATTGAAACACCCAAGCGGTGCCGAGCAAAGTATATACGCTGTCGCGCCCTCCGCGGGCGCGTGGATTGAAACTTGGCGCACGGCGTGCAGATAGTCGGCGGCTATGTCGCGCCCTCCGCGGGCGCGTGGATTGAAACAGACAAGTTTAAGGAGCTACGTCAAACCGTGAGCGTCGCGCCCTCCGCGGGCGCGTGGATTGAAACACGCAGGGTGAGCGCTAGCGTAATCCCGTCGTGTCGCGCCCTCCGCGGGCGCGTGGATTGAAACATTGGCTCGTCAGTGTTGTTAGTAAGTAGCCGGGTCGCGCCCTCCGCGGGCGCGTGGATTGAAACTCAAAAACTATATTTTCCCCGATTACGCCATGGTCGCGCCCTCCGCGGGCGCGTGGATTGAAACTTTGAGCGTTGCTTTGCCTTCGGCGATGATGCAGTCGCGCCCTCCGCGGGCGCGTGGATTGAAACTGGAAGTAATGCTGTTGGCAATGCACAAGCTGTCGCGCCCTCCGCGGGCGCGTGGATTGAAACTGGAAGTAATGCTGTTGGCAATGCACAAGCTGTCGCGCCCTCCGCGGGCGCGTGGATTGAAACTTTTGTTGAAGAGATAAAAAGCCTGTGTCTTAGTCGCGCCCTCCGCGGGCGCGTGGATTGAAACTTAACTTCGGTCGCTTTGTCTACGCCCTCTGAGTCGCGCCCTCCGCGGGCGCGTGGATTGAAACCGGATTATAACGCCGCTCCAGACGTGCCATTTATGTCGCGCCCTCCGCGGGCGCGTGGATTGAAACGGCATTCCCGGCTCTCTGCAGTTTAGAACCGGCGTCGCGCCCTCCGCGGGCGCGTGGATTGAAACCAACCATCTTGGGCCGACCAATCCGTGTCTGACGTCGCGCCCTCCGCGGGCGCGTGGATTGAAACTGGAGGGCCGTCGATAACAAATAGCCCGCCCACGTCGCGCCCTCCGCGGGCGCGTGGATTGAAACAACTGTAAAAGATAACGTTAGCTCAGTTCATTTCGTCGCGCCCTCCGCGGGCGCGTGGATTGAAACCCAGATTTAGAGCTTAGAGACGCAATAGTAAAAGTCGCGCCCTCCGCGGGCGCGTGGATTGAAACTGGCGGGCCGTCAATAACAAATAGCCCACCCACGTCGCGCCCTCCGCGGGCGCGTGGATTGAAACCTCTCGACGCCAAGCGTATATACTTTGCTCGGCGTCGCGCCCTCCGCGGGCGCGTGGATTGAAACTCTTGGCAGTGTGTTTAAACCAACTGGAATAAGGTCGCGCCCTCCGCGGGCGCGTGGATTGAAACTCTGCACCAGCCAAGCCGCCTTGGTCGTCTGTTGTCGCGCCCTCCGCGGGCGCGTGGATTGAAACGGTTGGGATGGTGGAAAATCTAGTAGACACAGAGTCGCGCCCTCCGCGGGCGCGTGGATTGAAACAATTTTACCAGCAGCCAAACATGAATCAACAGCGGTCGCGCCCTCCGCGGGCGCGTGGATTGAAACCCTAAGCCGGCCGTTCTCGGCGCGGCTTGCCTGTCGCGCCCTCCGCGGGCGCGTGGATTGAAACAGTTCTGCTAGTCACTGACGTGGGGCAAGATTTGGTCGCGCCCTCCGCGGGCGCGTGGATTGAAACACCCTCGCTTGATGCATTAAGCCCAGTTGGTGAGTCGCGCCCTCCGCGGGCGCGTGGATTGAAACCATCTATGCCCCCTAGGCTAGTCTAATGACGGGTCGCGCCCTCCGCGGGCGCGTGGATTGAAACAATCTCGTCCATGCTCATCATCTCAGGCGTTGGGGTCGCGCCCTCCGCGGGCGCGTGGATTGAAACCGCCACTTTGGCTTTATAGATCTCTGATACCGCGTCGCGCCCTCCGCGGGCGCGTGGATTGAAACCTCCCGGTTTTGAAGGCGCTATGTGGTGCGACAGGTCGCGCCCTCCGCGGGCGCGTGGATTGAAACAATGTAGCCCCCGCGTAATACTAGACTACCCGCGTCGCGCCCTCCGCGGGCGCGTGGATTGAAACCAAGCCGTCAACCCCGGCCCGACCGCCGCCGCTAGTCGCGCCCTCCGCGGGCGCGTGGATTGAAACTACCATCCCGACCGAATTGAAAGACCCTACAGTGTCGCGCCCTCCGCGGGCGCGTGGATTGAAACGCCATCTCGTCCGCTAGCGGCTTGGCGCTGCGGTCGCGCCCTCCGCGGGCGCGTGGATTGAAACTACCCCTGTTAGCCCCGGGGGCAGTCGGAATTTGTCGCGCCCTCCGCGGGCGCGTGGATTGAAACAAAAGTTACGCCGTCCATTTGTTGGTGGTTGTTGGTCGCGCCCTCCGCGGGCGCGTGGATTGAAACGGCACGTATGAAAAAGCATTGGTGGCATACAAGTCGCGCCCTCCGCGGGCGCGTGGATTGAAACCGGTTTTTTGTTTGTCACAATTAAACAGAGAATGTCGCGCCCTCCGCGGGCGCGTGGATTGAAACTTTGATCAGGGAACATAAAAGCGAACGTAAAGAAGTCGCGCCCTCCGCGGGCGCGTGGATTGAAACGCCCTTAATGCTTCGGGTGACTTGGCGCTAGTCGTCGCGCCCTCCGCGGGCGCGTGGATTGAAACTATTGGTTAGCTCTTGAGACTTAGCATTAAGCGGGTCGCGCCCTCCGCGGGCGCGTGGATTGAAACAACACCGTCGCGGGTACGTTTGACCCCCGCGATGTCGCGCCCTCCGCGGGCGCGTGGATTGAAACAGTAACATAGCAGAATTGACCGGCTTGAAGAGGTCGCGCCCTCCGCGGGCGCGTGGATTGAAACGGCTTTGCCTGTTGAGGTACTGCGGGTATATGCGTCGCGCCCTCCGCGGGCGCGTGGATTGAAACGCCACGGTTTGCCAGACACTTTCCGTATAGAGGTCGCGCCCTCCGCGGGCGCGTGGATTGAAACTACGCCATCTGGCAGCAAACGTGATTTTAAAAAGGTCGCGCCCTCCGCGGGCGCGTGGATTGAAACCATCAGGCACCTCGCCTAAGCCAATGGCCGATAGTCGCGCCCTCCGCGGGCGCGTGGATTGAAACAAACTGACAAAGCGGGCCGCATCAACACTGACGTCGCGCCCTCCGCGGGCGCGTGGATTGAAACAACCCCGCGCCTATCACCGCGAGGGTATTGTCGTCGCGCCCTCCGCGGGCGCGTGGATTGAAATCCGAAAGACAACATAGCCAGCGGCGAAATACTTTATCGATACCCGCAGATCAACCGTCGCACCCGTGAATTGTCCCCGGACGACATCAAACAAATCGCCGATACTTACCATAACTGGCAATAATTGTCACCGGCAATGTAAAAATGACCCATTAACGGCAATGTAAAATTGACCCACCTGAGACAAAATGGCGGCTGTTAGTAATTAGCAGTGGCGGAACCTCATGTTGACTCAGGAGTTATTAGTGGACATTCATGTATTATCTAGACAGGGGCTAGGCATACGGGCCATAGCCAAAAAATTACAGTTATCACGCAATACGGTGCGCCGCTATTTGCGCGATGTGGCCAAGACGCCAACTTATTCGCCTAGGCTACCGCGCACGTCCAAGTTGGATCCTTTTAAAGCGTATCTGCGTGGGCGCATCGAAGCGGCCAAGCCGGATTGGATACCTGCCACGGTGTTATTGAGGGAGATCCAAGCGCAAGGATACCAAGGCAAAGACGGCATCTTAAAAATCTATATTCGAGCGTTCAAACAACAGCCCAAAGAGCCGGTGGTGCGTTTTGAAACACCGCCCGGCCAGCAGATGCAAGTGGACTTCACCACGATTAGCCGGGGCCGTCACAAACTCAAGGCCTTGGTGGCGACCCTGGGTTACAGCCGGGCCAGTTATGTGTGCTTTAGCGGGCATGAACGCCAAGAAGACTGGCTGGCCGGTATTGAAGCGGCTTTGCACTACTTTGGTGGGGTACCCAACGAAATCCTGTTCGACAACGCCAAATGCATCATGATTGAACGGGATGCCTATGGTGAGGGCAAGCATCGCTGGAATGCGCAACTGTTGCAGTTGGCC
>JBAZXA010000010.1:0-124278 GCA_041660045.1 Methylococcaceae bacterium | reverse complement strand
TAAGATTAGGGCTAAACCGCCTTAATAAACTAAGCCGTCCTGATAGTTGAAACTGCAAAACTTATGTACAGTTGCAACCGTAAATAAGCCTCTGCTATCGATGGTCAGTGCGCTAATATGAATAAAACTAGAACTCATGAGACTTTTGCAAAAACCACCGGTTTTCATGGTTAAACTGTAAAAACCAAAATCATGGAAAAAAACAGGAACTATTGACGTAAAGTTAGGTAAAAAAAACCCAACTTACGGGCATTTTTCACATTTTCTGGCCATTAAGCGGATTTTTCCTGTGGCCGCTTTGGCAATAGGCTTTCGACATAAAGCCTTGGTAGCCTCCTTAGGTTGTAAGCGACTGCCAACAGGATGTGCCAGGCATGGACTTTGGCCAAACCCTGGTAGCGCAAGACTTTGCCACCGAACCAGCGCTGTTGGCCACCAAACGTGCGTTCCACCACAAAGCGGACTTTGCTGATGCCCTTGTTGCGGCGAGTTGCCGTGGGCTGAGCGGCTTGTTCTTGACGGCCTTATCCTGGATGCCGTTTTTGATGCCACGTGTTTTCAAGGCATCCCGATGCTTTTTGCTGCCGTACGCCTTGTCGGCGTGGAGCCGGCTTCCCGATCCAATATCGGCCTTGTCGACAAGGCCGGCTAAGGGCTGGCTGTCATGCCAGTTGGCCGGGGTGGTTTCAACGGCGAGAACTAAGCCATTGCTGTCGACCACGGTGTGCTGTTTATAGCCAAAAACCGACTTCCCCGCTTTCTTCAAACAACGGGCTTCGCTGTCAACACCAGGCTGCGTGATCCGGACAACGCGCATGTCGGCGTTGGCATCCGCCTCGTCGTAACGGGATTTGAATGGCGCTTTTTTGGATTCTTGACTATAACTTGATTAATCGCAGGCAGTAGAACACTAGGAAAACGCCTCAGCTAGTGCTAGGCTGAAAATTAAACGATATGATTTTGTTTTGTTATAATTTTAGTAACATTCTGTTATTTTTTACTGCCGACTTACGTCATTTAACCTAACCCCGAAGTTGCCATGAGCGAGATTGATAAAATCAATGAAAAAAGTGCAGCCCTACTGGCGTTAACCGCTAACCAGCAAACATTATTGCTGTCGACAGCTTCGCTTAGCGGTGAACCCGACTTAAGCTATGCCCCTTTTGTGCGTGATCCATCAGGCAATTTTTATATTTTTATCAGTGAACTGGCGCTGCATACCCGAAATTTGCAGGCTAATCCCAAAGCCTCGGTGATGTTTATCAGCCCCGAGTCTAAATCCCCTAATCTTTTTGCCCGCGAACGCGTGATCTATACCTGTAGCGCCCAGCAAATTGCCCGTAATGAGCCACGCTATAACACGCAATTATTAGCCCTCCAAGAACACTTTGGCAGCATAATCACTATGTTGTCTTCGCTATCGGATTTTCATCTGTTTACCTTATGCCCAGCCAATGGACGCTATATAGCAGGCTTCGGCCAAGCTTATGATATTAATAGCGTTGACGGATCATTAACCTTAGTCACCGGCAAAAAGCCTTAAAGGTGTTTGCCCGCCAGCTATTCTGTATGTTTAGCTGGCCATCTCAGTATCTGGCCAGTTCGCCGCTAACTACTCGGTTTTTTCTACGATATGCATGCCTTGCTGATAGCTTAATATTGCTAATTTGGAGACACAACATTGACTTAACGACGTTAAGTGCTTCAAAACCATTAGCTCAAAATCGGCTAGTGCCAACTTGTCTTCTGTAGCGGTTATTTCCACTTTTTTTTCCTGCGCGTTATAGGGCAGCATAAAGACACGGCCAGCACTATCGACCAAAGTATCGCCATCCACATAAGGTTGCTGATGTAAATCAGGATCGCTCGCCCAAACTTGCCCATCGGCAACATATTGCAACTCGTCTATACCTTTAAAATTAATAATCGCTGGCCATGAAACCATTGTGTTTGCCCCTTTAGGAAAAATCAAATCTGCTAGAACCGTTTATGGTGGTCATCTTATTACCCCTAAGCGCTCACGGCAAGCCTAGTTGGCACTTGCTGGGCCGCCAATCTTTAAGCCTATCCGTTGCCAATCACCGCATTAAGCTATCTATAAAGAACCTGTTAGCGTTTTTTGTGCCGAAAAAACTGCCCTAGTGTAAACTCGTAGGGCAACTGAGTTATTCTTAACTCCAAGCAAACTACCTTTAGGTGGCTGAATCAGCCAGTCGATAACTTACACTGTAACGTCTCACCCCATGCATACCCTGCTTTCAGATAGTACGACCGAACCTGCATTTTGGCTTGATTCGATCCGGCTTAGTGCTGTCATTATTTTTACCGTAACCTATTTGGTAATCGCCTTCGGCAAACTGCCAGGCTTTCGCTTGGATAGGTCGGGCGCGGCTTTGCTCGGTGCTAGCCTTATGCTTGGCTTTAATGTGTTAGCACTAGAAGAAGCCTATAAAGCTATCGATTTCAATACCATCACCTTATTGCTGGGAATGATGATTGTGGTCGCTAACCTACGGCTATCAGGCTTTTTCCAACTCATCAATGACCACATCTTACTGTACGCCCGCTACCCAATCGTGCTGCTGGTCGGGATAGTGTTAAGCGCAGGCTTATTTTCAGCTTTTCTAGTCAACGACACCGTCTGTTTGGTCATCACACCACTGGTACTGAATGTGGTCATCCGCTTAAAGCGAAATCCTATCCCTTATTTACTAGCTATTGCTATGGCTTCCAATGTTGGCAGCACCGCAACAATAACGGGCAACCCACAGAATATGATAATCGGCAGCTTGTCACATATGCATTATGGAACATTCGCTAAAGCTTTATCTCCTGTGGCAGGCGTTGGCCTGATTGTTACCATAATTCTGATTGCACTGGTTTACCGACATGAATTTATTAGTCTTGACCGTCTTAACATCACCAGAACAAAACCAACACATTACAACAAACCGATGATCATTAAATCGTTGTTAATTACGGCTGCCATGGTCATCTTATTTTTTTCTGGCCAAGCTATCGCCAAAATCGCAATCATAGGTGGCGCTATGCTGTTATTTACCCGCCGGGTTAAGGCGGATAAGATTTATCAGGAAATTGATTGGCCCTTACTGCTTATGTTTGCAGGCCTATTTATTGTTATCGCTGGCCTGGAGAAAACTGTATTGACTGATGAAATTATCGCAAAAGTCAGCCATTTACATTTAGAAACAGCATTGACACTGTCAGCAGTTACAGCTGCCTTATCGAATATTGTCAGTAATGTACCTGCCATTCTGGTATTAAAACCATTCATTGCCAATTTACACGATCCACAACGCGCATGGCTTATAGTCTCTATGGCATCAACGCTTGCTGGCAATTTAACCCTGATTGGCTCAGTTGCCAATTTGATTGTAGCTCAACAGGCGCTACGACAAGGCATTACCATCGGTTTCTGGGAATATTTCAAGGTCGGGGCGCCATTAACCATACTGACGATAGCATTTGGCATTTGGTGGCTTTGATTAATAAACCGCGTTTAGCTACACAAAGCATAGCTAATGGTAATTACTTGATGGTGATACCCAACTACATACACGCCAACTTGAAGAATGCATTAGGTCAGCAAAGCACGCCCCCACCAAAACCATTTTCTGCTATCTTAATTAATGCCCACCCATAATTTTTTCAATTTCTTCGGGCTTATCATGAATACCAAAGCGGTCCACAATTGTCTCGGTAGCTGCATTCATGCCGATCAATTCTACTTCAGCACCGGCACGGCGGAATTTTATGACCACCTTATCCAGTGCCGTGACTGCGCTAATATCCCAAAAATGCGCACGTTGTAAATCAATGACTACCTTTTCCAGCGCTTCTTTAAAGTTGAAAGCTTCTGTGAATTTATCCGCCGAATTAAAAAACACTTGCCCAAAAACCCGGTAAGTCCGTGTGCTGTCAGCCTCATTCAAAGCCGACTCCACATACATAAAATGGCTGATTTTATTAGCAAAAAACAACGCTGCCAGCAACACGCCTATAAACACGCCTAAGGCTAAATTGTGGCTCCAAACCACGATAGCCACGGTGGTAATCATAACGATGTTGGTGGATAACGGGTGTTGTTTTAAGTCTAAAATTGAACGCCAGCTAAACGTGCCAATGGATACCATGATCATAACTGCCACTAGCGCCGCCATAGGTATTTTAGAAACCCAGGTATCCAAAAACACCACCATAATCAACAAAAAGCTACCGGCAACTAATGTGGAAAGCCGCCCGCGGCCACCTGATTTAACATTAATTACGGATTGCCCTATCATGGCACAACCCGCCATGCCGCCTAACAAACCAGAGCCTATATTGGCAATGCCCTGGCCTTTACATTCACGGTTTTTGTCACTTTCAGTGTCGGTTAATTCATCAACAATAGTGGCGGTCATTAACGACTCCAACAAACCCACCATCGCCAAAGGTAAGGCATACGGCAGGATAATACATAAGGTTTCCCAATTTAACGGCACATCTGGCCACAAAAATACGGGCAAGGTATCCGGTAGCTTACCCATATCCCCAACCGTGCGGATGTCCAGCTGCCAATAAATGGCAACAGCTGTCATACTAACGATACAAATTAACGGTGATGGTACAGATTTGCCGATAACTGGCACATAAGGGAACAAATAAATGATCCCCAAACCCGTGGCTGTCATCGCATACACTTGCCAGGAAACATTAGTCAACTCGGGTAACTGAGCCATAAAAATTAAAATGGCTAAGGCATTAACAAAGCCCGTCACTACAGAACGCGAGACAAAACTCATTAAGCTGCCCAGTTTCAAATACCCCGCCAGTATTTGAATCACCCCTGTCAATAAAGTCGTGGCCAGCAAATACTGCAAGCCATAATCTTTCACCAAGGTCACCATCAGCAGGGCGGTTGAGCCGGTGGCCGCGGAAATCATGCCACAGCGGCCACCCACGATTGCGATAATCACCGCAATACAAAAAGATGCATACAAGCCAATTTTGGGATCGACACCAGCAATAATTGAAAAAGCTATGGCTTCTGGAATTAAAGCCAAAGCCACTACGGTACCCGCTAGCACATCACCCCGGATGTTGCCTAACCAGTCCTGTTTTTTTGATAAAAAGAGCATGGTATTCCTAATTTTTTTTAAAACCACGGCAACACTACTCATTACCGTGTAAGTTAAAGTTATACAAACAGGGCAAGCCCTTTAATCAACTATGCTTAAACCTGAAGTTAACAAACGCTGCTAAATTATTACTTATCTTATGAAACTTTATACCATTGGCCTTGCACTTAATCTAGTGGCATACGTTACCAGACCCACCTAAATACGAACGCCGCCAATTTTATTAGAGCGTCCAGTTTAATTCATTCAAAGGGCTCGGATTAAGCTTACGGCAAATACCATGCCCCAATCACATGATCGCTATCAAGTCTGTATAACATCAACTAGATTTTAGTGGATAATATAAACTATCGCTCGATTCACCTAAGCCTAAGATTTTTTGCACCGTAAAACACCTATTGCCTTTTACTTATGACTGCATTTGCCCGCATTCTGGCTCGAGCTGAACAACGCAAAGGTGGTGCAGAAGCACTCAACGCTTTATTGCCACCCGTTCCTGATAAACAAAAGCTTGCCAACGTTCCCGATAGCCGCTTGCTGGCGGAAATCACAAAACGGATTTTTTGTAGCGGTTTTTCCTGGAAAGTAATAGAGAACAAATGGCCTGGTTTTGAGGCGGCTTTCTTAAGCTTTGAGCCTAGTATACTGATTTATCAACCCAATGAGTTTTGGGATGCCTTGTTAAATGACACTCGCATAGTCCGCAATGGTATAAAAATTTTTGCCACACGTCACAACGCCGCCTTTGTACAGGAAATTTCCCAGCAATATGGCAGTTTCGGCAAACTTTTAGCACAATGGCCATCGCACGATGAAATAGGGCTATTACAATTGCTGGCTAAACAAGGCAGCCGACTGGGTGGCCAAAGCGGTCAAACACTACTGCGTTTTGTCGGTTGGGACGGATTTATCACCTCTAAAGATGTGGTAACTTGTTTACGCGATGCAGGCCTTGATATTGCCGCTGAAGTTAAATCCAAAGGTGATATGGCCAAAGTTCAGCAACAATTTAACATCTGGGCGGCAGAAACAGGTTTACCCTATGTGCATCTATCACGTATATGTGCCTTATCCATAGGCGAAAACTCTCTGGAAAACGGGTATAAAGACGAGATTTAAATTAATCCGAGCTAATTAGAAAAATCATTTAGTTTGTACAACAAGTCAACACTAGCGATAGCTTTTTGGTTTTTCTTCTTACGTTTTTCTCAAGCCCTACGCCGCCAAGCATGATAATAGCCTAGCCAATGCAGTAGGGTTTGCGGGGCGTGCTGGCGTTTCCAAACGCCAGCGGCATATTTATTTGCTTCCGCCAGGGTTGGATAGATATGAATAGTCCCCAATATTTTATTTAAGCCTATGCCGTGCTTTATGGCCAAGACAAATTCGGCAATTAAATCGCCGGCATGTTCACCAACTAGGGTAACACCCAGAATTTTGTCATTACCTGGCTGGCTTAGCACTTTAACAAAGCCATGGGCTACCCCATCGGCGATAGCCCTGTCCAAATCATCGATGCCATAACGTGACACTTCGTAAGCGATACCTTGAGCCTTGGCATCTTGCTCATTTAAACCAACGCGGGCAACTTCTGGATCAGTAAAGGTTGCCCAAGGAATAACAGTGTTATCGGTACGAAATTTTTTAAACTGTCCAAACAAGGCGTTGACCGCAGCATACCAAGCTTGGTGTGCCGCGGTATGGGTAAACTGATAGGGCCCTGCAACATCACCGACGGCAAAAATATTGGGGTAATTGGTTTGTTGGAAGCCATTTGTGTCTATCGTTTTGCGCGGTGACAACTCAATGCCCAGTTCTTCCACGCCATAGCCTTGCACATTAGCGGTACGGCCTATGGCCAGCAGTACCTGATCGAAAGCGATTTTAACAGTCTGGCCTTGATGTTCTGCTAGCAGAATTTGCTCACCGTTTTCACTGATAAATGCTTTGGCGATGTGATTTACGCGCACATCAATGCCTTCTTGTGCAAAACGCGCCATCAGCAATTCTGAGACCTCAGGATCTTCACGCACGAGAATACGCGGCGCCATTTCCACTTGTGTGACAGCACTACCTAAACGGGCAAATGTTTGCGCCAGCTCACAACCGATTGGGCCGCCGCCCAGCACTAACAATCGTTTAGGTAAAATGCGTAAATTCCAGACATTATCCGAACTTAAAAATGCAAGTTTATCCAAACCTGGAATGTCGGGCACAAATGGCCTAGCGCCTGCGGCTATCACGATGGCACGGCTGGTGATGGTGTTAACCCCGGCCGCCGTGGTGACTTCCACAGCCCAGGGCGTGACAATTTTAGCGCGACCTTCGATTACCTCAACCCCAAGGTCGGTATAACGCGCAACCGAATCATGCGGTGCTACCGCGCCTATAATTTGTTGTACCCTCGCCATGACTGCCGCAAAATCCACGTCCGCAGTCGCTTTATTTAGGCCAAAATTGTTGGCCTGTTTTATCTGCCACAGCAATTTTGCTGAACGGATTAAGGCTTTGGACGGCACACAACCGGTATTCAGGCAATCGCCGCCCATTTTATGTTGTTCAATCAGAGTGACTTTGGCATTAACCGTTGCCGCAATATAAGCAGAAACCAAGCCGCCCGCACCTGCTCCTATCACGACTAAATTGTTATCAAAACCACTGGGCTTGCTCCAACGCGCATAGACTTTACGTTGTTTAATGCTTTCGAGTAGGGTTTTCGCCAGCCAAGGAAACAAACCCAACAAGGCAAATGACGCTAACAAACCGGGCGATAAAATGCCCGCTAAGGTCTCAATATGGGCTAACTGGGTACCTGCATTCACATACACCAGCGTACCCGCCAACATGCCTAATTGACTGACCCAATAAAAAGTCCAAAGCTTAATCGGCGTTAAGCCCATGACCAGATTGATTATAAAAAACGGAAACACCGGCAGCAAACGTAAGGTGAACAAATACAATACGCCATCCCGTTTAACGCCTTCATCAATCGACTGCAAGCGCGCGCTAAAACGTGCTTTAACCCAGTCGCGGAATAAAAAGCGCGCCGCCATAAAGGCAAGACTAGCACCGATGCTAGATGCAAATGAGACTATGACGGTTCCCCAGCCAACCCCAAACATTGCCCCGCCTGCCAAGGTTAAGATTGCAGCCCCTGGTAATGACAGCGCAGTGACCGCGATATAGCCCAACGCATACAGCAGCACAGCCATCAACAAATGCGCCTGCCGGTAATCAATAATGCTGCTGTACTGCGTTTTTAAACTCGCCAAGTTTAAATAATCGGGTAAATCAAGCGCAAAAAACAGCGTGCTTAATAAGGTAATAAACACCAGTAAACTAATTTTGTAAGTTTTCTTCAACGTCTCTCTCCAGCTGGCAACATTAACAGCAAAACCAAGCCTTGTTGCGGTATGGGGATAAAGTTAAGTTGAATCATATAAATTCCTTAAACAGGGTTAGGTCGGTATTGCCAAGGCTTAAGTGTAGGGGAGCGGAAGAGGCTATCCTCAACTACGCTTTTTTGATGTGTTGGCGGTCTGCGGCAAGCCATGCTTGTGTCCATAGTGAGCCAATTTAGCTATAAAGGGAATCGACTTTTTTCCCTATTTCCTTATGAAAAGTAGGTTAAACTAAGGCTATCTTTTAATAAGACTGGCTTTAGCTAGTAATACTCTATAGCTTAGTAAAACGTTGGCGCATATTGCCTAGGTTATCGATAAAAGGTATCTCTGATGAAGACACAGGCTGGCCCCCAAAATTTGGGTAAGGTAATTTCCGTCCGCGGTAGCGTGGTAGATGTTAGCTTTGACCAGCATTTACCGGTGATTTATTCATTGCTGCATGCGCAGGAAGGCCGCATTATCATTGAAGTTTTGGCGCAGCTCAGTGTTAACCTCGTGCGCGGCATTGCCCTAACGCCTACCCAAGGCCTGGCCAGGGGTATGCCTGTTGTTGATACTGGCGGGCCATTGCAAGCGCCAGTCGGTAAAGCCATTTTATCGCGCATGTTTGATGTCTTCGGTAATGCCATTGATTTACTGGATGCCCCTAGCAATGTGCATTGGCGCTCGGTACATCATGCCCCGCCGCCATTATCACGGCGTTCTACCAAAGCAGAAATATTTGAAACCGGCATTAAGGTCATTGATGTTTTAGTGCCGCTAGAACGTGGCGGTAAAGCAGGATTATTTGGTGGTGCCGGCGTGGGTAAAACGGTGTTGCTAACCGAAATGATCCACAATATGGTCGGCCACCACGAAGGCGTAAGCATTTTTTGTGGTATCGGCGAACGTTGCCGGGAAGGTGAGGAACTTTACCGCGATATGAAAAACGCCGGTGTCCTGCCCAATATGGTGATGATCTTTGGGCAGATGAACGAACCCCCAGGGAGCCGCTTTCGCGTTGGGCATGCCGCGTTAACTATGGCGGAATATTTCCGCGACGATGAACACCGCGATGTGTTGCTGCTGATAGACAATATTTTTCGCTTTATTCAAGCTGGCTCTGAAATCTCCGGTTTAATGGGGCAAATGCCATCACGGTTAGGCTATCAGCCCACCATGGGCACTGAGCTTTCAGGCTTGGAAGAACGTATTGCCAATACCGATACCGGCGCCATCACCTCCATCCAAGCCGTTTATGTACCGGCTGACGATTTTACAGACCCCGCCGCTGTGCATACCTTCTCGCATCTTTCAGCCTCTATTGTGCTCTCACGTAAACGCGCCAGTGAAGGCTTGTTCCCCGCCATAGACCCTTTGCAATCTAGCTCTAAAATGGCAACACCCAGTATTGTTGGTGAACGCCATTATGCTATCGCGCAGGAAATCCGCCGCACGCTTGCCCAATATGCCCAGCTTAAAGATATGATTGCCATGCTAGGCTTAGAACAACTCTCCAACGAGGACCGCAATGTGGTTGCGCGTGCGCGCCGCTTGGAACGCTTTTTAACCCAGCCATTTTTTACCACTGAACAATTTACTGGGCTTACAGGTAAGCTGGTCAGCCTAAAAGACGCCTTGGATGGTTGCGAACAAATTTTGCAAGATAACTTCAAAGATTACCCAGAAAGTGCTTTATATATGATCGGCACTGTCGCGGAAGCAAAGCCGGACACAGCATCCACAGCCAACGCCGATGCCTAGCATAACCAGGAGCCAGCGTATGCCGCCCACTACTATGCATCTTAAAATACTGCTGCCTTTCCAAATTTTTGCTGATAAAACTGAAGTACTGAGGATAGTTGCAGAAACCAGTCAAGGTTCTTTTGGCCTGTTACCGCGGCGGCTAGATTTAGTGGCGGCACTGTCACCCGGCATTTTGCTTTATGAAAGCAGAAGCGAAGGCGAGGTTTACGTAGCCGTTGATGAAGGCATACTGGTGAAAACCGGCAGCGATGTTTTGGTATCAGTACGCAAAGCCTTAACCGGAGCTAATCTAGAGCAATTACACGCGGCGGTGGAACAAGATTTCTTGCGCTTAGATGATAATGAGCGCAGCGTGCGTAACGTATTGGCAAAATTGGAAACTAACTTTATCCGGCGCTTTGCCAACTTCCAACATGAATAAACCACCTAAAAACACCCAAAATTTTGCTGAACAAATAAGGCAAAAATCCAGCCGCAAACTTAAAGCCCAACGCCACCGTGTACCCGGGCTTTGGTTTGGTTTAGGTATGATGGGCTTAATCGGTTGGTCCGTGGTGGTGCCCACCCTACTCGGCACCATGTTGGGCATCTGGTTGGATAAACATCATCCTAGCCAACATTCATGGACACTGGCATTATTGATAGCGGGCCTTTCAATCGGCTGTATTAATGCATGGCTTTGGGTTGATAAGGAAGACAAAGCCATGCGCGACCCACAGGAGCATAAGGATGAATGAATGGCTGATGTTATTCATGGTTTTTTTAGCCGGCGCCGTACTCGGCGGCCTATTTTTTGGCGGCTTATGGTGGACCATCAACAAAAGCTTGGCCTCTCCCCAGCCAGCCCTATGGCTGCTTAGCAGTTTATTACTGCGTATGGGGCTAACCCTGGCCGTCTTTTATTGGCTTAGCGATGGCCATTGGCAACGCTTAATCAGCTGTTTACTGGGTTTTATAGTTGCCCGCCAGTTGCTCAGCGTCCGCCTACCCTGGCTGGTTAACCATAAACCTCCGGAGAAGCATCATGCACCTTAGCCCCGATCAAATCATCTTTTGGCAATACGGTATTGTTAAGCTCAACGCCACCATTGTTTTTACCTGGGGCATCATGCTGTTGCTCATAATTGGCTCAAAACTAATCACCCGCAATTTAGTCAGCGAGCACCAGCGTACCCGCTGGCAAAATTTACTAGAAATTATTGTTACCGCTATCGAAACCCAAATTAAGGAAGTGGGCTTGGCCAAACCTAAACGTTATTTAGGCTTTTTGGGCACGTTGTTTTTATTTGTGGCTACGGCTAGCCTGCTCACTATAATTCCTGGTTACGAGCCCCCTACTGGCTCGCTCTCCACCACAGTGGCACTGGCTTTATGCGTGTTTGTGGCTGTCCCCTTCTTTGGCATACTCGACCAAGGCTTACGCGGGTATTTAAAATCTTATGCCGAACCTACCGTCATAATGCTGCCGTTTAATATTATCAGCGAAGTCTCGCGTACTTTGGCCTTAGCTGTGCGCTTGTTCGGCAATATGATGAGCGGGGCGATGATTATTGCTATTTTATTGACTATAACGCCGTTTATTTTTCCTGTCATCATGACCGTGTTAGGGCTTTTGACAGGTATGGTGCAAGCCTATATTTTCAGCATCCTGGCCGCTGTTTATATAGCAGCAGCTAGCCATAACCCAAGGCCTGAGACGGAATAACAACAACGCTTTTTATCAACCACACAATTTCAATTCACCCAAGGATACCTTATGGATAGCATGACATTTATTGCCGTCGCCTCAATTGTTATTGCTGGCATCACTACCAGTTTCGGCTGTATAGGCCCTGCGCTTGCTGAGGGTAAAGCCGTGGCCACAGCGCTAAGTGCCTTAGCCCAACAGCCCGATGCCTCCGCGACGATTACCCGAACTTTATTTGTGGGTTTGGCCATGATTGAGTCCACTGCCATTTACTGCTTTGTGGTGTCGATGATCTTGATTTTTGCCAATCCGTTCTGGAATCACATCATCGCCCAAGGCGCAGGACATTAAACCATGCTCATCGATTGGTTCACCGTGGGTGCCCAAGCCATTAACTTTTTTCTTTTGGTAGGCTTGCTAAAGCGCTTTTTATACCAGCCTATACTCGATGCTATCGATGCTAGGGAACAACACATAGCCGCCGCATTACGCGATGCCGATAGTAAACAAGCACAAGCGCAAAACCAGCAGGATGAGTTCCAACAAAAAAACGCAGCCTTAGACCAACAACGCGCGGCGTTACTAAAGCAAGCCAGCGAGGACGCCGCTGCTGAACGCCAGCGCCTGTGCGCTGCCGCCCGCAAAAGCGCTGAGGCATTAACCGCCAAACATCTACAAAAACTACACGAAGATGCCAACAACCTCAACCAAACCATCAGCCGCCTGACCCAACAAGAAGTCTTCGCCATCGTGCGTAAAACACTGGCAGACCTTGCCAACACCAGCCTTGAAGAACAGCTAAGCGGATTATTTAAGCAACGTTTACGCACCTTGGATAAGCTTGCGCATGACAAGCTTGCCAGCGCCCTCTCTAGCGCAGCCCAGCCAGCTCTCGTACGTACTGCCATTAGCTTATCAACAGAGCAATGCGCAGGTATACAGCAAACCCTAAATGAAACCTTCTCAGCGGATATCCCACTACAATTTGAAACCGTGCCTGACATCATCAGTGGTATAGAACTAACCATTAATGACTGCAAAGTGACCTGGAGCATCGCCAGTTATATTGCCATGATGGAGAAGAAGGTCAGCGAATTACTAGAGCAACAGTTTAAATCGTCAGCTACACCCGAGAACACCGCTAACCCAGCCGATACCGCTGCTAGCCCTGTTCCCCTGCCACCTGGTGCGCTGTCATGACCGAACCGCCGGTTGCCTTGCAACAAACTTTCGAGGCCACATTCGCCAGCATAAAGCAAATTTGTGCAGCCTATACTGCCCCGCTACAAGTACAAGAAGTTGGCCGTGTTAGCAGTGTATCTACTGGTATTGCTAAAGTGTCCGGGTTATCAAACGTGGGCTTTGAGGAATTGCTAACGTTTCCTGGCGACGTTTTTGGCATAGCCTTCAATCTAGACGAAGATGAAATTGGTGTCGTCCTGCTCGGCGACTACTGGCAGCTACATGCCGGTGATGAAGTTGAACGCACCGGACGGGTGATGGATGTCGGTGTAGGTAACCCGCTACTAGGCCGCATCATAGACCCGCTGGGCAAGCCGCTAGATGGTAATGGCGCCATCACTTGCACAACACGCTTGCCGATTGAACGGCCTGCAACCCCTATTATGCAACGCGCGCCCGTAACAGTCCCGCTACAAACTGGCTTGAAAGTTATTGATGCGCTGATCCCTATCGGGCGCGGGCAACGCGAATTAATTTTAGGGGATAGGCAAACCGGTAAAACCGCTATTGCCCTGGATACCATCCTAAACCAACGCGACCAAAATGTGCTGTGTGTGTATTGCGCCATAGGCCAGCGTGCATCTGCCGTCGCCAAAACCATTGCGGCATTACGGAAACATGGTGCTTTGGAATACACCGTGGTAGTGGTTACCGAAGGTAACGACCCGCCGGGCTTAGCTTATATCGCCCCGTATGCCGCCACCAGTATAGCCGAATATTTTATGGAACAAGGCCGCGATGTCTTAATCGTTTATGACGACCTTACCCAGCATGCCCGTGCTTACCGTGAACTGTCCTTGCTATTACGCAGGCCGCCTGGGCGTGAAGCTTTTCCCGGTGATATTTTCTACATCCATTCCCGGCTATTGGAGCGCGCCACGCATTTACGCCCGGAATTGGGTGGTGGCTCACTAACCGCCTTGCCTATCATAGAAACCGAAGCCCAAAATATTTCCGCTTACATCCCAACCAACCTGATTTCGATTACCGATGGCCAGGTTTATTTGTCACCCTCACTATTTGAATTAGGCGTTATGCCCGCCGTTGATGTTGGCAAATCGGTTTCCCGTGTTGGCGGCAAAGCCCAACGTGCGGCGTATCGCAGTATCGCGGGAAATCTTAAACTCGCCTATGCCCAGTTTGAAGAATTAGAAACCTTTGCGCGTTTCGGTGCCCGTCTTGATACCAATACCCAACAAGCCATAGAACATGGCCGACGAATTCGCGCTTGCCTTAAGCAAGCTGAATTTGCCCCAGTTTCGGTTGCCGCACAAATTAGTATTTTGCTGGCGCTCACCGAAGGGCTGTTTGACACCGTGCCCTTAACCGCAATGACGGCTGCTGAAAACGCGGTTGAAATTGCCGCCTCAACTATTCCAAGCGCGCTAAGCTTAAGCCTCAACACCGCTGAAAAACTCAGTGCCGAAGACCAAGACCTCATCATCGCACTGGCACGCCAAACACTCGCCAGTTTTCAGATTAGCCCCAAGCCTAAGGCTAAAGATTAGCCGTGACCGAAAGCCGGGAAAGCCTAAGCCGAAAGATACAAAGCGCCAGTGACCTGCAAGCCGTTGTGCGCACAATGAAAGCTTTAGCCGCAGCCAATATTGGACAGTACGAACAATCAGTACGTGGCCTAGATGATTATTACCGCACCGTGGCACTGGGCTTAAGCGCCTGTTTTCATAAAAATAAACTTGAACCCCTAGCCGTCGCGCCAACAAACTCAGCAGACAAACAACTAACAGGGGCTATCGTGTTTGGCTCGGACCAAGGCTTGGTAGGCGCATTTAATGAAACCATCACTCATTTTGCACTGAGCACGCTGGCCGGGGCGACCGAAAAACTTCAACTTTGGAGTGTCGGCGAGCGGGTTCAATCGCGTTTGGCCGATGCCGGGCTGCCCAGCGTAGAGGTGTTTACTGTGCCCACCTCGGTACAAGCGATTTCCCCTTTAGTGGGACAAATACAACTGGCCAGCGAGGCCAACCAAAACGCTGATGACTACACTGATTTTTACATCTTTTACAATCGCCCGACTTCCGGGTCAGGCTACGAACCTACCTGCCAACGTTTGTTACCCCTGGATGCAAAATGGCAACAAAGCCTAACCAACATGCCTTGGCCCAGCCCCTGCTTGCCGGAAATTTTGTGTCACGGAACCTTAACCCTACGCGCCTTAATCCGGGAATATCTTTTTATCTCCTTGTTCCGTGCCTGTGCGGGTTCATTAGCCAGCGAGAATGCCAGCCGTTTGTCGGCGATGGAACGCGCCGACAAAAATATCGACGAGTTGCTGGACAACTTCCACGGCCGTTTTAATCAATTGCGCCAAACCAGCATAGACGAAGAATTATTCGATGTCATCTCTGGTTACGAGGCTTTGTTGAACAAAAAACCACAGCATTAGGCCTAAAAGCCCGCGTTATTTTTTATCTGGGTTATAAATAATCTCTGGCAACACGACCTCCCATTGTGCGCAAATTTCGGGTTCTGTAGCGCCTAGTTTTGGTTGCCTAGCCAAAATTGCCGCCACTTGCACGCGTATGATCTTACCTGCAGGCGGTGTAAAGGCTTTTGACATGCAGCCAAGGGTTACGCTACCCGCTATATCGCACAATTCCCAGCCTGGTTTGCCATCGGGTCTAGGCCTAAGCCTTAATTCACTACCAACTTCCAAGCTTTTTATGCTGTGATGGATCGGGTGATTGGGTGCAAAAAAACCTGGCCATGATAGCCAGACATGGTTGGGCTTAGCTATCCAGCTGCGTTGCTCCAAAGGTTTGCTGACACTCGGTGCAGCTGGCTGTGTTTTCAGGCATAAGGCCGCGCAATCACGAGCAAACGCATGCCCGCCGCCTGGTCTTGCACATAGCGTTAAGGTTAAGCGGGCGCGTGTCATGGCCACATAAAACAAGCGGCGCTCGTCGTCACTGCGATCTTGCCAACCGCCACCATCCAAGATCAAGACATGATTAAATTCCAAGCCCTTGGCACGATGGGCAGTAAGCAGCAACAAAGGGGCATGCGGGCTATCATTTGCGCCGACTGGGTCACCACGGCGAAAATCATAAAGCGCTTCAATCAGATTACTGACCACATGTTGGCCACCTGAGGCATCGGCCTCACAGCCGCTGATAAATTGTGCAAGCATGGCGCGGTAAGGATGTTCGATTAAAGCGTTTATCGCCACGCCATAGCGGTAACGGAACCAACGTGACAACACGCCTAAGCGTAGCAATACCCTGGCTTTGCTAGACTTTCTGGCAGTCTTGTTTAATAGCGACAACAAGCCAAAGCCTTCGCGTGTGTTATACAGATTCTGCACTGCTTCATCGCGCATCAAACGCACTGGAATTCCGCTCTGCCGACACAAGGCTGCCATAGGTTCTAGCGTATCCCAGTGTCTGGCGATTACTGCAAAGCGCCCCCAATGGCTGGCTACGCCGCCAGTGACCAGCTGGTTTATGCGCATTAATTCAGCTAAGGCCAATTCAACTTCGCTATGCAAGCCACCTTGGGCTTCAATAATATGCACACGACCAAGGGTTAAGCTATCGAGGGCAGCAAATTCACCGCCATCCGGTTCTTGATCACGGGCATAATCAATGCGTATGGCTTGTTGAGTTTTCATACGCTCTTTAGCCAACGCAATGACATGATTGGCACATTGGATAATATGCTTGGTGGAGCGGTAGTTTTCGGTCAAATAATACGTTTTAGCCTGATAATCCTCGGCAAATTGTTTGATAAAACGGACGTTGGAACCACCAAAGGCATATATATTTTGGTCATCATCACCCACCACCAACAAGGCCAATTTGTCTTCTTCGTTATGCAGTAAACGACCCGCCAAGGCACTCACCAATTCATAGTGTTCGGCATTAATGTCTTGGTATTCATCAATTAATAAATAGCGCAACCCAGACAGCACGCGGTCACGTTCTATGGATGTGCCGACACCATCTTCTTGCGCTGTATTTTTCAGCTGCGCAGTCGCAGCTTTAATCACCTTGGCAAAATCGACATAATCATCACGCTCTATGGCCACGGCATAACTTGTGCCAGTAATACGCATAGCCAAGCTATGCAGGGTTTGTATGGTAACCCCGGCAGCATCTACGCCAACTAAGTCATATAAACGACGGCGGATTTCTTGGGCCGCTGAGCGGTTATAACTAAGCACCATAATGTCTTCCGGCAATACCATACATTGACGTAATAACCACGCGACACGGTGCACTATAATTCGGGTTTTGCCGGAACCTGGGCCTGCCAATACCAAATAGTTACCGTCCATGGGCGCAGCAACTATCTCTTGTTGCGCTGGATTTTTAAGGTCCACTAAAATACGGCGATGGGCCGCTTCGCTAGTGGCCATATCCAAAATATCCTGCCGGCCTGCAAAATAGCGTTGCACAAATTCTTGGCGCTCCAAGCTAAAGTAATCCACGATAAACACCATCGCCGCTTGAATTTTATCCAAGGCCAAGCGGGCATATTCAGCCATGACATGCACTTGGATAATTTTGTCTTTGTAATGCAAAGCTAGTTCTGCATAATCGGAGTTTTTAAACTGCCGTCGCCTAGCCTCAGCATTAAGTTGGATATTCATGGCAGTTCGAAAGACCGCTTTACCCCGCGCCAAATGCAAAACTTCATTGGTATCCAAATAAATTAAGGCCGCAGCTAAGGCGGCATCCCAATCGTGTATTTCCAAATCCTGTAGGCTGGGATCAGCGCGTAAGGCCGCTTCTAGCTCGCCTTGTTTACAGGTAATCAGCAAATTATTACCCAAGCGCAGCTTTAGAAAGTAATCCAGCAAGGCCTTGGCTAAGCGCATGCGCTTATGACGGATCAGGTCTATAGCCTGCCAACTGCGCTGTAACTTAACATATCGGTTATCTTGCCCAGCTGGCCGCAAGGCAAATAATCCACGCTGTCCTTGGCTACTACCAAAGGCTTCGGCAAACGATTTCATCAAGCGCGAAAGTTTGTCTGGTGTTAGTTCTACCTTAGCATCACGGCGTAAGGTATCGCACAAACGCCGTACATTCAGCATTTGCCATTGCTCTTGGTCGGCATCGGGTGCTGCTGCGCGTAAACAGCTCAGCAAGGCATCTTCTAAAAGCCGTAATGACGCCAAACGCTCGACTGTATCAGGGTCGCGGTACAAGGTGATGCCAATTTCGGTATCGTTGGACACCAATTTTAAACTATCCAATTCGCGTAACATGCGTTGCACTTCAAACGAACTACGGCCTGTAGCCAGCATCAGCTCATCAGTACTGATGCCTTCGTCATCTGCGCTGTAAAACAGCTGCGAGAGTAGCGCCATATACGGTTCCACATCGGCCTTGCCACCGAGTTTGCTTAGCAAGCAAGCGCGGGCTTCATCCAAGCTGGCCACTTGCAAACTCCCCGGAAAAACCCGGGTATGGTTTTCCTGACGCTCAAGCAAGCGGGCTTCTTCCAGCCAAGCGACTGCGATACGGACTTTGGTGTCGGCATCGGCGGCATCAGGATCTATCCCATGTTTGTCGGGTATTTCCAGCAGAATTTCGCCGCTGGTCACCACCACTGAGCCGACGCTACGATCTTTGCGTTCGATGCTTCTGAGTGCTTTTAAGATGGCATAAATGTCGTGTTGGTTTAGCTTGGCGTTGCGTAACAGCCGAAACTGTACATCAAGATCGGCATCGTCGTAGAGTAATACGCAGCGTGCAATGGCTTGATCGCGGCCCGCCCGCCCGGCCTCCTGCAAATAATTCTCCAGTGAACCGGGCGTGTCCAAATGCACGACGATGCGCACATCGGCTTTATCAACACCCATACCAAAGGCATTGGTGGCGGCTATTACCCTTAGCTCGCCCGAAATAAAAGCTTCTTGCACGCGGCGTTTTTCTTCCGGCAACATACCCCCATGAAAAAAGCCACAGTCCAGGCCTGCCTGCTTAAGAAACCCAGCCATTTCCTCTACGGTTTTCTGGCGGGCACAAAACACTATGCCGCCACCCCCTTGTCCGCCTAAGCTCTCTTCCAGCAAACGTAGGACTTCCGGATATTTAGCCTGCGCTTGCACGGCATAAACTTCATACAATAAGTTATCGCGCTGCACGCCACCTGTTAACGATTGTAACGCGATACTTAAGCGCTTTTGGAAATGCCCAATAATATCTTGCACGACATCCGGCTTGGCGGTTGCCGTAAAACAAAACACTGGCGATGGGGCATCTTTTTGGCAGTTTTTAATAAACCGCGAGACATACAAATAATCCGGGCGAAAATCATGCCCCCATTTTGATAAGCAATGCGCCTCGTCAAAAACCCAAGCGCCAATTTCCCTGTGCGCTAAGGCATTGGCAAATGCTGAACTGCGAAATTGCTCGGGCGCGACAAAGATTAAGCCTAAATCACCTAGCCGCAATTTATCCAGCATCATCCGCCGTTCCATCGGATTAAGCAGGCTATTCAGGTAACCAGAACATGTTATGCCCCGCGCTTCCAAATTATCAACTTGGTCTTTCATTAGCGATTGCAACGGTGAAATAATCACCGTCAAACTGCCATTACGGTAATAACGCGCTAGTGCTGGCAGTTGATAGCACAGGGACTTACCGCCGCCTGTCGGTAAAATAGCTAAAGTGGGGATACCGGCAAAACCTTGTTCAACAATACATTGCTGTAAAGATTTACCCTCTGCCGTTGCCGGTGTCTCACGAAATTGGGTGATACCCGGAAAATAGCGTGGCAATAGCGTCGATAAATTATGCTGGGATTGGCACCAGCCGCAGTCTAGATCAGTGCACGGCACATCCCGCAAAAGCGCGATCAGCTCACGGGTTTTGGGAAAGGCTCGCCTAACCCAAGGTGGTAACACTGAATTACTACCGGAAACTTGTAACCACGCTAACACATAAGCCAAAGGTTTATGCCATTGCACATCAGCCAAATAGCTATTAACCAGGCTGGCTTGGGCGCTGCTACAGACTTCACCGGCAGTCACCCGTAACCACGCAGCCTGCGTTTCTTCCATAGAGGGGCGTAAGGCGGCACGCAAGCTGGCAAAAAAATTGGCTACGCCTTTGCCATTTTCCGGTGCTAATAAAAAATGCAAACACAGCATTTCATCGGGCTGGTCCAGCACGCGTTGCCTTAGGGCCTCTGCTTGGTCTAGGAATAACTCATAAGCTAATTCCGCATCGCGCACCGGATCGTTACGGGTAGTTGTGCAAAGTTTGTAATCTTTAACTAAGCGATGATACGGATTTTGCGGGAAAGCCACGGGCGACAGCTCTAAAGTATCGACCAGCGGCAAACTGTGTAACGCCAAATTTGGATGCAACACCAATAATGCTGGCTGATCAAAGGCAATCACGTTATGGCCTAAAACAAAGGCCGCGCCCTCAGTGATTTGATCCAAGCGCTGAGAAAAATAGGGATCTTTTGCCGGCAAGCGTAATTTAATGTCGGTATCAGGGCGATACGCGCCAAGCTCCCGCAATTTCAAATGATCTTGGCGGCTAGTTTCAATATCTAGGCAAAGGCATCTAGCCCGTGTTCTTTCATCCATGCCAGTAAGTTGTAATGCAACACATTAAATCGGAAACAAATGAGTTGGGTTAGTTAGGGTGTAAAGCCAAGCTTTTAGCAAACCCTATTGGAATTCCAAAGTGACTTGGCTGAGGCTAGCGTTATCCGTTCAGTGTAGCCGTTAATTAACTGAATACCAGCTCTAACCACAGTTTAATGCCGAGTTTGCCCTCGGCAGACTGCGGCGACGGCCACCGATAACCACGTGCGGATGTTGTTCAGGTTCTGGTGGGACCAAATACACGCTAAACAACACTAGCGGGACAGTAAGCATTAAACCAAGCCAACGCCAGCGCGGCTCAATACCTGCAATACAAAGCAGGCCTGTAGCTATGACAGCAATTAATGGAATAATGGCACGTTGTAAAACATTCAGTAAAGCAGCCATGAGTAACCGTCCAATTTGCGCTTGATAGCGGGTTGTGCCTAAAGCCGGGTTAATCTAGTTTTTTACGAATGCCCCGTAAAACCAAACGCTGAAATGCCTTTGGTTTAACTACCCAAAGCCAGATTAGCCGCCAGCTTTAGGAATGAGAACGCTAAACACCAAGTACCAGCATTTACTTAAACCCTTGTTAAAGCATTTTATGCCGACCTAGCATCCTCAACAAAGTGGTGTCTTTATCAAAATAATGATGTTTAATCACGCCCGCAATGTGCACAATTATGGCGAGTATCAGCAGATAGCCCATATATTCATGGACTGTTTGGCCAACTGTGCTCCAAAACTTGCTCAAGGGGATAACCGCGCCGGGCTTTGCCGCGTCTAAATTTTCAGACACTAGGCTTAAGCCAAAGACCCCGAAACCATGGCCGCTAGCCCCTGAGAATAACATGCCTGATAAGGGCATTAAAACCGTAGAAATGATCAGCGACCAATGCACTGCTTTTGCTAAAAGCGCTTGAGCTTTAGGGTAGCTGGCGACAGGTGTCGGCCAACCTTGCCTTATTCGCCAAGCCACCCGTAGCAGTATGACAGCAGCCAGCATAACACCAATGGACTTGTGTAACCCGTAGTAATCAAACAGCTCAAGATTAACCATTAGCAAACCTAAACTGATAAGGCCAATCATGGGGATGGCAACTAACCAATGTAAAACAATCGTCACCCAGCTTAAACGGTTTACGGTATCCATGTCATAACCACTAAAACACTAAATGCCATAGACGGTGTATGCCTCTATAAGTTCACCGCCTAAGCCCGTGAAAAAGCCGCAGCCCTGCCGATTGATACTTGTCTTTAATAACGGTTACCCAAATAGGCACCCGCTGCCGCACCCAAGCCTGCACCTACTGGCGCACCATTACCTAGTTCATAACCTAGCGCACTACCAAGAATACCACCTAATAAGCCTTGGCTAGAGCGTTGATTGTAATAGCCTGCATTTGGATTTTGCCGAGCATTGTAATTAGGCTGCTGGTTATAATAATTATTAGCCGGTTGCTGATAATAGTTTTGGTTTTGCTGCTGTGGATAATAGCCATATACTTGCCTGTTGTTTTCACATCTTGGCTGTTGATACGCATAACGGCCATTGTCCTCGTAATAATCATCATCGTCGTCTGCCAATAAAGCGGTTGAATAGGACATCACCATCAGTACAGCAGGTATTAACAATAATTTTTTCATTTTGATTCCCATAAGATAAGTTCATATCGAAGTTTTATAGCAACTACCGCCATCAAATATTGTTATCTTTGACGCTTGGCATTATTCTATTTTGGGACAGCTGAATAGTTGCTTAATTAAAATAATGAGTTTCTTTACGCAAAATAGCCTTTTCAATAACAAAACTTTGCTTTTAATCCGTTGCCAATACCCGCTTACAAACTAGTAGCCTGTACATTGCCTAACCAGTTTATGCTGTACTAACGAATTGTCCGCGTATTGCCGCGCGCTAGTGCTACGCTATGTGCCTATGCCCAGCCCTGTAACCTTGTCAACTTAACGAGTAAGCCATTATGAAAAAACGAATTGTCTTTTGCATACTGAACTGCATATATTTACTGCCACTCAGCGCCCAATCAGAAGAAATCGGTTGTTTGACTACCACCTGGAAATTAGTCGGTGCGAATGACAAAATTTGTGTCGAAGCTTATGACGACCCGAAAGTAAAAGGAGTCGCTTGCTATATTAGCCAAGCCCGCACTGGCGGCATTTCTGGCAGCTTAGGTGTGGCTGAAGACCCATCGCGCTTTTCTATTTCCTGCAGCCAAGTCGGCCCCATCAGCATCGAAGGCAAGTTGCCTGAAGAAGAAACCGCGTTTAGCGAAAACACCTCGCTATTTTTTAAAGAAACCAAAGTAAAACGGATGTTTGACAGCAAACGCAACACGTTAATTTATGTTGCCATCAGCCGAAAGATAATCGAAGGCGCCCCTAGCAGCAGCATCTCTTCCGTTCCTATTATGCCTTGGGGTGGCAAATAATTGCAGCTTAAGCTGCCTTGTTAGCGGCAAGGCAGGCACTAAAGAACGACAGCGTTTTTGCTGCCTATAGAATTAGCTGGCTAAAACTTACCCCCCAAAACTCAAATCCAAAAATGGATGCCTGCGACAAAACGGACTTCATCAGTGCGGTTTAGCGGTATGTTTTGTGCGGCTGGATTGTTTGCAAGCACCCATTCCATACCCGCATAAGGCGCAAATTCACGGGTGATTTCGTAGCGCAGGCGAAACCCAGCTTCTAGGTCGGATAAGCCATTTTTAACGCCTCGTGGCGAGTCGTTACGGCTATAGAAGTTCATTTCAATACGGGGTTGTAGTTTTAGTTTTTGCGTTAACAGCCAATCGTATTCAAACTCTAGCCGCAATGATGCCCGCCCTTGCTCGTTGACATAGCCGGTAGCCTCCGTATAAAGCCAGTACGGGATTAGTCCCTGAAGGCCGAAGGCAAGCCAGCCGCGCCCTGCGCCTTGGTTGTTGTCATAACGTAAGCCCAATTGGGTATCCCAATAGGGCGTTAAAGCGTGCGACCAAAGCAATTCGTTACGGGCATTAGAAAAACGGCCTGTTTCTATTTCGCCTTCAGACCTGATTAAAGCCTTATCATACGAGCTGCCATACCACGCCTGCCAATCGTAGGTTAATGAGATTTTATCGCGGGCGGTAAAGCCTTCCAAACGGTCGACAATAACCGAAGCCAGATAGGTCTGATGATCCATTTCAGGTTTCCCTAAGCTACCAAAATCATAACCGTCAGAATAAGCATGTGGATCGCGGGTATTGTTAGGCAAAACACTATGTTCATCTGTCGCATGGCGGCTGTCCACATTGTCCATGTACTGCTTATGTTGTTCTGCGTGGCTTATAGGTAACGCGCTAGGGTAGCTATCCGTACCATCCCCCCAAGCAGAACACGATGCTGCCAATATAAAAAGGCCTAATTGAACATTGAAAACCGGGCAAGCACTCATGCAACGACAACCTCACGCATCATGCCAGCATGCATGTGATAAACCAGATGGCAATGCCATGCCCAGCGCCCTAAAACCTCAGGCGTAACCAAAAAGCTGATACGCTGCGCAGGCTGCACATTAAGGGTGTGCTTACGCACCAGGAATTCACCATCGGGCGTTTCCAATTCGCACCACATGCCATGCAAGTGCAAAGGGTGGGTCATCATGGTGTCATTCACTATAATTACGCGGGTACGTTCGCGGTGACGGAAATGTATTGGCGATGACTCGCTAAATTCCAGGCCATCAAAAGACCACGTATAGCGTTCCATGTTACCGGTTAAGTGCAACTCAATTTCGCGCGTCGGCGGCCGTTTATCCAAAGGCCCGCCGATAGTCCGCATATCAGCATAGGTTAGCACCCGGCGGCCGTTATGGCGTAAGCCTATGCCCGGGTCATCCAAATTGATTCTCGGCGTGTCAACCCGCATATCAACACTAGCGCCGTATTCGGTGCTGGCGTGGCGTACTGGCTGTGTTGCACTGGCTGTAGAGTGTTCGCTAGGCATGGCGTGATGATGTTCATGCTGACTCTCGGACAAAGGCGTTTGAGCCGTAGCGGTAACCCCATCAGCATTGCCGGATGCCATGGCATGATCCATAGCGCCCATCATATCTGTCATGTCTAAAGGTACGGGCTTGTCCAGTGCCGGTATGGCAGCGGCCATACCCGGTTGCGGTGCTATTGTGCCACGCACAAAACCGGTTCTATCCATGGCTTGGGCAAACACGGTATACGCGCGGCTTTGTGGTTGAATAATGACATCATAAGTCTCGGCTGGGCCAATCCGGAATTCATCAACACTTACCGGCTCAATGTTTTGCCCGTCGGTTTGTACCACCTTCATGCTTAACTCTGGGATACGCACATCAAAAAACGTCATCGCGGCGGCATTAATAACGCGTAGCCTTATTTTTTCACCGGCGCTGAATAAGCCCGTCCAATTGGCATCTGCGGTGTTACCGTTAAGCAAATAGGTATAGGTGTACGCGGAAATATCGGAAAGGTCGCTTTGATTCATGCGCATCATATTCCACATATGGCGCTTTGCAATAGCCGCTTGCAGACCGCTATCCGCCGTATCTTTTACAAGATCTGAAAATGTAGGCTGGTTATAATTATAGTAACTGCTGTCTTTTTTTAGCTTGGCATAGACGACCATTGGATCTTCGTTTGTCCAATCCGACAATAACACAATGTAGTCCCGGTCTGCTTGGATGGCATCGGCACCGGCTGGCTCAACAATAATGCCGCCATATAGGCCAGTTTGCTCTTGCGTGCCAGAGTGTGAGTGGTACCAATAGGTACCGCTTTGCTCGACTTTAAACTGATACGTAAAACTTTCATTGGGTGCAATCCCAGCAAAGCTAATGCCGGGTACGCCATCCATTTGATACGGCGGCAGTATGCCATGCCAGTGGATTGAGGTTTGTTCTTTCAGTAAATTGGTTACCCGAATGCTTACCGTCTCACCTTCACGCCAGCGCAATGTTGGCGCTGGCAAAGTGCCGTTAATAGTGGTTGCCTTTCTGGGCATACCGTTAATATTTACTGCCGTCTCGGCAATGGTAAGCTCAAATTCTGTACCACTTAGCAGGTTGTTTACTAATTGCGGCCCGCTTAACTGACTCGCTTTAAGGCTTAGCGGAAAATTAGCCGCAATGCCGCTAACCGCCATTGCAGCAAGAAAGCGCCGGCGCGAAAAATTAGGTAATGTGTTATGAGGTATATGCATTCGTTTCATAATCTTATATTAGCAAACTTCAAGATTTCCACGCTGTACTGGATATTATTAGCAAACATTACCATCGGACTAAATCGCCGAAAGCTAGTTTATAATCGGTACAAGGCTGGATTTAAGATGACGCCGTGGATTTTAAACACAGGCACAGCCGGAGCGTTAAAACTAAATTGCACGGCTATAACGGGTGTCTGTGGGTATTACCCAGGCGATACTACGGAAAGAATGCTAGTTAAGTAGGCTACAGAACCGGTAGATTAGTGAAATCTGCCGGCCAGGAAGCTGTCTCAGTTTGTAGGTGCTGGGCTTGGGAGGTAAACGAAAATCAAAAAGCAAAGCCGCCCAAAACAAAATTAGTATGGCGACCGGAATATTCAGTTTTGCTTGCGTAGTAAAAAAGGCAGCAGACCCGCTGTCACTTAGTGCTTCAAGACAAGGCTTAGTGTTACAGTTATGGGTGGTGTGCGGTTTATCGGCTGGCGTCAGCAGGTTGCTGTGTTGGCTATTAGATGAAAAAGGCTTTAATACCAGCAAGCTCGAGTTCATGTCACATACAGCTGGAAGCATCGGGCAAAACCAGCTTATTAACACTATCAAAACCATAGCGTGCTTATAAAAACAATTTTGAGAGCGGCCTATAATTAAATTCACTGCCTAGTTGATGTCAGTAATAAATGAAGTTTATCCTGACTATAAGGACTTTTTTTGCCGAGGTAAGTTCCAAATTACCAACCACTTTGATCAAACCAAGATTCATGCCACATAAATTCTAGCTAAACAAGCTTGGTTACTGAGTTGCCGGCCTAAACCGGAAAAACTAAAACGCTTAGGCTCTCTAGTCATTTTAGACATGATGCAGCAGATTATAAATGCACAATCCCTACTTGTTGGATAGTCGCTTTATTCAGCAGTTTGTCTTTTTGCGTTTTAGGCGCCTGGATCAACGATGCAAGATCACTGTGTAAAACATAGATTTTGCCTTTTCTAATAGCCCCTGTCGTCACATAGACTTTGCCAAACTTATAATTGTCCAGCATCTTTGCTGTCCCCCAATTATCGCTACTGTGGACGGAAAAAACGGATTCTGTAAGCTGACCTAAGGCTCTGTTAGCAATAACGACCAAGTCATTTTTACTGGCTAAAATAAGCCCATCCCCACCTACAAATTTGTCGGCAATTTCAATTTGCACAAAATTTTCAGGATTCTTTAATGGCACCTTAAAAAGCACCCCTTCATTTTTTTTCACCGTAATCAGATAACCATCAGGATGAAAAACAATACCATTTAAATTGATGCCTTCACCCATGAACCTATTGCTCTCAAGAAAAACAGACGCTTGGCCTTGGGTATCTACTTTATAAATAATAGGGGAAAAACTATCGGTAATATAGGCGTTACCTGCATTATCCATGGTAATTCCATTGACCAAATGCTCTGCATTAGGTCTTAATTTTCCAAGGTCAATAAACTTAATTGCCTTACCTGAAGAGAGTTCATAAATACCTATAGAAGCTGCTTTGTTTGGGCCATCTATATTTGAGCGAACACTGGCACCAATATCAGAATTAACCACAAGTAGCCTATTCCTAATACTGTCTATGTGTATTCCCAGTACCGAATTTAACCGATCATCCTCAATCAATTTGCGATAACTGCCATCCATGCCCACTTCATATACTGCCCCTTCGCGAAAAGACCCCAGTATAAATTTATCGGTAATAGGGTTATAACCAATATCTTCTGGGAAAAGCGCCGTTTTTTTGATTTTTATTGAATCTAATTCAACGCCACCTAAACTAACGGCATTTACCATTTCATTTGTTGTTGAAATTTTACCGCTTAGATTTGATTGGCAACTTGCAATAGCCATTGCTAAAACCACGGTAAACATTAATGTCCGCATACAACGCCTCCTCAAGTGCCGTTCTTTAAACCAAGTACGCAAGGCTTAATGTTTTCACGTTTTGGCTTACGCTTTTGAATATTTCAAACAACCGTCTTAGCCTCTATTGACCTAAGTTGCCATATTGCGCGGCTCTGGTTCTTTTTATCACTTAAGTCGCCATAAACTAACTTAAATTAATAAACCTACACAGCTGCTAAAGTTGACAGGTTATTCGCTAAATAAATGATGGTAATATGGGTTTACACACATTAAACGGCTACCCGCCATAAAAGGCTTAATAAAACCTGGTACATCAATGTATCTATAAGGAGGTTACGCTTATTGAGAACATCAAACTTGGTATCCAGCAACAATAATCTGGTTACTTAAAAAGCAAACCCAAGCGACCTGTTAATATTCTTACAACTTCGATAACGTCTAATCTAACACGCTAAAGATGCGTGCCAGTGCGCCCGCCACTTGGTTTTAAGTTAGAACACATCACCATTGGGAAAACCATAATGCCTTTAACTCGTAGACAACTACTCAAGCTGATTTCCGGAACTGTTGCAGCAAGTTTTTTATCTGGGCCTGTCTTGGCACAAGAAAATCCTAAAATCAAAGCAATTGCTTTTGATGGTTTTGTTATATTTGACCCAAGACCAATTTTTGGCTTGGCAAAAGAATTGTTCCCTGAACAGGGCGGCGCTCTTGCGCAACTCTGGTTTACCAAAATATTTGCTTATACCTGGCTGCGCACAGTCGGTGGGCATTACAAAAGTTTTTATGCCGTGCTAGAGGACGCGCTAATATTTTCAGCAGAAAGCTTAAAGCTGGATCTGCCGCTTGCTAAACAACAACGATTGCTGTCAATCTGGCTAAACTTAAGTCTATGGCCCGACATTAAACCAGCCTTACAGCAATTTAAAGACAATAATATACGGCTTGGCTTTCTTTCCAACTTAACCGAAGAAATGTTGCTGACCAATGCCAAAAACTCAGGTATTGAGAGTGCTTTCGAGTTTTATCTGAGCACAGACAACGTTCAAGCTTACAAACCAAGCCCTGTCGCCTACCAGATGGGGATTGAAGCATTTGGCCTTCCGAAAGATAACATAGCTTTTGCAGCGTTTGGGGGCTGGGATGCGGCAGGAGCTAAATGGTTTGGTTACCCTACAGTTTGGGTTAACCGACTAGAGGCACCTATCGAGCAACTAGACTTCACGCCCGATAGCATGGGAAAAGGCATAGATCAATTAGTGAACTTTGTCTTACCCTAAATGTTTAACCCACAGCGGCAAACTAGCCCACGGGACGCTTAACGTCAGCCTTGAACACAAATTAAGTTTTACCAGTTAAGGACTACCGGATGCGAATTTTGATACTAGGTGCCGGTGGCATCGGCGGGTATTTCGGCGCAAGAATGCATCAGGCAGGTGGCGATATTACTTTCTTGGTTAGGCCGGCACGGGCAAATTATCTGGCAACGCATGGCCTGCAAGTATTTAGTCCGCTAGGCAATATACACATCACCCCCAAAATCATTACTTCTGCTCAAGACAGCATCGCAGGATCCTTTGATGCCATCATATTGGCTTGCAAGGCATACGACCTTGATACCGCAATTGCTTCCATTGCGCCTGCCCTAACTACTGAGGTTGTGGTTATTCCCTTACTCAACGGTTTTGCACATCTATCCCGGCTTGATGCGCAATTTGGGCGGGACCGGGTACTCGGCGGTTTCGCCCATCTTGGCGTTACCTTAGCGCCAACTGGAGAAATTAGGCATCTTAATGACTTGCACCATCTGGTTATCGGCTGCCGAAGCAAAACATTTTCACCATTGCTACACTCCCTAGCTGAATTGCTAGTACGCTCTGGCATTGATTTTTCCATTTCCGAAAACATTGAATGGGAAATGTGGGACAAATTTATCTTTCTTTGTGCCCTTGCCGGTGCCACCTGCACAATGCGCTGCTCAGTTGGCGAGATTTTGCAAACACATTCTGGTAAAGGATTCATTATCGGCCTACTAGACGAATGCCTTGCCATCGCAAAAGCGTTTGGCCATACACCAAGCCCTGAACAGCTTACCGCTTATCAAAACCAACTCTCTCTGCCAGGCTCTACGACTACTGCGTCTATGCTAAGAGATATTGAACAAAAGAGAAAAACAGAGGCCGACCATATACTTGGTGACATGCTTCGCCGGGCAGAGAAGCAAGGAATTGACACACCATTGTTAAATATTGCGTATTCCCATTTACAGGCCTATGAAATTCGCAGAAACTAACTTAACCTGTTAGCGGTCTTTAAAAGCAGCTCCTAAAGAAGCTACAGCTGAAATTGTACAATTTTCCTGGCCTTAAATGCTGGCGTTTCCTGTCCACCACCTTAAACTAAGGGGATACAAGCTGTTATTAATACACCATACTTTAACGGAAGTTAATAATGCGAAATTGGCAAGAAGATCAGCTACAAGCTCTGCAAACTATTGAATGTGAGAAGCAACTTTTTAAAACATTTATCTCATTCAGTGAAGAGCTAGGTTTTGACCATTGTGCGTATGGGCTGCGCTTAGCACTCCCCATCACAAACCCAAAAACCTACCTAGTCAATAATTACCCAACAGCATGGCAAACACAGTATCAGGATAACCATTATATTGATATTGACCCCACAGTACAGCGTGCCATGCATTCAATCCTACCCATTCCTTGGACAGATGAATTATTCAGCGCTACCCCAGAACTATGGGAAAGTGCCAAATCTTTCGGGCTTCGATATGGCTGGGGACAATCGATCCGTGATTGTAACGGCGCTATAGGGCTAATGACGCTGGCACGCTCGAAGGAAGCCATCTCGTCATCAGAAATTGCTGCCAAAGGCTTAAAAATTATTTGGCTAGCCCAGATTTGTCACTTAGCGATGTCACGGTTATTAACCTCAAAACTAGCGCCTGAAGCTAATGTTATATTAACCGCCCGCGAGCAAGAAGTACTTCGGTGGACAGCTGATGGTAAAACCTCGCATGAAATTTCCTGCATTCTCAATATTAAAGAACGTACCGTCAATTTTCACGTTAATAACACATTAACAAAATTAAACACCACAAACAAAACGGCTGCCGCCATAAAAGCTAGCTTGCTTGGGTTAATTTGATACCCTTTGCAAATCCCAACTTTTGAGCCCATTTTAGGTTAGCGTCATGTCCCCTAAGCCTTATTTACGGTCTATCACCATAACGGCATAACTTTTTTTAGCCAATATTAAATCTGATGTTGATTCAATAACTCTAATATCCCCAATCTATTGGGACCATAGAAAACCATCCCAATCCCCTGTTAATTCTGACAGGTAACTTTATCAAGCTGTGCATGATAAATTACCCGCTAATAGTGGATTTACTACTTTTAACCAGAAAATAGGCTAAACGCAGTGGCCTTTACCCAGCATAAAGACTCGCTGTCTTTAGGCCGAATTACTTCGCCTCAGGATGTCCATACAGTATAAAACACTAACATGTTAAATAAGTTTTTAACTGTTTATAGTAGTTTACTAGTTGTACTTACTTTAAACGCGCAAGCAAATGAAAATACCTGTATAGCGATAGGCGGAACATTTCTTGCCGAATCAATCGATGAAAATAATCGTCTTTTGGCGGCTACAGGTAATTTTACCAGTGCGCATGTTTTAGTGATCGAGAAGAAAAAAACTGAAACTGGACTCAACCTTAGTACACAGCATATGTTCGTCGATGGCAAAGGCGGCGTCATAAAAACGCAGGACAGTTTGGTGCTAACTGCCGTTCCCGGCAAAGATCAAGCTTATATGGTAGAAGCAACCTATAACGTGGTCGAGAGTAAAGGTACTTTCGCGGGCTATAAAGGCCAATTCAACAGTTTTGGCTTAGCCAAACTAGGGGAAATCAAAGCTATTTTGCACTATTCAGGCAGACTCTGCCAATAAAGCCAGTTAACGCATAAAGTCCTTATTAATAGGATTGCTCAGCTTTATCTTTAAATAAGAATGAGTTAACGATAAAACCCATAAACATAACACTTTTAAGCCCGTGCTTAACCAATGGCGTAAAAGTGCAAGCTGTTACTTACTATAGAGAGAATAACATCATGAAAATTAGCAAAAAAGTTGTTGCTTTTACAATCATTGCCGCCAGCTTGTCTTGCCCGAGCATAGCTAATACTGAAGCTAAGCCGGTGGAAAACCAGCTAACGCTGGATCTTGCTATGGAGGCAGCCACCGAAGCCATAAAATTTTGCTCGGCACAAGGCTGGAATGTAAGCGCATCAGTAGTGGATTCTGCGGGTAATATTAAAGTGCAGGCAAAAGGTGATAACAGCACCATACATACTAAAGATACCAGTTTTCGTAAAGCTTATACGCAAGTGAGTATGGGTCCGATATTCGGCTTTGATGCACTCAGCGTTTGGGTTGATAAACTTAAAGGTAATCCGAATGCTGTAGGATTGGCATCAATTCCAAATATTATCGTGTTGCCGGGTGCCGTAGCCATTAAAATCCACGACCAAACTGTTGCCGCCATAGGCGTTGGTGGAGCACCAGGCGGCGATAAGGACGAAGCTTGTGCAGCAAAGGGTTTGGAAAAAATTAAAGATAGGCTGGCGCAACGTTAAACTCAGCAAATATTATTGGCATAACCCGCACCAATATATCCGCGATGTTGACCGCATTAATTATTACTTTGTGGCGCGCAATAAAATCATAGCCATGCCCTATCAGCTTCCGTTATTGCTGCCGCCATACTATTGCCAACACGCTTAGACAACTTCAGCATAACTAAAGCATTGGCCTAAGACCTCTTACACAAGCATTCTTAGGCAAGATAAAACCGCTATCCACTTTTAGCCCAAGCTTGCTTAAGGGCGGCGTAACTTAAATGTAATCACCGCGTCACATAGCCTTGCTATTGTTACGCCGCCTAAACCACATTGGAGACCCGCATGAAAAAGCTGTTGATTTCCCGCTTTACGTTGAAGCCTGTTTGTTTAGCTTTTTTGGTAATGGCTACTGGTTTGAACTTTACAGTTGCAACTGCTAAAGACAGGGACTATAAAGAATTTGAAGAATCTAGTGAACATGAAACCGCCACACCTATTAAGCATGTGATTGTATTGATAGGCGAAAACCGCTCTTTCGACAATGTTTTTGCCACCTATGTGCCACGCAAAGGCCAACGGGTTGCAAACTTGCTATCCGGCGGAATTGTTAACGCGGATGGCACACCCGGCGCCCATGCCCAGCTTGCCGCCCAAGCTTTCTTAAAAAACATACCTAGCCGCTTTTTCATCAGCCAACCGGCTGCCAATAAAGCGCCTTATGTTACCCTGCCGCCACCCAATACCAGTTATGCACCGGCTATAGGTACTACATTTGCCCAAATTGCCCAAGACCCCGGCGCTGTCATTCCACCCTTTGACACCTCCTTAAGCTTAGCCCAGCTGCATCAAATCTCGCCAGGGCTGCGCCTTAAAGATTTGCAGCTGTTAACAACAGGTGGCAACAACCAAAGCATATGCGATGTTTCCCCAAGCCAACAATACCCTGTGTATCCGCCGCAGGGCTGTAATGAAGATGACCAGCGCGTCGCTAATTTTGCCGCGTTGCCTAACACCATGTTCCCCCTGATAGGCAAAAACCTGCCTTACGATAGTTTTACCGGTGATACCGTGCACCGTTTTTACCATATGTGGCAACAATCCAATTGCGACATCAGCACAGCCACTAAAGCCAACCCAAGTGGCTGCTTAAACGATTTATACCCTTATGTTGGGGTTGCCCGTAACGATGGCTCGGGTGGTAACGCCATGGGCTTTTACAATATCCAAAGAGGTGACGCGCCTGTCTTAAAGCGCTTAGCCGACGAATACAGCATGAGCGATAATTTCCATCAGGCCGTTATGGGCGGCACGTTTGTGCAGCACATGATGTTGGGGACTGCCGATGCCATGCCTTGGCAAACCTATACCAACTTGGCTGGTGTAACCATTAGCCAACCACCTGCTTCCAGAATTACCGACCCAACACCAGCTAGCCCAGACAGCATAAGCTTTACTGCAGATAGAGCCTGGACAGATTGCGATGCAGAATGGGTAGACACGATCAATGCCTATGTGGATAGCTTGCCTGGACAAACCAGAAAATCCCCCACTACGTGTGAGTCAGGTAAGTTTTACCAGATTAACAATGCCCGTCCTGGCTATTTACCCAATGGCCTGATTGATGATGCCGCCATCACCACTGGCGCTAAAACACCGCCCTCCTCAGTGCGCACCATCGGTGATGCCCTAAACGAGAAAAAAATTAGTTGGGTTTAC
Source organism: Methylococcaceae bacterium (assembly GCA_041660045.1). GTDB lineage: Bacteria > Pseudomonadota > Gammaproteobacteria > Methylococcales > Methylomonadaceae > WM-3-3. Next base: position 90,023 of record JBAZXA010000010.1, on the reverse strand, counting down.
TATGGCGGCGGTTATGATGCAGCCATACGGGCAGCAAATGGCTCTAATGACCCGATTGACTTACTAATTGCCACGGGTGGGGATTATTATTGCGACATCTGTAACCCGTTTCAATATTCTAAAGCCATCATGGAAAGCCCAGCGCAACGTAAGGCTCACCTAAAAGATTACAACGATTTTTTCAAAGATTTAAAACGCAATCGCTTGCCTGCTGTAACTTACTTAAAACCAGATAGCTTCACCGATGGCCATCCTGCCAGTTCCAAACTAAATCTGTTTGAAGCCTTAGTCGAGCGCATACACGATGCCTTAAAAGATAATCCTGAGCTTTTTGAAGAAACCGTGTTATTCGTTACCTTGGATGAAGCCGGCGGCTATTGGGATTCTGGCTATTTTCAACCAGTTGATTTTTTTGGTGATGGCCCTAGAATTCCATTAATTGCCATATCCCCTTACACCCGTGGCGGCCATATAGACCACACCTATGGCGACCATGCCTCTATCGTAAAATTTATTGAACGCAACTGGGGCTTGTCACCCTTAACCCAGCGTAGCCGAGATAACTTACCTAACCCTAAACATATTGCTGCCAACCCCTATGTGCCTACTAACAGGCCAGCCATTGGCGACTTGTTTAGTTTATTTAAATTTGCTCCGCGTTCAAGATAAGTCGAGTAAAGCTTAACTAAGCCCAGCTGGCTTGATTAAGCTGGGCTTAGGCTCAACCCAACAAACCGTTTTAATGCCCTCACCTAAGCTACACCTGTAGCTTAGGTGATAATTAATGGCGATTAGCGTGCCATCCTTATTAAGCATTATCCTCGCCTGCTTGCCAACGCTTAAACCATTCTGTTAACTCCAGGCTTACGCCTAAGCCTTGAAGGCGATGGTCGACCGCATCCTGGTTGCCCCAAACCACGTCCGCCAACATGCCATCGGCAACGCGCGCTTGAATATCATGACAATAAAGCCCCAGCTCACGCTGAACATAAAACCCATAAGTCCGACACGCCACGGGACGATAAGCATAAACCCGGCAAGCCCCTGAGGCTAGCTCCAACAAAGGGCAAATAATTGGCCGCGCTGTTTGCCCAGCAAGCTCAGCCAGTGCCTGGGCCAACTCAAGCAATTGCTCAGCAGGCAGCGCCGCCAAACCAACCCGCAACAAAGCCCACTCATCGGCAGTCAACCTAGGTATTTCAGCAAGCCGTCGGCAACAGCCATCGCAGCCCCTGCGGCATAACCAATCCGGCTGGCCACTGCGAATGCTACTTACACGCGCAGCAATATCATCATGCAGTTGAGTGAGTTCAGCCATTACTATCTGGTGTTAAAGGGGGTCACAGGTTTATAGACATCCGAAATGTTAATGTTTTAGGCCGCGCTATACAAATAGGCTCCATACCAACCCAAACAGCATACAAACAGGCGCTAGGGCTAGGCGTAAGCATAACCTAAAACCTATCAATTAACTTAAGCAAACCCTGCTTAAGTTTTTTTAACAATGGCCGCTGATTCGTATTATTTTTACTTAAGCTTTTTTCACTTTCCATAGCAGTGTTTTCTAAGTTACTTGTGATATCGTATAACTCACTTTCAACCCAAGCTAAATTATTTTTAAACTCAGCGTGGTTAGGAGAATCGGTACACAGTTCTTTCCAAATTTGTTGACAACGTTTTAAATATTCCAATGATTTCTCAGCATTATTTAAGGCTTTATGTAATCTAGCTAACTGGCTATTGGCTACAGCCAGGCCGTTCTTGAACTCGACATGATTCGGGTACGCTGCATAGAGTTCTTGGCATAATTTCAAGTCCTCTTCAAAATCCTCCAAGGCTCGCTCCAGGTTCCCCAGCGCCATGTGCGTTGCGCCCAACTTGGAATAAGAAATCGCCAAGCCGTTCTTGAACCCGACATGATTCGGGTACGCTGCATAAAGATCTTGGATTAATCGATAAAAGGCTTCAAAATACCCCAAGGCCTGATCTAGGTTCCCCAGCGCCGTATGCGTTGCGCCCAGCTTGGAATAAGAAACCGCCAAGCCGTTCTTGAACTCGACATGATTCGGGTACACTGCATAAAGATCTTGGCTTAATTTCAAGTCCTCTTCAAAATCCTCCAAGGCTCGCTCCAGGTTCCCCAGCGCCACATGCGTTTCGCCCAGCTTGGAATAAGAAATCGCCAAGCCGTTCTTGAACTCGACATGATTCGGGTACGCTGCATAAAGATCTTGGCTTAATTTCAAGCCCTCTTCAAAATACCCCAAGGCCTGATCTAGCTTCCCCAGCGCCGTATGCCTTTCGCCCAGCTTGGAATAAGAAACCGCCAAGCCGTTCTTGAACTCGACATGATTCGGGTACGCTGCATAAAGATCTTGGCTTAATTTCAAGCCCTCTTCAAAATACCCCAAGGCCTGATCTAGGTTCCCCAGCGCCGCGTGCGTTGCGCCCAGCTTGGAATAAGAAACCGCCAAGCCGTTCTTGAACTCGACATGATTCGGATACGCTTCATACAAGGTTTTGAACAGCTCAGTTTCCTCTTCAAAATACCCCAAGGCCTGTCTCAGGTTACCAGTGGCCTTAAAAAAGTTACCTAAGCGTTCGCATAGGAATGCGAGTCCTTTTTCCGCACTTGGAATAGCCTTAACCACACTTTCAGCATAGCGGACGTATAAGGCAGCTTGTTGGTAATCATTATTGATGATATGACCCGTGCCGGATTCGTAATCTAATTGTTCGACTAGCCCATTAATCAGGTTAGTACAATCATCAAGCAAACGTAGTTCATGTTTAGTTTGAATCACTTCCTGCAATACCGGACTAATTTTAAAATCAGTTTCCGCTTCGTGATCTAACCAGCCTTTTTGCGCTAATGCCAGTACCGTTTCGGCTAAATTGTCGAAGTCTGTTAACAGTATTTCCAACATTGCATACCTAATATTTTCCGCAGGCAATACCGAGAATACTGATAACAGGCTTAATTCCGCTTCACTGAGTCCGGCAAGGTCAAACATGGCGGTAATAATGGCTTCGGGCGTGTCCTGACGCAAGGCTATACCATCGCTTTGGTAGTGGGTATTCACGTTGTGGCTGTTGAGCGTGCTTAATACGCCTTGGCGCTTAAGATCCTCCAATAAATTGGCCAAACCGTAGCTAACTGTCATCACATTACGCTGCTGCAGTGTTTTGGCGATTAGCTCTAATACCAAGGTATTGCCGCCGACATGACGGTGTATATGCAACAGTAAAGCATCATCCGCAGGCTGGTGCTTAGGATAATGGGTTTTAAATACGGCTATGGCCTGTTGTTCCGGCAACGCCCCAACGGCATAGGATTGCGCCTGCTCAAAGTGGGTGATGCGAGTAGTTAATAAAATATGAAAATTTGGGCAGCGGCCTAATAGCACAAAGCCTTGTTCAAGAATTTGTTTATCGTTAACGTTGTCTAAAATCAGTAAACAAGGCTGTTCTAGGTTAGCCAAGGCTTGTAGTAAACAATCTAAACATTGCTGTTTATTCCATTCTTCGGCAAAACGCAGCTTTAACGGCAAGGCTAAGCTTAATAAGGCGTCTTGTATGCTGGCTTGCACAAATATCCAAGCACAGTGTTGATAGTCTCCCTGGTAGCGTTGCCAATATTTTGCCGCGATGGAGGTTTTACCAATACCACCTTGGCCGTTAACTAACAGCAACACATGTTGCTCATTGTTAGCCGTGAGTTTTTGCTTTATGGCCAATAAATCCGCTTCGCGGCCTTCGAATACGCTGGGGATAAACGGCAGTGCGGTTAAGCAATGCTCAATCGGGTGGCCATTATCGCCAGTTCCTGAATGGCTTTGCTGAATGCTAGGTTCTTTTTTATTAAAATGCTTATATAGCTTCCAAAGTCCTGCAATTACAACACTCAATACAGTGCAAACAGCTAGAATGGCTTCTCTGATATTACTATCCAGGAACCATTCCCACAGATGTTTCAATACACACATAGCGCTTATTCTCTTAAAAGAATTAGGCGTTATGCTAGCATGAAACTTTATTCTAGGTGACAGCAGGCCTTTTAAGACCCACTCATTACGGGTTAGGCTCCATAGTAAACAGTTTTTTACTTTTTAATCTTGCAACAAAACTTTAATCAAAAAGGGAAAAACAAATCTTCATCCTTTGCCCTGCTTTCTGCTTCTTTCTTTTTAATCTCTTCCCTTTCAATTTGCGCAGCGTATAACTCAGCCTGTTTATCTGTCATTAGATCGAGCTCACTTAAAGAAAATCCGCTTCGATAATCTTTGGATGGTCGCCGAACGTGTTTTGGCATTGGTTTAGCCTGAAAATTGCTTATCTCAGAAGCGCTAGTAACCTGTTCATTCAGTAGCGTTACGTTATCGAATAATGCCGCAAACAGAAGCTGGCTTTTTTCTTCCGACACATGAAGACAATCAGCCGCAACAGTGATAGTCAGTAAATTACCAATCACTAACGTAGCTATTTTAATTCTGTTATCTCGTTGTTCAGGTGAGTTTTCTTCAAGTATTGAAGTTACCCATGTTGCCTCACTGGGTTCCACTTGAATTTCACTTTGATTTTCTTTCACATAGCGGCCACTTGGCGTTATGTTATATTTGCTCCCTCTGCTGGAAAGGCCACTAGCTGAAATTTTTTTAAAACGCGATGGCCCAGTTAATTGTTGCCCTAGTTCCCGGCTTACCGGAAAGCCGTCCCTTCTAAGATAAGTGACGCTTTCATCATCCTGCAACTCTTCACCTTCATCATCTGATTGGGGATCATAATTCGGTTGTATTAACACCTTGCCAAAACCTTGAATGATTAGATTTTTATCAATTTTTAAGTAAGCCAATTGCGCTTCCAGCTTTTTTACTTCTTGGGAAAAGCATTCAAAACTCACTGAATACTTAGCCAGTGGGTTGTGTTTTAGCTGGATTGCCGCCAATTGACCGGTACTCGTTAACAAGGCGCTATTTTTAATCACAAAAAAGTTGTGAAATTTCGCTTTCCCCCGCGTACTATAAACTTTCATTTTTTGGGTGACCCGATCCAATCCCACCTGACTTGAACCAACGTTTTCACACATACTAAAGACATTAACATTATGCAAGAGTATGGCGTCTTCATTCACCCCAGATTGCATGCCTACATAGATTGTTGCCCGATACTTACAGCTAACTTTATACAAGAGTGCCCGTTGTTTAAAGCGATCTAAGCCACGCGTCCAAAGCTGGGTAGCGTTAATAATGTGTTGTTCTAAATCACCCAGATCGCCAGGCGAATCCCCCGTGAGCATAACGTTAAAGTACCCATGTTTAAGAACTGCCAGAATAAATGCCTGTAAAATCGTGGGGTCTGAAGAATGCCGTTGTTCCCTGGGGTCATAAGGTTTATCGGCGGAAATTCGGCCATTGACATTCAATATTACAAGATATTTTTCTGGCGGCACGCGTAAACTTAAAACTTCAAGGCCAACGTCAGTTTTACTAAATGCATCTTGCGCGACTTCCCTAACTGCTTTGTTATAGATCCAGTCATCATATTTGTCATAATCAACCAAGCTGTTAGTTGGAAATGTGCTATCAGGTGTACGCAGCAAATCGCGAATTTGTTCCACTAGCAATTGAGGAAGAAATACATGGTCGTCAACTGTTACAAATGGACAACTACTTAAATGCTCCACAAAAGACCGCATATTTTTATTAAGCGCCAAATTTTTAATATCTTGCGGGCGGTCGATATAATAAATAATGGTGTAAACTTTTTTAGGGCCTCTCCCGCAATTAACATATTTGTATGCGTTCATATCGCCGCGGGCACTGGCAGGATATAAAACAACACTGTGCCACTGCTCGACTTCGCTAGTACACAGGGCTGTTATATTTTTAAGGTTAATAACAAACTGACGCTTTATATAATCAACTGTTAGCTCATCGGTAATACCTAGCGTTGTAAAGTAGCTAGGGTCTTGCATTGCTAGCTTGATGTCCTCTAATAGCTGTAGCACGGCCTGTGCTTTTTCCTGCTTACTAATATTCTGCTGAGGCTTAACCGGCTTTAAATTTTGACTGTCCTTACACATTGGCACCCCCAATTGAGATTGGATAAAAAAAATCTCGCAAACTTGCGTTACACAACAGCAATTATCAGTGTTAGCTATTTAGCTTAACGTTGCTTTTTACCTATAAACCTATGGCCGTTAGCCAATATCCGCAGTGGCATATCTAACGCAATCCGGTGGCTTTCATCAACTTGACTTTACTGCTTAAAAAATAGACGAATATTTGCCAAACTGTTACGTAACCCGGTAAATTTCTCAGCAACAACACATCAAATATATCCGGCCTTAAGCCTTACCCACTACATGTCCTGGTGATTTTGAATAAGTTCGCTAGCCTATGCCAGTTGTAGGATTGCCACCAGCGATATTCACACAAACGTGCACCAAAGGTTTTTGGGTTAACTGCTGTTGCCAGCAATAATCTGCTTGCGCCAAATCGCTGGCCTGCCATGCTTCAATATGCCCAATCCACTTCTTTAATAATGCCATCGTTATTCCCCGTCAAAAAGGGCAAGGATGACAGGTCGTATCAGGTTTGCGAAGTGGGTTGGTTAGACCTTTACGGCGTTCCCCTTTTAACAAACAGCCGGACAATTGCGGGTGCGTAATAAAGTTGTATACTAAAATCAACTCAAGTTTAAATCTTGATAATTGTGTCGTTATAGAGCGCTACCAATGGATCGTGGGTCATTAAACGCATCGGCTCTACGAGTGCCTGAGCCACAAGTATGCGGTCGAACGGGTCTTGGTGATGTAAAGGCAATTCTTCGACAGCAATTGCATGTTCCGCCTCAACGGCGAGAAAGCGATAACCAGATTCCTGAAAATAGCGCATTGCATCTCCGCTTGAAACCGGCATGTCGCCTCGCCCTAACGAATGCTTAATAGCAATTTCCCAGATATTCGCCGCGCTGACCCAAACGGTCGTTTTGGGCGACGCAATTAAATCACGCGCCCTTTCTGGCAGTTTTGGGTTGTCCGTGATAGCCCATAGTGCAACGTGAGTATCCAGTAGCAGATTCAAGGCTGCAGTTCGCCCATGAACAACCCGGCCACTTCGTCGTTATGTGCATCAATGCTGTCCGGCACCACGAACAAGCCTTTTGCTACACCAATCCGCTTCCCGGATGGTGCAGTATCAATCGGAACAAGTTTAGCAGCTGGGCGGCCATTCCTGGCAATCACGATTTCACGCTCATGCCCTTGCTCAATGGCTTCAACTAAGCGGGACAGAGAGGACTTAGCTTGTAACATATTTACAATCTGCATTACATTCTCCATAAAAGCACCTAGTCTAGTCTAGCTAATCAGACAAATTAATCAAGACTTCAAAACAGGTAATTTTGCCGCTTATTTCCCGTATTCTTGGGTTCGATAACACCAGCGTTTTATCATACTGGAACACATGCATACTTTTGTCTTGCAAGCCCTTGATTATAAAGTATGGCTGCAAAACAGCGTTGAAAAGTTACCACCCTAGGTTATTCAATAACCGGCATTTTGCAGGAGAATCCTGGAGTGATATTAATCGACGTTATAGCCGAAATCAGACGGCGTTATTTAGTAGAGAACGAAAGTATTACCTCTTAGCGGCAGCTTTTAAATTATGTCACCAAACGATCCGCAAACACCTTAAAACGGTTGCAGAAGCGGTTTATAGCCGTCAACATCAGCCACAACCTAAATTTGGTGCTTATCAAGTACGGCTGGAAACTTGGTTAAAAAATGAAAGCACTTTACCCCGCAAACAAAGGCGTAGCAGTCAACGCCTATATGAATGCCGACAAGTGGAAGGCTATAAGGAGCGTTACCGTACTGTCCAGCGTTACGTTAAGGTTTGGAAGAAAAAACAAGTTAACAGTCCGGCAGTGAAACAAGTATTTGTCCCCTTGGCCTTTCCGCCTGGAGAAACCTGTCAGTTTGATTGGAGCCAGGAAACGGTTGAATTTGGGGGTGTGGTGCAGACAATTAAAGTTGCACATTTTCGTTTAACCTACAGCCGTCAACTTTTTATTGTGGCGTATCCGCGTGAAAAGCAAGAAATGGTATTGGATGCCCATATCAAAGCCTTTTCTTTCTTTGCTGGCGTTCCCACGCGCATGGTTTACGAAAACCTAAAAACGGTGGCCGATGCTATTTTTGCCAGTAAAGGGCGGCAGTTTAACGCCCGTTTTTTAAGCTTGGCTAATCACTATTTATTTGGATCCGTAGCCTGCACATCGAAATCCGGCTTGGCAAAAGCCCAAGCGTAAACCGGTTTGGCGGTCTGGGCAGGCGTACGCCGAATTACCGCAAGAAATAGGGGTTCGGGAATTTGCGGTGGCAGGCCGGGTCTATATCACAACGTTGGCGGCAGATAAAACCTGCCCTAAACAAGAATTGGCGGCTTTATACCAAAGCCGCTGGAAAATTGAACTCGATTTCCGCACCTTGAAAACCCATATGGGGATGGACATGTTACGCTGTAAAACGGCGGAAATGGTGAAAAAAGAAATCGCAGTCAATTTACTGGCTTACCATTTAATCAGGGGCAATATGGCTCAAGCAGCCATTCTAGGCAACAAAATTCCGCGGCAAATCAGTTTTAGGTCGGCAGTACAGTTTATCAGTGAAATAACCACTGATTTTTTAAAGGGGAACGGTAAAACCTTACAAAGCCTATTGCTGGGGATACTGAAAGCAATTGCTTCGGTCCCGATTGGGCGGCAAAAGCGGAAAAGGCAACCCCGGGCGGTAAAACGAAGACCCAAGGCCTATCCATTACTCACGGTGCCAAGGTATGAGATTGTAGTATAACACTATGTATTTAATAGATAACTTTGTTCAGGTAGCAGTATTGGAAACTGACCCCTTAGATAGACCACCTTTGATATGCAATAACCTATGGGGATTGCGCCTTAAGGTGTTGAACAGCCAGTTAGATTTTTCATTCAGATAATGATTCGATAACAATTCTTGATGATTTTTTGTCAATTATCGCCTTTTTAAAATTTGTTTTGTGCGGAAAATTTTTGATTATGTAACTTTGGTGTCTAGGATTCACGTAACAACCGAAAATAATTCCAGTAATGGAGTTATTGGGGAAGAGGATTTTTCGCCCCTTCTCTCCCAGGGGAAGTTTGTCCTTTGCAATATGCCTAAGCTCATTCTCAATTTGCCAGTGCATTAATTTCGTGTTGAGGCCGTTCAAAATTGATTTGCTGACGCGCTCGGCATCAATGTTATTGAAAGCCTTAATTAAGTCGATGCCAGCGATCTCTGGCAATGTGTTCTGATAATTTACGTGAGTGTATTCGAAATCCAGGGACTCAAGTTCGATGCAATAACTCGTATGATTGTTCGCGTAATGTGACCACAATATATTGTTATCAGGCTCTGATGCAAAGCAATAAATTGCGTAGCTATCAACTATTGTGTCAAAATCTTGCATCATTTTTTGCCAAGCGGCTGCGAATTCGTCTGTAATTCGACCATTCGATACCCAGGCTTTGACTTTAAGCCTTTCTTGTTCACTAAGTTGATAGGTTAATGCTTTTAGCTCTGCTGCGGTTGGTATTGTGTAATTTATGTGCGCGTCGAATGGGTCATTGAAGTATTTCCTCGATGAGGCCCATGCTGCCCCTTCAAATAGTCCTTTGACACCCTCGTCAGAGGCGAGTTCTTGAGCTTCATTCGTAATGGGGAATTTTTTGTATTTGTAAAGTTTCATGGTGCGGAAGTGCGGGCTTGGAAAATTTAACTTTAAGTAGCACCCAAAAATATGTATAGCGCGTATACAACTATATATTCATCCGGCCTAGCGCGGGGTTGTAATAACGTGCCCGGTAGTAGATCAGGCCGTCATAGCAGTACTGGCTTTAGGTAATGGAGCCCCCAGGTCTTAGTGGCTAATCTACGCAACGGATTTAATCAGAAATCAATCGAAACTGACCCTCTGATCGGACTGGTTAAGGGTAGGACTACTGATTGTTATATCAATCACTGTCATCATGTCTCAACAATAAGCCCTAGTCATCAAGCTTATCGCCGTCTTGCTGGCGTTTGTAATCTTTATATTCTTTTCGGGTAAAGCCTATTGCTAGGTTGATAAGAAATAATGCGCCCAGGGTGAGTTCTAGCTTTAGGAAAATCACAAAACGCCAAGGCTCAAACCAAAGCTGGATCAAACCTAGGACTATGCCAAGGATAAAAGCTGCGGTGCCTGTAAAAATGATATTTTTCATGACATATCTGATTTTTTAACCATGACTGCAGTACCGTAACACAGCACTTCTGTTACCCCAGCCATGACTTCGGTGGCATCATATCTCATCGAAATAATGGCATTAGCGCCATTTTTTTGGGCTTGGGCACACATGATTTTATAGGCATCTTTTCTGGCTTGTTCACACAAGTTGGTGTAAATGGTGATATTTCCGCCGAAGATAGTTTGTAACCCGCCTAAAAAAGAACCGACGATAGACCTGGACCTAACTACAATGCCCCGAACGATTCCGACGTTGCCAATAATCTGGTAGCCTGGCAATTCAAGTGCGGATGTAATCATCTTTGCTTCCATTTATTTTTCCTCTGCGCTTAAGTAAAGTTGTTGTCCTATAGTGTAGCCAACAAAATTAAATCAACCGACGGCTTGACGAAATATAACGACCGCACCAGCCGCAATATTCGTCATTCCTCGCTAACCGATGCGACTTACTTATTGCGGGATGTTAACCACATAGGCCTTGCCAATAGTTTTGCCCTCAGTTACCGGGTAGCATTGTTGACCCGTTTTTAGGGCTGGGTAGCATCAGCGGAATCAATTGGAAGCTAGTGTTACGTGTTTATAATTTTATACAGACCAGCGTCATTCTAAGTTCCCAATCAAAATCAGCGGCAAGTCTATTGCCACTGCTGTCAAAATCCGCATAAATTACCCAGCTTGCGCCATTGTTTTCTGGTTTTGACAAGATCAGGCGGTAGCCGGGCGGCTCTCCGCTACCTGATGCTGCGGAAAACCCGGCGGAAACCGCTTTCATGCCAGATGGGCAAGTTGCCTCAACTTTTTTTGATTTATATTTATCAAACTCAGATTTATTTTCAATGAGTGCATATTTGCCATCGTTGAAAGTTTCTTTTTGTACGATTATTAAATCGGTAATTTTTGTGGTTACTTTACTGTTAATTTTTTCATGCAAAGTGATTGGCGCGGCATTTACACCAGCACACAACACGGCCACAAGCATGACCATAAACTGCCAAATTTTATACGTTTTCATATGCACCCCCCCGTTAAACATGGTTTAACACAGTATGCACATTCAATGGAATTTATTCATGCTTTTATGCTGTTTGTTAGCGCAATATTTACCCGTAGGCCCTCTTGTTTTTTTAAAGTGCCTGCCAAATTAAGCGGTGCTTTAAGGTTATGCCCAGAGAATTCTGGGCTCAAACCATTTAGCAACTAGAATCCAGCCTTGGGGAACCGCTATTTTTGAAACCCTGTTTTATTCAAGCAATCCAAAACATCCAGCAATAACTTGTTATTAGCCGGTTAACACCTCATCGGTTATAACTTTGAAACTCACTAAGTCATTGGGGCCAAAAGTGCTGCTGATGGCGACATCCGCGGCATCCCGGCCATGCGCGATGAGCACACGCCCAATCCGTGGTATGTTATTTCTGGCATCAAATGTGTACCAGGTGCCATCCAGATAAGCTTCAAACCAGCCCGCAAAATCCATCACACAATAAGGCGGCGGCAATCCAATATCACCCAAATAGCCCGTGCAGTATCGTGCCGGTATGTTCATACAACGGCAGAAGGTGATGGCCAGGTGCGCATAGTCCCGGCACACGCCGGTCCCTTGTTGGTACGCTTCCAAGGCTGTTTTGGTGCGGTTTGCATGTTCGTAACCAAACGTAAGATGCTGATTGACATAGTCACAGATTGCCTGCACACGGCCCCACCCTGTGGGTGATTTATCAAACAGTTGCCAGGCGGTTTCAGATAACCTATCAGTCTCGCAATAACGGCTACCTAGCAGGAAAACCAGGGTTTCATCAGGCAGATATTCAACTGGGGTTTGTTGCGCCGCTATGTTGACTATATCCAGTTGCCCAGTGTCCCTTATCATCGCATCGGCAGAAAGCTTAAGCTGTCCTGCCGGGGCAATAATACGGCTGCACCAGTTGCCATAGGTATCGCGATAAGCTGTTTGCGGGACAGGCGGATCTGTGATCAGGTGGTCTGGAATGATGAGGTCTGACACGCGGCTGTAATGCACGTTCAAAGTCAAAATCATTGGCGTCGGCTTCGGACAGTTATAAATTATTTCATAGCCTATACGGATTTTCATGGTAATGCTCCTGTTGATCGCCAGTCCAAACATAGTTGGGAACTGACCATTTGGGTTAGTAAGGAAGGTTTTGCCTCAATGGATGATCCTGGCCAAATTTGGCCAGTGCCATAACTAGCGATTCGACAATGACTTTACGCAAAGTAGGCCAATAGCGGCCTGCCTTGAAAATGTGTTTTTGGTTGATCTCAAGCTCAATACCCACGTAGGTTTCAGCTGACAGCCGCTGGCGGAACCAAGTAGTTAAGCCATCACCATAGCCTTTATAGGGAGAATTTAAACGGACGTTTAGCTCAGGCGCACAGGCATTTAAGGCTAACTTCCATTGCTGACATAAAGCAACCTCATAAGGCCGGAGCGGATCATACAGCAAGCCAATATCAGCTTTGCGCACTTTGCCATACAATTCCGGCGTAAAACTGTGGGATGACAGGTGAATTACCCGCCCATGATCTGCAATAGCCTGTCTGACCCGATGTTCAGCTTGGCTGCGATAGGGCTGGTAATACCGCTTTACTATGCTGTCCCGCAAACCTTGCTGCTTGCTTATCGCTTTGTAATGTAAATAGGGATGGCCGACAGAACGGTTTAGGTCAACCAGTAGGCGGCTTACGGTAGCTGACACCAACGGGGCGGCAAATGTTGCGGCCAGGTCTTTAGCCATGCTCAGTGCGCCGGGGTCAAAACCACGGTGGCTAGCCAACAAATCCTGACTGTCCTTAAAAAATTCAGTATAAGGTTTTGGAATCCGGTTACCGCCGTGTTCACAAGTGATAACTAAATTATGGCTGTCATCGTTTGCATTGCCTTCAGCCATCGTTTCCCCTACCAGTCCAAATTTGGCAAGCGGCTGAACACTTGCCGCGTGCCTTCTGTCCATTGCCTGCCCAGTTCGTTGAAATAGGGGTCTTCCTTTTCGAAACGCCGGCGCATGGTCACCTCAAGACTGTCACGTTGATAACAAAGTAGGTCTATCGGCATACCGACGGACAAATTGCTGCACATGGTGGAGTCAAACGAAACCAACACACATTTTGCGGCATCGTTCAATGAGGTTGAACGGGTAAGTACCCGGCCTATGATGGGTTTCCCGTATTTGGTTTCACCAGTCTGTAGATAGGGTGTATCAAAGCTAGCTTCGATGAAATTACTTTGTGCATAAATTCGGAAAAGGCGTGGTTGCTCGCCCGCAATCTGGCCGCCAAGTATAAAGGAGGCATTAAAACTAATATTACTTGCCGCCAAGTTTTGGCCATCACGTTGATCAACTTCGCGCATTGCGTCCGAAACTAGTATCGCTGTATCGAACATTGACTGCGCAGCCCATAGGTTTTGGCTATCTTCTCTAGCATTCCTTTGGCTAAGCATGCTAATCACCGCTTGTGTCCCAGCCAAATTACCCGAACTTAGCAGCACGATAACACGGTCACCTTTTCGTTCAAACACTGTCATCTTGCAGAAACTGGCAAAATTATCAACACTGGCATGGGTGCGTGAATCTGAAGCAAAAACTAGCCCGGAATCCAGCATAGTGCCGACACAGTATGTCATAGGTGTACTTCCTTATTTGAATTAATACTTGCGCAGACCAAGTTTATGGTGAGTGTAGTGTCTTAAGCTTTTTACTTAGCTGTGCAAACGCCGTTCTACTTACATTTTAATTTTCGGTGTCCAGAGCCCACAACGGATAATTTCAACGGCATAGTTTTCTAACTCTAGGTAATTCTACTTGGCACCCGCACCCAGTCTGTACGCTATCGTACTTAGTGGATTATCTTCTATTTAGGGCTACCTAATCACCCGAAACCGGACATCGCGTACTTTATTAAGTAAGCAATATCGCCTGTGCATTTTAAGGTCCGTTTATTTCGGCGTATGTACGATACGGCACTGACTTTGCCGTAAATGGCGCTTAAATTGAGCACTAAGTTTTCAAACCTGATCATCCCGGCAACAAGCTTGGGAATTGCGGACGATTTAACTACCCTGTCTGATTGAGACAAATCTGCTTTTCCTTATGTTTTGGAGATAGAGATGAAATACTCTAATTAAGCTTTTTCGCCGCTTTTTTGTCAGTGGTTTTACAGACTGCTGCGGGTTGCGCGCATCCCCCATCAAACAAGAAAGAACCGGAGAGTATGTCGATGATGCCGCGGTTTCTACCCGAATTAGGGCACAGTTATTAAATGAGCCTGATCTAAGTTCCAGTGAGATCAATGTTGAAACCTTTAAAGGTGTCGTACAACTTAGCGGTTTCGTTCAACACAAATCTGATATTGCCAAAGCCATAGAAATTTCCAAAGCTACTCAAGGCGTGAAATCAGTCAAAAATGATATGCGTCTTAGATAAGCTAAGGGGACTGCTATTAATTACTTATCCTGTGCAATAGACCAATGTTGGATGAGATCAAAACCTTCTGGCGGCAATTGCTGGAATTAAGCCATGTTCGCTTCCGGCGAACTGAACTAGAACCTCAGTACGCCGGAATTAATTTACTGATCAAGTTGACGGCAGGGCTAGTGCTTGCCGTCAACTTACAGCCGTTTGGTTAACTCTACTAGCGGCGTCACAGTATTGATAAGCGCCTATTATCGAGGTTATTCGGGCATGCTAAATGACAGTTTGCTGAGTTTGTCCCCGACTACAGTCACCTTTTTAGTATGGCTGCCGCTTCCGTTATCAACCTTAATGCTATAGCGGCCAGGTTTCAGCTTAGCAAATAACATAGGTCCGTTAGCCACAGTTTCCAGGCAAATATTATGTTTTGAATCCATGATCTCAACGTTAACATCGCTGAGGTATTCACCAGTGCCGACTACTGAAAATAGCAGGCTTAGGTTGTAATCAGATCGCAGCTCATGCATTTGACTTTGTTCTACTATGCCAATCCCACCGCTAACAAAAGTCACATCCCCTTGTGTTTGCGGGGATATTGAAGTTTGTTCCGCGAACGCCGGGTAACAGAAAAAAATTATGGGTAAAATAAGACTTAAAAGTAATCGTTTCATACTAATTTCTCCAAGATGGTTCTTCTTTAAGCCCTAACACCGACAAAATACAATCACCAACGTTAGGCCACTTAAAAGGCTAAGACATAAACAGTTTTCATAGCACCTCTTCAATAGCACCAGTAAATCACTACGCAATGTTGCCATCACGGTTGCTGTTAAAATATTAAATTAAGCTTATAACCCAATAAAAAGCTAGTCTGTACGCTATAGCACATAATCTTGCCTACACAGTAAGCAGCTATTACGGCATTTAACCAATAGCGCTGAAATCTTCAGCCTAAACACAATGCAAGCATTGCGGAGCGGGCTTTGGCGGAAAAATATACCAACTCTGAGACTTTTGCAAAAACCACCCGTTTTCATGGCTAAACCTTAAAAACCAAAATCATGGCCAAAAACAGGAACTATTAGGCTAGAATTGGGTAAAAAACCTCAACTTACAGGCATTTTTCACTTTTTCCGGCCATTAGGCGGATTTTCCATGTGGCCGCTTTGGCAATAGGCTTTCAACATAAAGCCTTGGTAGCCGTCTCAGATTGTAAGCGACTGCCAACAGGATATGCCAGGCTTGGGCTTTGGCCAAGCCCTGGAAATGCAAGAGTTTGCCAGCGCACCAGCACTT
This sequence comes from Methylococcaceae bacterium, assembly GCA_041660045.1. GTDB lineage: Bacteria > Pseudomonadota > Gammaproteobacteria > Methylococcales > Methylomonadaceae > WM-3-3. The sequence goes on along the minus strand of JBAZXA010000010.1, from coordinate 73,990 downwards.
TCGTAGGTCGGTTTGGCTTTCGGCTTCCTGGGCCGTGAGTAATACTGCCATCAACGTGGCAGCCCGACTTGACCATGAGGTTACGCCCTTCGATTTGCCGATTGATTGCTGCCAGCAACCCGTCCCAAGCCTGCGCCTGGGTCAGCTTCGTCCTGAACCTCAACAACACGGCATGGTCAGGGACATCGTCCTCTAAAGACAAGTCAAGAAAACACATGACATGCAGATTAACATTCGCCATGTCTTCAACGCCCTGGTCACTCAAGCCCGCGTGCCAAAGCCCGACCAGCAACATCTTAAACAACAATAAACCAGGAAAGGCAGGTCGACCCACCACATCGTAACCCTGGGCGGACGGTACAAAGGCTTTATCGTCAACCTTTCTTCCATCGGTAAGCTCACCTTATTTCCTGCATTGGTCTACTTCAATGCCACAAAATATGCTGTAGAAGGTTTATCCCGAAGCAATTTAACAAGAAGTGGAACTCCTTGGCATCAAGGTTATGTTAGTTGAGCCTGGCGGTTTCCGTACCGATTGGGCAGAACGTTCGGCAAACGAAAGTAAGCATCAAATTGACAATTATGCGAAAACAGCGGGAAAAGTTCGCCAGCCTATCCGCAGTATATTAGGCAAACAATCTGGCGATCCGGTGCGGGTTATAAACGCCATTGTCCAGGCTGTTGAATCAACAAATCCGCCGCATCATTTACTGTTGGGTAATAACGCTTTTGAAGGTGCGCTTGCAAAACTTGATCAACTGCGGAAAGAGTTCTCGGCATGGGAAGCCGTTTCCCATGCTGCTGATTTTCCAAGTACAAAGCAATCTCAAGTCTCTTGAGCGTTGGATCACGAAAATTTCGATTTTTATTAACTGTGCTGAGGCTTTTTGTATAAGGCCGATTTACACCTAATCATAAAATACCTATAGCTTGGGTTATGAATTATTAACTACAAATTCAGCCATGATTGGAAAATGGTCTGAGCTATGGATAGATGAAAGTGTCTGCGCATTTTTTAACTGCAGATCGCGGTAAAATATATAGTCAAGATGATGGTTTAACTGGTGCCAACGGGTTTTCCGGTCAAGTGTTACGGTGGTCAAGCCTGCATTTTTTATCCGTTCAAACAGCAATTTGATGCGGGCATCATTCCAGCAATTAAAATCTCCTGCCAGAATAATGGGGCCGGTATGGTGGTGGATAACTGACAGGATTTGATTAATATGGCTAGCGTATTTTTTTAGTGTTACAAAATTAATCGCGTGCACATTCAGGACTAGCAGTTGTTTAAGGCTACTTTCCAAGGGATACCTCGTCGCCAGCATTAGCTTTGACGTGTTTAGAATGGGTTCCTTATCCGGTGAATGGAGTAGTATCTGCGCGTTAGATTGTGCAACACAGCCCGTTTTAAGCCCGGTGATAACTTGGCTAAGCCGATATTTATGGCTGCACGCCATAATCCATTCAAATCGGTCCGTTTTTTCGAATTTACTGTTATCAAGGTTATTAAGCACTGATTCTTGCAATAAAACTAAGTCTGTCTTATTAACCAAATTAAGAAAATCACTATACCAACCACTTTTTCGGGTTTTATAGACGTTCCAAACCAGAAGTGTTATGGACTCACTGAGCGCACTTTGCTTTGCCCGTCCCATAAAAACAAGCGGGTTAGTCGAATCATATATTTCAGGAAATAATTTTCTAAATACCATGGTTATAAATAAGGTGATAACAGGCGAAAGAAATTATTCCTTGCGTGAATAAAAAGCGTATATCGGCTAGGTGTGGCCTTAGTTACCGCTAGTGACTTCGCCTTTTTTTCATTAAACACATTTACCAGCTCAGTGTTGAGCCCGTTATCAAAACATTCGACATTAACTTCAAAATTCAACGCTAAGCTACGCGTGTCCCAGTTGGATGAGCCGATAAAAGACCAGCCATCATCAACCAAAAAGATTTTGCTATGCTCAAAAGGTGGTGCGCTTAGATAGATTTTTAGGCCAAACTTAAGGAGGTCGTTAAAATTAGCCTGCATTGCCCAGTTAAAAAAAGGGATATTATTTTTTTTGGGTACGATTAGTTCAACAGCAACACCACGTAAAGAAGCCGCTTTAAGCGCGCTGATTAGGGTATGGCCTGGGATAAAATACGGCGTCATGATACGGATATTGTGTGTGGCAGCGTTAATCGCAGCAATTAACAGCCAGACTAATTTTTGAAAATTACCATCCGGGCCGTCCGGTAAAGCACGGCAGGTAACTTGGCCATCGCCGCTTGCAGAGCATTGTGTAAGTTTTAGCGATTTGCCAGTGGCAAATTCCCAGTCATCACTAAACGTCTTACTTATTTGGTTAATGACCGGGCCTTTGATTTCAAAATGTATATCTTGCACTGGATAGCGAGGATGCTCACCGAGCAAATTAGCTTGACGAATATTCAAGCCGCCAATAAAGGCAACCTGCCCATCCACGCAGAGGATTTTTCGGTGGTTACGCAGATTGATAAAGCGAGGGTTAAAAGGCAAAAACCTGGCTGTCATAATACCCTTTTTACCCAACTCCCGCTCTGTTGTAGTTCCTCTAAAATTCAGAAAATCACCGTCTATCAGCACATAAACAGCGACATTTCGTTTTTGTGCGTGACTTAGGGCGTCAACAAATTTCTGGCCAATTGTGTCATAGTCAAAAATATAACTAGACAGAACTATATCCCGTTTTGCGTTGTAAATAGCCTCAAGCATTCGGGGATAGGCCATATCGCCATTAATCAGCGGCTTAACTTGATTATGCGGCAAATAAGGCGAGTCGTGTATGGCAGACCCTGCCCGCATCAAGGTTTGCCATTTAGCATCAAAACCAACCACAGGATCCACTTTTAACGCTTGCAGTCGTCGCCTTTTTTTTCGCTTTGCTTGATTTAGTTTCGCGCGGGCTTTAACACGGTTGATCCCAAACAACCAATATAGGCCGCTACCCAAAAACGGCGACAGGAAGACAAGGCCAATCCAACCTATCGCAGCCCGCTCGTCATCTTTACGCAGTAATACATGGATGGCTGTGGGGATGGAAAAAACCAAATGCAGTATCCCGATAAAAATCGGCCAAGTCACACTATGATTAGAAAAGACATTCTGCATCGTTCATCATAACCTGAAATGGCAATCGGTAGTGGTCAACTAAAACCTCACACCTATTTAGGCAGCGTATATAAAAGTCGCGAACAAATCCGATAAGTTATGGGTAGCCCAGTACAGGGCTATTTTCATTTCCAACCTTATCGAAGCCTTATACCCAGACCCAGCCGCGCTGAGCTGCTTTAATAGCAAACTTTATTAAGGCTGTTGCTGGCCGTAACGCTGTTGTTTGACAACTGAGGAGCCACCAAGTTGATAAACCCCATTTTGCAGAAGTTATGCGTAGTGTTGGCAACGTGGTTTGCGGATACCCAAACTGCAAAACAAAAAATTCAATGCCTTTATCGCCTTACCTTGGCGGGTAAAGGACAAATTTTCCCGGGGGCTTTTATAACCGCGTACTGTCTGAAGAACTTCTTGCTTGGCGGCCAACCAATCGTCCCATTCATAACCTGGATTAAAACTGCGTTTTTCAGCTTTGTAATAGGCCGCTTCAGCAATCATCAGATCCAAGTTGTCAGGGAGTGCGTTAACTGGCAACTTTTCCACAAAGCCAAATTTAAGCAAATGAATAAAATCCTGTGGTGTATCGCCGTTGATGCCTATTGCGGCTGGTTCCCGTTCCAGTAACGTGCCAAACAGCCGATCCCAAATTGACAGGACCGCACCAAAGTTGCGGTCATGCTCCTTACGTTCGACTGAATGGTGAGTACGGTGTAGGGTTGGTGTGTTAAAGATATAAGCTAGCCATTTTTCACCTTTGAATACACTATTGGTATGGTGAAACATAATAAACAGTGTAGTGATTACTTCGTTTACCAGTACGATAAACTCATCAATCCCCATGGCTATGACGACCGCCACTTTCAGGAGATAAGTCATCAGCATTTCTGTGATATGTACCCGAAAGCCCGTTGAAACATTAAGGTAAGGATCATTGTGATGGACTTTATGGAACCGCCAAAAAATATCGTAACGATGACAGGCCTGGTGCCAAAGATAAAGCCATAAATCTAGCGCTAATAATGCGACAACAAGCTTCCATCCAGTATCCGGCATATGGCTTAACAAGCCATGGCTGGAATGCTGCTCAGCCACTAGCCACAACATAGCGGCCGACAACAACGACATCATCAGGCTATTGAACGTGAACAGGCTGAAATTAGCGACATAAGATTGCTGTAGTAATTGCGTTGATACCCTAGTTTTAGGCGCATATTTTTCCACTGCCGCAAACCCGGCAAAAGCGGTCAGCAACAAAATAGCAGCGCCTATACTAGGCGATAAGGTCGGCAACGTTCCATGTAATTGGGGTAAGTTGATTAAAGATAGATATTCATTAAACATTGGGGATACCTTTTTATCTTAAGGGACTAAAAGTCAAATCAGAACGGTTTAATAAAACCATTACGTTGATTCTTAAAATTGAAAAAACGACATCTATTCTTCGGACAGCCACTATTGTTATTAAGTTCAGCACTAAAAACACAAATTAATGTTTTATTGTCAAATAATAAGAAATTAATAATCCCCTTATGACACCATTGCTTTCACGTTAGTGTCACTTGATGCCACTCGGTACTTTTTAAACCACAATTAAAACTAGAATAGAGCAGGAAGTAGCCGCATAAAACTATTGGCACCTCTATTATGTTATGAAACTTATGAGGCACTCGAACTCGCGACAGGCTATTTACAAAGATCAAATCCTTTTTTTACAAGCCATCAGTAATGCCCTGCAGTCACTACTTTAGCTTAAAACCGCCAAAGAAAGCTTAAAAAAGGCAGTAACTTATCTAGTATGGCTACGTTAAAAATCGGCCACTTACGGCCTTCAAGTGGCTGAAAATAAGGCTTAACGAGAGTTAGGTTTCAGTTAAGACTAGCATGCCTATATGATGCCTACCCTGCCAATCATCTTCGACTGGGCTACACCGCAATTCATAAGCAATGAATAATGTGTACCTGCACTATACAGAAATGGACAATACTGTTTATTAATGTTACGTTACTGAGTAAATTTACTCAGTAACGTAACATTATGAATTACCAAAGATCACAAGAAGAGTTGCTGAAATCGAGGCTTAGCGAATCCGTTCATTTTATTAATCTGCTGGCAGGCCCCAGACAAGTTGGCAAAACCACAATCATTCGAGATCTTATCTCGCAAATCCTAACTCAAGGTTACTACATCTCGGTTGATGAAGAACCGGCCAAGGCTAATGATATTTATAGCCTGGACATTATCCCTTATGCTGTTTCGCCGCCACAAAAAAAGGATGCTGCCTGGTTGCAATTTCAGTGGCAAGAAGCCAGAAACCGCACAGCCCAGGGGCTAAAATCAGGGAGAATTGCCGGCAAGAGTGGACAAATTGCAGCCTTCGTCTTTGCTATCGACGAAGTCCAGAAAATAGATCAGTGGTCAGACATAGTCAAAGGCTTATGGGATGCCGATAGGGCTAATGGAGTTCCCATGCATGTTGTGTTACTGGGTTCTGCGCCACTGCTAATGCAAAAAGGATTGTCCGAAAGCCTAGCCGGGCGCTATGAAGTGATTCCTGTCAGCCACTGGGGCTTTACCGAAATGCAGCAAGCTTTTGGTTTTAGCCTGGAACAATACATTTATTTTGGTGGTTATCCCGGCAGTGCTTGGCTCATTAAAGATGAAACCCGTTGGCGACGCTATGTGAGGGAAAGCTTGATTCAACCCAATATTGAAAAAGATATTTTGCAAATGGTGCGCATCAAAAACCCTATGCTGCTGAAACAACTTTTCGAATTAGGCTGTCATTATTCAGGTCAAGAATTGTCACTGACCAAAATGATTGATGCCATTAACGAAGCAAAGCATACCGAGACACTGGCAGATTATCTGCATTTATTAGCTGAAGCGAAGTTGCTAACAGGTTTACAAAAATATGCGGCTCAAGAAGTCCGCAAACGCAACTCAGCTCCAAAGCTTCAAGTCTTTAATACAGCCTTGATGTCGGCAATACAGGATTACAGCTTTGCTGAAGCACAGGCTGATAGGAATTATTGGGGTAGATTAGTGGAAAGCTGCGTCGGCGCACATCTACTTAATACCAGTGACGAAGATACCAAGCTTTATTACTGGCGTGAAGCTAATCAAGAAGTCGATTTCATATTGGCTAAAGGGAGAAAATTGTCCGCAATAGAAGTGAAAAGTGCGCCTAATCCTGTGTTGTCAAATGGCCTGGAAGTGTTCGGCCAAAAGTACAGCCATACTAGAAAGATTTTAGTGGGAAATGGCGGCGTTGCATTGGCAGAATTTTTATCTCAGCCTGCCGATTATTGGTTGGATTAAATTCATGTTTCACGTTCCGCGTACCTGCACTGAAAAGAAAGTTGATGATGGAGCCGATAGTCTTCCACGTCCAATTAACGACTTCAAGAAGCGGGCAGCCTATGTACTGCTGGGCGAGCCCGGAGCTGGAAAAACAAGCCTGTTCAAAGAAGAAGCCGATAACACCGACAACGGCCTTTGCATTTCCGCCCGTGATTTCATCGATCTCAACTATGATGAATGGCGGGATAAAACCTTATTTATCGATGGCCTGGATGAAGCAAGAGCAGGCAAAGACGACGCTCGCACACCGTTAGGCGCAATTCGCGGCAAACTCAGTCAATTAGACTGTAAATGTTTCCGTATTTCCTGCCGGGAAGCCGACTGGCTGGGTTCACCCGATACCAATGATTTAGCCAGAATCAGCCCTAACCAAGCAATAACCATTCTTCATTTAAACCCGCTTAGCAGTGATGACATTAGACAGATACTAAGCAACGACAAGCGCGTTCCTAATCCATTCAGCTTTATAGAAAAAGCTGAACAATTTAACCTGTCCGGGTTGCTAAACAACCCACAGACTCTGGATATGCTGATTATTGCTGTTAACGGTGGTCATAATTGGCCAACTAATAAACAGGAAGTCTATGAATTAGCCTGTAAACAATTGGCATCGGAATTTAATAACGATCATGCTTTAACACAAACAGACACAGCCACAACACCACAATTAATGACAGCGGCAGGTTTTTTGTGTGCGGTACAAATCATTGCTAATCTTTCCGGCTTCACTGAAGGTCAAGCTGGTGAAGGCCGAATTAACCTAAATGACTTGCACATTCCGAATGAATTAAAAATACAGGCTGCCTTAAAAACACGGTTATTTAACAAGACCGGAAATGATGAATTCAGCTATGTGCATCGCAGTGTCGCAGAATATCTGGCGGCACAATTCATAGCAGAAAAGATCAAGCAAGGTTTATTGATAAATCGAGTGCTCGCTTTGACCACGGGTTTTGATGGCGGCACAGTTGCCGCATTACGCGGCTTAATGGCTTGGCTAAGTGTGCATTCAGAGCAAGCACGGGAACGTTTGATTGAAATTGATCCTGTCGGTGTTATCGTCAATGGCGATGCGTCACTGTTTCCTAGATCAGCTAAATCCCAACTATTTCACAGCCTTATTAGGGCAGCAAAATCCACAGGCTTTTCCAATCGCGACGGGCATACTACCGGATTCTCAGCGCTTACTACCAGAGAGATGGCAACTGAGTTAAATGACATACTCAACAACCTTGGTCGTAGCAAAGGCGAGCAATTTCTATTACATTGTTTACTAAAAAGTTTATCTAGTTCGAAACCGATAGCAGAAATTAAAGCATCGCTGCTAACCATTATTCGTGACAAATCTTATTGGAAGGAAATACGCGGCTACGCGCTGTACGCATTTCCCCAGCAATGCCCAGAAGACCTTGATAGCTTGCTGATAGTGGCAAATGATATTCGACAAGGCAAAATTGAGGACATCGAAGGTGGCCTTATGGACATCTTACTGGAAAAATTATTCCCAGTAAGAATAAGCGCTTCCAATTTATTTTATTATTTACAATCCCCAAAAAATAATCAGCTTATTTTTTGCCCCTTTTTTTGGCTAAATTTACTGCCAAATCGCTTAACACAAAATGATCTCGCCTTAGTTCTCGATCAATTTTTTGAACAGGGATCAGATTTTCTGGAAGGCGAATATGAGAACTTTATTGTCGATACTGTAGGGCATTTATTAATACAGGGTTTGGAAACCCATGGATTAAACATTAGCGCTGAGCGACTCTATCACTGGCTGTCCATCGGCATAGATCAGTTTGGTGAGTTTAAGCTCAAAGTTGAGCTGCATCAGCAAATCGCTAATTGGATTAACTCCCATCCTGATTGTTACCTTGCTGTTTTAAGTGAAGGATTAAAGCAGATTGATAGCTTTGATAATATCAGTTTTGAAATTCATAAAATATCTTGGCGACTACACGGTGCCACTCCGCCCAAGAACCTTGCACAATGGTGGCTTAATCAAACATTATCCGAAACAAACTTCACATTGAGCTGTGCTTATTTTGAACAGGTATTTGTAGCACTTAACGGCGCACAAAACGATAGTAGCTTATCCCTGGATTATTTTGTTAATTGGTTAGAAAATCATCCCGAATATCAGGAAATTTATCAGAAATTAACTTATTGCGTTATTCCAGACTGGCGAATTGAACCGAGCAACACAGAAAAGTTATGGGCTAGCAAGCGTGATGAAGAACAAAGCAAAAAGCTGAGCTACTTACATGAACATCTGGCACAAATTGCCGACGGTAGTGCTAAGCCAGGTATTTTTTTTGATCTAGCGCAAGCGTTTAATCACCGAACTCAAACTTTTGGCAAATCACGCGAAGTACGTTTATCTGAATCTCTTAACGGTGATGAAATACTTATAGACGCGGCAAAAATGGGGTTAAGAAGGATACTACAACGAACTGATTTACCAACCTCTAATGAGATAATCACTAATGTAAAAAACGGTAAATTCCATTACATCAGACTACCTTTTTTAGTTTGTATGGACACGCTTTATCGGGAAGACCCTACCATGCTCGAAACACTAAATGATGATTTGCTTTGCAAAGCCTTGGCTTTTTGTTTCACGGAAGGTGCTTTTAATGAAACTTGGCTTAAATCACTTTGCCAATTTAGGCCGGAATTGGTCTCGCGCATATTCATCAATTACGTCACCGCACTATTAGCCGCCAAGAGTCAATTTATTCATGGGCTAGAAAATGTGGCCTATGAACCGGACTTCCAAAAAACTGCCCAACTGGCAGTTATGCCTCTGCTCAATAAATATCCGGTTAGAGGTTATAAAGATCATGTTACGAATCTCCATTACTTGCTTCATTCGGCTATTGCAAACAGTGACAAAGCATTGTTGCTATCACTGATTGAAAAAAAGCTAACTTGTAAAGGCATGGATCAGGCGCAACGTATTTACTGGCTTGCTACCGGTCTTGTCATGATGCCCCAAATATACGAGGCTAAAATAATGCAAATCGTTACAGAAAAAAGCCAGCTTATCAATCATTTAAGTTGCTTTCTAATATCACATTTCCGAGGAGAATACGACAGATACAACTTCCCCGCCTCGACTAGAGGAATGTTAATTGAAATATTTGCACCACGCTGTAATCCGGTAAGACCTAGAGGCGTCGAATCTATAACTCGCCCAGTGGAAGAAAGACACTATGTTGAGTTTTTACTCAATAGCCTTGCCGACAATCCTAGCGAAGATAGCTCAGCCGTTTTAGCCGATTTACTGAGCCGACCAAAATTAAGTCCTTGGTATTCAGAAATACATAGCGCCCAACAAACCCAACAACTAAACCGTAGAGAAGCATCATTCAAACACCCCCATGCAGATCAAGTCATCAACACGCTCAGCAATTTAAAACCGGCTAACGTTGCCGATTTAGCGGCACTTACTGTTGATTGCTTGAAACAACTTGCAAAAGAAATGCATGGCAGTAACACCGATAGCTATAAAAATTTTTGGAATGTAGATCCAAACAGTAAGCCTTTAACGCCCAGACCAGAGAACAGTTGCCGTAATTATTTACTCGAACCCCTAAAGGCTTTGCTTGCAAAATATGATGTGCAGGTTGATTTGGAAGCGCACCAAGCCAAAGATAAACGTGTGGATATAAAAGTGTCTTTTATTAGCGGCGGCAAAACTTTCCACCTTCCCCTAGAAATCAAACGCGATTATCACCAGGACTTGTGGAAAGCTATCCACAACCAACTCATCCCACTTTATACAATCGCTCCGGAAACCGAAGGCCGAGGTTTGTATTTGGTGATTTGGTTTAATCATGAAAAATTGCCTACCCATCCCCAAGGGCTTGCGCCACCAAAGTCTGCAGAACAGTTAGCTACGATGCTTAAAGATACAATGAACCCACAGGAACAAAAACTGATTGATGTTTTTGTGCTTGATGTTTCAAAAAAGACTAAATCATATGAGCAATCAGGGAGCTAAAATATGAAAATACAAGCTAATCGATAAGCTTAAGCCAAATTTGACAAACTGAAAACAGAATGTGATTCGCCAACGTTAAAAACTTATAGCGCGACGATTAACTTTTGGAACGAATGTCATAATGATATAGCAAAACAAGATAAACCTAATGCTGTGGTCGGCTTAAGGTGTCAATCAAGGGTATTAAGTATTTCATAAACTTTCTACCTTTATCTTAAGGTGAACACATTTTAGATTAGCGCTGAAGTTGCTAGCAAACCCCACATTTCGGCTAAACCAAAATCACCAATTCACTGTAATGGCTGAACTGCTTGTCATGGGTCAGTAAATGCATGGGCTCATGCGTGGCCTGGGCAATGAGCATCCGGTCAAAAGGGTCTTGGTGGTGCGGCGGCAACATTCCTAACGCGACCAGATGATTGGCATGGATGGGCAGTTGTTGGAAGTTATTTTCCGGCAAGTGCTGAAGTATGTCTTGGAGATTAGCCGTTAACTTACCAGCCATCGCTTTAATTTGAATTTCCCAAAGCGATGCATGGCTGACAAAAATAGCATTATCAGACGTTGCTATTAGCTGCCTGGCTTTTTCAGGTAATTGCGCATCATCGCTTAGCCACCAAAGCAGAATATGAGTATCAATGAGCAGTTTCATTAGCCTTCTTTTGGGAAAACGGGCGCATCGTGCCATACCGCCAAGTCTTCATCGACCATTGGCACATCAAAATCATCCGCCAGCCAAATTTGGCCTTTCATACCGCCCGGCGTGCGTGTTTTGCATTCATTTGTGGCAAGCGATACTAGTCTGGCAACTGGCCTGCCCGCTTTGGCAATAATAATTTCTTCACCCTGTGCGGCTTCGTCCACCAATTTCGACAATTGGGTTTTTGCTTGATGTATATTGATTTGGATCATACCAACACCCTAAACTAAGTTGGACTAAGTTTAACATGCTGTAATTATCAGGCAAGTCTAACTGTTAAATTTTTAAACCGCGGTACGGCGCTTGCTAAGTTGTACAAGGTCTATCGCCTGTTTGCTGATATCTTAATGGCACGAATTACCAGTTGAGATGTACGGCGGATATGTTCGACATAGTTTCTGGATATACCATTAATTCCAGCCAAGCCGGTGGGCTTAAAGCCTTAGAACGGGTGGAAATTAAACTCGTCCGTAGCATGTGCAAACGGGAACCCCGTTGCATGTCTTGCAGGGAGTTGGGCGACTGGAAAGCCTCAGCTTCAACATAGCCAAGAAACGTCGGATGTTTAAGCCAGTAAAAAAGATAACGATTATTGAAGTGTTGCCCAGCTTTGATGGGGATGATTTCCATGGTGCAGTAGCCAGGGTTAGACAAAGTTTGCCGTATAAAACATCGCCGGGTTCAAAGCGATTTTTTGTGCTTTTCGATTGCCGATCAGCAAAAGACACTCGCGCCAGTAGTTTGGATGTGTTTTTTTCAATATCCTCCAATTCCAAAACCCACGCCGAGTCTTCGATTTCATTCGGTTCAGCTTTGTTGACTCGCCCGTATTCTGTAACCTTGCCTAATTTGGTAAAAGCCCAGGAGCTTGGGATAGTAGGCTTGCTCATGGCTGCGCCTCGTCATCGGCAAGGGTATTATTAATCCCCCCTACCCCCCTTTTTCAAAGGGGGGAATTGGACTGGTTGGCGGCGAAGAGCCATCTCCCAAGGGGAAGACAAGATTCGCTTGCGATGGGGAAACTGGATTGGTAGGCGATGGGGAATCTACCCCCCCTTTGAAAAAGGGGGGCTGGGGGGATTTTAGAAATAAACTCAACCACCGCCTCGATCTCCAACAACACCTGCCGATTATCAAATCGCAACACCCGCAAACCCAGCCCAGTAAGATATTCATCGCGCAACCGATCAGCCTGTTGATGCTCCGGCTCATAGTGCTGACTGCCGTCGATTTCGATGACCAAATGAGCAGTGGCACAGTAAAAATCGACGATATAAGACCCCAACGGTTTTTGCCGATATAACTGCCAACCGTTGATTTGCTTGCCACGTAAGCTGAATAAGTCTCGACTTAATCTGACACATTGACTTGAAAAGATGAGCGTTACCGGTTTTGATATGGGGTGTCGAAACCTAAATCAAAACACAAAAGGTAACCCCCATGTTGCCTACTAACAATCCAATCATTAAACCTAAAGCAGGGCTGTTAAATTTAGCCCAAGAACTGCAAAACGTATCCAAAGCTTGCAAAGTTATGGGCGTATCGCGGGATACGTTTTATCGCTACCAGGAACTGGTTGCTGAAGGCGGTGTTGAAGCCCTGACGGTAAATGCTTCGGTAGCCATGAACCTACTCCAGTCGTTATGGTTCAGCTGTAATCTTAATCCAAAGTGTATAAAACTACTACCATCGAAATAGTAGGACTTGAGTGAAGGCGAGATCGATAGAGGATATACATCGTTGGGTTATTAAAACCCAAAGTGATTTTGTGTTACAGTCAGCAGCTTTTTTATTCAGGCACAGCCGGACACATGCCGTATCTTTTGTTAATCCTCTTATTTTTATCGGGCTGCTCGTTTATTCAAGAGCAACCATCCAGCAAAGAAACTTCAACAACCACCCACCCATTTAAACTCGATTATGATGGCTTTACCCTCTGGCTTGATTGCAGCAAGCGCGGAGCTGTGATGTTCAGGTATAACGCCCAGCGCGATACCGGCAACTTTAAACGCAGCAGCCGATTTTTTCTTGATCCTAATGTGCCATCTGAATGCCAGCAGACCTCTACGAAAGGCTATGGCAATGGTTATGACCGAGGCCATCTGGTTCCGGCAAATCACTTAGATTATTCGTCATCGGCCATCAAAGCCTCCAATATTATGACCAATATCTTGCCGCAGGCTTCTAACATGAACCGTGGTGCGTGGGAGCTAACAGAAGAAATCATCGAATGCTACCGGGACATTGATGAATTGTTAGTAATTGGGGGGGTGATTTGGGGGAATAATCCAGCAGATGATTATTTTATCCACTCGCATGGCATTAAAACGCCGGATGCTTTCTGGAAGGTCATTATTCGTGGTAGCGGACAAGATGAACAAGCCATTGCCTGGATAGTGCCGAATTCTTCAGAAGCAACCAAGAAAAGGTTAAACCACTATTTGGTCAGTATTGATGACCTGGAAGATGAAACGGGCGAAAAGATTCCGGTTGCCGATTATGCAAAACATGATAAGCCTGACGCTTCATGGCTGATACCTTATGGCTGTGATAGAGGTTGATGGAATTCAATGACGTTTTTGTCTTGGTCCCGAATGAATAGCATTACCGCGCCGTCTGGCAAGCTTATCGGGCCATCGGTGATGGCAATCCCTTTATTTTGTAATGCTTGTTGAACGGCATTTATATTGGTGACTTCCAAGGCCATATGGGTATAGCCAGCATATTTCACCGGATTATCCATTAAGATATTGCTGGTTTCATCAGAATTGGCATTCAGGATGAAATTGATATTGATTCCTGACGGATGCTCCATGATAGCGACAGGCTCTGGCCCGATAGGGCCTGTAATAAAAATAAAGCCCAATTGCTCATAGAACTTTCGCGCCTGTTCAAGGTTAGTCACCCTGATACCAATGTGGTTGATTCCGGTTATCTCTTGCATTTATATTTCTCCCGCCTACTTATCTGATGCCATTACCGGTTAGTGTGTGCTAAATCGAATGAATATTCCAACTAATGCACCTTTAAAAAAAGGTAATCGGTCCAAACCGCTAAATGCAATAAAACAATGGGCCAGAAGACGACCTGAAATGAAAGCTTTTTATTTTTATGGCGGATGACTTGTTGGGAGATCAATGCCCCAGGCCAGCCACCAATCAGTTCCAGAAAATGCAAAATAGATTCCTGAGTTCGCCATTGGTTTTTATGGGCTTTGGTTTTATCGACGGCATAAGCTAAAAATGTCACAAGGCTCATGATCAGATAGATAAATAAGGGGGCAACAATCCGCTGTTCCTTGATAAGCAACATTGAAAAGACAAAGGGTATCAATGCGATCATAATGAATAAAACGCCTAATTTTTTCTTAGGTCTATCGGCGTTTTTAGCGTAAACAGGTCGTTTAGCGGGCTTATGTACAATTTCCTGACCGCTGATAGTCGCATCGTAAGCCCTGATTTTGCCAGCTTTATCTAACATCAGTTTAAAATCGACACTATCACCCATTTTAGGTTCGTAACCAGCATGTTTGAAGTCGCTTATATGGATAAAAATATCTCTTTCAGAGGCGGCAGATTGGATAAATCCGAAGCCTCTATCTGGTTTCCATGTTTTTATAATGCCTTGATAGGTTTGCATGAATGTCCTTATGTGTTTTAAGAAAATCCTAGTACAAAAAAAACGGTATGGCTAATTATGAATGGCAAGACATGGTGTTAATTTAGCTTATCAGCGTAGTACTGTCTTCACTATTGTGCTGCAGACTGTTAACTAACGTTCGGACCGGCCCGAGCAGTCATTTCTGACGGATATTGGGTTAACAGGGCTTGTAAGCCTTTGGGAGTCGGTATTGTTAGTATGAGCCATCATCACCAGGGTTCATTCGGCAAAAGCCCCGGCATCCGGTCGTAAATCAGTTGCATCAGTTCATTGCCAGAAGTGACAAATCGTACAAGATACGATTTCACGGCCATCCTTGCCTTGCTGGTGTTCCCACAGCTCAGCGAACGCTGACAACGTTACAAAAAAGCAAAAACACTTAGCCACATAGCCATAAACAAGAAACCACACACTTAAAAGTGCCTGCCAGATGATTTGCAACATTAATATTGAGTTTAAGACACGCAAGACTTTTCTGCAGGCATAAAAAAAGGAATCAATACTTTAAAAGTTACTGATTCCTTTAGTTAATTATTGGAGCTGGCGATGGGACTCGAACCCGCGACCGGCTGATTACAAATTAGCACACCTCATGTTTTACCCACCTTTACTCACTTTTATTAGGCACTATTAAGTATTGTTATTCAATGCACTTAGGTTATAATTTAGTCAGACAGTCTTTGACTTTTTTTGAAATAGTTTGCCTATTATAAGCCTATTTACTGTTAGGCAAGGTGGAAACATGAAGAAACGCGAGAAACTCAACAAGACTTTTGTTGATTCCCTCCCCTTTTCCGACAAAGGACAAGTGTTCTATTGGGACGCTGACTTGTTAGGTTTTGGGCTATATGTCGGCAGCCAATCTAAGTCATGGTTTGTTGAAAAGCGTATCAACAACAAGACCAAGAGAGTAACCCTGGGCAAATACCCGACATTGACGGCGGCACAAGCCAGAGATGAAGCCATGAAACAGCTTAACAAAATGGCTGGCGGTATTGACCCGACAAAGGAAAAGCGCGAAAACAGGGTGAAGGCCATCACCCTTGGCGAAGTCTTTACCGAGTTCCTTAAATCAAGGACACTTAAACCCAAAACTATACGGGACTACACGGGGGTAATGAACAACATTTACCCAGACTGGCAAAAACTGCCCGTTACAGACATTAGCCGTGATGCCGTGGAACGCCGCCATAATAAAGTAGGTACAGAACGTGGACATGCTTACGCTAATTTAGGAGCTAGAACCCTACGTAGTGTGTTGAACTATGCCAGTGCCAAATATGAGACGGGCAAAGGCTTATCAATACTGCCTGAGAACCCCATCAAGCGGATAAGCCAGACTCGGAGCTGGTACAAAGTGAAACCGCGAACAGGCCACCTCAAAGCCCATCAAGTGAAAGCATGGTTTGATGCCGTATTAGGTATAGACAGCGATACGATACGTGATTACCTTCTATTCGTGTTATTAACGGGTTGCCGCAAAGCTGAAGCCGCTAAATTGCAATGGACAGACGTTGACTTGATAGACCGAAGCTATGTATTGCGTGACCCTAAGAACAATAGGCCGATGCAATTGCCCCTCTCTGATTATTTGGTGGATATGATGACTAAGTGCAAGGCAAGCACTACAAGTGTGTACGTGTTCCCTGGCAATGGAAAAAACGGTTATCTGGTAGAACCCAAGCGGCAAATAGCCAAAGTTATCGGGCTAACGGGGATGACGTTCACCATGCACGATTTAAGACGTACATTTGTCACCATAGCTGAATCGTTGAATATATCGGCTTATTCAGTAAAGGCATTGGTTAATCATAAGCAAGGCGATGACGTTACCAGCGGCTATATCCAACTTAATGTAGAGCGGCTTAGGCAACCCATGCAGACTATCACTGATTTTATGCTGAAATCGGCAGGGATAAGGGAAAGTGGTGCAATTATTTCTATTGATAATTTCAGGCAAAAAGACGGTTAAAATAACGTTGACCGGGTAGCCTGACGGGGCAATAAGCAGGAGTTGTTACCTGCCTCCTGTTAACCCACCCAAACGATTGGCACTTAAACGGAGTGTTGCATGCCAAAATTAACTGACAATTACGAAAAGTATATAGACCCTTACACTATGGGTTTTGCTGACTCATTGAGCGGGCAAAACACGCTAGATGCCATACGAATGTATCTGGCGCTAATAGGCTATGGATTGCGACCCACAGACAATATACTGATGATACTTGCCATTAGCTTTGCAAGGTATCTTGAAGGAAACGGCAGCATAACTTTAGATGAAGCTTTTAGGCTCTTACCGAAACAAGGCACAGGTTCACCTCTTAAGCTTCGTATTAAGAATGAGTGGAAAGCAAGCGCATATTTTGTTATCTGGTACAGGCTCGAAGAAGCTAAAAAGACTCAACAAAAGCTTCACCTATCTGAAGCTGTAGAAAACTTAATTGGTGAATTTAAAATTCCACACCCTAAAATGCCAGGTGAATATTTTGACGCAGATACACTTAAGACATCATATAGTAAAGCCAAAGTAAAAAAGCTATTTAAAAAGCAGAATGAGTTAAGCAAAAAACATTACCGCCATGATTACATGGATGAACAATATAAAAAGTGTGTTTTAGTCTTGTCGCGATTAGCGATTCAATAACGTAATTACGCTTCCAGTTCCACCCTTACCACGGCATTTTATTATTGTCCAAAAAAAAGATTCAAAAACCATTTTTGATTCCTTTATAACCTATTCAACTCGCGTAAGAATGTGTCTAACATCAACCAACTAAATAAAAGACACATGAAAACACAAGACACCCGCACCCAATCCCTTCACGAATTCTACAATGCACCCGATGCCGCCTTATTTTCCGAGCCTGCCATAGCTATTGTTTGCGGCTTCACGGTAGCAAAGCTACAGCGAGATAGATGGAAAGGAAAAGGGATACCCTTTATCCGGCTTGGGCGCTGCGTAAAATACCGCAAATCTGATGTGCTGAACTGGCTTAACCAATTCGAACCGCAACAATCGACCAGCTTAAGGAAAGGTGCGAAATGATTAGTTCAAAAGTCATTAGAGACAATCGCCGCCACATTACCCGTGCCGACTATAGCGAAAAGCCGATGCTAAGTTCAGATTTTATCATATTCCCTAGAATCGGCAGCTTGCAATCACGGGCTTTAAGAAGACTCTTACCGCCTGGTGTAATGTTATCTCATAGGGAATTTGATTTTGTATCACACAGCTATCGCTTAGGGGTCTATATCGACAACCTGAGGTGCAAAGGCTGGACAATCGTTAATAATGATGAGGCAGCACTAGCTAAAGATTTAGTCAAACGAACCGTTAAGTTTACCCGCTACGAACTATTTGCTGAATTTACGCAGGAATTGACAGGGCGAATAAAAGAATTTTGCAAAGCAGTTGATGACTTTGAAAATCGATTCAAAAAAAATGAGGCTAGCAATGATGCTAAATATTAGAAGACCCGTAGGATGTTACAGCAACCTACGAGCCGAATATCAAAAATTGCACAGTCATTTAACAGCAATTATCAGTAGCACAAATGTGAAAATTATCCAACTCGCTGTCTGGGTATTAATTGCAAAAGGATAAGCTATGGTAAACAAACTTTCCTCGTTATGCGGGGTGGGTTTGGCTTTAGTGCCAATCCCACCTATTAATGGCAAACCAACTAAAGCGCCAATTGCAAAGGGTTGGAATAAACCCAGGTCGCTAGAAAATCCTTGTGGTTATTCTGCCAATGCAGATGATTTTACCCCGTCTGAGGGGGGTAATTATGGCTTGTATCATGCTGCATCAAATACTTTGGCGTTGGATTTAGATGATGTCTCTTTAGCAAAACACGTGTTCGAAGAACTTACCGGCCACCAACTCCTAGACTGGTTAAAAAATGACCTGCGTGTTGAAGTTAAAAGCCCAAAAGCTAATAGGGGTAAATTGTTGTTTAAATTGCCCGAAGGTTTTGATAGTGCCGGGTTAAAACAACTAAAGCACCACGGCAAAACCGTTTTTGAACTGCGCTCAGGTAACTGCCAAGACGTTATCTACGGCCAACACCCCGAAGGCGGTGTGTATCAGTTTATCGGCAATCCGGCAGCGATACCGGAAGCGCCAGCGGTTTTACTGGACATGTTGCAAAATTGGGACGCCTGGAAGCCTTGTTTTGATTCGGTAATGGGTGTTTCTACTGAACAGCCCAAAATCGCACCACAACAGCAAGGCCAACACCTACAGGTTGAAGACCCTATTCTTCAATATAACCAAGCTTGTGGAGTGGTAGATGTATTGATTCGCAATGGTTATGAGCCAAAAGGCCGCGATAGATTCATGCGCCCTGGTAGCGAAAGCAAAGCCCCTGGGGCGGTAATCATGCGGAATTGTGCGGATGGCATACACCGGGTGTTTTCCCACGGCGGTGACGTGCTGAATGATGGTTTTGCTCATGATGCCTTTGATTGTTACCGGTTACTGGAATGTGGGGGTGATTGGGCAGCGGCATTAGCTTGGAATAAAGACATACATAAAACTAACCAGCAACCAGCAAAATTGCTACTACAAAATAACGGCAAACAAGAAAACAAACCGTTATTTTCGCTTATCGCCGCCTCAAAGTTGACAGCTGAACCGGTGACAATCGATTGGTTATTACAAGGTATCATCGAACGCAGAAGCCTTAATTTGTTGTTCGGAGAACCAGGCGCGGGTAAATCGCTTTTTGCTTTGGATTGGGCATTTTGTATGGCCGCTGGTATCGATTGGCACGGTTACCCAACTAAGCAAACGGATGTTGTTTTAATTGCTGGTGAGGGCTTCACAGGGATTGCCAGAAGGCTTAAAGCGTTAGAAACTAAATACCAAATGACAGCCCCGGCAGGGTTATTTATCAGCAAGCAACCAGCGCAATTAGCAGATAAGAAAAACACGTCATGGGTAGCCGATAGCATAAAAGAAACTTGTCAAAATCCCGGTCTTGTTATTGTTGACACGCTGCATAGAAACATGGAGGAGGGCGACGAAAACAGTAGCCAAGACATAGGGCGTTTTATTGCAAACATTGATTGCTTCTTCAAACCATTGGGCGCGGCAGTTTTGGTTGTTCATCATTCCGGACACAACCAGAAAGACCGCAGCCGGGGGAGTAGTTCGATAAGGGCAGCAATGGACGGGGAATTTTCAGCTACTAAGGACTGCGGTAGTATTGTTCTGAGTTGCCATAAAGCCAAAGACTTTGAAGCGTTCACGCCGCTTCAATTTAGCCTAAAACCCGTTGATTTAGATTGGCGCGATGATGACGGCGAGCCGCTAACTAGCGTCTATCTTGAGCATGAAGAGGTAGCTAAGCCCAACGCTAAAAAGCGGAAATTATCGGCCCGAGATGACGCAATCTTAACCAGTCTAAATGAAGCTATTACAGCACATGGTGGTGAGCCAACAGCTGAAATTAAAGCCAAGTTTGGCGGGTTTGAGTTGATTCCAGGGAAACTCCAAAAGATAGTCAATATCGAACATTGGCGTGAGAAGGCTTATAAAGCCATTGTCGTTGATGCCAATACAGAAGATGCCAAGCGTAAGGCTTTCAAGCGCTGTAGGGATAAGTTGTTAAACCTTGGCCTTACGGTTGAATATGATGATTATGTTTGGCGCATTTTTGCATACTAGCGGACAGCGGACAAGACCGGACAAAATAAAAAACTGTCCGGGGTTATAGCCGGACGGACACGGACACACTTCTTAAGAAGTGTCCGGTTGTCCGGTAACCTGTCCCACTTAGATTGGTTAAAATACCAGAAATGCACAGGGCTAATTTATGAGTAGCATCCTGTAGTGATAACGTTGGTTTTTAAGGCATTAATTTATTAATAAGCTAAAATTAACCTCTATATATGGGAATTTAATATGAAACTGTCACTACTTGTTGTGTTATTAATTAATTTAGCTGGTTGCTCAACTTTTCTAACTAGAACTTCCTATAGCCTGGAAGCTGGTATGCCTAAACAAATAGTTATTGGGAAAATGGGTCTACCAGAAAGAAGGTCATTGAGGGGAAATGATGAAGCTTTGGAGTACTCTGAAATAGTTGGTTATGGCCAATGTAGTTATATAATTGTATGGTTAAGTAATGGGAAAGTTACTGCTGTTACAAGTCGTAGCGGAGCAAGTGTCGCAGGGTGTGGCTTAGGGTCAAAAGAAATTGACTGGGGACAAATTCCAAAGCCTGAACTTAACATCAACATTAACACCAAAGGCTCACAATGATAATACTAAGTTTTAAATCTACTCCTGTTTAAGATGAGATTTAAAAGGTAATTATATAAAGTTACTTTGAAAGGCTTTCAATCCACTATCAAGCACACCCGAAAATTCTGCCAAATATCTCAAGCTAAGAACCTACTAAACCTATTTAACAGCTTTGGAGTGCAGGTATTTTTTATCTAATTTAATATTTTTATTATCTTTTTTGCATAAGGCGCGTACGCGTGTGAACCATAAAGCTTAAAGCGGATAAAGTAACAACAAAGGCCGAGCAACTCTGGTTTTTTTTGTGTTTGAAATGCTGGCAAGTGTTACAGGAATGTTTTTGAAAGTGCGCCAAAATTGCTAGTTGACCTATTTTGGGTTACCGTCCTAAACCAAGCCATTAACCATATTTGGGGAGCATAGCTAATGGTTAAAAAACTTTAAACCATGTGACATTAGCAATACAATCAACCTAAACAAATCGCCAACCATGCGGCTTTTTTGTGCCTGATAAATACTTGTTTAATAGGCGGCCTTATCTCAATTGCCTATTATGAGCCTATTAATTTTCCAGTAGGCAATAAAAAAGCCCTTCGATTACTCGTAAGGGCTTGATTTATTTGGAGCTGGCGATGGGACTCGAACCCGCGACCGGCTGATTACAAATCAGCTGCTCTACCAACTGAGCTACGCCAGCAAAGAAGACCTATTATACCTGAGCAATTTTTTTTGCCTAGCCTTTAGCGACGTTTATTTTTGTGTTCGCTTGTTGAGTTGGATTTTCCAGCTTTGTTTTCAAAACCGGTGTATTTGGTTTTAAACTTTTGGTTAGGTTTTTTTGCGTAGCTTGCTTTGTTGTCTGCCGCATTATCCAAAGTACCCTTGGGTTGGAACGAGGGTATCAAATGATGCTTGCCGTTGCCGATTAAATCGGAACGCCCCATGGCTTTTAGGGCATCGCGGAGCAAGGGCCAGTTTTTCGGGTCGTGGTAGCGCAAAAACGCTTTGTGTAGCCGGCGTTGTTTGACACTTTTAGGAATGGCTATATCCGCAGCTTTTGGGCTAACTTTATGGAGCGTATCTTTTCCTGAATGGTACATGGCTGTGGCTGTGGCCATGGGCGAGGGTAAAAACGCCTGTACTTGATCGGCCCTAAAACCATTACGCTTTAACCATACCGCCAAGTTGAGCATGTCTTCATCCGTTGTGCCTGGGTGGGCAGCAATAAAATACGGAATTAAGTACTGTTCTTTGCCCGCTTCTTTGGAAAACTTATCAAACATGGCTTTAAAGCGGTCATAAGTTCCCATGCCTGGTTTCATCATTTTTGATAACGGGCCTTGTTCGGTATGCTCCGGGGCAATTTTTAAATAGCCGCCAACATGGTGGGTGACTAATTCTTTAACATATTCTGGCGATTCCACCGCCAAGTCATAACGTAAGCCCGAGGCGATAAAGATTTTTTTTATGCCGGGCAAGGCGCGGGCACGCCGGTATAGTTTAATCAACGGGCTATGGTCGGTATTCAAATTAGAGCAAATACCTGGGTAAACACACGATGGCTTACGGCAAGCAGCTTCTATTTTTTCATCCTTACATGCTAAGCGGTACATATTGGCCGTTGGCCCACCCAGGTCTGATATATGCCCGGTGAATGCCGGGGAGGTATCGCGGATAGCTTCTATTTCACGGATAATGGAATCTTCTGACCGGCTTTGTATTATGCGGCCTTCATGTTCGGTAATAGAACAAAAGGTACAGCCACCAAAACAACCGCGCATAATATTCACTGAATGCTGGATCATTTCAAAGGCAGGAATATTGGCCTTGCCATAGGCTTGATGTGGCAAACGTGAATAAGGCAAATCAAAGACGCCATCCATTTCTTTAGTGGTGAGTGGAATTGGCGGCGGATTAAGCCACACTTCACGGTTGCCATGTAGTTGAATTAATGGCCTGGCATTGCCTGGGTTGGTCTCGGCATGCATCACGCGTGAGGCATGGGCATACAAGATAGGGTCATTTTTAACAGCTTCATAAGCCGGTAGGCGAATCACTGTTTTTGCGCGCTGGTTACGCATCAGCAATTTATCAAAACGGATAGCCTGTTCGCCGTTTGCCAATAAGGAAGTGCTATTATCGTTAGACTTTAAATCGCAAGCTGGTTGCTCTTGGTACGGATTGACTGGTAAGGAAACTGTGCCGGGTTGGTCTATCTCGGTAGAGTCTTTCACTGCAAAATCGCCAGGTATTTGTTTAACAAAATGGGCAGTGCCGCGGATACCCTTGAGTTCACTAATGGCTTCACCATTTGCCAAGCGATGGGCGATTTCAACAATTTGCCGTTCGGCGTTGCCATACACTAGCAAATCCGCTTTGCTATCCAGCAAAACCGATTTGCGCACCGTATCGGACCAATAATCATAATGGGCTATACGGCGCAGACTGGCTTCTATGCCACCAATAATAATGGGGACATCTTTGTAAGCTTCCCGGCACCGGTGCGAGTAGACATTAACGGCACGGTCTGGGCGTTTGCCCGCCATCCCATCAGGTGTGTAAGCGTCATTGGAACGAATTTTTTTATCCGACGTGTAACGGTTAACCATGGAATCCATATTACCGCCAGTGACGCCAAAGAACAGGTTAGGCCGCCCTAGTGTTTTAAAACCCCCTGCACTCGTCCAATCAGGCTGCGAGATTATACCAACACGAAAACCTTGGGCTTCCAGCAAACGCCCAATTAATGCCATACCAAAGCTGGGGTGGTCTATATAAGCATCGCCGGTGACCAAAATAATATCGCAGCTATCCCAACCCAATGCATCCATTTCGCCACGGGTCATTGGCAGTTCTGGGGCAACACCAAAACGATGCGCCCAAAACTTTCGGTAGCCAAAAAGTGTGGCTGGTTCAGATGACGGTAAACTAGTCATGGTTTAATTAAAAATTTACTGGTGTGTTGGTTATTTTTACTCAATTCCCGTAAATAATCGGGAAAGTCTATGTGGAACTCCTGTTCCAAGACGACGGCCCTACGTCTTAATTCTTTTAAATCATATAACGGCACTTGATCGTTAAAAGCAAAACCGATGATATTGCCTTTGCCTTTAACCGGAAGAAACATGACCCGCCAATTAAACGCCAAACCTAACCATGAAACAACTTGCTCAAATAAGGGTTTGTTAGTGCCCCAAAGGTTTACCGCCAAAATACCATCAGGTTGTAATAACAGCTTACAGTTATCAAAAAAAGCTTGGTTGCAAATAGAATCAGCTATGCCTACGTGATCAAAGGCATCAATAAAAATCAAACTGTAATGCCCGGTTTGGCTAGTAACACGCTGGCTGGCATAATGCGCCCCATCAGCTATGATGACTTTAAGCCGTGAATCCAGGGGCAATCCAAAATAACTGCGTGCAATCTTAACGACTGATGCGCGATATTCAACCGCACAGATGCGGCATTCAGGAAAATGATATAACAAATGTTTGGTTAACGAACCACCTCCCAAACCGATAACCAAAGCATGTTCAAATGTCTCTTTAAATAACAGCCAACTGGTCATGGCACGGGCATAGCTTAAACACAAGGTGTTCGGCTCATTCACCAACATACTGCTTTGCCTAGGATAGGAGCCAAAATGCAACGACCTGACACCATTTTTTTCTAAAACCTCTAACGCCCCATCGTCATCAACAATTTGATAGATAACTTGGCCACTATCATATTTATACATACAATTTGCTATAAAACCCCTTGACAGCAATTATACAGAACAATGCCTATTGTTTGCCATTTAGCTGTAGACCCGCGTGAATAATCTAGATTTAGGGCGCTTAAACACACTAAATCCATCATTGCTGCGACAATTAGACGCATTGGCAGTTATAAAAGTTACGCTACACTTAAAGACAGTTTCACTGACATGTGAGGCTCATATATCCCCCCTTTAATGCGGTTTTTTAAAACCGCATTTTTTTAAAATTAACATTTTCTTGGACTGTGCACACAAATTTTGCTTTTTCTTAAGCATGATAGCCACTCAAGTAAAGCGCTAACCCTATATTTGTATATTTTTACTTGACCAAAATTAGTCTACAATTTTACTTAACTACTCAACTGCACCATATAACCGCATAACGCTATGAAGACATCCCCTGATTATGTTGGCATTCTATTAGACAAAACAAAAGATAACCATCAATTAACGCGTACGATCGTACATAAGCTATTTGCAGAATTGCCTAACCAAATTGCCGATATCGACAACGCATTGGCTAAAGAAGAGTACAGCGTGGCCAAAGAAATTACCCATAAATTACATGGCACTGTCAGTTTTTGTGGCTTTGTAAACTTCCAAACCTTAGCTTATGGGCTGGAAAATAGCCTAGTCCATAACAACACCAATGAAATTAAGCAAAACTTTACGACTTTAGCCCATTCCGTAATGAGTTTTATCGCACAAAAAGAAATTTTAATTAACGACAGTAGGCTGTTAATTTAACTTGACCTAAGAAAAAAAGCCCTTACGGGCTTCTTTATCAGTACCAAGACCACCTAAGACTTTATTTAATGTCTTCCAATAATGCCTGTGCTATCTTTTTTTGCTCTTTACTACCTTTTTCCATCACTTCTTCTGCTATATCCCTTGCCGCTTCAGCGTCACCCATATCGATGTAAGCCCTAGCTAAATCTAGCTTGGTTTCAAACTCATCCATGTCGGTTAAATCGTCAACTGCAAAACTAAAACTTTCTTCCGCTGCAGTCGCTTCTTCAAGGCTTCCTGGCAATTCATTAAAATCAAAATTAAAATCAAAATCGCTGTCTAAGGATAACTCCTCTAAATCGTCATCCAATTTAAATTCGTCATTGCCTGCAAAATCGATAGTTTCAATTTTGTCGTCTGTTACAGCTTGAACATTAGCATTATCGATTTTAGCT
The DNA here is from genome assembly GCA_041660045.1 of Methylococcaceae bacterium. Classification (GTDB taxonomy): domain Bacteria; phylum Pseudomonadota; class Gammaproteobacteria; order Methylococcales; family Methylomonadaceae; genus WM-3-3. Next base: position 47,927 of record JBAZXA010000010.1, on the reverse strand, counting down.
GTGTCTTTTTCGACTAGCTTTTCGCCCATGTCAAACTCAAAACTTTCAAATTCTTTTTTTGTATTACTAGCGTCGGCTATATTTTCTGCAACCTCTTCTTTATTCAACCAGCTTTCCAAATCTAGATCAAAGTCTAAAGATGAATCGTTTGTTATTTCTTGCCCCACTTTGTTATCTAGATCAAAGGAAGACAAATCAAAATCTAGGCCATTGTCTTCTTCCTCTGGACTTGTTTCTAGAGCATCCGTTTTCTCCATAGCTAAAGAAAAGTCATCGTCTTGTTCTATAACGTGGCTTTCCATAGAAGCTGGCATTTCATAGGCAAAATGTGCTTCCGGCGCCGCTGATTCAGCTTGCTTTTGCCCTGAAAAAATAGGCGCATCAGGGCACATTTCTGTACCCATTTCAACAATTTTTGACCAGAACTCGACATCTTTATTCTTGCCCGTTGCCGCCATCTCCATGGCATAATCCTCAAAGGCCTTACGGTTTTCGTTTGCGTAGAAAATTTCAAATAGTTTAAGCTTACATTCATCACGGTTAGGCTGATCTTTAATTGCTTGTCGCATCAACTCTTCCGCTTGTTGATAACGGCCATAGGCCAAATACACATCAGCTTCTGAAATGGGGTCAATTTCACCTTGGCTGGTATCAAAAGCATCAAAATCGCTAGGGGTAAATTCGCTTAAAAATGAGCTTTCCCCAACAGTACCAACATTATAATTACTGCTGTTGTTGTTGGCTGTGGCGGGCGCTGAAAATAACTCATTTTCATCAGGCACATGGATCATGCTGGAAGATGCAAAAATACTTTCGGCATTGATTTCATCTTCGACTTTGCGTTTGTTACGCCACCAAAGCCAACCCAGCACAGACAATATGGCTGCGCCTGCACCGCCTAAACCTAGATAATAGCCTGTCTCATCATCTGGCACAGGTGCAACAACCGGTGCGGGAGCCACGATAGGTTTAGGTTCCACCGGTGCCGGCTCCACTGGTTTTGGTGGTTCGGGCGTTTCTGCTACGGCCTGGGTTTCGGTAGTAGCTGGTGTTTCAGCCCCAACCACAGCGTTTGTTGCGCTATCCGTGGCAAGGTTGGCAGGGCTTGCCGGTTCTACAGGTGTTGGTTCTGCCGGTGTTACAGCCTCATCTACCGTGTTGTTTGCTGGGTCAGGTGAAGCTTTTTGATTTTGCAAGACGGCTAATTGTTCATCTTTTAGCGCTACCATTTTTTGCATCATAGCCAATTGGCTTTCTAATGCCGCAATTTTTTCTTGCATCGTGGCCAACACAGGATCAGTTGTTTTGGCTGAGGTATTTGGTTCTATCGCTGTATTAGGCTTAGCACCCGCCTTGGTTTGGTTTTTTTGCTTATCTGGGCTGGTCTTCACATTACCTGCGGTAACTTCTGCATTTTCTGCAACAGGTGCATCAGTTGGCGCTAACAGCTTTAATTTGTTATCGGCTTGTTCGGCATCTGTTGCAGAAGCAATAACGCGGCTTTTAACAACGCCGTTTTTCCAATTAGCCATTTGTTGATTAAACTCATCCAAAGCTTGTTTTTTGGAAAGTTTTAAAATAACGTCATTTTCAGGAATTTTTAAGGTTTTACCCGCCATTAAGGCATTGACGTTAGGCTTAAAAAAAGCTTGTGGATTTGCTTCATAAATCGCTATAGCAACTTGTTCCACGGTAGCGCCAGAATCACCACGGGCATTTTCGGCCACGCGCCAAAGTGAATCATTTGTGCGGGTAGGCCCGTACTCATCACCATTAACAGCGCTTTGAGGTGTACGAGTGCGAGTTTTTGCAGGTTGATAATCGGTAGATCTTGGCTGTGGACTTGCTTCAGTATTAAGCGCTGGCCGAGTTGATAAGGGAACAGTCGCTTGCTGGTAAGTGGCTGGTGGATCAACAAGTAAGGTAAAACCGCGAAATAGATTGCCTTTAGGCCATTTAACCTCAAGCACCATATCCAAAAGCGGTTCTTTTATCGCTTCTTTCGAGGTGACTTTAATAACGGTTCCGACAACTTCAAATTGAAGTTTAGATAAAAAATAAGACCAAGGCACACCTGCCTCATCAAACTTATCAGGCGGGGCAAGGCTGATTTTAACATCACTAATATCCTCGCCTGGTGCGAGTATTAGGGGAATTTCAGCGTTCAGTTTCTGGTTGAGCGCTGAGTGCAATTTAATGTCACCTATACCTAACGGGTAAGCACCAGCCGGGGCTAGTAACGATACCATCGCTAAAGTTCTCGTTAAATTGCGCACATTGGTCTCCTTCACATTTTTCACCACAGTCTCTACCGAAAACAGCCAAATATTAGAGACAAGCTTAGACTAAATGTGATTTTTTACTAGCTCCTCAGCTATTTGTATACTGTTCAAGGCCGCGCCTTTACGGACATTGTCACCCACTACCCACAAATCAATTCCAAGCGGATGGGATATATCTTCCCGAATGCGCCCGACAAAAACCGCATCTTTTCCCGAAGAATGTGTCACGGCCGTGGGATATCCGCCATCTTTATGCTCATCAACAACTTTAACACCCGGCGCCTTAAGCAATAAGGCCTTCACCGCCTTAGCATCAATTTTCTCACGGGTCTCAATATGTACAGCTTCGGAATGGCCAAAAAATACCGGTACCCTGACCGCAGTTGGGTTAACTAAAATGCTGTCATCACCCAAGATTTTTCGGGTTTCCCAAACCATTTTCATTTCTTCTTTGGTATAGCCGTTATCCATGAAAACATCGATTTGCGGCAACACATTAAAGGCAATTTGTTTTGGATAAACCTTAGCTTTTACCGACTTGCCATTCAATAACAAAGCGGTCTGCTGCACCAATTCATCTATGGCTTCCTTACCGGTACCGGATACCGCCTGATAAGTACAAACATTAATCCGGCTAATGCCTACCGCATCATAAATTGGCTTTAAGGCCACCAACATTTGAATCGTTGAACAGTTTGGGTTAGCAATAATCCCACGATTTTTATAGTCGGCAATCTTCTCAGGATTAACTTCCGGCACTACTAACGGAATATCGTCGTCATAACGAAATTGTGAGGTGTTATCAATAACAATACAACCCGCCGCCGCTGCCTTGGGCGCATATTCGGCAGAAACCGCAGCACCTGGTGAAAACAAACCAATCTGCACCTTAGTAAAATCAAAGGTTGCCAAATCTTCAATTTTTAATGATCCGCCTTTAAACGGTGTGCGTTTACCGACAGATTTACTGCTCGCCAAGGCATAAACTTCGCCTACCGGAAACTTACGTTGTTCCAAAATAGACAGCATGGCTTCGCCAACTGCACCCGTTGCCCCAACCACGGCAACATTAAATAGCTTGGTCATGATGCTGCCCCATTTTTTAAGGCCGTTACCACCGCATCACCCATTGCTGAGGTGCTAACTTTTTGCATACCATCCGAATAAATATCGCCAGTACGGACTTGGCTATCTAAGGCGTCAAAAACAGCCTGCTCAATACGCTCAGCCGCGGCAGTGTTATCAAAGCTGTAACGTAGCATCATCGCCACCGACAAAATGGTGGCCAATGGGTTAGCAATACCCTGCCCGGCTATATCAGGGGCTGAGCCATGGATAGGTTCATACATGCCTTTATTATTGGCGTCTAACGAAGCTGATGGCAACATGCCAATAGACCCTGTTAACATAGCTGCCGCATCCGACAAAATATCACCAAACATATTGGTGGTGACTAAGACATCAAATTGTTTAGGCGCCCGCACTAATTGCATGGCCGCGTTGTCCACATAAAGATGGCTAAGCTCCACATCGGGGTATTGTTTGCCCACTTCACACACCACTTCGCGCCATAACTCAGTGCATTCCAAGACATTGGCCTTATCTACCGAACATAAGCGATGGTTTCTTTTTTGTGCAATTTGAAATGCGGAATGGGCAATCCGGCTAATTTCTGATTCACTGTAAACCAGGGTATTAAAACCTTGTCTTTCGCCATTTTCCAATAAGCGGATACCGCGCGGTTGGCCAAAGTAAATACCACCGGTTAATTCCCGCACTATCATAATATCTAGTCCAGCAACCACTTCAGGCTTTAAAGTCGATGCATGCACCAGTTGCGGATATAATATGGCCGGGCGCAAGTTAGCAAATAATTGCAACTCAGAACGTATCGCCAATAAACCTTTTTCTGGCCGTACCGATATATCTAAGGCTTCCCATTTTGGCCCACCGACAGCACCCAATAATACTGCGTCAGCTTGCTTGGCCAAGGCTTCAGTTTGCTCAGGAAATGGCCTGCCATGCACATCATAAGCGGCACCGCCAATTAAGCCATATTCAAATTCCAAGCCCAGCGCCATGTCTGTATTTAGCCATTGCAGCACTTTTATAGCTTCTGTAACAATTTCAGGGCCTATGCCATCACCTGGCAAAACTGCAATCTTTTTGGTCATTCTCGTTAAAACCTTAGTCCGTTATGACTTTAATAGCGTTATAAATCACCTTCAAACAGCCAAGGTGCCCGTTTGGCACGCTGCTGTTCATAGGCTTTAATATCATCAGCATGTTGCAAAGACAATGCGATATCATCCAAACCATTGAGTAAGCGGTATTTTCGGGTAGGATCAATCTCAAAGCTGATTTTACGATCACTTGGCGTGACTATTTTTTGCGCCTGTAAATCAATTTTCAATTGATAACCAGGCTTTACCTCCTTAAATAATTTATCGACTACCGAGGCCGATAACAATAGGGGTAACAGGCCATTCTTAAAACAATTATTGTAAAAAATATCGGCAAAACTAGGCGCAATTATCGCCCTAAAACCATAATCTTCTAGTGCCCAAGGCGCATGTTCGCGGGAAGAACCACAGCCGAAATTTTCCCTGGCCAATAATATTTGGGCACCGTGGTATTGGGGCTGATTAAGCACAAAATCACTGTTCAGTTTTCGCCCCGAACAATCCATATCAGGTTCGCCATGATCTAAATAACGCCAACCATCAAATAAAAACGGCCCAAAACCCGTGCGCCTGATGGATTTTAAAAATTGTTTAGGAATAATGGCATCCGTGTCAACATTCGCCCTATCCAGTGGCACTACTAAGGAAGTAATTTTCGTAAATGCTTGCATCACTTAGCCTCCACTTAAACGGCTAACATCAACAAAATGACCCGCAATTGCCGCTGCCGCCGCCATTGCAGGACTCACCAAATGCGTACGGCCACCATGTCCTTGACGGCCTTCAAAATTACGGTTGGAAGTAGACGCACAGCGTTCACCAGGCTCTAAACGATCAGCATTCATCGCCAAACACATAGAGCAACCTGGATCGCGCCACTCAAAACCCGCGTCGATAAACACCTGATCCAAGCCTTCTGCCTCAGCTTGACGTTTAACTAATCCAGAACCAGGCACCACCAACGCTTGCTTAATATTTGCAGCCACTTTTTTGCCTTTGGCAACGGCGGCGGCAGATCTTAAATCCTCAATTCTAGAATTTGTACAAGAACCGATAAAAACCTTGTCCAAATAAATATCCTTGATTGGGGTGCCTGCTTTTAATGCCATATATTCTAAGGCCCGTAACATGCCTTGGCGCTTGACTTCATTGGTTTCAAAAGTAGGGTCTGGAATCGCTTGATCTATCGCCAACACTAATTCCGGCGAGGTGCCCCAAGTGACTTGCGGCTTAATGTCGGCTGCGTTGATGGTTACTACTTTATCAAACAAGTTGCCGCTATAATTATCGGACTTTAAGCGTTGCCAATAACGCACCGCCATATTCCAATCATCGCCTTTTGGTGCGTAGGGACGACCGTAATAATACTCTAAAGTAATATCATCAACCGCAATTAAACCAGCACGCGCGCCGGCTTCAATAGCCATATTGCAAACCGTCATACGGCCTTCCATGGACAAGGCCCAAATCGCATCACCGGCAAACTCTATGGTATGGCCGTTACCGCCAGCCGTACCAATTTTGCCTATTATGGCTAAAACGATGTCTTTTGCGGTTATACCTTGGCCTACCATGCCGTTAACTTTAACCAGCATATTTTTTGCTTTTTTCTGAACTAAACATTGCGTCGCCAAAACATGCTCAACTTCAGAGGTACCTATACCAAAAGCCAAGGCGCCGGATGCGCCGTGGGTGGACGTATGCGAATCACCACAAACCACAGTCATGCCTGGTAAAGTAGCGCCTTGCTCAGGACCAATCACATGCACTATGCCTTGACGCACATCGGCCATGTCAAATTCGGTAATACCAAATTCTGCGCAATTGAGGTCTAAAGTTTCAACTTGTAAGCGCGAAACCGGATCGGCTATGCCTTTATCACGGTCTATAGTCGGCACATTATGGTCAGCAACCGCTAAATTCCTAGCCGCTCGCCAAGGCTTTCGTCCAGCTAGGCGCAGACCCTCAAATGCCTGCGGCGACGTAACTTCGTGTACTAAATGCCGATCGATATAAAGTAATGATGAGCCATCATCTTCGGTACAAACGACATGATCTTCCCATAATTTGTCATATAAGGTTTTGCCAGTCATAATTATTATTTTAGTTATGCCGTCTGCACGGCTAATTTAAGTAAGATAGGCCTTTGCTAGCCTATTAGTTTCCCGCAATACTTGTCACCTTTTTTATCGCTAAGATATCAGAAATTTGTGCCGTGATTTGATTCACCGTACCAACGCCGCATATCGACACAAATAGGATTTTATCGCCTTTAGCCGAGTAAAAACCCACTAATGGTTTAGTTTGCTGATGATAAACAGCTAAGCGTTTGCGCACAGTCTCTTCCTTATCATCATCCCGCTGAATTAAGCTTTCCCCGGTTACGTCATCAACCCCTTCAGTTTTGGGTGGATTAAATTGTACATGGTAAATTCGCCCAGACGCAGGGTGCAAACGCCTGCCAACAATACGTTTAACTATTTCGTCATCATCAACCACGATTTCAATAACTGTATCTATTTCAACGCCTAGCGCTTCTAAGCCTTCTGCTTGGGCAATTGTGCGTGGAAAACCATCCAACAAAAAGCCGTTGCTACAATCGGGCTGCACGATGCGCTCTTTAATTAATCCCAAGATAATGTCATCGGACACCAAAGCCCCTGAATCCATGACTTTTTTTGCTTCCAGGCCTAGCGTTGTTCCCGCCCGCACGGCCGCACGCAGCATATCTCCTGTGGAAATTTGGGGAATACCGTACATTTCAGTTATATACTGAGCTTGAGTACCCTTGCCTGAACCTGGGCTCCCTAGCAGGATGATGCGCATAAATTGCTCCAAAAAATTGATTTATTCATAAACCAGACGTTAAATATTGACCCACTATTTTATAACAATTTCTAGCTTAACTGCTCCAAAAAATCATTTTTACCTTCTATAAAGCGACTATTCATGCAAAAACAGACTCAACACCCCGCAATTGTTGCCACTCAAACCTGGCTTAGCAGTGTCATAATACAATACGAAATTTGTCCATTTGCTAAGCCGCAATGGGAAGCAGACCGAATTAGATTGGTTGTTGATGAGGGCGTTACGCCAGAAGAATGTTTAGCAAAACTTATCATTGAATGCCATGAACTCGATAATAATGCCGCGATTGAAACGACTTTGTTAGTGTACCCAGACTGGCTTAGCCATTTTGACGATTATCTGGATTATTTATCCATGGCTGAAATAGTGCTAGAAAATCAAGGCTACGAAGGCACTTATCAGCTAGCTAGCTTTCATCCCGAATATTGTTTTGAAGACGCCTCTTATGATGATCCTGCCAATTACACTAACCGATCGCCCTTTCCAGTCTTACATCTCTTACGGGAAAGCAGTATTAGCCTAGCCCTGGCCAATTATCCCAATGCAGGGGAATCGATACCTAAGAAAAATATCGATTTAACCCGCCATTTAGGTTTGGCTAAAATGCAAGCCATGCTAGCCGCCTGCCATAGCAAAAGTGGCCAATGATTCCCGTCCCATTAATGCCGCATGTGCTCAGGAATGTCCTCAGCGGGTGCCATTTCTACATTAGCCGCTAGCTCTTCGTCAGCTGCAGAAGCTTCCGCAGGTGCCGCCTCCGGTTCAGCTGGTACTATAGTTTCTGCTGCTGGCTTAACAGCCGGTGTGTCTACCACGACCTTCTTAGTCTTAACCGATTCCAAAAATTCACTAAACCAAGCTTGAGACTTGACATTAGCCAAATCCGGATCCGCTATAATATCATCCAAATCGGGTAAACTACCCTTATCCCGGGCGTCTTCCAACGCACTTTGGCAAGCCCCTTGATCACCACGCAAACTATAAATGCAGGCCAAATTGTAACAAGCCGGCCCGTTTTGAATTGCATTGGCCAATTCAAACTGCGCCTTAGCCCTATCATAAGCCTGGTCATGGGCTGGTAAGCCTTTCAGCCGCGCCAAATCCATCCATGCAACGCCACTATCGATGGCTGCACCTAGATAATTAGGGGATAACATAATACAAAAAGAAAACTTGGCAATTGCCTCTTCATAAAGCGATTCTGCTTCTTCAACTGGCTTAGCTTTAGCTTCGTGCAATAAAGCAAAACCCCAGTTATATAGTGTCTCTGCCAATAGCGGATGGTCTGTTAATATTTCCGCATAACTCTGATAAGCTTGTTTGTACAGCTGGTTTGCCTTACCTGCATCGCTTTTACGCGCTAAAGCCACTTGTTTTATAGCCGAACTGAGTTTATTTTTCTTAGTGAAAATATCAAATAGCGACATGCAACATCTCCTGATTTAATTTAGTTATAGTTATAATTGCACAATACATTTTAACAATACGGCAGTCGCTGTCAAAAAACCAGCTAAAAAAGAAGGTAAATTATGCATAAAACCAATGCCGAAGTGTTAGCCCGCGAGAAAGTCCATTTAGAAACTTCCAAAATCGCTTGGAGCGAGTTACAGCGCTTTTTTGCCAGTGGCACTGCGGTTTTTGTCGCCCCTGAGTTAGATTTGGTCGATGTCGCCTACCAATTTTCGCAGGATAATAAAGACCAAGTTGAGAAGTGGCTGCAACAAAAGCAATTAGGCCTGGTTAGCGACCAACAAGCCATAGCCTGGATTCAAACGCAAGCTGAAGTTTGGGCAGTCGTCGTAAAACCATGGGTATTAGTCCAAAGCGACACTGCCCAAACAACTTAAGCCGCTGCTCTTGCCCGCCGCTGCCTAGGCTTACTATTGCCGCGGCCACCTGCTTCAGTTTTAGGCTTGGCACCCGGATTTGCCACCACTTTTTTAGTGTGCCGGAAATCTTTTTTTGCACCCGCTTTACTAGGCGCATTTTTTTTAGGTGCATCCATCACTTTTAACGAAACGGGTGCATAGCCCGTGTCGGCAACACGCTCAATTTGCCGCTTTAACATTTTTTCAATATCAGCCAACATCCAAGCCTCTTCAGGGCTAACTAATGAGATGGCTTCACCACTTGCACCGGCACGGCCAGTCCGGCCAATACGGTGGACATAATCTTCAGCAACTTGCGGCAAATCAAAATTAACCACATGTGGCAATTGGTCTATATCCAAACCACGTGCAGCAATATCCGTCGCCACTAAAACCGTAATTTTGCCCGTTTTAAACCATTCCAAAACTTTATTGCGCGCACCTTGCGTTTTGTCGCCATGCAACGCGCCAGTGCGGATGCCATCAATATGCAACTGTTTTGCCAAGCGGTCCGCGCCATGTTTGGTACGCACAAACACCAAAACTTGCTGCCAGTTGCCATTACCCACCAAAAAGGATAGCAACTCCCGCTTTTGTTCCTTTAATATGCCATAAACCCGTTGAGATACATTTTCTGCGGTGGCATTTTGCCTAGCCACTTCAACGGTTGCCGGATTACGCAGCACAGTGGCTGACAAGGCTTTAATCTCATTAGAATAAGTTGCCGAAAATAATAAGGTTTGACGTTTTTGCGGGATACGTTCAAGAATTTTCCTAATATCAGGCAAAAAACCCATATCCAACATGCGATCCGCCTCATCCAGCACTAACATTTTAACAAACGACAGATCTATGTTTTTTTGCTGTAGATGATCCAGCAAACGGCCTGGGGTAGCCACTATGATGTCACAGCCTTTTTGTAAATTCCGGATTTGATTGTTAATACTGACGCCACCATAAATTGCCTGCACAAATAATGGCTGATATTTCCCATAAACCCTGACACTTTCATAAACTTGCGCCGCTAACTCTCGGGTTGGTGTTAACACCAACGCCCGAACGTTCCTAAATTTAGCTTGCTTATCCTGGCCTGCAGCCAACATTTGCAACATTGGCAAGGTAAAACCAGCCGTTTTGCCGGTTCCTGTTTGTGCCCCTGCCAACACATCACGGCCATCCAAAATTAATGGTATGGCTTGTTGTTGGATAGGCGTTGGGGAGGTATACCCCTGTTCTGCTACTGCTTTAAGAAGTTCGTCGGCTAAACCGAGTTGAGCAAAAGACATTAAAAATCCTTGTGATAGGTGCTATAAAATACGATATTGTAACAGCTTTAGTGTAGTTCAAGTGGCCCAGTCGATGCTGCCGCCGATAATTTATTTTTTGCGCGCCCAGCCCTAACCCTAACTGCAAGACAAACCATTATTTTATAATAGTTTTTTAAAAACATGCAGGCACTAGCACTTAAGCCTGCGCAAAAAAAATTGCAGGTTTTACCGACATCATTGCCAAAATTGCGGAACCAGTGCAATATCGCCACAGAATTTGTATGTTTTGAACGTCAGCAAGTAATGTCACCCATAACCCCAAAAACAGGTTGATTTATGCGCACACCTTCACATTTACAGCTAATCCTATTAATTGGCGGTCTTTGCTTAATGCCAACAAGTGACGCTGCAGACAATCCCGATCCCGCATCTTGGTCCACATTAATCCAATTATTAACGCCATTGGCCATTATGGCTTTAATTGTGGCGGCTTTTTTATTCTATCTGCAACACGTACAAAAAACTTTTTTGGAAACGTGTATTAAGGAAAAACAATTGGCCTTGTTTTTTCAATGCCCTGCAGGATTGCCGGAAGGCACTATACGAGGTGTCATTGCTTTATTAATTGTTACTGCATCCTTATTGTTTTTAGCCTTACCCAAAGGCCAGTTCCCATTCCCTGATGTGATGGGTGGCATACTTGGCACTATTATTGGGTTTTATTTTGGCGCCCGTGGCCAAAACAAAGATTCTGAAAGCACAATTTTGCAACAAGCCAAAGCAGCCACTAGCCAGCGCGATGCTGTTATCAACCAACAAGAACTGGGCAAAACGGGTGCGTTATTGGATACCATCAGCACTGGCTTAGATACTGTACAGGCCATTGCCAGTGTGTTGCCCAACAATTCTGGCGATAAATATGTTGATCTCGCCCAAAACGTCAAAAAAGGTGTTGATCTTGCCAAAGGCCTGATTGGCGAAGGCAAAACAGAAGATGCCCTACTTGCCGCAACCAACGCCAAAGATAGTTTAGAAAATGACGGCCCTTTAACCGATATCGTGAGCAATGCACTAAAAAGCTTTGGCGCCACCTTAGGGACACTAATCCCACCTGCGGCCTTGATAACAGCTATCGTAGCCGGCACCGTCAAGTTAACCAGCATTTATTACCAAAAATGGAAAGCGCGCATTTTACATATGCCGTTTTCACCTGCCGCAGGCTTAAGCTTAGAACGGGTGGATGACAACACGGGCTTTATGTTGCTGCAACAAAGCCCATTGTTTCGTGATGCCTTTAAAAACCAAATGGACAATCCGCAATTTCTAAAGAATGCTGCTAACGATTTCATTAGCAATGCTGGCAATACTGCCCAATTGTTTGAAAAATATGCCGAAACTGGCGGCTTTACCAACTTACAACAATTTGAAGAGGGTTTAGACGAATTCCATCGCACTGCGGCAGACCATGAATTAGAAACCCTCATCACGGCACGCGAACCAACCCTATTCGGCAATGTTGGTGGTTACAAACAGCTCTTACTAGCGGTAGATAAATTGCATCAAAACCCAAAAGCCTTAGAAGATTTAGATGCCTTGGTGGTGACTACCGAAAAGTTACAAACTGAGGATAAACCCGTCGCCAGCATGATTAATAATATTCTGGAGAAAACCGCACCATGACTGCTAAGTTTAAAATAATGTTACCGCTTTTCACCCTCATTGCCATGTTAACTGCTTGCGCAAGCACCCGGCAATTGCAAACTTTAAAAGAGGCCGCCAACCATAGCGAATGGCAAACTATTGCCGATGCCAAAGTCGATTGCGACGATGAAGATGACGCTTGCCAGCAAATGCATTTGCTAAAAGGCGATGCCTGTTATCGCTTAGCCAAGCAAACTACAGAAAAACTTAAAAACTATCAATGCGCAGCAGAACAACTACAGCTCGGTATTCAGCATATACCAGATTGGAAAAGCATAGCGCCTATCGTCGGTAAACCCGAACAATATTATGAAAACTGGTGTGAGTCCTTACGCTTATTACGGAGTGAACAAAACAATAACGCCAACGCAGCCACCTATAACCAAAAGCTGCTGGATTGCGCACAAGGTTTCAGCCAAAAAGCTGAAACCTTGCAATCTGCCGCTAGTTTCTTTCTCTATAATGCTGAACTTGCGGCTATCCGCTTGCAACCGTTTGGCCCTGACACTTGCCCAGCTCTACGGCAGTTGCAACACAAGCAAGCCTTGGCCACCCAAGAAGCCGCCCACAGCGCTTACGCCGAGAACCATAAACGCTTGCTAGACGACATCACCGGGATTAAATCATTAGTCCCTGGCTGTTACCCTTAGGAGCTTACTATGTCTTTTAGCCGCCTACTTAAATTTCAATTACCCATGCTACGTGGCCATGATGTACTAGAAGTACAGTTACGCCTGAAAGCCTTGCAAATGAATAGTATTGGCCAACCTGATGGTTTGTTTGGCGCAAGGACTTCGGCTGCTGTAGTCGAATTTCAAAAAGGCCATCACTTAGATTGCGATGGCATAGTCGGGCCATTAACCTGGTCGAGCTTATTTCAGGACGATAGCGTACCCAGCCGCTTACGCCTAGCCGCTAACGATGCGGATAATGATTTTATCAACCTGGAATTGCTAAACCTCTTAAAAATCCGGCATGCCGCTTATGATGACGGCATTTATTGGCAATTGAGCGCAAAAGGTTTGTTGTTAGGGCAAGATAACAGTCCGCTGGGATCAGGTGGCGAACCGAAAACTGTCGCCACGGTTTGGGAAAAATTCGAGGAACCACTCACCACCTACGCCAACAAATTTAAGGTCCCTGTTGAATTACTGATTGCCACTATTTGCACAGAATCATCCGGTAACCCGAAAGCACTACGCAAAGAACCTGGTTTTATAGATGAAGTCCGTACACCCAATAAAGTTTCACCGGGTTTAATGCAAACCTTAATTTCTACCGCGCGTGCTGCTTTAAATCAGGACGATATTAATCAAGCATGGCTGCTAGAGCCAGACAATTCTATACATGCCGGCAGCGCTTATATCGCCAGCCAATGGAAACTTACCCATTTTGACCCACCCAAAGTTGCTTGCGCCTATAATGCTGGTGGCATTTATTACAATAATTCCGCAAAAAACCGCTGGAAAATGCGCCAATATCCTATCGGTACAGCCGAACATGCCGACCGCTTTATTAAGTGGTTTAACGACTGTTTTATCTACTTCGATCAGTTGGCTAAGGCACCCACCTGTAGCTTTTTTAACGCGTTGAATTCATAAGCCTATAAATCACTGGCCATTAACTAAAGTTAATGGCCTAACTCGCCTACGAACAGCATTGAAGCCGGTTGCTGCGTAGCAGGATGCAATGGTTCGATAATTTCACAAAGCTTAAAGCCATGTTCGGCATATAACGCCAACCAGCTAGCCAAGGTCCTAAAATACCAAGGTGCAGGATCAGAAAAATCTCCGTTAATACCCTCCCAAGAACCTGCCCGCCAGCCTGTTCGGTAAGGCTGATTAGCACTTGCCATGAGTGGATGTAAGCTTTGCACTATTAATACCCCTGGCTCGGCCAACAAGGCAGGCGCGGCTTTAAAAACGCCTTCGACAGCTTGCTCACCCAACAAAGAAAAATTACACACTATTGCATCTACCGTCACTTTAAGCTTACCTGCGGCTAACTCCTCATAAGTTAGGCAACTAAATTCACCGCCTCCAGCACTTTTTGCCTGCTCAATTAAAGCTGGCACAGCATCAACACCTAGCACCGAGATTTGATGGGCGGCTAATTGCCGCGCCAGCCAACCTTCACCACAACCCAAGTCCAAAACAGAACGCGGTGTGCGTTTTAAAACCACATCGATGATGGCTTGATCGGTTACTAAACGGCGGCTTTCAATTTGCCTTTGCCTAATCACTTGCGTCCAAGGCAGGGCATTTTTTTGCCAAGATACAAGGATTTGGTCATCACTCAGCTCGCTCATCGCTTTGATAATATTGACAAGGTTTTGCTTAACCGCCAGTGACGCTCATATGCCTAAAAATCACAGGCTGTTCGTGGATGTTAAATTCATGTTTTTCAGGCTTAATTAACATAGCCTCTAAAATAGCCTGTTTTAAAGCTAAACTATCGCCTGGGTTTTCTCGCATAACTGTTTTTAAATCAACCGAATGCTCGTTACCCAAACACAATAATAAGCGGCCTTCAACCGTCAACCGCACCCGATTGCAAGTACTACAAAAATTGGCACTATGGGGTGAAATAAAACCTACCTGAGTTTGGCTACCGACGACTTGATAATAAGTTGATGGCCCTGCGGTTTTTTCTAAAGTAGCCAATAAGGAAAACTGACGCGCTAAATCAGCTTTGATTAAATCACTCGCATAATAAGCTTCGGAACGGTTATGCTGGTCAACAATACCAAGCGGCATTTCCTCAATAAAACTAATGTCTAGGGCATTATCCACGGCAAACTGCACCAACCTTGTGACTTCCTCATGATTGCGGTTTTTTAGGATCACTGCATTAAGTTTAATGCGCCCAAAACCAGCTGCTTTAGCGGCTTGGATGCCGTTTAAAACTTGCTTTAGATCACCAGTACGGGTAATAGCTTTGAATTTTTCTGGGTCTAAAGTATCCAAGCTAATATTTAAGCGCTTTACCCCTGCGGCTTTAATGGCCGTTGCCATGGCGCCTAAATGCGAACCATTAGTCGTCATCACCAGCTCTTGTAAACCACTGATTTGACCTAGGCTTTGCAGCAATTCCAAGACGCCTTTCCTAACCAAAGGTTCACCACCCGTGATCCTTATTTTTTTTACGCCCAGCTCAGAAAACGCCAATGCGAGTGTATAAATTTCTTCCAAGCTTAAGATTTGCGCACGCGGTAAAAAGGTCATCTCTTCAGACATACAATACACGCAGCGAAAATCGCAACGGTCTGTAATTGATATCCTTAAATAATCTACTTTTCTGCCGAAACGATCAATCAGTTGTACAGCCTGGGTCATAATGGTTTAATCACCGGATAAATAAAAAGTTTTAGATTTTAACATAAGCTTTCCATAAACTCGCATTGAACGCGAGCTATGGCTAAAATATAGTCTTTTAGACGCCACCCAGTAGGTTTAATTGCATGGTATTCAGGATTTTTTTCTTTGGCATTATTTTATTGTTGGCCAGCTTGGCCAGCGCAGCAGAAAAAACACCGATCAAAATTGGTGTCCTGGCCTTTGGTACCTTAGATTGGGAATTAACCGCCTTACGGGAAGATAGTGACACCGAAAATACTGGCTTTAAACTTGACATTCAACGTTTAGCGAATCCTGAAGCGGGTAAAATTGCCCTACAATCAGCAGCTGTTGATGTTATCGTGTCGGATTGGATTTGGGTCGCTAGACAGCGCAGCACGGGCATTAAACTGAGTTTTTACCCCTATTCCACCAGCGCAGGTGCGTTGATTGTTGGCACTGGCAGCGGCATTAAATCCATCCAGGATTTAAAAGGCAAACGTTTAGGCATTGCCGGTGGTGAGCTTGATAAAAATTGGCTGTTATTACTCGCTTTAGGCGCCAAGCAAAACCTCGATTTAAATTCTAGCGTCAGCAAAGTTTTTGGCGCGCCACCGTTGCTCAACCAACAGCTTAAACAAAATGGTTTGGACGCTGTTTTAACCTATTGGAACTTTGCCGCGCGCTTGGAGGCTGAAGGTTACACTAAAATTCTAGATGGTAAAAACCTCATGCAAGACTTAGGTATCAATGCCAACTTAGCCACCTTAGGTTATGTCTTTCGCGAAGATTGGGCCAACGCCAACAAGGCCGCCCTAGTGCAATTTTTTAACGCCACCAAACAGGCTAAAAATCGGCTTTGTACAGACTTGGCCGTTTGGCAAAAAATTGTGCCCGTAAGCCAAGAAAACACGGCAGAAAACCAAGCCGTATTAAGACAAAACTATTGCGCCGGCCGGATTGAAAACTGGGGGGAAAACGAGCGTTTAGCCGCTGAACAACTATATCAGCTACTTTTTCAATACAGCCATCACCAATTAACCGGCGATGCAGAACATCTCCCGGCAGGCACATTTTGGGCTAACGAGTAAGCCATTGCCTAACATGCAAACGCGCTTAGCCAGCTTGTCGGTGCTGGTTTTTTTACTGCTTTGGCAAGTATTATCCTGGTATGTACACAGTAACAGCTTACCGACACCACACACCGTAGCCTTAGTGTTTTGGCAAGAAACTATATCGGGCCGGCTACCCTATCATTTAGGCGTTACCTTGCTCCGGCTAGTCGTGAGTTTTAGCCTTGCCATGCTATTAGGTTGCGCCGCAGGTATCGTATTAGGTCGCCATAAAAAACTAAATGCTTTTTTTGATAACTGGCTAGTCATTTTTTTAAATATACCCGCCATCGTCACCATTATTTTGTGTTACATCTGGTTTGGCTTGGTCGAATCGGCCGCTATTTTGGCAGTTGTAATCAATAAATTGCCTAATGTTATAGTCACCATCCGCGAAGGCACCCGTGCCTTGGATCAAGATTTACTGGAGATGGCACAATGCTACCGTTTTAGCAAAACTAAAACTTTAATCCATGTTATCTGGCCGCAATTACATCCATTCATGATGGCAGCTACCCGCTCGGGTTTGGCTTTAATTTGGAAAATTATCTTGGTCGTTGAACTATTAGGCCGTAGTAATGGCATGGGTTACCAGTTACATTTGTTTTTTCAGCTGTTTGATGTTGCCGGTATTTTGGCGTATAGCATGGCATTTATTGCTGTGATACAACTTATAGAATGGCTCATTTTAAAGCCTTTAGATAAACAATCACAAATGTGGCGTCGATGACAGCGGTTTCCATTGATATTAAAAACAAAGCTTATGCCGGCAGTGGCGCTAACCTGGCTAGGCCTATCATCAGCAACTTTAAGTTAAACTTAGAAGCTGGCGAATTTGTCTGCCTGGTTGGCCCCTCCGGTTGTGGTAAAACCACGTTGTTAAATATCATTGCCCACTTAGATACGCACTATGAAGGCGCTATAACAAGCGGCCAAGAAAACCAGCTCAGCAGCATAGGTTATGTCTTCCAAAACCCGCGTTTACTGCCCTGGCGTAGTGTCCGGCAAAATATAGAATTGGTACAAGATGGCGCCGCCAAGCCAGAAAATATAGACAAACTTTTAGCCGCTATGCAGCTAAGTGAATACCAGCATTTCTATCCAGAACAATTGTCTTTAGGCATGAGCCGGCGGGTAGCCATTACCCGTGCGTTCTCAATTAACCCAGTGTTGTTATTAATGGATGAGCCATTTGTTTCCTTGGATGCCCCCACCGCAAGACAAGTCCGCGAATTGCTTTTAGGTTTATGGCAACAACGTCCGCACACTGTTTTGTTTGTGACCCATGACTTGCGTGAGGCTATCACTTTGGCGGACAGGCTAGTGTTTTTGTCGGCCTCGCCTATGCAAATTGTTAGCGACTTAAAAGTCACTATTCCGCGCGACGCACGCGCTGATGAGGCCGCAATAGAAGACTTCCGCCAAGAATTACTGCATCAGCATCCGGCCATAAAACAACTTTTATAATTCTTTTACCGACGAAAAACCACGTACAAAACAGTTGCGCAACACGCCAAAATGCCAGATACTTTGGAACATTATGCTATGCAAAGGCTATTTTACTGGTCATTAAAACTACAAAGAGGAATTTTAAATATGCAAAAAACAATTATTTCAAGTTTAGTCGTAGCAGGGCTTTTAGTGAGTTCATCTATGGCCTTAGCAACTACAGACAACAAATATCCCGCAGCAAATTTCCAGCCTAAAGTCATTTATATCGACAAAGAAGCTGTCAGCTCAGCCCCTAAAGCCAAAAAAAGCGAAGCTGCAACAACCGTAGCTGCCGCTTCAAAGAAAACACCTTTTGATCCAAAATACCCTGCTGCAAGCTTTGAACCTAAAGTGATCTACCCTTAAACCATAAAGCTTGGGCTTAGTTGATAAGAAAGGCGGCCTGATTATCAGTAGCCGCCTTTTTTTATGGCCGTGTCATACTTATAAAAAGCTGAACAGGCTTAATTGCTGTACTTTTGTAAATGCCTGCTGTGCTGCTTGCAAAGTCGTTGTCTGTAAGTTGTACTTACTGATAGCCTGAGCGTAATCCAAGTCTTGCGTGTTCGACAACACCGTTTGTGTACTCAACAGATAATCGGCATTGGCTGTTTGCTGGCGGTCTAACGCATTCAAACGCGCACCATTGGACGATTGCACATTAGAAATCTTATCCAATGCGCTGCTCAGCTGGTCCAATATGCTAGTCTTAGGCGTATTTGCTTTTAAATCATCAGAAAAACTTTTTACCACATCAAACAAACTATCCGTACCCCCAGCGCTGCTCGGCCCAAAAACGTTTGAGCCGGGATCACTGTCGGTGATAAAGCGTGATTCACCGATTTGAACTAAGCGTTGGTTACTATCACCGTTGTAACTATAAAACGGCGCTGAAGCATTCCCTGTTGAGGCAAAAGCCGGCGTGCTGGTAAGAAAACCTGAAAACAGATAATCACCACTAGCGTTACGCGTATTGGCTAAGCCGATTAATTGGGAATTGAGTTGATCCACTTCATTGGCAATGGCTTTTCTATCATTGGCATTATTACTGTCATTCAGTGCTTGGGTAGCTAATTCTCTCAGCCTTTGCACCGCATCATTGGCACTTTGTAAGGTGGTGGCTTGTAAGCCCAAATTTCCTTGGGCAACGGCAATATTGTCCTGATATTGTTTAGTTGTATCTATGCTATGGTTCAAATTGACAATTTGTGCCGCCGCGGCAGGGTTATCCGAAGGTTTTAAAACTTGTTTGCCACTGGATAACTGTAGCTGCGTTTCATTCAGCCTGGCTTGTTGGTCAACGATAGAGTTAACTGATTGGGTTTGGGTAAACGCAGTAGAAATACGCATAAAACCTCCTATCTAAACGCGCCAATCAAGGTGTCAAAAACTGACCTTGACACTGAGATTGCTTGAGCAGCCGCTTGATATGCATTTTGGAACTTAATTAAATTAGCTGCCTCTTCATCCAAGTTCACGCCAGAAATCGAAGCTTGGCTTTGCTGGGTTTGAGTCAGCAAAGTGTTCTGGGCCGAGCGGTTAATCGTGGCCGCATTGGTTAAAGCCCCCACATTAGACGCCAAATTACCATAGCCACTGGCAAACGTGGTCGAACCGTTTAATACCGTAGCTGAGGCTAGTCCAGCCAAACTGAGAGCATTGACATTATCGCCAGGCCCGCTGCTAGATGAACCTGCCGCCGCCACTTTAGTGGGATCGGTAAGCGCAGCACTGATATTTTGGGCACCACTAAAAGCAGGGCGAATTAAAAAACTACTAGCCCCAGTAGGCGCTGTGGTTTGTTGTAAGACAAAACCGTCAACCGACACCGAAGCGCCAGGAAACCCAGGTAAAGCAATGTTTTGGTTATCGCTTAAGCGCGTTAAGCTGTAACTGCTCCCGTTATAATCCAAACGATAATCGCTGGCTTGTAAGGCTTGTGGGTTAGTGCTATCTAAACTGGCGCTAATACTGCCGCCACCCGATAAATTAGGGTTTTGCACCACCGTTATGGGTTGCGAACCTAAGCTAAATAAATTTGCCCCGGCAATACCACTTAAATCATAACCCAAGGCATGCTGATTATTGACCGTCTCTGCAAAAGTCGTTGCCAAGACACCTAATTGCAATTGGCTAGGATCTAACACATTATCGCGGAAGCTTAAATTGCCCCCCAGTTTACCGCCAGTAATTTGGCTGGTAATGGTTTGATTATTCAACTGGATTTCTTTATGTTGCGGATCGGTGCTGGAATCCGCCAAGCTTAAGGTAGAAGCTTGGTTACTCCCCCCTAAAACCAGGGTTTGGCCTTGTCCTACGAAAACACTGACTGCGCCATTTTGTTGGGGCACTACCGAAATATCAATATTCTCAGCCAGCTTATTCAGCAATGCATCACGTTTATCCAATAAATCATTCGGTTGTTGGCCACCCGTCGCTTGACCCGTTGCGATGACAATTTGTTTGTTGAGTTCAACTATAGCCTTGGCATCCGCATTGATGTCATCAACTGACACTTGCAAATTAGCATTGGTTTGCGATCTTAAGGTGTCAAATTGATGGGCTACATTATTAAATTGTTGGCTAACCGAATCCGCATTTGACAAAAATACTTGTCTAGCAGGTATAGAGGCTGGATTATTAGCCACTTTATTGGCTGAATCAAAAAAAGCCGTTAATATTGGCGCCAAACCGGTGGTGGGGTCACCAATGACATTATCCACTTGCGACGCCAAGGTTTGGTAAGCATCAGCTTGGTTAAAGGCGGTGGTACTGGAGCGCACTTGACCCGAAATAAATTGGTCATAGATACGGCTAACATTTGCCACATTGACGCCTTGGCCAATGAAACCGCTGCCGATTGAGACTGAATCCCTTGAGGTAAGCTCTACCCGCTGACGGTTATAACCTTCGGTATCAACGTTTGCTATATTGTTGCTGGTGGTATCCAAAGAACGCTGGAATGCCGCCAAGCCAGATAATGCCGTGCCTAATATGCTCGTCATAGCGCCTTAACCCCTATCAATACCCGGTTATAAAACAACCGCGGTAACCAGATTTTATCCATTGCTTGCCACCTGGGCCTTAGCCTGGGAGCCTGCCAAAGTATCACCTTTATAAATATCCAATACTTTATCGGCATATTTAGGATCGGTGGCATAACCGGCTTTTTGTAATTCTTGAACATATTGCTTAGGATTACCCGCCTGCCTTAACGCGTTCTCATAGCGGGGATTGCTTTTAATAAAACTGACATAATCCTTAAAGCTTTCCTTAAATGAACTATACGACCTGAAGCCGGCGTTAACTTTTTTCACCACACCACCTTCATATTCCAGGGTAGGCACTTGTGCCTGCCGGCCTTGCCAAGCTTTATCAGCTTTAATGTTAAATAAGTTAAAACTGTTGCTGCCATTGCTGTTTTTAATCAGCGATTGCCCCCAACCCGTTTCCAATGCTGCTTGTGCCAGTAACACCCCAGGTTCTACACCTAGCTCTTTAGCCGCTTGTTGTGCGTAAGGCCGTAGGCGTTGGACAAAATCCTGCGGTGATTGAATCGCTTTATTGGCATCTTGTGTAATGGGTTCATTAAATAAGGCCTCTAAGGCCGCCTCATCACTATTGCCTTGGCTAGCTACGCTGGATGCCACGCGTGCATTGGCATAACCCGGCTGCCCTACATAAGCTTGTGCGTTACTGCTGGATGTCGCGTTGGCATAATCTTCCAAATCCAACTTAGCGCTGTTATTTGACTCGACTTTACCGCCTAACTGCTTAACAATTAAATCAGATAAGCCCAACGAGCCAGACAATGTCCCAGATAATTGTTGATGGTACATTTCAGTAAAAAACTTGCTTTCGTCACTGTCTAAAATGCCATCAGAAAGCTTGGCCTCCCGCATGGCTTTTAACACATTGTTGATAAAAACGGCCTCAAATTGCTTAGCCGTTTGTTTTAACGCTTCTGGAGAATCCTTGCGTGCCTCAGTTTTTAACTTGGCCAAGCCATCAAAATTGGTATAAAGGTCTGCTTGGCCTGCATTAATCATGGCTTGCTCCGCTTAAATGATGATCAGCTCAGCGCGTAAAGCGCCAGCAGTTTTAAGCGCTTCCAAAATGGCCACCAGGTCACTGGGTGCTGCGCCCACATTATTTACGGCCTTAACAATCTCATCTAAAGACACACCTGGGTTAAACACGAAAGTATGATTTTTTTCTTCCGTCACCTTAACACTGGATTGTGGTGTGACGACAGTTTGGCCATTTGACAAGGCATTCGGTTGACTGACTTGTGGGTCTTCGCTAATGGTTACCGTTAAACTGCCATGCGATACCGCCGCCGGTTGCACTTTAACTTTATTGTTAATGACCACAGTCCCAGTTCTGGAATTAATGATGATACGAGCTGGTGCATCGTCTGGCGCCACCATCATATTTTCCACTAAAGAGGCAAAACTTACTTTTTGGCCTGGATCAACAGGTGCATTCACATAAACTGATGTTGCATCTATTGGTTTGGCAGTATTAGGGCCTAGCACTTGATTTATGGACTCAGCCATACGGTTTGCTGTCGTAAAATCGGGTGAATGCAAATTAAAAATCAATGAATTGCTATTGCTAAATGGCGAGTTAACCGTACGTTCTACCGTAGCGCCATTGGCAATACGGCCGACACTGGGGTTGTTAACGGTAATACTAGAACCATCTTGACCAGAGGCAGATAGGCCGCCAACCACTAAATTACCTTGCGCTACGGCATAGACCTGGCCGTCAGCACCTTTTAAAGGGCTTAACAATAAGGTTCCGCCGCGTAGGCTTTTAGCATCCCCTATGGAAGACACGGTAACGTCAATTTGCTGACCGCGCTTGGCAAATGCCGGTAACTCAGCGGATACTGCGACGGCAGCAATATTCTTAGCCTTAGGGTCGACACCTGCGGGTAAGGTCAAGCCTAAGCGCCCTAAGAATGTCCGTAAACTTTGCCCGGTAAACGCCGTTTTATCTCCTGACTTTTCTAGCCCCACCACTAAACCATACCCGATTAATTGGTTAGTCCGCACACCATCAATAGTCGCAATATCTTTAATCCGCTCAGCACTCGACCAAGACGGCAGCAAGCAAGCGACTAGCACGAGTGCGCTGTATTTTTTTAAGTTCACGGTTATCACCTTTAAAATGGAAACCAAGGGGAATTAAAGATACGGGTTAACAGTCCTGCCTTATTTGAATCCGCCACCAAGCCATCGCCAACATACATAATGGTGGCATCGGCCACTTTTGCTGAGGGGATGGTATTGGATGTGTCAATATCAACGGTACGCACAATGCCAGATAAGCGGATATATTCATCACCTTGGTTTAAAGTAACCCGTTTTTCACCGCGTACCCTTAAATCGCCATTCGGCAACACATCAACTACAGAAACCGTAATGTCCCCGGTTATACTATTACTTTGATCCGCTGTGCCCGCACCTTTAAAGCTATGTGCGGACTTCAACTCTGTTTGCACATCTTGGCCTAAAATAGTGGCCGGTGTTACGCCAAAAATAGTCGGTGCTGACACGCTTACGCTAGTGTCTTTGCTAGCATCAAGATTAGCATCCTTGTTTGCCTGGGTACGTTCTGAAAGCCTAATGGTTAAAATATCGCCAATTCGCCTGGCTTTTAAGTCTTCAAATAAACGTAGATCGTATCCGGACTGATAAATCGCACCGTTGTTTTGCGCTGGCGGCTGTAAAGCCGAAGACTGTACGGGTGCAAATGCCGGATCCCGTTTTGGTAAAGGGGAACACGCAAGCGTCAATAACGGCCCTAAAAGAATAATGCCTAATTTGAGCGTTGGCTTATTCATGTCCCCTCCCCTGAATTAATCATTAAAGTTGTTGGTTTAGATAAGACAGCATCTGATCCACTGTCGAAATCACTTTGGAATTCATTTCATAGGAGCGTTGTGTCTCAATCATACTGACCAACTCTTCTACTACGTTGACATTGGAGCTTTCCAATGAACCTTGAAATAATGCCCCATATTCCTGATCACCGGGTGTGCCAATTACAGGTGCCCCGCTGGCGGCAGATTCACGGTACAAGTTTTCACCGATGGGTTCTAAGCCGGTGGGATTAACAAAATCGGCCAGCTGAATTTGGCCTAACTGGTTTGGTGTTGCGCTGCCTGGTTGCAAGGCGGATATAGTGCCATCCCGACCTATGGTGATACTAATCGCATCTGTAGGCACGGTAATGGCTGGGTCTAACGGAAAACCACCAGCGGTAACGATTTGGCCATTGGCATCCAATTGAAACGAGCCATCACGGGTATAATAAATATCACCGTTAGGTGCCAAAATTTGTAAAAAGCCCCGGCCATTAATTGCCACATCCATGGAATTTTCAGTTTGCTGTAAATTACCCTGAATATGCAGTTTTTGGGTTGCTACCGTGCGTACCCCAGTTCCCAATTGCAAACCCGAAGGTAATAAAGTGTTCTGAGTGGATTGTGCGCCCACTTGCCGGATGTTTTGGTAAATCAAATCCTCAAACACCGCCCTGGATTTTTTAAAGCCTGTGGTGCTGCCGTTCGCCAAGTTATTTGAGATAACCGCTATGCGGGTTTGTTGGGCTTCTAAACCGGTTTTTGCCACCAATAATGCGCGTTCTGTCATGGTCTTCCCCTAATCTGACAATATTTTGTCTTGAATCAACTCTTACTTAGACTCAAGCATGCTTTATGCCAACCTTAATAATTGGCTGCTGGACGCGGCATTATCCTTAACCGCAGACATGACTTTGGTTTGCAATTCAAAGTTTTTTGACAACTCGATCATATCGACCATAGCTTTAATGGAATTCACGTTGCTAGCCTCTAAGGAACCCGAGTTTAGGCTAACTTCAGCACTGGCTTGCGCCGGGACTTTATCCTTGGTTCGGATTAAGCCATCCTTACCTTTTTCTAGCGTATCCACCGGAGGGTTGACCAGTTTAATCCTGTCTACCACCGCCAAATTAGTGGCGTTTGTACCAAGTGGAATAATACTGATTGTGCCGTCTTTGCCTATTTCCAGCTTTTGCACCGGCGGAATGGCAATAGGCCCGCCTTGGCCGAGTACAGGCAAACCAGCACTGGTTTGCAAAATACCTTCTGGACTCACCTGTAAATCACCTGCCCGCGTATAGGCTTCATCGCCTGATGGACTTTGTACTGCAATCCAGCCATTTCCGCTGATGGCCACATCCAAATCACGTCCTGTTATCTGGATGCTACCGGGCGTAAAATCCGTCCCTGGATTTTCTGTTTGCGCATAAACCCGGGTAGGGAAGCCTGCGCCAAATACTGGCTGGCTACGAAACTGTTCCAAGTCTGATTTAAAACCTGTGGTTTGCGTATTCGCCAGATTATTGGCATTAGCGGTTTGTGCCAACAAGGTTTGCTTGGCACCACTCATAGCTACATAAAGGCTTTTGTCCATTTTTCCCTACCTAGTCCTATCTATTAAATGTTTAGAATGGTTTGGGTAATCGTATTTTGGGTTGAGATCGCTTGTGCGTTAGCCTGGTAAGCCTGTTGGCCAATAATTAAATTAACCAACTCACCAGAAATATCCACATTCGATGCCTCTAAAGACCCTGATTGTATAGCCCCAAAACTACCTACCCCAGGCTGCCCAGGAATCGGCAAACCCGATGCCGCACTTTGGGCAAAGGTACTGTCACCCACTTTGGCTAAGCCTTGCGGGTTGGCAAAACGGGTTAACGCCACTTTACCCAAAGGTTGCGATCCGCCATTACTAAAATTAGCCAACACCACGCCATCGTCACCCACACTGATACCGGTTAAATTACCTGACGGCAAGCCATCTTGGGTAAGATTGTTAACTGAAAACACACTGCTAAATTGCGTGGTGCCGGTAAAATTAAAACTTAAATTCAAATCGGCGGCATTCAGAGAAGGGTCCAAATCGGTAGACTTAATGGCACCATAAGCCACTTGCCCGATAGGTGACGCCAATTTACCTGCACTATCAAAAGTGATATTAATAGAATCCGAACCCCCAGCCCCAGCTGGCGTACCGTCTGTATTAAACGGCTTACCATCAATAAACAAATAGGCTTGAAAGGAGTTGGCCGTGGTTGGGCTATCAGAAACATAATAGGTGCTGGCAATATGGGCGTTACCCAATGAATCATAAATACTCAGTGATGAAACGTGGTTATAGGTTGTCGAGTCACTTGGATTAACCGGGGAATTCGCTGGCGTCACCTGCGTGGACTGTAAATTGGCACTAATACCGACCTGGGTTGTCGCTGTAGGCGAGCCTTGTTCAGCATTCACTTGTATTGGTGTAAACACGCCGGTACTAAAACCTTCATTAACCGTGGAACCATTTGGTGAAAACGCCAATAAAAAATTACCTTGGTTGTTGACCACATAACCATCTTTATCCAACTTAAATTCACCTGCCCGGCTATATAATGAAGGCTGATTGGACGTTGACGTTGTGCCTAAGGAAAAAAAACCTTCCCCGCTGATTGCCAAATCCAAATTGTTTCCGGTGCTGGTAATACTACCTTGGCTAAATTGTTGCGCCACATTAGTCACCTGCACACCAGAACCTGGCTGGGTTTTACTGACACCACTCACGCTAGCGGCAAACACATCGGCAAATTCAGCGCGGGATTTCTTAAACCCAGTGGTATTGGCATTAGCCAAATTGTTACTGCTTACGTTGAGGTTTTGGCTGGCGGCATTTAAGCCGCTAATCGAGGTAAAAAAAGTCATGTTGCTACTCCACCGTTATAAAATTTCTTTAACCTTATTAAAATCAACTGCCCCCAAGCCTTGCAAATTAACCTGTAAACCTTGGTTGGCGGTGCCTAAGGTGACACTGTCTACTTTTGAAAAAATTTGTGTTTCCTGCGCGGTATTTTTTCCACCGATACTGGCTTCAGCTTCCACCTTATAAACACCTGGGTTTACCGGTGTGCCATCATTATCCAAACCATCCCAAACAAACGGCACAGTACCAATGGACTGGCTACCTAAATTAATGGTGCGTATAGATTCCCCAGTTTGTTGATTGGTAATCTTTACGGTGGCATTGCTGGCTGCAGCCGTTAAATCAAATTGCCCACGTACCTCACCACCTGCCGGCAAAACAGCTTGGTCTGATGGCACCGATACATAACGGCCAACAATGCCAGAGGCCTGTAAAGCCTGGTCAGAACTGATTGAGGTTGCAAAATCACTAAATGATTTTTGCAAATCTTGAATACCGGAGACCGTGCCAATTTGGGCAATTTGCGTTAAAAACTGCGTACCATCAGCGGGTTTGGTCGGATCCTGATGGGTAAGCTGAGTGGTAAATAACTTTAAAAAATCATCAATACCCAAGCTTTTTTTTGCCGAGGTCGTTGAGGAAGAACTATTACTGGAACTAAGCGTGTTTAAAGCCGACGAAACCGTATTTGCATTAACATTCATAATTTGCCTCTTACTGTCCTAATTTTAAGGTTTGTGTCATTAATTGTTTGGCCGTATTCAACACCTCGACATTATCTTGGTAAGATCGTGATGCCGATAACATATTGGCCATTTCCTCAACGGTATTTACATTGGATTTAAAAATGTAACCATCCGCATTAGCTAACGGATGGTTAGGCGCATATTCACTAATTGACGGCTCTTGGCTTTCAACCACACCTAGCACATTAACTTTGCTGCCGGTAGACTGCTTATCCAAAAGATTTTTTAGCTCGGCAGCAAAAACGGGTTGCCGCGATTTATAAACCGTATTCAAACTGCTACTTACGCTATTAGCGTTGGATAAATTGCTAGCCACCAAATTTAACCGTAATGATTGGGCTTTTAGGCCACTACCCGCAATATCAAAAATTTTAAAAGACGACATACTAGTTACCTCTCAAGGCCGTAATCAGGCCAGCAAAACTACTGCCTAGAAAACGCAAGCTGGCTTGATACTGAATAGAATTCTCGGCATATTTCGCTTGTTCCACTTCCGCTTCAACCGTGTTGCCATCCAAAGACACTTGTGATGGATTACGATATAACAGCTGTGCACCCAGCAACTCTTGCCTAGGGTTTATATGATTAGTTTGGGTACGCTCAAGCTGCCCTGCCTGCTGTGTTTTTTTCTCAAGCACTGCTTTAAAATCTAAGTCCTTGGCCTTATAACCCGGTGTATCGGCATTAACCAAATTGGACGCCAACACCTCACTACGCTTTTCACGTAGCACTAATGCTTGGGCATGGTTGCCTAATGCCCTATCGAAACTGATTGCCATAAAAACCTCCCAAAATACTGACACGTTATATTAAGCAGCCACCATGCCACTAACTAATAAGTTATTAAAATCATAACTATAAGTTTTATTTTTAGGCTAAACCGTTTTAAAAATGACGCTATCCGGCAAAACTTTACCGTGTGCCATAGAAACTAGTGCTAGTTTTGAAGTACGCGTGTCAAAAACTTGCCTAAGTGCCAAAATTTTATTGGCACCAATCCTGCTTAGGAGTTTTACACGTCATAAACACGGCAACGCACATGAAAAAATTAACTACAGTTTGCTCAAAGGCCTTAGCTTTATTGGTGCTGGCACACACGCAAAACGCCGTAGCCGAACTGCGCTACCAGCCTCATGACACGATTTATGAGGTTGCAAAAAGTTATCTTGCCGCCCAGGTTAGCCCAGGGGCTGACTATGAAATCAACGTGATGGCGTTTGATAGCCAACTCAAACTTGCTGAGTGCAGCCAGCCCCTGCAAGCCTTTTCCTCTACCGACCAATTTAAGGCCGGTAGGACATCGGTAGGCATCCGCTGCGATGGTGAAATAAAATGGACTGTTTATGCCTCGGCATTAGTCAAAATTTATCTTCCCGTGATCGTGCTCAACCAAGCTGTGCAACGTGGCGAATTAATAAGGCCCGGTATTTTAAGCACCGAAAGAAAAGAGATTTCATCAATTAGAAATGATTATGTTACCCAGCCCGAACAAGTAGAAAACAAACAAGCCTCGCGCTATTTACCGGCAGGCAGCATTATTAGCCTACGCAGTTTAGTAGAGCCATTGGTGATTAAACGAGGGGACAAAGTAACCATCAGCGCGGGCAGCAACGCTTTTAGCATAAAAATGAATGGCCAAGCCATGCGGGACGGGGTCAAAGGCGAATTAATCCCCATTAAAAATCAGTCTTCTGGGCGAATTGTCAGCGCTAAAGTAGTGGAACAGGGCTTAGTTTCAATCATTAACTAAATAAATTAAATTTAGCGCTAAAGTTTTTTACCACACTGCCGATAACAGTTGCGGATAACTAGAAATCGGAGAACAGACATGGCTATTGACTCAATTAACAACAGACCACAGCAAGTACGGACACCTACGGCTGCGCCAAAACCAACGGAAACGGCTAAAGCCAATGAGACAGCTGGCAAGCCTATACAGAACAATGACACCGTGGCGATAACGTCAGCTGCCCAGGAAATAAAAAACGCGTCAAATACGAGTTTATTATCCGCATTTGACATAGACAAAGTAAACGCGGTTAAAAAATCGCTAGCGGATGGCAATTACACCATTAATGCAGACCGGATTGCAGAAAAAATCATCCAGTTTGATAAACCACTAACCTTAAATAAAACCACTTAAACATGATGCCAAAACGATTTCCTGTCACTGCAAAACTAATAAACTACCTGTTACAACTGGTTTTACAGTTACACCAGCAACTGCTTAAGGAAACGGAACTTTTAACACAGTTTCAAGACCCTGAGCAGCTTACTGAAATTGCCACGCAAAAAAAACGGCTGGCAACAGAAATCGAACAGCTCTATCAGCAACTTGGGCAATTATTAGCCGCCGAGCAATTGCCAAACAATGCCAATGGCATCCAGACCTATCTTCGACGGGCACAATTGGCTGGTTTAGACGCCGCCATCAGCCTAGACAATTGGCAACAGCTCCACGACATTTCAATACAATGCCAAGCCTTAAACGAACAAAATGGCGCTAGCATTGAACTCCTAAGCCGTCACGCCAACCGCTCGCTCAACATTTTAAAGGGCAAACCCCAAACTGCTGACACCTACGGGCGCAATGGCGCCACCCAAAGCAGCAGCGCCACTATACGCACACTTATTTCCGTATAACTTTTTAAAGCAAAGGCACAGCTATGTTGGACACTATCCGTAAATTTTTCTTTTTTAGCAAAAATCTTAACGAAATAGCCACTGATGAGAATGGCAGCGAAGAACTAGACTTCCCACAAAACCCAAACTTTGTCACCCAGGAAGGCAAAATCGCCAACCTGATACGGCAACTGGTAAAAACGCCACACCGCTGTTCGACGACCTTGGAAGATGCCGATGAAATATTTGTCACCACCATCATCGACCTCCAACACAATCCTGAATTGATTATTTTTGAGGCCTTAAACTCTGCCCAAGGCAACAACCTTATCTTAAAAAACCGCCGCGTAAAACTGACCACCTACCTAAATAACATTCCGCTAACATTTGAGCTGAATGACATTGCTGTTGGTAAAGCACACGATAACGTAATTTTTAAGGCCCCTTTACCCCAAAAAATGTACTACCCGCAACGTCGGCACTCACCTAGGATTGCCGTACCTGGCGCCAATATTGGCTTTAGCGGCACCTGCTATGATTCTGGCCTAACGATAGGCGGCTTTGTAGCTGATTTGTCCCGAGAAGGTTTGGCCATTACTTTTATAGACGACCGCCACATTCTGCACCGTGGCGACCGTCTGGAAAACTGCCAGATTGAACTACCTGACGGGCGTATAAATTTCGCAATATCCGTGCGCTTTTTAAAAAGACAGTACCCGAGCAAAAATAAAAAACAATTTGGTGGGATTTTTGAAAACCTAGATGGCCAAAACCAAAAAAAACTAGAACGCTATATTTGCACCTTAGAGCGCGAACAAATCAGAAATCAACGTAATTCAGGTTTTGCCTACCCGAGCTTGTGATAAAATACCTGAATTAAATGCCCCGATAGCTCAGCAGGATAGAGCGGTCCCCTCCTAAGGGACAGGCCGGCGGTTCGAATCCGCCTTGGGGCACCATTTTTAACCCCTGAAAAAATACGCCAACACCTTGAAGTTGTGCATGCTATAAAATTTCCCCTCAAATACAAGCAGTGTTTTTACTTATGCTTGGCCATCGCAACCCGTCGCTTTTGCAGCCAACGGATCACTCCGGTGGCAAACAGCAGCGGGCACGCCAAGCCAGACAAAAATACCAATATCCGTCCTGTCCAGCCAAACGCCTGGCCAGAATGCAATGGCCACTGCCAATGCGTGAATACCTCGCCAGCGCTGCCTACAGTCGGGTCGTCCACATCGAGAAACGCTCCGTTGTAACGGTCCATCACTACACAACGCCGATGTATCAAACTACCCGCCTCCGCCACGCCGTCTTTACATACAGTAAAGGTGTCGGTTGCCTGGGTGGCGGCATAAATCCAGACGGGACGGCCTGTCGGATAGCGTTTTTCAACAATGCTGACGGCATCAGCCGTAGTGATTGAGGATTGTCCAGGAGTTGGTGTTGACTTAAACCAATAACGGTAAGTCACTGGTGAAAATAGCTCCAATACCGGCACAACATGTTGTGGCACGTCCATATAAATACCTGAAAACAACACGGGGATAAGCACTAAGGTTGAATAAAACCCAAACGTCTTATGCAAATCAAAATTCAACCTTTCCGCGCTAGCCTTAAATTTAATTGTTATCGCCTTACGCCATTTTCCGCTCAATGGCCACCAGACTATCAGCCCTGTTAGCGTGGAAATGATTAGCAAGGCACTGATTATACTAACAATCAAATAACCTGGAGCTTCGCCCAACAACAAGGCATAGTGGAGCTCAAATATAAAACCGATAAATGTCTTCGGAAAAGGCTTATCAGAACAAGCCATCAAACGTTTGCCGATCACTTGCCCTGTATAGGGATTAACATAAACTTCCCAACTTTCGCTGGCAGCATCCTGATTTTCCAGCGGCAAGGCATATGAAAGCTTTACAGCAGCTCTGTCATTACGAGGATAGGTGATAAATGTGTTCGCCGCATTGCCAGGCATTGCCATACGCGCAACCTCAATAATTTCAAGCAACGGCTTGTATATTGGCTTTCCTACCGGCACTTGCACAGTTAATAGCTGCGGGTTTAATAATTCATTAATTTCGGCATGAAAAACCAAAATACTACCTGTAATGCCAAAAATGGACAGAAAAAAACCCAGCGCCAATCCCAACCCTAAATGTACGTTCAACCAAAATTTACGGCGGGTTTTAAGTCTCATTAGGCGGTTTAGTCTAACATCTAGCATTTTTACAATTTCACCGTGCAATAGCGTAGGGGGGATTAACGTCATAACTAGGGCCTGAGGACATTAGCTAAACTACATGGCCTGCCTTAATACTCCACCCGAATAGACCCGATAGCGGTTAGCGGCGCACCGGGGGCAATACCTAGCCTTGGCGAGATATTTAAATTAGGGTCAGTCGATTCGTAATACTTCTTATCTAACAAATTACGGATATTGAACTGAGTGGTAATCTTAGTTGCGCCTACTTTTAATTTATAAGCCGCAAAGGCATCCACCCTGACATAACCGGGTAATTGGAAGCTATTTTCAAAATCGCCTTGGCGTGATCCAGCAGCAACCTGTCCTACACCAAAACTAAAGCCTTCCTGCGCTTGATGACCATTGATATCGTATTTAAACCATAAGCTGCCAGCGTGTTCAGGAACATTTGGTAACCGGTTTCCTGCGTTACTGCCGTTATGGTCAACAAGCGTCTTGGCATCGGTATAGGCATAGCTGCCAATAAGACTGATCCGGTCCGTAATTTGTCCGGTAAAATCAAATTCAAACCCTTTACTGCCTTGTTTATTGGCAATCTTGTCAAAGGGATTTGGTGTATTCAAATCATTAACTAAAATGTTATCTTTGATCAGATCGTAATACGCTAATGTGGCAATGAGCTGATCATTAAATAACTGCGCTTTTAGCCCCCCTTCGAACTGTTCCCCCCGTTCTGGGTCAAAGCTTGTGCCATCAGCGGCTGGCGCATTATTGGCATTAAACGAAGTTGTCCAATTGCCATAAACCCCTAACCAATGAACGGGTTGGTAAAGTATGCCGACTCGGGGACTAAAACCCTGAACCCGATTTAATGACAAAGCCGCTTCTGCCAGCTCAAAAGAACTACTATATGACGCCCCAGAATTCGCCCAATCATAACGGCCACCCCCAAGTATATGTAGCTTGTCCCAAAGCGTAATTTGATCTTGGAAATAGGTGCCAAACCATTCATTGGTCGCAAAAAGAAAACTAGAATCAGCACAGCAATTAGCTGGTCTGGACAAGGTGTCTCTAATTAGCGCAGGATCAATGCCGTAACTGGGACCAGGATTAAAAATATTAATATCAAGTAATGGATTAGGATCATTAAATTCACCAAATGAATGGTATTTCTGAGTCGTCGTAAAATAATCAACGCCAACCAGGACTTGATGTTTAGAAAACCCCAGGTTGAATTTTCCAGTTAAATCCAAGTTTGTCGCATAGTTCTCACCACTAGTCACCTGACCAAAAATATTACGCCTAAGAATGCCATTTGGCTGCAAGGCATTACCGAAAGTAGGGGCCGGATTAACAAAGCTGGAGGACTCGTCTTCAAAACCAGCAAGAAAACGATTATGTATGGCCCAATCCGCATTAAAGCGATGGTTTATCTCTGCGCTAATCAAGGTATGGGATAGATGGTCTATTGGCGTATTAGGGTCATCAAGTGAACGGTTTATGGGTATAGGCGCAGGACGAGTGCCTATCGCGGGGATACCGAAGTCGGCCTGATAATCCTGATCTAACCCTTCTATTCCTAGCGTTAGGTCAGTTTGTTCAGTCGGTTTCCAAGTAATGCTGGGATTTACCAAAACCCTATCCGTAAAAATAAAATCCCTAAACGAATTATTGTTCTGGTACGCGCCAGTAAACCGATACAGCAGCTTGTTATCCTCGGTTACAGGACCTGTAGCATCCCACTGGGTGCGATAAAAATCATATGACCCGATTTGCTGTTCCAATGAATAATAAGGCGTGTCCAGCGGTTTCTTGGTAATTATATTAATCAGCCCGCCAGGCTCAACACGTCCAAACAGAACAGCAGCCGGCCCTTTAAGCACATCTATGCTTTGCAGATTGCCAGCATCAATCTCAGTCGGAAAGCCATCAGCGTTAGCTAATAAACCATTGCGGTATACCCTATTATTACGAAACCCGCGAATAATAAAACCATTGCCACCCCCTAATGTAGGTTGTGCCCGCACACCGCTCACGTTTTCCAGCGCATCTTTTACCCTAGTCGCTTTTTGGTCATCCAGCACCGACCTTGGCACAATTTGTACAGATACCGGCGTTTCTATGAGTGGCGTATCAGTTTTAGTGGCAGTTGAACTGTTCGTAACCGTGTAGCTTTTGTTATAGGGATCATCCGGATTACTGACCGTCTCCCCAATTACCGAAATGGCCGGCAAAGTTACAGAAGCATCATCTCCTGAATCTTTAATTTTAATGGTTACCGCATCATTACCTGTGAAAATATAAGTCAAACCGCTACCAGCCAAGAGTTTTTTAAAACCTTCTTCGACGCTATACTCGCCATCCAGACCCGCTGTCGTTTTTCCCGCTGTCAATTTTGCTTCCGCAGAAAATAACAACCCAGAATCGGTCGCAAATTGTCTTAATGCCTGGCTCAACGTACCACTGCTAATATGGTATTTGCGACTAGCGCTAGCCTTGTCATCACTGCCATCCGCTTTGGCGGTAGCCAAAACGCTTAGTGCGGCAGCCAGCACAATGCTTTGCATTACTTGGTGTAATCGTGATGCTTGTAAGCCTCGATTGTTACTGTGATTCGTTGTTGACATGGTTTTTATTCCTCCCTTTAAAAATGGTGTTGTCATTAACCTTGTCAATCGAAACTAAAAAAGCGGAACTCCACATTGAAAAAAGATTTTTTTAACGCCAGTCATTTACTTGTAACCGTGGGTCATTGCGGTAAAGGTAAAACCAAAATCGCAGCAACACTAACTGATGAAGACATGAGTCTATGCCTTACGGCTAAGGCAAAAAGGAGTATTCGCAAGCGCAGGTGAGCTTGGGGAGGTTATCTGTATTTTTGCCGGTACATTCACCATGTTTATGCTAAACCGCATAGAAAAAATGGGAACACAACTGGCAGACCGTTAATACCGTGGTTATCCGCATTTATCGGCAGGCCGAGCAAAACTCAAGGTACTAGTTAAAATGCTGGATAATGAAATCGACTACAGCGATATTCCCTCACGTAATAATCCATTACAGAATAGTAACTTATGTAATCCGCACTACAGAGCAACTACAACGTTTTTCAAGATGCGTGGCCATTGAAGAACGGGCATAGCAAAAGCCACAGCTAGGGTTATGCCATTGCCCGAGCTAAACGAGGTGCGCTTAACGCGGCAGGATTTTAACCCAAAACGGTAGCGGATTTGATAACTTGACTGGCAAGTTAGCTGCCAGAGACGCGAGTATCCTGTCGGTCTGCTTTAGCGGGAAGGAACCGATGATACGCATATCCGCAATCTCAGGCGCACAAGTCACATAGCCCTTACGATAGCGGCTTAGTTGCAAGAGAAACTCACTAAGCGGGATGTTATCGGCAACAATGACACCGACACTCCAGGCTGGTCGGTCTAGCGTATTTTGTTGGATTGACTCAACGTGAGCTGACACAAATCGAGCTTCCTGACCTGCGCGCAGAACTTGTTTTAGCGTGTTTGCATTAGTAGGCAGAATTTCAACCGCATCAGCAAACACAGCAACTTGGCTATAACCGGCCTGTTGGCTGACGCTAAACCGTGTGCCGAGAGCCATAACACGACCATCCAGCGTATCGACCACAAATGGCCGCTGCCAACCCACATTATCGCGGGCAGTTTCGATATAAACTTCACCAGAAAGCAATTTCAAGCGACGCAAGCCCTTAGTGAATTCAATATTTAAAGCGCTACCACTATCTAGAATAACCGTTGAGCCATCCGTCAAAACAATAGTTTTGATATCACCTTGTGCAACATGGTAATCAGAAGTCCATATCTGCCAATATCGGCCACGCGTGAATTGCCAGCCCGATAAGCCGACGATGCCTAGTAGCACCATAGTTTTTATGGCGCGTCTGCGCTGCATATCAGGCGCGGTTAATGCAGCTAACGCCGTTTTGGGCGGCAGCGACTTGAACCTATCAATATAGAATTCAACCCTGTCCCAGGCTGCCCGGTGATCCGAATGTTCGGCCAGCCAAGCTTGCCACTTTACAGTATCACTTTGCAGCATCTGGCCGGAGCGGAATAACGCATACCACTCGGCAGCCTGTGCCAAGATAAGCGGATCAATTTCCAAGCGCTGTTGCTTTTGCATGTTAGCTTAAAACCCTGCATTCAAGCATTGAAACATAGCTTGCGCCATATACTTTCTGACCATACGATCACTTACACCAAGCCTATGGCCTATTTCAACATAGGTTAAGTCATCCAGTTGTGCCATAAGAAATGCCGAGCGGACTTTTGTAGGTAGTTGATTAAGTAATTCATCGATGTCCCTTAACACTTCAAGAATAATAGCGCTCTCCTCCGCAGAAATTGCAATCTCTTCAGGATAGGCCGAAAGTCGTTCCAAGTAGGCTTTTTCGATTGTGCCACGGCGCCAATGGTTAACCAACAAACGTTTGGCAATAGTAGTCAAATAGGCACGCGGTTCATTTAAGCTAGGCAATTCTTTTGCCGTAATTACCCGTAAAAAAGTATCATGGGCGTGGTCTTCCGCCTGCAAACGATCTTGCACCTGTTTTTCCAGCCATTTGAGTAGCCAAGGGTGGTGGTCTTGATAAAGCTGCGTTAGCGTTAGCTCGCTGTCGTTAATCAATTGTGTGGTCATCTAGAATCATCCTATCAATTGCTGATTTCACCTTCCTAAAGAAGTTATTTTTAAACAGAAACTTTTTAATAAAGCAAAAAACACTCCATATATCCAATGCAGCGATAGCGAGCACGCGATAATTTAATATAAAGTAAATACATTCATAGTATTAAGTATTATAAAAAACCGCCTGATCTAGCTACGTTTTCAGCAATGACCAAAGTACACGCAAAAAATTATAAAAAAGTGTGGCATATCACCTATGTTCTTAAGAAAAACTAAGTGAAAATTCGACGTGTTAAAGAAAAAAAAAGAATCCAACGCATGCCATCAAAAATAACGCGTAAGAAGCCGCAGCGCCACATTGTTTAAACAACCCACTAGCACGCAACCCGTTTGTTAGAACATTCACCAACAAATCCCTAAGCCGTTTTATTTGCTTTTCAAAACAAAACCAGTCTTAACCTTACAAATTGTACTAGCCTTAATTAGGCTTAATTACATTGCTTAGGATTACCTTAGCAAAACTAACGTAACCGAAGAAATCTTGCCATTTACTTGCCAATATGTAATAAGAACACCCTAAAAGTTAGACTGCCATGCGTTCAGGAAAGCACATTAAATGGACAACAGCCCGCACTGGGAAAAAATCCCCACCACCAATAAAAATAAACAACAGACCATTACCCCATTAATACCAGCCAAACCCCCTAAAACTAATAGCCCAACCCTTTCAAAAGCCATTTATTAGAAAGCCATGGAACCATTAACAGACCTAAAAGCCATCCTCCATTCCAAGCGCGCCAACATCTACTACCTAGAAAAATGCCGGGTCATGCAAAAAGATGGCCGCGTACTTTATCTAACAGAATCTAAAGAAGAAAACTACTACTGGAACATCCCCATTGCCAATACCACAGTTGTGCTATTAGGCACGGGCACTTCCATCACCCAAGCCGCCATGCGTATGCTTGCCAGTGCCGGGGTATTAGTGGGTTTTTGTGGCGGTGGTGGAACACCCTTATTTACGGGCAGTGAAATTGAATGGCTAAACCCCCAAAGCGAATACCGCCCCACAGAATATGTACAAGGCTGGCTAAGTTTTTGGTTTGACGAAAGCAAACGGCTAGATGTAGCCAAAAGCTTTCAACAAGCCCGCATTAATTACATAAAACGCATTTGGGCAAAAGACCGCGAGCTCAAAGCTGAAAACTTTTTTATAGACGACATCAACATCAGCAGCGCGCTAGACAGTTACGCCAATCATCTAGGCGGCGCCCAAAAAGCCGGGGATTTATTACAACGCGAAGCCCTATTGACCAAACAACTGTATCGCTATGCTGCAAAATCCACACAACTCAACGATTTTACCCGCGAACACCAAGCCACCGACCTTGCCAATAGCTTCTTAAACCACGGCAACTACCTTGCTTACGGCTTAGCCGCCACCACCTTATGGGTGCTTGGCATCCCGCATGGCTTTGCCGTCATGCATGGAAAAACCCGGCGCGGCGCCTTAGTGTTTGATGTCGCCGATCTAGTTAAAGACGCCATCGTTTTACCTTGGGCTTTTGTTAGCGCCAAAGAAAAAATGAGCGAACAAGAATTCCGCCAACAAATCTTACAAAAATTTACCGAACATAAAGCCCTGGATTTCATGTTTGAACAAGTCAAACAACAAGCCTTGCAACATCTACCATTACCTCAGGGGAACGCTAACGGTGAGGAGAAAACAGAATGATGGTGACCTTTGTTAGCCAATGCCAAAAAAAGGCACTTAACCGCAGCCGACGTGTGCTAGATGCCTTTGCCAACCGCATCGGCGACAACACCTGGCAAACCATCATCACCGAAGACGGCCTGATCGCCGTAAAAACCCTATTACGCAAAACCGCTACCAAAAACACCGCCGTTGCCTGCCATTGGATTAGATCAAGAAGTAGAAGCGAATTGGTTTGGATTGTGGGCAATCGGCGATGTTTTAATGCTGAAGGGATTGTTCCGGTGAATAGCACCAGAAAAGATTTCAGCCATCGCGAATGGGAAAAAGGTTGGCACACCACCGAAATTATTGCTATCGCTTCGGCTATTGCGGGCTTATTCCATGACTTGGGCAAAGCCAACGACTTGTTTCAAGAAAAACTTAATCCAACCCAAAAAAGCATAAATACTAAAAGATTTGAGCCTTATCGGCATGAATGGGTGTCATTACGACTATTTCAGGCGTTTGTTGATAAAAGCAGCGATCAAGAATGGCTTAAGCAATTGGCAAATGTTAATGAAGATTTAGAAAACCAAGTTCTGCAAAAACTAGAAGTCGATCATCCTAACGCTGATGAATTTAACAACCCATTCGATACCTTGCCACCCTTTGCAAAATTAGTGGCTTGGCTAGTGGTTTCACACCATCGCCTACCTGTTTACCCCAAACAAGGTGATACAGAACCCCAAATCGACCAGCCCAATACATGGTTAAGTAAATTTGAAAGCTCTTGGAATTCGCTCAATAGCCGCAATCATGATTGGAAAGCGGAAGCTTTAAAAGCCAATTGGACATTTACCCATCACACACCATTAATCAGCAAAACATGGCAGGACAAAGCTATTCAACTATCAAAACGCGCATTGATTTGCCAAGGTTTAATAGATATTGATTGGCTTAACCAGCCCTTTGTAATGCACTTGTCGCGTCTGGCTTTGATGCTTGCCGACCATCACTATTCCGGCAAAGATGTAGAGACCAAATGGCAAGACCCTAAGTATCTGGCTTACGCCAATACCGACAAACAAAACCAACTCAAGCAAAAACTAGATGAACACAATGTCGGCGTAAGCCAACACGCCTTTGAGTTTATTCTAAAATTTAGACGCTTACGCGAAGAATTACCCACGCTTCCATACAATAAAACCTTAGCCAAAGGCCCAAAAGAAGACAAAGAACCTTGGCAAACCAAAGCCTACGAAGCTGCCAGACAGATTCAAAGCCAAGTTAATGAGCAAGGCTTTTTCGGCATCAATATGGCTTCGACCGGAAAAGGCAAAACCTTGGCGAATGCCAGAATAATGTACGGATTAGCCGATGAATCGGAAGGTTGCCGCTTTAGTGTCGCCTTGGGTTTACGGACACTGACCTTACAAACTGGCGAAGCCCTTGAAAAACGCTTGGAACTTGACAAAACCGAGATTGCTACACTGATTGGTTCACAGGCTGTTTTACGACTGAACAAAATCAATCAAGGTAAACAAACGGATGACGAACCTTTAGCGATTCGCGGTAGCGAAAGTTTAGAAATAGATGTGGATGATGACGGTTTCGATGTCATTTACGGCATCGAGGTTTACGAAGGTCAATTAGAGAAATGGTTTAAAGACAAACCCAAAGCTAAAAAGCTATTACATGCGCCCATTTTGGTAAGCACCATTGACCACTTAACACCAGCGACTGAAGGCGTTCGAGGTGGCAGGCAAATTGTGCCCATGTTGCGTTTATTAACATCCGACTTAGTGTTAGATGAGCCGGACGAATTTGACTTAAACGATTTGCCCGCATTAGCCCGTTTGGTGAATTGGGCAGGTATGCTGGGTGCAAAGGTATTATTGTCTACGGCAACCATGCCGCCTGCGTTGGCTTATGCCTTGTTTGATGCCTACCAAGCTGGGCGTACAGCATTTAATACGGCGACTAATCAAGCCAATGCACTAAAACCCGTGGTTTGTGCTTGGTTTGATGAATTCGGTGTCCAAACATCAGAACAAGACACTATCCAGAGCTTTATCAAAATCCATGATGAATTTATCCAAAAGCGCATTACCAATCTAGGGAAAGAAAAATCAGTTTTGCGAAAAGCCAAACTACTGGAAATTGCCGTGACCAGCGATTTACCGCCACTCAATGCCATGAGCGAAATCATACGGCAAAATCTATTGGCTTTACACCAAGACCATCACCAACAGCACGTATCCGGTAAAAAAGTCTCTATCGGCTTGGTACGCATCGCCAATATTAACCCTTTAGTGGCAATTGCTAGGCTGCTTTACGCAAATCTAGCACCGGATAATTTCCGCATCCATTATTGCGTTTACCACAGCCAATATCCTTTGGCGCAACGGGCGTTTATTGAAAACAAACTAGACCAAGCTCTAAACCGCAAAAACCCAGAAACCATCTGGGATTGCCCGGAAATTCAATACGCTTTAAGGCATTATCCAGAGCAAAACCAGCTTTTTGTGGTGTTGGCAACCTCAGTGGCAGAAGTGGGACGCGACCATGATTATGATTGGGCAATAGCCGAACCCAGTTCCATGCGTTCAATTATTCAAATCGCTGGACGGATACAACGGCATCGTAAGCAAACTCCTAAAACCGAGAATTTTTACATTTTGGCAAAAAATCATAAAGCTTTAAAAGGCAAAGCGATTGCCTATGAAAAACCTGGATTTGAGGCTAAAAACCGAAAATTAAACAGCCACAACTTAGCCGAAATTCTTGATAACCAGCAATATGCAATACCGCGTTCCACGCCCAGCATTTTTTGCCCACCTATAAAAAAGGAAAACAGTAAGCCACCGTTTAACAATTTAGTTTTTTTAGAACACATGGCCTACCGCGAAATACTGCTAGGCGACAACGGACAAAAAAATAATGCCCGACTCTGGTGGTTAAATAAGGTTTCATGGTGCGCCGAAATCCAACGCAAACAACCTTTTCGGGCATCTACACCTGACCAAGCCTATTGCCTTTATTTGGCAGAAGAAGAGGATGAACCCGTTTGGCAAATTAAAAACGACAAGGTTAATCCTATTGAATATAAAGACGTGTCAGTTATTACGAATATTGATGTCACGCCAACCCAAGGCAATCAAGCGTGGTTGGTTTTCGATATTCACGATCAATATGGGCATTTAGGGGATCAGCTAGAAAAACCTTTGAAATATATCAGCTATTGTTTTGGCGAAATCCGCCTGCCTGACTATGAAGATCAAATCAATGAATGGTATTACTCCCCTGAACTTGGGGTTTTTAGAGAAATTTAGATAGGAGTTCTTAATGGAAAATACACAACAATTAATTGAAGATTTTTTTAACGACAAAATTCAAGGGTCAATCTCAACTGGCTATGAAGAAATTCTTAAGCCAATCAGAGATAAAAAAAAGAACCATAAGCACAAAGAATATTTAGAAAAATGCACTAAGGAAGAGGATGTTATCGAATCCAACCAATGGATGTATAAAAAACTTAATAAACTGGAGATTCTCTTTCATAGTGACGAAAAACTCTCTGTATTAATTCAGGAAATGATGGATTTGTATCAAAACCCCTTGAATCAAGGTGATTTAAAAACAAATCTTGCTTTGCAATTCAAAGCCTTAAAAAAAGAGGCGAAC
Source organism: Methylococcaceae bacterium (assembly GCA_041660045.1). Classification (GTDB taxonomy): domain Bacteria; phylum Pseudomonadota; class Gammaproteobacteria; order Methylococcales; family Methylomonadaceae; genus WM-3-3. The sequence continues at coordinate 5,429 of JBAZXA010000010.1, read as the reverse complement.
AAATCGGAATTGTCCGAACAAAATAAAAAGTCTTTTGAAGCAATTGAAAAAGATAAACTTCAATCGGATAAATTTAAGAAAAATCAACGCTTGCTTGAAAAATTAGCAGAGCTTGACCCTGTAATATCGATTGCGATGGGAGAGGCCAAAAAACTTGCTCAAGAAAAATTTCAAAGGAATAGATGGATTAGTCATGCGGCAACTAAAGCTTGTTCAGTTAGTGTTGAAATGACTCATATTGCTAAACTGACTCACTCTAGCGCGAGAGCATCAAATTTCAACGCATCGGAATTTGGCTTACAACAACCTAAACTGCTTTTAGTTACTGTTAATTCCGTTGAAAAACTGCCCATAGATTTTACTTATTCAACAGCAGAATATTCTCCAATCGCGGAATTTTTGCAGCTAGTTGGAAAAAACATAATCAACAATCCGTTGGATTTAAAGTCCTATGCTCAAAATGAAGAGCAACTCCAAGAGTGGCAAACGCAATTCAGCGAAGCGTTTAACGAAAAAAACAAATCCTGCCATACACTGGTAAAACAAGTGTATTTTCCAGTTTCACTGGAGAAGAGTTATCACTTGTTAACTCCTCTGGTTTCATCAAGTTTGGCACAAATAATCTATGATCGTATTTGGGCAACTCGTCAAAAAGATATGTTAGTACGCGAGGCTAGAAGAAATAAAACTTATAGCCAAGAAATAGATTGCTTGTTTCAACAAACTGCTATTTTAAAAGTTACTCAATCATCAAAAGCACATACCAACGTTTCTTCTTTGAATGTTAAGCGTGATGGTCAACTCTTTTTATTTCCTGCTATCCCCCCGCAATGGCAAACTCAAATCAAGCCGCCTATTTATCTAAAAACCTTATTTAACAAACAGCTTGCCGCTCAAGCCAGAGAACCACTAACCGAGCTTAAAAACTTGCTGTTAGCCATCAAGGCCAACAAGCTCAGCGTAAACCTACAACGGAAACAACTTATCCGTGACCATATCAATGAAATTGCAGATGTGGTGTTCGATTACGCAGCCCAAATTAAAGGGCTTAAACAACACATGGGCTGGTCGCAAGCATCGCAATTGCCAGCCCATCAACAATATTGGCTAGACCCATTAAGACCGGATGAAGACTTTCAAACCGCGAAAGCTACGCTGGATTGGGCTAGCGATATAGTTATCGACTTTTCCAAATGGATAAATCGACAAATAAAACACAAACAGCTCACTTTAGGGTCGGCGCACGAAAAACAATGGCAAAAATTATTTACGCCCTTGTTGCGTGAATTTAACGCGCTTGCTGAAGCGGATTTAGAAACTAGCTCACCCGAGGGGCACGCATGAGTAATGCCTACATTGTTTTTGAGCGTATCAGCGTCCAAGATGCCAATTGCATTGCCGGATTTACTTATGGCTTTCCGGCGATTACCCATTTTTTAGGTTTTGGCCATGCTTTATCAAGAAAGCTATCAGTCAGCCAAAGCTTGACCTTGCAAGGTTGTGCGGTCATTTGCCATCAGCACCAAATACACGCGTATCAGCCGAAAGAAAACCGTGATTTTATTTTTGCTCAAAGCAGAAACCCTCCAAGAGAAAAGGGTAAAAATAAAGATGGTAAGGAAAAAGCAGCCATTCCGCCCCCTATTATCGAAGAAGGCAAAATGAATATGACTGTTTCATTGATTATGGCTTGTTCCGACTTAAACATAGGTCGAACGGCTGAAATTAACGCCCTAAAACAAACCCTTCATGATTTAGCCCATCAACACCGTTTAGCGGGCGGCTCTATTGAAAAAATTGCCGCCGTTCATGTACTCAACGTAGATGAACAAAAACTATTGAGAAAACTTAAACGCTTGCTGCTACCTGGATTTGTGCTGATGGATCGCGCCGATTTATTAACCAATCATTACCACGCCTTAAAACAACAGCAAAACGATGTTGAGCTAATGAATGCTTGGCTAGATTTTTCTGCCCTTAAATACCAAGCCAAACCCAAACTTAAGGAAGGTGAATTTGAGCCTACCGATACCACCCAAGCCGAATGGTTACGCATGGACAAACCCGCCAAAGGCTGGCTTGTTCCCATCACCAATGGCTACAAGGCCATAAGCCCCGTTTATCCGGCAGGTGAAGTAGCAAATACCCGCGATTCCACCACCCCTGTTTGCTTTGTAGAAGCCACGCACAGCATCGGCGAATGGCGCAGCTTGCACCGAATTCAACAGGTTGCAGACATGCTCTGGCATTACCGCTATGAACAAGATTGGTATTTATGCCAACAAGACCAACAGGTTCAACCCGAACCCGCAGCGAATGAATTAGAAGAGGCTGCCGAAGATGATTTTGAAGATGATTTTTTAAGTTCACTTAACTAAGGAGAAAAATAATGGCTGCAAAAACAAACAAAACGACTGGATTAACATTGCCATCAGTACTGGCATTTAGCCGTAAACTGGAAGTTTCCGATGCGCTAATGGCATCGGGATTATGGTCAGACATCGACCAATCCGACAAATGGCAATCAATTAAGCTGCATGAGAAAAGAAACCGTGCGACAAAAAGCCAATTTGGAGCAAAAGATGAAGAGAAAAAAGAACCTAATCTTTCATGGGGAGATGATGCGTCCTTGCCACATGATGCCGATACCTTGCGAATCAGTTTCACTTTAAAAACCTTGGGCCAGCTTGAAGACCCAACAGCCTGCAATGAGCCGGAGTTTGAAGAAAAAATCAATCAAGTCGTAAAGGCTTACCGTAACGACCATCAATTCAAAGAATTGGCTACCCGCTATGCCAATAACATCGCCAATGGGCGGTTTTTATGGCGTAACCGTGTCGGTGCAGAATCGGTTTGTATCCAAGTAAAACATGGTAAAGAAACGTGGACATTTAGCGCTTATGATTATTCGCTTCATGAATTTAGTTTGTCACCCGATGACAGTAATCATGCTTTCGCGCAACTGGTTGCAGTGATTCAAAATGGCTTACAAGGAGACGGCTTTGAGTATTTAGAAATCACTGCATTCGCCAAACTCGGATTGGGGCAACATGTTTGGCCTTCGCAAGAAATGGTAATCAATCCTCCCAAAGACAAAAAAACGAAATTTTTATTTCAGTTAGGCGATTGCGCCGCCATGCACTCGGAAAAAATCGGCAATGCCTTACGGACTATCGACACTTGGTACACTGACGACAGCAATGTAAAAGCTATTGCCATTGAGCCTTACGGTTCGGTTACATCGCGGGGTGAAGCCTATCGCATTTCAAAAAACGATTTTTATACTTTGTTCCATAAATGGCTGAAAGATGGCGAAATACCCGCTGAACAGCAACATTACGTTATTGCCACACTGATTCGTGGGGGTGTTTTTGGGGGAAATGAGTAAATGCTGAATTTTTATCAGGAAATAAAGTTATTACCCGAAGAAGAAATCCCTATCCACTTCCTCTGGTCAAAAGTCATTGGGCAAATCCACTTAGGACTAGTAGAAATGCAGGATGAAAATAAACTAGCCCCTATTGGGGTTTCATTTCCAGGTTATGTAACAGGGGAAAAACACAGCGTATTAGGCGACAAATGCCGTTTATTTGCCGTAGATGAGGCCACGCTGGCCCAATTTAATGCCGCAAAATGGTTAGCCAGGCTAACCGACTACGTGCACTGCACCAGTCTTCGGCCTGTGCCGGAAAAACTTAACGGCTATGCCCTATTTCAGCGAGAACAACCCAAAGCCAGTATAGAACGCTTGGCCAGACGATACGCCAGACACCACAACGTCGATTATGAAAGCGCATTAAAGCGCTATAGCAATACACCCCATAAAATTATGTCGTCACCGTTTATCCGCCTAAAGAGCTTAAGCAGTGATAAAACATTTTGTTTATGGATTAAAAAAACCAATATCCCAAAACCCCAAGGCAATGTCTTTAGCAGCTATGGCTTAAGTGCTACAAGCACTGTCCCCGATTTTTAACCAAAAGATTTACGCTCTTTAAAAAAACAATACAAATCAGCCTGTTGTATATTCCTGTTTTAAGAATGGTCAAACTGACCCATCTCGTCTGAAAACAGCTATACAACAGGCTTTAAACTATTTATAGTTCTCTTCACTGCCGCACAGGCAGCTTAGAAAACACGTGATTCGGGTGTTTGCTGGCCAGGTGACTTCACTGCCGCACAGGCAGCTTAGAAAGGTTGAATTTATACTTAATGAACAACATTATACTTCACTGCCGCACAGGCAGCTTAGAAATTTACCATGTGGTCCTCATATTTCCACGGATCCTTCACTGCCGCACAGGCAGCTTAGAAAAATAAATCATTAATTTGTGTATCGGTTAAATCCTTCACTGCCGCACAGGCAGCTTAGAAAATAAAACAATTACTGTTGGAGCGGCCGTATTTCTTCACTGCCGCACAGGCAGCTTAGAAAACATGACTTTGCCTAAATTTGGGTCAAACACTCTTCACTGCCGCACAGGCAGCTTAGAAAGGCAAATTACCAACCATGCCAAGTTATTAACACTTCACTGCCGCACAGGCAGCTTAGAAATAAGCTTTCTAAACGGGCGAATAAATGGTTATCTTCACTGCCGCACAGGCAGCTTAGAAATTCGTCGCTTCCATTAAACTAATTTTTTACTACTTCACTGCCGCACAGGCAGCTTAGAAAAACCGGAGTAAACGCATGAAATTAGAAATTGACTTCACTGCCGCACAGGCAGCTTAGAAATCGTGCCGCTGTCGTAACGGCACTTTTATCCCCTTCACTGCCGCACAGGCAGCTTAGAAATATCCGTGGTCGGTAATGATGGCGTGTTAGTTCTTCACTGCCGCACAGGCAGCTTAGAAATATATTTCATGGCGGTTTGTTGCGTTTAGTCCCTTCACTGCCGCACAGGCAGCTTAGAAAAACGTAAATGTCAGCGCTATAGATTCATCTGGCTTCACTGCCGCACAGGCAGCTTAGAAATTTAGCGCATGGGTAGCCAATAAGCGGCTAATCTTCACTGCCGCACAGGCAGCTTAGAAAGTCGAAATACAACCTGCAAACGCCCAATTCACCTTCACTGCCGCACAGGCAGCTTAGAAAAGAACCGTCCAATCTGGACACCAAACTATGATCTTCACTGCCGCACAGGCAGCTTAGAAAGGTTTTATCAGCATATTCTTGGGCAATAATGCCTTCACTGCCGCACAGGCAGCTTAGAAATACTGGTGGATTAACCGGATCACAAGCACCTACTTCACTGCCGCACAGGCAGCTTAGAAAATTAGTCGAAACAAATAGGAGCTGGTTATTGATGTGTCAACACTTTTCCGGACACAAGGTTAAGCAGATATTTGCTGCAATTCGTAGTCTACTGGCGACACATAACCATTGGCTGAATGCAGTCGCGCTCTGTTGTAAAAGGCCTCAATATATT
>JBAZXA010000009.1:0-139293 GCA_041660045.1 Methylococcaceae bacterium | reverse complement strand
CATCAGCCGGGGCTACGAGGCGCCCCATGACGGCACCGAAGCCATCCTCGCCGGGCTCTGGCAAGACCTGCTACAGCTGGAGCAGGTCGGCCGCCACGACCACTTCTTCGAACTCGGCGGGCATTCGTTGCTGGCCGTGCAACTGGTGGCCAGGCTACGGCAAGCCCTCAGCATAGAACTGCCCCTGCGCGAACTGTTTGCGCACCCAACTTTGTTTGAGTTTGCCAAAGTTGTTGATAATTTACATAACATTTATAGTAATTTGGTGACTATCCGGGCGTCTGGGAGTCAAAACCCATTATTTTTGATACATCCGGCAGGCGGGGAGGTTAAATACATTGTTGATTTGGCACCTTGGATCGATAGGGATATTCCCATTTATGGTTTAGCCGCTACTGGCTTAATGCCTGGAGAAGAGGCTTTAACTTCAGTAGTAGAAATGGCGGCGAATTATATTGTTTGTATGCGTTCGATTCAGCCGGAAGGTCCCTATCGTGTTGCGGGTTGGTCAGCAGGGGGCACGATAGCATACGAAATTGCCAATCAATTAATTGGCTTAGATATGCCTGTAGAATTTGTAGGCTTAATTGATACAGCGTGTAACTACGTAGACGATGCGGGCATTAATGATATGAATATCTTATTGTCTTATATGCAGCATATTGCTAGTCCTGAGCAGTATGATGAATTAGTGCAGTTGTCTAAATCCCATAATCTGGACGATTTAATTACTTTTTGCCGAGAGCAGGGGCTTTACCCAACTGAGAGTGATAACAATAGTGCGCGTAGAAAAATTAATGTATGTCGGGTGATTAGCCAAAGCTTATGTGACTACTCGATTTATCCGATTTCTGCGCCGTTAGTATTATTTTCGGCTGGGGATGCGCCTATGAATTCCTCAAATTGGCAAGCACTAGCAGGCAATAACTTAACGGTTATTCCGTTAGAGGGCAGCCATATTAGTATTGTTGAAGCACCGTATGTTGAGTTTTTAGGTAAAGCCATTTCTAATGCAATACAAACTATAAATTTAAGCGCTACGATTCCTGATGAGAATTATGAACCTTTAATCATGATTCAAAGTGGCCGTCCTGAGGTAAAACCTTTGTTTTGCGTGCCAGGAGCAGGAGCCAGCATTACTGCATTTTATGAGTTATCCACACAACTGGATGCAAGTCTACCGCTTTATGGCTTGCAACCAAGAGGGCTGGAAGGGCAAATGGTTCCCCATACAGATGTCACTTCAGCGGCTGCAGCCTATATTAAAACTATACAAAAGTTATCACCTGGGCCTTACCGCTTATTGGGTCATTCCTTTGGTGGTTGGATAGTTTATGAAATGGCCTTGCAACTGACCGCAATGGGTGCTGAGGTTGAAACAATCATTGCATTGGATACCGAGGTGCCAAAATTTTTAGAAGATAGTAAAAAAAGATATTCACGTGTCGAAACGCTATTGGAATTAGTAAAACTCTATGAATTAAATTTAGAAGAGAAATTAGGGCTTGATGAGGCTGATTTTATAGGTATAGACCAAGATCAGCAGTTAGCACTGCTTCTTGTAAGGTTAATAGAAAAGCGGATCTTGCCGTCCCGAACAAAAATTGAATCATTACGCGGTATTTTCAGGCTCTTTGAAGTTAATTTAAATACGCATTATGCACCGGAGGCTTCTTTTGACGGGATAGTACAGCTGATAAAAGTTGCTGACGTGTTGGATGCGTGTCTTGAAAGTAAGGAAGATGATGATTATCTTAACTTGTGGCGGCGGCATGCACCCAACGCGACTTTGCTGGAGACATCTGGTAATCATATGACATTGTTAGCTATGCCACATGTGGTGAATTTAGCGGGCTTGTTACGGGCTTTGCTAACTTGAATTGATTAAGAATGATTTTGATGGGATAACGATCACGTTATCCCATCAAAATATTGGGTGAAGTTTAATACTGGATATTAATTGAGCCTAAAAATGTCCTGGGTGCGCCAAACACGGCAGTCGCACCAAATATTCCACTAACCGGATCAACAGTGCCACCGTTAATGCTGGAGTAATATGTTTTGTCCAACACATTATCCACGTTCAATTGTGCGGTAATTTTGGTTTTTCCTATCGAATAGCTGTAGGCGGTAAACAAGCTTAAGGTGGCAAAACCTGGGGTTTTAATCGGGCCGTTTAGGCCTGGCGTACCAATTTGCCCTTCTTGTACAGTGACGCCACCACCTAATTTAAAGCCTTTTAAATCGCCGGCCTGAAACTCGTAAGTATTCCAAAAACTTGCCGTGTTGCGGGGCACGTTAAACAAGCGGTCACCGACGTTTAAACTCCCCTGGGTGCTTGCATCAAAAAATGAGTCATTGGTGGCATTGGTTTTGGTTATGATGGCGCTAACATTGGCCCAAGTGGCAATGGCGTTCCAGCCGGGTAGAATTTCACCTTGTATATCCAATTCAGGGCCTTGGCTCTGTACCTCGCCGATGGCTAGTGAGCATGAATTTGGTCCGCGACCGCAATCATGAAGAGGATTCGGGTCGGCTGTTGCAATATTGGTTTTAGTCAAATCGAAATAGGCCAAGGTGGCTCTAAGGCGGCCATCAAAAAACTCAGTTTTAATGCCACCTTCAATTTGTTTGGCACTACTAGGTGCAATTGGCGTGAATTGACCTGGGCCTTGATACACTATACCGGTGTTGGCACCAAAGCTTTCCGCATAATTGGCATACACGCTAATCCAATTTTGTGGATGCCAAAGTAAGCCTACTCGAGGCGTTATGGCATCTTGATTTTGGGCAACATTTGTAGAACTAAAAAATAAGCTTTGGGAAGTCGTGTTTTGCTGAATATATTGGTAACGAAAGCCACCGGTAAAATGCAAATCATACGGCAGTTTAACCTGGTCTTGCAGGTATAAACCATATTGATCGATTTGTTCATTAATCTTTAGGGATTGGTCCCCCAATGATTCGGCTATAACCGTACCTGGGTGGACGGGGTTAAAGGGGTCAATAAGGGAAATTAAATTCCTTTCATTGGCAAACCGGTTGTTGATACGGTAATAGTCCCCGCCCAGAAGCAAGGTGTGCTTTAAACCGGCGGTATCAAAATGGCCAGTGACATCCAAATTGGTTGAATAGGTATTGTTTTGCGAAAATGTATTCGCTAAGTTTTGCCTAAGGATTTGAAAACCATTGATGGAAGGCGGCACTGAGCCGAAACCACTATAAATGTTAGGGGATGCAGTAAAAGCTATGGCCACGTTGTTGCCACTGGCATAGTTTTGTTGATTAACGGAAAAACGATGTTTCAGTGACCAATTGTCATTAAATTGGTGTGACCAATGCAGGCTGCCTAAAAATGTTTCTGTGGTGGCAGGAGAAAATTCACCGTAACTGCGGCTGCGGGGAATATCCAACAGTTGGCCGTTGATATAAGGGTTGAACGGTGAATTAAGGCCGGTATGTTGATGATTATACTCAAATTCAACACTGGCTTGTGTTTTTGGGCTAATAAGCCAGGTTAAAACCGGAGCCACGAAGACATCATCTAAGCCCGTAAAGTCCTGGAAGCCGCTAGAGGTTTGATAGGAAAAGTTCAGCCGGTATAGCAAATCGTCGTGGCCTATCACGGGGCCAGTGGCATCGGCGGTGGAGCGGTAATTGTCAAACGAGCCAAATTGTTGGTTAAAGGCGTAGTAGGGTGTGGCTTGTGGTTGTTTAGTAGTCACATTAACCAAGCCGCCAGGCTCAACTAAGCCATATAATACCGCCGCAGGGCCTTTTAAAACTTCAATCGATTCAACATTGGCCAGCTGCCTTGCACCCGCCCCCTGCTGCAGACGGAAGCCATCGCGAAAATAAGTTTCAGAGGCAAAGCCGCGTAACGTGATGTTGGTGGCTGATTGACCGTTGGTATTGGATGGCGCGCCAGTATTGAGTAAAGTCGAGACGGTCACGCCACTGACATTCTTCAAGGCATCCCCCAAAGTAATGGCCTGCTGGTCTTTGAGTACCTGCTTGGAAATCACCTGCACGTTTAATGGCGTTTCAATAATGGGCGTGTCGGTTTTGGTACCTGCCGTGGCATTAGGTAGGGTGTAATCTGTGTTGTAAGGGTCGGTGGCATCGTACAGCCGGGTGTCGGTAACTTTTACCGTGGGTAAGGTGGAGGATGATGGGGCTTCGGGGTCTTCAGGCTTTTTGGGTTTGACTACGGGTTCAACAATGTAAACATTATTATCAACCACACGGTAAGTTAGGTTTGATCCCCGCAATAATTGTTTTAAGCCTTGATCAATTGTTATCTTTCCGTTAAGCCTAGGTGAATTAAGATTTTTGGTTAAAGCGGGATCAAAGAGCAGTTTAATATTGGCTTGGTCGCTAAATTGGGTTAATGCATCACTTAAAGAAACGCTAGGGATGGTATACGCTTTTGAGTTGTCAGTTGAGTAAGCATTTTTAATAGGGCTTGAAATGCCTAGTGCGACCGTTAGATTGAAGGCGACTTTGAAAGCCGTAAATTTCATTTTTTTCATATTCTTTCCTGAACTTATCCTTTTTGTTGATATTTAAAAAAAGACGTTTCAGAAAAAAAAACATGAACTTAATTAATAAGTTTTGTTTTGGCCATTAGGTTCATAAAGCGGCTTAGGGTTGTAATCTTTCATGAGGGCTATTTTTGTGTGACTCGTTAATGCTTAAGGTGTTTATCTCAACTCAGTTTTGGCGTGAAGAGAGTACGATAAGGACGGCCGTGAATGAATAAGGGCTTTTTATTAAACAATTTTGTTTCGGGTATGCTGGATTAGTTGCGTATCTCAATGCGAACACGCATGCTAAAGTGGTTAAAGTCAAGTAATAGCCTTGTTATTTAGCGGTTTAGATTTTAGCGGCAGAAATGTTTCAATCACTTTTGCACTTAAGTCTGCATTTTCGTTATCGATAAAAGTAGTCTGCATTGTTTTGATTTTATCTTTGATACCTTGATTGTTATAAGCTTCTGCGATTAAGTTTTGTAAATAATCTTTTGAAACGTGATCAAATTTTCCGGCTAGCCCTAAGCCGTGGTATACCAGCCTAGCGACGTTTCCGGGTTGATCAAACCAAAGTGGAAATGCAATCATGGGCACGCCAAAATACAAGCATTCTTTAATGGAACTCGGGCCGCCGTGTGTGATCATTAGTGCGGCTTTTTTGAGTAATTCTAATTGCGGTGCTTTTTTTACCAAGATGATATTAGCGGTGACATTATCAAAATCATCTGGATTTAATGTTTTACCTATTGAAATCACCCAGTCCCACTCAGGCCATTTGGCAGCAGCATCAACTACAGCTTGAAAGAAAGCCTTGGTTTGATGTTCCGTTAATAACGGTAAGGTACTAAGGGCTGTGTAAACTAAAGGGCTATCAACTCTTAGTTGCGGCCAAGGAAACGCTTCTTGTTGTCGGTTGATATCAATTGAGGCGCTGCCATAATATCGATCGGTATGTTTAACATTGGGAAAATCAAATTCTTTTGGAAATAACGCTAGCTGTGGAAGTTTTAACAATGGGCTAGGCATATCCGTTAAGAAAATAATATCGCCAACGCGATAATTACAATATCGGGCGAGTTTTTTAATTTTCGCGGGGGAAAGGTATTTGATTTTTTTCCATACGGCATAAAAATGGAAGAACAAATTAAAATAATAATGCTTAAGCCATGCATAAACGATTTTAAGATGGGATAAGCTATGTCCGTTAGCAACTAAATCGGTATAAATAGGTGGGGATGTTAAAGTGGCGGCGCCCGCTAAGACATCGTATAAATAGATGGTTTTAAGGCCGGCTTTATGGGCCAATAAGGCCCAGATTATGGAATCCGATTCTGATGCGGTAATGATGAGCATATCAGCTTGGATTTTATCAAACACCTCAAGGATTTCTTTATCCCCGCCTGCTATTAGATAATCAACAAAATCGATGACATCATGATAGGCTTCAATGCCGCCTTTTTCATGCAGTTTCTGATAAAAAGTATTAATCCAGCCCATAGGAAAGTACTCTCCGTAGACAGGGATAAAATTAAAGTGATTCGCAGTTATTATGGGTTCACAATCCGGTATGCCTAAATAAATTACCTCATGCCCCTTAGAAACTAAACTACGGGCTAAGCCCATGCCTGCGTTTATGGGGCCAGTCATGGGTGGTACAGAAAATATAATCTTGGACATGGGGCAACCTAAAATTTTTTAAAAAAAAGTAAAATTGACTACTGTCACTTGCCGAATTAAAAATCTTTGCTCACCATAAATACGTTAAGTTTTATGGATTATGGCTGTTTAAAGTCGGGTACTAATGTGAGCTTATGCTCAGCTTTACCGGCTAAAAAATCCATAGGCGTGCCACTTAGCCAAAAGCGTTGTTGATCTTGGTAGTTTTGGGAAAGCGGATGGGCGGACTGGCCGGTTGGCATTTGTAAGATGCCATCCTTGCTGTGCTGTGGTGATATGACCATTCTTTCGCTGGCACCAAAATTAGCGCCGGCGGCCCTAATGCAGCCGCCACAGCCAGCTAGTTCTGCTTCCGGCATATTCAGCAAAGCACCTAACCATGGAATGTTGCCGAAGATGGGATGATAAATTTTTGCATGATTAATCTGTCCCCAGCGTAAATCGGCAAGTTGTATGTCTTTATGGGTGGTTTTTAGCTCGATTGCGCTAGCTTCCAGTTGGGCTAAGATAAAACTATCCCAATCGTTATATTGATCACTGGGGATTAGCGCTGTAATTTTTTGAGTCAACAGCATTTTTAAGGGGGTATCAACATAAAGCCAAGCGTATTGAAAGTTTTTGTCTAGCTGTTTGCAGCTGGCTAAATAAGGTGTTAACACGGCATTAGCAAGTTGTTCCCTAAACCCTTGTAATAAGGCAAAACCTAGGCTGCTGGTGTCAGCGTTGCCATGCCAAGCTAAAAGATAAGCACGGATTTCGCGTAATTCTGGTTTATTTTCTATGGCTTTAGGTGATAGTACTTCTAAGGCTAATTGATGGTAAAAAGCATAAAATTCAGCTTCTGTATCCAGTTGCAAGGAAAACAGGGACCACTCATTGAGTTCCGTCATCTCTTTAAGCCTTTGGCTGATGCGGTAAGCACGATAACCGGGGACAAATTGGTGGCCAATAATATTAGGAAAGCTTTTTCCTAAGCGGCGGTCATTTGCGGAGACCAGAATACCCTCGGCTGGGTTAAGCACTTTAGGGATTTCATGTTCGGCAACATAGCCTTGCCAACCAATAGCGTCAGTATCAGCCCAAGAGCGGCTGGTCGCACCATCTAAGCCTACGCGGTTGGGTAGTTTTCCCAGGATAGTCCACGCAATATTGCCGTTTGCATCAGCAAACAAGGCATTGAGTTGAGGACCGCCAACGGCATGGGCGACAGCAATTGCGCTAGCCAGTGTTTGGGTTTGTTCCAGATCAGCCATGCCAATATTAACGGCATCAGCATCCAATGCTGTCCAGTGAATGGCCACAGGTTTTTCCAGTAGTTGCTGTGGCGAAACGGGTCCCCATAACGTTGTTTTTATATCGAGCTCGACTGGTGGCTTGTCTTTAACCAAAATCAATTCCTTGCGGCGGCCAAACCTTAGCCAAGCTTGCCCAGCCTTGTATTTTTCAGGGTCGGAAGGATTAATTTCTAACGTGACTAAATCTAAAAAATCCCCGGTTAAATTAGTAACGCCCCAGCTGATCTGTTCATTACTACCAGCAATAATTAACGGAGTGCCAGGTAAAACTACACCGGCTACATGGGTGTTGGAGTAGTTGAGTTCTGCCCGATACCAGATATTGGGTACACTAAGGCCTAAGTGCATATCGTTGGCTAGCAAGGCGCGGCCATCTTTGGTTTTGGTGCCGGCGACTGCCCATGCATTGGAGCCTAAAACCAAATCACGGTCTTTAAAGGTATGCTCTAATGTTAAAGCTTGCTTTAAATCTGGCGCTAAGGTTTTACTCAAGTTTGCCGTTGGTATTTTCTGGATAGGACGCCAGGAAGGGTCATTAGGGTAAAGGCTGTCGGTATAAATATCTGTGTCTGGCGTTAAAAATGCAAAAACATCGTTGGGTAACGCTTTTTCCATAATGCTTAGCATGCGTTCTTCCTCTTCTGAACCTGAGGTGAGCATGTCGTACATGCCTAGCACAATTAAAAGGCTGTCTTCCGGCTTCCAGGCTTCCGGACGATAATTTAATAGGGTAAATTCAAACGCTAAGTGCTTGGCTTGGGCAAGGTAATTATTTACGCCTTCGGCATAGGCTTGCAAATAGGCTAGATGGGCTTTAGGCAGCTTTAATAATGCTAGCTTTGCCACAGCATTAAAATCAAACGTCCTTACTCTGGCATCGCTATCAACGGTGATGGCGCCAAAAATTTCCGATAAGCGGCCCGCATTTTTACGGCGCATTAAATCCATTTGGAATAAACGGTCACGCGCGCTGATAAAACCTAAGGCACGAATAGCATCTAGACGGCTTTCAGCGTTAATCACGGCTATGCCATAGGGGTCAGTTGCTATTAAAACAGGGGCCTCTAGAGACTGGGTGATGATTTCACCGTCTAGTTTAGGTAAAGATTGCTTTAACCACAGCCAACCGGAAACCAGGCATATTGCGGATAAAACCAGTAGGGATAAGGTTGTTCTGAGTAGAATTTTCTTAAAAAGCATTTAGATTACCTGGCTACTAAAAACGGCGGGTTGCCAAATTTCTTTAACGTTGCCATCTTCCAGTTTTATGCAGCGGTCAGCTAAGTGGAAATATTTATCATCGTGTGTGATGGCGAGTATGGTTTTGCCTTTTGATTTTAATTCTGGCAATAATTCGTTATAAAAAATATGTTTAAACTCAGGGTCTTGATCGGCGGCCCATTCATCAAACACATAAAAAGGCCGGTCTTCAAGATATGCCGTTAATAATGCCAAGCGTTTGCGTTGGCCTTGCGATAATTCCAGGGTAGACAGTTTGTCGTTTTCAACTTTAACCTTATGCTGTAGATGCAAACGATTGATATATTGAGTTGCCCTTTTTTCTAAGTTTTCGCTTGCTATGCCAAAGAGTTGTTCAAATAAAAAAAAGTCTGAAAAAACCACGGCAAAGTTTTGCATATACTCAGTTCGATTAGGCTCATGGATAACTATATTATTTAAACGGAGATGGCCTTGTTCAGGATGATATAAGCCCAGTAACAGCATGGCTAAGGTGGTTTTTCCACTGCCATTACCGCCGACTAAAAAGACTAATTCCCCGCGTTTAAAGGTTAAATTAATAGGGCCTAAGGTAAAGTTTTTATTTTCTTTTTCGTTATGGAACGAGTGCGTTAAGTTGATGAGGGAAATTGAATTAAAAGCGGGAATTTTTGGGGTTAGTGTTTTTTTTGAAGATACGCCACTCAAATTTAAAACGTTAGTGACTTGTTGAATTTTGTCTAACGCTATTTTTGCGCCGGTAAAAAATGGCAAGCTGTGCGTAAGTGCGGCAATATGACCGCTAATAAATAGTAAAACCAAAACGTAACCTGTCATTATTTCCTGGCTAACCATATCTCTGGGTAGCGCAAAAATAATTAAGCCAACAATAGAGTAATACAGTACAAATAAAAACTTATCAGAAAAAATAAACAGTTTGCGTGCACGCAAAGTATGCTGGCGGTTATTTTTGGCATTAATAGTTAGGGAATTATTTATAAAGTCATGCGCCCGGTTTTGGTTTAATTTAAGTTCTTTAATGCCATCGGTCAGCGTGCAAAAGTCTTTATTTAAACGGTCATACTCTTCCCGGGTTTTTTCTAATTCAGTTTTTGATACGTGTATAAGTTTTTTATACACAGCCATTCCCGACAATATGGTAACCAGCAAGATCAAGGCTATTTGCCAAGATAGCCAAGCCAGATAGGACATACAGCCTATAAAAATGGCAGTATGGATACAGATTTCCGGAAACAGCGTAAAGGCTTGCGATAGCGTGGCAATATCCGTGGTTAAATTGGCCAGTATTTTAGCCTTGCCAAAACGGTATAAAACCGGATAAGGCGCCTCAATAACCAATTGCGCCAGTTGTATACGCAGTTTATAGATAGTGTTTTCACTTAATTGCGCAGTGAGGTAGGTTGATAAAACGTCGGTGATTAACACGAAGACACATAAGCCAATAAACTGCCAAAGTAAAAAGGCATCAAACTCCCTGATAGTTAGGGCTTTATTAATTGTTGCAACCAGGCTGGCACTACAAAGCCCGCTGCTAATGCCAATGACTAATACCCAGCCTATTGTTTGCCACGAAGTTTGCCATAAAAATTTAAGCATATTTAATCCAATCTATTATTAAGGTGTATTCAGCAATCTTGGAGGCTGAGGCAAGCCATAGCGTTTTGCGGCTAGCCAACGCTTGGGCTCAAGGTGCTCCATCACTCACCCGGCGCTCCGGTTGTTGGTTAATTAACCAGCGGTTAATTTGTTGTAAGTCATCAGGTGATAAGCTTCCTACGGCTTGCTTTAGCTTTAACGAACTTAATAAGTAGTCATAACGGGCTTTGGCGTAATCACGTTGGGCGGCTAGCCGTTCACGTTCAGCAATAATCACATCCAAGTTAGTGCGGCGACCAGCATTAAAACCTGCTAGTGTGGCTTTTAAGGCGGTTTCGCTGGATTGTAATGCTTGTTGTAAAGCTTTAACCCGGCTAATGCCAGCTACCACGCCACGGTAAGCCTTGCTGGCGGCGCGGTGGATAGCCCGTTTTTTTTCATCCAAATCTGCTAAAGCCTGACGATATTTGTGTTCGGCCTCCCGGGTTTTGGAATTAACCCGGCCACCTTGGTATAACGGCACTGAAAAATTTAAGCCAACAACGGTGTCTTCAACATCAGCGCTACCGAAGCGGCCACCAGAGGTGGCAAAACTATGTGTGCCGGTAGCATCCAGTGTCGGTAAATGGCCTGCGCGCATACGTTTAATGTCATCTTGGGCAACTGCCACAAGTTTTTGTAACGCTAGCACACTGTAATTTTGTATTAGCGCAAGGTTAACCCAACTGTCTTCGCTGGCAGGTTCCGGTTCAATAAGCGGAATGTCGTCCGTTAACACAGACAAGGCCTCAGGATAAAAGCCAGTGGCTTCCTGTAAGGCTTCCCGGGCATCGCGTAATTGGTGGTCGGCATCTAAGGCGTCGGCAATGGCACGGTCATTACCGGCTTGGGCTTCTTGTACGTCGGTTAGTGCCAAGTAGCCAACCGCTTGGCGTTGCTTGGTCTCCAACAGTTTGCGCGCTAATGATTGCTGTAAGGCATGGGCAAATTTTAAGTTTTCTTCAGCGGCTAAGGTATCAAAGTAACGTTCTGCCACTTTCAGCATTAAATCAATTTCGACTGCGTTTTGTTCGGCTTCAACTTGGGCTAATCGGCTGTCCGCCTGGTCTAAAGCAAACCAGCGGTCGATATGCAATAAGGGCTGGGTAATGGCGAGGTTGTAACCGCCCGTAATAAATGTGGAGCTGCCGCTTAAGCCTATGGCTGAGCCACCAAATTGTATGTTTTGATAATCACGGTTGACATTGGCGTTTACCACTGCTTCCGGTAAAAACGCGGTGGCTTGGGCTTGTGAGCGGCTTTCTTGCATCGCCAGTAAACTTTCCCTAGCCCGTTCCAATTGCGGATTGTTTTGCAAGGCAAGGCCATAGATGGCAATGAGGTCTTGGGCTGGGCCATTTGGCGACCAAGTAAACAGGCAGGCAATAAAGCCATAATAGTAGACGTCAGAAATACACCTATAAAGTCTTTGCATCATGCCTATTCCAACGCGGTTTTAACATGGCTAGCCGATATAGCAGCGGTAATAAAAATAAGGTAAACAAAGTGGAAAAGCCCACGCCCCAAACAATAGCGCTAGCGACAGGTTGCCATTGGGTGGCGCTTTGGTCACTCGTCAGCGCCAGTGGCAACAGGCCAACCAGCGTGGTCAGTGAGGTGATAAAAATGGGTAGAAAACGGCGGCGCGCTGCATACAGGCTAGCATGCAACACGCTCATACCGGATTTTAAACGGTCGTCAGCAGCGGCAAACATTAAAATTGCAGAATTAACTGCGATACCCGCTAATGCCACGCCACCATAAAGCGTATAAAGGCTAATTTGTTGCCGTGATATCAGCAGCCCTAAAATTACGCCAGCAAAAGCCATGGGGATTTTTAGCAGTACTAAAAAAGGTAAGCCGTAACTTTGAAATTGCGCACCAGCAATGATAAAAATTAGGCCTAAGCCCAGTAAAAATAATTGCCAAAGTTGGTTTAAACCTTCTTCTACAGTTTCCGCATCACCGGCAAAGGCGACAGTAACGGAGGGATAAGTGCTTTGTACTTGCTGCCAGCGCTGTTGAATGGTATGGGTCGCCTTAAGAATATCGCTATGGGATTTATCTAGGCTAGCCCTTAGGGTTTGTACTTGCTGATAATCAATGTGATTGATGATCGCCGGGCCAATACGGGTTTTAGCGTTGACTAATTGGCTTAAGGGGACGTTGCTGCCATCGCTACGGGCTAGTGTATAACTTAGGATGTCCAAAATATCGTGGACTTGTCTTTGTGACGACTGGATGCGGACGGTGACCGGTTCAGCATTTTCGACAAAACTACCGGCGCTTTCGCCATCGGCAAATAACTGTAAGCTACGGGTAACGCTTTCCGGTTGTAAACCCGCGCGTTGGATGGCAAGGCCATTAAGTTGCAGATTGAGTTCAGATAGCCCAGGTATGCTGTCAATACGGGTTTGGCTGATGCCGGGAGTAGTTGAAACAATTAGTTTTAAGTCCGCGAGTGCGGCTTTAAATTGCGCGCCTGGTATACCTTTAACATGCAATACAATTGCGGAATCGTCGCTAAACGATGCGCCTCCGCTTTCTATCCTGACTTCAGCTACGCCTTCTAAATTATTTAATAGCGGTTGCACTAAGGGTTTTAGGGTTGCGGCATCGCGGCTGGTAGGGTTAAGGCTAAACCAGATGTCGCCATATTGATGACCAAATAAATACTCGCCATCCTTGGCGATGGCACCGCTTTCCGCAGAGCTGGCACGTAATTCCCCGGGCTTTAAGATGGCGGTTACCCGGCGTTCGATTTCTTCCAAGGTTGCCAACGTGCTGGAGGTTGGCGTGCCGTTAAGCATTTCTAAGGTCACAACAAAACCATATTCTGGAACCGACGGTAGCAGGTTAAAGCGCACCCAACCTTGTGCCACTGCGGTTCCAGCTAAGATAAATACCGCTATCAGCACACTAAGACCTGCTAAAGGACGGCGCATTATAGGCAGCAATAGCCGGGTATAACCCCGTTGTAGCTGTTGCCGCATACGCTCACGCCAATCCGCGCCGGTCTCGGCTTTCACGGTGGCGACGGCGTGTGCCGGTAATATCCATAAAGCTTGGATTATGCTGATTATCAGCGCTAGACTAACCACTTCTGGAACCACACCCATTAAATTACCGAGAAAACCGGTCATCAGCATTAGCGGTAAAAATGTGGCTAAAGTGGTTAGTGATGAGGTGCACACGGGTAGCCAAACTTCCTTTAAGGCGGCGACAGTCGCGGCTAACGGTGTTAACTTACGACGTAGGGATTGACCGATAGCTTCAATGACGACGACAGCATCATCAACCAGCATACCTAATACGATTATCACGCCGAGTAAAACACTCAAATTTAAGGATTGCCCAGTGACTTGTAAGGCGGCAAAAACACCGGCTAAAGAGAAAGGTACAGCCAATGTCGTCAATATCGACAAACGTGTGCCTAGTAACAGCCAAGTTACCGCAAAAACCAATAACATGCCGGACCAGGCGTGCTTTTCCATGCCTGAGATGGCATTGCGAATTTCGTCAGATTGGTCGATGAGCATGAAGAGCTTTACGCCGGTGCGATCGCTGATAGCGTTTTTTGCGGCAATATAAGCATTGATCTGGTCGATCAATTGCAAAATGTTGGTACCCGCTTGTTTGAACGGGATGATTGCGACAGCGGGTTGGCCGCGAAAGCGCACACCTTGTTTTGCGGTTTTACTGCCGCGTTTAATATCGGCTAAATCACCTAATTTTACGACCCCTTTAGCGCTGGTTACGGGCAGCTGAGCCAAGCGTTCAGCGGCATCATTTGTGCCTGTCACCCTTAGTAGCCACTCGCGCTCATCTACTTTAACCACGCCTGCGGCAATATCGCGAAAATAAGCCGTTACGGTGTCTGCCAATGCGATAGGGTTTATGCCTAAGCCAGCAAGTTGCTCAGGATGAAACTGCACTTGCAGTTCGGGGTCTTCCAAACCTTTGCTATCCACTAGGGCTACACCGGGCAGGTGTTGTAGGTCTTGTTTGATTTGCCGGGCTTGGCTAAAGAAGTTTTCATCTTCACCAGGCCCATAAACGATTACCTTAAACCAGTCAGCATTTGTCAAACTACCCTCGTAAATGTTGGGCGGAGCCATATTTTTAGGTAGTTCGCTTTGCGTGAGTGTTTGCAATTCGCGGCGTAATTCCATAACCCGCCGTTCATATAGCGTTTTGCCGATTTCTTCGAACTCTATGTTGATACTGGCTAAACCGGTTTGGGCATTACTTGAAACATGTTTGATATTGTGCAGTTTGCTGCGGAGCATGCGCTCTATGGGAGTAACGATTACTTTTTCTACATCTTCTGCACTGGCGCCTGGTAAAGTTATCGAAATATAGGCTGCATTGACCGGTTTATCCGGGGCTTTTTCTTTAGGTAGCTGTACATAGGCAAGGCAACCCATGATGATCACCAGCAAATAACTTAAGTTGGCAAGCACATGATTGCTGTATAGCGAGGCCAAGCGCATGGTTAAGGCTCTATCTTGACAGTAACGCCATCTTGCAAGGCGTATTGGCCAGCGATAATGACCTGTGTCGATGCTGGCAAATCGACCGCTGCGGGGCGACCGCTTTGGGCTAGCGGTAAAGCATGAAAATGGGCGCTGTTATTTTGCAGGGTAAATAAACCCAGATGCTCACCACGTTTGACTAATAGCTCGGCTGGCACATGTGGGTTTTCGTTATGCCACAGCAAACGTCCGGCAGCACCTGGCGCCACTTGGGTTTGGCTAAATTCCAGGCGGACTTCCTGCGTACCGCTTTCGGCTTGGATAATAGGCAGCACAGTGCGCAATTTTAAGGCTAAGCGTTGGCCTTGAAATTCAAACTCAAGTTGTTGGCTTTTTTGTAAGCCAGCAATGTCTTGGCTGGGTACTTGTGCGGATATTTCAGCCAGGCTTAAATCCAATAGCCTGATTAACGGCGTTCCCCGCGCTGCGTATTGGCCTACAGCAACCATACGGGCAGTCACTACACCACTAAAGGGTGCTTTAACGGCACACTGGCTGATTTGCTGGTGGGTTGTTGCTATGCGTGCTTGGTAAGCAGCAATATCGTGTGTGATTACTGACAACTGTGAGCGTTTTTCTTGTACCTGTTCTTCAGGTAAGGTTTGCTGATCGGCCAAGGTTTGCGCTTGTATTAATTGCCAGTTAGATAAATCTTGTTTGGCATGCAGCGATTGTTGTTCAGCGGCCAAACGCGCAGCTTCCAGTTCAAACGCTTTACAGTCTAACTTTACCAGCACGGCCCCCGCTTTGACCCTATCACCAATCCTGACCGGTATCTCCAGCACTAACGAATCAACCGCGCTAGCTAAGGCTGAGTCATTGCGGCTAACCACTTGTGCCGGCGCGGAAGATTCCGGATATACCGCTATTTGATCCAGCGTATTAATACGGACACTAACCGCAGGCTCCGCCCAGGCAAATCCTGGGAAATATCCGCTGCCAGTAAGCATTGCGGCTGATATAAGCGTTAACGTTTTAAAGTTTAAACGTTGCGTAGAGATATAGCGCATAACCAGCTTACTAAGCGTCTTAAACTGTGCCATGTAATTTTCTTTTAATACTTGCCGCCTGATGTTTTTTTAGCCAAATATAAACGCCGGTAACGGAAAGCATGGCGACCACCAAGCCCATCAAGCAAACAAATACTTTATATGGCAAACCCCAAACCCCAGCCATATGCAACATTTGTAACCAAAATTGTAGGGTAAGTCCGGGATACTGACCGGATGGCAGAAAAATATTGATAAGTTGACCGCTATCCCCATCAAAAAAAACATGGGTTAGACCGCCTTTAGTCGGCATGTCCAGGTCACTTTTTACTTGGTAAGCGAAGACGTTTTTTTCGGGTAAGTAGATTAGGTTCTGTTCTGCGATAATATTAAACTGGTATTGTTGCGCTGTTAGGGTCATTAAATCTTGGCCAATCTTATATGCTGCCTGCCAAGTAAGATCAGGATTAATGCGTGCTTGAGGCAAATCTGCGCGGGTTAAGTCACTGAGTTCGGGTAAATTAAAAAAAACCGACATGACCGGTTTATAAACAGATGGCAAATTGAATTGCACGGCGGACCAAGCAAATACTAAGAGCATAAGCCAAGTCCATAGTCCGCCTGCGCGATGGAGGTCAAAATTAAAGCGCAGGCGTGAAGTAGGCCATTTGATTTTCCATGACACAGCCCAACGTTGCCCATAATTGCGCTGGGGAGTTGCGCTTAAGTTGGCGGGCAGCGGTGCTTGATGGCCGAAACGGGGCAGTGTCAGATAAAATCCTACAAAACAATCCAGCGCCCAAATTAAGGCCGATATGCCAAATAACCAAATACCTAATTCACCCAATGCAAGAGAATCATGTAGGCGATAAATAAAACTCATTAGATTACTGCGGCTAAGCGGCCAGAGTTTTTCTACTTGACCGTGACCGACAACCTCGCCGCTATAGGGGTTTAAGCGGATTGAAACATAATCAAGTACATACGTTTGCTTGGTTGCGGGGTTGGTTAATGGCGTTAAGCCAAGTTCCACAACTTCACCGGGTTTGGGATTAAGCACTACGCTATTAATTTGGGCATGAGGCTCTTGTGCTAAGGCCAACTCACGTAAACGAAAACCATCAAGCAATGGGGTATTTTGTACAGGTACATAATAGCGTTGAGGGTTTAACCAACCATCAATCTCATGGTAAAACGCCAAAACGGTGCCGGTTGAACCGGCTACAATCAAAAAAAAAGCCAAATACAAACCAGCGTAACGGTGTAGCAGCAGCCAAAAGTGTCTAGTCATAAATTGTCTAGCGATAACATCAACGTTCATATTAGATTTAAGCCTAGTCAGATGCTTAGGCCTCAGACCCTGGCTTGTGGTTTTTATTTTTCGTGTGCTGAAAATGTCAGTTAAATAAAGTGTTTTCGGCAAATCCCTAAGTAGGTAATGACGTCTTATCTGTAAGACGTTTGAGCCGCACAAATTACCCCTTTACGAACAAAATAAATTTGTGGCAGTTAGTTTTTGAAGGCAGGTATGAAAAATGAGGTGTATCGGGGTAAACTTAATTGATGAATTTTTTAAGGCGCCCCTCGCGGCGTGCTGCTAAAGCTAGCATCTAGTACAAGGTATATTTACTCAGTGGCTAACACGGAGTTAAGGCTTGGCCCTACCAGCACACTTGAACTGAATACTATTAGCGGTATAGAGAAAAGCCGTAGCAGGTTATAGCTACGGCCTTGTAAAATTAACCTATTATTGCGCTACACACTCAAAGTCAGTGCCAAAAGTGGTGTCTTGGGTGCCAGCACCACAGACAAATTTCTCGATAAAATATTTTTCTGCAAAACCTTGTTTCTTAATTTTTCCAGAGACAATAAAACCATAAGTACCAATCTTAGGAAAAATAAAATCCGCCACCACAGCCGGAAATTCGTCAACAACGGTATCACGGAAACTTGTTAAAAAAGGGAAGATTTTAGTAACCGGTGAATTAAAGGCTTCACGTTTCAGTTTTAGTGGGATAGCAATAACTTCAATAACGTCGCCTGCATTTTTATCTATGCCTACCGCAGTAGACACATCGCCCGGTGTAGTTTCATGAAAGCCTATAAAATCCATGCCGTTGGTTTGGCCAGCAATTGGTGGCTCAACATCAACGCCAACCTGAATTAAATAACCATCGCCAAGGTCTCTAAGTTCGTGGGCTTGGGCGCTTAAAGACAAAGCCGCTGTTGAAAAAGTTAAAGCGAGTAATGCATTTTTCATTAGATTCATTTATTGATCTCCAAATATTAGGTAGGGAGGAAAACTACTGCGATTACATGGGACAAACGTATTCAAGCCTGTCATTTAGTAATGGTGTAGTTAGAGGCTAAATCATAGGAATTTTCATAGCCTCCATAACTAATAACGGATCTAAAATAAAATGATGAACCGTTGGATAAAAAAATTTTATAGTTGATGTAAATAGTGACGTTGCTTTCGCTCTTGGTGGTTAATAATATTGGCTTGGTTAACCTCAGCAGGTCTATGCAGCGTGGCTTAATAATAAGTCGAAAGGCAGCTCTAAGAGCAGCTTTAAGCCTGTTCGACCCGCTGAAGTTGATGTGATAAAAACTTAATACTGGATATTAATCGAGCCTAAAAATGTCCTAGGGGCGCCGAAGGCGGCATAGGCACCAAAGGCTTGTGTATCAGGATCGTTTAAGATACCGTTGATGTTAGTGTAGTAGCGCTTGTCGAGTAGGTTATCCACATTCAGTTGCAAGGTTATTTTGGCTTTTCCAATATGACGGCTATAGGCGGCCAGCAAGTTTAAAGTGGCGTAACCTGGGACTTTTATAGGCGGAATGGCATTAGTAAAGTTTACCCCGCTTGCACCAATAGCGCCTTCCTGGATATTGACGCCGCCGCCGAATTTTAGGCCTTTTAAATCGCCTGCTAAAAATTCATAGGTGCTCCAAAAACTGGCGGTGTTGCGTGGCACATTGAACAAGCGGTCGCCGACCTTAAAGCCATTGCCGTTAGCATCGCTAACCAGTGTATTACTATCAAGGCTTTTCGTTACCCTAACATCAACATTAGCCCAGGTGGCAATGGCGTTCCAGCCCGGCAGTATTTCCCCTTGTATGTCCAGTTCCGGGCCTTGGCTACGCACCTCGCCGATGGCCAGGGAACAGGAGCCTGGACCTTGTCCACAATTATGTGTCTGGTCCGGATCAGAAACGGCGGTGTTGGTTTTGGTCAAATCATAATACCCCAAGGTTGCACGCAAACGGCCATCAAAAAATTCGGTCTTAATGCCGCCCTCGTACTGCGTGGCGCTAGTGGGCGCCACCGAGGCAAAATTGCCTTCACTGATAAACACGAGGCCGGTGTTGACGCCAAAGCTCTCAGAATAATTGGCATACAGGCTGACCCACTGTTGTGGGTGCCATAACAGGCCAAACCGGGGGGTAACAGCATCTTGGCTTTGCACCGTACGTGAGAGGGCAATTTCCCCCGTGGTATCGATGTTTTGGATGTCCTGGTGCAGGTTTTGATAGCGGAATCCTCCGGTGACATGCACCTCATAAGGTAACTTGATTTGGTCCTGCAGATACAAACCATATTGGTCAATCTGTTGTTGGCTGTTTAATATCGTTTCATTACGGGTCAATTGGACAGGCACACCCGGATGCACCGGGTTGAACGGGTCAATGGTAGAAAACTCGTCAACGGGGGGGCGGATAACATTGCCTAGGTTGTTGATCCGGTAATAATCACCACCGAGCAGCAAGGTATGCTTGAGGCCTAGGGTATCAAAATGGCCGACTAGATCAAGGTTGGTTGAATAGGTATTGTTCTGGAAAACATTACTGGCGCTTTGCCGGATAACAGGAAGGCCAGAGTAAGGGGCTGAGTTTAGCCCTACTATTGCGGCAAAAATATCAGGACCGAAAACGCCGGAGGGCTGCAGATAAGAGGGACTATTAAAGTTCTGCTGGTTAACAGAAAAACGGTGCTTAAGGCTCCAGTCCTCATTGAACTGGTGCGACCAGTTGATGCCGCCGAAAAACGTCTCGGTGACGGCAGGCGAATATTCGCCGTAATTTCGGCTGAGCGGGATGTCCAGCAATTGGCCATTAATATAAGGGTTAAGTGAAGAACCTATGCCGGCGTGTTGGCGGTTATATTCAAACTCTACCGTGGCCTGGGTTTTTGGGCTGATCAGCCACGTGAAGACCGGGGCAACAAACACATCATCCTTGCCGGTAAAGTCCTGGAAGCCGCTGGTGGTCTGGTAAGAAACATTCAGCCGGTACAGCAAATCCTCATGTCCAGCCACGGGGCCTGTGGCATCGGCTGTCGTCCGGTAGTTGTCAAACGAGCCGAATTGCTGGTTGAAGGAATAGTACGGGGTGGCTTGAGGCTGTTTGGTGACCACATTGACAATCCCGCCGGGTTCAACCAGGCCGTAAAGGACAGCCGCAGGGCCTTTGAGGACTTCAATGGCTTCAACATTAGCCAACTCCCGGGCACCTGCCCCTTGCTGCAAGCGGAAACCGTTACGGAAATAGGTCTGGGATTGAAACCCCCTTAATGTAATGCTGGTGGCAGAGATGCCCCCGTTATCGAAACGGTTGTTACCAAAGTTTGTTATTGGCGTAACCACCACGCCACTGACATTCTTCAAGGCATCCCCTAAAGTAATGGCCTGTTGGTCTTTGAGCACCTGCTTGGAAATCACCTGCACATTGAGGGGCGTTTCAATAATGGGCGTGTCGGTTTTGGTGCCTGCCGTGGCATTAGGCAGGGTGTAGTCTGTGTTGTAAGGGTCGGTGGCATCGTACAGCCGGGTGTCGGTAACTTTTACCGTGGGTAGGGTGGAGGAAGGCTCATTTTTTTGGCTAGGTGCGGGTTTTACTGAGATTGAGCCGTCGTTGGCCAGGCTATAGCCCAGTCCGGAATGGGACAGCAGCAGTTTAAGCGCTGATTCAACAGAGTATTTGCCTTTAAGCCCGGGTGCGTTTAGGCCTTTGACAGTGGCGGAGGCGTAAAAAAGCGAGGCGCCGGATTGGGCGGATAGCTGTTGCAATGCACCAGCCAGGTTTTGTCCAGGAATATCCAAATTGTGCAGCGTTTCAGCGGCTACCGAATGGTTTACTGATACCAGCATGGTGGTGGTTAAAAAAAATGGCCTTAATACTCTCATGGGTTACTCCGTTTTGTAAGTGCTATTGCTTATAACGAAGCAGAAAAAAAACACCGCCAAAATTTTGTATGCCACACGAATTATCGCTTTGGCTTTATAATGTTTAAAGCCTTGGCGCTAGTTGTCGCGCGTATGACATTCAACAGTTGAACCGCAACTTAAACCAAAAAGCACTCGACGGCACAATACCCCAGCTATAGCCGACCCAGCTCAAGCTTTGTGAGGGCTTGCCGATAGGCAATGAAAATTATAATCCAGGCGTATTGCTAGGCACAAAGTGGCCGCATGGCTAGCAAAGTAAGCAACTTAAAAAATCGGTTTTGGGCTACACGCGTTTAATAAGCCGCAAACAAGCCGCCAGGAAGCTAAGAGCTAGTGATTGTGTTGGCAGCAATCTGAAATATCACTCAAAAACCTTACCTGCACGCCGTTTTTAGGTTAGAATAATAACGCCTCAAATTGGGTGACAATATGAATAATACTAGCCATTTGCAAGCATATAAAACACATAAAGCACAAACATACGCTATCCGCATTGCCCTAAATGCGCCATGGCCGTATTGGTTCTGAATAGGGCGCTCATTGCCCATGAGTCTGGCCCATAGGCGTACACCCCGAAATGGCACACTACTAAAACACCAACCCACCTTTATTAACCGGCCCAAACCGCACAGCTGCAACCAAAACTGTTATGAACTTGCCTGCCCAATTTGCCAGTGACACCCGCCTTTACGAGCTGTTTTTGCCCGATGCCCAAGACAACCCCGGCACCCTGCTGGTGGAAGCCTTTGCCGCCCAAGAAGCCGTCAACGGCCTCGGCCACCGTGACCTGATCCTGCTGTCACCCGACGCCGACCTGGACTTGCCTACGCTGTTGGGCCAAACCGCCAGCCTGGCCATCAGCCTGGCCGACGGCTCGCGCACCACCTACAGTGGCCTGATAAACCAAACTGAACTGTTAGGTTCCGAAGGCGCCTATGCCCGTTACCGCATCCGCCTGGTGCCCTGGCTGTGGCAGCTGACCCAGCACCACACCAGCCGGGTTTGGCAAGAACTGCCGCTGACCGCGATCATCGATGCCGTCTTCGCTGGCTACGCCCAGGCTGCCTGGCACTGGGGCGAAGACGCCAGCCAATTTATGGCCGACGCCCGCCCACGCAGCTATTGCGTCCAATACCGTGAGACCGACTACGCCTTCATCAGCCGCCTGCTCACCGAAGAAGGCCTGGGCTGGCGTATAGAAGAAAACCAAAACGCCCCCGCCCGGCACCAATTGGCGCTGTTTGCCGACAGCACCCAGGCCAACGCCATACCCGAAGACGCCACCAGCCATAGCGCCCTAGGTGGTGCCGGCATCCGCTTCCAGGGGGCAAGGCCCGGCGAACAGCAGGACAGCATCCAGGCCATCAGCTGCCAGCGCCGGCTAAGCGTAGCCTTGACCACCGTGCTCAGTATGGACTACAAAAGCAAACAAGCGGTCAGCGCCAGCGTACCCAGCCATTTACCCCTTGGTGGCGATAACGCACCGCAGCTGGAAAGCTACGATGCCCCCGGCCTGTACGCCTACGCCAACCGCGCCGAAGCCGAACGCTACGCCCGCCTGCAGCAAGAAGCCCACGAAGCCCGCCGCCAGCAATGGCAGGCACGCGGCACCGTGCGCAGCTTACGCCCCGGCACCCGCTTTAGCCTGAGCCAAAGCCCCATGGCCAGCGACGGCGACAACAGCCAGCCCGAATTCACCGTGCTTAGCGTCGCCAGCCTCGGCATCAACAACCTGCCCAAGCCCGCACAGGTTGGTGGCAGCACCCTGTTTACCCCGCTCGCCGAACTCCTGCAAGCCAGCCTAACCGACAACGGCGACACCCCTGGCCTAGCCGGCCCAGACAGCTTTAAGCAACTGTACGCACAGGCCAGCCGCTTAGGCTATGCCAACCAATTCACCGCCCTGGCCGCACAAACCCCGTGGCGGCCGGTGCAAGAACACAGCGGCAACGGCCTGCGCCAAAACGCCAAAGCCACCGCCCACGGCAACCAAACCGCCATCGTGGTCGGCAGCAATGGCGAAACCAGCGCCAGCGCTAGTGACGAAACCTACTGCGACCGCCTAGGCCGTGTCCGCATCAAGTTCCACTGGCAGGGCAACCACAATGACGGCAACGCCACCTGCTGGGTGCGCGTCGCCCAACGCAGCGCCGGTGGCGGCATGGGCAGCCAGTTCCTGCCGCGCATCGGCCAGGAAGTGCTGGTGCAGTTCATCGAAGGCGACATCGACCGTCCGCTCATCCTTGGCGCGCTCTACCACGGCCAAGGCGAAGGCGGCATCCAGCCCAGCCCCGGTGGCCAAGCCCAAGGCCAAAACGGCGCCGCCATCTTTAGCCCCGCCCACGACCACCAAACCAGCGCCCAAGGCAACCTCGCCGGAGGCCACAGCCCAGTTTGGCACGGCGCCTCCACGGACAGCGGTGGCCATCGCAATGCCGCCGCCCAATGGGGCATCCGCAGCAAAGAACAGGGCGGCGCCGGCTACAACCAACTGGCCTTTGATGACAGCGACAGCCAAGGCCGCATCCAACTGAAGACCACCCAGGCCAGCTCAGAACTTAACCTAGGCCATCTCATCCACAACCCCGACAACTACCGCGGCAGCTTCCGTGGCCTGGGCGCAGAACTGCGCACCGACGCCTACGGCGCCCTCCGTGCCGGTGCTGGCCTGCTGCTGAGCAGCTACCCGCTAGACCACAGTGCCGGCCAACGCGAACCCGCCGGTGACAACGCCGCCGGCATGGCACACCTGCAACAGGCCCTGCAGATTACCGAAAACCTCAACCTAGCCGCCAAGACCCACCAGAGTGTGCAACTGTCCGGCCATATCGGCAGCCTAAAAGGCCAGCATAGCCACATTGCCCAAGGTAGCCAGCCCCAAGCGCCGGTGCCCGCCCACTTGACCAGCATCAGCGGCATGGTCAGCCCCGGCCAATGGCAGCAGGCCATGGCCGATGCCAGCAACAAAAACACCCAGCCCCAAGCCGGCAGCGTGCCCCACAGCACCGACCCGCTCATCGCCATCGCCGCCAAGGGCGGCCTAAACGCCACCGCCGGGCAAGACCTGCAGCTGTCCAATGGCGAAAACATCCACTTGGTCAGCGGGCAGGACAGCCAATTTGTCACCGGCGGGCAACTGCGCCTGCACACCGGCCAGGCCATTGGCCTGCTCGCTGGCGCCAGCGCCCCAGGGCAACAAGGCCTGGGGCTGCAGCTCATCGCCGCGCAAGACGCCCTCGACTTGCAGGCACAAAACAACACCCTGGCCGTACAGGCGCAGCAGCAGCTGGACATCAAAAGCAGCCACGCCCACATCGACTGGGCTGCCGCCAAAGGCATCAGCATCAGCACCGCAGGCGGCGCCAACATCACCATCGAAAACGGCAACATCACCGTGCAATGCCCCGGCAAGCTCACCATCCAGGCCGGGAAGAAAAGCTTTGTTGGCGCCGCGCGGATCGCCTACCCATTACCGCAATGGCAAAAAGTTGGCTTGGAGGATTGCTTAACTCGAGCACGAAAATTTAAAGCTGCCTTCGTAGCCTGACAACGTTTTAACTCTCACACTATGTATTTATGGCGCTTCAGCAAGACATTAAAGACATTTACGACACCCTTCCCGATGGCGAAATCCAGCTTTATCTCATCCGTGATGCGATCGAGAAGCCCAACCACTGGTTGAATAAAGTATTAGGCGATTGTGAACAGACAGCCATTTTCGATATGAATACCCAAAATCCGCTGGCAACAAGTTTGTATGCCATTCCCCACAGCTTAGGCATTTCGGTGGCGGCCAGTCTTCAATCAGTTCCAGGTCTTGATGAAACCGCATTTTATTGGCTATGGGGCCAATGCAGTTTCGCGCAGATGCAGGCCCACTGGGCGTGGTCGGTTAAAGGTGTCCGCAGCAAAGACAATAGCCCAATGTTCGTGCGTTGGTTCGATGCGGAAATCTGGCCTTACTATATTGAAACGTTGGACGACGCTCAGCGCGCCCTGTTTCTGCAGCCAGTACATACGTTGCTCAGTGCGGTGGGGAACACACCTAAAAACCGTTATCAAGGTGCCAACTCGTGTTCAGCCCATACCGAGGCGCCGTTACATTACCAGCCGGAACAAATGCAACATATCGCTTTGGCGACTGTCCACTATGCACTCTATGAAAGATTGCGCGACGAGTTCCCTATCGAACTCACGGAAGATAAAATGATGCCGCAACAGCTCGAACACATCCGTAAAACTGCGCTGATCGCCTATGGCTTCGGGATCCGGCGTTTTAACGAATTTTTTCATTTTGTTCATCTCTCGCTCGGGGTCCATCCTTATTTCTACGAACATAAAATCATTCAAAAACAGTTGCTACTATATCAATCAAGCCAACAAACGGGGGGGCAACAAGCCATGACTTTGGCTGTCGCGCTTAAGCAGGTACCGGATGAAGTCTGGAACGAGCTAGCCATCCAGCACTTTGGTCGCGATAGCTTGGCCGAAGAATTCAGATGACAGACGTATCGCCAAAGAAAAAGCCCTGGTACTTTAGGGGCTGGATGAAACTGCTGTACGGCTTGGTGATAGTAGCAGGCCTCAGCTATATTGGACTGTACCAGCTCGGCAAGTATCTGGTGGAGCATCCGCAATATGGCTCCATGAACGTGATCGGTCATAACTACACCGACCGGCCAATTTTTAGTTTTACGATCGGCGATACTGGAGGCGGGAACGTTGAAGTGACTGATAGTAAGGGTTGGGGTGGAGGAATGACGTGTTGCCTTAATCTCGAGCGCGGCCAGAAGGACGTCAAAGTGGAGTGGGAACCGAGTTTTACCAAAGCGCAGTTCGATAAGCTACCTCCGGAACAACAAGAAAACATACCTATCGAAAAACGAGAGAAAACTGTTTCCATCCCGGAAAATCTAGATTTAATGACAAGCTATGTCGGCGTGCATTTCTTGAAAAATGGCAATGTGAAATTGAATTTCACGACTAATTCTACGCCTGACCCTCTTCCTGAAAACGAGCGCGAGGAATAAGTAATGACAACTAAAGTTGTGGGCGCAAAGCGTCTAGCCGCGCCAGAAATACTGCCAAGTTAGCCACAGAAACTTGTATGACTGTGCATAGTGATAATTTAAGCGTAACCGATTTAACTTAATGAAAAACAGACAATTCAATACCATGAAATCCGACCATACACAAACAACTACAGCCGAACCACCACGCAAAAAGCCCTGGTACTTTAGGGGCTGGATGAAACTGCTGTACGGCTTGGTGATAGTAGCTGGTCTCAGCTATATTGGACTGTACCAGCTCGGCAAGTATCTGGTGGAGCATCCGCAATATGCTTCTATGAGTGTGAGCGCATTTAATTACACCGACAGACCTATTTATAACTTTAGTATTGGTGATTCAGGGGGATTTAATATGTCCGCCCACAGTACGGGTGGGGGTGGCTTAGTTTGCTGCCTTAACCTGGAACGAGGTCAGAAAGAAGTAAAAGTAGAGTGGGAAGTAAGCCATAGTTTAGCGCAGACACTTGCAGTCAATCCTAATTTTAAGCTTGGTTACGGTAAACCATTACCAAGAGATCACTGGGAAAAAACCATTGCCATCCCGGAAAACCTGGATTTAATGACAGATTATGTAGGTGTCCATTTCTTGAAAAACGGTAACGTTAAACTCACTTTTACAGCGAATAAGTTTCCTGACCCTCTCCCAGAAAACGAACGCGAGGAATAAACGATGACAACTAAAGTTGCGGGCACAAATGCGTCAAGCCGCGCCGGAAATGCCGCTCAAACGGAAGCTACAGAAAGCTTGGATGAATGCTTTTCATGTCATCAGAAACTTTGGATGAGTTTTTTCTTCGATGATTTTCTCCATGATGAGAAAGAAGATGATGTAAAAGGCTGTTTAACCAACTTGGGGAAAATATTTCGCGCTCATCGCGAACAAGACAAATCTAAAGGTGTTTATCGGTTCTATTACGAAGGTCTTGGCAAAACCCTAAGCCCGGAACCGAAAAGCCGGGAGCAAGCGGCAAAAGATCAGTTCAACGATGCCATGGATATTGCGATACACGACGGCTCGGAGCATTTACAAGGTATCCCCAAAGACCTCGCCAAAGCGGCAGCGAAGGAAGCTGGCATCAGTATAGCCAGCAAAAGCCAATACCATTATAAAATCGACACCGATGACATCAAAAGCGGTTTGCTGGATACCGCTTTACAAGCGATTTTCCGCTATTTTTCCAACGCCGTGCCCTGGCTGCGCGATTCCGGATTGGCAGCAGGCGCGTTTAACGCTGGCGTGGAAGCTCGTATCGACAAGGCGGTAAAAAACTTTAAGGATGCTATTGTTGAAATCAGTAACAAGACGGTGATAACTGAAATCAATATCGCGGTATTCGGCGGCGACCGCGGCGCTTCCATCGCCCGCGCCTTTGTGACTGAATTGATCAAACGCGAAACCCAGGGCAAAAACGGCCGTTTAACGGTCAACACCGTGAATGGCGAAGCCGTGCTGCAACTACGCTATGTCGGTTTGTTCGATGCGGTCTCCCATGTGATTCCGCCCGGCAGCAGTTTTTCCGATGCCATGGAATGGTTCGGAAAAATCGCCAAACACGCGGGTAAATTGGTCGCCAAACTCACCGACAATGAGGCTGCCAAATTTTTGAGCCAGGCCTTCGGTCCCAACATCCGGGAATGGTACGATCTGGACATGCCCAAAGACGTGCAGCGGCTGGTGCATTATGTCGCCGGCAACGAAATCCGCCCGACCCGTTGCTTGGATTCAGTAAGCGAAAGCCAGTGCGATTTCGAGGAGGTCGTTTTTCCCGGCAGCCAATACGACGTCGCCGGTGGTATCGCCAAACAGGCCAAAGGCAAAAGCAACGAGCTGGCACTGGTGCCACTGCGCCGGATGCTGATAGACGCCTATTCTGCTGGCGTGCCGATGCGGAGTTTAGAACAGCTGGGGGCCCGAGATCCTGATATATATCTATTACTCGCACCTGCAGACAAAATTACCTATTCCGCCAACGGCAAAACTAAATACGGTAATGTGATCGTGTTTGCCCACACGTATATGCGCGAAATGGGTTACGGCAGCGGCGATTTAAGCGGGCAGTTAAAAGCACATAGTAAAAAATTGCTTAGCATCCTGCGCCATCAACAGGAAGTCCAACCGGACGCTATCAGCGCCGCGGCTTACAATACGGTAAAAGTGTTCGCACAATCACCCCATTTGCAGGGCGAACCCAAAGAAATGGTCAACACCTGGAACCACCCCGGCAGCGTCAGTCCGGAAGCGGCGCTATTGTATAAGTTTTTTATGAATATTCCGCTGTTCGAAATTGAAATGCAAACACCCAAAGACGAGTCTTCGGTGGTATTATACAGTAGCCGTGTGGTGACCGGCATTCCCTCCTGGCAAGATAAAGCCACCGAAAAAGCAGAAAATGTCCTGAAGAGCATCGGTAAAGCCATGACCACGTTAAGCCGGGGATATTAAAAGCTGTTATTTGTTTATTAACATTAAAACCGCAGGGATGACAAATTTAGCCTGTAATAGCCTATCGCATGCTCGGTTATAATTTTGACAAGTAGAAAACCCGCAGGGGATTACGAAACGCAGCTAAGACCTTAGGAACCAATGTTTCGATGCCCAAGTTGTAGGTCGAAAAGCCGTGCCCCCTACAGGTGTTAGTTGGCATTCATAACCCCGGCCCAGCACTGGCAGATGCCGATAAAATTATTAGAAAGCGGTCAATGGCTGTTATTTAATATCACCGTGTTGGCATTAGGTCTTTGGATGCTAATTGCCAGGGTGGATGCAATGACATCCAGCGCACTATCAATGTCAGCAATACGGAAGCTGCCGCTAACGACTAGTTTGCCCAAAGCTGGATTGGCTAGCCGTACTTGTTGCTTATGGTAACGGCTCAATTCGGCCAACACCTGATCTAGCCTTTTATCTTGAAAAATCAGCTTGCCTTGCCGCCATGCGGTAAGGTTTTCAATGCTGTCTTCGTTGCGGGTGAACAGTTGACCGCTACGGTTATAGCGGACTACTTGGTTTTGCTTGAGCGTGGCGGAATTATTGGCTTGCGTTGTTACCGTTACTTCACCTTGCTGCACCGCAACTAATACGCTGTCGTCCTGCAAATACACGTCAAACTCAGTGCCTATGTCAATCATGTTGCCATTCGCAGCAGTTACCACAAAGCGACGTTCAGGTTGGTGGCTAACACGAAAAAAAACTTCGCCATGGCTTATTTCAACGGAGCGCTGCCACCGGCTTAAATGCACGTTTAGGTCGGTATCACTGTTTATTTCCATAACAGATCCATCGCTTAAGGTGATGGATTCGTGCTGTCCGAGGGCTACCGAATAATGTACATCACGGCCATACCAGCCATTATCGGTAAACGCGGTTAAGCCTAAGGCGAGTAACACTATTGCCGCAGCGGACCAGCCCAGCCATGGCTTGATGGCGGGGTGTGGGTGCGGGCGATATTGCAATGCCGCCCGGCGGGTTTCAAAATCCTGGCCTTTAAGGCGGTCCAAGCTTTGCCAGCGGGAGTTGTAGGCGTTAAACAGATGTTGGTGTGTTGGGTGTTGCTGTAGCCAATCAGCAAAGAGTTGCCTATCTTTTTGCGTACAGGATGCCGACTGCAGCTTGATTATCCAAGCGATGGCCTGGTCTTTTGCTGAAGTGTTGTGTTTAGAATTAAGCATAAGGCAAGTAAGCGGTTGGCATAGGATAAGTACAAGTGGCGGTTAACCAATGTAACGTTTCAGTGGCCTCAAGCCGCCAAGGCATGGTTAACATATTAACTATTTTAGTCTAGATGGTCTATGTCGTTATAACCGCAAACTTGGCTGTCAAGTTGGCTTAAGAGATAGCGCGCAGCTTGGGCTATCCTGCGTTCAGAACTGCGTGTGGAAATGCCTAGCCGGCGTGCCACTTCCTTGTGCGACATGCCTTCCAGCCTATGTAATACAAAAGCATAGCGAGTCAGCTCGGGCATTTTTAGTAAGATGTCATTTAATTGTTCAAGTTCTTGCTCTATAGCTAAATGATCTTCGGGTATGGGTATAGGGGCGGCTATTTGTTCTAGTTCTGTAGTCAATTCATGAGGAAGACAATGATAACGAGCCTGGTTAATTTGCCGCCGATAGTGGTCTACACTTAGATTAAAGGTGGTTTTATACAAAAATGCCCGCGGGTTTTCGATGTTTTCCAGCTCTGGATGTTGCAGCATTCTTAGATAAGCCTCTTGTACCAAATCCTCTGCTTGGTCATCGCCAGAATGTTGCCCGGCAAATGCCAGCAGAGCTTTGCTATGGGTTTGAAACAGAAAATTCAAAATACGCTTGCGGGTAGACATAATGCCACTGACTTTTAAATTTAAAGGCGGATAAACGGCTATTAGTAGCCAGCTACGCAGCCAATCTGCTCATACAAAAATGGATATAACCGTCAACGTTAAGATAAGGGGTCAACTGAGCTAATGGCTAGATGGCGAACGCGGCAAGATAAAAGCAATAAAAATGCCAGCTAAAGTTTTAGGATAAAAGTTCATGTTATGGCAGGTTAAAAAAGCAGCCCAATTTAATTGGAAAGCCTAGTTGCTAAGGCCTTATTAAGGCCGCAGGAGAAGGCATCAGTAACTTAGTAACGTTGGCAAAAAGTAAAATGAGGCTCTGTGCAATATTTAAACAATGTTAAATAACAAGATTGGCTGTGTTATCTGGCGTGTTCAGTCAGTTATGGCAAGGTTATCAGTGCCGTAGTGCAGCACATAAAACTCGACCTTAAAGCAGCTACATAACACGCTTAAGCCTTGTAACGCCCGCTGTAGTCTTATTTTGGGCAAAAGGTATGCGAGTCAATTTGATGATGCTTTTTGTTATGGGCAACTTTTCGTTGAGTAACCTTGCCAGTTAAGCAGGCGCCATTAATTGGCTAATACAACCTAAATTAATTTAGGGCCGTTCCTGTTAGCCAGCGCGGGTACTACTAATAAGCGGACTTTGCCGTTTTAAGGCTCTTCACTCAAACTGGAAATAAAACTGTGTCATTTACCGAATAATTCGTGGGTGCAAAGATTTATCAAGCGTTTTATTTTTTATAAACAATTGATATAAAAAAAATTTTATATTGAGGTATAGGTTTTGCTAGCAGTCTTGGCGCTTAAAGACACTTATGCCACTATGCCGCCAGCCTCGTATCCACGACTCCTACATGATCTATATTTAAGTTGCCACAGTGAATTGGAGGCAGTTTTACTGTCACGGGTTAATTGCCGTGATACAGCCGCCGACCTTTGTCAGGAAGCTTTTATCCGCTTATGCCGGATTGAGGATTTGACACGCATTGGTAACCTTAAGGCTTATCTGTTCCGCACCGCGTTTAACTTGATGTACGACCATTACCGTAGCCAGTCGACTCGAAATGTCTCCACAGCAACTTGGGCAGATGACGAAGCGCCGGAGGCAGAAGATTTACGTTGCGCACAAACAGTTGCTATAGGTGAGGAACAGCTGGATCAGTTACTTACCGCCTTAGCCGATTTACCGCCTTTGTGCCAGCGGATTTTTTATTTGAACCGTTTTGAAGGCCGCAAGTATCGTGAAATCGCCCAAACCTTAAGCATTTCCATCCGCACGGTCGAAGACAATGTCAAACGCGCTTTGGTACATTGCGCTAAAACCCTAGCAAAATATTAAGCCATGCGCTGTGGTTTAGCCAGTTCTGCTCGTTTATTATAGTATGCCTTCAACATCTTTATTGTCACCTATGACGACTGAGCCTGCAGCTAGCGAGTCCGATAATGCCTTAGAACAAGCTTGCGCTTGGTTGGCAAAACTGCATTCTGGGCAATTTAGCGCAGCTCAAGAACAGCAGCTACAAGCCTGGCGGCAAGCCCGCGCGGTCAATGAAGAAGCTTGGCGACAAGCAGAAAGTTTATGGCTGGGCCTAGAAAACCTACCAAACCGGAGTAAGCCTATACCGGGTGCACAACCCTTGCTGCAGGAACAGCGCAACGATAAAAAACCGCGGCTACCAAAGCTGGCCGCAGCGCTGGCAATTGCCTGCAGCATAGTGCTGGCGCTGACCTTAAACTATATTTTCCCGCCTGCTTTATGGCAAGCCGATTATCGGACCAGCAAAGGCCATCAGCAAACCATCGCCTTATCAGACGGCTCTATGATGACCTTAAACTCCGCCTCAGCCGCCAGCATTCATTTTAATAACTATGAGCGCCGCATTGAGTTACTGCAAGGCGAAGCATTTTTTTCCGTCGCTAAAGCACAGCTGCCGTTTTTGGTTGGTGCGGGTGGCAATGAAGTAAAAGCAGTTGGCACCGAGTTTGCTGTTAAGCTGCAAGCACAAGTTACGCAAGTGGAATTGGTCGAAGGAAAAGTGCAGATCCAAGATGCAAGACACCAGGAGAGCAAACAACTCATAGCAGGGGATAGGGCGCAAATTAACGATGGCCTGATTAGTGTCCAGCATTTGGCTACGCCACAAAACCTGGCCTTATGGCGCGAAGGCTTATTATTACTGGATAGTCTACCGTTAGCGGAAGCCATTGAACAAATCAACCGTTACCGGCCGGGACGGGTTATTTTGTTAAACTCAACCTTAGCCCGGCAACGGGTCAGCGGTTTAATTCGGCTTGATGCCCTGGATCAAGCTGTCGAGGCGCTCAAAGCTGCCGTGCCGCAATTGCAAAGCCATCAATTGACACCCTATTTTGTCGTCTTGAGCTGAGAATTATTTTTAGTTATCCGGTTTTAGTCAACGCCTAGTTGCAATTTTTTCATGTGGGTTTTTTTTAGGTTTCCGTCTTAAGTCATATCAGCTTTCAGCTGACCACTAAGCCAAGACTGAAATCAGGAGACTTCATGCCGAATTTTAAGCCATACCCACTTTCCTTAGCCGTGTTAACGCTAGTTTCCGCGGAAACACTTTACGCGGAAACGAGTTTAAACAGCTATGCGTTAAACATCCCGGCCCAGCCGCTTAACCATGCTTTACTCAGTTTTGGACAGCAGAGCAAACAACAAATAATTTACAACACGGATATTGCCCAAGGCCTAAAAAGTCCGGGCTTAAACGGCGTATACACCACAGCATCAGCCCTGCAAACATTATTGGCAGACAGTGGCCTGGATTACCATATTGCTGAAAACGGCACCGTGTTGATTAATAAAAAACCGAAAACCGAACATCTGCCTCAACCCGCACCTAGCCAGAAAAATGAGCCATCCTCCACCTTACCCACGGTAAAAGTTACCGACACCCGGCTGTACGATGCCACCGACCCTTACAACACAGATTACACCTTGCCTAATGCCACGGCAGGCACCAAAACCGACACGCCCATTATTGAAACGCCATTGAACGTGCAGGTGATTTCCAAGCAGGTGCTCAAAGACCAACAGGCCATTACTTTAGGGGATGCTTTGAAGAATGTTAGTGGCGTGGCGGTCACTTCAGACATCAACGGGGTGAGTAATAGCGGCACTATCCCGAACGTGCTTTCAGCAACTAGCATTACCTTAAGGGGGTTTGAATCCCAGACCTATTCCCGTAACGGCTTCCGCCTGCAGCAAGGTGCAGGAACCAGGGAGTTGGCCAATGTAGAAGCCATTGAGGTGTTGAAGGGCCCTGCCGCAGTGCTTTATGGTTTAGTTGAACCCGGCGGCTTGGTCAATGTGGTCACCAAGCAACCCTTGGCCACACCTTACTATTCCTTCAACCAGCAATTTGGCTCGTTTGACAACTACCGGACGACAGCCGATGCCACAGGCCCAATAGCGGGGCATGAGGATTTGCTGTACCGGCTGAATGTTTCTTACCAGACTACCAGCGGTGTGCAGGATTTTACCGGCAAGGATGATGTGTTTGTTGCCCCGGTATTCACTTGGCTGATCAGCCCAAGAACCCAGGCCACCGTAGAATTTGAGTACAACCGCCAACACAGCGGGCTAAGCACCCCGTTTAACCCCTTTATCAATAGCCAGTTGCAGAATATACCTATCAGCCGCAATTATGGCGAATATACACCGGCTGTCACTGAGAGCTTTTTCGGCGGCGTTAACTGGTCGCACCAGTTCAATGATGAGTGGACAGTTAAGCACCGTTTTTCCGTCAACCAGCTAGGCTTTGAGGCCAATAATTTTTTTACACCTAGCTTTACTTCTGGCCCCGGTGCAATAGAAGAACTCTTTGGCTTAACCTCACCATCTGATGGTCTAACTGTCCTTCGAAACAAGATAGGTAATCTTGCTCAGAACAACACCTATTCAACCAACCTGGATTTGGTTGGTCATTTTGACACCGGCGGTTTGAGGCATACTCTGCTGATTGGTGCTGATTATTACCGGATAAGCAACTCAAGCCAGACAACCAGTAATGACGCACTTGAACAAAGAACGGTCATCGACCCGTTCAATCCAATTCACCCGGGCATACCAATAGGCAGGATTGGAGATCTAAATTTCGGCCTTAACGAACAAGTCGACCAATATGGCTTCTATGTACAAGACCAAATCAAGCTGCCTTATGACCTGCATATCACGGGCGGTTTCCGTTACCAGAACATCCGCCAGGATACACAGAACACCTTCAATGGTAGCGAAACCAGCCGCGCAATCTTGAATGCGGATGCCACCACCCCGCGGGTTGGCCTGTTGTGGCATCCTAGGGATTGGGTGAGCCTGTATGCCAACTATGCCGAAAGCTTTGGCATCAATCCTTCTGGGCTGGTGTTTATCAACGAAGGTAATTTTGCCCCAGTTGCCCCAACTAGTGCCACCCAGTATGAAGGCGGCGTTAAAACTGAGTTTTTGGGTGGCCGCTTACGTGCAACCCTCGCTTATTTTGACCTGACCAAGACCAATGTTGGCGTTAGTGACCCAAACCCTTTACATAACTGTGGTAGCGGCCCCGGCTCATGTTCGCTGGCTTTAGGCGAAGTGCGCAGTCGAGGCCCGGAACTGGACATCCAGGGTGAAATACTGCCGGGTTGGAATGCCATTGCCACCTGGGCTAATGTCGATGTCATCGTCACCAAGACCAATGCTGACAATGCCCCACTGACACAGGGAGCGACATTCAATGTCGGTGACAGGTTATTTAACGTACCGCGCAATACTGCCAGCTTTTTCAGCACCTACGAATTCCAGCAAGGCGACTTAAAAGGGCTAAAATTCGGCGGTGGGGTGACGGTACTGGAAGGTACCATTGGCAGTGGCGGTGGTCATTTTTTTGATAGCGCCATTTTACCCGCCATTAAAGTACCGGGTTCAGCCACGCTTAACTTGCTACTGGGTTACAGCCGTAACATTGGGAAAGCCAAAGTCACCGCCCAATTAAACGTGAATAATGTCCTGGACAAACGCTATTATACTAACATCAATGGCAATTTAAACGATCCCACTCTGGGTATTAGTGGTGCTGCCGCGTCTTT
Source organism: Methylococcaceae bacterium (assembly GCA_041660045.1). Lineage (GTDB taxonomy): Bacteria > Pseudomonadota > Gammaproteobacteria > Methylococcales > Methylomonadaceae > WM-3-3. Next base: position 103,675 of record JBAZXA010000009.1, on the reverse strand, counting down.
CGGCGCGCCTAGGACATTTTTAGGCTCGATTAATATTCAGTATTAACTCAACCTAGGGTTGCCTCACTGTGTTATCTGGACAAGTTTCCCATCGAGCTGTTTGCAGAATTTTTTATTAGTTTAGGTAATTTGATTTTCTGAAACGTCTTACTAAAAAAGCCAGTGGCTTTGAACGCTACTGGTTTAGTTATTTGTTCAGCCGTAAATCGTAAGGCTCAAGGTGAACGGCGTTAACACGCCACTAGCCATGCTCAGTTTTGGCCTAGCGATACTTACTTTTTTAACACGACCAAGAGAGGAACAGCAGGATGTTAGAAGCTTGTGGATTGAGTAAGCGCTATAACACGCATCTGGCGCTGGATGACTTGAACCTAAAAATTGGCGCTGGCGAGATTTTTTGTCTGCTAGGTGCCAACGGTGCCGGGAAGACCACAACCATTCATCTGTTTTTAAACTTTATCCAGCCCAGCGCCGGAGTGGCCAAGGTGGGTGGCTACGATGCCAACTGCAACCCTGGGCTAGCCCGGCGGCTGATCGCGTATTTGCCGGAAAACGTGGCGCTATATCCTAGACTGTCCGGTACTGAAAATCTGAATTACTTTAGTAGCCTTTCAGGCTGGCGTTATAGCAAAGCACAATTACGCGAGTTTTTGCTAGCAGCGGGTTTGCCTGAGCAAGCGCTAGATAGGCCGGTGTCTGGCTATTCCAAAGGTATGCGCCAGAAGGTTGGCATTGCTATCGCCTGCGCCAAGGAAGCTAAAATATTTCTCTTGGACGAACCAACCTCAGGTTTGGACCCACAAGCGTCTTTCGAGTTTTCCAATCTGCTGCGGAACTTGGCAAAATCCGGCGTGGCGATTTTGATGGCAACCCACGATTTATTCCGGGTTAAAGAAACCGGTACCCGGGCAGGGATCATGAAGTCCGGCAAACTGCTGACTGTGTTGAATACTGCCGAGACCAGCGCCATCGAGCTGGAACAGTTATATCTGCAACACATGCAAGCTGATTTGAATAAAGCCGGAGCAGCGCTATGATTAGCGTTATCGCCCGTAAGGAGTTTACCGAGTTCAGCCGTGATGGCCGTTTCCGTTTGGCTGCGGCGTTGGCATTGGTTTTATTGCTAGTCAGCAGTTTGCTTGGTTGGCGTAATTATCTCGATTTGCAGGCCCAGGCTGAGGAAGCCGCTGAGCATGACTACCGACGCTGGCGCCAGCAAGACCCTAAGCATCCACACGATGCCGCACATAACGGGGTTTATGTATTTAAAACCCCGCGGCCATTGGCAATAGTGGATGGCGGCATAGAGCCTTATGTTGGCGCATCGATTATGAATGGCGCGCACCTTCAAGGCGAGGCGGAATTTCCACCGGCACAGGATATGACCGCTTTACAACGCTTCGGTGATCTCAGCCCCGCGCTGGCGGCGCAAGTTTTATTGCCTTTGCTGGTCATTTTGTTGAGTTTTTCCGCTTTTGCCGGTGAACGTGAGCAAGGCACTTTACGCCAGTTGTTAAGTATCGGCATTAATCCGAGACTTATGTTATGGGGCAAAAGCGCCGGTATCGCCGCCATACTAGCGCTTGTGTTACTGCCTGCTGGCATAGCAGGTATTGGCTTGGCCGCGTCTTTGGCGGCACCGGAGTTGCGGCTGGACGAAACTATGCGTGCGGGGTTGTTGGTGTTGTTATATGGGTTTTATCTGCTGATCATACTGTTTCTTTCACTAGGTGTATCTGCCTGCTGCCGTTCAGCACGGACGGCATTGGCCATATTATTGGTGTTCTGGGGCGTGACCGTGTTTGCCATACCAAGGGCATTGCTGGATATCAGCGGCCAGTTTTATCCGACACCCGTAAATACCGAGTTTTGGGGGAAGCTGGAAACTGATTTATGGAAGGCATGGGAGGAAGGCGCGGAAGCCTTTAAGAAAAAACTGCTGGCACAATACCAAGTCGAAAAAGTCGAAGATCTACCTTTTGATTATACCGGTCGGGATATGCAGAACGGTGATGAAACCGCTTGGCGGGTTTACGAAGGTTACGATAAACAGCGTTACGATATTTATGACCAGCAAAACCACTTTTTGGAATGGGGAACCTTAATGACGCCTGCGGCCGGGGTATCGCTGTTGTCTATGGCCCTAACCGGTAACGATTTGCTGCAATACCGTGATTTTACCCGGCAGGTTGAGCTGCATCGCCGTACCATGAACACCTTGTTAAACGATTATATTAGCGCCCATCAGCAGAAAAACGCTGACGGTTGGGACAACAGCGTAAGTGTTAAAGGCGATATTACCTTGTGGCAAAGCCTGCCGACATTTGTTTATCAGCCAGCTAGCGCGTGGACAGCATTGCGTCCGTATCGGGTAGTTATTGCAATGTTGAGCTTTTGGCTGCTTGCGGCATTCAGTTTTGCCTGTACGGCAGTGTCACGATTGTCAGGACGCTAATATGGGCAAGTATGCTTTGTTTTTGCTGGAATGCCGGCAACTGCGCTTTGACCGGGTATTTTGGGCGGTGACATTGACCTTTCTGCTAGCCGTGCTGTTTGGGCTGGCCAATGGCCAACGTTGGGCTGATGAGCAAAATGCCCAGATTAACTATTTCGAACAGCAAAGCCTTGATAAATACCAAAATAGCCGCAAGCAAGCGGATGAGCTACGGCAACATAATGCGCCCGCTGCAGATAATCTTGCGGCACGTAATGCTGATCCCCGTTATGCCTTGGGTTTTGAAGGCAGTAATGTTCAGCATATCTGCCGTCATAGCAGTGCTATTGCTGCGCTGACCGTCGGCCAAAGTGACCTGTACAATGCCTGCATCCTGGTTTCAGCCTGGGCAATAGGCGGCGGCTATGATGAACGCCTGCACCGTAACCTGGAAAATCCTATGCGGCTGTTGTTTGGCCGTTTCGATACCGCTTTTGTCATGATCACCCTGCTGCCGATTGCAATCTTGATCCTCAGTTATAACCAGCTGTCCAGCGAACGGGAGCAGGGCACTTTGTCTTTACTAGCTTGCCAGCCGCTGGCTGTGCGGCGGATTATCGCCATGCGTTTTATGGTTAGGGCTGTGATATTTTTGCTATTACTGTTATTGCCGTTGAGTTTAGCGTTATGGTCTAACACGGTAAGCTTAAATCATGCTACAGCCTTAAACGAGTATCTAGTCTGGCTGATTGCGACCGCTCTTTATGCGCTATTTTGGTTTGCTTGTGGATTTTGGGTCAATGCACGCAGTAAAAGTACGGCCGAAAATGGTTTATTGCTGGCTGGGCTGTGGTTGCTGCTAGTCGTGGTATTACCAGGGTGCCTCAACCTGGGCTTAAAACAACTTTATCCAGTGCCTTCCCGAATGGAATTTATCGATGCCAGCCGGGCAGCGACTATCGACGTCGGCAAACGTAAAACTGAATTGCTGGGAAAATATCTGATCGATCATCCTGACCGTGTCAAGATGACCAAACAGGTCAATGTCGATGATTTTATCCAGACCCGTATGGCAATAGATGATGAAACCAAGCGCGTGTTGGCACCAGGACTAACTGCTTTCTCTGCGCAACAGCAGCAGCAGCGCAACTTTGTTGGGCGCTTGCGGTTTTTATCGCCGGCAATCATTTATCAGCAACTCACCCAGCTATTAACCGGACAAGGCCAGGACAGGCAGCAAGCATTTCTTGATGCAACTGACGACTATCACCATCGTTTAAGGGCTTTTTACTTTCCAAGATTTGCCCAGGATAGCCCCGATTTCAGTGACTATAACGGCATACCACCATTTCAAGACCAACCCGTTACTTTAAGCGAATTGTGGTCCAAGATTATTAGTGATTACTTAGGTTTGTCAGTTCCGGCCTTATTGTTTGCCGGAGTGGGCTGGTGGCGTATGCGGCAGGTCAGCATACAAATGGATGACGTAAGATAAGCAGGCGTTGGTGGCAGACAATTTAACTGTCACCAACGCAGCTCCCATTTTTAGTGACGTTTAGCGTTTTTGATAAGCACTTTGGGTGCGCTTGTTGGTAGTGTGCAAAATCTTCTGCAGCAAAAGCTAAGAAACACGGTTGGCTAACTTTTTGATACGGTTTTAGGTGACATGCCAAAATGTTTGGTAAATGCCGCACTAAAATTACTGGCGTGTTGATAGCCGACATAATCAGCGGCAATATTTACGTGGCAATGAGTTGTTTTTAATAATTGATAGGCTTGGCTCATGCGGATTTCAAATAACAAGCCATAAGGCGTATTGTTAAAATAGTGATGAAACAATTGTTTTAGTTTTAATTGGTTTGTGCCGACTCGTTTTGACAATTCAGCAATGCTGGGTGGGTGATTAAACTCCTCAGCCAAGATGTCCCTGGCTTTTACAGCTATTTCACTATCTTTATGATTAACGTGTTTGCGGGTTTCAGCGCTGTTAAAATTGAGTTGGCTTAATTCTGACGCTAATAAAAGCCTAACATAACCTTGCATAAATACGCGCTGCATGGCTGCCGAAATGTCCCTGTTGAGCAATTCTTTAATTATCAATAAGCTTTGATGGGATATAGGCTGGCAACTGATTGCTTGCAGTCTGTTTTGCTTAAACCATGGGTCAAACGTTGTCGGGCCTAAATTTAGCTCCAGCCATTTTTTTCGTATTACCAGGCGCACTTGTTTAATGGCATTATTAGCTTCATATTGCCGTTCACCTTGGCTAGAAGTAAAGGCCGTAATCGCGGAATGACCGGGTTTAAAAATCAGGTCTTGTCCTAGCCCAGAAAAGCGCGAGCTGCCATTTAAGCCTAAAGTGATAATAATTTGTGGCTCATTGCATTCAATAGTACTTAATACGGAAAAATCCCTTTGCGGCGTATATAGCGTTTCAATGTAATGTAGGCCTTCTTCCAGATGGAAAATGTTTGAATAACCAATACCTGCTTCCTGAGGTAGGCGTTGATAAAACTGATTTTCCTGCGCTAGGTATTCAAAAGGTATTTCATCGGATTTAATACGCCAGCGTGTAGCGTTTGTGGGTGTTGTTTTTTTCATGGCCTAGCCAAGCGTAATTTAGATTAGTTTTGATTAAGCACATTCTGCGCCGTAACGCTGTAAGAGTAAGATTTACGGCGGCTGAGCTAGCCATTTTACGGTGACAACTTTAAATAATCGGCATTTCAGACACTACTTTTAGGGCTAATAACATAGTTTTATTTTCAGCATAAAAAATCCTACCTTTGCCATATAAATCAGCTAAGACAATGCTACAGCAAAAGCTTAGTATCGGCCAACGGCTCTGTGAATACAGGGGCTTTGTCAATAATCGCCAGTTAATACGGGGATGATTTTGCTTAACCAGTTGGAAGACTAATGAATACACTTGATATTAAACGGCCCTGTGACCAATGGGCTTTAAGCCAGATGGTATTACTTTTAGGGTTAGTGTTTTTGCCGGATTTGGCGGCTTTTGCGGATGAAAAAAACCAAAAAAAAGCTGAGCTACCTATCGTACTGGAAACCTTAACCGTACACGAAAATCAGGACCCAAAACTAGCTGCGGCTGCCGCTGAAGTTGAGCTTTCTCCGGGTGCTGTCAGCTTGATTGATATTAATGAGTTAAAGGAGCGTAATGTTTCCAGTATTGCCGATTTTTTTCGTTATGTACCCGGTGTTTGGGCGGCCAGCCAAAGCGGCAATGATGAGGTGTATTTTTCCAGCCGGGGTTCCAACTTGGATGCCACTAATTTTGACGGCAACGGCATAAAGTTTTTGCAGGATGGTTTACCGGTAACCGCGGCGGACGGCAACAACCATAACCGTATTATTGATCCATTGGCGGCAAGTTTTGCTACCGTGGCAAGAGGCGGCAATGCTTTTAAATATGGTGCTAGCACGTTGGGGGGCGCCGTCGATTTTACCACGCCGACTGCGCATAACGTGCCGGGTGCGGACTTGGCGCTCAGTGGCGGTAGTTTTGGCCAATTTTTAGGGCGAGGAACAGTTAGTAAAGTCTTTAATAGTGAATTTGATGGTTTATTAACGGTTGAAGGTAAAAATTGGGATGGTTTTCGCGACCACAATAAACAAGACCGTTTTGGTTTATATACAAATTTTGGCTGGCAAATTGCCCCCAATTTGGTGAACCGTACCTATGTTAATTTCATAAAAAACAACCAGCAGCTACCCGGGCAATTAACCCGCGCCGAATTTCAAGATAACCCTAACCAAGCTAGCCGGCAAGCTTTGGGTGGTAACTATCAACTTAATGTTGAAACCCAGCGGGTAGCCAATAAGACCACTTGGCATATCGATGATAAAAGCTCGCTGGATATTGGTTTTTCATTTGAAAGCCAAAGCCTTTATCATCCTATTGTTGATAAAGTTTTGGTTGATTTTGACGGCCCAGGGCCTTTGCAAGCGCAAGAAGTATTTAGTCTTTTAGTGGACACAGAGCAACAGGATTGGGGCACATCGGCACGTTATAACCTTAAGCTTGATCATCATGAGCTTTTGTTAGGCCTTAATTTTGGGACAAACTCAGAAAAAGGCGGCAATTTCCGTAATGATGGCGGCAGGCGCAATGGTTTAACCAGCCAATTGACCAAACTTGCCGACACTATCGAAGTCTTCGCCACAGACCGCTGGCATATTAATGACAAATGGACGTTAGCACCCGCATTACAAGGTGTTTTTGCCCACCGGGAAGTGCTTAACATAGGCGTTGATCCACTCACCAATGCCTTAACTGGCAATAATAGCCACCCCAACGCTGACTATGCCGCTATAAATCCTAGTTTAGGCTTGCTGTATAGCCTGGGTAAAAGTGCCAGTCTTTATGGAAATGTTAGCCGAATCTACGAGCCGCCCACCAATTTTAATTTAGCCGATAATACCGTTATTAATGTCAGTAACGCTAGTTTGAAAGCGATGGAAGGTACCTCGGTAGAAGTTGGCAGCCGCGGCAGCCAAGATTTGGGTGGTGTAAATACCTTAAACTGGGAGCTATCGCTGTATTATTCCTGGCTTAATAATGAAATTTTATCGGTATCGCCAAGCCCTGGATTAAGCTTGTCAAAAAACGTCGATAATACTATCCATGCAGGCGTTGAAGGTTTTATTGGCGCAAGGTTAGCGTTGGATGCAAATGGAACACACACCCTCGAACCAAAACTTAGCGTAACCTACAATCATTTCAGGTTTGATAATGATGCTGTCTATGGCAATAACAGTTTACCGGCGGCGCCTGATTATTTCTTAAAAGGTGAAGTGCTATACCGGCATGCCCAAGGCTTTTTTATAGGGCCAACTTTTGATGTAGTCGGCAGACGTTGGGCCGACTTTTCCAATACCTATGCTATCTCTTCTTATGGTTTGCTAGGCCTGCGCACCGGCTGGGCAAATGCTCGCTATAAAGTGTTTCTGGAAGGCCGCAACTTGCTGGATACGGCCTATGTCGCCAGCCACACTGTACAAGAAACCGCAGGTGCTGATTCCCAATTACTGAATGCGGGTGCGCCCTTGTCCGTTTACGGCGGCATACAAATTAGTTTTTAGAATTTGCTAAGCCTATTGATTGCACCAATGCTTTGACAATCAGAGATATGTATTACTTTACGCGCGTTATTTATGCTTAAGTTTTTATTATTCAAGCTACTCGGCTTAGCTAGTTTAGCCAGCTTATTAAGCTGTTGCCAAATAGCGTTTGCCGGGCAGGAAAGCCAGCCTATTGTGCTGCAAGCCAAGCAGGTTTTTGATGGCCATCACTACAGAAACGATACTGCAGTATTGGTGGTGAATGGTTTAGTGGCGGAAATTGCGCCGCGCGCGGCTATACACTCAAGCAATGCCAAAGTGATCGATTTAGGCGATGCAACGCTATTGCCAGGTTTTATTGAGCTACATGCGCATAGCCAATTTCAGCATGTTCCCACGGATGTCGTGCTAAAACATGGGGTCACTACGCTTAGGGATGTCGGCGGCCGGGTTTTTCACGCCACGGGCGGCGATGGCAAGCTGCGTATGCTGACTTCAGGCCCTATTATTACGGCGCCGGGTGGTTACCCCATTCCAAACTTGGGGGTTAATGAAATAGCGCTGCCGGTGTCTACCGAACAACAGGCCAGGGAAACTGTTCGGCAATTGGTCGCTGGCGGCGCTGTTATCATTAAAGTAGCCTTGGAACCCGGCGGTGAGATAGGCGCGCCATGGTCGCAGCATCACAGCCATCAAACTTTGGCACATAAAACCGCTATGCCCCACAAACCATGGCCGCTATTGCCACAAGCTATCGTTAAAGCGATTGTTGATGAAGCCAGCCGTCATCAACGCAACGTCACTGCCCATATTGGCGACAAGAAAGGTGCGCTCCTGGCCTTAAATGCGGGCATTACTGAATGGGCGCACATGCCTTGTGAGCTTATTCCTAAGGCTGTGCTTAAAAGAGCATTCGCGCAACAGGTAAACATAGTTTCCACATTGGATACTTTATCGAAATGCCCGGGTATTTCGGCTAATGCAAAGCACTGGTCGGCATTGGGCGGGGTGTTATTATATGGCGCGGAAATCGCCCATCTGGATATACCTTGGGGTATAGATGCCCAAGAGCTTATTGATATGATGGGCAAAGCCCATATGACATTAGAGGATGTGCTGCGTAGCGCCACCTCTAAGGCAGGTAGCTACCTAAACATACCTCTGCTGGGGACTTTGGCAGCAGGCGCACCCGCCGATATTATTGCCGTAAAAGGCAGCTTGGAACCTAGTTTAAAAAAATTGGAATATCCTAATTTTGTCATGTCTGGCGGTAAAATTGTGCTTAACGACTTTGCCGACTAAGTTGTTAATGTGTTTGTAGTAGCCAGCAAATTTAATGTTATTTCAAAGCGCTAACTTTGGTTAGGGTTAAAGCTTAATACGGTTGGGCGTGCGGTGTAGTTGTTGAGCCTGTCCTAGTACTAGTGTGTATCACTAAAACAGGCTCAAAGCGCGCAAATGATAATGCCTTAAACAGCTGGCTTGATAATTGATTGGGTTGATATTTGTCTGATGGGATAAAAGATCATGTTATCCCATCAAAATATTGGGGAATTTAATACTGGATATTAATCGAGCCTAAAAATGTCCTAGGGGCGCCGAAGGCGGCATAGGCACCAAATATTTGGGCATTGGGATCGTTTAAACTACCGTTGATGCTCGTGTAGTAGCGCTTGTCGAGTAGGTTATCCACATTCAGCTGCAAGGTTATTTTGGCTTTTCCAATATGACGGCTATAGGCGGCCAGCAAGTTTAAAGTGGCGTAACCTGGGACTTTTATAGGTGGTAAAGTATTGGAAAAGTTTAAACCACCTGCACCAATAGCGCCTTCCTGGATATTGACGCCGCCGCCGAATTTTAGGCCTTTTAAATCGCCTGCTAAAAATTCATAGGTGCTCCAAAAACTGGCGGTGTTGCGTGGCACATTGAACAAGCGGTCGCCGACCTTAAAGCCATTGCCGTTAGCATCGCTAACCAGTGTATTACTATCAAGGCTTTTCGTTACCCTAACATCAACATTAGCCCAGGTGGCAATGGCGTTCCAGCCCGGCAGTATTTCCCCTTGTATGTCCAGTTCCGGGCCTTGGCTACGCACCTCGCCGATGGCCAGGGAACAGGAGCCTGGACCTTGTCCACAATTATGTGTCTGGTCCGGATCAGAAACGGCGGTGTTGGTTTTGGTCAAATCATAATACCCCAAGGTTGCACGCAAACGGCCATCAAAAAATTCGGTCTTAATGCCGCCCTCGTACTGCGTGGCGCTAGTGGGCGCCACCGAGGCAAAATTGCCTTCACTGATAAACACGAGGCCGGTGTTGACGCCAAAGCTCTCAGAATAATTGGCATACAGGCTGACCCACTGTTGTGGGTGCCATAACAGGCCAAACCGGGGGGTAACAGCATCTTGGCTTTGCACCGTACGTGAGAGGGCAATTTCCCCCGTGGTATCGATGTTTTGGATGTCCTGGTGCAGGTTTTGATAGCGGAATCCTCCGGTGACATGCACCTCATAAGGTAACTTGATTTGGTCCTGCAGATACAAACCATATTGGTCAATCTGTTGTTGGCTGTTTAATATCGTTTCATTACGGGTCAATTGGACAGGCACACCCGGATGCACCGGGTTGAACGGGTCAATGGTAGAAAACTCGTCAACGGGGGGGCGGATAACATTGCCTAGGTTGTTGATCCGGTAATAATCACCACCGAGCAGCAAGGTATGCTTGAGGCCTAGGGTATCAAAATGGCCGACTAGATCAAGGTTGGTTGAATAGGTATTGTTCTGGAAAACATTACTGGCGCTTTGCCGGATAACAGGAAGGCCAGAGTAAGGGGCTGAGTTTAGCCCTACTATTGCGGCAAAAATATCAGGACCGAAAACGCCGGAGGGCTGCAGATAAGAGGGACTATTAAAGTTCTGCTGGTTAACAGAAAAACGGTGCTTAAGGCTCCAGTCCTCATTGAACTGGTGCGACCAGTTGATGCCGCCGAAAAACGTCTCGGTGACGGCAGGCGAATATTCGCCGTAATTTCGGCTGAGCGGGATGTCCAGCAATTGGCCATTAATATAAGGGTTAAGTGAAGAACCTATGCCGGCGTGTTGGCGGTTATATTCAAACTCTACCGTGGCCTGGGTTTTTGGGCTGATCAGCCACGTGAAGACCGGGGCAACAAACACATCATCCTTGCCGGTAAAGTCCTGGAAGCCGCTGGTGGTCTGGTAAGAAACATTCAGCCGGTACAGCAAATCCTCATGTCCAGCCACGGGGCCTGTGGCATCGGCTGTCGTCCGGTAGTTGTCAAACGAGCCGAATTGCTGGTTGAAGGAATAGTACGGGGTGGCTTGAGGCTGTTTGGTGACCACATTGACAATCCCGCCGGGTTCAACCAGGCCGTAAAGGACAGCCGCAGGGCCTTTGAGGACTTCAATGGCTTCAACATTAGCCAACTCCCGGGCACCTGCCCCTTGCTGCAAGCGGAAACCGTTACGGAAATAGGTCTGGGATTGAAACCCCCTTAATGTAATGTTAGTGGCAGAGATGCCCCCGTTATCGAAACGGTTGTTACCTAAGTTTGTTATTGGCGTAACCACCACGCCACTGACATTCTTCAAGGCATCCCCTAAAGTAATGGCCTGTTGGTCTTTGAGCACCTGCTTGGAAATCACCTGCACGTTCAATGGCGTTTCAATAATGGGCGTGTCGGTTTTGGTGCCTGCCGTGGCATTAGGCAGGGTGTAGTCGGTGTTGTAAGGGTCGGTGGCATCGTACAGCCGGGTGTCGGTAACTTTTACCGTGGGTAGGGTATTGGCTTGGGTAGAGTTGGGTTTTTCTGTATCTGCCTTTACGGCAACGGTGCGGTCAGCAGTAAAGGTATAACTTAAGCCGGAATCGGCCAATAGGTTTTGCAGGGCTTGTTGGGCGGTGTAGTGGCCAATTAAGGCGGGGCTTTGTTTACCTTGAACGGTGGGGCCGTCATAGAGCATTTGTAAATGGCCTTGTTTAGCCAGTTGGTTTAACGCGGCAGGTAGCCGCTGCGCTGGAATATTAAACTCAACTGCCGGTTCTGCGTGTGCGCTTTGGTTTAACATTAACAGGAAGAACAAGGCATTTTTTTCATTAACTGACATAGTTAGCTCCATACTAGAAAAGTGTCGATGCGCTGATCGGTCTTTCCATAGGACGAATAAAGACACACAAACTGGACAGATTTTTTTTGCGGGAAACTTAGCGCCGGTTTGTGGCCTTGATGTGGATGGTATTGTCAGATTGGTTGTGTGAGCTTAACGGGTAAACACGCGCTAAGGTGGTTAAAAATGCCGGTAAGTCATTGCTGCTGAAATTGCCGCTAATGCGTAATTGTTTAAGTTTAGGGTCATCAAAAACAAATTGCTGAGGATGATAACGGGCCAGCTGCTCAGTGGCCTCCGCCAATGTTGTCATATCAAACACTAAATAACCTTGCCGCCAAGCCGTAATGCTTTCTAGATTGGGGTTGTCAGCTAATGTCAATGTTCCCAAACCATTGTAGCTAAGCTGCTGGCCCGCTAATAGCGGGGACGATTGCTGTTGCGGGGTTTTGATAATAACCGCACCTGCAACAACAGTTACGGTAACCTTATCGGCAACTTGGTAAACATTAAACTGCGTGCCGATGTCGGTAATTTCACCATTTTTAGCGTTTACCACAAAGCCGCGCATGGCTTCATGTGCCACTTTAAACAGCGCTTCACCCTGATGTAGGGTTACTTCACGGCTTAGTAAGTTATAGTGCACTGTCACTTCGGTGTCGGTATTAAGTGCTAATTCAGAGCCGTCTTTTAAGTTGATTGTGGTTTGTTGGCCTTTGTGGGTGCTATAGGTTTTCTCGTGGGGTATCAGGTAACTGGTGTCCCAAGGTAAAAGCAGTGTCAGCATCAGCAGGCAAAGTGCGTATGTACCGGCTAATCGCCACTGGGATTTGGGCGGCGATGTTTTAATTGGCTGGACAGTGGATAAGTCAGTCGTGGCTGTTTTAAATTGATCCAAGCCGCGCCACAGTGCTTGCACTTGTTGATAAGCAAGCTGATGTTCTGGTGTTTGCGTTAGCCAGTGTTGCAAGGCTTGTTCATCTAGCGCTGACCAGCGGCCAGAGTGTTGCCTGATTAACCATTCCCCGGCTTGAGTTTTGATGGCATCATTAAGAGTAGCTGGCTTTTCAATCACTGGCACGGCCTAAGACAAGTTTTGCTATCACTATCATAACGCGTTGGTTTTTTTGTTGCACATAGCTAGTGTTTTTAATTAGATAGCCATTTGCTTAATACAGTGCTGGAAGGCTTTCATAATTAAACGCTGTACGCTTTTTTCTGAAATGCCGATTTTAATGGCAATTTCCGCGTGGGTTAGCCCCTCCATTTTATTCATAATAAACGCCTGTTGTTGACGGCTGGGCAATTCTTGTAACACCTCGGTAAAACGTTCAAATTGCCAATGGGCATCGGCTATGGATTCTGGTGTCGGAAATGGGCAAGGCATGTCGTCATGCTCAAGTTCGGATTCGGTAAAATTAATCGGGCGTTTTTTACGGCTGTAATCGGTTGCAATATTGGCGGCTGTTTTGTATAGAAATGCGCGTGGGGCATGCACGGCCTCTACATCAGCCAACCTTAAAAAATGCAGCCAGGTTTCTTGTAATAAATCAGCCGCCTCTTGGATGCCCACGCGCTGAATCAAAAACTGGCGTAGTTCTACGTTATGCAATGAATAAAGTTTTTGTAATACATGCGTTTTACGGTTTGGCATCACTTTGTTGAACCCATGAGGAACGCGTCCCGTTCCGGGAATCTTTTAATTAAAGACTGAAATTTAGCAATTTATAAGCCGTAAATAATATTTACCTTAAATAACAATTATTTATTATGAATAATTAGTCTGGTTTTAGATTCGCTAAGGGATTTTTTAATTAAACTGTGTGATATAACGCAGGTCAGATAAATCATGTGGGTTTGCAGCCAACTCAGCAGGCAATATTCAAATATTAAATCTAGGAACTATCATTTTTTAATGCGGGTGGTGCTAGCCAGCCTTCCGTTATCCTCTCCAATAAAGCTATTTAAATTGCCTAACCCATATTTTCCCGCATTGGTGTGGAGATTTAGGACTTATGTGGATTGACTAATACCGCCTGCAATAGCTTAAAAATCAGTTTAACTCTGGGTTATAGGCAAAAAGTTGTTTTTAACTCATGTGGCTCGGAATTACGCATAGGTCCCCGCGACTTTAGTGGCTAGCGTTGCATGATTCGTAATTATCACACTTAATCAAAAAAATATTCCGGGTATGACGCTTAATTAAACGCTTAACAGGCTGGTAGATCCTGCGTTAACGCCTGGAAGCCATTGTCTTATAACAACTGTTTCCTTATTTTTGTCAACAGCTTGTAACAAATTGTCCGTATAAAGCGCACGATGGATGTGCAGATGGCGACAAGGGATATGTTGAGAAAATTATCTATCGTTAATTTATATTGGGGGGATTAGTTAAATGGAAATTGAATTTAGAAAGAGACAGCTTGTACTTGCTGTCATTGCCGCTATAGGGACTGCTGCACTAGCCACTGCACCGGTTGCGGTAACAGCTGGTGCTAAGGTACCAGGTCAATATGTAACTGGGGATTTTCACAACCATACGACTTGTTCGGATGGCTCTATCTCTATGCAAAAGTTGGTGAAAAAAGCTACTGATACGGTAGATACCCCGTGGGGTTTGGATTGGTTTGTACAGGCCGGGCACGGCGGTAACGGCAACCGTAACTGTACCTTGATTGAAGATGCCACACTGGAAACCCCAGTTTACCCATTTAATTCAGCGCTTAGTCCGCAAACAACTTGGATTAACAGTGGTGTCACGCCCGCGGGTGATGTGTCAGGCAGTGGTGCTAACCGTAATATGTGGCGCTGGCAATCTATCCAACAATTTCAATATCCAGTGATTGAATATTTGAATGCTTTTAAAGACCTGCCTTTGTTCATAGGTATAGAAACAGTAGGTCCAGGCCATGAACATATATCCATGTCTGTAATTACCGGCCAGATTCCGGCACAGTTGAATGCAGCCACATTGCCTGCTGCCCCTGGCCCTGCCAATTTACCATACACAGCGCTAGGTAATGCGACTGCGTTGTCACAATGGGAATATTGTTTTGACCGTAATGATGGCGATACTAGCCGCGGCGTTGGCACGCCTTTCAACAACAGTTTTGATTGTTCGGTGCCTGGCAGTTTGAATGCGGCAGACCCCAACTGGAATGCCACAGCCTTTAAGCTAAGCAATAATAGCGGTAATAATGGCCACCAAAAATCCTTGGAAGGGGTTAAATGGATGGCGCAATTCCATCCCAATGGTAGTTACTATGTGCCTGCTCACTTAGAACGTGCAGGGCCATTTAACCCAAACGGTTCTAACGGTTTTAACGTTGAACATTTACGTGATTTCAACAACCAAGCGCCAGCGATTGCGTTTGGTATGGAAACGCAGCCCGGCCATGGCGCGTCTAATGCACGTGGTGAATATACGGTTAGGCGTAACAATATTGGCGGCGTTAATATCGATTCCGTTGGTGGCACTACTTGGGGCGGTACCGGTGTTTATGGCGCGCAAATTGGTGGCGTATGGGATGCGCTGTTAGGTGAAGGCCGTAATTTTTGGTTTTTTGCCAGCTCAGATTGGCATAACCGTGGTAGCTTTGGCCCAGATGACCGCCGTTCTACACAAGACTTTTATCCCGGTGAATATCAACGTGATTTCGTACTGGTGCGCAACGGTAGCGACAAACTTAATCCGCAAACAATAGTTGATGGTTTGCGCAGTGGTAACAGCTTTGCTGCCAGTGGCCAGTTGATCGACCGCTTGGGCTTTATTGCTTGTACTTCTTACAAAGGCCCTGCGTTCCGTTCTAATGCCTCTGTTGAAGCCTTGGCTGTGGCAGCAGCGCAAAGCAATACTGATATTGATAAATCCGGTTGTGCGACCATGGGTGAAAAGCTAGTTGTGCGCCCAGGTGCTGAGATTGTAGTCTCTATCGTGGTACGTGATCCGAGCAGCAACAATTTTTCACCGTATTCATTCGCTAATCCGTCACTCGCCCAAGTTGGTATTGAACAGCCAATGAATGCGCCAGTGTTGGATCACGTCGACCTGATCCGCGGTATGGTAACCAGTTTGCCAAAACAAGCCACTGATCCTGATTACGCAGGCGCATGGCCAAATGCTTGGATTAATAATCCGGACCTGAATACGGTACCTGCGGCAGCTAAAAATACCACTACTGCGGTAATCAGGACTTTCAACGGCGCAACTTGGACAGACATTGGCGCAGGCTTTTCTAAGATGTCTTACCGTATTCCTGCGGTTACCGCATCCCAATACATCCGTTTGCGTGGTTCCAACTTACCAGCCTCAGTGCCTTTTGAAACCGATGCTAACGGCAGTCCGCTGGCAGATTTGTTTACGAATGCGACATCTGTTAGCCCTAGCGTTCCCGGTGGCTCTGACGGTGTGCCAGCGAATGCTAACCTAAGCATCCCTTGTACCGCAACTGGCAGCAACGTACCCGCCAATGGCGCCACGTATACAGCTGGATCTACACCTATCGACGGTTGCCCGGCGCATTTACCAGTAGTTAACGGCCAGCGCATGGTTGCTTTCGACGTGGCTGCTTGGGCCGATTTATGGTTCTACAGCAATCCGATCTATGTGCAAGTCAACGGTTCTACGCAAATTGCGGGCATCCAATAAGCGTTAACCACAAACTCAACATTTAACCTATAGAAACAGGTATATCACATGAAGCTCAAACTATTTTTAACGCTGGCTTTGTTTTCGGCTGCGCCAGCGTTTGCATCGTCCACTTTCTTAGTGGATTTTGAAAACAACTGGGATTTTAGCAATGGCGGCGTAGATGGCTATTACAGTGGCGGTACGGCGGCGGATGGAAGCTCTGGCCCAAACTTAGGCGTGGCCTTTACAGGGATCTCAGGTTTATCTAACGATGCCGATTTTACATACTACCAAAACGCACCTACGCCATTAGGTACTGCTTACGTATTTGACGATACAGCGGCTTATATTAACGTGGCTGCAGGCGTGGACAACGCTTTGTCGTTTTTCTATTCCAGCACGGCAACTGTGCTAGGTGCAGTCAAAGCTTATTCAGGTTTGAATGGGACTGGCACCTTATTAGGTGTTTTTGATTTGACCGCTAATGACGCCGGCAATTCTACATCAACAGAATCTCAGGCTTACACTACCTGGAATGCGGTAACCTTTGGCTTTACTGGCACTGCCTTATCATTTGATTTGTCGGCGAGCGCCAATATTGTCGGTTTCGACAACATCAGCGCCAGTGCTGTACCTGTGCCTGCTGCGTTTTGGTTGTTGGCTTCAGGCTTAGCAATAGCGGGTGGCCTCAATCGCCGTGGCGGAAAGATAGCCGCTTGATATGGGTTGATAAAGCGGTTGATTGTTTAGAAGTCGGAGCCGGGCAGTTATTGCCCGGCTCTTTCCTATTTGATAAGGTCGTTTTGGAAATAACCTGCTAATCCATCCTTAACGTTTTTTGTTTTTCGATTTTTGCTGTTTAGGTTAAATATTCAGATGTCTACCCAAGTTCCGGTTTCACCCTCGAAAAAAGCTACTGATTCAATGGTTCTGTCATGGCCAAATTGGCTACGTGAACCGTTATTGCATTTTGTCCTGTTAGGCGGCTTATTGTTTGCCGTTGATTTTGTTGTCAGCAGTCAACAAGACGACCCACTGAGTATTGTGGTAACCACAGAAGTGGATGATGAAGTGGATGATTTGTTTAAAGCCGCCAGAGGCCGGGAGCCTAATACCGAAGAGTTAACGGCAATGCACCGGGTATGGCTGGATAATGAAATACTTTATCGGGAAGGTTTAGCGATGCAGCTTGATAAAGGCGATACAGCGATACGCGAACGGGTAATTTTTAAAGCCCTAAGCGTTATTGATGCCAATGTTAAATTACCTGCTTATGACGACAATACCTTACGCAAGTGGTTTGAAGGCCATCGCAACAAATATGACCAGCCTGCCCGCTATGACTTTGAAGAAGCCGTGCTGGCCGGTGATAATGCTGAAAAAGCGGTGCGTGATTTCGTACTCTTGCTAAATACCGGAGCTCCCGGTGATGCCCAAGCGGGCTTACGTTTGTTTAAGGATAGGCCTTACGCAAACCTTGAACAGAGTTACGGCGTAGAGTTTGTTAAAACTTTGGAGGCTGCGCCAGTTGGTGTATGGCAGGCACAATCCAGCAAAACGGGTTGGAAAGCAATTCGGCTTAATGCGGTTAAGCGCCCAGAACCGGCGGCTTTTGAAGCCCTACGTGGTGTAATTTTACAAGATTGGACGGATGCCACTTTAGCGGAACAACGGACTGCCGCAGTACGTGTCTTAGGCGAAAAATACACCGTCAAATTTGAGGCGGCACAGTAATGAGACAGTTTTGCCTTGGCGTTTTACTGGCGGGATTAGCGGTTTTCTCTAGCTTTGCCTTAGGGCATGAAATGAGCATGGCCGAAATGCAAATTCGGGAATTAACCCAGGGAGAGTTCTTGTGGCAATGGGGCGCTACTGAGAAACGTGCCGCCAGCGAAGACTTAACGCCGCTTTGGCCTAGCGGCTGCCGGGCGGAAGCCAATATGCTGCTATGCGGTACGGCGGGCTTGATCGGTGAGTTGTCAATTAAAGGCGTGGGGCAGGGTTATTCGGCCGCACTGGTAAAGATATTCTGGTTGGATGGTCAGTCCAGGGTTTATACGCTGACGGCTAGCCAGCCTAAAGTGCATTTGTTCGGTTCTGCTGATGACCAGCGCGGGTTAGGCGAGATCGCATCCACTTATATTGTGTTAGGTGTTGAGCATATTCTAAGCGGCATAGACCACCAGTTGTTTGTGATAGGTTTAATCTTTTTAGTCGGCTTTAAACGCAGGCTGATTTGGACAATTTCTGCATTTACCGCCGCGCACAGTGTGACCTTGGCCTGCAGCGCCTTGGGTCTGCTGGTATTGCATTCTCCACCCGTGGAGGCGACCATCGCGTTGTCTATCGTGTTGGTAGCGGGTGAAGCCTTACACCAAAAACAGACGCTGGCTAGGCGCTTTCCGGCATTAGTCGCTTTCCTGTTTGGCTTAGTGCATGGCTTAGGCTTTGCCGGGGCGTTAAAAGAGATAGGTTTGCCTGAAAACTATCTCTCCATTGCCTTATTAACCTTTAATGTCGGGGTAGAGCTAGGTCAGCTTGTGATTGTTATGGCCGCATTCATCTTGTGGCGCTTGAGCTTTTATTGGCCTAGTCTAGTTAAGGCGCGCACCTCGATTTTATATGGTATAGGCTCAGTAGCCGCTTATTGGTCGTGGGAACGTGCCATTGCGATTTTCGGCTAAACAGCTAACGGCATTGTTTGCTACCCAGGTTAATTAACACACTCAAGCAGAATATAAAAATGGACGAAGTTATCAGTATTTTCCCAACCCCATTTATGCGCGTTCCAGGCCTGTTGCCCGGGCGTTTGGTTGAAGGTTTGGTGGCGCATTTTAGTACGCTGGCAGTGCATGATAATAATTCGTCCGCCAATCTTTCCCATACCGAAATGCTAAAACCCGGTGATAGCCCGTTGCTGGTGGAAACAGCGCAAATCATTACACCTAAGTTAAGTGAATTTGGCGCGTTGCTGTTTGGCGAGCGTATGGGTTGGGCGCTAAAGGAAATGTGGGTAAATGTACTCAATACCAGCGGCCATCAAGCGATGCATAACCACGCCAATAGCTTTATTTCTGGCGTGGTGTATCTTACGCCCACCCACGAATCATCGCGCACAGTTTTTATGAAATCACCGGGTGGCACTGATTTTAGCTTTAAAAACGACCACAAAGACATGGTGACCGGGCCGTTTAATGCTGAGAAATGGATTAGCCCACAACCAGAGCCGGGTGATTTGGTGCTTTTCCCCAGTTATCTACTGCATGCAGTGCCACCTAATGAGGGTGGACGCCGTATCACCTTAGCCATGAATGCAATTCCTTATCGGCTTGATTCTTGGGGTTACTCCATCAAGTTCAGCGCGTGAAATACCGCCACGTTTGCAACTGCAGCAGTACGCCATGGTGGAGTTTGTCGGCCTTGCTAAGCTTATTTGCCGGAATATAAGCAGGTGTCTGTGTACGCTGGTTTTTTGAGTCGCTATACACTGCAAACCTTGAGCGCATCGGGCCGCCGGTATTTATCGGTTTGTCTTATGCTTGCCTCCGGTTTTGCCGGTTTGGGCTACCAAATCATATGGACCCAGCAGAGCGCGCTTTGGTTAGGGCATGATTCCGCCGCCGTCTTGGCCGTGGTAGCGGCATTTTTTGGCGGTTTGGCGCTGGGTGCTTTAGCTATGGGGCCAAAAATCGCGCGCAGCAAGCAAGCCGTGCGTTGGTATGCACTTTGCGAAGCGCTTATTGCACTATGGGGGTTGTTGTTAATTGTGCTGATGCGCCCGGTCAGTGACTGGCTGCTGAGCATTACCGGCGTGCAGCCATCGCCCTTATGGCAATGGCTAGTGGCGTTTAGTGGCACCTTCTTCGTGTTGTTGCCGGCAACTGCGGCAATGGGTGCCACCTTACCGGCAATGCAGCGGCTGAGCGCCGAAATCCGCGCGCAAGGCCGTTCCATCGCCGTGCTGTATGCGGCTAATACTTTGGGTGCTGTTATCGGTGTTCTGGCTACCGCTTTTTGGCTGATACCGGAATTGGGCTTGCTGTATACCACACTGGTCTGTGCTGGGCTTAATTTGCTGTGTGCGTGTGCGGCCTTAGTAGCCCTGCCCCGTAAAGTGGCTTTGGCCAGTAGCCAAAGGCCGCAGGCTACACTAAGCCAACCTGATGAGCTGATGCGTTTGGTATTAACGGGCTTACTAGGCATAGGCTACGAAGTTTTGGTTATCCGGGTGTTGAGCCAGGTTGCTGAAGATACGGTTTATACCTTTGCCATATTGCTGGCGGTCTACTTGCTGGGGACGGCATTGGGGGCAGCCATTTATCAGCGCTGGTTTGCCGATGCTGCAAATCCGGAAAAACTGAGTGATAAGTTGCTTAGCGGCCTAGCCTTAGCTTGCATGAGCGGCACACTCAGCCTGTGGCTATCGGAACCTTTTAAGAGACTATTGCTAGCCAGTTTTAACATTAATATGGTCACCGCTATCGGTATTGAAGCCATGCTGGCGCTGGCGGCATTTGCGCTGCCTACAATGGTTATGGGCGCATTATTCAGCCATCTGTGTGCTGGCGCGAATGCCGCTGGCATCAGCTTTGGCCGCGCCTTGGGGGTTAATACTTTAGGTGCGGCTGTTGCGCCGCCATTGTTTGGCGTGTTGATAGCGCCGTGGTTGGGGCCAAAACTAGCTTTGCTGCTGGTCGCTATGGGTTATCTGGCACTGACGAGTAGCCGTGCTTGGCGTACATCCAGCGTTTGGCTTCCCGCCGTTATGGTGTTGGCCTTGGCGGTGTGGGCGCCGCCGTTGGCTTTTGTAGATATTCCCGAAGGCGGCAAATTAGTCAGCTATAAAGAAGGTGTTATGGCTGCCGTTAGCGTGGTTGAGGATGCCAATGGTGTGGCCAGATTGCGCATCAACAACCGGCAGCAAGAAGGTAGCAGTTCAAGCCTGTTGGTTGATGGCAGGCAAGCGTTGCTGCCATTGCTGTTGCACCCGGCGCCGCAGCAGGTACTATTTTTAGGTTTAGGCACGGGTGTGACAGCGTCTTCCGCCGCCCAAGAAGCGGCGCTACAAGTGGATGCGGTGGAACTTTTACCTGAAGTTATCCAAGCCTCAGGCTATTTTCGGCAGGTTTTTGCAGGTGGAAACCCTAAGCCACAACTGCATCTTATGCAAGCGGACGCCCGCCGTTACGTGAAGTCTACTGCGCAAAGCTATGATGTTATCGTTTCGGATAATTTTCATCCAGCGCGTAGTGGGTCGGGTTCGTTGTATACCGTCGAGCATTTTCAGGATGTGCGCACTCGGTTAAGGCTTGGTGGGTTATTTTGCCAATGGTTGCCGCTGCATCAACTTGATTTGGAAACCTTGCGTAGTATCGTGCAAGCTTTTATTGCCGTCTATCCCGGCGGCTGGGGCATTTTAGCCAGCAACAGTCTGGAAACTCCAGTGCTTGGCCTGGTCGGGCAAGCTGTAAACAGCAATTTCAATGTACAACAGGTGGGCAAACGCCTGCACACTATCGTCTTGGCTAAAAGCCCTGCTGCCTTTGGCATTGAAGATGAATTTGCCTTACTAGGCAGTTTTGTGGCTGGGCCTAACGCTTTGGCGCGTTTTGCCGGTAGCGCTGCCGCCAACACCGATGATCACCCGGTTGTGGCGTACCACGCGCCGCGTATCACTTATGCCCCAGAATCACTGCCACGGGAGCGCTTGACCGGGCTTATACAGGCGCTTGCCATTGAGCCGTCTGAGATCATCGATAGCAGTACCAACACGGCTTGGAAGCAACGCTTGGCGGCTTATTGGTTGGCACGTAACCGCTATATTGAGGTGGGCCGAAATGTGCGGCCATCGGCCAATGTAACAGACATGTTAGCGCAGGTGCGTGAGCCGCTCTTGTCCGTTTTGCGCATCAGCCCAGATTTTCGGCCAGCTTACGATCCATTGCTGCGTATGGCGGCGGCACTTGCCCGCACGGATGCTTATGCTGCCCGCGCTTTGCTGACCGAGTTGGCGCAAATTCAGCCAGCGCGGCCAGAAGCCATCTCAGCGTTACAGCAACTTACGCTATCTGCGCCTTGAGCTTAGGTAGATGCCCCTTAACAGGCTAAGGGCGAATGTTTTAACCTTCAATAGGCCAACACCCTGGTTAATAAGTTAGAGAATATCACCCATGCAAAATAAAACATTTTATGAGGTAAACCAACCGCGTTTAGGACTTTCCCTGCTCGTTTTGTTAAGTCTACTGGTCTTATTTTTGTTAAAAGTCCCGGTAGTTTTTTATACCTTAACAAGTGATTGGCACCATGGTTTTGATCATCCCTTACAAGGTTGGGACCATCTTTTAACCATGATTGCTATTGGCATCTGGGCAGCGCAGTTGCGTGGGCAAGCTATCTGGCTGTTGCCGCTAACCTTTGTTGGCGTGATGAGCTTGGGTGGATTTGCTGGTGTAGCCAAGTTTGCCGTGCCCAATGCGGAAATTATGATATTGCTGTCTTGCTTGGTGCTCAGCGTTTTTATCGTAAACAAAGTACAATTTAATACGGGGATCAATGTCCTCATCGTCGCTATTTTTGCGTTTTTTCACGGTTATGCCCATGGCCTGGAGATAACGGCATCAGCAAATTTAATGTCTTACACATTGGGCTTTGTTTGTGCCACCTTATTGCTGCATTGCTCCGGTATCGCTACTGCGCGTTTGCTTATGCTGGCGTTCGCCTTTATGTTTGGCAATCAGGCCAATGCTAAGGATGCTGAAATGGCGCCCAACCTTGCAGTAAAAAATAATAAAAATGGGGCTGTTGAGCTTAAAGAAATTGCCGTAACCGAAGACAGGGCGGCAAACAACCTTATCGGCGTTACGGCTTCGGCATCGCAAGGGGAAGTGTCGCAAGCCCAATTTGAATACCGCCCGTTTTCGCGTAGTGGTGAACTGGTCGAAGTGGTACCCGGGCTATTGGCTACCCAACACAGCGGTTCCGGTAAGGCCAACCAGTTTTTTCTGCGAGGTTTTAATCTCGACCACGGCACCGATTTTATAACTTATGTCGACGGTATTCCCATCAATTTGCCCTCACATGCCCACGGCCAAGGCTATCTTGACCTAAATAGCGTTATCCCGGAGCTGGTGAAAAATATTGAGTACGGCAAAGGCCCGTATTATGCCGAGCTGGGTGATTTTTCAGCGGCCGGTTATAGCAAAATGTTTTCTGTCGCTAAGTTAGCGCACGGTATTGCCAAGTTTACCATTGGTGAATTTGACTATTATCGTGGCTTATTTGCCAGTTCCTATCAATTAGGCCGCGGCGATTTGCTGTACGCCGGTGAATTCAATTTTTATAACGGGGTATGGCAACAGCCGGAAGATTCCAAGAAATTTAACGGCCAGTTGCGTTATACCCTGGCTGAAGCGAATTGGGGCGTGTCGGTATTTGCCAAAGCCTATAGCAACAAATGGACAGCGACTAACCAGATTCCGCAGGCCTTAGTTGATAATGGTACGCTTGATTTATACGGCACGATTGATCCTAGCGATGGCGGCAAAAGCAATCGCCATAGTTTTTCCACGAATCTTTGGAACAAAGGTAATAACTGGAAAAATGAGGCCAATATTTATGCGGTTTATTACGACCTGGACTTATATTCCAACTTCACCGGTTTTTTAAACGATCCGCTTAACGGTGACCAGATTCACCAGTTTGAACATAGGCTGCAAACCGGCGGGAATATTGAACATAGCCGCTATACTAAGTTATTCGGCTATAACGCGGATAACAGCTTTGGCTTGCAATTTCGTCACGATGAAATCATCAATCTAGGGTTGGAGCATACCGTCAATAGGGAATTTTTGAGCACGGTCAGCCGCAGCAACGTGGGTGAAACCAGTGTTGGCGTTTATGTTAAGAACCAAACCTATTGGCACGATAAAGTGCGCACCATAGCGGGCTTGCGGGGTGATTTTATTAATAATGCGGTCGCCGTGCTGGATACCGCCACGCATGATGCGTTTATCAACGCGGCCAATTCCGGTCAGCGGGCTCAACTGCTGTTCAGCCCAAAATTCAGCCTGATACTAGGGCCTTGGTTTGATACCGAATATTTTATCAATGCCGGTTACGGCTTTCACTCTAACGATGCCCGCGGCACAACTTTGCAGTTTGATCCCAATAGCGGAACGCCTTTGGACAGCAGCGCGGCCAGGATTACCCCGTTAGCTTCATCACGCGGTGCAGAAGTTGGTGTGCGCAGCAATGTTATCCAAAACTTAAACAGCACGTTGGCGTTATGGTGGCTGGAAAGCAGCCAGGAACTGGTGTTTACCGGTGATGAAGGCACCACTGAGGTTAATGGCAAATCCAACCGTTATGGCGTCGAATGGAATAACGCTTACAAACCCACCACGTGGTTAACATTAGATGCCGATATTGCCCTAACTTCAGCGCGCTTTGTGAGCACGCCAAATGGGGAAAGCAATAATTTTGTACCTAATTCCGTAGGCCGGGTAATCAGTGCTGGTGCCACCGTGGTCGCGCCAAACGGAATGTTCGGTTCCTTGCGCTTGCGCCACTTTGGCGATATACCCTTAGATGCCTCCGGCAAGTTTAATGCTGGTAGCACTAGCATCGTCAATTTAGGCGCGGGCTACCAACAAAAACACTATAAAATGGAAGTGGACCTCTTCAATATTCTAGGCTCCACCCAAAACGACATTGCCTACGCCTACGAATATGCCTACCCCGCCAACACTACAGCACAGACCGGGATATTAAAACACCCGGTAGAACCCAGAATGCTTAGGGCAACGCTGACGGTTAATTTTTAGGGATAGGCGGCGTGGCTGTTGATATTTTGTCTACGGGTAATGGCACAGACGCTAAGCGAAAAATATAGTTTGGAGGCTATAAGACATAAATAAGGCTTGCGGTAACAGCGTATACAAATCCCAAAAGTTTTCATATCGTCTCTTCCCCAGGGGCAGGAACTAGGATGAGGTGGCTTTAATAAGCTTGATAGGATTAGCCTTAAGCAGCGCTTTGGCATTACTGCTAGTCGAATCAAATTATTGACTGCAAATTATATGATTAGCCCGCATTACTCTGAAACTGCGGCATAAAAGGTATGTCTGTACTACCCATATCAAGCCCTATTTGTGAAAGTAGCGTAGTGACTTGGCCCCTATGGTGAGTTTGATGATTAAACATCTGAGTGACCAAAATCCATTTTTGAACGGTGCGGTACTTGCCGTCTACTTTACTTTGATAAGTAAGAGGTTCTGCAAGCCAGCTTTCTGTTAATGAGCAGGACCAATCAATAATGCGTATATCAAGACTTTTACGATTTTTATGCAGGATTGAAAAACTGGGGAATAGCGCTTTGTCTAACTCTGGAACCGCAACAGGATCCCCGGTAAAGCGGGACATAAAAGCAAGATCACCGTAAGTAATATGATTAAGCGTAAGATAGATAGACTTAAAAAAGGCGCCGCGGTCTTGTTGTAGTTCATCATCTGATAGAGCTGCGCATAAAGAATACAGGCGGGTATTCATCCATTCGTTATATTCAGCCATTATTTTGTAGTAAGCGTTATTCATTATCTGTTTCTCCTTAAAGGCTTAAAAAATATATAAGTAGCGTATTCTAAAGGTAATAATCCAGAAACAGTCGGGGTGACTTGAAGCAAGCAATTATCACCATTCAGAGTCATTATTGCTTGAGCGCGATGTTTGGCCGAATCAACTAATACCCATGATAAGTAACGGGCAGGATGTTTTCAAAACCATTTTCATGGCTTATTTTTCTATCAAGGTGCGTTGTAATATGTTCATCAGGCTGTGCAGTTCAAGTTAGAAAAGCTATGGAAATAAGCAAGGAATTTCAAAATGCGTCGAATATGCTTAGTATGAAGATAGCTAGCGAGCTATTATCAGCGGAGTTTATAACAACCAATCTTCCAGTTTTAAACTGGGCAACCTTTCCAACAAAGCTAGCAATCGAGCACGGTTTTGTTCTTGCTGAGCGCGCTTGGCCACACCAAACCATAGCCCCACTTCAACTGGCGCACAGCCCCGCAATGCGGGTTGGCCAACACGGCGCACATGGCCCAGCATCTGAGGATGTGCTTTCAATAAGACAATAGCTGCCTTGGTATCAAGCAAATAAATCATCAGTCCAATGCCTAGCGCAGGGCATCAACAGCCAAATCATCGTCCTAAATGTCATCGGGAAAATCTTTGCTCAAACCGCCAGCTAGCGCTGTAAGAAAGGCTTCGGTGCCGTTCTGCTGTTTTGTGTTGGCGGGTTTATGGGTTATTCCTCAGCTAATCAAAATGGTTAATCTTAGACTACATCTTTTTGCTCTGTCCGGTAGCTATTCTTGAACAAAACAGGGCAAATAATAGCAAGACTCATCACTTGTAGTTGGACTTAAGATTAGATTTACAACGCTCATAATTTGCGATTATTCAGCTCGATGGAATAGGATAAAAAGGAATCTCCAGACATATTGCAAAAGGGCAAGGCTTTCAACCAGCCGAAAAAAACGAAATGAGAGGGGGATTTGGCAGCGTAATTTTGGGTGCTTCTCATGTTAAGCCAAGAGAGTTTCAATTGTCATTTTGTCTGTATTCATTGGAACCGATGTCAAACAGGGTGACGACCGCGATGTTAAAGATTGTCCATTTTCAAGTTTTCATCATTAGGTTAAAAAAAGGCATTTATCCTCTCTCATAGGGATATGAAGAACGATATGATTTGATGGTCTTGAATAACTGAACGATGTGCCTGACTGCAGCATCCTATACGCACGTTATCGCGTTATTGTTCGCAAGTGCAGGCAACTTCCAGAAGGGGCTAGTTATTTTGTTTCTAGTTTTGCCATTACTGTAGGTT
This sequence comes from Methylococcaceae bacterium, assembly GCA_041660045.1. Classification (GTDB taxonomy): domain Bacteria; phylum Pseudomonadota; class Gammaproteobacteria; order Methylococcales; family Methylomonadaceae; genus WM-3-3. The sequence continues at coordinate 76,512 of JBAZXA010000009.1, read as the reverse complement.
GCCACAAGTTTTCAACAGGTTTAGTTTCTGCAGCCTGTACGTAACCAGCGTAATAATTCAGCACATTGGTCAAATGTTGGTTTAAACTGACACCCTCAAAGTTAGCCGCTCCTGCAAGAGCGCGATGTAGACTTTTGGCTATACGCAACGTCACTCGCCCACTGTATTCGTCAGTAGGAATCATCACAGGCGGCATAGGTTTACCTTGATCTGCAAACATTTCAGCCGTTGTGGCAATAGTATCAATAGCCAGTGCATAGGCTTCCTCAAAACTATCGGCGTATTCCGCTACATCAGGCAGCTCGGTTACACGCGCTTCAAAGCATAGCTCGCCATCGAACCAACCTTTACGGACTGTAATATTATAATTTGATGCGTCGATCATGGTTTTTTCTCCAGATAGTTCACAAGTTCATCATAATGTTGCTTGAGAACTTGTATAATTTTGCCTATATAAGCGGGCTTGATCTCAGGGTTTTTTCCATGCCCGCAATTGAAAGAACCGCTGATAAACGATGGTAATCCTTGATGTACAAAAACCTTATGTCCACCTTGCCTGCCATCACGGACTTCAAAACCCAGGCCTACCAATAGGCTTTTAATATCGTCACAGCATAAGCTTGCCTTACGTTGCTGCAAGCTAATGATGGCATTTTGAATTTGTAGTTTAGCACTCATTGTGACACCAAATATAGTGTCAAATATAAATATTTCATATCAAATATATTCAATTTTAGGATAACTAATTGTTCAGTAGAGGTTTCTCGAATCAGAGGATTTAATTTGGCAGGGCTTTTTACTGACTACTAGGAGATGAGGTTGCATCATTCATATAACCACAGCAGTTCTAACTAAAGCAATTCAATTTATAACTACATTACGTAATTGCTAAAAGTTAACTAGTCGACATATTCATTGACAAGTAACTAGTTGCAATTCATACTTTCCAAATCTCATCAGCCCAAGGCTGAAGGAGTTGAGCCAACGCCATGTGCGTTGGCTTTTTTATTTATGGGTATTTGTTTTTTTGCAGTATTACTGAATACGGCGTTGATATTTTTTCATTAGCTTGCTGCGTTTATTGGAATAATCCAAGCAGTGGGCTGTAATAAGTCTGCGTTGCTCATTCTTATATTTCTTCATCACAATCAAATAGTCGTAGTCTTTCAGCCAGACATAGGTATGAATATCTCTGTCACCCTCTTCGTAATTCCAGTGCAAAATCTCGGGCTCCGATAAGTTATCCAGCATTGGTCTTGCCCACGGCAACCGTTCTGAACGCCTAAAGTCTGGAAAGCGATTACCTGAACGCGGCGGATCTTCCCTTTCGACCAAATGCCAGAAAATTTCTTCCTTGCCACGGTCTTTTTGCGGGAAAAACCAGACCGGATTACCAGCATAATTAGCTTGGTTATCTATAAAGTCGCGTTTAAACAGAGCATAAAGCGATTCCATTAGCGTATCTGACCATGGCGACATCTCAAATATTGGTGGTAGCCAACTCGGTTGCTGACACATGACTATACCCGTTGCGGCTGAAAAACAAATAGATTCAACTTTTGTTCAACCAGTGGTGTGGTGTGTAATAGCGAGCGTCCCTGGCGTTGCTCAAGGCGTTTGATTACTGCCAGTTTGGCATTATTACCCGCCAAACCACGATGTTTATAACTAATGGCTCCGGTGATCAAATCGGCTACCTGCATTAATTCCATTTCATTCGAATGCGCATTTTGCAAGTGATGGATCATCTGGCTGGTAAAGTCATACACATTGTTACAGAGCACTTCGCGAAGCTTTCTCAGTTTCAGACGGCTGCGGGTATCCTTAATGTCCAGATAAATATCGTACTGACTATCGGGGCTAAGTATTATGTTAAGCAACGAGAAAATCATCTTGTAATAAAACACGTCATGGTCGTTCTGGTTAAACTGTTGGTGATTCAGTAGATGCTTGTTTTGAACCACCAGGCCACGATAATGTAAAGGTTGCTCAGCCAAAAACCAATCGACCAACTCAATATAAAAATCCTGCTTGGCTTCCGATACCTTTGCCCATTTCAATTCGCCCCGGGCATGGTGTCGGGCTTTAATATCCCGTAATTCTTGCGCCAGGCGTCGTGCTTCGTCTTTAGGACACCAAATGGCGCCGAATGCCATGATCGGCATACCATCGTTTTCCAAATGGCATGACTCATCAATATATACGTTAAATAAGGAATTCTCGGTCATAGCGTTTGCCTAACCAGTTCACTATATGCAGGATTATTCCATGCTGCCAATAGAAACGGGCGGGTGAAATCTTCTCTAAGCTCGCATAGCTGCTGATATTTTCCTTTAACGATATTCACATTTATTCCTAAATCCCTTGAAGATATTCGTTTTTCGCCGGTGCATTAAAACGCCGCCGAAACAACAAGCCGTCATCAGAACTTGGATCAAGCGTTAACCGAAGGTATGGCAAATACTGTATTGATGCAGGCGGTGGCGTCGTTGTGGTTACGATGTATTGGAATGGGGCCTCCCCGCCAAAGAACTCTTGCTCAACTTTTTGCACCAGAAGCAAAAAATTCTCGTATAAACCAGAGCTCATATCAGCTTCTCTGGGACAGTCATGGACTAATAATCCTGGAAAAGCACTACCGGGATTTACCGAATCTAACAAACAAACCAAATCGCCAAGCAGGACTTCCAGAACCCGATAAGCTTCTCCGCCGCGAACCGACAATTGGAAAGGACGGCTTTCATCCTGGAATTCAAAATTACCAAATGCTTCCTCCGATAAAAGCTCACGAGTAAGCTTGTTGATGATGTCGGCTAGGTTTTTTTTGCGTTTAGAATTTTTCTGTTTGAGCATCTGAACTTGCAAACGCTTATTATCAATGTCACTAGAGATCACCTCTCGCCTTGAAATCAACTGCCGAATTTGCTCTGCCGCCTCGGTTGAATCGGATAACCGTTCCCATCTATCCAATTCACCCAGTAAACGACGGCCACGGTCAACGGTAAGCATGACAGAGTCTCGCTTGGTCTTTAGCGGCCTGCATTCTTGTTCTTTTTCTGAAACTTGGTTATTTAATTTTTGACGCGGATTTTCAAGTGCATCACGAGACTTCAACGCCGCTACAGCGCGGGCAGCCCATTCTTTTTCAGAACGCGAGAGCGTGCTTTGATCTCTGTGATCTTTCAAGTGGATCGCCTGAAGCTTTTGGATTTCGTCCTTAATATAAGCACACTCGGTAAACAAAATATTGCCATGTTCACAAGGGCCAACCAGTCCTTGAAGTTTACTGCGTTGTTGGTTAATTTTCTTTACTGACTCTTCATCCTTAAGATGGGCGGCCTTTGCCAACTGGTATTCATCATCAGCCTGTTGATAGCGTCGCCCCAACTCTTGCTGCTCTGCCCGAAGTTTAAATAATGCCTCGTTAGCCTTTTCAAGCTCAGCATCGGCTTTATTTAACTGCACTTCAGCTATTTTCCTGGCATTATTGACTTTATCTTCAACGGATTCCTTAAATAAATCATCAGAGTGCATTGGCAGATCATCTGGCAGCTCTAACCAGGTTCTCAGCTCAGACTCAATACGACGGCGTATCAGTACGGGTTCCTGTTGAAGTCGTGCGGTATCTTGCTGAACCGTTTCCAGGTTGCTTTCAAGAGCGCGTATGCTGGTTAATAACCCGGATTCCTGTTGATCCATCAAGTCCAGCACGGCACGCATAATAATCGGCGGGTCTTGCCGTGATCGCTGTAAGCCAGTGCCTTCACCCTCCCGCCATGCGAAAAAAGACTTGAACCGAGAACCTTGATCGCGGGTCATCCAGGCAAGAATATGTCGCCATTCAACCGCTTGCGCCGTTTCAGGAATGAATCGAGGCATAACCCTAGATAACATTTCATTAGCCAATTGAGTCTCGAAATTCTTAAAGGACTGGCTTGTGTTATCGGAAAAAAGAGATTCAAGGTTGTTGCCGTTTGCAACGAAACCCTCCTTGTAAGCATTAAAAAAACGAAATATAGAAAAAGTTTGCTTAGCAAGATGCACCACTAAACCAACGCCGCCTTGCGGGAATTCGCTAACGACCTCCTCCCTGAGTTCATTAATCGACTTGGCATTATCACCAAGGCAAAACCGTATTAGTAAACACAACGAGGTCTTGCCTACGCCGTGACCAGCGGCATGGATGCCAGTATAGGTACTGCCCGCAGCTGGCTCATGCGCCCAAATCACATTTAAACCGCGCCGAAACTCAACCGAACGAATACAGTGATCGGCGTCGGCCTGACTAAATATCGCCAAGCGCTCAATCCAGAGTTGAGGCGATGATTTTTGTGTGGAAAGGCTTTCTAGCAGGTTTTTCATGACTACTCTCGCTATGCACGTTTCACTGGGCTATCTTCATCCCCATCCTCAGCCAAGGATGATGGTTGTTGAAGCTTTGTTTGTGCAACGCTTAACAATGCTAGCGCGATCTCTTTCATTTCCTGCCCTAAAATTATCCCATCGGGTATAGGCGCAGTGGGTACAGTAGTGATCCAGGCTCCTTTTTGTTCAAAACGAATTACACCCGTGTTTTCAAAATAGCGCAGCAAGATTTGTGAGCGCCCGACCCGCTCAGTGTCAAACACACTCAGGTTGCGGTATTTATCGAGCATATCAGTTACCTCATTGGCTAATTGGCTGGAGGCGCTATCGGACATCTGGGCAACAGTTAAAGCCAAATCCAATTGCTTGCGCGGCAACGAACTCGACTCTTTAAACATTGATAACATCAAGCCTGCCAATCGGGCATCGACATCATCGCGGATTATGCCAAGCGGTGAGTAGGCAACGGGGTTTTTTTGACCCGGCGGCGGAACGAGCTGGCTCTCAAAGGGTTTCTTCTCGGCATCAGCCAAAGCCATGCGATCAAATGCCTGAAGAACCAACCTGCCGGTACGGTATTCGCCGAATTCGCGCAGCTCGTTGTTTTTTAATACGCGAAAGGTTTCGGAAGGATAATCGTCACCCATCACGTCGGCGGGATCGAGGATGTAGCGCAGTTCGTCGCGTGTTAAGCCATAGGCGCGGGCGTACCAAGCGTCGAGTTCGGCGCGGAGTATGGCGAGGCGGGTTGGGTCGAACGAAAAAGGTAGACCATCGTAACCCAAATCTTGCGCCCAAGATTGTAGGTCGTGGGCGGTGTAAGTCAGTTCCAGGACGCGGGGGACGATGAAATCGAGATCGGAATCTGTGTAGAAATCGGGTGGGAGAACGGGAAATTGCTTGAGATACGAATAGGCTAAATGTGTGCCTCCCACTTTCTGACGCGCCATGAAATCCAAAACTATGCTGTCCAAATTGCCTAGCAAGGCTGCTATCTTTTTAGGTGTTGAATTTATTGTAAGCAGTGGCATTGTGTGTCCAACACCAGCTTTTGGCAATACACCCGCAATCACCGTTCGTTTGTTTGTCGCATTGGTAATATCCCGAAACCCCAGTAACCACCCACGCTCCCAACTCTTATCCCGCAAGCGCTGATCGACTTCCGCCTTATCCAGCCAATAACGCGGCGTAACGTAAAAATCCGGATTTTGTTTGTCCGCCAGTGCCACATCGCCAGTCATATCTTTGCCGTCCGCAACGCTATATGTCGCCCAACGATGGTCGAATTGGTGGATCATTTTCGCTTCATATAGCGGTAAACGCCCAGGTGACGGGCTGTCCTGAAACAAATGGCTATCGTTGGACATATGGAACATTGTCATGAAGCGAATGCCCCAGGGGTTATTGGTTGAAGCTGTCATAAAATGCTATCGGCCAAAAACGGGTTGCTAATGGTCAAACGACCGCCGATAACCTGACCGTGTTGCATATCTTCACTGTACAGCGTGGAGCAATCCGCAGCCAGTGCTGCGCGATAATGAGGCTGTCAAAATAAGAAAAGCGATAACGAGCTTGAACTTTCCAGGCAGAACGGACGGTGGCAATATCAGTCGGTTCAACCGTGACAAACTGGAGCACCCGCTCCATAGTTTGAGCGACGTCCTCCGGCGGCTATTGGCGTTTGCGGTTAAGTACGTTGCTGCATTCGTTGATGACTTGCAGGGATATATAAGGTTTGGTGAATAGGAGATTCCAGGCGGTTTCATGTTTTTGTTGGTTGGCATCCAGCGCGTATAGCACGATGTTGCTGTCCACAAACACGCGCTCAACAGCGGGCATTGGCTTCCTCCCGGTCAGTAATAGGCTTACCGCCCCAATCAATCCGGATTTTGCTTAAGTAAGCGTAAGCTTCGCGCTGCTCCGGAGTGAGCGCCAAGAGACGCTCGTCAATGTGTGATTTTTCCTGGTTGGCTGCGTAGCGTTGTTCTAAAAATTCAATAAAGTCCAAAACCTCGCGTGCTGCCGAATCCGGTAGCGCCAAGCTGTGTTGATAAATAATTTCGGCTAAGTTCATGGTTAATTATCCTCTTTAATCAAAATCGGTATGTTAGCGTAAATCTTTTTGGTCAGTTCGGCATCCATGCGTGAGCGGAAGACCGGACAAGTGAGCGTGTTGGGGTTAATGCGGCTAAAGTCCTCTGCAGTTAACGCAAAACGTCGGCGCGAATTGTTAAGTTGCTGGTCAAGAAGAACGCAAATTCGTGGCCTATTTCATCACCACAAGCCGGAGACTGAAATGCTGTTCTGTGGCGCTATGAATTGTGGAGCGGCTAACGACCATACGGTATGGTTATAGCAAAGAATTTGTCGAGTGTTTGGGGCATTTATCCAGCCACGAATTTAGAATGCGGCAACATCAGCAAACTTCATGCAAGCGAAAGTATCATATTGCATATTATGTGTAAATTCTTTCTGTTTTTTACAAAAAACAGTTGGTAACAGCTAAATAGTCTAGTACAAAAAAAGCCCGCCGATTGGCGGGCTTGAGCATCGAGAAACTAAACTAAGTTTTAGTTATTAAATAAGATAGTTAAGGCTCGCTAAAATTGGCGTTAATGTTTTAATGGGGTAGGTTATAGCCCCTCTAAAACTACAGCTAAAACGCTTAATCTTCATGATGAGGCAGCGGGCGCGCTAGTAAGTTGCTGATGTTCTTGGGGGCAATACGCAAGGTGTCCAAAAACTCGATCACATCATTTTGACGCTTAATTGGCAGTGCAGCAAAAGTATCGCGTGAGGCTTGGGCTTCGCCGCCATGCAGTAGGATAGCTTCAGTTAGCGTGCTAGCACGGCCATCATGTAACCAAGGTGCGGTATCACTCACGCCCCATAAGGCGAGGGTCAAGAAGGTTTGCTTGTTGGGGCGTTCTGCTTCTAACAGCGGATCAGCCAGTTGTGCGCCCATGTCATGGCGCTTTAGGTCGGAATACAGGTCGACGCTAATGGAGCCGTCCTGGTTACTTTTTACGCGTGGCTCAAAACCGTCGCGGGCTAAGTCGATGGACACAGTACCGTTGGTTAGTGGTGAGGTGGTGCGAAAGAGGGATGTACTAGCCCTTAAAGTTGGTGTGTGGCAGCTAGCGCAACCGATGTCTTTAAAAGTTTTGTCGCCACGTTTTGCGGCTGCGTGTTTAGCAGGATCGTTAGATAGAATTTGCACAGGCACGGGTAGGGCGGCTTGGAATAAGACATTAGCGGTTACGTCCCCGTCGGTCAATTCATCTACTACGCCGTCTCCATCAGCATCGAAGCCCACGCCGAAACGCTCCTGGCCTTGGATGCCGTGGTGTTGTTCAGAAGCATCGAGCACGAATTGGCGCAAGGTGGCTACCAAGCCCCCGCTGTTGAAAGGACGCACGACTAAGTCTGAAGCCACCCCGAGTACAGCGGATTTATCAAAGCTGCCATCAGGCAGGGCGGTAATGCTGCCAAATTTGATGCCTTTGCTAACCAAATTTAGGGTGACATTGGTATTTGTCGCATTGGCCTGCTGTTGGGCGGACGCCGCAATAGCCTGCAAATCACGTGTCATTTCGCTGGCGACTAGTTCTTTGGCACCGTCACCAAAGATGCTGATCGAATTGCGGATGTTGAGGCCGCTGAAGTTGTTGGAATCGATGTTATCAGGCAGGCCGTCGAAAGCATCGGCGCGGTTGAAAGTACGGAAAATGTTGACGGAATTATCGCCGCCACCGCCTAAAAATGGTTTGCCATGGCAAGCGGCGCATACGGTGGAGTCTGGGCCGTTAATGCGGTTGAAGCCTGTAGCCACGCCCACGGCATTAACGCCGGGACGGGCGGGGTCGCCCAAGCCATCGGGTTTATTGAATTCGATGCCGAAAAAGCTACGTCCCAATTCAATGGCGTCTTTGGTAGAAATAGCGCCGGATTCAAGATCGGCTTGGTTTACGTGGTGGTGGTTGGGGCCGTCACCTAGACGTGCGTCCGGGCCTGCGACCTGGGTTGCCCAAGCGGGTGTGGCCAATAAAGCAAATGTTATTGGATAGATGTATTTAGCAAGCTTAATCATACCGTGTTTCCCCTTTTAGCATTATTGTGATTTAAAATTATTGCTATGAAGCTTTTGTGTATAACTTTTTGTATAACAAAGAATTTAAACGCATTAATGAAAGCATTTATATATTCTTCAGGGGGAATGGTAGTCAAGGAATGTTAAGTAGTTATTACAGTTGGCGATAGGGCACGGTTAGCCAAGAATGAATTAACCGCCGGTATAACCCTGATCCGCCTTGTTGCAATCAGCAAAATTCGGTCTTTAACAAGGCCTCTAGTTTGTTTGCGCCAGTGTGTGGTTTACGCCTTTAAGCGGACTAGACAGTAGTTGCTTGTTATATAGCTGTTATTGTCTGGTTAAGCGGGATCGTGCTATGGTTGGGCTACGGTTAACAATCTGGAGGTTACGTTATGCGCCGATTACAAATTAAACATTTAACGGCTTACCAGTTTCCTGAGGCTGTTAAGCTATTGCCGCACCGCTTGTTGTTAACACCGCGGGAAAACCATGATGTCCATATTGAATCCTCTGAATTAATTATTTCGCCGGAATATCAGCTGCAATGGCAGCGGGATGTGCAAGATAATGCTTTGGTCAATGTCAGTTTTAGTTTGTCCAGTACACAGCTTTCAATTACCAGTTTGGTGATTATTCGGCATTATGATGACCAGCCGCTAGATTTTATTGTGGCGGATTATGCGGTGAAATACCCCTTTTTATATGAGCCTACCGAGCACTTTGATTTAATGCCTTATTTAACGGTGCTGTATGAGCAAGACCAAGCCCCGCTGGCGGATTGGTTGCAACAATTTTGGACAGTAGGGCAAATTGTTGAAACTTATCTGCTATTAGAATGGATTAATAAAGCCATCGCAACTGGTTTTACCTATCAGGTACGAGAAGACCCGGGCGTGCAAACACCGGCAGTAACCCTATCCACCCGCACCGGTTCTTGCCGTGATTTTGCAACGCTATTTATTGAGGCATGCCATAGCTTAGGTTTGGCTGCGCGTTTTGTTAGCGGCTACCAATATTTACCAGCGTTACCGCAAGGCCAAGGTGCTACGCACGCGTGGTCCGAAGTGTATTTGCCAGGCACTGGCTGGAAAGGTTTTGATTCTACTTCCGGTTTAGTGGTGGGCAACGGCCATATTGCGGTTGCCGTAAGCCGTGATCCAGAATCTATCCCACCTGTATCGGGTGCTTATGAGGCGGCAACTAGCCAATCGCCAGTGATGTCAGTTTGTGTAGAAGTAACTGAAATAGCTTAATTTTTGGTGTTATGGCTTTTGCCTTAATTTCTATGTCAAATGATTGCACAAACCACTTTAAATCCTAGTATCTTATCGTTCCCCCTGGCGTAGGGTTGCACTTACGCTAGTCAATTTCAGCACTACGCTTGACGGCAAAGCCCTTTTAGCAGATTTCAGCGGTAAGGTAGCGGCTAAAGCTAAGCAACAGTAAAGTTTTCTTAAGCCATTTGAAAAGTCTCTAGGCAGTATTCAGGCATCACTTGTATTTATTACAGATGGCTTAGTAATTGCTAGCAAGTTTTTAAACTCGGTGGATATTGTTTTTTTATCGATTTTGGCATAACTAATTGTTGCCGTTGTTAAATTTCTTTTAGGGCTGCCCTAGACTTTCTAAGCGAGCTGTCTATTATTATTGGATACATCAGGGAATGGTGTTACCCGAAAATAAGACTGGGGATGGCGCCTTAGTTGTCTTGAATACTTAGGCTCAAATCTAACTTGAATCATATTTGTCTGGACGTAGGAAGTCACTTTATCCAGTAAGGTGGTTTTTATAAATTTATGCGGAGAAAAAAATGGCAATCCAAGACGAAATTCCAAAATCGCGCTTAACACTGCGTTATAAAACTGAAGTGAATGGCCAGCTTGAAGACATGACTTTACCCATGCGGTTATTAATTACCGGCAATTTTTCGCAAGGTACTTCAACTGACCGCCAAGTTGACTTGGATGAAAGGCGTATACGCAATTTGGATGGGACTAACACAGATGCAGTAATGAAAGACATGGGTATGAGCTTGTCTTTTACTGTTGAAAATAAAATTGACCCTGAGCGTGAAGAAGACCTGCAAGTGACGTTACCTATGGATTCGATAAAATCGTTTTCGCCGGATCAAGTTGCTGAATATGTGCCCAAGCTTAAAGGCTTGTTGACCTTAAAGAAATTAATCGGCGAGATGCTCACCAATGTGGATAACCGTAAGGAATTCCATAAATTGTTGGACGAACTGATGAGCAACCCTGACAACTTAGAAAAAGTTTTGGCTGATTTAAAAGGCTTTGAGAGCTTTAAGTTACCCAGTGCGGATGCTGAAAAAGCAGCCTAATAGACCAAAAACTAATCGCTAACAACTTATTTAGGGGACACCACTATGTCTGAAGATCCTGGTACAACAACAAGTACGGCTGTAACCACCACTGAAACGCCGGCAGCAGCCAGTGAGGCGCTAGATTTAAAAAGATTCTTATCGAGCATGAGGCTCAACCCGGACATTACCGAACCGGTGCCGATGTTGTCCAATAATTTGGAAACGGTAACGGAAAATATCCGCGATGAAGACCGCTTTATTTCCGGTATGGCCGCGGTGTTAATGAATATTGACACCTCTGCGGGTAAGTTTGATAAAGGTGCGGTGCAAAGTTTGATCGCCAAGATTGATGAAATGGTCAACGCCCAGTTGAATCAAATCATCCATCATGACAAATTTAAAGCGATGGAAGCCGATTGGCGGGCGCTTAATGACTTGATCCGTACCACTAATTTTAAAGCCGACGTGATGATAGACATCATTGACGTAAGCAAAGATGAGCTGTTTGACGACTTTGACAGTAACGCGGTTGACATCACAGGCAGTGCATTATTCAAAAAAGCCTATACCGCAGAATATGACCAATACGGTGGTAAGCCTTATGGCAGTATTGTCGGGTTATACGAATTTAACCACACACCACGCGATGAGTTTTGGTTAAAGATCATGGGTAAAATCGCAGCAGCCAGCCACGCGCCGTTTATTGGTGGGGTTTCACCTAAGTTTTTTGGTTGCCAAACTATAGAGGAATTGGCGGCGATCAAAGATTTGGAAGGCTTGATGAACCATCCGCGTTACGGTTCCTGGAATGCGCTTAGGGAGTCTGAAGTTGCGGCGTATATCGGGCTAACTTTGCCGCGTTATATCTTGCGCTTGCCTTATGACCCTGACACCAATCCTTGCGGCGACGGCAGCTTTATGTTTAAGGAAGAAGTGCGCGGTGGCAATAATGAGGATTATCTGTGGGGTAGCGCTACCATATTGTTTGCCCAAAACATGATCCGCTCATTTACCACGTCCGGCTGGTGCCAATATTTGCGTGGCCCTAAAGGCGGTGGCTTAATTAATGGCTTGCCAGTGCACATGTTCAATATGCGCGGCGAAGAAGAAATGAAAATTCCAGTGGAAATGGTTATTCCTGACTACCGTGAGTTGGATTTTGCCAATGTAGGTTTTATGCCGTTAATTTACCGCAAAGGCACTGCTGATGCGTGTTTCTTCAGCTGCCAATCACTAAAAAAACCTAAGAAGTTTAAGGATCCTAAAGATTCTGAAAACTCGCAGTTGGTTACCAATTTGTCGTATACCTTGTCGATTACCCGTATTGCCCATTACGTTAAATGCATAATGCGCGACAATATTGGAACCAGTGCCGATGCCACTTATATTGGCAACACCCTCAATAACTGGATGTTTAAGTATGTGACTACCGTGGTTAATCCTGATGACTTAACCTTGCGTTATTATCCTTTTAAAGCCGCCTCTGTTGATGTGGTTGAACGTCCGGGTATGATAGGCTGGTATGACTGCTCGATTTCTGTGCTGCCACATATCCAGTTTGAAGGGATGGATGTTGAGTTGCGCTTGGATGCGCGTTTGTAATCAGACAATAACAACCTAACAAGGAGCAACAATATGGCATCTTTAAATTTCGATTGTAGTGTTAGACAAGGTTTTAACTTTGAGAAAGACCGGCAGGTGTTGGTTGGGCATTTGGTGAGCATTTCCATAGGCGGGCAAGCGTTAACTGCTGATATGACCTTAACCGATCCTTTGGATTATGGTCAAACGGTAACCGCAGTGGGCGTTATTTCCGGCATCCATTGGCAAGGTGGTTATGCTGATGCGGTTAATATTGCCTGCAATGTCAGTAATGAAAACCAAAAAGCGGTGGCTATCTTAACACACACAAATTTGTCACAAAATGATGTGGTGTTTGCCTTTAATGTTTATGCTTATGACCAAAATGCCAAGGTCTATTACAAAGCCTTTAATAGTGGTGATAACAGCTTGAATGGTTTAATTTACAAAACCGGTGGGGACTTATCACTACAGATTAGTGCAGATAATGATAATGAAGTTGTTTCACCACTCAACTATCCTATGTATATTGGCATTATGCCGCAAGAATCCGCACAGACTATAAATGTTGCGGTTTCTAATACGGATAAGTTTGTAAAAACCTGGGGCGTGGCGGTCAGCGGTTCATAAGCTGTAGCCAGCATTTTAACCTCGTAGATATGATTTTATTTTATGTATAACCGCCTATCTCGAGTGTTCTGGGCGATGGGGCAGGCCTTATTGCCTGCCCATCTTCGGGCTCAGGAAGAGTCTTTGTTGGCTGATAGCGCATTGCGTTTTAGTCTGCAAGAAGCCCCTAGCTATGGGCTATACCGCTTGCTTTGGAATGCGGCCTTGTTTAACGAAGGCGTGCTATCGCTGGAAGAACTGACCTTAGTCATGCCGCAAGGCTTGCTGCTAAAGTTAAATGAAAATGCCAAGAGCACAGCACTCAATCTCAATCTTGTTGGAGGTACTTTGCTACCGGTATATGTGCATGTGCGCAATCAACCGGAAACCAATACCCCAGCTAACGCTAGCCAGCAAAGCATTAAACGTGACAACGTTAATTGTTGGTTCTGGTCACTAGAGTTATCTACCGAGCAAGAAAATCCCGATACCTTGGATAGTTTCCGTCTTGCGGAATTTGAAAAGCAGGCTGATGGCAGTTGGCAGCTTTCTGCCCGCTACATACCGCCACTTGGAAGTGTCGGGGCAGTGCCATTTTTAAAGCCCGAGTTGCTTGCCTTAGTACATCAACTAGAAGCTTACCATTACCAATTGACCCAGGAAATTGCCGCGATTTACCTGTCCGGCACGGATTTGGTTAATGCCAAACAATGCATGAAAAGCGTGGTACAAATACAACGTTACTTGGGCAATATACTGGCTGAAATTGCGCCGCATCCCTACCAAGTCTATGAGCAATTAACGTGCTTTTATGTCGATCTGTGTTTTTATCATGATAGTACACCAGAGTTTGCTACCGAACCTTATCGGCATGGGCAGCTGGCAGAATTGTTTAAGGCAACTTTTGCTGGCTTATTTGAGCAATTGCAATTAAGCCAAACGCGCTCCCCTTATTTACCGTTTACCCTGGCTGGCGGCCTTATCCGCGCCAATTTGCCGGAGGCTATGCGTGAAGCCAAAGAAATCTATCTATTGGTACAAAAAAGCGGCATCACCAAAAATGTCAGTTTAGAAGGCCTTAAGATAGCTGCGGTTAGCCGCATAGGCATCGTGCATAAATTCTTTTTGCAAGGGGTACCTTTTAAGCGTATAGAACGGCCGCCTTTCCAACACTCGTTTGGCCCTGAGGTGGATATTTACCAATTTACCATTGGCGATGAATGGGACCATGCCCTTAAAGAATTGGCGCTAGGGTTTTATGCCGATGCTAAATTTGCAGAAGAAAAGTTTTTTCTGCATTGGCGGTCCATCTAATGGCGTTGCTGAAAAAATTGGCCGGTCAGCAGCACAAAGCTGATGCCAATGATATTAAAAGCATTACCGATAATATTAATCACGTGCTCAGTTGTACACGGGATTATGGCTATTTTTTACAGGATTTTGGCCTGTCCGATTACAAATTTTTATGCACACGGGAAGATATTGCTAAGGCCATTAGCAAAGAAGTCAGCGACAATATTGAACGCTTTGAACCCCGGGTAATTTTACAGGGCGTTGAAAGCATAAAAGATGATAGGCTGTTCCGCCTGTCCTTTCGCATAGACTGTGTGCTGCGTAAAACTGGGCAACCACTAAAATTATTCTTGGAACCGTTACAAGACCATTATCAGATTCGGCCATGAAAAGTTTTGATGAAGATTTGGCAATCACCCTGTCATTGACTATTGCAGGGCAAACTTACGCTATTCCTGCCGGCGATGTTAAGTCTTTGGCGCTGGATCTGCGCACTTACGGCTTTAACGGCCAGGTCAGTTTTGTCGTGTCAGCGGAAGACACGACAGATCAGTTGTTTACCCCAATTACCACGCAAAGCGATTTAATTGAAGTGTCCTTGCAGGTGGCCGTGTTTGTTATACCAGAAGGCGCTACGAGCACCCCCTTAAAATTAACTGGATTGGTGACCACCCGGGGCTTTTACGAGCAAACCCTAAGCAATGTGTTGCCTAGCCAGGAGTATATGATAAAGCGCTATTATCAGCTTGATTTTGCTGATCCTGCGCAGGTGCTTTGGCAGCAGCACCATCCTTGTGACCTATTGACGGATTCCGATTTACAGACTTTAATCACCGCGCACACCAGTGACAAAATTACCCTGGTATACGATTGGGATGTCTTGCAAACAGTGTATCCCGTATTGTCTTTATCGTTAGGTGCGGCGGTAAGCCCGGCCAGTTTTTACGATTACATCATATGGCTGGTGGATAGCAATAATGGCGTGTTTACTTACGATTTTGCCAATAATAAATATACCTTTAGCGCGGCTAAAAGCCAGACCGGCCAGGCGCAATCCTTAGATGCGTTTGAAATTGCCAAGTTTGGTATTGAATTTCCCGAAGTGTTGCGTTTTCAGCCAAACGTGTTGAATTCATATTCTGAATCGGCCCAAATCACCGCAATCAGCAATAGCCAAATGGCCAGCCCTATGCGGCGCGATTATATTGCCAGCTACCCCATCGCAGCAGACATGCAAGCCCGGGTTACGTTGGAGACTGCGCGTTTTAAGCAACGCTTACATGAAGTTTGGGTAGAGTTCCAAAAGTTTCAATTACAAGTCACGCCACCTGGCCAACTCGTTAACTTTCAAGGCTCAAGCGCCTGGAATGCGTCATTATTTAACCAACCCAATAGTTATCGGGTCCGGCAATGGCGCATGCAAGCACGGGCGCAAGAACAACAAGGCCAAGTGCCGGGTTATAGCCACTATGCCATAGACTTGTCCCTGCAACTGGAGGGCGAAGCGGAACTTTGGGTAGATTTGCCAGCCTATCAAAGGCCGCTTTATCCGGTTTTTGTTGAAGGTAAAGTCGTGAGTGAAACAGGTGCTGACACCGATGCCACTTACCAGTTTTACACGGATGACAATACCTCGATCAACTACTATCAAGTCAGCATCCCTTTATGGGCTAACAAAAATATCCGTACGGCTTATCAGCCTAATATGGACACCGGCCAGTTTTATTTTCCACCGTATAAACATGCTAGGGTGATGATCGGTTTAGGTTTTAATAGCGCCTATATCGCGTATTTTTTGGATTGGGGGGTCGGTACAGCGTTGCCTTTAGATTCACAAGGCAATCAGCTAGTCATGGGCACCTCAACAACTAGCCAAAATATTATTAAGCATACTTATGTTGATAGCAAACCTGAATTGCAAATTCAGCGTACCCAAGATAAAGATGTAGAATTATTACAATTTTCAGATGGTTACATCATCATACAAACCCAGCAAGAAGAAGGTAGCTGATTATGGCCTTGGTCTGTAAGATTGAATTAAGCCAAACCGATGGGATCACCTTAACCGTCATCAATAAAGACGGAAATATCACGCAAACTGCACATTTTGACGGTACTACCATCACCCACACCTGCAAAGGCGAAAGCGACACCAGTACCATCACCCAAACCTCTGATGCCATCACGGTGACGTGCAAAAATTTTACGATTGATGCGGAAAGCATCACCTGTAAATCGTCAAAAGATACGTTGCACCAAGCCCAGGGTAAATATACCGTTAATAGCACCGACACCACGGCTTTCAGCTCGTCGGCGGATTATACTGTTAGCGCGACCAACAAACTGGAGATGAGTTCTGCGGATTTTTCCTCCACCGCGCAAAATACCGCAAAAGTGACGGCCGCAACCACAACGCTGAATGGTGACCAAAAAGTCAATGTTACGGGTTCGGCAATGGCGCTATCCGCGCAAGCTTCTGCTAGCCTAGAAGGGGCAACCGTAAAAGCTTCTGCTCAAAGCACCATGGATATAGACGGAATGACGACTACCGTTAAAGGACAAATGACCAATATCCAAGGCAGCTTGATTAAGTTGGGATAACAAATGAGTTCAGATGACACACAGCAATATCAGGCGTTTCTTGAAGAACTGCGTGAACTCGCCGATTTTCGGCAGAGTTATGCCCTGGACCATCCAGCGGCAGACCTGGAAGGTGAAGATCCAGACGTTAAACGTATAATTGAGGCCTTGGCTTTTTTTGGGGCACGTACCCAAATGGCGTTAACACGCAGTTTAGACAACATCAACCGCCGCTTATACCAGCAGTTTTTTTCTTATTTACTAACCCCGTTAGGCGGTATGGCAATGATGCAGGCCAAACCCACTGGGCATTTAACCGAGGTTTTGCAAATACCGGCCGGTACCGAATTTGGCTTACAGCCAGATAAAGGTGGCTTGGTGATGTTTAGGACGACGCAAGCGTTACGCCTGTTGCCCATGACCCTGGACAGTGTTAAACAAGCCCTGGCTGTGGATGAGGGTAGCCAGATTTTATTAACCTTCCAGGCCAATTACCAACTCAATGAGCAACCAGAAAGCATTAAATTGCATATTAACTATTTAAACGACTTAACGCTGTCGCTCAGTGTTTTGCATTATTTAGGGCGCTCGTTAAAATCTGCCAGTGTCCAGTTTGGTGTTTATGATCCCGATCAACCCGGTACCCCATGCCCATTTGCCATCGGCCTGCCGCCAGCTGATTTGGCGCAGGATGAATGGCTGCATCCGTTGGAAGTTGAGCGTTATTATTTTCATTTTCCGCAGCAAGAACTGTTTCTACAATTGCAAATACCGCCTGCGCCACGCAACTGGAAACAGTTTACCGTGGTCTTGGAATGTGGCCAACCGTGGCCACGCCAACTGCGTTTAAACCGCAATATCTTTCATTTATTTAGCGTGCCCTTAGTCAATAACCAACGCGCTTATGCACAACCAATGATTTGCGACGGCAGCCAGGAACATTATTCTATCCGCCATCCTGAGCCACAATTCGGCTTTAGTTTACAAAAAGTGTTAGGGGTTTATGAGGTCGGCGAAGAAGGCATGTTGCCACTACGGCCAGGGGTCTTAGAAGGCGGTAACGGTTCTTACGAAATCGAACAAGGCCCACGGCAAGAAAATGGCGGCTATTTATATAAACTGGCACCGCATTTTCCGGCCGCATTTGAACAACCCCGAACCTTAGTTGTGGAAGCCTTATGGCAACAGCCTTGGTATGATCAAGTCATACAAAACGCTTATCACTTACAAGTGTTCCGCCGCCAACTTCAAGGCGTACAGTGGGAGTTGCTGGATAACGTCAGTTTCCATGCGGAAAACCGCCAGCTGGACAATATCAACCGATACATACATTTGTTAACCTTAATGCATAATACCGCATTTAGTTTTCAGGATGTGCGCGAACTCTTAGTGGCATTAGGTAGCATAGCGCAAGGCCCGTTTCAAAAAGTCTTTAATGGCTTGCTAGATTTACGTTTGGAAGAGGAGCCCTATGGTAATAAGACCAAACAAATCTATACCTTACTGTTTAAGCTACCGGCGGATGCCAGTGCAGAATTAATAGAGCCATTTGTTGACCATATCGGACGTGTCTTAAACCTGTGGCTAACTGAACAAATCGTGGAGGCGCGTTGGGAAATGCTAGATGAAAATAACCAATCTATATCAGGTGTAGGACTATGAGCTTAACGTTATGGCAACGCATAGCCGGCATTAACCAAATCTTACAGCCGCTGCGCGATACCGCAAGCAAAAGCGAGATTGCACTGCCCGAATGGGTGGAATTGCGTAGCAAGCTGCGCACCGAGTTGGAAGAATTGCGCGGCATGATTACCGAACAATACTCAGAGCGCGATGCTTATTATGTGTTATTTCCATTAACCGCCCATTGCGATGAACTGGTTAAAAAGCGGGTGTTGGATAACAAGCAGTTAGAATGGCCACCCTTACAGCAAGAGTTATATCAAGTTGATGATGCCGGGGATTTGTTTTTTGAGTTGCTGGATAATACCTTGAGCAAGCCGGAAACCTTGTTTTTGGTTTACGAAGTGTATTATTTTTGTCTACGCGATGGCTTTTGTGGCCGTTACAGCGCCAATCCAGAACGGTTGACCGATTATCTTGATAAATTAAGCCACCATATCCGCTTACAGCCAGTTGCGGAAAACCCTCAGACTACCAGCCTACCGCAGAAACGGGTCTATTTTCGCATCCCCAATTATGTCTATTACACAAGTGTTAGTGCGTTGCTGATTTTGTTTTACTTTTTTCTGGTTAATTTAGCCAGCACTTGGCGGCCTTTGTAAGGCCAACAGCTTATGTCAGAGCGCTTAGACGACATATTTACCCCTGATAAATTGCGCAAAAACTGGCAATTGCCAACACCTATTGCATCTGAGCCGACACAATTGGCGGTTAATGTCGCCATTCACAGCAAATATCAAGAATTATTGCAGTTAATAGCGCAAACCTATCCTGATACTTCCCGCTTAAGTGGCAGGTTTACTGAATTAACTGAACAAATCGAGCAAAGCTTTCCAAAAGATGCTGCCGCTGAGCAAGTCGATGGAAAGCAAAAAATGGCCGTTGTTGACCTGCTGGAGCAATTGGAAGAATTGCTCTGGGCTTTAGGCTTGCCAGCTAGGCTTTCAAAATGACCACGGAAGCCCGTGTAGCCAAAGAAGTTTGGCGCTTTGACCCCGTCAGCCTGCTGATTATGCTGACCTATTTGGGCTATCAATTAGAACAGATATTTTTTCGCAGCCACTATAGCGTTTGCTCGCAAACCCGGCTAATTGAATCAGTCGAGTTTCAAGCTGCGCCCACTAAGCGGGTGGTTATTACCCTTAACTTAGGGTTATTAGCGGGACAAAGCTTATTACCGAGTTATTTTTTTAAGCTAGTGCAAGACAACAGCATTGATGAACAGTGTTTCGAAGATTTTTTCGGCTATTTTGATGACCGCCTGTTACGCCGGTTTTTATTAGCGATTTACCCCGAATGCGATGAAACGATTTACCCAAGTTGGGACGCCAGAAAAAAAATAGCCCTACAAACCCTTAAGTTAGATAGTGTGGTGACCTTGCATTGGCTAAGCCAATTAGTGTTTCCAGAGCTTCAAGTGCGCGTGGAAAAAACCACGCTGGAGCGCAGTATTGATTTGGGCTCGCCTATACTAGGAAAATCTCTGCTCGGTTATCAAAGCGTGTTAGGCAAAATTAAAAAACTGCCGGTAGCTGGCAAACGGATTACCCTGATTACTGATGAGGCGGAGTTTAAAACCAACCAGCCTTGGCCGCAGGAAATTGAGGCCCGCTTACAAAAGCTAATGTTTCCCGTGTTGCAAAAAGTTGAACTGGATTTGGAAATTTGGTTGATTATCCGCAGCCAGAGCAGTTTTTTAAGCTTAAAAGAAAATAGCTATCTGGGGTATGAAAGCGTGTTTAGTGATAACCCGCAGTACCAATATATCCGCATTTTTTCGGGTCTTTTATCGGCTTGGCGCTAAGGAAAACCATGAAAATAGAATTATTACAGGGCAGTTTGCCCATTACCGAAAATCCTGGCCTAGATTCCACAGACCCGCGCTTGGATGAGGTTGCCACCTTGTCCCAAGAAGGCCAGCATGCAGAGGCTGCGGCCTTAAGCGAAGCTATGCTAGCTGATGGCGTTTATGACATCCGGTTGATTTGTTTCTTTTTGTTTGGCTATTGGCTGGAATCTGGTTTGGCTAGTGTTTTAGTGCTTATGCAAAGTTTAAATAATATTCTGCTAGAAAATTGGCAGGCAATAGGGCCAGAAAATAGCCGTAACCGTAATCTTGAAAAAAGCCTGGATTGGTTGTTTAGGCAGCTACTTAAAAAAATGCAGTATGAGGAAGGCAAAAAATCAGCGCTGTGGCAACAATGGCAAGCCGCAGCCAGCGCCGTTGATATGGATGAAATCGTGGTTGCAGGGGAAAGTTTTAACTTAGGGCTTAAGCAACAGCTGGACGATAAAGCGGCAACTATTACGGCGCAATGGAGCAAGATTGAAAAATGGTTGTTTACCTTTCAAGAATTGGCAAAAGTGCGGCCTGACCCTGAGCTTATGCCTGAAGAACCTGACTCTGTAGAAGATAAGCAGCAAATTGTAGAAGTTGCCCCAATGGCAGGGTTAAGCACGGGGCTGTTGAGTATTGAAATTTCTTACCCTATGGCGTTGTTGCTTAAAAAATTGGCCGCTTTTGAACAAGTCTTACAAGATAAAAAATTTCCCCAAGCGGCATTGTTGGCAGAAGATATTAACCATAGCCTAGCGACATTTGATCCTAAGCTGTATTTTCCAAAATTGTTTGAAACCTTTGTTAGATTGCAAGTGCTTAATTTTGAGGCCTTAACGGCCTATGCGGAACAACAAGAAGACCCACAATGGCTGGCCATGCAAGAATGGCTAAAAGTTGATATCGATAGTTTTATCAAGCACTAAAGGAGGCTGTTATGGCGTTGTTAGTTACTGGAAATGCGTTGCTTAGCTGCACTTTTGGCGCGGCACCGTCTACCTTCCAAGTTTTGCCAACCAACCTAGTGCAAGTGGATTCGCCAGCTGCCAATATAGTCGACCAAATTCCAAATATGAATGTTTTGCCGTTTGGCGTGTGCAGCAGCCCGGCCAACCCTACTGTCGCTGCCGCCACGGCCGCAGCTTTAGGGGTGTTAACGCCGATGCCTTGTATTCCGCTAACGGTGGCACCTTGGGCTGCTGGCGCGCCAACCGTATTAATCGCCAACATGCCCGCACTCACTAGCGACAGCAAGCTCATGTGCTGTTGGGGAGGCTGTATCAGCATCAGTTTTGCTGGCCAAGTTGTGGTTTCTTTGTAAGCCCGTACACCTGATTATTGCGCCATGTCGAACGATAACAATGCAGACCCCTGGTCAGCAGCAAATTTTGCCTTAATCGAAGCCTCCTTATGGCAGGAAGATCAAGCCCAGCCCACAAACACGGCCTGGTTGGCGGGGAGTTGGCAAGATCAGGCGCATTTTTGGAAAGCGCTACAGGTGTATTCCGATAGGCGTAAAGCCAGCCCTTCCAGAAGCACGCTTTGGAAAAATTACGATTTTTACCATGATTTACTCATGTGTCATAAAGATCAAAACCTGGCGGCACTTATCTGCTTTGAGCAAGGCCAATGGCACACCTATAGCTATGCCGAGCTTACCCAAACCGTCAATGCGTTGGCCGCTACATGGGAGCAGTTAGGCGTGCAAGCCGGGGATACCCTGGCCATTTTGCACCCGCTGGGCGCGCATTGGTTTAGTGCCATGTTGGCTGGACTGCGCTTAGGCTTGGTGATCTGCATATTACCCCCGCAAGGCAACGCCTTTGTCGAGCGGCGCTTGGCTAACCTTGCCCCGCAATGGTTAGCGATAGACCCTCTTTATCGGCATCAATTGACGGCCAGTTGGCAAGATAAAGTCTTACCCAATACCTTATCCGCCTTAGCACCCATGCGCCGGTCGTTTGAATATATCGGCACGGACAGCGTAGCCCAGTGTTTTGACCCGTCCGGCGAAAGCATAGATACACCTACCCCGGTAACTGCGGATAGCCTGTATTTAGGTGCTTTACGCGATAGTATTTTTGCCTTGGGCATTAAGCCTGGCCAAGTTTGCGCAGCCCCCGGTTGGCATGTATTGGAAAGCCAACCGGCCTTGATTATGGCGGTATTGCTTAGTGGTGCAACTTGGCTACATATAGAATTGGAGGAGCTGGAAAAAACACCTGGGCGCTTGCTGGAACAAGCTATAGACGTGCTGGGTGTTAGCCGGCCGCTACGTGAGCTATTACAAGCAAACCCACCGGCTGGCGAAAAACCCTGGCGTTATTGGTTTCGCCAGCCTGCCGAATCCGCAGACTATAGTTTATGGCAAGAGTTTATCCAAACCCAGCAATTGCAACAGGTTTATGCTGGCAATGTGTTATGGAGCACAGTGCGCGGAGGAGCCATGTTGTTTTCAGCAAGATACCGTGGCCAGATTCCTTTACGCATAATGCCCGCAGCCGGAAAAACTTGGCAATTAGCCATAATAGAAGCCCCAGAATTACCCAATGTCGCGGGCTGGGGGCGCATAGCCTTAGGAAAAGCGGATGAAGACAAGATCATTTGGAGCGATACGCCCTATATATTAGCGCCTTACCGCACTACGTGGACCTACTTAGGCCAATACCCACGCGGGCGGGCAGCGCGTACCTACCCTAGCCAAGAAGTAGTGGACTTATTAGCCCCGCAAGTTGCTTATTTGGCCATAGTTGAAACGCCTATCTACAGCGGCGATGACCCCCGCCAAGTGCTCTTGGTGTTTGGCAACAATATTGACACTCAAGCGTTACACAAGCACATCGAAAGCGAGCTAGGGGCAGAATTTTTGCCCGACCGCATAGAATGCCTGCCCCTGCTGCCCAAACTGGATAAAGCTGGTGGCGCAGATCAAGCCTGGTGCCAACAGCACTATGAAAGCGGGGAACTCTACCGGCGTGTACGCAGCCCCGTTTTTTTATGCTCATCAGCGTTAAAACAGATGATTTTGGGGTAAAAGGCATTCAATAAGCAATGCGCTACAAAGTCTAGATAATGGCCGTCTGACCCTTTTGGTATGTTGAGCTTAGTAGTGATCGATAAAAACTAAATTTAGACGAATTAATGGTGAAGGAATGGAAGCTAAAATATCAATACAAATAATCGGATCAAAATTCATACAACTGATTTTTCTTTTAATTATCGGTTTGCATTGCGTTCAAGCTGAAAATCATTTAGGTAAACACAAGCAAAATAAAAACAAAATTACTAAGCATATCGTTATTCCTGATTCGATTAGCGAAGCGAAAGTGATTTTGATGCCTACAGGTATACCTTACCATTTTGTAGTTAATGAGGTTATATTAAATAAACATGGATGTACTTTTATTACTAGCGATGAGCAAGACATCAGTCGATTGAGGATTATACTCAAAGAAGCTAATATTAAGCTTTATCCATATAAAATTAATTTGATAAGAACAAATGATGGGGAAGTTCACGAATCTGATTTTTATACTCGCAATGGCGTATATCTAACTCTAAAAGATGGAACTTCCATTAAAATACTATTTGAAAAAGGTTTTTCTGACGTAACAAATATTAGGGGTGAGTATTCAAATTCACCTCAAACTAAAGAAAAACCAGTATTTACAAATATCAAACTGCTCCGCGAGTTATTTTTTTGGGCGAATGAAACCGGTAAATATATAAAAATAACGGAAGAAAAGTTTTATAACTTTAGTGAAGAATGTGAGTATTTTTTGAATCGAAAAGGGTTTTATGAAAATCTTTATCGTAAATAATCCAAATATCAAAGGAACACCAAAGGGGTAAGACTCGATCGATTTAAATCTGTAATCAAAAGGGTTAGACTAGTTTGGTTTCCAAACAACCCCTTTGATATATGACCCCTTTGATACAAACTGCAAGGGGAGAGTCGTTGTTGGGCCGGGCGCGGGCGGTCAAAAGTTTCCCTTGAATGGCCGCTTACCAGTTGCCATACGTTCCTAGGAAGCTTACTTTCCTTAACGGGTTTTTTTAGAAGTCCGGCACTTATTATGCCGTTAGACCCAATTCTCTAGTATTAAAGGCGCTTCGATACGCTCGTAATGTCGGGTATTGTTGGTTACAAAGACAGCCCCGGCTGACAATGAATGCGCTGCAATCATCATATCCATTTCTCCGATGGGTTGCCCAGTAGTGACTAATTGGTGGCGGATACTTGCATACCAATCCGCCGAATCACTATCCCAAGGCAACACGCGGACAATCTTTAGGAACTGACGAACAGCTAAGTGCAGACGATGCTCAGCGGGCAGGTGTTTTAGCCCGTACTGCAATTCCGCGCGAGTCATCACTGATATACAGACCATCGATGGCACAAGTTCAGCTACTTTAGCCTCGATTAATGGAGATTTCCCTTTGATAAGGTAACTCGCCGTATCGGTATCCAACATATGCAACATCACATGCCGTCCTGATGCAGTTCGTCATCAAATACGCCGCGTTCTTGTGCCGAAACATTGAGTGGCCGGTCAGTCATATAATCGGTTGTGTCATCTAGGGTATGGGCCAACTCGAAAAATTCATTCCAAATTTTGGCTCCCGGACGAGTTGACAGCACAACATCACCGGTCACATCGTCCCGCGTGACATACACCTCATCTCCCTCAAAGCGGAATT
This sequence comes from Methylococcaceae bacterium, assembly GCA_041660045.1. GTDB lineage: Bacteria > Pseudomonadota > Gammaproteobacteria > Methylococcales > Methylomonadaceae > WM-3-3. The sequence continues at coordinate 51,447 of JBAZXA010000009.1, read as the reverse complement.
CGGATGGAAGGCGGACGGCTTGGCTGGCACCATTTTTAAATAGCTTCGCAATTCGGGTGTCACTCATTAATGCACTCCTCACAGAACAAGAAAGTATATCTATGAGTATATACTTTTGCCAATTTGAGAGCTATGTTGTAAATAAAATATTTCCGGAAATGTCCAATTTTGAAATAAATTCGATCAAGGGGTCAGATTCGATTGATTTTAAAGGCGCTGCTTTAGTCAGCAAGCAATCGAGTCCGCCGCTTTGATATTCCCCCTTGATATTTGCTTCGCATGCCCATTACGCCTGAGTTTAGATTAATCAATAAAGTGGCAAGGTATCTCAACCTTAGTATTTTGCAAATATGTAATAGCCCAGGAATCTATAAGCCTAGTCTTATCAAACTTGGGTAATTCACTGGCCAGTACGTCTACTATGCCGTTGATCGGGGTACCTTTGTAGGTGGTAGGTTCTTTAAGATTCGTGATGGCAGATAGTTTTTGGTGTTTTGCTTTGGCGTTGGCGGGGACTAAGTAATTGGCGGCTTGGTGAAATACTTCGGTGACGGAATGAAATTTAAAAAGATAAGCAAAGCCCATATAGGATAGTAAAAAACCCCAGCGTATATCTTCTTGCCCTTGCGGGAATAGGCCTAGTACGGCAATTAGTTCGTCACGGGTTGTTCCGCTTAGGCCACCCATAAAGAGGTCGTTTTGCTGAATCAGTTTGTTGTATTTATTGGTATCGGGCTTAAAGTTTCCTACCGAAGCATATTTATCCTGATGGATAAATAATTTAGGCAAGCCATCGGCATTACTATGGTCAGAGGTATAAGGCCCTATGGGGACTAGCTTATCTGCCAACATTTGAAAGTTATAAATTTCGCGTTTTCGGGTAACACTCCCCGTGAAGTGGTTGTGTGGTTTAAGGTCTTGTGGCACCGCTTGTATAAGCTTAAGGTCATCTGCGGTGACTGCGTCGTGTAGTGGGCGAAATAAGGTATGCACTAGGCCTAATGTGCGCACGGTTTCTATGATGCAGTCTTGCTTTTCAGTTGTGGTTGTGGGGATGCCGAGTTTAGCCCGGTATCCCTTAAACAGTTTAACGGTTTCAAAAACATAGCCGAATAATTCCAGCAGCGTCATATCGTTACGCCAAAGCCATTTTTCCGTGCTAACGCTAGGGATGGTGAGAGTGCTAGAGGCGTTAGGCAAGCTTGGCCGAGTTAGCTCAAAACTAGTCGGCATAGCCATAAAGCCTTTAAAGTAACGTACAGATTGGCCGGCTTTAGATTTGTCGCTGTGCTTATCCATGGCCTCAGTCATAAAGGCTTTAGAAGCTAGGTTTTGTGTGGAAGATATATTTGTTAATAGGTTGCAAACATCATCGTACCAAGGGTAATCAAACACCGAATAGAGCACTAAATTGTCGGTGTACCTGCGTTCAAGGCGGAAATCGTAACCGTCTTTAAGATTATTTTTGTGCAGTAAGACTATCGATTGGTTGGTCTTTTGCATCATTTTGAGTAGCTGGTGGATTATTGGAACGCTTTGCCAGATCAGTTCATCTAAAAAAGTTTTGATTAACAGGGCTTCTTTGCGATCACCTACTTCTTGTTTTGCAAGCCTTTCCTGGGTTTCCAATAGAAAAAGCACTTTGCTGTAGCGCTCAAAACGTGAGCTGCTATCAGACATGCTATCGGGCATTTTTGTGCTGCTGATTAAGCCGCCCATCATGCCAAAGTAGCCATCTGCGGATTTAATACCTAGCGCGCTTAAAAATTCTTCAATGGTATAACTGGTGCCATCCCTCGCATCTGGGCCGGTTTTGGGCGCTTCTCGGCTTACGGTGCGCAGATTGGTGAAAGCATCAATAAAACGTTCGTAAACCAATTTCTCACGCGGCGAGTGCCGGTCTATAGTAAATTCGATGCTGTTGTAGCTTTGTGAATCGCAAACCCGCAGGCCGGTATATTCGTTGTTTTGCGGTTTAACCCGTTTGAGAACTTCAGCGGCGCAGCTATTGGGAATTTCAACAATCCGAATTTTTGGATCCTCAAAGCCGGATACAATATAGTTGTAATACCAAGTGAGCGCGCGTATAGGATTGTTGATTAAAAAGTTATGTATGCCAGAGCTATCCCCGCGGGTAGCCAATACTTTGTTTTGTGCGCTGTCAAAATAGACATCCTTATAAGTGACACCATAAGATGCGTTGCAGACGATATGGTAAACATTACAAGACCCTGGGCTGGTGCGCAGTATGGGGGGAAGCCGTTGGTCAGAGGTTTCCAGCAAGTAGGGGTTGATGACATTGATAGTTTTATTGAGGTAATGTTTTTCATCCGTATTAGGCAGGGTAGCGGGGGTTACGGCGGTTAGCATTTGGTTAATGGCATGAAAAATAAGATCTTGCCCACGTTTAAAATGGTTGGTATTAAGGCCTCCGGATACATTTTCTTGGGTTGTTTTACCCATAGCGATAGTTTGTTCACAACCTTGATTAGCCAAGCCTAGCACCGTGACGGCGTTTTGAATGTCGGGCCAGGCTTTTTCAAGTATATCGGCGATCATTGAAATCCGGTCGCTTTCGTTAAAACAGCCTCTAGAAAATGAGGGGAATAAAAAATCCCAATGTTGATCGAGGTGAAACAGTAAAGTTGTTTTCATTAGACTAACCTCCTTGGTGTGGGCTGCCGCTAACCGGTTAATTTACGCTATAAAATCATAATATATTTGTGATTTGCCTGTTCAAATTTAGTCTATTTAAAGGGTATGAATTTTTAGAATCTTTTCATCGAACTGGGGTTATCGCATCGATAAGCTGTGCTTAGGCAAGTATAGGGATGCCTAAGGCTTTTGATATTTGACGATGCTTACGGTTATTGGGGCGAAAAACTCATTAGCTATAAAATAGCCATGGCTTGTGAAATAAAACTGGGATCTTTTGAAATTGCCTATGGCGACATAGGCGTTGAAACTTTCGAGACGGAAAAAATGAAATTTTAAGATGGTATTTGGCGGTATTTTACTTTTAGTAAAAGGTGGTGACAAATTCAATTGTCGCAGCCATTACCGCAGGATCACGAAGAATGCGTTTATGACCAAGTTCTTCGACGCGTAGATGTTGGGCTCTAGGCCTGGCAGCAGTGCTAGCCAAGCTATCTTCGATGGGGATGACATGGGGTCGTCAGTCGAATGGATGAACAGGGCGGGCTGACGCAGGTTAGGTGCGCACAGTGGCATCGAGATGGCACGCACATCGGCGTTAATTAAATCGAAGGGGTCAAACTTGATTGTCGATTACAGGTCTGTGGACTATATTTTCAATCGATTATGCCGCCTTCGATTACCCGTGTTAGCTTGTGTGACTTCATCTAACAGCGACTTAAGCCGGCCGCTGATGATGACTTGATTGCCTTGTTTGTGGAAGGCTTCGGCAATGCCGCGTCCGATACCAGATGTACCGCCAGTAATAAAGAGGGTATTGTTACTGAGCTTCATGATGATGTCGTTGGTTTAATGTAAAAAGAAATGGGTTGTACGGTGATGTGGGCATTTACGGTGCTTATACCCATGTCGCCTCTTAGCGGTATTGGTGTTTATGGGTTGGGTTGTGCAATATTCCGCTATTGATAGGGCCTAAATGTAATAGGGACGGGGTAATTATTTAAATTTGACGCGGCGTCTTGGCTCATGAGGATGATTGGCCTTCCCAGCCACCGCCCAGCGCTTTGAAGGATTGGATGGTGGCGCGCACCGAGTCCGCTTGCGCTTGGATCTTAGCATCGCGGATTTTCAGCAGGCGTTTATCTTCATCTAACACTTCCAATAAGCTCAGCGCCCCTTTTTTATAGCCAGCGACTACGGCTTCCCGGGCTTTTGTCAGTGACTCTTCTCCGGAAGTTAGCAAACGTTGTTGGTCACTGGTTTTCGCTACGCTTGAAAATGAGTTTTCCACCTCTTCAGCAGCTTTCAATACGGTTAAGCGATAAGATGCGAGGGCTTCTTCATTAATACCTTTAGCGGCGGCCACTTCTGCGGCTACCCGGCCAAAGTCAAATAATCGCCAGCGTAGACCAACAACGCCGGCAGCCCGATTTGAACCTGAACTGAACAATACCCCGTACTGAGTTGTGATTGTGCCAATAAGGCCGGTTAATGAGACTTTTGGGTAATATTCCGAAATAGCCTGGCCGATTTGGGCATTGCTCGCAGCTAATCTTCGTTCAGCTGCGATAATATCAGGTCTGCGCCTAAGTAGATCAGCAGGGCCGGTGGCGGTGTCTATGCTGGGTGCTGAAGGAATTGCCTGAATATGTTCAAGCGACGCCCGGTTGCTTCCAGGCGGGTTGCCCATTAACACATCGAAAGCATTCATAGCGTTTTCCAGCGCATTTTCTAACCCAGGAATTGTGGCTTGTATTTCAGCCAGTGCGCCTTCAGCCTGTTTTAACAGTGCTTCAGGTGCTATGCCGCGTGAGTACCGCAAATTGAGTAGTCCTACAAATTTTAGTTGGGTTGTTGCCAATTCCTTGGCGATAGCGATTCGCGCTTGGAGCGTACGGATAGTGACATAGGTCTGTGCCACGGCAGAAGTGATTTCTAGACGAGTTGCAAACACAGAAGCTTGGGAGGCTTGATAGTCTGCAGTAGCGACTTCAATGCCCCTGCGTGTGCCACCGAACAAGTCAATTTCCCAGTTTACGCTAGCATTTAAATCATAGAGATCAACATTGCGGTTAAAGTTTGGTGTGGCGTTAAGTAGCCGTCCAGTTAAATCATCGACAGAGATATGGGCTTTTGTTGCCTGTGCGTTAAGCTGTCCGGACGGCAGTAACTGTGAGTATAAACTAGCGACCTGGGCATGGGCTTGAGTTACCCTGGCCAGAGTTTGCTTAAGGGTGAGGTTTTGCTGCAACGCTTGCTCTATAGCTTGAGTAAGCTGTTTGTCATTAAAGCTATTCCACCATTGCGTTAGATCAGCAAGATTGGTTTTTGCATTATGAAGCTCAACCGCTGAGGAATTATTAAATTTGCTTTTAGGGATAGACTCGCTGGGGTTTTCATAAGTCGGCCCAACCATGCAGCCACTTAATGCTGTGATCATTGAGAGGTGAAGCACTTTTTTGGCCAGTTTGTTCATGAGATTACCTTACGTGTTTGTTGGTAACAATTATATAAAATCGTTACTCATTGTCAACACTTTTATAATTCTGTAACATCGGTGTATTCCTTCAAAACTATTCCACGGGTAGGGCATAATGAAAAAAGAAACGCTAGATTCAACTCAGGCGGCCACTGGGCAACGCGGTCCTTTAAGCCATGAGCGGCGGATACAAATTATTGAATCGGCAAACGAACATTTTCGGATATACGGTTATAAAAAGACATCCGTAGCGGATTTGGCTAAGGCTATTGGCGTTTCTAGTGCTTATGTTTATCGTTTTTTCGAGTCTAAACAAGCCATAGGTGAGGCGATTTGTTCGATGTCGTTAGGTAAAATAATTACCGCTATGCACGAGGTTGCCAATAGTGAATTATCTGCAACTAATCGCCTTAGGAATATCTATATAACATTATTAACCAAAGGCTTGGAGATTTTTTTCAATGAGCGTAAGTTACATGAAATCACAGTGGCAGCGGTTGAAGGGCGCTGGTGCGCGACCACTAAATACCATGAAACCAAATATGAAGTGATCACCAAAATACTGCAAGATGGTCGGGCCTCGGGAGAGTTCGAAAGAAAAACGCCATTGGATGAGGTGGTTACTGCAATTGTTGAAACCTTGTACCCTTTTTCTCATCCTATCCTGTTGCAGCAGTCCGATGCGGATATATTGCAGCAACGTGCTATTGCGGTCTCTAATCTGGTGCTTAGAAGCTTGGCACCTTGAGCTAAACGCTCAGGTAAAGAAAATCCCTGCCTATAAAAGTAACAGTTTGACAAATATGTAACTTATAACTAATAATAAGTTCGTTACTTTTTGGTGGGGCAATGTCCATGAATATGTTTTACAACTTTCCTATCCGGAAAATCCCTTTTTTAATACTTTTCCTGTCCATGGGTTGTTCTAAACCTGCGCCAACTGACGCACGGCTTGAGCCGCCTCAGGTTTTGGTTGCAAAAGCCACTGTTTCGGTGGGTGAGCATCCTGTGTACACGGGTGTAGTGACGGCACGGGTAGAAAGCAATATTGGCTTCCGTGTATCTGGCAAAATCATAGAAAGATTAGTAGATGTGGGGCAGGAGGTGCATAAGGGTCAGGTGCTGATGCGGCTTGACGGCAATGACTTAATGCTAAACTATTATGCTCAGGAAGCCGCCGTGGCAACAGCACAAGCAAAATATACCCAAGCAATAGCAGATGAAGCACGTTTAAATGGTTTAAGTGAGCAAGGTGCTATCTCCTCGCAAACCTACGACGCTGCCAAAGCAGCCTTAGATGCTGCCAAAGCGGCATTGGAAGCCGCTTTGGCACAAGCCCGTATTGCTAAAAATGCAGATTCTTATGCCAACCTTGTTAGCGATGCTGACGGTATAGTTGTCGGCATATTGGTTGAACCAGGCCAAGTTGTTAGCGCTGGGCTGACGGTGGTGCGCCTTGCTAAAAACGGTCCCCGCGAGGCGGAAGTGTATTTGCCCGAGAGCGTCCGGCCAGAGGTGAGTAGCGAAGCGACTGCCTTTGTGTATAGCAAAACGTCCAATCAATATAAGGTGCGCTTACGGGAACTAAGTAAAGCTGCCGATCCAGTTTCCAGAACTTTTACAGCTAGATATGTAATGGCTGATTCGGCTGCTGTTCCCCTTGGTTCTACTGTTTCTGTTGAGTTAAATGGGGCAGCTGAAAAACTGCAACAAGTACCTTTATCGTCAATTTACAATGACGGACAGGCAATGGGTATTTGGGTTGTTAATCCTAATGATTCTGCTGTAGCCTTCCGTAAAATTAGTATTAAGGAGGTCTCTTCGGAATATGCGTTAGTGGCAGGTGATCTTAAACAAGATGAACAGATAGTTGCGCTAGGGGCGCATCTTTTGTATGAAGGTGAACTCGTTAAAGCTACCGATATTAGTAAGGTAGCGCTCAAATGAAGGCTTTTAACTTATCGGCATTTGCTGTCCGGGAACGCGCAATTACACTTTTTCTAATTGTCGCCATTACAGTATCAGGTATATATGCGTTCCTTAATCTTGGAAGAGCTGAGGATCCACCTTATACAATTAAGGAGATGGTTATTAGCGCCGCTTGGCCAGGGGCAACGGCTCAAGAAATGCAAGATTTAGTTGCTGAACCTTACGAAAAGCGTTTGCAGGAATTACGCTGGTACGACCGTGTGGAAACCATGGCGCGGCCAGGCTTGGTTTTGATGACGCTAACATTGAAAGACCCAATCCCTCCTAAAGAAGTGCCTGAGCAGTTCTATCAAGCAAGAAAGAAACTAGGTGATGAGGCGCATAAGCTGCCCCAGGGCACACTTGGGCCTTTTATTAATGATGAATATTCCGATGTTACTTTTGCGTTGTATGCATTGCATGCAGATGGGTTGCCTTTGCCATTATTGACGCGTGAAGCGGAAACTATACGGCAAAAGCTATTGCATGTGCCTGGCGTTAAAAAAGTCGATATTTTGGGGGAGCGTCCGGAACGCATTTTCGTTGAAATTTCCAATGAGCGCCTATCTAATATTGGGGTAAATGCTTACCAGATTCTCGAGGCTTTGCATAAACAAAATGTTATTACAGCAGCTGGTTCGGTCGAAACATCGGGGCCGCAGATGTTTGTCCGCCTTGATGGTGCTTACGATAGTTTAAATAAAATTCGCAATACGCCGATAGTGGCGGCAGGACAATCTTTCAAGCTTTCTGATATTGCAGATGTTAAACAGGGTTATGAGGATCCTGCTACTTTTTTTATTAGGCATGACGGTAAGCCCGCATTAGTGCTGGGTGTAGTAATGCAGGAGGGCTGGAACGGTCTTAAACTGGGTGCGGCGCTAAAGGCGGAAGAAAACAAAATCAGCACGTCCTTGCCGCTGGGATACGAACTTAAGAAGATCACCGATCAGTCAGTAGTCATCGAAGAGGCGGTCAATGAGTTTATGCTTAAGTTTTTTGTGGCCCTGGGCGTTGTGATTCTCATTAGTTTGCTGAGCATGGGATGGCGGGTAGGCATCGTGGTGGCGGCTGCGGTGCCATTGACACTGGCCGCAGTGTTTGTGGTAATGATGATCACGGACCGTGTGTTTGACAGGATTACTTTGGGGGCATTGATTATTTCACTGGGCTTGCTGGTCGATGATGCCATCATCGCCATCGAGATTATGGTGGTTAAAATGGAAGAAGGTCTGGATCGAATTAATGCTGCTGCTTATGCTTGGAGCAATACCGCCGCGCCCATGCTAACGGGTACATTAGTGACAGTAATTGGCTTTACGCCGGTGGGTTTTGCAAAGTCTAGTGCGGGCGAATATGCCGGTAATATTTTCTGGATTGTAGGCTTTGCATTGCTGACATCTTGGTTTGTGGCGGTCTTTTTTACACCGTATTTAGGCGTTAAGCTATTGCCTGCCATCAAGCCTGTTGAAGGTGGACATGAGGCCATATATGCCACCCCAAATTACCGTCGTTTTCGTACGCTTGTCACCTGGTCCGTCGTCAACAAGAAAAAAGTGGCTACGGCTGTTCTGTTAGCATTTATTACTGCGGTTATCGGGATGGGGAGCGTGAAGCAACAGTTTTTCCCAAGTTCCGATCGCGCGGAAATGTTAGTGGAAATTCAGATGCCTTATGGTACAGATATTGACGCGACGGGCGCCGCCGCCGAAAAAGTTGAGCAATGGTTGCTGCAACAACCGGAAGCTAAAATTGTGACCAGCTATATTGGCCAGGGAGCACCAAGGTTTTTCTTCGCATTTGCGCCAGAATTGCCAGATCCTTCCTTTGCTAAAATTATTGTTTTAACTCCGGATGAGGATGCTAGAGAAGCGCTAAAGTCACGTTTGCGTGAATCAGTTCAGCGAGGTCTGGCACCGGCAGCAAAAGTGCGTGCCACTCAGTTGGTATTTGGTCCGCCGTCACCTTTTCCGGTTGCCTTTCGGGTTATGGGCGCAGATCCAGGTAAAGTGAGGGCCATCAGTCAAGACGTGGCTGATATAATGCGCAAAAACTCCCATATGCGCCAAGTTAATCAAGATTGGGGCAATTTCCAGCCAACCTTGCATTTTGTGTTGGATCAGGAGCGGCTAAAGTTGATCGGCTTGTCACCAAACGATGTGGCAGAACAATTACAATTCCTATTAAGTGGTACGCCCGTAACACAAGTACGGGAAAATATAAGGACGGTGGATATTGTTGCCAGAAGCGCTGGTGAACAGCGGCTCGAACCTGCCCGAATCATTGATTTCAATTTGACCAACAAAAATGGGAAGATCATTCCACTAAGACAAGTCGGCTCAATTGAATTTAGGCCTGAAGACCCCTTATTGAGGCGTCGTGATCGATATGTCACTATAACCGTCCGTGGGGATATTGATGAAACACTGCAACCCCCTCAAGTATCTACCGAAGTTTGGCAGGCATTAGCTCCAATCTTGCAAACCCTTCCGCCCGATTACAAAATCGAAATGGCGGGCTCTATTGAAGAAGCTGAAAAGGCCAATAAGGCGTTGCTGCCGATTTTTCCAATTATGTTGATTCTTACGTTAACCGTCATTATCTTCCAGGTAAGATCATTCTCCGCAATGACCATGGTGTTCCTAACAGGACCGCTGGGGCTAATAGGGACAGTGCCTATCCTGCTGTTATTTCACCAATCTTTTGGATTCAATGCAATTCTTGGATTGATAGGTCTGTCTGGCATACTCATGCGAAATACCTTGATTCTGATCGATCAAATTAAGCATAACGAAGACAAAGGCCTGGATACCTTCAATGCGGTGGTGGAGGCTACCGTACAGCGGTCGCGGCCCGTGGTGTTGACAGCGCTTGCCGCTATACTGGCGTTTATCCCACTGACCTCTTCTGTATTCTGGGGGTCGATGGCCTATACACTGATAGGCGGGACTGCTGTTGGTACCCTTTTGACATTGTTGTTTTTGCCAACCCTCTATGCGATTTGGTTTAAAGTTAGCAGCAGTAAGGTTAGCGCAAGCAGCTTGTAAATGAGGATTAACTCCTGACCATAGTGTTGCCGGCTTCGGGTTAAGTGCTGCTGCATCCCAAAACTGGCGGCACAAGGAAATTGCTATACTATCGCGTAGGACAATATTGAAAATCCGGGGCAACGCGCATTTATCTACTTGGGTTAAGCTTTAACAATTTTGTTAATCATAGGAGAGGGTAATGACTGAACGAAGCGGACGTTGTCTTTGTGGGGCGGTACACTATAAGCTTACTGCTGAACCTGTTGCTAGCCGGATATGTTGGTGTAGTGATTGTCAGCACATTGCTGCTAACGGTACAGTCAATGTGCTAGTGCCTAGTGCAGCGCTTGAAATATCTGGAACTTTAAGCGAGTACTTGAGCATAGCTGATAGTGGCAACCAAATACAGCGGCGCTTTTGCCCAAGCTGCGGTTCCCATTTATTTGCTAACTCATCGGTACGGCCACAAGTAACAGTAGTTCGTGCGGGAACTTTAGATCAGCCTTCTTCGGTGCAGCCGACTATGAATATTTGGGCTAGCAGCGCACCGGTTTGGGCGTGTCTTGATCCTAAACTAGAACGTATAGAGCAACAGCCACTGCCGCCACAACAAAGCCTATCGGCAAGCTAAGCGGTCAGTAAAAAACGCTTAATAGGAAATAATGGCTAACAAGCAAAACAATGAAGGCGTAATTTGTCACTGCAGTGGTACAACGCGGGCGCAAATTATTTATTTTGCCGAAAAAACGCGAGCTGATTTAGCCAGTATTTCCAGGGCAACCGGCGCTTGTACTGGCTGTGCAAGTTGTGAAGACAAGGTCTTGGAATTACTTAAAGACTATTTGCCAACAAAGTAGTTAGTGATTATACCGAAGGGCCAGACCATTCTGGCTTAGCCTATCAAATCTTGCTTTTCTTCCGGCAAATTCATCCTAATGCTTGATTTATCTTATTGTGTTGAATTATTAGCGTCCTCATTGGCTTTTGCCTGTTTCAGCAAGTCCGCAATTGTGCCTGACCAAAGTTCAAAAAAGCCGTCTTGTTGCGATAGGCGCAACCAGCTTTGCCATTCGCTATCGGCAAAGGCGGGCTCTTTAACGGCTACGCCTTCTTGGGCTATACCTACACTTAAGCTGCCACCTAGTTTTTGCTGCTGCAAGTTTTTAAAGTAAGTTTGTATGGCGGTTAGCTGTTTTTGTGATTCGCCAGTTAAGCTATAAATTAGCCATTTTCGCTTTGCTGAAGGTGTCGGCAGACCTAATTTATTTGACGTGGCAATGCTGAAATGCATGGGAAGCTGCTTGTCGATAGCTTGAAACGCGCCGGATTCGGCTGGTTTTATGGACAATATCAACTTCGGTGGTGAATCCGGCGGAGGTGTCATACGCTCATCGGTTTGAATGGCGAGCATAAATTCAGCGGGATCAGCGACCAGTAAGTCGCTTTGCAAACGGATCAGTTTAGGTATCGAGTGCAGCGGAATACCGCCACAGGCAGAGATAAAATTAACAAGCATTAAAACTAGGGCTAAGCGAATTTTCATTGGCATTCAATAATGATTAGTGATAATTTATTATCGTAATACAATAATTATTTGTCAATGCTTACTAAGTGAGGGCGGTTATGAAGTTAAATGCGGATACTAAACTGAGTTTTCAGCGGATTTGTTGGGCAAGTCGTATTTTAGCGCTTGCGTGCTTGTGGTTAATCTTTTGTTTGCCGGTTGCCGTGGCGTTTTATTGGCTTTGGGCGGATGCGGTCAGCCTAGCGGTGCGGGTAAATTTGCCGCCCAATGGGGTAGAACACGGTTTGCTGGCTTGGCAACGGCTTACCGGCTGTGTTTTAACCGAAATCTCCTTGGTTTTTTTATTGATGGGGGTTTGGCAGGCGCGCCAGTGTTTTAAACTGTTTACCCATAACAAGTTATTTACTCGGCAAGCCGTTAGTTATCTTAAACATTTTGCCGCTTGGGCGGCGCTATCGGCGGTGGCAGAAATTATCACCAAGGCATTAATTTCAGTGGTATTGACGTATGAAAATCTCGCTGGAATGCGGCATGTGGCAATCGGCATTGGTTCTGACCAGATATTTTTGTTGTTTTTTGCTGGCATGGTCTGGTTAATGGCTAGCGTTATTAATGAGGGCCAACTGCTGGCGGAAGAAAACGCGTCGTTTATTTGATATGGCCATAGTTGTGCAATTGGACGTTATGCTGGCTAAGCGCAAGGTTAAATCCAAAGCCTTGGCCGAGTACATTGGCATTACTGAAGTGAATTTGTCTTTGTTAAAACAAGGTAAGGTTAAAGGCGTGCGCTTTGAGACCTTGGAAAAAATCTGCGAATTTCTGGATTGCCAGCCGGGTGATTTATTGGTTTTTGAGCCGGATAAGCCGGGATCGTAATGCGCTTGCATGCCGTTTGTGGGCTGCCTGCGGATGATTATCGGCAGGATAGGGTCTGGTGCCAGTTTGTTAAGTGAGTTGGACAGGCCAGTGGCCTGTCCTTGTTGATAGCGGGAGGGGTTTTAGTTGGGCGCTTCGGTTTCAGGTTCAGCATCTGGGCCGGGTTTAGCGCCCCGTTTTTCCCAGTGTTGTTTCTGTTCTTGCTTGATTTGTTCCAGCTTGGTCGCTTGTTCTGGTGTTAACAGCTGTTTTAGCTTTTCATGGGTTTCATCATGCAATGCTTTCATTTTTTTATGCTGTTCTTTTAACAGGCTTTCCACTTTCGGTTTTTGCTCGGCGCTCAGGTTGAGGTCTTTATTTAGTTTTTCCAAAAGTCCACCGGGGCCTCCATGCTTACCGCCAGGGCCTGCCATGGCGGTTAATGGCAAAGCGAGGATGATTGCGAGTGCTAAAGTTTTTTTGTTCATGGGATTCCTCAAGTATTAATGGGTAAACACATCAGAACGAAGTTTCGTTCTGATGATTATTCTGGCCTTAAAAAAAGCAAATAGTTTGAGCAACTGTGTAAATAAAGAGGAAGTTTTTATAGTGCTAAAAGCATGCTTAAGCTTGTGGCAACATAGCAGAAAATTGTTGTTCTATGGCTTTAAGCGGTGCGCTTAGGCCTGAAAAAACATGTTCTGCAACGGGGTCCGTGTAGACGTCTTCCTGATTGTTTTCTATGGCGGTTAGGGTACGGTTTGCAACATCCAAAGGGGGGAATTTTTCCATTTCTATGCCAGCAGCCATATCTGTGTCAATTGGGCCTGGGTAAACGCCGACCACTAGCGTGCCTTGGGCCTTAAGCTCTGCCCGCATGCCTTGGGTTAAGCCGTGCAAAGCCGCTTTGGACGCGCAGTAAGAGCTGATTGAAGGAATGCCGACGACTGATGCAATAGACAACAGATTAACCAGTGCACCGCCAGCATTGTTTTTTAGGATAGGTGCAAAAGCCAGGCACATAGCGTAAGTGCCAAAATAATTAGTTTGCATTTCCCGTTGGGCGGTTTCCAAGCTATCGTCAGCGAAAGCACCACTACCGCCACCTAGGATACCGGCGTTGTTAATCAATAGGTTAACATCAAGGGCAATGCCAGCAACGCCGTTGACCTGTTCGGGTTTGGTAATATCCAAGGCCAGTGGGATGATACGATCGGGTGCAATGGCTACGATAGGGGCTAGCGACTCAAGTGTGCGGGCGGTGGCATAGATGCGTTTTGCACCAGCATTTGCCAAGGCTTCTATGTAAGCTTTGCCAATGCCGCGGTTTGCACCGGTGACTAAGGCGGTGCAATTTTGGATGTTCATGGGTGTCTCCTAAAAGAAAATAAAGAGTGGGGTGAAAATATTAAACAAAAATCAATACGGATTGTTCCAGCACCCTGCAAAAAACCGATCACCTATTTGTGCGCGGCTGCGCGGGGCGATTTCGGCAGCTTTAAATTCATCATCGAGAATAGCAAGCTCAGCCTGATAACCCACCGCGATCATGGCGATAGGCTGGCACTCGTTGGGTAGTTTGAATAAATCCTTTGCTTTAGCTTTATCAAAGCCGCCCATTTGATGGCTAACTAATCCCAAAGCGGCGGCTTGTAGGCATAGGCTAACGCTTGCTGCACCAGTGTCGTATTGTGAGCTAGGGTTGGCTTGGCCGTTATGGCCAAAATTAGCCATGGCAGAGGCTAAAATCAAGACGGGCGCATTTTTTGCCCACTGCCGGTTTTTTTCAATTAACGTGCTTTGGGCTTGCTGCCAGGCAACAGGGTCGACAGTTTTGTTAAAAACTATAAAACGCCACGGCTGGTCGTTGAAGGATGACGGCGCCCAGCGCGCGGCTTCCAATAATGCCAGCAGGTCATTATTGCTTATGGGTTTAACTGGATCAAAGGCTCTGGTGCTCCAGCGTTGTTTCATCAAATCGTTGATGGCAACTTGTGTTTGCGCAGGTTTTTGCGGCATGGTTTGCTCCTTAAGTTGTAGTGTTTATTGCGCGAGCACGCCGTCACGGTAGTCACGGTAAGCTTGCTCAATTTCTGCTTGCGTATTCATAACAAACGGCCCAGATTGCACCACAGGTTCATGCAGCGGTGCTGCAGCGATAAGCAGAAAGCGGGCTGGTTTATCATGGTTAGTTAGCCGTATATGGTTGCCTTTGAGCATTTGCCCAAGAAATCCGGTTTGCAGTGGCGGGCGGTTTTCATCCACGTTGATTGCGCCTTGATAAACATAAAGCAAGGCAGTGTGCTGTTCAGGCACGGGAATATCAAGGCTTTGCCCGCTAGCTAGGGCAACATCCAGATACAGCGGTGCAGTGCTAATCCCTTTAACGGCACCCGAAAGATGTCTTGGCCCTAAATTAAAGTCACCGGCAATCACTTTAAGATAGCCGCCGTCTGCCAGTTCTAGCTGTGGAATTTCCTGGGCGCTAAACTCCTGGTAACGCGGTGCAGTCATTTTTTCCTGTGCCGGTAAGTTGATCCATAACTGAAAACCATGGAGTAAGCCATGATCTTGCTCGGGCATTTCAGAATGGATAATGCCGCGTCCTGCTGTCATCCATTGCACGCCACCTGCACTTAAATGGCCTTGGTGGCCTAAATGGTCGCGGTGTAGCATGGTGCCGGCAAGCATATAAGTTACGGTTTCAAACCCCCGATGTGGGTGCTCTGGAAAGCCTGCAATATAATCATCAGCTTGCTCGGAACCAAATTCATCCAGCAGAATAAAAGGGTCAAAGGTCTGCTTATGCTGCGGGCTCAAGATGCGTTTAAGTTTAACGCCTGCGCCGTCGGAAGTGGGCTGGGCTTGCAAAATGCTGCCCAATTGTCTGAGCGAGCTAGTCATGGCGGTTTTCTCCAGAAAGCTGTTGCAGCAAATAGTTGTCCAGTGAATATCGGCCACCACCCATAATGGCTAAGGCCAACGTTGCCGACAATAAAGCCAGGGCATATTCAATTCCTTTAGAGCTTAAAAAGAAACCTTGGCTCCAATGTACCCAAAACAGCGCGACCGCCATTGTTAATGCGGCGGCAATTGCTGCTGGCCGGGTTAGCAAGCCCAGCAATAAGCCTAAGCCACCAAAAAACTCCGCACTACCGGCTAGCACAGCCATTAGCCAGCCGGGGTATAAGCCAATAGATTCCAGCCACTGGCCAGTACCATCCAAACCGTAACCGCCAAACCAAGCAAACAGTTTTTGGCTGCCGTGCGCCGCCAGTGTTAAACCAATTGGTACACGTAGCACTAAAGCTTCCCAACCAGCCGTTGAAACCAAGGTCTTTTTTAATAAATCGGGCATAATAGCCTCCAAAAGTTAAATTAATTTGAAACGTTAAAAGCATTATAGGCTTTGTTTAAATGCTAACAAGCGATAGAATTTGACTAATCAATTCAAAAAATTTGAACAATTAATAAGCTTATGAAATACCCAATTACCTTGGAAGCTTTGGAAGTTTTAGACGCCATAGACCGTAAGGGCAGCTTTGCCGGGGCTGCTGCGGAATTGTTTAAGGTGCCATCGGCAATTTCATACAGCATGCAAAAACTGGAACAGGACTTGGAAATAGTGTTATTCCGTAAACAAGGCCGCAAATCAGTTTTGACCGAGGCCGGGAAAATCATGCTGGAACAAGGCCGGGAACTGTTAGAAGCCAGTCAACGTATGGCCATTGCTGCCAAAAAAACCCATTATGGCTGGGAGCCTGTGTTTAATATCGCTATTGATTCCATACTGAATTTTGATTTTATTTATCCTTTGCTGGCGGCGTTTTATAGCATCCATCCTGATATAGAAATCAACTTATATGAAGAAGTGTTGAGCGGTGCGCACGAGGCTATCCGGTTAGGCCGGGTCGATTTAGTAATAGGCGCAGGTACGGAGCTGCCATTAGGCTCAGGAATCCGCTATCAACCTTTGCGCGAAATTGAATGGTTGTTTGCTGTAGCCCCCAGCCATCCGCTGGCTAAGGCCGCAAGTCTACCGCTGACAAAACAGCTGATTGAAGAGCATCGTTTTATTGTGGGTAAAGATTCTTCCCGCAATCAGGCGCCACAAAGCCGACGTGTATTCAGTAAGCGACCGGCTTTAGGCGTGCCTTCGATAACTGAAAAAATACACGCGCAATGCTTAGGGTTGGGTGTCGGTTTTTTACCCGCACACCGAATCCAGCGTGAGCTGGAACAAGGCTTGTTGATTGCTTTGCCAGTAGCCGATGTGCAAACCACAGAAACCATCCATCTGGTTTGGAAAACCACCAACAAAGGTAAAGTACTGTATTGGTTTATTGAGCAATTGGGCAAGGTGCATTTTTGATTGCTCAGCCAATAGGCTGGGCTGGAGTTGCCTGCTTCATGTTTGCATAATACACCCAATGGCATAAGCTATTTTTTGCCTTAAGTTATCGCTACTGCCATCAGCTTGTTTCATGCATTGATTATTGCAAAGATAACTAAAAGGCATGGCAAACTCAGTAAACTGCTAACAGGCTGAAGTCAAAATGCCTGGCCAAGCAATTCAGCCGTTATCATCCAGGTAAATTCCTGTCTGTCATTCCTTCGGCGAGTAACATGATAAACTGCGCGAAATTCTAACTTTAAAGGTCTAGCCATGTGAGCGCTATGGCGGTTTATTTTATTAAACGCAAGACTTGCCCCCCTTTTATTCTTTTGTTTTAGGAGAAGACTTTGGTATCTGCAAACTATAAAGAAGACTATCTTGGCATCTTAGATGGAATAAGAGGTTTAATGGCGTTTTGGGTATTTTTTTATCACCTGCAAATGGCTTGTATAGGAAAATCGACACCATGGGGAGGCGGTGCGATAGCGGTGGATATTTTTATGCTGCTTTCAGGATTTTTAATGGCTTATCATTGGCATATCAGGAAAGATAGGTTTAACAAATTCAAATATCAAGCAGTAGATTTCTATATCAGACGATTTTTTAGAATAGCGCCATTATATTATATTTTATTAACGGTGGCATTTATTGGGCAGGAACGTTTATTTGAAATGAGTGATTTTATAACAAATATGGTTCCGCCTCCTTGGGCAACTAAAACCCAAGAAGTAGTAATTATTACTCACGAAAGAGTAAGTGCAGTAAACGTATTAACGCATTATTTATTTTTATTTGGGTTTATTCCAAAATACGCAAATTCTAATATTCTTCCAGACTGGAGTATTGGTCTTGAAATGCAGTTTTATTTAATATTTCCATTTCTAATATTATCTATATCTCGTCTTGGTGCTTTTTCAGTTATTTTAATATTAGTTATTGTTTCGTTTATAACAAACAAACTTTTTGGGCTCTATCTTTCGACAGGAATATTTGGTAATTTTCCACAACCAGCTTTTATTTTATTTAAGATTAATATCTTTGCAGCGGGCATGTCAATTGCGTTTATTTATTTAAATAGAAATAATATCCGTGCTTTACCTTGGGCAATATTAGCAATACTTTCCCTTTATAATGTGGCATCCCAGGTATGGATAATGGCACTATTGCTTGTTTTTATGCTGGTTTTCAATGATGAAAATAAAGAGATTTTTGGTAAGCTGATGTCAAACAAAATAGCAAAGTTTTTTGGCGATACATCATATTCGGTATATTTAGTCCACACTATAATATATACGCCAATCTTATATGGTTTATTTAAAAATGAATGGTTTATGAGCCTTTCTGTCTATTTCAGATTATTAGGCGCATTTATTTTGACTGCGATCCCTATATATATAGTTTCCTATTTTTTGTACCGGTTAGTTGAAGTCAGAGGAATTCAACTTGGAAGATATATCTTACTAAAAATAAAGTTAACCAATGCGTAACTGGCTGCGAGAGCCATTACGTTTACAAGCACAGAACTCGAATCCAAATTCCGCTTTTAGTTAGTCGCTCTAAAGCGCGCCTTTAAAATAAATTGGTGAATATGGTTACAAATTATCTAAAACTTGTAAAAGAAATCGGCGCTCCTGTTCATACAGGGGTGGGTAAATGTCTCCTAAAGGGTATCTAGGTTGTGAAATTTAACCGGGGCCAAATCAGGTATGCACGACTATTTTAAAATAGTGGCTATATAGGTACTCATCTGCTATGCGCTTTTAAATCACCTTTGCCTTAAATGTCACTAAGCCAATAAAACTGGTAGCCTGCCATGACGATTTGGTGGTCAAACTGAGCAGGTTTGCTGCCGTTGTATAAATCAATAAATTGGCTATGCAGGCTAATACCGTGGCTAGTAAGGCGTTGAAGATCCAGGTATTGGGGGTCGGCAGAAAAGTTGGCGACTACGATAACCCGTTCTGATGGGCGTTGGTGATTAAAGCGTAAGTAGCATAATAAATGTTCATTACCGACACTGACTAATTCACGGTTATTAAAATCGGCAAAGGCGGAGGTTTCTTTGCGGATCGCGATCATTTTCTTCATGGCGTTGAAGATCGCGTATTCTGAAGTGCCTTGTTTTTTTCGGCGCTCAGCTTTTTCCCAATCGATTTTAGGTCGGTGTATCCAGCGGTTATCGCCGCTTTTGCTGGGGTCTTCACTATAGCTATATTCGTTAAGCACACCGAGGGCATCACCGTTATAGAGTAAGGCTATGCCGCCAAAGGAGAGGATTAAACTGTGCAGCAATAGAATTTTGTTTACGGCCATGGTGATCAGTTGCGGGTCATCAAGTTCCAATGCTGATTCTAAGCCTGTTAACGATGCTAGCGAGCCACAAATTCGGGCGTCGCCAGTTTCATCATTACGCATAAAAACTTGGCCTCTGGCTGGGGAGTCTTCAAATTGGCCGCTGAAGTAATCCACTAAAAATTGCCGGTGCGCGTAAGGTTCATAACCCGCGGCACGAATATCCTTATCATCAAAGCCGAAGCCGATGTCGTCATGGCAGCGCACATAATTCAACCATGTGGCCCGTTCCAGTTTAGCGGGCAGGTTTTTTACCCCTTGGTAAAGCAATTTGGCATTTTGGGTGGCGATACTATCCCAAAGCAAGGCCATTAATGTGGCGTTATAGGCGATCTCGCATTCTTTGGCAATGATGGCATCTTCACCAAAATATTTGATGACTTCAACCGGTGCCACAATGGCTTCCGCAATAAAAAGCACGCCTGGTGCGGTTACTTGGCAGCAATCTTTTAACAATTGCAAGATGAGATGCGCATTGCGTTCATTTTGGCAAGAAGAGCCAATTTTTTTCCATAAAAAGGCAACTGCGTCTAGGCGTAATATGTCTACGCCTTGGTTGGCCCAAAACAGGATAATATCAAGCATTTCGATAAATACGGCGGGGTTGCTGTAATTAAGATCCCATTGGTATTCGTGGAACACAGTCATGACCCATTTTTGCATGTCTTCATTCCAGGTGAAATTACCTGGATCGGTTTCCGGGAAGATTTCTGGCATGTTTTGTTCAAACATGTCGGGGATTTCCCGTTTGTCGAAAATATAATAGTAATCTTGGTAGCGACGATCACCTTGAACCGCTTTTTTTGCCCATTCATGTTCATCCGAGGTATGGTTAAGCACAATATCAAGGGTTAAAAGAATGTCGCTTTTTTTAAAGGCTTGCACAACTAAGCTTAAATCATCAAGTGTGCCCAAGCGGTCGTCTATTTGCCTGAAATTACTGATCGCGTAACCGCCGTCGCTTTTGCCGGTTGGGCACATTAATATCGGCATGATATGCACCATGTTAATGCCAAGCTCTTGAAAATAGCTGGTTTTATTAGCCAAGTCCGCTAGGTTTTCGGCAAAGCCGTTGGTGTACAGCGCCATGCCCACCCATTTTTGGGACAGAAACCAGTTATGGTCTTGTTCCCGTTCTATATCTATCCGTTCAAGTTCGGCCGAGCGTTTAATATAGCTTTTTGCCATGGTTTCCACTAAGCGCAGCATTTGCTGCTGAAAATCGTCACGATGTCCATAGAGGTTAGAGAATAAGGAGTAAATGGCATAAAAATTAGCCCCTAAACGCGTGTAAAAATGGCGTAAATCCTGTTTGACGATTTCTGGTTTTAAATCATCCAGAATGGCATTTAACAAGGAATGGGAAACTTGTTCGTACATATGGTGTAATCCTAAATTGGGCTTGGGCTAGTGGGGTTGGCTTAGCAGGTTAAGCCCATGATTCGAGAAAGGCTTGGTAAAATTCTTGATGCGGCACAGTTGCGCCATGTTGGCCGACAATCGCGCTGGCAAAGGCTTGGGCTCTGGTTAAGGTTGTTGATAACGGCCATTGTTGGCTTAAGCCTAATACCGTGACGGCAGCGTAGGCATCTCCCGCGCCTACGGTATCAACCATGGTGTTATTAGCGGTCGGGGGTAGGCTATGAAAACCTTGTTGCGCATCACACACTACGGCGCCTTTTTCACCTTGGGTCAGGATTAACAGTTGCAAGCCAAATTGGCTATGGAAGGCTTGCATGGCGGTTTCAAGGTTAGGGTCTTGAAAGCCCAGCGCATAGAGTTCTGCCACATTTAATTTTACCCAGGTGGCATCGGCTAATAACGGAATTAGCTGGTTTGTGTCCCACCAGGGTGAGCGCAGATTAACATCGATAAAAATTGGGCCATGGTGGCGGCTTTTAAGTGTGTTCAGTGCCGCAAGCGAGCTGCTGTTGCGCAATGCTAAAGTGCCATGGTACAAAATACCTTCAGTGGCTAGAGGGTTTAATGCCTCTGCATCGATAAAATCATAGGCACTATTTGTGACGATTTCATAGTGTGGTTCGCCATTGATGAGTTGCACTTGTACGCTACCTGTTGCATGCGCGTTGTCAGTTTGTAAACCGCTTTGCAGCATACCCCAGCTAGCCATTAAGTTGCTAATTTCTTGTCCGGGAAGGTCATTACCAATGCGGCTGATAAAGTTTGGGGCCAGGCCAAACGCTTGTAAGTGCCAGGCAACATTAAATGGCGCACCACCGAGGACACGGCTGCCATCTTGGAAATTGTCAAACAATACTTCGCCAAAAATTTGAATTGGGGTGTGATGATCCATGGTTACATCCATTGTTGGGTTGCAGGTAGAAAATAGGCTACGCCTTCAAGAATGCCCGCACTGTAATTGCCGTTTAAGCCCTTAAAATTGCCTTGAGCCAGGTAGAATGCCGATTCGGTGTTATTTAGTTGGATTAATTGGCGTGCTTGTTGGATAACATCAAGCGCAGCGTTGGCAACAAGGACAGAGTTGATGGGGCTGGCAATAACGGGTAAATCATTGCCGCTGTCGCCTGCAAAGACGGTGTTGTTTAGGTTAAAACCTAGTTGCCGCATTAAAAACTCCACGGCATGAAGTTTAGTGGCACGCGCCGGTAAAATATCCAGCAAGCCCTGGGCGGCGGCATCCTCGCTATAAATCAGGCTGGCTTGTAGTTGCTGTGCCTTTAAGCGGGCCATCATGGTGTTTTGTAAGCTGATGATATCGGCTTGCAAAGGAAGATAATAACTGAGTTTATAGCGCTTTTGTCGACTTTCTTCTTGTAAGCTTAACAAAGCTAAATCACTAAATAAGGCCTTTAAATCCGCCGCCGTTTGTCCTTGCCAATCGCTGGCTATATCCTGTTCCCAGGCATGCCAAGCTTGCCAACCAGGTTCGGCTTGTTGGTATAAAGAGGTGCCGACATCGGCAATAATCCAATCTGGTATGGGTAATTGGTATTCAGTGATGGCGGCTTCAACTAAGCCTAGGTCGCGTCCGCTGACATAGGCCAAGGTAACTTCGGGGCGTGAGACCAAGCTTGCAAACAACTGGCGGGCTTTGGGTGATTCTGGCTGGCTGCCATTGGGTAGCAGCGTGCGGTCTAGGTCGGTGCAAATGAGTATAGTTGAGTCCATAGTGTGTTTAACGGCTATAGATTGAAAAAGTTATAGTGTTCGATGGCTTCTAAAATGCCCCAAGCGTAGGGTTGTTCGGCAAAATAAACCTGTTCGGTTTCTACTAACAGTGATAATTCTTCTCGGTGGCGATTAGCTAGCACTACGCCTAATGTGTTGCCACGGAGCATGTCTTCATCAGCGCCTGAGCCTCCGATGACGAGCATATGTTCCAAAGGCACATGCCATTGTTGGGCAATATAACGCAACGCTTGGCCTTTGGAAGCCCGTGCCGGGACAAAATCTAAAAACTGGCCAAATGACAGGGTCAGGTTGCAAGGTAGTTCTTGCTGGCGCAGCTGGGTGAGGATATCTTCAGTAGGTGGGGCTATTTCGCTATGATAGTGGTAGGACAGTTTAAAACGGCTTTGTTCGCTCTTGGCTTGTGCGCTTAAGCCGGGTATACCCGCAATTATGCGTTTTAGCACTTGTGGCGTCCATAAATGGTCTATGTGATGTGCCCAAGTAATGTCGGCTATCAGTTGCGGCGCATAATAAATTTCCGTACCCAAGCTGGTAATTAATATGTCAGGCATGGGTATATGATGCTTTTTTAACACGGCTAGTGCTGAATCTAGCCGACGGCCAGTCGCAATGCCAAATAAAAACTTCTTACGGTGTAAGCGCAAAGCTTGGATGAATTGCTCTAAACCCTGGTTGTCACCTAATAGGCTATGGTCAATATCGGTAAATAATGCCCGTGTCCGTGTCCTGGCGTGTTCGTTTTTAGTTGCAATAGGTGTTTTTACGGCGGCTGTGCTAGTTTTTAATAAGGCTTGCATTTTTGCCAAATAGCTTTGCGCATGGGCATCCCAAGCATAATAGCGGGCGACATTGTGTAAGCCATTATTAGAAAACGCTTGCCAGCGCAATGGCTGTTCAAGCATGTCCAATAAGGCTGCAGCCATGGCACTACGGTCTAATGGGTCGACCAATAAACCATTTTGGCAGTTGCCAATTATATCGACTGGACCACCGTTTTCGGTGGCAACCAAGGGCAACCCGCTGGCGGCGGCTTCTAGCAAGGTCAAGCCAAATGGCTCGGTGAGGGCTGGATTGACAAATACCCCGCCAGATGCGGCGGCTAAACGGTAAATTTGTGCGACATCATGGGCGGCATGGTGTTTCGGTAGCGCTACTCGGCCATAAAGGTCGTAACAATCGATGACTAATAGCAGTTCAGTTAATACGCCTTGCGGGCCGTCACCCATATCTCTAATATCATCGCGGTTACCAGCAATAATAACTAGGTTGGCTAATTCTTGTAAACGTGTTGATTCGCCATAGGCCTCTAATAAAGCGACAATATTTTTTCGCTCATCCGGCCTAGATAAGGCTAATATCATCGGCTTATTAGGTGTTTGCAAAAATTTTTCTAGGTTTTTGGTAAACTCATTAGCGCTTTCGTTGCCATTAGGTGGAAAAAATTCTTCCAAGTCAGTGCCAGGAGGCAACACCACCATTTTTTCTGGGGTATAGCAATCGTAGAGTTCATATTGGTCGACGACTTCATTATGGGTGCTAGTAATCACTAAGTCGGCGTTGGTCAGGGTGTCTTCTTCGGCGTCGATACGACGGGCCATGTGATAACGTTGGTCTATGTCCTGTTTAGTTTGGCCGGAAGCCAGTAAGCGCCTAAATTTGTCACGGCCTAAGGAATGTCCGGTAAAGATCAGCGGTAAGCCGGTCCAGTGGGAAAGCCTTACGCCCACATAACCGGCATCGGCATAATGGCAGTGTATGATGTCGGGTAAGCGTGGCTGTAGATGCAGCCAATTGAGTAAATTGTCGGCATAACTATCGAGATAGTCCCAGAGTTCTTCTTTACGGATATAGGCCTCGGGGCCGGCTTCTATACGCACAATTTGGGCTTTTTCAGCTAATGGTTCATATATTACCGCATAATCAGGGCTGACTTCTTTGTCGATGATTAATCGGGTGGCTAAATCAATTCGGGCTACAGCAGGTTGTTTAGCTAAAGCCTTGCATAACTCCAAGACGTATTTGGTTTGCCCGCCAGTATCAGCATCGCGCCCCAGTTCAGGGTCTTGACCACGAATTAGGCCATGGATGCTAAGCATGACGATATACAGCGCATCGGTTTGTCTAGGTTCAGGCATGACACATTCCTCAATTGCTTGCAGCAGCGTGTGCTGGGTAAAAGTAGGACAGTAGCCTTTTTAGGTTACTTAGGTTTTTTTTGCGACATCAGTTCATGGTGTAACATGATGTAGAGTTTATTGGTAATAATTTCGTTTTTATGTAGCTTGGTTAGGGTGTCTTGCTGTACCGCATGTAATGACTTTTCCGCGGCTTCTTGATTCAGGGAGTTTAGCAATGGCGCATTGTCTTTGATCAAATGCTCCATCTTATGCTTGGTGTTAAGATGGAGTTCGCTATATAGCGATTGAAGTTTTAATAAAGCGCTATGATCGTCAAACACATCCCCCAAGCCTGAGCTGTCTATAGACGTCAAGGCCTCCACTACTTTGCCGATTATGGTATTGAGGGTACGGTAATAAAGATAGAGCTCTTCAGGTTTAAAGGTATGGTCACGCCAAAAAGCTAAACGGCTAATTAGCAAGACAAAGCGTTCAACGGTATCAATAGGAAAATGTTCGTCAGCGGATTTGACTTGCCGATGGCCTCGCTCAACCCGCTCAGTTTGTATGCTGAGCATATTAAGAATTTTTTTGTACATTTTTTCATTGATCTCGCCGCGTTGATAGATGTCTTTTAAAGCATCTTTTTCAATACCTAAAGCATAAATGCGCAACATGTTTTGCACTAAATCGCGAGATTCCCCTATTGCATCTTTGCATCGCAAGCAGGCATTTTGATGCAAGCGTTGATATTGCTGTTGCAGGATTTGGTGTTGGCTTGCCGTTAAGTTTTGCGTAGCGAAGAGCTGGTCTATTTTTGCTAGCGACTCATCGTACATTTGGGCTTTGCTTTTGTGGTAACCGACTTCCTCTTCTGGGGTTAGTGCGTCTATGCCTAGTAAATGCATGACTTTACCGATGGAAGTGGCTTTAAATAGCAGGGTAAAATAAATGCTGGCAATTGTGACAGCAGCAACAAAGTTTTTTACACTAAATGGATAATGCCAACCGGGGATGCTCAGATTGATCCGGGATCAGCAACACCATAATCACTGCTAATGAACCGCGCAGGCTACCCTAAGCCAGTAAGTGCGTCCAATTGTTAGGGATGCGCTCTTCTTTACCGAATTTGTTGAGCAGCCATACCAATGGATAGACCGAAAGTGCGCGGCCTACCACAACCACAGCAATCCCCAAAAATATTGGCAAGATGGCCACGTTCATATCTATTGCAAGGTCAGCAAACAATAACCCCATCAAGATAAAGACAAGGGAATTGGTGACAAAGGCAAAATAACCCCAGAATTTTTCCATGTACTCTTCAACACTGGACGACATTTTATAACGCCCAAAATTACCGATCACCATAGAGGCTACTAAGGTGGCAATAATAGGCGACAAGCGTAATTTTTGATCGCCGATAATGAGATGTTCGGATATGACTTCCGTTAAGATAAAAGTAAAATGGGCGACTAACAGCGTTAAAGTGATTTCTAAATGCTCGTGGCCTTTTACTTTTTCTATGAGTTTGGCAAATAAAAAGCCCATCAAAATGCCAAATATCAAACCGCCACCTAACATAGTGGTAAATGAAATTAAGGCTGATATCACCGAGTTGACGCCATTAAAGCCGTGTGCCATTAAATCCAGGATCACTAAAAACATGGCAAAACCTGTGGCATCGTTAAACAGGCTTTCGCCTTCAAAAATTAAGGTTAAACGCTGTGGCGCGCCGTATTCTTTGAATAAGGCTAATACGGCAACTGGGTCGGTGGCGGAAATGATGGCGCCAAACAATAATAAGGCGAGCATGGGGACGGCAAATCCAGCCAGCTCGAATAGATAATAGCCAACAACGCCAATAAAGAGTGCCGAGATGACTAATCCGGCCACCGCTAAAACACCTATGGAATAAATATTTTCGGTGACGCTACGGATATTCATGTTGTAAGCCGATTCAAAAATAAGGATCGGTAAAAACACAAAAAACAGCAATTCGGGCGTCAATTTAAAGCTGGTGATAAAGCTGAAATACTCTATTTGTGACAGCGGGACTAATAAAGATCCTACAACTACCAATAAGACGGTGTAAGGAAAATTAAGCTTTTTGGATAGTACAAACACTGCCAGTGAGATTAACATCAAACTGAACAGTGATAAGAAAACATCAAGATTCATCGATACCCTAGACATTCAATGTCAATTTGCAACCACAAGCTGTTTTCAGCGAGTTTGTTGGTTGTTGGTTTAAATTGAAAGAAAGTTACAGATTTACAGAAAAATCAATATGGCAACCTTACCAAGCCTTGATTGTAGCCTAAATCCTTAATGTTTGTTTAAAGACCTAGGCAAATTTTTTTATTGAATGTTTATGAATAATCATAATGATGTTGTTTTAAATCCTAGACAGGTTGCTTTGCTGATTGCTTGCATGCTGTCTTCAACATTTTAGTTTAGTCAGCTCTAATGGTAGACTTTAGCCCTTAACTAGCAGAGGCTTAGGGCATGAATGAAAAACAATTAATTGCTTTACAGGCAGCCAAACAAGTTGAAGATGGCATGTTGGTCGGTTTAGGCACCGGTTCCACGGCTAATTTATTTATCGAAGCCTTGGCTATACGGGTGCAGGAAGAAGGTTTGCAAGTTAAAACCGTAGCCAGTTCAATGATTAGTAGCATTATGGCCAGGCAAGTAGGATTGCCTCAGTTGGCTATAGAGCAAATAAACCAGCTGGACCTTTATGTGGATGGTGCTGATGAAGTCGCGCCTGATTTAACCTTGCTTAAAGGCCGTGGTGCAGATTTGGTTAAGGAGAAATTATTGGCAAAAGCCAGTGATAAATTTTTGGTGCTGGCTGATGAAAGTAAATTTGTCGACTGGATAGGCCAACGCTACCCTATTCCCATTGAAGTGATGCCATTTGCTTGGCAATTGGTAAAAGCCAGCTTGGAAGCCATAGGCGGCCGTGGTGAGTTACGTAAAAATAGTAACCAAGATAGTTTGGTCGTGACATCGCACGGTAGCTTAGTGTTGGATATGGTGTTTGAGGTCACTTTCGGCAGCAAAATGCTTAGCCAGTTGCTCAGCAACACACCCGGCGTAGTCGAGCATGGTATTTTTATTGAACTTGCAACCAGCGTGATCACTGTAAAACAGGAGCAAGTGCAGGAGTTTGGGGTATCGCTGTCTTAGTTGTTATGCTGCCACGAGTAACTATAAAAATTAGCGTTAATAGCAGGTTCTATCAATCATGATAACTTTCTGTATAACGTTTAAGAAACGGGTGCTTTAATTTGGCTTGCAGATTGGGCAAGTTCTGCTCTTTTATGTTGGATTAGTCCCTTAAGTTTGCTTATTTCCCTTAAATCCGTACCCAGTAAGTTGTGGGTTGCCGCTACATCATCAAGCACTTGTTCGGCTTTATCAAACTCCTTCGTCACGATATGGAAATAGGCCTTTTCAGCATAAAAATAAAACTCATTAGGTGAATATTGGATGGCGAGATCAACGTTTTTATAGGCTTCCTCTAACTTACCTTGGTAAAAAAGAGTTTTTGCCCGAATAATTGAGATAGTGCCTTTATCAGGGAAATCAGGTTTTTGCAATGCGGCCTCAGTCCAAGCCAATAAGTTTGGCGCAGCATCACGGCAATCTTTAAAGTTATTGAGTAGGCAATTAGTAACAACACGTAACGAAATGACGGTTCGTAGTGGATTGGATTTAGTTTTAATCCGGCGAAGGATTTCCTTGTTCAATAATTCTGACAAGGCTAGCAAGTACGTTTTGTTTTCCACCAACGGCGCAGTATAACTCGATGGTAAGGCAAAGTTTGAAGCGGGCGTTAGGCTAGCTTGATCTAGTATTATCCGATTTAAGATAATAAACATTTCCGTCAGGGGCGATATTTCTTGCAGATCAAGTTGCGCTGCCTTGAGGTAATGCTGATAAATTTCACTATCTGGACCGTTTTTTAGCTCGATACTTTTGGCATAAGTGCTTTGCGCCCTAACGGACATGGGGTGATTGCGCATTTCAAAATAAGCAATACTGCTTGAGCTAGACCAAATGCTGGCTCGGCTAAAAGTAGCCAGGCTAAGCCCAAGCACAATGCTGGCGTAAAGCAGGTTGACTAGGATGGGCTTGTTAATGTGCCGTGTTAAAGGATAGATAAGCCCAACCAAGCCAAAAATAATACCAAAACTGGGTACATAATTGCGGTGTTCAAACATAATTTCCAACGGAAATATGCTTGATTCCATGCTGTGCGCGACGAAAAACCAAGCAATAGCAAAGCTTAAGTAAGGCAGTTGTTTACGGATGATGCAAACCGCCGCAATTATCAATAAGCCAAGCACTCCTAAAATTGCTGGTAGGGTACTAACTGGATTAAACAGTGAGCGGCTCACACTGTAATCGTCATGATATAAAGCAAGCTGGCTGTGGTCAGGGTAGAACAGCAAGCCTAAATAATAAAACAGTGCCCGTGCTTCAGTAGCTAGGCGTTCGGTAAAACTAAAATCCCGGTAATTATAGCCATTTAAGAAAAAACTGCTGTGGGTTAATAAATAACTCACAGCGATAAGCGCAGGAATAATCGCTGTAATGGTATAAAAGCTGTAAAGCTTATTGCGGTTGCGTGGATTTTGGATAGGAACATTCCGCAATAAAGTGATTTCTGTCACTAAAATCAAAAAAGGCAGCAAGACGCCATTTTCTTTTGAAAAGGCCGCAAATAAGGTGCCGAATAGGCAGCCCGCAAGCATTAATAACAGCTGGCCTGGTTTTTCAAACTGTAGCCGTGCTTTTAAAAAAACTAAAAAACCAGCCAACATAAACATAAACGATAAACTGTTCATGCGTTGAACGATATAAAGCACAGAGGTTAATTGTAGCGGATGCACTGCCCAGATTAACGCGCATATAAAACCTAGTTTCTGTGCTGGAAAGTGCTTGGACGTGGCTGCAAATAGCAATCGGCTAATAAAAAACACCAAAAAACTATTGATAATATGAATGCCGATATTGGTCAGCTTAAAGTGGGCTGGGTTAATCTGCTGACCTGAAAAGTAGTAATTTAGGGCAAAACTTAGGCTAGATATAGGTCTTTTCAGCAAGCCACTGCTATTGGCACTCCAGGCGGATGATAAATTGTCCAGGCTTAATTGCTCTATCTGGATGCCATTATTATCCGCAATATTAGGAAAGTCATCCGCCATTAAGCCACCAGTAATGCCTGGATAATAAATTAAGCTAATAAGTGTAAATAAAGTTACCAACAAGAGGATTAAAGACACACTTGGATGTTGTTTAATGAGCTTCATTGGCAGAGGTAAATTTAAATAAGCTAGTAAGTGATAAAAAACAAAAGGGGCTAACGCCCCTTTTGAAGATAATTGTTAAGCTAACGATTATTGCTTAGGTAGGTATTTGCCTGCTACGCCACCGGAGATTGTCCAAATCATGCCAGTAGTTGAACACGCGCCTTTATAATTAATAGTCGCATCTGCTGCAACAGAGCTGCCAATTGCTTTGTAAGCAATGGAAATGTTACCTGTAGATGGGCCTGTTGCTGTTACGGTCACAGTTTTTACATAGGATTTGGCGGTTGAAAACGACGTCGCTGTTGGTAAGCCAAAATCCCCATTGGTTTGGCCACTTGCTAGGCTTTGTTCACTACAGCCTAGGCCTAATGCAGTTATCGCAGGTGAAGCCATGCTTGGGCCTTCAGACACTTTGGCACGGACGGTATAGTCTTGGTATGCAGGTATAGCCACAGCCGCCAAAATACCGATGATGGCGACTACGATCATTAATTCGATTAAGGTAAAACCTTGTTGTACTCTTTGTGTTGGCATATTCATAAGCGGTTCCTTTTTTTGTTGGGTAATTTAGACAATTTCCTTAAAGCATGTGGCGTGCCATTTAGGATTATTTTGTTAAGGGTCTGTGTGGGTGTTAGGTAGTCCGTGCCTTAGGCGACTTTTTAGGCGGGCTTGTTTAGGGTATGGGCCATAGCTATTATTCATTACTTAGTTCTGCGAGGTGTCCGATTTTGTCAATCGGTGACAAAATTTGTCATAAGTTTTAACATTTTGGGTTTAGCTTAAGATGTTACAATCCTAAATAATGGCTTTATTTTCACTGTAGCCCGCCAGACTTAGCTTATATTCGCTTTAACTTAAGGCAGGCTTTATTGGATATGCTGGCTGAGGTAATTTGCTTGGCTTATGGTATAGGCAATATTTGTTTGTACCAAGCCGATGTCTTATCTTACAATTCTGGCGGGTTATACATCAAAAATCCGGCTTTTGCCCATGACAAAAGTTGTCATATCACTGATATGGCGGCTTGCCCGGCCATTGCCATCGGGTGATGGGAGACACTTAAAATAACCAATATTTGGAGGAAGCTATGTTTAAAATGCGATTGCTGGCGGTTACGCTGGTGTTAGTGGGGTCAGTTTCAGTGGCTTCAGCCTGGGAAGCGTTGCCTACACAAGCGCCTGCGCCTGCCGATAATGAAACCACACCGGCTAAAGTTGAATTAGGTCAAATCCTTTACCATGACCCCCGCTTGTCTTCTACTGGCACGGTGTCTTGTGCATCTTGCCACAATACCATGTTAGGTGGTGAAGATAATCGGCCTAATTCGATGGGCGTTTTTGGCCAAACGGGTGGCCGTAGTGCGCCCACAGTATGGAATGCAGCGTTCAATAAGGTTCAATTTTGGGATGGCCGGGCAGCTAGCCTTGAGGAGCAAGCAGCAGGGCCAGTAACCAATCCGATAGAAATGGGGATGAAGAATTGGGACGAAGTTGTTGCCCGCTTAAAAACGATTAAAGGCTATCAAGATTTGTTTGCCAAAGCCTTTGGTGATGATGCCATTTCTAAGGACAATGCCACTAAAGCCATTGCCGCTTATGAACGGACTTTAATTACCCCAAATAGCCCTTATGACAAATATGCAAGCGGTGATAAATCGGCTTTAACCGAACAACAAGCGCGGGGTTTGGAAAAAATGGCGGCACTGGGTTGTACGGGCTGCCATAGCGGCCCTGCATTTAATGGCCCAGGTACTTTCCAGCGTTTTCCGGTACTTGTTAATGGTTATTTTGAAGCACAATACCATTTTATAAAAGATAAAGGTTTGGCGGAAGTTACCAAAAAAGAAGCCGATGAGCATCTTTTTAAAGTGCCTACGTTGCGTAATATAGCGCTAACAGCGCCATATTTTCATAATGGCGCTGTTAAAACGCTAGATGAAGCAGTGTTTTTAATGGGTAAGTTGCAATTGGGGCATGATTTATCAAAAGAGGAAGTGGCTGACATTGTGGCTTTCCTGGATGCTTTAACAGGCGAGTTCCCTAAACAAAAAATGCCTACCTTACCGGCTACACCTGGAAAATATTTTAATTAATATTAGCTAGCAGATGGCTGTTGCCCGTGCGCAGCCATCTGCCATTAATTGGCATACAAGGGCATAGCGTTAATCCGGCTTTCTATTTGCTTCACCAAAGCATGATAGGTCGGGCTGTTGGTCGAACCATAGCGGTATTTAAATTCCGCTTCATTCATATGCTCAGGCAAATCCCTGGGATCAGGCATAAAATCAGCATAATCTTTAATTTGTGACATAGCCAGCTGCATATTCCGTGCACTTTGCGGGGATAAAGTAGCCAGTTCGCCAAAACGTGTGCCGGCTTTATCTGCGGCTAAATCAATAAAACTAAAACCACTGCCGTCGATGGCATCGCTAAGTTCTTTTTCTTCCCCTATGGCTTTTGATACCTGGCCATTGACCGAGGCGGTTATGGCTGCCGAACCTATGAAATGCTTAGCCAGATCTATACGTTTGTATAAAAAAGTGGGGTATTGTTTGCCTGCAATTGGCCGTATGTCTTGCGTGCCCAGAAACTTTTTGGTTTCTTGTTGATTGACATATTCGTTGACGGCAAAAATGACGAGGCGGTTTTCTTCGATGGCGTTCAGTGAGGTTGAACGTTGGTAGGCAAGCTGAAATAATGGTTTTAACAGCTCCGCCAAAGATAGCCGCCAACTAGGGTCATGCTGGGAAAGGATTGCTGCCAGTTTAAGTTGGTATACATTCATGGCTTGGTTGTCGCTGCCATGTGCGAGTAAGTTTTTTGCCTGAATAAGCGTTTCAGGATTGGAATGGTAAACCACAGTGACTTGCTCTGGCCTAATATCAATAGTTTTAATATATCGGCTGGCCAACAACACATATTGGTTTAAGGATGATTGCTGGACAAAGCGGTCGATAACAAAAGCGACTAACTTTGACGGCAGTAAGAGTTTACCCGCTTTAAATTTTGAGATAACAGGCAGGGTACTATTATCGTCTTCATTACTGAATTTAAAGGTAACGTTAACATATTTACCTATAAAATTATCCGGTAAGGTTGCGGTTACCATAAAACGCAGGCTGTTTTGCCGTAATCGGATGTTAACAGCGCTTTTGCTATAACGGTTAAGTAGATAATTAGCAGCCAGATTAATATCTTCTTTGTTCAGCACCAAGGTACCAATTTCATCCGGTTTGGTTTTCGAGCCTTCGTGTAGGATTTTTCTAGCCCGCATAATGTCTTCATGGCTGAGTGACCAGGTGAGCTCATTATCAGCGTGGTCACTAATGCCAAAAAATATACTGGCAAGCACTAGGCCAAATAGCACCAATAGGGAGTAAGCCAGGGTGCGGGTTAAAAACTTCATGTTCTTGCTAGGTAAACTCAAATTTAATGCCGGCTGTCCTTAAATAATCGGCTTCTTGGTTTAAGTCGGCACGGCTTAAAGGGAATTGGGTTAACCATTTCTCAGGGAATTGCAGTTGAATTTTGGTTTTGCTGACCTCAATCTTAAAGTCAGGTAAGGCTTGTTCATCTCGGCTGCGGTGCAACAACACGGCCAGACGCAAGATAATAGTCAGCAGTGGGGCATCGTTATCCCATGGCGGTGGTAATGCGCTAAAGCGGGCTTTGGAAAATTTCCGCCGATGCGCCCGCACTATAGTGGAGAGGACTATTTGATCTTGACGTGAAAAGCCTGCTAAATCAGCATTTTCAATAATATAAGCACCGTGTTTATGGTATTGGTTATGGGCAATATCATGGCCAATCTCATGTAAATCGGCTGCCCAAGATAAAAACTGCAGGCCGGCCTCAGGGTTATGTAAGCCTAGGTTATCATTAAGTTGATTGAAGATGGCTATGGCTGTTGTTTTAACGCGGTTGGCATGGTCTTGGTCAGTATGGTACCTATGTGCCAACATTTGCACCGTTGCTGAGCGGATGTCGTGGTCGTAAATGCGGCCTAGCAAATCTTGTATCAAGCCTTCCCGCAAGGCTCCGTCGGAAACTGTCATTTGCTCTATGCCTAAACGTTTAAACGTGGCATAAATGATAGCAACGCCGCCGGTAAACACCGGTAGGCGTTCTTCATCCAGTTCGGGCAAGGCTAAATCGCCGATATGGTTATGCCGGTACAGTTGCTCAACTAACAGCTCCAAGCCTTCCCAGGTGATGCCATTTTTACTCCAGCCCCTGGTTTGCAAAACTTTGTCGATTGCACGTAGGCTACCTGATGCGCCTATGGCTTCATCCCAGTTATTGTGGTGAAACTTTTTCTGGTAAGGTTCTAAATGCTGTTCAACAAATAATACGGCTTGTTCAAAAGCGCTTTTGGAAAGTTTGCCATCGCTAAAAAATGCATTGCTGACAGAAACGCAGCCTATGGGGAGGCTTTCTTTCTTTTTGGCGATATCGTCTTTGCCAATAATATATTCAGTGCTGCCGCCGCCTATATCCATGACAAAGCGTAGGCTGGCATGGCTACCTAAACTATGGGCAACACCTTGATAAATAAGCCGGGCTTCTTCAATGCCAGAAATTATATGGATAGGGTGGTTGAGGGCTTTTTCAGCGCGCGCGATAAATTGCGAGGAGTTTTTAGCCGTACGTAAGGTATTGGTTCCAACCACACGTACACTATCAGGTGGAAAATGACGGATACGCTGGCCAAAACGTTCTAAGCATTCCAAGGCACGCTTCTGTGTGTCCAGATTCAGGTAGTTTTTTTTGTCTAACCCTGATGCCAATCTGACCATTTCTTTAAGACGATCAATAGTTTGCAGTTTGCCGTCAATTAGGCTGCAAACTATCATATGGAAGCTGTTTGAACCAAGGTCAACAGCAGCAACAATTTCTGGTGGTTTTTTAGGCACGTTGGATTTAGTTTTAGCTACGGGGAATTTCCAATTTCTGGTAGTATTAACCAGCTTAAGGCATCCATTTCATACAAGAATGGATCTGGGCTTAATCTTAATTTAACTTATTTCAAGGCTTCCGTTAAGTGTTAGTTTCAGCATGAGCGCATTATCCATCCGAAATCTTAAGAAAATATACAACAATGGCTTTGAGGCGTTAAAAGGAATTGATCTTGATGTAGAAGCGGGTGATTTTTTTGCTTTATTAGGGCCAAATGGCGCCGGTAAATCCACCACTATTGGTATAGTCAGTTCTTTGGTCAATAAAACCAGTGGCGAAGTAAAGATTTTTGGCCATGATATTGTCAGTGCCCAAGCACAGGCAAAAAGCTGTATTGGCCTAGTACCGCAAGAGGTTAATTTTAACCAATTTGATACGGTTAAAAATATATTGCTCAATCAGGCTGGTTATTACG
Organism: Methylococcaceae bacterium; assembly: GCA_041660045.1. Lineage (GTDB taxonomy): Bacteria > Pseudomonadota > Gammaproteobacteria > Methylococcales > Methylomonadaceae > WM-3-3. Next base: position 16,203 of record JBAZXA010000009.1, on the reverse strand, counting down.
GCACGCCCCGTAAGCTTGCTATACAACGCACGGAGCAATGTCTAAAGCAAATGGATTTATGGGACAAGCGAGATACTGTTTCCAGGCGTTTGTCCGGTGGTATGAAGCGCCGGGTAATGATTGCACGGGCTCTAGTGCATGCACCGAAATTGTTGATATTAGACGAGCCGACTGCAGGTGTAGATATCGAGATACGCCGTTCTATGTGGCAATTAATGCAAGAAATTAACCGCCAAGGCACCACTATTATTTTGACCACACATTACCTTGAAGAAGCCGAAAGCTTATGCCGTAATATTGCTATCATCAACCATGGCCAAATTGTAGAAAACTCGGATATGGCCAGTTTGCTGGCGCGCTTGAATGTGGATTATTTTATCTTGGATTTGGCAAAGCCTTTAACGCAACTCCCGGAATTTGATGGCTACCAGATCACCCGGGTCCATGATAAGGTCATCGAGGTGGGTGTGCCTAAGCAATATGGGCTTAATGAATTGTTTCGGCGCTTATCTGAGCAAAACATTGAAGTGATTAGCCTTAAAAATAAAAGCAATCGTCTGGAACAATTATTTCTGGATTTGATAGATGCCAATGCCCAAGGTTAAGCCAGTATGAATTACTCAATTGCCTTTAACACCATTGTTATAAAGGAAGTTTTACGGTTTTTGCGGATTTGGCCGCAAACCTTGTTACCGCCGGCAATTACCACTGCCTTATATTTTCTTATATTTGGCAAGCTTATCGGCGGGCGTATTGGTACCATAGACGGTGCCAGTTATATGGATTACATCGTGCCCGGTGTCATCCTCATGCAGGTGATTAGCCATGCTTATGCTAATGTGGTGTCTTCCTTTTATTCGACAAAATTTCAGCGCAATATTGAAGAGTTGATCGTATCACCCGTGCCTAATGTCGTGATATTAGGGGGTTATGTTTGTGGTGGCGTGATCCGGGGGTTAATGGTCGGTGTTGTAGTGGCTGTGATTGCGCGGGGGTTTGCGGTAATTTCGGTGCAAAATATTGGCATAACCTTAGGGATAGCCTTATTAACCGCAATTGTATTTGCGTTAGCTGGATTTATTAATGCTATCGTCGCAGAAAGTTTTGATGATATTTCCATCATTCCCAATTTTGTATTAACGCCATTAAGCTATTTGGGCGGCGTTTTTTACTCTGTCGACATGTTACCTGGATTTTGGCAACACATTTCCATGGGCAACCCTATCTTATATATGGTCAATGCTTTCCGCTATGGTTTAATTGGTGTGACTGATGTTAATATCGGTATGGCATTTATTATCACTATTGGTTTTATTATCACCTTAGTGTTGTTTAGCCTATTTCTGTTGCATAAAGGTGTGGGCATAAAAACCTAACTCAGCCTGGGCTTTGGCTAGGTATTAACTGATGGTTTGCTCTGCTGTATCGCTTAAGCCTTGGTTGTCTTCCCAGCTAACACTGATGCTATCACCGGTTTCCCCTCCCTTCAGCATAAAAGCAAAAAAAGGGTTTTTTGCTATGCTGGTACCCATATTGCATTTGGCGACCACTTTGCCATTATGCTTAAGCGTTAACACTTGGATAAAATGCCCACTAATAGTTTGACCTGGGTTAGCTTTATTATTTCGATTTCGTGCCATGGGGTGGGCGATTAAAATCCTGATTTGGGTTTTGCCATTAAGCCGTTTAGTGCGGATTTTAATGCTAGACATGGTTTGCCTAACAGCTTGCCGCAGCAATTTTTACAGTCGCTTTAGGGCTACTGTAGATATGGTTTTGGGTTTCCACGATAGCAAACACATAAGATGTTTTTTCGATATTTAAGCGGGCAGTAACATAGCCATCTAACTCGGGTGAGAGTTCAAAGCAGGCCGCTAAAGGTACTAAGTTTTGTTCCACTAAGATGGAAATCTTGCTTACACCAACAATGCTGCTGGTTACAGTGATTGCTATAGCAGCACCTTTTTCAGCAGTTTTTGGCAGCTGTAGGTAGATTTTGTCGGTTTCAATGATTTTAGACTCATTGAACAAGCGTCTTAGGGTTTCATCTAGGATGCTGGGGGCAAAGTTTTCTGGCACCCAGTCTGCTTGGGCTAAGCGGCCGCTAAAAAGCAGTGGGCTGGTTGCAGTATAGGCGCTTAAGGTCAGTGATTTTTTAATAAATTCCCGGCGGTTTACATTCATGTTCAGACTCAAACAGGGGTAAAAAAGCGCGGGCTGCTGGTTCAGCGGGGTAATCAAAAATGCCACCAATGACAGCCAAAATGTCTGCACCTGCGGCTAGCAAGGCAGCGCCGTTAGTTGGCAATATACCACCAATGGCGACGATAGGGATAGACAAGGCTGATTTTGCCAATGCTAAGGTGCCTAAATCTGCCGGTGTCGCTAAAGGTTTTGAGTTAGAAGGAAAAAAACGCCCAAAAGCGACATAATCAGCACCTTCGGCTTCGGCTATTTTGGCGAGTTCAAGATTGTTATAACACGATGCGCCAATAATGGCGTTATCGCCTAAGCGTCGTCTGGCCTCAGCAATATTGGCATCGTGTTGGCCTAAATGCACGCCTGCCGCAGCTGTTTTAAGGGCTAAATCGATATTGTCGTTAATAATCAGCGGTATATTTTGAGGATGGCACAGTGCAATTAGGGCGTTGGCAAGCTGCTGTTGTCGGCTGGCCGCTAGCTGCTGTTTGTCCCGGTATTGCACAAGTACCGAGCCGCCTTTCACGGCGGCAGCTACTTCGGCGATGATGTGCTGCTCGGTTTTGTTGCTGGTTTGGGTGATGGCGTATAAGCCGCGTTTAGGTAATTTCATAAGGTTTGCTCGGGTCGCCAGAACAATCGGTTGGGTAAGTGCTGGCCTTGGCCGGGTTGGTAGCCGGCATTTAGTGCTTGCCAAGTATAGGCTTGGGCTTCTTTCACCGCCTGTGTAGGCGATAGGCCGTGGCTAAGCAAGCCGGCAATGGCTGAGGCTAGCGTGCATCCAGAGCCATGGTAACTGTGTGGCAATCTAGGCCAAGTATAGGTCTCAAGCTGACGTTCGGCGTGGAAAAGTTGATTGTGCACAGCCGCTGTGTGTTGTTCATGGGTGCCGGTAATTAAAACGTATTGGCAACCCCGTTTTAACAGGGCGAGGCCGGCATTGTTTAAATCATTTTGGCCAGCCAGTTTGCGGGCTTCTGGGCTATTGGGTGTTAAAATTAAAGTGCAAGGTAACAACAACTCTAAGATAGCTTGGATTAGATCGTTATGGGCAAGTGCTTGGCCGCCGCCTGCCGCTAAAACAGGATCTAGTACCACTGGAATATAGGGATGTTGTTTGAGTAGGCTATGGAGCGCTTTAGCGATATCTAAATCGCCTATAAGGCCTATTTTAATGCAAGCCACCTTAAAATCAGCCAGTACCGTATTGGCTTGGCTGATAATATCGGTAGCTTGTTGTGGCAATAGTTTTATGACATTACTGCTGTTTTGTTCGGTAAGTGCGGTAATGACGCTGGCGGCGTGGCATCGCAAACTGCTTAAAGTTTCAATATCGGCTTGTATACCGGCACCACCACTGGGATCATGGCCAGAAAACGACAACACCACCGGGCGTTTTGCAGACATCTTTAGGCCAGCCTTTAGAAGGGTTTGACGACGGCTAGAATAATAATGGCCAGTAAAAATAAAACTGGGATTTCGTTAATCCAGCGGAAAAAAATATGGGAATGTTGGTTACGGTCATGTTTAAAGGCAAGCAACCAAATACCGCAGTAATAATGGTAAATGCAAAGGCAGGTGAGCAGCAATAATTTAACATGCAGCCAACCCGCGTGTGCATACAAGGCCCAGGCATAATCCATCAGCATCCAAATGCCAAAGACAAGTGTTAACACCATACCGGGCGTCATAATGCCATAATAAAGTTTACGTTCCATTACTTTAAAGCGTTCATGGCTAATCGTATCGGTACTCATGGCATGATAAACAAATAATCTGGGCAGGTAGAACAAGCCCGCAAACCAAGTCACCATAAATATTAAGTGGAAGGCTTTTAGCCAAAGCATTACATTATCCTTTTAGCAGGGTTTCAATCTTCTTTTGCATTTCGGCAAGGTCAAAGGCACCAATTTTCTGTAACACAACGTTGCCTTGGGGAGTAATTAAAAAGGTTGTGGGTGTCAATTGCACATTGCCAAAATCATGGGCATGTTGTGCGTTTAAATCTAAAACTACATCGTACGGTATAGCATAGCTGTTAGTAATGTTGACAACATGGTTAGGTGGCGAGTGATACATGGCGATGGCAAAAATTTCTAGGCCTTGTTGATGGTAGTGTTGGTATAACTCAGTCAGTGCTGGAATTTCAGCTAAGCAGCTTGGGCAATCGGTAGCCCAAAAGGTCACTAATACCGGTTTACCATGAAAATCTTGCAGGGTTACTTTTTTACCGGTAAGGGTTACCAATGGGCTCTTGGGGAGCTCGTCTTGATGGCTTGCAAAACTCAAAAGGATGGCTGCAACAAGGAATGCGAGGCAAATGCTGGTTTTTTTTGCCGTCATGGTAAGGCAACAATGTGTTGTTATGGAGAGTTCAAGAGTGGTTTTCACCCATATTACTGTAACATCATATCAGAAATAGGCTAAAGCTGTTAAGCTAGGCTCATTGTAAAAGGGATAAATCTGATTTTGGCAGCCACTGCCCGCTTTTTTCTTATGTGCCATGAGTTTTGATATTGTTTGTTTTGATTGTGATAGCACCTTAACAAAAATTGAGGGGATAGATGAGCTAGCAATTTATTATGAGCTAGATGATGGGCAAGTCACACGCTTAACTAAAGCCGCAATGGAAGGTGAAGTGGCTTTGGAGTCCATATATGAGCGCCGCTTAGCAATGATTAACCCAGACCGAGCCAGTATCAATTGGCTAGCAAAGCGCTACCTTGAAGAAATGGTCGATGGCGCTCAGGAAGTCTGCCAGCATTTGTTGGCGGCAGGCAAGGACGTGCATATCGTGAGCAGTGGGTTACGCCAAGCCATCTTGCCCTTAGCGGAAGCATTGGGCGTAGCAGAATTGCACGTCCATGCAGTGGATATCTATTTTCGGGATGATGGCAGTTATATCACGTATGACCGCCGATCTAGGCTGACCCGTAGTCTGGGTAAAGCAGAAATTTGCCGGCGCCTGTTTAAGCCCCCTAAAACCTTAGTGATGGTTGGTGATAGCCATACTGATGTTGAAGCCAAGCAGCCCGGCGTATCAGTTTTGGGTTTTGGCGGCGTGGTTGCCAGGGATTTAGTGCGGGAACAAGCGGATTTTTTCTGCGAAACAGCGTCATTGCTGCCTATATTAACGCATATATTATAAAGATCAGGTCGATTAGTGTTGTCCAGAATGTTAATATTACTCCGTATCAATGGCAGCAAGGGCAAGCGTAGCTGGCGATTTATTAAATCTTGCTTGTCGCAAGCCTAATTGTGGCGCGTATTTTGGGTATAGACCCAGGCTCAAGAATCACCGGTTACGGCATCATTGATGAAATAGCCAACGGCTATAAATATGTCGCTAGCGGTAGTATCCGCATCAAGGCCGATTATTTTCCGGATCGGTTACTGCAGATTTTTCAAGGAGTGCAGGAAATTGTTGAGCTTTATGCGCCTGAGCAAATGGCTATAGAACAAGTGTTTATGCATAAAAATGCAGATTCTGCCTTGAAACTTGGGCAAGCTCGGGGAGCTGCAATTTGTGCCGTGCAAAGCACAGGCCTAAAAGTTTTTGAATATGGTGCAAGACAGGTAAAACAAGCTTTGGCCGGAAAAGGTAGCGCAGAAAAAAACCAAGTCCAGCATATGGTTAAAATATTACTTAATATCCAAGGGCAGTTGCAGGTTGATGCGGGAGATGCCTTGGCGCTTTGCCTTTGCCATGCCCATTATCAGCAAACCGCAACGCGTTTACAACAAGGGCTATCCCGATGATAGCTTATTTACGCGGTAAGCTTGTGCTAAAAGCGCCGCCAGCTTTAGTGCTGGATGTCCAAGGCGTCGGCTATGAAGTAGAAGCGCCAATGACAACTTTTTACGATCTACCCGAATTAGGTGAGGTTGTGCAGTTGTTCACGCACTTAGTCGTGAGGGAAGATGCCCATCTCTTGTTTGGTTTTTTGGCGGAATCCGATCGTCTAATGTTTAGGGCGTTGATAAAAGTTAATGGCGTCGGCCCTAAGCTGGCCTTAACTATTTTGTCAGGGCAAAGTGCAGAACAGTTCCAGCGCTGCATTCGGGATAATGACAGTCAAGCGCTAGTGCGCTTGCCGGGTATAGGCAAAAAAACGGCAGAGCGTTTAATTATTGAAATGCGCGACAAGTTGCCGGGTTTTACTGACACGGGTATGGCTGTTATTGATGTAGCCAGTGTTTTGACAGGCTCTAATAATCCCAGACAAGAAGCCTTAAGCGCCTTATGTGCCTTGGGCTACAAAGCCCAGGATGCAAGCCGGATGATCCAAGCCGTCGGGGTTGAAGGAAAAACCTGTGAAGATATTATTCGGCAAGCTTTGCAAGGGGCTAATAAATGATTGAGCAAGACCGTATCATAAGCGCCCATAGCAAAGCTGATGAAGAGCGCCAAGACCGTGCTATACGGCCTAAGCTGTTGGCCGACTATATCGGGCAACAAGCCTTGCGCGAACAAATGGAAATTTTTATCCGTGCTGCCAGTGCCCGGCAACAAGCGCTAGATCATGTGCTGATTTTTGGGCCACCGGGATTAGGCAAAACTACTTTGGCGAATATCATTGCCAATGAAATGAATGTTAAAATTCGCCAAACCTCAGGCCCGGTCTTGGATAAGGCGGGTGATTTGGCAGCCTTGTTAACCAATCTGGAAGCCCATGATGTTTTGTTTATCGATGAAATCCATCGCTTAAACCCAGCTGTTGAAGAAATCCTATATCCAGCTATGGAAGATTACCAGCTTGATATTATGATCGGTGAGGGGCCTGCCGCACGCTCGATCAAATTGGATTTGCCGCCTTTTACGTTGGTTGGGGCAACCACACGGGCAGGGTTATTAACCTCACCTTTGCGGGATCGTTTTGGTATAGTCCAACGCCTTGAATTCTACAGTGTAGAGGAGTTAGCTGAGATTGTTTTGCGTTCTGCAAAAACCTTAGGCATACACATAGAACAAGGTGGCACGTACGAAATTGCCCGCCGTTCCCGGGGTACGCCAAGAATAGCGAATCGTTTGTTGCGGCGGGTGCGGGATTTTGCCGAAGTAAAAGGTAACGGCATTTTAACCGAGTCTATTGCCCAACAGGCAATGTCGTTGCTAAAAGTTGATGCCAATGGCTTTGATAGCCAAGATAGAAAATTATTAATGACGATGATTGAAAATTTCTCAGGTGGGCCAGTTGGACTGGATACCTTGGCGGCAGCCATTAGCGAAGAGCGCGGTACCATTGAAGATGTCTTGGAGCCGTATCTGTTACAGCAAGGCTTTATAATGCGTACGCCAAGAGGCCGGGTGGTAACCCAGCACGCGTATTTGCATTTTGGGCTGAAACCGCCAAATACGGGCTATTCAACGGATATTTTTGAGCCACTTTAGGTCAAGTAGGCGAAGTATGACGTTTTTTTGGCCGGTAAGAATATATTACGAAGACACTGACGCGGGTGGTGTAGTATTTTATGCCAATTATTTAAAGTTTTTTGAGCGTGCCAGAACGGAAATGTTGAGGGCTTTGGGCTTTGAACAAGACCGCTTGGCAAGCGTAGACGGCATACTGTTTGTTGTCCGGGCTGTACAAGTTGAATATTTAAGCCCAGCCCGATTTAATGACCAGATTGTGGTAAGTGCGCAGGTGGATGAATTAAAAAAAGCTAGCCTTAGATTTCAGCAACAAATTACCAGAGAAAATAAATTATTATGTACAGGCATTGTCCGCATAGCCTGTTTGGACGCACAAAGCATGCGCCCCAGGGCGATTCCAGAGTATTTAACCCGAGCTGTTAAAGAATGAATACAGATTTATCCATTTTCCATTTAGTTACCCAAGCCAGCCTGGTTGTTCAGGCGGTGATGTTGATATTACTGACAGCTTCAATTGTGTCGTGGACGTTTATTTTCACCAAGCGCAAAGAATTAAGCCGGGCCATTGAAATTACCGATGAGTTTGAAGAACAGTTCTGGTCAGGTGTTGCCTTGGCTGAGCTATATAGAAAATTAACCTCAAAAGACTTTGAGCCTGAAGGCATAGAGAAAATTTTTTTGGCGGGTTACAAAGAGTTTTCCAGAATGCGGCAAACAGGTGCGGTGGACCCTTCCGTACAAGTTGAAAGTGCACAACGTGCGATGCGCATAGAGTTGTCGCGGGAATTGGATCGATTGGATGAACATTTACCGTTTTTGGCAACAGTAGGCTCAACCAGTCCTTATGTTGGTTTATTTGGTACTGTGTGGGGTATCATGAATTCATTTAGATCACTCGGTAACGTACAGCAAGCCACTCTTGCGCAAGTGGCACCGGGTATCGCTGAAGCCTTAATCGCAACGGCCATTGGTTTATTTGCCGCGATTCCTGCTGTCGTGGCCTACAATCGATTTTCTACGCGGTTGGATAGGCTAACAGGCCGCTACGAATTGTTCGTTGAAGAGTTTGTCGTGTTATTACAAAGGCAGGCACATAATAAATGAGTCTAAATCCAGGTAAAAATCGTCACGGGCGCAGAAAGCCCATGTCAGAAATTAACGTTGTGCCATACATTGACGTTACGTTGGTATTGCTGATTATCTTTATGATCACGACACCCATGCTACAAACCGGTGTAAAAGTCGATTTGCCACAAGCTGAAACAACGACAGTTGAACAAAAAGATGAGCCGCCGATTGTTGTCAGCATAAAAAACAATGGCGAACATTATTTAAGCATAGGTGGGAAAAAAGATGAGCTTGTGCAAGTGGGCGACATCAATGGGTTAGTTGCCGCTGCCTTAGCTGCAAAACCGGGCACACAAGTGCTAATTAACGCCGATCAAGAAATCGGTTATGGCAAAGTTGTTACTGTCATGGCGGCCTTAAAAACTGCTGGGGTGCCAAACGTGGGATTGTTGACCAAGTCTATAAAACAATAAGCGGAATGGCAAAACAAAATCGATTTTTATGGCCATTGGCTTTAGCAGTAGCTTTACATCTAATTCTAATTAGCCTATTTGCGATAAGCTTTGTTACTAAACCAGCTCAAGATAGTATTCAGCAAGCGGATATTATACAAGCACAAACTATTGATTTATCAAACTTAAAAACAAATAAGCCAGCTAAGTCCAGTACTAAGCCAGAACCAAAAGCAGTCGAGGAAAACAATGAGCCTGCTGAGGATATTGAAAAAACTGCGCTAGCCAAGGTTGTTAAGCAACAGGAAATAGATACACAGCGGCGCGAAGTTGCTGAAAAAGCGGCCGAAAAAGCTGCACAAGACAAAGTGGAAGCTGCTAAAAAAGCGCAGGCGGAAAAACTCGTCAAAGAAAAGGTGGCAGCTGAAAAAGCTGAGGCAGAAAAAGCAGTCGCAAACCAAAAAGCGGCCGAAAAAGCCGCACAAGACAAAGCGGAAGCGGTTAAAAAAGCGCAGGCGGAAAAACTCGTCAAAGAAAAGGTGGCGGCAGAAAAAGCTGAGGCAGAAGAAGCAGTCGCAAACCAAAAAGCGGCCGAAAAAGCCGCACAAGACAAAGCGGAAGCTGTTAAAAAAGCGCAGGCGGAAAAACTCGTCAAGGAAAAGGTAGCGGCTGATAAAGCTGAGGCAGAAAAAGCAGTCGCAAACCAAAAAGCGGCCGAAAAAGCCGCACAAGACAAAGCGGAAGCTGTTAAAAAAGCGCAGGCGGAAAAACTCGTCAAGGAAAAGGTAGCGGCTGATAAAGCTGAGGCAGAAAAAGCAGTCGCAAACCAAAAAGCGGCCGAAAAAGCCGCACAAGACAAAGCGGAAGCTGTTAAAAAAGCGCAGGCGGAAAAACTCGTCAAGGAAAAGGTAGCGGCTGATAAAGCTGAGGCAGAAAAAGCAGTCGCAAACCAAAAAGCGGCCGAAAAAGCCGCACAAGACAAAGCGGAAGCTGTTAAAAAAGCGCAGGCGGAAAAACTCGTCAAGGAAAAGGTAGCGGCTGATAAAGCTGAGGCAGAAAAAGCGCTAGCAAACCAAAAAGCGGCCGAAAAAGCTGCACAAGACAAAGCGGAAGCCGCTAAAAAAGCGCAGGCGGAAAAACTCGCTAAAGAAAAGGCCGCGGCTGAAAAAGCCGCACAAGATAAAGCTGAGGCCGCTAAAAAAGCAGCCGCGGAAAAAGCAGCAGAAGAAAAAGCAGAAGCAGCAAAAAAAGCAGCGGCGGACAAATTGACTGCCGAAAAAGCGGCTGCGGAAAAAGCCGCACAAGCTAAGGCTGAGGCGGACAAACTAGCAGCAGAAAAAGCAGCTCAAGAAAAGGCAGAAGCGGCTAAACAAGCAGCCGAGAATGCTGCGGCTGAAAAAGCGGCGGCGGCAAAAGCAGCTCAGGGCGCAATTGATGAAGCAAAAAATGCCATCAAGAAAAAAGTTAATCGAAGTTGGATACGGCCGCCGACAGCAAGCTTAGGTATGAAATGTACTATTCAGGTTAGATTAAGCTCACAAGGTGAAGTATTAGGTGAGCCGCAAGTACTAACATCCAGTGGTGATGAAATATTTGACAGTTCAGCGGTCAATGCTGTTTTAAAAGCACAGCCTTTACCGGTGCCTGCAGATAAAGAATTGTTTGCTAAAGACTTTAGGTCGTTTACATTTACCTTTGAGCCTAAATAAGGCTTAAGCCGATTTTCTACAGGAAGCATTTGTAAAGATGAAATTAAGTATATCGATAAAGGCCATAACAAATTTGTTTAAAGGCATAGTGCTAATTAGCTGCTTTGGTTTTACTCAGTTGAGTTATGCGGAGATAAATATAGAAATTACGGAAGGTATTGAGAGCGCTTTGCCTATCGCTGTTGTGCCATTTGGTTTTCAAGGTATTAGCGGCCTACCTACGGATGTACGTGGCATTGTTGATGCGGATTTAACCCGCAGTGGTTTCTTTAAAACCTTGGCGGCAGGTGCTATGCCGTCGCAACCAACGTCAGCGGCAGCGGTCAATTTTCCTGATTGGCAGTCAGCGGCGCAAAATTATTTGGTGATCGGTCGTATCACCGAGGATCGTGGCCAATACAATATTGAGTTTGAAGTATTTGATGTATACAAAGGTAGCCAAGTGATGGGCTATCGCTTGAGTTCTTCAGCGGCTGATTTGCGTAAAACCGCACACCATATTAGTGATTTGATTTACGAGAAGTTAACCGGTAATAAAGGTATTTTTAGTGGCCGGATTATTTATATTACGGGTCAATCCAAAGGCAATAAACCAGGTGCGTTTCAATTACAGGTTGCCGATTCTGATGGTTTTGCCCCTCAAACTATCGCCTCATCCCCTGAGCCTTTAATGTCACCAGCTTGGTCGCCAGATGGCCGTAAAGTAGCGTATGTCTCTTTTGAGAAAAAAACAGCGGCTATTTTTGTGCAAACCCTAGCGACAGGTGAGCGGATAAAAGTTGCCGAATTTCCTGGTATTAACGGTGCTCCTGCCTGGTCGCCAGATGGCCAAAAATTGGCATTAACACTGTCTAAAGATGGTAGTCCAGATATTTACATTTTAAATTTGGTCTCCCGTTCATTAACCAAAATGACACAAAGTTATGCCATAGATACAGAGCCGACCTGGTCGCCAGATGGTAGCTATATTGTTTTTACCTCTGACCGAGGCGGCAAGCCTCAGCTGTATATGATGCCCAGTTCAGGTGGGCAAGAAAAACGGCTTACTTTTACCGGGGACTATAATGCAGGCGCTAGTTTTTCACCCGATGGAAAAAACTTAGTCATGGTGCACGGCAACCATGGCGATTACCGCATTGCTGTTATGGATGTGGCTAGCCGGACGGTTAATGTATTAACTGAAGGTCGGTTAGATGAATCACCGAGTTTTGCACCCAATGGTAAACTGATTTTATATGCCTCTAGAAAAGGCGGTTCGGGTTATTTATCAGCTGTATCAATCGATGGTAAAATGCATCAAAAACTGGTTTTGGATAGTGGTGAAGTTCGAGAACCAGTGTGGTCACCTTAGTTCCTAACCATAGGCCAATGTTTAGTTTGTAGATTAATCCCCCCTTATCCTTGGAAATTAAAAAATGAAATTCAATACAACATTATTGGTAGTCGTTATCAGTGCAACATTGCTGGTCGCTTGTGGTTCAGACGAAGAAGAGCTGACCGATGGTACGCAAAACACCGAAGCTGGTATCAACGATGCCTCTACGAATGGGTTAAATAACGGAAGTGGCGTATCAGGATCCGAGCTGTCCAATGGTTTTGGCAGAAATGGTGGTAACGGTGGTTTAGGCCCTGAGTTTAGCGATCCTAGCAATCCATTATCCAAGCAGACTATCTATTTTCAATTGGATAGCAGTCAAGTTCAGCAAGACTTTATTTCTGTGATTGCGGCACATGCCCAATATTTGGCAGCAAACCCAGGTCAACACCTCACCTTAGAAGGACATGGTGATGAGCGAGGTTCGCGTGAATACAATATTGCCTTGGGTGAACAGCGGGCAAAATCGGTAGCAAACATGATGAAATTACAAGGTGTTGGTGAAAACCAGCTCGAAGTTGTCAGCTATGGTGAAGAAAAGCCAGCCGCTTTTGGCCATGACGAGGATTCTTGGCAATTAAACCGTCGTGTTGAATTAGTCTATCAAGGCAAATAAATGCGTAATATATTGGTGCTAGTTTTATTAGGCTTGGGCATTACTGCCCAAGCAGAGCCAAGGGCTTTACCGCCTGTGGTTGATAATGGGGTGTATCCTGCAGCTAATACTGCAAAACCCGCCACCAATACCCTCTATGAACTGATTGGGCGTTTGGAGCAATTACAAGTTGAGGTGCAACAGCTTACCGGCAAAGTGGAGGAGCAGGCCTATCAACTGAATGAGCTGAAAAAACGCCAAAATTCCTTAGTTGCAGATTATGATGAACGCTTGCAAGGGCTAGAGGGCAAATTGGCAAACAATACGGCAGCAGCCGAAACACCAAGTGAGCCAAATAATACGGCAGCTGCACCGGCTGAGAATAAGCCTGCAGCACCAGCAGCAATAGTAGAGACACCAACAAAAACGGCTGCTGAGCCTGCCCCCACGCCGACCAACAAGCCCCAGCCTGCTTCTGAAAATGAAAAGCAGCAATATCAGCAAGCCTATGAATCGCTAAGAAGAGGCCGTACAACCCAAGCGATAACAGAATTTAATACGTTTATCAGCCAATACCCAAAAGGCGAATATGCCAGTAATGCCCAGTATTGGCTAGGTGAAGCCCATAAAGTCAACCAAGATGTCAATTCAGCCCGGCAAGCATTTAGCCGAGTTGTAGAAAACTATGTGGGTAGTCCTAAGGTTCCCGATGCCCTTTTAAAATTGGGTTATATAGAATACGACCAGCAGAACTGGGTTAAGTCACGGGAATATTTAACTCGAGTCACCACCCAGTTTGCTGATTCTACAGCTGCACATTTGGCCGCTAAAAAATTATTACAGCTTGATGAAGCGCAACATTAACTGTGGGCTCATTACGCATCACTGAAATTTTTCTCTCTATACAAGGTGAATCCACAACTATCGGGATTCCCACTGTTTTCATCAGGCTTACGGGTTGTCCTTTACGCTGTCTTTATTGTGATACGGCTTATGCGTTTACCGGAGGCCAGAAAATGGAAATTGATGCGATTGTGGATCAAGCTAGCCACTATGGTGTGCGTCATATAACTGTAACTGGCGGAGAACCGTTGTCTCAACCAGCCTGCCTTGAACTCATAGAAAAATTGTTGGATCTGAATTTCATAGTTTCCTTGGAAACCAGCGGGGCAATCGATATTGCAACAGTTGACGTGCGTGCTATAAAAGTAATGGATTTAAAAACGCCCAGTTCTGGTGAAATCAGTAAAAACCGGTATGAGAACATTCCGCATTTAACGCCTCAAGATCAAGTTAAATTTGTAATTGGTAATCTTGAAGATTACCAATGGGCAAAAGATACCTTAACACAGTACGCATTGCCAGAACGCTGCGAAGTATTATTTTCCCCAGTTATGGGACAACAAAACCCTACCCAACTCGCTGAAAAAATACTAGAAGATAAGTTGCCCGTGCGCTTTCAAATACAACTACACAAATTTCTTTGGGGTGATGCCCAAGGCAGATAGCAACTATGCAAGAAAAAGCCATCATTTTATTATCCGGCGGGTTGGACTCAGCAACCTGTCTGGCTTTGGCCAAACAGCAAGATTTCCAATGTTATGCGCTGAGTTTTGATTACGGCCAAAGGCATAATGCTGAATTAAAGGCAGCGGCGGCTATTGCGCAAGAAAATCAAGTCGTAGAACATAAAGTTATCAATTTTGGCCTTAATATGATTGGTGGCTCTGCATTAACAGATGTGCATATTGCCGTGCCGAATACCCCCCAAGAGGGCATACCCGTGACGTATGTGCCGGCAAGAAACACCTTGTTTTTATCTTTTGCCTTAGCCTGGGCAGAAGTTTTAAATTTACACCATATATTTATCGGCGTTAACGCGGTTGATTATTCGGGTTATCCTGATTGTAGGCTAGAATTTATCCAAGCGTTCCAGCAATTGGCAAATGTGGCGACAAAAGCAGGTGTTGAAGGCCAGCCTATTACCATACACACCCCGCTAATAGACTTGTCTAAAGCAGAAATTATTAAGCTAGGGCTTGCGTTAGGGGTTAACTATCAACAAACCGTTTCCTGCTATTCGGCAGATGAACACGGTCGCGCCTGTGGCCAGTGCGACGCCTGCCGCCTTAGAAAAATCGGCTTTACAGATGCTAACGTAGACGATAGCACTAGATATCAAGCTTTTGACTAGAAGTATTGCAAAAAAAGGATTCTTCTGTATAATTACTAATCTTTGTTGGGTCGCTAGCTCAGCCGGTAGAGCACCGCACTTTTAATGCGATGGTCATGCGTTCGAATCGCATGCGACCCACCACAACTTATCATATAAATCAAGTAGTTAGCGCTCATTTGCAACTACTTTTTTTATGCCTTAAATACCCTTGCGTGAATTTTGCGTGATATTCAAAGGCGTACCTTGGTTATTTTTTCCCCTTCTTCAACAAGGTTAATGCGATACCATTTTCAACCTCGCAAAGGCTTTCTACCGTATTAATCAGCTCCTTAAGTTCAGCTCCTGAATAATGAGTAGTAATGTCACCTGACTTGTGATGTAACAAAACCTTACGCGTCTCTAACGACACTCCAGCCGATCTTAATCGACGACCAAATGTATGTTTGAGGTTATGAGGGCCTTTATTATAAGTCCCGTCAACTGGAAATCCTGCCTTTTTCCATGCGTTTTTCCAGGCCGAATTATGGATATTTCCGATTCGTTCTCCTTTATAGGGAAAGACATAAACCGGATGCAGCCCTCTTTGTCCTTCAATGACGGATCGTGCTATTTGGTTAAGTACCACAATTTGATCTTCCTTGTTTTTTTCACCTCTCCAAATGCCATCTTCATACTGAACCCTTTTTCCGGGGGTAATAAATATAGATGTTTTAAGCGCCGGAAGGTGAACCTCCCAGTCCCATCTCAGCCAACATACCCCTTGCTCACGTAATCCTGTATTGACTTTGAATAAAGCCATAGTACGAAGATGCTCTGGAAGAAGCTTGAAGAAACGCTTCTGCTCCATCCAGTTTAAGGGATAGGTTCAGCTTTATCCTCCCACTTTGGTAGCTCAAGCAGAGGTGCAGTATCGATCCATGGTTTACCGTCTTCACCCCGCCACGTTCGGGCTGCTAATGTCAGTATTCTTCGAAGTACCGCCAGCTCTCTTGCTACCGTTCCGCTTTTTACGTTTTCTGACTTTCTGGCGTCGATATAGGCTTGTAACGTTCCCATGTGTACCTGAGTGATGTCCAAATCACCCACGTAGGGAATAATGTTTTGTAAACAACCCGCGTCCCTATCAAGAGTAAACGTCTAGCCAAACCACCTACTCAACCCTGTTACGAACTGTCATCCTTGCCCTTTTGGATGGGGACTACCGATGACATTACCAAAGAAGTGGATTGGGCATATTGAGGCATGGCAGGCCAGC
>JBAZXA010000008.1:0-170950 GCA_041660045.1 Methylococcaceae bacterium | reverse complement strand
GGGAATAGTTATCGATTAAAAGGCAAGAAAACCGCAGGCATTATGCCCGTGATCCCGTCAGGGCAAACCAGAAGCCCTGACTAAAACCAGTCAAGGGTGGGTCAATTTTAAATTGCCGTTTTAAGGGCATATGTGGGTCAAAATTTAATTGTCGTTGACATAATCTAGGGGCGGATGCAATCCGGGCCCCTACGAGGACATTAAAGGCTTTTGCTGTTCTGCATTGATAAACGGGTCAAGCAACAGGACTCTGTACTGACCCCAGCAAATCCACACCCTAGAAACCCTCCGCGAGACTCTGTTACCCAAACTGGTGAGCGGCGAAGTGCGGGTGGATTATGGGTGGGGGCAAATAATTATTTGCCCCTACGTGGTTGCGATATTTCGTGGCGGTTAAGGTAAATGATTTTCGCCCCTATTAATTAATCATTACATTGTTATGACTTATCGTCCAAATAGCCATCATCGAAAATCCATCCGTTTGCAAGGATACGATTATTCGCAGGCCGGTATGTATTTCATTACACTTTGCACTCATGACCGTTTGCCGTTATTTGGCGAAATTGTTGAGGCTGAAATGATTTTGAATAATGCAGGAATAGAGGCAGAAAAATGTTGGTGTGCAATACCAGAGCATTTTCCATCGGTTACATTGAATGAATTTGTAATAATGCCTAATCACATACACGGGATTATTGCTATTGCCGCCAATTATGTAGGGGCAAATAATTATTTGCCCCTTAATGATGGCACCGGGTCAGGGGCAAAAGATTTATTGCGCCTACATTCCAATAAATTGCAGCCATTGAAACACGGCACGTCCAGAACTATCGGCTCTATTGTCAGAGGATTTAAAATCGGCGTAACGAAATGGTATCGCGCCAACACGGATGTTCATGATGTCTGGCAACGCAATTATTACGAACATATTATCCGCAGTGAAGACTCTTATTTGAAAATCGCTGAATATATTCAAAATAACCCGCTTCAATGGCAGGAAGATAACTACTATATAAGCAAATAATTATTTGCCCACATACACAAATAAGCGCATCATTCGATGCTGGCATTGGAGATAAATGATGAGAACGACAATCGTATTGGATGATGAATTGCTGGCCAAAGCGCAGGCATTGATCCCTATCCGAGAAAAATCCAGCCTAGTCAAAGAAGCCCTTAAAGCCTTAATTGAGCGGGAAAGTGCAAAGCGGCTGGCGAATTTGGGCGGCAGTGAGCCGCAATTGGAAGCCATTCCACGTCGGTAAACCAGCGCCTAAACGATGGTGCTGGTTGATACCTCGGTGTGGGTCGATCACCTGCGGGCTAACGAGCCGCGCTTAGCCGATTTACTTACCCGCAATCAGGTGTTAAGCCATCCATTTGTCCGTGGCGAATTGGCGTTAGGGAATTTACGTCAGCGGGATGAAATTCTGTCTGCCCTGGACGATCTGCCCCAAGCGCCTGTTGCCTTTGCCAATGAGGTTAATTTCTTCATTGAAACGGAGGCGTTATTTGGTTTAGGTATTGGGCTGATCGACGCGCATTTGTTAGCGGCGACACAGCTAATGGGCAATGCCAAACTATGGACCCGCGATAAGCGTTTGCTTGCAGTGGCTGTAAGACTAAACTTAGCTGCTAACGTGGATAGTAAAGGCTAAGTAAAACGAGTTTATGCAAGCACTGCGATACAGGCGCTTAAGGTTAACCCAACTACCGGGAAAAATGCGGTAGTTACCGCTTATTGTGTAAGTAGCTAAGGCAATATCATGACCGAATTGCAAAACCAGATTGCCATTTATCAATCCGCCGATGGCATGGTTCAGCTTGACGTGTCACTGGATCAGGACACGGTTTGGTTAACCCAACGGCAGTTATCAACGTTATTTGATAAGGATGTGCGTACGATAAATGAGCATATCCACAACATTTTTGCCGAACAGGAGCTTGAGATTTAGGCAATTATCCGGAAATTCCGGATAGTTCAGCAGGAGGGAAAACACTAGGTAAATCGTGATGTCGAGCATTACAACCTGGATGCCATTATCGCCATCGGCTATCGCGTAAAGTCGAAAAAAGGCACGCAATTTCGTATCTGGGCAAGCAATATTCTCAAGCAATATTTGGTTCAAGGTTATGCATCAAACGAACAAAAACTCAAGGCGCAACAGGAAAACTGGCAGATTTAAAACAGGCGATTGCTTTGTCGTCGCGTTTGGTGCAAAACAAAGCGTTATTGGCCAGCGAGTCGAAAAAATTTTACAAAAAGAGGCAATGCCTAGTGGTTGTCTCGACAGAGGCTATGGCATTTAATCCGAAAATTCATAATAGAAAATCAATTCGTCTCAAAAATTATGATTATTCAATGGCGGGGCTGTATTTCATTACAATCTGCACACATGACCGATTGCCGCTATTTGGCAATATCATCGATGGCGTGATGCAATTGAATGATTCAGGAAAATTTGCCTATGACGAATGGCAGAAGAACGAGAGTATCAGGTCCAATATTGTTTTGCATGAATTTGTCATCATGCCAAATCACCTACATGGCATCATCCAAATAGTAGGGGCGGATTGCATCCGCCCCCATTGCATCCGCCCCCATTGCATCCGCCCTGATTTTATGCCGCCTAGTTCAATCCATCCAGAACAACAAGGGCGCGATCAAAAAGGGCGCGAGCATCGCGCCCCTACGGTTGGGGATATTGTCCGGGGGTATAAATCTGCCGTAACCAAAGGTATAAGGGTAATGGGTAATATATCAAATCATGTGATTTGGCAACGTAACTATTACGAACACATTATCCGCAATGAAGAAGCTTATTTGAAAATCGCCGAGTATATTAAAACCAATCCGCAGCGATGGCAGGAAGATACCTATTATGTCTAAACTCACCGAATCCGCCATTGAAGACGTTGCCATCAAGTTGTTTGAGCGCTTGGGCTACAGTTACATCCATGCGCCTGACATTGCCCCCGATGGCGACCGCCAGGAACGCAGCCGTTATGATGAAGTAATACTTAGCCAGCGCTTGGCAGCCGCTGTTAAACGCATCAACCCATGCCTTACAAGAAGCCCTTAAAGAAGTCGGTCGTATCCATTCGGCGGAATTGTTGGCTAATAATGAGGCTTTCCACCGCTTGCTGTCGGAAGGGGTGAAGGTCAGTTACCAGCAACACGGCAATGAACGCGGCGATCTGGTTTGGCTGGTGGATTTTGCCAATCCGGACAATAACGAGTTTGTGGTCGCCAATCAGTTTACAGTCATTGAAAACCACCAGAATAAGCGACCGGATGTCATTCTGTTTGTAAACGGCCTGCCGCTAGTAGTGATGGAGCTTAAAAACGCCAGTGATGAAAACGCTACGATAAAATCTGCTTATCAGCAATTGGAAACCTACAAAAAGACGATTCCCAGCTTGTTTACCTATAACGCACTTTTGGTGATTTCCGATGGGCTGGAAGCGAAAACCGGCTCATTATCAGCAGACTTGAGCCGCTTTATGGCTTGGAAGTCCGCCGATGGTAAAGCCGAGGCTTCGCATCTGGTCAGCCAACTGGAAACCTTGATTAACGGCATGTTGAACAAGGCAACCTTGCTGGATTTGATCAGGCATTTCATCGTCTTTGAAAAATCCAAGAAAGAAGATGCGCAAACTGGCGTGATCAGCATCAGCACAGTAAAAAAGCTCGCCGCTTATCACCAATATTATGCGGTGAATGCAGCCGTGGCTTCAACTTTGCGGGCGGTCGGGTCGAGTGATGATGCCGTAGGGGCAAAAGATTTTTTGCCCCTACTATCCGTCAGGTGATCGATAAAGCACTGGTGTCCGAGCAAGTGATCGACATCTTTGATGCCGCAGGTATTAAAAAACCAGATATTTCTATCCTATCAGAAGAGTTCCTGCTAGAACTTAAAGGTATGCAGCACAAGAATATCGCGTTGGAAGTACTGAAGAAACTTCTCAATGATGAATTGAAAGTCCGAGCCAAAAAGAACCTAGTGCAAAGCAAATCCCTCATGGAGATGCTGGAAAACGCCATCAAGAAATACCACAACTGCTAATAACGATGCAATCAGGCCATAGCAATGCCTAGGCCTTGCGGCTAAGCCATAAGCAAACCTTGTCTGTTGGTGTTAGGCTAATATTAGTTTGGATCTGCCCAGGTTGCGGGTTTGGTAAAGACATAATCTTGACCACTCACAGAAATATGGCAGGCCATACATTCTTTGGTAAAGTCAGCATTGTCGCCCCAGGGTTTTAGCTCTTTTCCGCGCCAGCGGGCAAAACCCCAGCCGCCGGTTTCAGTATATTTCTTGGCATTTTTTAGCATGATTTCCATTTGAGTAAATTGGCCGGGTACAACGGCTTCTGGCCAGTTTTCATCATTACGTTGTTGCCAGGAAACTTTTGCTAAGATGGTACCTTCAGGCCAAGGTTTAGTGGCGCCAGTTCTAGCCGCTTTAACAGCTATATCGTTGCCCAGTATGGCACGTATGGAGTCTTTATCGGTACGATGTGAAAGAGCAATGCTTTGCCAATGGCTATAACCGGTTGGAAACTCAATGCCATTGGGTGCTGGGGCAACTGGCTGGGCCATGGCTAGACTGCCGTAAGCTATTAAAAAGACTAAACTGAAACGGGTTATTGTCATTAGTGTTCTCCTAAAAAGTAACTCTTAAGTTAATAAAACATTGAGTAAGTTAATTGTTATTAGAGTTTTACGGGCTCACTACGAACGCTATAAATTTGCTGTGCTGGTGTTTAGTGGTTTGAAAATAGAATATCCTGGCATGAAAATAAGCTTATACCTAGTACGATTAATTGTATTACAGAGTATAACCACAATTGCTGTAGGTTTATGCCTATGTCTAGCAAATTTGTTTAATTTATCAAACGTGACTCAACATGCCGGTGCAAAAACAGGGTTAATGGTGAGTTAAATTGTCGGTGCCACATTTGGGTGGGGCGCTATCTAAGCGTTGTTGCCGAAGCTGATAGTCTTTTGCTGACTGAAGGCGCCATTGTTAACGGTTTCGTCCTGTACTGTTTTAGCATCAGCCGGACATAAATCAGTTAAGTCAATCCTCCTGCGAGGAGGGTTGATGTTACAAAAGCCGTTTGGTGATATTGACGTTGGTAAGTTGCCGCGCTTGCGATAGTTTTATTTAAAACCTCGTGCTAATGCTGCTTTGGCTCTTGCTTGCATTAGGCTGTGCAGTTTGTATCACACTAGGTAAGAACATCTAAAAGTTTGGCTTAAACACGAGTTAGTTTAATGTTATCTGTAGGCTAGCTTAGACAACCACAAAAGCATCTTTTATGTGATGTAGTTTTGAGTTTAGCAGCGCAGCTTATGACCCAGTTTGATTAGTGGCTAAACTATATTTCAGTTGGGTGGCCTAGTGCAACTAACAAACCTGTAACTTCCATATTCATCAACTTAAAAGTGATACCTATGAAAATAAGCGGTAGGCTGTTTGCGGTATTAATATGTATTTTCACTAGCCATGTCTTTGCAGAAGCGGTAGCTATAGCGGATATCAATGAAAAAATATTGGGGAAATCCCTAGGTGAATATGGCAATCAATGGTGGCAATGGGCGAGTTCTATGCCGGCCTTGGAAAGTCCAGTTAAAGACAAGACAGGACTAAAATGTAATGTAAACCAGAATGGACAAATCTGGTTTTTAGCGGGTGGTTATGGATCTTCAAAAATCACTCGAACATGTAGCATACCACGAGATAAATACTTATTTTTTCCTGTGATTAATATGCTTTATATACCCGTGGGTGATGCTGATTTGAGTTGTAAGCAGGCCAAAGCATTGGCGGCTTTAAATAACGATAATCTGCGTTCTTTTGTGGTCAGCATAGACCAGCACACCATAGTCAATCCTGCTTTTCATCGATATAGCTCGCCTGATTGTTTTGATTTGTTGAGCAGGGCACCTAAAAGCCCGCAATCACTCAGGCTTTATCCATCAGCAACCGACGGTTATTGGGTTATGTTAAAACCGCTACCGGTGGGTCAGCATACCATTAAATTTAAGGCCGAATACCATAACCCGGATGAAGCTTATGGCATGATGGTGCAAGATATTGAATACCAAATAGAGATAGTTGAATCTATAAAAGCACCGCCACAATTGAAACTGATTAATGAAAACAAAACTTCGTTGGATAATGGCGTTTAATGATGTTCTGTTAACTGCCGTTGTCCTTGGCATTCCCCTTAAGAAGTCTAAAACGGTTCTTTAAAAGGCCTTAAGTCTAATTCATGCGTCCAGGCACTGGGGTGTTGTTGATGGATGGCCCAATAGGTTTCAGCAATGGCTTCTAGCTGCAACAAGCCATCTTTGCCCTTGGCTTTAACATAACTGGAGAATTGGCTGCCCGCGCGTTCGCCATCAATCACACCGTCGATAACGGTATGCACAACATGTATGCCTTGCGGCGAAAATTCCCTGGCCATGCCTTGCGCCAATGCCCTTAAACCGGCTTTTGCAGTGGCAAATGCGGTAAATGGTGGCCTGGCCCTTAATGAGGCAGTTGCACCGGTAAAAATTAAAGTGCCTTTGTTGCGGGTTTTCATGATACGCAGGGCCTGTTTACCAAAGAAAAAAGCGCCTAAACAATTTTGTTGCCAGAGTGTGGTGAAGGTTTGTGTATCCATGTCCAGTAAAGGCGCTGCGTTATTGCTGTCGACATTGTAGGCTGCAATCTCAAGGTCAAAACCGTCTTGGCGCACTTGGTTGAACAATTTAGCGACATCATCTTCTACGGTTGCATCGGCAACTACGGCAGTCGCTGAGCCACCTTGTTGGCTGATGTGGTCTACAATTTTGTTTAGTTTATCGGCACTGCGGCCGGCTATGTATACGTGTAGGCCTTTTGCGGCAAAATAACTGGCTAGTGTCGCGCCTAGGCCACGTTCTGGGCCTACGCCGATAACGATGGCTGAACATTTTTTTTCCATATTGGCTTCCTGGTTACGCAGGTTGAGTGGTTACAGAGGTTTCTTCTGTAGCTTATTAAAAAGGACATGATACAGGCAATAAAGCACATGTCCTTGTTAGATTAAAGTGGGCTTATGGTTTTTTGGTAAAGATAAGCGAGAAGTTATTCGTAGGCATGTCGATTTGTTCTTTTAATGCTAAGCCATGTTTTTCGGCCGCTTTTTTCAGATCAGCGACATCTTTTAAGCCCCATTCTGAAACCCCTGTTGAACTTAAGGTGTCGTGAAATTCCTTGTTAGTCTCCGTGGTAAAACGGCCTTCAACCTGAAATGGGCCATAAATCAGCAAAAAGCCATCATCGCTAAGCAAATTTGCAGCACATGCCATCATGCCATCAGCAATTGAAATTGGCGCAACCTGAAAAATATTAATACAGAATATGGCGGCAAATGATTTTGCTTGTCCTAATTTTTGCCAAGTTTCAGGCAGGGTTAAATCTAAATGTTGGGGATCAGCAATATTGTCATTGCCGTTGTCACTGGAAAGTTTTTTGATGTTAGCGAAAACATCTTGGTCTTTATCGGACGGTTGAAAATGCAAATGCTTAAAATGCGGTGCAAAAAAATTGATATGCATACCGCTACCGCTGGCTAGCTCAAGGACATTGCCGGGGACTTTGGGCAGTTTTTCTGTTAAAACAGCTAACAGTGGCTCACGGTTACGGCCGCCGGCCCAGGCAACATAGTCACTTAATGGATGTGGGTCTAAGGGTGGTTTGTCTTGGCTGTTCATGTTAGCTCCTGGTTATTGTTAGTTTGATTACGCAATCCGATAGCAGCAAATAACAAGCCATAAAATAAAAACACCATTAAGCTTAGTATTCAATAACTTAAAAATTTATCTGTAGTAAGTTATAGAAGCCTGTATTCAATTTATGAATTTTAACTTCACATTGTATTCAGAAATAAATGTGCATTAGAGTCGTATTTCTGGATGTCACTATGCCTGGTGAGGCGTGTGTTTTTTCGGCCCAATTTGGGAGGTAATGCGTTAATTGGTAAGCTTAAGACCCCAGTCCTATAGCTGTGTAGTCAATTGATGAGTAAAAGCTACCTGGTTTGCTTATGCAGCACAGCCCTAAAACGGGCTAAATTACCTATTAGGCAACATAAAAAATGAGTAATGTTATTTTTTCGGGCGCTAGGCGTTTTGCCTTGGCTAGGTTGTGAAATTATGCTTCAATCATAGAAAACTAACTTCATTAGCCTATGAACCATAATCCGCTTTCCGATGTGTCACCGGTATTTTTTTTGCAAACCTTTATCCTTGAACTCATGCATGCCAGTGAGCAACAAGGCCAACAGCATTGTGAGCATTTGCTTGAGCACATTGCCAAAACGGCAGGGTGTTTTTTTGAAGAAACTTATCGCACTAATACGCATAAAACCGAAGCATTGGATGTAGAAAGTTACATCGAGTTGATTTTGGCGCTTAAAAATAATATCGGTGGTAAATTTTCATTAGCTTCCAGCCAACACGATTGCATAACAGTTACTAATACCTGTTGTCCTTTTGGTGAACAGGTGACTAATTTTCCTGAATTATGCCGGATGACATCCAGCGTGTTTGGCGGAATTGCCGCCAGAAATTTTGGTTACGCAAAAGTTGAAATTAAAAAAAGCATAGCGCGGCACGATGGTATGTGTGAAGTTTGTGTTTATACCAACCCCAATGCCGCAAAAGGCAAAGCAGGGATAGAATACACGGACACCACACCGGTTAAAGAGATGCAGGATATGAATGCATTACATACGCGCATTGAGTCTAGCCTGCAACAGCTTTGGCGCCGGCAAAGTAAGCCAAAAACGAAAATATATCAACCACCAGCGATTGTTGCTAAATCCCCAATGATGCAGAAAATACTGCAAGCTATCGAAGTGATCGCGCCGACATTGGCAACTGTGTTAATTCAGGGTCAAACAGGTGTCGGTAAAGAATTGATAGCCGGTGCTATTTATGCAATGAGCAAACGTAATCAGCAACCATTTATTCCAGTTAACTGCGGTGCAATTCCTGAAAGTCTCATCGAGAGTGCCTTGTTCGGTCATGAAAAAGGGGCTTTTACCGGTGCTATTGAAGTGCATCAAGGCTATTTTGAACGGGCGGAAGGCGGCACTTTATTTTTGGATGAAGTCGATTCCTTATCCCCAGCGGCACAAACGCGTTTGCTGCGTGTCCTTCAGGAAGGTGAACTTGAGCGTGTGGGCGGTAAACAAACCTTATCGGTAGATGTGAGGATAATTTCCGCGACCAATCACAATTTGGAAGCCTTGGTAAGGCAAGGCCTGTTCCGAAATGACTTATATTACCGTATCAATGTTGTACGCTTATATATTCCGCCGTTGTCTGAACGCCCCGAAGATTTACCTTATCTAGTGCAATTAATTGTTCAGCGCTTAAGTAAGAAACATAATAAAAACGTGGCCTCGGTCAGCCGGGAAGTTATGCAAAAAATTCGCGCTTATACATGGCCAGGCAATGTCCGGGAACTGGAAAATATCCTTGAACGCAGCCTGTTGTTTACGATAGGCGAAGAAATAACCGAGCTGGATTTAGAGCTGCCAGATCAGACACCGAATGTTGATGATTGGCGGGCTGTAAAAGAAAACAGCATAGCTAAAGTGGAGCGGTCTTTCCTTGAAACGGCTCTCAAGCAACATGGCGGGGATGTCAAAAAAGTCTCACAAAAAATGGGTATGACATCCCGTGCGGTTTACAACAAACTTAAAAAATATGACATTAAATTGGCGGATTATCGAAGCTGAAGGCAAGGTGCTTTGGCGCTTAGGCATTGCCTTAGCTTACAGTAGGTGCCAAAACTAAGCGGGTTAATCGTTGCGACCTTTTCAAGCCGAACTAACCTTAACGCTTAAGAATTCTCTTCAAGCAAGGCGTTACGGGCTTCCGTAATACGAATAAACTGTTCGTGGCTGCCGCCGACATCGGGGTGCGCTTTTTGTGCCAGGCGTCGAAAAGCGGTTTTGATTTGGGAGACTTCAAGTTTGCCGTCGACAGGGAGGTTTAAGGTTTTACGGTGTTGTTGCTCGTCGATTTCTTGGCGATGATTTCGGTTTCGCCTGCGGCCGCCATTAAAGCGAGAATATTTTTGGTTGAGCCGCTCTTGCGCCGCACGGCGGGCGGCGTAGGATTCTTGACGCAGTTCCACTTGGTCGTCTTGCCATCTCTGGCGCGACATTACCATGCATGCTGCGAAGGTTATCTTGCCTTGGGTCTCAAGCTCGTCGAGGTCGAATGGCCCCAATATCTCGAAGGGTGTGTCCATCCAGGCATTTCTGCCGTCTGCATTAGCTTCAATGCGGCCTAGCGTAGCCATCATGAGCAGCCCAGATGCGCTGTTCCAGATGACCCATTCTTCTTTAGGTGTAGGTTTTGAACTATCATCCATGAGCATTCTCTGGGTGTTGCGCGGTCATGACGATGCGAATTAATGGAATAGCCATAGCCGCCAGATGCCTAGCCGGACGTTTAGCTATCGGGGTACGGACTAATGCCGCGCAAGTAAAAGGGCTTTCGCTAAGCTGGATAATCTCACCAAACTTAAAGTTACCGGACATAGTCAGCTCTAACCTGTAGCCAGCACTTGTTGAGGTGCATAAGTCATTGCAAAAAAGGGGTATAACATATTGCTTCCTTTTAAATTTTAAAAAAAGTTATCACAGCCTTATGGGCTAATCAAGCGGTTTATGCCAGCATAAACAAGCGCAGTTTAGCGTTTGCAGAATCAACCGGTTTTAGGTGCTAAATCGCTTTTACGCCAAACAGGATAGCCTATCGCTGAATCACGATAACACTATGATTGGGTGGTTTTTTTGTAAATGGCAAGGCAAGTGGAAGCATTTTTTAATCCAGCTTACAGTTGACGGTTAATTTCGTAGTAGTGGACATGACCGGCTAGGGTTTACCGCAGGTTAATTAGCGGAAGCGCTATTTAAAGCGTGGCTCTAATAGTAGGATCTACAAGCCATATTTTTTACGTTTGCGCCAAAAAGTGGCGCGGCTCATGCCGATGGCTTGGGCGGCATCGTCTAAACGGCCGTTATAGGCGAGTAAGGTTTCTTTTATTAAGCTGGCTTCGTCGGTTTTGTTGCCATGCTTAGCCCAATGTTTTGGCGGGGGTATACTGGCAGGCGCCTGTGCTTCACGGAACTCTGGGGGTAAGTCATCCAGGCTTAATTCATTGCCACGGCCGACAGCAAAAGCGTATTCAATAACGTTAATGATTTCTCTGACATTGCCGGGCCAGGCATAGTCTAGCAATAGGCGCATGGCTTCCGGGGCTATGCTGTTAATTTGCCTGGGGCCACGCAAGTTGTGTTGCTCTATGTGGTGCCACAACAGCAGGCTAATATCTTGGCGACGTTCACGCAGTGGCGGTAAAAATATGGGCACTACGCGCAGGCGATACATTAAGTCCTCGCGGAAATGCCCTGATTTAACTTCTTCCCGTAAGGATTTATGGGTAGCGGCAATAATGCGCACGTCCATGTTAATTTCGGCGTCACCACCCACAGGTATAAAGCTGCGTTCTTGCAGCGCCCGTAGTAGTTTGGCTTGTAATTCAAAAGGCAGTTCGGCGATCTCATCTAAAAATAAACTACCGCCGTGGGCACGTTGAAACAAACCTTGATGGTTTTTAACGGCACCTGTAAAGGCACCTTTGATATGGCCGAAAAGTTCACTTTCTAACAGGCTAGGGCTTAATGCGGCACAGTTGATGGCTAAAAAAGCTTGCTCGCGGCGTTGGCTTTCTAAATGCAGGGCGTGGGCAACTAGTTCTTTGCCGGTGCCAGATTCTCCGCGAATTAGCACAGTCGCATCGGTTTCGGCAACATTGCGGATAATTTTAATGGCATCTTGCATGACAGGGTCACGCGTAATGATGCCATGGAAACTCTCTACAGTGGCTAGGCGATGGGCTGAATGGCTAACCTCGGTTTGGGGTTGTAAAAATTCAATGGCACCAGCAAATTTACCATCGGCGTCAAAAAACGCACGGGCAGTGCGGTAGCAAGTGATGACACGGCCACCAGTAGCCCTTAAGCGCACAACTTTTGCTTTAATGCTGCCTTGTTCAGCAAGGCCGCAAGGGTCATCCTGTTGGTTTTCGTAATTGAGTGCTTTGGTGCAAGGTAGTCCTAGCGCAGCTTCAGGGCTTAGACCCAATAAATTTTCGGCACCTCGGCTCCAGAATAAAATCTTACCGCTGGCATCTACCACGAAAACAGCCCCGGTACCGATAAGGTCAGTCAAGATACTAATAACTTGGTCTGGGCCAATCTGGCTTAGCCAGCGGTTAAAAAAAGGTGAGGATTGGCTCATAGCGTAGGGTTTCAAATATGTTTCATAATGTTTCAATTGTATCAATGATGTTTCAATTGAAACAAGGGGTTTTTATGTTGAACTAATATTTTTTAATATAATCAATAATATGTATTGTTTTTACGGGTTAAAAATAATTGGCATAAGAAATGATAGTAGTTTATTAAAACGACCCGATTTTTTATCTGAGGAGCGGCGTGATGATATTTAGACAATTTTTTGAAGAAGACACTTCTACTTACAGTTATTTGCTGGGCTGTGCGCGCAGCCAGCGTGCAGTTTTGATTGATCCGGTGGCTACTGAGGTAAATCACTATATTCATGAATTGCACAACTTGGGCTTAAAGTTGATTTACACTTTTGAAACCCATGTCCATGCTGACCATATAACCGGTGCTAGCTTATTACGCGAATCATTAGGCAGCAAAAGTGTGGTGCACCGTGATGCTGGTGCTGCTTGTGCGGATTTAATGGTGACCGATGGTGTGTTGTTGCAAGTCGGTGATCTTGAGTTTGAAGTCCGCCACACACCAGGCCATACCAGTGGTTGCGTTAGCTATGTGATGGCGGATCGGGTTTTTACCGGTGACGCCTTATTAATAGGTGGCAGTGGCCGCACGGATTTTCAACAAGGTGATGCTGGGCAGCTATACGATAGCATTTACCAAAAAATATTTAGCTTGCCAGCGGATACCTTGGTTTATCCAGGGCATGATTACAACGGCAACACGGTTTCCACTATCAAGCAAGAAATGGGTAAAAATCCGCGTTTAGGCAGTTCCCGCTCTAAGGAAGAATTTATTGCCATGATGCAAAAATTGGATTTGGCTTATCCCAAATATATAGATAGCGCGCTGCCGGCCAATCAATCTTGTGGTCAACAAGTCGCCACTAAACAGGGCTAGGGGGGTTAATGCTATTAACCATAGTGCTATCGGTCAGTATAGGTGTACTGTTAGGTTTGCTGGGTGGCGGCGGATCAATCCTGACCGTGCCTATGTTGGTTTATTTGCTGCATATCGAGCCAAAAACAGCCATTCTCACATCGTTTGTGGTGGTGGGGGTATCTAGTCTGATTGCCATGATCCCGCATGCTTTACAAGGCCATGTGTGTTGGAAGAATGCTTTGTTTTTTGGCTTAGCAGGAATGACAGGCGCTTATTGCGGTGGTTTGTTGGCGGGCTATTTTTCCGGTGATTTGCTGATGGCTTTATTTGGTTTGGTGACCTTGCTGACCGGTGCCGCTATGGTTATTAACAAATCCACTAAAAGCCCTGTACTGGCAGAATCCGGGATTAGCCCGTGCGCGATGAAAACACCTTATTTGCGCTTGTTATTTGATGGTTTTTTTGTTGGTGGCTTAACTGGGCTAGTGGGCGTAGGCGGGGGATTTTTGATCGTGCCGGTTTTAACTTTACTGGTGGGGTTACCCATGCCTGCGGCCATAGGCACTTCGTTGATGATTATTGTCATGAATGCCATAGCTGGATTGTCAGGTTATAGCAACCACGTTGCATTAAATGTTGAGTTTACCTTGATTGTGACGGCTTGCACGGTGTTAGGCAGTTTGCTAGGTAGTGTGCTTTCACGTCACTTAAGCCCGGCTTTGCTTAGGAAAGGTTTTGGTTGGTTTGTCATTTTAGTGGCGGTTTACGTGTTGTTTAATGCGGTTTCCATAGCGCTCTGGGCTACGCTTAAAGCTCAATTATCTGGCGAGCATAACCTTAGCCACATATTAATAGGCTTGCTGGCAATGTCGGGTTTAATTTTTATCGGTAGTCGTATTCATCACGGTAATTTGCATGATAAGTAGCGTATTTAAAGCGTTAGTGTTTTAAAATTAAATCGGCGCTAGTAAGACGCCGAAAAAATAATAAATAAACTTATTGAGGAAGTGAAATGGCTATAGTAAATGAGATGTCGCGTCGGCGCTTTTTAGTGCAAAGTGGTTTTGGTCTATTAGCTGGGGCAAGTTTGCCAGCGTGGTTACCCGCTATGGAAGGTATGGCAGCAATGCCAAAACTGGCAGCCCTTAAAGCATCACCAAATTTTAAACCTGATGTAGAACTAAATTTGATTTGCAAACCCTCGTCTATGGCCATTTTGCCCGGGCAGCTGACAAAAGTGCTGCAGTATATTGCCAAACTGGTCAAGGGGCCAGACGATACTTTAACGGAATTGCCAGGTTCTTACTTGGGTCCGGTAATGCGCTTTAAACAAGGTCAAAAAATCCGGATTAATCTCACTAATCTACTGGAACAGCCATCAATTACCCATTGGCATGGCTTGCATGTGCCTGCTGAAATGGATGGCCATCCACGCTATGTGATAGACAAAGGGGAAACCTTTGTTTATGAATTTGAAATGCTCAACCGTGCCAGTATGAACATTTACCATCCGCATCCGCACAATACTACGGCTAGTCAAGTTTACCATGGTTTAGCCGGTGCTATTTTAGTCAATGATGCAGAAGAACAGCGCTTGGAGTTACCTAGCGGTGAATACGAAATACCTATTGTGATTCAAGACCGGTTATTTGATCAGGATAACCAGCTTGTTTATGTCCGTCATCGGCACGACCGCATGATGGGTTTTTATGGCGACCGGGTTTTAATCAATGGCAGACCTGATTTTAATCTTGATGTCGCTAGTCGGGCTTATCGTTTCCGTGTCCTCAACGGCTCAACGGCGCGCATTTACAAACTGGCTTGGGACGACAATACCCCGATTACTGTTATTGGTACGGATGGTGGTTTATTGGAGAAACCGGTCAACAAAGCCTACGTGATGTTGGCACCCGGTGAACGCTTGGATATCTGGGCAGATTTTAGCGGGCGTAAAGTTGGCTCACAGTTAGTGATGCGTAGCCGTTCTTTTTCGGGTGTGTTACCCGGAATGGCTGAACGGATGGGGGGCATGCATACAACGGCTTTAGCGGTAGGCAGCGATTATCCAGTATTTAGCGTTAGGGTCAGTAAAGCTGTCAGTGATAGCCCAGTTTTGCCACCTAAACTAAGTCACATTCAACATTACCAACTCAGTGATACGGCTAATCCAGAGAAGCCAGTCCCGATCAGTATATCGGAAGGGCCGATGGCAATGTTGCTAAATGGCCGGCCATACGCGTTTGATGATGTGCAGGCTAACGAGCGTATTAAGCTAAATAGCATACAGTTGATGGAAATTTATCATGAACATAGCGGTATGGGACATGGCGCGGGAGCTGGTGGGCACGGCAAAGGCCATGGTATGGGAGGCGGCATGGGTATGATGGGCGGTATGCAGCATAATCAAGGACAGGATGCCGACACGGGTAACGGCCATGGCATGGGCATGATGGGCGGTATGCGGCACGGTGCCAATAATACGCAAGACGCGGGTGAAGCTATGGGGATGATGGGTGGTGGCATGGGCATGATGATGTCGATGGCGCATCCTATCCATTTACATGGCCAGTATTTTCAAGTTTTGAGCCGTACCAGCCAAAATGCAGAATCTGAACACTATGCCAGTGTAAAAGATGGCTTTATCGAAAACGCTTGGAAAGACACCGTGTTGGTGATGCCTGGGGAGCGGGTAAAAATAATCAAACCTTTCCAAGATTTTAAGGGCTTATTCATGTTCCATTGCCATAACTTAGAACATGAGGATATGGGAATGATGCGTGATTTTTTAGTTGAATAAGGGCATCGCACAGCAACTTGCAAGCAAAAATTATAGAGTCGCACGCTAACAGCGGATAATTACTATCCCGTATTGTATTAAGGCAATACCAAATGATTAGATTCCATTTCAGCTTGGGCAGGCACATTACGGACGAAAGCCAATGTTTCGTTCATCCTGAGCTGGTTGAAATGGGTAATCTGGGATTCCTTAAGTAAACGGGCTATTTATGCTAGATGCTTGGTGTTAATGACATTAAGCGGACAGTAATCCGGCTGTTTGGGTATAGATTGGTAGTTGGCAAACCCACCACTGGGTAGCTAATGACCAATCAATGCTGACAAATCAGCCATTGTGTGCAACGAATATTAGGAAACATTATGCAAGAACTTAGGAAAATTCACGAAAATGGAAAAGCTATTGCAGACGCTTTAGGCCATTTACTGATCGAACTCTTCCATTATCTGGCGCTTTTTGTAATCGGTGCCAGCATTGTTTGGTCAGCAGTGATTGCTTGTAACGATATGTTATTGCAAGGTCATGCCACGATTGGCGACATTTTGTTGCTGTTTATCTATTTAGAGCTAGGTGCCATGGTCGGTATTTATTTCCAGACAAATACCATGCCAGTGCGTTCGTTGATTTTTGTTGCTATTACGGCATTGTCCAGATTGCTGATAGCCGATGTGCAGTCGCATCATCAAAATGGTTTGGATATTTTGCTGGTGGCCGGTGCAATTTTATTGCTGGCTTTATCAAGCTTGGCTATCCGTAAGGTGTCAGATTAAGCCCCAAAGCCTATGCAAGAAGACTTAATTAATATTGAGGAGGTTAAATGCGCGAGATTAACCAGATTAAACCGGTAATACACAAATCAAACCAATTACATTGGGAAATAGGGTTAGCGTTGCTGATCAAGGTTTTATTATTGCTAGGCTTATGGTTTTTAATTTTTCGTTGGCCGGATAGACCCGTCACCAAACCGGATATTGCCTTGCGATTTTCATTACCGGATATGCCGGCACCGCAGGGTAAAAGTGATTTTTTACAATTAACCCAGGAGTTTTATCATGTCCGGTGATGATGTTGAGATGTTATCGAGGCTGCAATTTGGCTTGACCGCGCTATACCATTTTCTGTTTGTGCCCCTTACCTTAGGGATGACCTTTCTCCTGGGTATTATGGAGTCGGTCTATGTAATGACAGGCAAAACTGTTTACAAAGACATGACCAAATTTTGGGGTAAGTTATTTGGTATCAACTTTGCCATGGGAGTAACCACAGGGCTAACCTTAGAGTTTCAGTTTGGCACTAATTGGGCGTATTACTCGCATTATGTGGGAGATATTTTTGGCCCCTTATTGGCTAGTGAAGGCTGGATGGCATTTTTTCTGGAATCAACCTTTGTGGGTTTGTTCTTTTTTGGCTGGGATAAATTAAGCAAGGTACAGCATTTGCTGGTCACATGGTTATTGGCGGCGGGCACTAGCTTGTCAGCTTTGTGGATATTGATCGCAAATGGCTGGATGCAATACCCCGTGGGTGCCGAGTTTAATTATGAAACCCTACGTATGGAAATGACCAGCTTTGCTGATGTGTTTTTTAATCCGGTCGCCCAAGTTAAATTTGTCCATACCGTCGCTGCTGGCTATGTCACAGGAGCTATGTTTGTGTTAGGCATTAGCTCTTGGTATTTGCTTAACAAGCGTGATATTGGTTTTGCCCGGCGCTCATTTTCTATAGCGGCAGCTTTTGGTTTGGCCTCTATTTTATCGGTTATTGTGTTGGGTGATGAAAGCGGCTATACCGAAGGTGAGACCCAAAAAATTAAATTGGCGGCGATAGAAGCAGAATGGAAAACCGAACCGCCACCCGCCAGTTTTACGGTTTTTGGTTTTCCCGACCAAGAACACCATCATACTGATTACGCCCTTAAAATTCCGTTTGTGCTGGGTTTAATTGCTACCCGTTCCATAGATGAAGAAGTTATAGGATTAAAGGAGCTACGCGAAAACAGCGTTGAACGTATCAAGCAAGGCATGTTGGCCTATGCGGATTTGCAAAAATTACGCAGTGGTGATGTTAGCGCCACTACGCGTGAGCACTTTGAGCTTAATAAAGCCGATTTAGGTTATGGCTTATTGTTAAAAAAATACACCGATAAAGTCGTAGATGCGGATGCGGCAATGATCCAAAAAGCTGCTGACGATACCGTGCCTAAAGTGGCGCCCTTGTTTTGGACATTCCGCATTATGGTAGCGAGTGGTTTTACCTTGTTATTTGTCTTTGCCATGGCGTTTTATTATTGCGCCACCCGTGTAGCAGATCAAAAGCGTTGGTTAATGCAGATGGCGGTTTGGTGTATCCCCTTACCTTGGATAGCTGCGGAAACCGGTTGGTTTGTTGCAGAATTCGGCCGCCAGCCATGGACCATTTCCGGTGTTTTACCAACACATCTAAGCGTGTCTAGTATCAACAGCCAACAAATTTGGTTTAGCCTGGCCGGTTTTGCTTTCTTTTACACCGTGTTATTGGTGATTGAATTGTATTTGATGCGTAAATACATCCGCATGGGGCCTAGCAGTTTACGGACTGGCCGCTATTTCTTTGAACAACAAACCGCGCACTAAGCTTGGAGCTAAACATGAAACACGTATCTTTAACGCTAATACTGATAGTGATGGCCAATGCCGTCCATGGCGCAGAAACTGCCTCGCCAGAGCGGCTAGGTGAGATTGTTGAGCGTGGCGTCCAGGTTATGCCATTTGCTTTGGATAAGACCCAGCATATCTTTAATAAGACCGAAAACGGCGGTATCCAGCAAGTAATAGCAAAAGACCATGCTGATAGCGAACAAATTGCCTTGATTAGGAAGCATTTGTTAAACCTTGCCCAGCATTTTGCGACAGGCGATTTTTCAGGGCCACAGCGTATTCATGGTGAGGCTATGCCAGGTGTCAAGGCGCTGAGTATGGGTGCGAGTAAATTACATTTCGACTATTCAGAATTAGCAAATGGTGCGCAAATCCGATTTCGAACTAAAGAGCCCGATTTAATTGCTGCGGTACACCAATATTTTGACGCGCAACTGAGTGACCATGGCCATCATGCTATGTCTGACGGACATATGATGCACCATGGCCAATAGAATAGTTCCATCTTATCAAGGAGTAAATTATGTTTGATTATGAAACTATGCGCCTAATATGGTGGGTGTTGATCGGTGTGGTTGCCATTGCTTTTGCACTGACCGAAGGCTTTGATTTTGGAGTTGGCACTTTATTGCCTTTTATGGGCAAAACGGATATTGAGCGGCGCGTTATTATCAACACGGTCGGTGCCACCTGGGAAGGCAATCAGGTTTGGTTAGTCTTGTTGGGTGGTGCCATATTTGCCGTTTGGCCAGCCGTTTATGCCACTTTGTTTTCCGGCTTGTATATCGCCATGTTACTGGTTTTGTTTGCCTTGTTTTTTAGGCCGGCTGGCTTTGATTACCGTAGCAAAATTGAAGATCCCCGTTGGCGTAGTGCCTGGGATTGGGCATTGTTTACCGGCAGTGCTTTGCCGCCGGTTTTATTTGGTGTGTTGGCGGGTAACTTGATACTTGGTTTACCGTATCATTTGGACCAAGATTTACGTTCCTTTTATGATGGCTCGTTTTGGGGTTTATTAAATCCATTTGCGTTACTTTGTGGTGTGGCGGGCTTGTTGATTTGCTGTTTTCAGGGTGGCTTATTTTTGCAGTGCCGGACCAAGGGTGTCATTAACTGGCGCGCAACCGTGTTTCTAAAAACCTTAGGTATGTTGCTGCTTGCGTTATTAGCCATCCTCAGTTTATGGGTTTTTACTAGCATACCGCGTCCTGAATTACTCCAAATGGCGGCCACAGATGCACCGTCTAACCCCATGAATAAAACTGTGCTGGCAGCTGGGGCAGGTTGGCTTGCGCATTTTCTAAAATATCCTTGGATGATAATCGCGCCGGTACTGGGGTTTGCGGGCTTGGCCTTGGCTTGGTTGCTAAGCCAAGGTAAGCACACGCTATGGGCTTTGGCCAGCAGTAGTTTAGGCATTACTGGCATTTTGCTGACCTTGGGATTTGGCCTATTTCCTTTCTTGTTAATATCAACAACAGACCCGCGTTCCAGTCTTACGCTTTGGGATGCCAGCGCCAGTTTTAAGTCCTTGTCATTGGCATTTTGGATCACCGTAGTGTTTCTGCCTATCGTGCTGCTGTATACCCGTTGGGTTTATAAAATACTCTGGGGGCATGTTACCGAAGCGGGTGTCTTAAAAGACTCACACACACTTTATTAAAGGAGACGCTTAATGTGGTATTTCGCTTGGATACTCGGCGTTGGCTTTGCTTCGGCTTTTGCCATCATCAATGCAATGTGGCTGGAATCCGTTTGTGACATCGATACGCACGGGATTGACGATTGTTTGCTTGAACAAAAGGAACAGGAGCCAGAACAATGACCACTCACCGTTTAGTACGCATTTTTGCAGGTTTTTTCATCCTGCTGTCGCTAAGTTTAGGCGTCGAGGCCAGTCCGCTGTTTGTTAACAGCAATTGGCTATGGTTTACCGGTTTTGTTGGCGCCAATTTATTGCAAAGCGGATTTACCCAGTTTTGTCCGCTGGAAATTATTTTGAAAAAACTGGGCATAAAAGAAACTTGCCAATAACTGGCATCATAAATTAAAGAGGAGTCCTAACATGGCAAAGATCGTGATTGTAGGTGCTGGCATTGGTGGTATACCGATGGCCTTTGAAATGAAAGAGTTGGCGCGTAAAGAAGATGAAGTGCTGGTGATCGCAGATACGCCCACTTTCCACTTTGTCCCATCCAATCCCTGGGTAGGTGTCAAATGGCGCAAACCCGAAGATATTAAAGTGCCTTTGGCGCCGGTGTTTAAAAAGAAAAAAATTAGTTTTATCCAGCAAAAAGTAACGCGTTTTAAGCCTGAAGACAATCAAGTTGAACTAGCTGATGGTGAGCTTATAAGCTATGACTATCTGATTATAGCCACAGGCCCTAAGTTGGCCTTTGATGAAATCCCAGGTTTAGGTCCGGATGGCCATACCCAATCAGTTTGCCATGTTGATCATGCAGGGCCTGCGGGTGAATTATGGGATCAATTTGCTGCCGATCCAGGGCCGATTATTATTGGTGCGGTGCAAGGGGCTTCTTGCTTTGGCCCAGCCTATGAATATATGTTTATCGTGGAGACTGATTTGCGTAAGCGCAAAATCCGTGACCGGGTAAAAATGACTTATGTAACCTCTGAACCCTATGTTGGCCATTTAGGTTTAGGTGGGGTAGGTGACACTAAAGGCATGTTAGAAAGTGAAATGCGCAATAAACATATTAATTGGATATGCAATGCCAAGGTTGACAGAATTGAAGATGGCATGATGTATGTCACTGAAGTGGATGACAGCGGGCAGCTGAAAAAGCAACATGAACTACCGTTTAAACACAGCATGATGTTGCCTGCATTTAAAGGCGTGGATGCTTTGTTTGGCATAGAAAAGCTAACTAATCCGCGCGGTTTTGTGCTGGTAGATGAGCATCAGCGTAATCCAACTTACCACAATATTTATTCTGTAGGCGTTTGTATTGCCATACCGCCATTGGAGCAGACACCAGTGCCGACAGGTACGCCAAAAACAGGTTATATGATTGAATCGATGGTGACAGCTACTGCGCACAATATCCGTGATGAATTAGATGGTAAAGAGCCTAGCTATAAAGGCACATGGAATGCACTCTGCCTGGCTGATTTTGGAGATTCCGGTATTGCCTTTTTAGCCATGCCGCAAATTCCGCCGCGTAATGTGCAATGGGCATCACGTGGCCGTTGGGTGCATTGGGCAAAGATTGGTTATGAAAAATATTTTATGCGCAAAGTCAGCAAAGGTTTAAGTGAACCGTTTTATGAGCGCTTACCGCTAAAACTGTTTGGCGTAAAACGTTTAAAAGATCGCTAATCCTGGTTCCTGCCTTGGGTGATAGAGGTGTCTGTTATGAAAAGTAGCCTAGTAGTTTTAATGCTTAGCTGCGTGCTAGCTAAGTCGTTTGCGGCTGAGGCGATAGTGCAGCCGTTTAGTTTGCAGCAAGCTATAGACTATGCCTTAGAAAATAATCCTGAACTGCATATCATGCAGGCCAGGATAGCCCAGGCAGAGAATCAATTAGGCATCGCATTGGCTAATTATTATCCACAAGTCAAATTAGGTTTGTCTTATCAACATAGCAATAATCCAGCGGAAGTATTTGCCATTATTATTGCGCAAAGACGGCTGAATTTTGCGGGCACTGATTTTAACCACCCGGGTGCGGAAGATAATTACCGGCCACAAGTTTCGGCAACGTACTCGCTGTTTCGTGGTGGCCAAGATTATCATCTTAACCAAGCTGCAGAATTAGGGGTGGAGGCTGCTGAACTTGAAAAGGCAGCCTTACATAACCGCTTGATTAATCATATTAGTGCGGCTTACTACGGGCAATTGGCTGCGATAGACTCGCATAAAGTTAGCCTACGCTCGGTTAGCGCAGTTGAAAGCGAGTTGGAACAATCGCGCTTGCAATATCAAGCTGGCACGCTGTTGAAATCAGATGTCTTATCTTTGGAAGTCCAATTGGCAGAAGCTAAAGCTGCGCAACTGCAAGCGGCCAATGCCATAGAACTGGCTAATACGGTATTAAAAACCCTTTTGGGCATGTCTGCTAATACCGCTTTATCGGTGACTGAAAGCTTAGCGCAGGTATTGCCTAAGGAGCCTGATAGTTTTGATGAGCTGTTAAAGCAGGCCGTGGCGCAACATCCTGAAATACAAATAACTGAGAAACGGGTTGCCATAGCCCAGCAGCAACTGGCGGTTAGCAAAGGCGCCTATTTGCCGAGGGCCGATGCCTATGTTAATTATGGTTCTAATAGTAAAGATCTGGCTTTTAGCGCCAGCCGCGATAATGTCAGCGTGGGTGTGCAGGTGGAAGTTGATCTATTTAATGGTTTTGCCACGCAAGCTAAAGTTAATAAAGCTGAGCATGAACTTATCGAGGCACAAGAAGCCGCCAGGCAAAGCCGCTTACAAGTTGAAAGTGCCCTGAAATCAGCTTGCTTACGCTTACAGGAAGCCTTAAGCCGTAATGTAGTGGCAACAGTTGCGGTGCAATCAGCTGAAGAGGCACTACGCTTAGTTAGTGAACAACGTCAGGCCGGCGTAGTGACCGTGACCCGTTATATCGAAGCAGAAGTGGCGCGCGATAAAGCTTATGCCCGGCAAATTAGTGCCCGTTTAGATGCGTTACGGGCACAAGCGGAACTTAAGCAAGCGCTTGGTGGCACTTAGCGTTGCAGCGCATTAACCCAGCATTAAGTGCATGGGAAATTAATTATGTTGGCCGGGCAAGTTTAACAGCACATATATGGCAAAGTTAATATTTTGGCTTTTAAATTTGAGCGGACTTAAGTTTTAGCAGGATTAAAACATGAAAGATCAGAACTTACAGTTTGTCGCGCCTAAATGGCTAATCCCGGTCGCAGCGATTAGCGGATTATTGCTAGTGATCCTGTTTGCTTTAGGATTTATTGGTGGGGGCGATAAAATTTCTGCGGGCACAGCAGCAGTTTCCTGGGAAAACTTGCCGGATACCGCCAAAACCTATTTGCTCACCCCACAAGTAGCTGATCAAACCGTAGTTTGGCAAGGTACTGTGCGTTCGCGCCTTGTGGTAAAAGTCGCGCCTCGGTTAAATGCCCGTATTTTAGAAGTTTTAGTACACCCTGGGCAGCGTGTTAAACAAGGCGAAATACTGGTTAAATTAGATGACCGTGACTTGCGGGCTGCTAGTGAGGCGGCACACGCGGCACAAATGGCAGCAAAGGCGCAGGCAGTCCAAGCTGAAACTGAAGCAAAGCGTATCACTGATTTGTACCAAAAGCAGGCCGCAACACGGCAAAATTATGATGCTTTACTGGCACAGGCTAAAGCCATGCATGCTATGGCTTTGCAAGCTGCTAGTACGGCCCAGCAAAGTCTAGTGATGCTGGCTGAGAATGTGTTACGGGCAGCGTTTGACGGTATTATCGGGGAACGTTTGCAAGAACCTGGCGATATGGGGTTACCAAACCAGCCGATTGTGACTTTATTTAAACCGGATGATTTGCGCCTGGAAACGGCAATTTCCAGCCATTGTGCTAAAGCCGTGCAATTGGGTATGCAAGTTGCAGTGCGTATAGATGCCATAGGGCAACAGTTAATTGGCAAAGTGGATGAAATAACGCCAGAAACGGATCCACAAACCCGTAGCCAAAACATAAAAGTCAGCTTGCCGAAGACAGCAGGCTTACAACATGGCCAATTTGCTTGGTTGGAGCTGGCTTGCAGTCATCAAGCTAGTGAAGCCAAACAAAGCCTATTGATCCCTTCTTCGGCGGTTTTACATTACGGGCAATTACAAGCCGTTAAAGTTGTCATAGATAAACAATTACAAGTCCGGCATATTCGAACGGGTAAACAATACGCAGATCAAGTTGAAGTATTGTCCGGTCTGCATGAAGGCGACATTGTTTTGTTAAATAGCGGATTGCAACCATGAGTGTGGATGCAAAAAAAGACAGTTTGACGGTTGCTATCGTCCGCTTATTTACAACCTCGCAGTTATCGTTGTTGTTTCTCATCATCTCTTTGCTGGCTGGTATGGCAGCCTTGATGTTGACTGCACGGGAGGAGGACCCACAAATTATTGTGCCGGTCATGGATGTTTTTGTGGAAGTGCCGGGAGCTTCAGCTGAAGAAGTTGAAAAACTGGTGGTTACTCCCTTAGAAGTGCTGCTTCGACAAATTAAAGGCGTGGAATATGTCTATTCCGTTTCGCGACCGGGCAAGGCCGTGGTTACGGTACGTTATTTTGTCGGTGAAAATTTAGAAAATAGCCTAATAAAAACCCGTGACAAATTACAAGCTAATCAAGATAGCATACCGCCTAGTGTCGCAAGCTGGTTAGTTAGGCCAGTAGAAATTGACGATGTGCCCATTTTATTGCTTAGCCTATCTTCAGCACAGGCTGATAGGGATGCCGCTGATTTGCGCCGGATTGCGGATGAGTTAGTTGAGCGTTTACGGGCTGTGGACAATGTTGGCAAAAGTTGGGTTACTGGCGGTAGCCCGCGGCAAATTTCCGTGCATCCAGACCCTGCAAAACTACAGGCGGGTAACGTGACTTTGTTGGATATCCAGCAAGCTTTAGCGCAAAACAATGCCAATCTGCAAGTGGGTGACTTCACGCCGCATAATCACCAAATATTGCTTGAAGCTGGGCCTTTTTATCAAACCGTGGAACAAGTTGGCGCAACGGTATTAAAAAGTGTTAACGGCGGCCTACTTTATTTACGGGATGTTGCACAAATCCTAGATGGTGCAGCCGATACCGATTATTACACGCGCATAGGTTTTGGCCCTGCGTTTGAGATGGCTAAGCCCTCCGATACCACACTTATTCAGGCAGGCAAATTGCCGGTAGCAGGTGAAGAACTGGCTATGGCCACAGTTGCTATCGGTAAGCGCCGTGGTAGCAATGCTGTGAGTGTGGCGGAACAAACGCTTGCTATGACAGAGGAATTAAAAGGCTCATTAATTCCCGATGATGTGCTCATAACGGTAACGCGTAACTATGGTGAAACGGCTAACCATAAAGTTAATGAACTGGTGATGCATTTATCCATTGCGATTTTAACGATAGTGGTATTACTGGCACTGACGTTAGGTTTTAAAGAATCGTTAATTGTCTCATTAGCTGTGCCGATGACGTTTGCGGTAACACTATTATGTGACTACATTTTTGGTTATACCATCAATCGGGTGACCTTATTTGCCCTTATTTTATCGTTAGGGTTATTGGTGGATGACCCTATCGTAGATGTTGAAAATATCCACCGCCACTACAAACTACGTAAAGAACCACCGTTACAGGCATTACTGACCGCGGTGAATGAAATTCGCCCACCCACGATACTGGCTACTTTTGCCGTTATCATGTCGTTTGTGCCTATGTTTTTTATCACCGGTATGATGGGGCCTTATATGGCGCCGATGGCTTTCAACGTGCCGATAGCCATGCTGCTGTCTTTAGTGATCGCCTTTACGGTAACGCCTTGGGCCTGCTTTAAGCTACTAAAAGGGGATTATGGTAAGGATCACGGTGCAGATTTTGATCTAAAAAACACGCGTGGTTTCAAAATTTACCAAGCTTTATTAGCCCCATTATTAGCCAATAAAACCAAAGCTTGGTTATTTTTGCTGGCCGTGATGATTGCTTTTATTGCTTCAGCCCTGATGGCTGTGACAAGGGCGGTGCCCTTGAAGTTATTGCCTTTTGATAATAAAAATGAATTGCAGCTTATTATCGATATGCCAAAAGGTAGTTCATTGGAAACGACCGATGAAGTGGCAATGGCGTTGGGGCGTTATTTAGCTACGGTTAACGAAGTCAGTAGTTACCAAAGCTATGTTGGTTTGGCTTCACCTATGGATTTTAATGGTATGGTGCGGCATTATTATTTGCGGCAAGGCGCAAATGTCGGTGATATCCGTATTGTGCTAGCTGATAAAGCCCATCGCCAACAACCTTCACACAATATCGCATTACGTATCCGGCCTGATATTGAAAGTATCGCCAAAGCGTATAATGCTAACATCAAGATAGTTGAATTACCCCCGGGGCCGCCAGTATTGTCCACTTTAGTAGCGGAAATCTATGGTCCGCCAGAAGCGGGTTATAGTGACATTATCCGTGTTTCTAAACAGGTCAGGGCGGACATAGAAAAAACACTGGGCGTGGTGGACGTAGATGATTTTGCTGAAGCCGAACAGGGCAAATTACAATATTTAGTAAACCAGGACAAAGCCGCTTTATTAGGTATCAATACCAGCCAAGTGGCAAAAACTTTGCAATTGGCGCTAGTGGGCGGTGAGGTGGGCATATTGCATGTTGCTGAAGAACGGCAACCGCTGGTAATACAACTGCAATTAGCGCGGGCAGCACGATCATCAGAAGCCGACTTGTTGGCCTTATCCGTACAGACAGCAACAGGTCAATTAGTCCGCTTAAGTGAAATTGGCCACTTTAAGCCTGAATTAGGGCAACAACCGATTTATCATAAAAACTTACAACGCGTGGCTTATGTTACCGCCGAAATGGCCGGTCGCAGCCCAGTTGAAGCGATCTTGGATTTATTTAAAGTATTCAAGCAGCGGCCATTGCCTAAGGGTTACCAAGCTGAAATGGCTGGGGAGGGCGAATGGAAAATTACGGTTGATGTGTTCCGGGATTTGGGTTTGGCGTTTGCGGCTGCGATGGTGATGATTTATGTGTTATTAGTTGGCCAGACAGGTTCTTTAGGCGTACCTTTGGTTATGATGATTGCCATCCCCTTAACGGTAATCGGCATTATGCCGGGTTTTTGGCTGATCAATTTGTTCTCGGAGCCCGTTGGCGGGTATGCTACCCCCATTTATTTTACCGCTACAGCCATGATAGGGATGATTGCCTTGGCTGGCATAGTGGTACGTAATTCTATAATCTTAATTGATTTTATCGAAAATATTTATCGCCGGG
This sequence comes from Methylococcaceae bacterium, assembly GCA_041660045.1. GTDB lineage: Bacteria > Pseudomonadota > Gammaproteobacteria > Methylococcales > Methylomonadaceae > WM-3-3. The sequence goes on along the minus strand of JBAZXA010000008.1, from coordinate 143,300 downwards.
ATAGTGAAATTTCCTTGGCTGAAGCGATAATTGAAGCGGGTGCTACGCGCTTAAACCCCATTTTTTTAACCGCCGCTTCTGCTGTCTTGGGATCAGTGATGATCGTGTTGGACCCGATATTTTCAGGCTTAGCTTGGAGTTTTATTTTCGGTATCATGGCATCGACTTTATTTTCGCTGGTCGTCATACCGGTTGTGTATTTTCTGATTAAGTGTAAGCAACCCAAAGTGATAAATTAGTCAAGGTTATGGCTTTTAGGTTATGTTAATAACACATTACCATCAAAAAGGTGGGTTGGTTGTGGACAAATTTCAATGCCTCTTGGAATGTTTTGATAGATAAAATCCAAGAGGCATTTACTGGTGTAAAGTTAGCGGCGTTTGCCTTTTTTGCCGGATGAATCTTCAAAATTAACTTTTAGCGGTTTACCGTTATAGAGGTTGCCATCCAGTTTAGAGATAGCGGCACGGGCTTCATGGCCTTCCATGCCAATAAAGCCAAAGCCCTTGCAGCGGCCACTAAACAGATCGGTAATCAATTCTATGGAATGGACTTTGCCATACTCTGAAAATAAGGCTAAAACGCTAGATTCTGTGGCGTCTGGGGGTAAATTTCCAACAAATAATTTTTTCAAAAATATGTCCTTGATGTGATGGTGCGTTGGTTGTATGGCGATCATTGTTTAATCTGCCAAACAACATAAAAGCGCTACTCCGGTTAATGCACAGAGATGGATTTTATGGATACCATTCAGAGTGGGGCGCGTAGCTGGAATTTCATGGTAGGGGAGTGTCGTAGAAAGCAATTTTAGTTCCCCCTTATCTCCGAGTTACGGAGTTTTTGCCATGAGTTTTAATATGGATTTGTTGATGTTAGTCAGTGTTGGCTGCCAGATAATCCGTTTTCGTATTGCAGTTTCTATTGTCAAAAGCTAATTGTGGCTTTTAAATTATAGAAGCTGAATAGGTCTATAGTAAGCGATATACGATTTTTTTTGCTGTTTTTTTGAACATGTTTAACTTTTTTTTTACAAAAAAGGCTAGCTGGGTACTGTAAATGCAGTGTTTGTTTAAGCGTAGTATTTTAACTTGTCACCCAGTTGCTGCCTTACTTTCATGCTAAGGTCGGTAAGCTGCATAGGACTGTAAGGAATTGCCGGAAACTTCCCCCAAATAGGCGCTGGCCAAGCGTTGTCGGTTTGGTAACGCACCACATGGTGGATGTGCAGCTGAGGCACTAAATTGCCAATGGCAGCAATATTAATTTTATCGCCTTGAAACATTATTTTGAGGTTTTCCGCCAAAGTACAAGATTCCTCCATCAAAACCGCACGTTCGGCGGGTGATAATTGAAATATCTCCTTAATTTCAGGTTTTTGGGGTACAAGCATAAACCAAGGATATTGGCTATCATTCACGACTAACAGTTGGCATAATTGAAATTCGCCTAAGGCAATACAATCCCTTTGCAATTGTGGGTGTAATTGAAAACTCATGGATTTCTCCTTGTAGACTTGAAGCTGAAATATTTTCGGGTTAAGTTATGCAATAGCTAAAATTATTTCGAAAACCTATACGGTAGTTTTATGTCTGCGCAAACTATTTTCCCTTTGCCTGTAACAAACCGACAATGGTCGGTCTCATTCAGGGTTTTATTGGCGCTTTATGCCATCATACCGCTGTGCATTGTAGTGCAATTGTGTGACAGTTGGCTTTGGCATAATCAATTGCAGCAAAATTTGCCAAGTAGCCCCACGCATTTGATTTTATTTCAGCTGTTATTTGGCACGCCGCATATTATTGCAAGCGCCATTCTTATGCTAAGCAACCGTGAATATCTGGACTTTTACCGACAAAAAATTGCTTGGATGACTTTGGCAATTGCCCTATTTTTTGCCATAGCCAGTATCTTTGTTCCGTATCGCGTACTCTATGTCATGGTGGCTGGCTGGACGGTATATCACGTGTTAAGGCAACAACAAGGATTGGCCCGTCAGCTTTGCAAGCTACCTAGTTGGGCATTTTATTGCTTGTTATGGTTGAGTGTGGCCGCTGGTTTATTGGTTTATATGGGGATATTTTTAAAAAATAGTTTGACGCCTGAACAGGCTGTTTGGGTATTTAATACGGCTGCTGGCTTGTGTTTGGCTTTATTGCTAGCCACTTTTTATTGTCAGCGTTTAGTGGCGTCAAATTTTGGCCGAGGTTTTTTATGGTCCAATAGCTTATTAGTGCTCAGCAGCTTTTATCTTTATAGTCAGCAATATTATTTTTTGGCGATATTGGTACCCAGATTAGTCCACGATATAACCGCGTATATTTTTTATGTTACCCATGATTTAAACCGGCACAGCGAAAAACCACAAAACTATCTGTATCGGTATGCGGAGCAATGGAAAATACCTGTGATTGTGGTACTGCCATTGCTTTCATTTAGCTTAGCGTTTGTATTACAACGTTATGGTGATGCTTGGGTGAATAGCTTCTTAGCGTTTTTTGGTTTTCAAACAGGTAAAGCTATTAGTGTGGGCTTATTGGGTTATTTGGCGTTGATGCATTACTACACGGAAGCGTTTACTTGGAAGCAAGGCTCCCCTTATCGGCGCTATATTGCCTTTTCAAAATGATAGCCTGTCTCCCTGTTAGTCTATAAACGTGGTGTTTGATGCTGGTAATAGGTATCTAGCTGTTGTAGCCGCTCTGGTGTGCCTATATCCATCCAAAAACCGTCATATTTTTGTCCGCTAACTTGTCCTTTGGCGATAGCGTTTAAGAGCAAAGGCAAGAGTTTTTGTTTGCCGGGTTGTGTGCCATAAAAAAATTCAGCGTGGTACAAACCTATGCCGCTAAATGTGAGTTTTTCCGGGGCATTAGCAATGATATGCTGGCTAGTGTCTAGACCAAAATCCCCTTCTGGATGGTGTGTCGGGTTGTTAACCATTACCAAATGCGCAAGTTTTACGGGTATCTGAGCTAAGCTCGTAAAAGGAAAATCAGTAGCAATATCACCGTTGACAACAAGAAAAGTTTCCTTGCCTAACAGGGGTAAGGCTTTGATGATACCACCAGCGGTTTCCAAGGCGGCCGAGTATTCAGCTGAATAGCTAATGTGTGCACCCCATTCCCTGCCATCACCTAACTCAGTTTCGATTTGTTGGCCAAGATGGGCATGGTTGATCACAATATCGTTAAAACCAGCCTGCACGAGCTGCTCGATAGTGTGCACAATTAAAGCTTTGCCACCCGCTATCAACAAGGGTTTGGGGGTCGTATCGGTGAGTGGGCGCATACGTTCACCGCGGCCTGCAGCTAGTATCATGGCTTTCATAACGCATTAGGCTCCTGGTAGCCGCTGTATAAATTCGCCAAACGCAACCAAGTCAGGATGGTTCTGGCAAACTGCCTGGATATAGTTCAGTGTGCGTGGAATATCTTGTAAATAATTGGATTTGCCATCCCGTTGATGTAAACGCGCAAAAATGCCTACTGCCTTAAGATGACGTTGCATACCCATTAAATCAAACCAGCGTTTGAATTCTGTAAGGCTAACTTGGGTTAAGCCTAAAGTGGCTAGCGCCTGGTGATAGCTAGCTAGCCATTGCTGTACCTGAGGTTCTGGCCAGGCAATATAGCAATCCCGTAATAGGGAGACTAAATCATAAGTTATGGGACCTATGACGGCATCTTGGAAATCAATAATACCTAGCAAACTGTCCGGTAATACCATTAGGTTTCTGGAATGAAAATCCCGATGCACAAAAGTGCTAGGTTGCCCTAACGCGCTGTCTATCAACAGGGTTTTGGTGGCATGCCAACAGTCGGGTGGGGTAATATCAAGAAACTGGTTTAAATACCATTCTTCAAATACGCCAAGTTCGCGTTCTAGTAGGGCGACATCATATATCGGCAGCTCAGCTGTTGTTAGCTTGCGGCAGTTTTGGAGCTGCAAAATGCTGTCCATGGCAGTTTGATAGAGTTTAGGTATATGTTCAGTGCCAGCAAGGTCAAGTAAGCATTGGGAGCCAAAATCTTCCAACAATAAAAACCCATCGCTTTGGTTTTGTTGATAAATAATTGGGACGCGGATTTCAGATTGCTGAAGCAATTCAGCAACTTTGATGAAGGCGCTAAGGTTTTCCCGCTCAGGGGGGGCATCCATGACAATGTAGTTTTGCGCCGCCGTCTTTAGTCTAAAATAACGTCGGAAGCTAGCATCGCTGGAAGCGGGTTGACATTGCGCAACATCCAAGAGCAAGTCATTTTCTATCCAATCAAGCATGGCTATGGTTCTTAGGTCTTCTGGGATCATGATTTAAGGGTGGTGTTAGTTATAATGTATAATACAAGATTAAATGCGATAGAATAGCTGTTGCATTTTATTCGATTTGTAATTTAAGGCCACTTACCTTTCTATGCATTACCGTTTATTTTTGGTTTTTTTATCGTTGTATTCATCATGTGGTTTCTCAAATGAAGCAGCTTGGAATTGCCAACAAAGTAAAGATGGTAAAGAGTGGGTGTGTGTAGGCGATAAAAAAGCACCTGCAAATAGTGCTAATGAGACTAGCCAAAATCCAGCCCAATCGCCCAAGGTTGAAGGGTCTGCCATTGTTCAGCCGCTTAAGGGACAAGCACCTTTAGTAGCGGAACCTCGTGAAAATAATAGCCCTGTTGAACAACCTAAAGCAATTTTGGCTGAACCGGATCGGCAAAACCTTCCCGCTAAGACCACAGGGCCGGTAGCTCCTGAACCTTTGGAAGAGCGCCCTGTTACGGCGGAAAAGCCAGGGGCCGCGCCGCAATTGCTAGAGGAAAAACCCAGGCCAATTTTGGCAGGGCCTGACAGTGAGCAAATTCCTGCTGAGAATACCAACCAAGCGATTACTGAACAGCATCTGCCGTCTGGGGCTGAAGCTAGGGAGACGGTGACTAAACCAGCCAACCGTGTACACGCGTTACCAATCATACCTGAAGCGGGTGAGCCTATCCCAGCAGGCGCTGTGCCAGAAAAAAAACCAGTGCTTAATGCAGATAACAGGATCCCGGGTTGGGACTGTGCGGCAGGCAAGGATGAGGGCAAATGGGATTGTAATTTGGTGGGTGCCGATCCTGGTGGCCAGCCAAAAGTGATTGCCGCTGAAAATACCAATTTGCGTTTACTTCAGCCCGCTTTTAATTCTAGCCAAGAGCAAACTTTTGCTACCTTAAAATCAAACCTTAAATTTGACCCATGGCAAAGCTGTGGGGTTGATGCCGCTGCGGCACCACAATTTGTCCATGAAAAGCATTTACGTGATGTCACCCCGTTGGATGTCAAGTCGGATTATTCGGAAATTTTTGATAATGAAATTGGCTATTATTTAGGCAATGTCCAGTTTCATCGGGCCGACCAAGACGCACAGTCAGATTCCGCCAATTACGATTCAGTTTCAGAAACCTTAGATTTACAAGGCAATGTTTTTTACAGTGAGGAAGATTTGTCGCTACATAGCGATACTGCGTCTTTACGCTTAAATTCTGACCAAGCGCGTTTGCGTGATGTGTTGTTTATTTATCCGACTACCCCATTAAGAGGGGAAGCGAAAGTAGTATACCGGGATGATAAATCGTTGTCGCGTTATAGCCAAGTATCTTACACCAGTTGCCAGCCAGGCAACCAAGATTGGGTTGTGCATGCCTCAGAACTAAAAATTAACCGGGAGCAAGGTAAAGGCTCGGCCAATAATGCGTGGGTGGAATTTAAGGGTGTGCCGGTTTTTTACAGCCCATATTTGTCTTTTCCTACCGATAACCGCCGGCTATCCGGGTTTTTGGCGCCTAATTTTGGTAACACGCAAAGATCTGGTTTTAACTTAGCATTACCTTATTATTGGAATATTGCACCTAATTATGATGCTGTCTTAAGACCTCGCTATTTGAGTAACCGAGGTGTTTTATTTGGTGGCGATTTCCGTTACCTAAGCGAAGAATCCAAGGGTAAGCTAAGTTTAGAAGTCTTACCTAATGATAGGCTGCTTAACAAAAGTAGATTTTTAGGGGCTTTTAAGCATAATACAGTGTTCAGCCCACATTTAAGTACTAATTTAGATCTAAATTATGTCTCAGACAGGGATTATTTTAGTGACTTAGGTAATGCCTTGAGCTTTAACAATTTTAGTTTTGTTAGAAGCCAAGCTGATCTAAACTACAGTAATAATGGCTTATCTTTTATTACCCGCTTAGATAATTACCAAACTATTGACCGAGGGGTTTTGCCTCAAAATCAACCTTATCGACGTTTACCCCAAATCACTTTGAATTTTGCAAGGTCTTTCAAAGTGGCTCAAGAGTCTTTTGATACGTCTATCGAAAATGAATATGTGTATTTTCAACATAACGACGCAGTCAATGGGCAACGTTTTAATGCTAAACCGTCTATCAGTTTACCGATACAGACAGATGCTGGTTTTTTTAAGCCTAAACTATCTCTGCAATATACCCAATATGCTTTATCTAAAGGTGTGCTTAGCTCAGACAGTATTGCTAGGGTTTTGCCAATTGCCTCAATAGACACGGGTCTCTTTTTTGAGCGTAACTTGACAGACAGTTCTTATGTACAAACTTTTGAGCCCCGCTTATTTTATTTGTACATACCTAGAAAAAATCAAAGTAACATTCCATTGTTTGACTCGTCTACTTATGACTTTGTATTTAATAGTTTATTTAGGGAGAATCGGTTTAGTGGTACAGACCGTATCCAAGATGCAAACCAGATAACTGCCGCTTTTACTTCCCGCTTTATTGATACTGAAACAGGGCGTGAACGTCTAAAGTTAAATGTCGGAGAGATTTTTTATTTTCAGAATAGGGAAGTCACTTTATGTGGTGATTATTTATCCGTATTATGTTTTCAAAATAACCCGTTTACACAAATAGAGACTAACACATTTTCAAATGTGGTGACCGAAGTGAGCAGCCAACTCACTGAACATATCTCCACCCAATTAGGTTTTCAATGGAATCCACAGACTACTGATTTTGAAAGGAATGAAGCTGCGATACATTTTACTAACAAACCTGGCGAAGTGGTAAACCTAGGTTTTAGATATAGAAAAAATCCTTTATTTCCAGATCGCCGAAATGACATTATCCAAAGCGATGTTTCCTTCCGCTGGCCGGTATATGATGACTGGTATGCCGTTGGGCGATGGCAATACTCGTGGTTATTCAATGCTACCCGGGATGGGTTTTTAGGTGTCCAAAAAGAAACCTGTTGTTGGCGTATCAGTATTTTGGGTAGACGCTTTGTTAATAACACAATTGTTAACAACCCTCAGGCAATCAGCGATATCAATACATTTGTTGAAGGTGTGAGCCAAACTGGCTTGTTTGTGCAGTTTGAGCTTAAAGGTTTGACGGGTATAGGCCAAAAATTGGATGATTTTTTTGAACAAAGTATTTATGGGTATATCAACCCTGACAGGAAAAAATAGATAAGATGAAATATTTGAGCCTTTTTCTTGTTTTTTATAGCCTTATCCTCAGCAGTTTTTTTACTCAAGCTGAGGAACTGGATAGGATTATTGCGATTGTAGAAGAAGATGTGATCTTGGATAGTGAGTTGCAAAAAGAAGTCAGCACGATTACCCAAAGAATTCAGGCCAATAATGCAACTGTGCCGCCCTCTTTTATTTTGCGTAAGCAAGTCCTAGAAAAAATGGTAATCGATAAGCTACAACATCAATTAGCTGAAAGGGCAGGGATAGAAGTAACGGAAGACGCGTTAAAAAACTCGGCAGCGGATATTGCCCAAAGAAATGGTATGGATTTAGATCAATTTAAACATGAACTTGATAAACAAGGTCTCGACTATAAAAGTTTTTTAGAAAACATCCGCAATGAGATCATTTTAAATCAGCTGCGTGGACGGGAAATTGGGGGGCGAATTAAAGTGACCGATAAAGAGGTCGAGCATTTTATGGAGACAGAAGATAAATTTGGTGAATCTTCCACCCAATACCGTCTGGGTCATATATTGATTGCTGTGCCCGAGGGGGCATCATCAAGTACTATCCAAAATGCGCAAAGTAAAGCCACTGAATTAGTGGGCAAACTACGTGCCGGAGATGATTTTACTCAAGCCGCAATCAGTTTTTCAGACAGTGGCAATGCCTTAAAAGGTGGTGATTTAGGATGGCGTAGGCTTAGTGATATTCCGAGCTTATTTTCAGGTGAGGTCGGAAAAATGTCTATCGGGGAAGTTGCCGACCCTATCCGTAGCCCGAGTGGTTTCCATATTATCAAGTTATTTGAAAAAAAGGGCTTGGAACAACATTCAATCACCAAAACCCGGGTTAGGCATATTCTTATTAAAACCAATGAAATTATTGATGATGCTGAAGCGCAAAAACGCTTGATAGCGCTTAGGGAGCGCTTACTAAATGGTGATGATTTTGCGGTATTAGCCCGCTCGCATTCGGATGATAAAGGTTCTGCGCTTAAAGGTGGTAGTTTAGATTGGGTTGGGCCTGGCGATTTGGTTAAACCCTTTGAAGAAGCGATGGAAAAATTGGCCATTAATGAAATTAGTGAGCCTATCCAAACCCAGTTCGGTTGGCATATGATTCAAGTTTTAGAGCGGGAGAAAAAAGATAATAGCAGCGAATATACGAGAAATTTGGTCAAAGAGGCTATCCGCAAACGTAAAATTGAAGAGGAAACCGAGCTATGGTTACGCCGGATGCGTGATGAAGCTTATGTGGAAATCTATCAAGATAGACTTTAATTGTCGCTTAATTCAATAATAACGCGTATCAGTATCAGGAAGACAACCACGTGTCCCAATCTAACGAGCAAGCAGCTTTACAATTTCAGCTTAGGCAAGTTCTTGACCAACAGAACTTGGTAGGGCAGAGGGCTGATATTAATGCTATTGCGGGAAATTTAGGTGTTAGCTTATTAGATTGTGCCGCGGCATTGGCGTATCTGTTTACCCAAACCCAGGTTTTATCCGCATCCAAAACATTGGAGCAAACGGTAGCGGACATTATCCTGCCCAATATTAAAATGGTACGTTATCGTTTAGAAGTGGGCAGCAAGCATCATTGCACCTTGGACAGTTTGATTAAAGTATTAGTCGAGGAGTCGGGTGTGGATAAAAATAATATCCAAAATGTTAATATTCAAGGTGACTATACGATTATCGAGTTACCTGAAGGCATGCCAGCCGATATATTTGTACATTTAAAAACCGTAGAAATTGGCCAAAAGCCTTTAGAAATAAAGCGTTTAAAATCTATCAATAAAAAACGCCGTAATTTTCGACGTGGACGGCAACGTAAAACTACTATGCCGGGTGCAGCCGAGTCAGCTGTCTTGCACTCTGCTATTGAACCATAGGTTTTAGACTAAACTTTAACAAAAGGATTGCTCCGCATTTCCTCGCCGAAAGTAGACATGGGGCCGTGGCCAGGAATAAATGCGATATCTTTACCTAATGGCCATAAGTTTTGTTGGATAGAATTAATAAGGCAGTTGTAATCACCTTTAGGGAAGTCCGTACGGCCGATGGTGCCTTTAAACAGGACATCACCCACTAATGCCAGCTTTGAGGCCTTATGCAGAAATACCACATGCCCAGGGGTATGGCCTGGGCAATGTAAGACATCAAGCTCAGCTAGTCCGACTTTGACGGTGTCGCCTTGATATAACCAACGCGTGGGAAGAAACGCGCCAATGATAGGGAAATTAAACATCTGACATTGCATGGGTATGGCATCCATCCAAAATTGATCGTCTGGATGAGGGCCTAAAATAGGGATCCCCAGTTGACTGGCTAGAACAGCGGCGGCGCCTATATGGTCGAGATGGCCATGGGTTAGCAAAATAGATTCAAGCTGTACATTTTCGCCAGCGACATGTTCTAGGATGAGTTCAATATCACCGCCAGGGTCAACTACTGCTGCTTTACGCGATTGATTGCAGATCAATAAGGTACAGTTTTGTTGGTAGGTGGTGACAGGGATAATACGATATTGCATAGTTATCCATATGATAAAAGGCTAGATTCTACCACCAAATTTTTAAATGCTTTAGCACTTGTATGCTCAGGTGTGTTGGTATTTATTGAATAGACAATCTTAAATAATATGACGAATATTGAATATATTAATACGCCAGTTCAGTTAAACCAATTATGTGAAAAGATACTGTTAGCACCTTGGTTAGCATTAGATACGGAGTTTTTAAGGGAAAAAACCTATTATCCACAATTTTGTTTGCTGCAAATTGCCACGCCAGATTGGGTTGTTTGTGTCGACCCTATTGCGTTAACAGACTTAAGCAGACTTTTTGAAGTGTTGTATAACACTAATATCATCAAAGTCTTCCATTCCTGCCGTCAAGATTTGGAAATATTTTATCAATTAATGGGAAAAGTGCCACAACCACTTTTTGATACTCAAATTGCTGCGCCATTATTAGGTTTTCAAGAAAATCCAGGCTATGCCATGTTGGTGTCCAGTTTTCTTAATATCAACCTCAGCAAAGCCCATACGCGTGCAGATTGGAGTAAACGGCCGTTATCTGACGCTGAAATCCAATACGCGGCCGATGATGTCATTTATCTTTGTCAAATCTACCAGATTATGTGCCAAAAGCTCAGCGAGTTAGGGCGTATGGATTGGCTGAGGAATGATTTTGCTGAACTTTCCAACCCAGACTTATATCAAGTAATACCTGAACAGGCTTGGTATAAAATTAAAGGCAAGAATAAACTTACGGGCAAGCAATTATCCATCGTACAAACATTGGCAGAATGGCGCGAAAAAACAGCGCAATCGATAAATCGACCGCGTAACTGGTTGCTGCGTGATGAAGTGTTATTTGATTTAGCGAAGCTGCAGCCGGAGACTACGGTTCAATTAGCCAATATTAGAGGTATGAATGAACGGATGCTGACTCGTTATGGTGAGCATATCAGCCAATTAATTTCAATCGCTAAGCAGCGCGCACCGATCGCACTCAATGAAAAAGGCCGTCCTGCAAAGTTAACCCAACAGCACGAAGCAATTTTAGATATATTAACTGCGCTGGTTCGCATACGCGCTGAAGAAAACCAGCTAAACCCGATTATTTTAGCCACCCGTAAAGATCTTGAAAATCTTATGTTTAATGATGAGGATTCCCCACTCTTGCATGGTTGGCGACATAATATGGCGGGAAAAGAATTAATGGGGCTACTAAAAGGAGAGTTATTATTGGGTATTGATTCGGGCTTGCTTGAAGTGAGTGCAAAACCAAATTAAATTTGGCTGGCTTTAAACGTTTAGCCTGGGCTTAGTCAGTTCCAAGTTTAAGCCAATTATCTGGAAAAGCCATGTATGCCTTGTAGCCAGCTGCAATGGACAAAATCAAAAATATATAACCACTAGCCTTGTGCAGGCTAGACAGTGATATTTTTTGCATTAAAATACGTCCTACCACAATGCCTAGTGCAGAGGTGAGCATTAAGGCGGTAGTCGCACCCAACCAGACAGCTATAGGCGGGTTTGTACTACTAAGGGCAACCACTGCCAGTTGGGTTTTATCGCCAAATTCAGCGAGTGTAATCAATAAAAATGTCGTAAAAAAAGCGTTATGTGCCGTTTTTTCTTGGATGTTTTCAGTGTTTTCATAGTCATTAAAGAAGAGGGCATTTAGACCAAAACCGGCGAATAAGACGCTAACGGTGCTAGCCACTATGTATTTTGGTAACCATTCTGCAATAGCCAAACCGAACGCCACAGCCAGTGTATTTAAAAATGCAAAAGCTAGGGTTGCGCCTAGTAAAATGGGTATAGCTTTGTGCTTGGAGGCTAAGGTCATGCAAACGAGTTGGCTTTTGTCACCCATCTCTGCTGCAACAATGAGTATAAAACTAGAAGCGGCAGCGGTTACCGATGGGTCTGCTAAATGAATTTGAGTAAGGAATTGGCTAACGGCATTGATAGAGGTTTGGATAAGATTGATTAAATATTCTTGCATATTTAGCGTTGATTTAATTGGAGCTTTTTAGCTTAGCAAATTATCCAAGATCATCATAATAATAAAACCGCCCATTAAAGCAAACGTAGCATAACGTGAACGCCCTTTAATATGGGTTTCCGGAATAATTTCTTCGCTGATAACAAACAGCATTGCGCCAGCAGCAAAACCCATAGTGATCGCTAGTAAAGGTTGAAATAACGTGACCATTGTTACGCCCAATAAGCCACCGATGGGTTCCACTAATCCGGTTGCCAATGCAATAGCGACGGCTTTTCCTTTGTTATAGCCTAATCCGACTAATGGTAAGGCAACCGCTAAGCCTTCAGGTATATTTTGTAGGGCAACAGCAACCGCGAGTATAAGACCATCATTAAAATTTCCGGAACCAAAACTCACGCCTACAGACATACCCTCCGGAAAGTTATGTATGGTAATTGCTAAAATAAATAGCTTAATCTTATCAAAAGAATTTGTAGTAGTACCTAAAGCTGATTCTAAACGGATGTGAGGTAGATTACGGTCTGCGAAATGCAAAAATAATGCCCCTATAAACATGCCTATAGAAACGGTGTAGATGCCATAGCCTGGGGATGTATGATTGCCATAAATTATCCCTGGCATTAACAAGGAAAAAGATGTTGCCGCTAACATGACACCAGCTGCGGCACCTAATAAAGAACTAAATAATGTGTTGGGTATGCGCTTAAAAAAAAGTGCCGGTAAAGCACCTAGTCCGGTGGCTAAGCCTGCAAAAATACTAGCTAAAAATCCTACGACAACAACTTTGCCAAACAAAAGGTACAAACTTCCAAATATTAGCAATTGGGAAAGTAGAAATAGCCCGCTGATAATAGCCCACCGTTTGATAGGGTCTAATGCCAAAAGGTATTGGTAATACTTATGGTTTTTTATAACTGAGATTTGATTTTCTAGAATGGATTGGATAGGGTAGGCCATCGTGCGTACATCCTTTATGATTATTAATCAACATGGATTGAAGATGCAGGCATTATAACTATAAACGGATAAATTTTGTGGTTATTTAATAAGGCCTAAATGCTTATCGATGTCTAAAGATAAAATAAGTCTTTCATCCACTATACAGCAATGAGATAGACACTTGGCAAGTGGGTATGGATGAAAATGCTGTAGGCAATAAAAAGCCCGCTTTAGCGGGCATCATCGGGCGTTATTGTTTTTTTTATTTGTGCGATAGATGTTTGCTGTACACAAAGCCCAACTTTATAGTTCTATATTATTATAATTATATAGCCAATTGGCTCGATCCTCCTCATTACTCGGAAAACCCGAGGCTCATCCTTAAGCTGCAGCCATTCTATTTAAAAAAGACCTGGGTGTCTATAAAAAACAAGGTTTTTAAGAAAATAGTTTCGACTCGAAAGTTTCTACTGCTAATTATCCTCGATTGGACTTATCGTGTGATCCTAGCATCGGCGAGTTCAGCTAAAAAAAAGTTTAGCCTTTCGTTTAATATGGAGGCTAATTGAAAGGAAAGGCCATGCTCTTTTTGAGCGAGTTTTATTTGGGTGACGGCGGCTTTCGGTTGGCCAGATGCAAAATAATATTCTGCAAGATAACGATGGGATTCGGCAGGTTGGCCTAAATCACTATAGACTTCAGCCAATAATTCTAAATAAAGGGGTTGCTTTTGGAATTTGCTATTTAATGCCAACAAATTTTGTTTTGCCAATTCTGGCTTGCCTGCTTTTAATAAAGCGCGGATATATTCATATTTAATACTATCATTTCCAGAAAACTGTGAACTGGCTTTTTCATATATGGCCAAAGCACTGGAGTAGTTTTTTGCTTCTAATTCAGTGCGGGCAAGAGCAGTCAAAAATTGGACTTGTTCAGGGAAATCTTTTATTAAGGGGCTAAAAATGTCTTTGGCATCTTGGAATTTTTGCATAGCTAATAAAGCTAAGCCCAAACCGTAACGGGCAACAGCGCGCTGCTCGCTAGTACCTTGGGTTAATTTAGGCTGAAAATATTCTAAAGCTTGTTTAGCGTCATTTATACTTATAATTCGGAGCCTAGTTCTTGCCAATTGATAATCCATAGAGTCGGGAAATTGTTTATAAGGGTAGCTTTCAGCGCGACCCCGTGAGTCCGAAATCCGTGACACGGTGACAGGGTGGGTTCTTAAGAATTCTGGGACATTATTACCGACATAGCGGGTAGATTGCTGAAGACGCTCAAAAAATGTCGGCATGCTGCGTGGGTCATAATGGGAGCCCGCCAATGTTTGCATGCCTACACGATCGGCTTCCTCTTCATTTTCTCGGGTAAAATTAATTTGGAACTGGGCACTGCCTGCTTGTGCGGCAACTATGGCTGCTTGCCCTAAAGCGGGTGATTGGGTGCCGACCAAAATTGCGGCCAAAGTCGCAACGGCAGTGGGGATAGAAAGCCGGCTAGCGGCTTCAAATGCGCGATATAAGTGGCGTTGTGTGACATGTGCAATTTCATGCGCCATAACTGAAGCTAATTCACTTTCAGCTTCTGTGACTAAAATTAGGCCAGAATTCACGCCTATGTATCCACCTGGACCTGCAAAGGCATTGATGTCGTTTTCCATAACAACAAAAAAGTGGAAAGGGTAGCCGGGCGTATCGCTGTTAGCAACCAAATGGTGGCCGATAGCGTTAATATAATATTGGATTTCGGGATCTTGGTTAATGCTTAATTGGCTATGTAGGCTCCTAAAAAAAGCTTCGCCTAGCTCTTGTTCCTGTGCGGGGGAAATTAACGTGCCTGAAGAATCACCAATGTCAGGCAATAAGATTTTATCCTGCTCCGCGGCAAAATGGGGTGTGGGGATTAAGGCTAGACCCAGTGCCAAAGCGAGTAATTTATGTTTAATTATCATGATAATATGACTGGGTTAAGAAAATATGGTTCCAGAACTGATAATTTGGTATCAAAGCCATGTATATATTAAGATTATAATGGTGCGGTAAGGATACTTTCAATCGCTATCATCATATGCTAAAACATGAAATTTGCTATTCAAATTAATACTAGCCCGTATCAGTCACAAGGCGGTTATTCTGCCTATCAATTCATAAAAGCTGCTATCGCGCAAAAGCATCAGATCATACGCGTGTTTTTTTATCATGACGGTATTTATCATGCTTTTAAATACAATACGCCACCTGATGATGAGCAGTATAGTTCTAAGCAATGGACAAATTTGGCGCAGCAAAATGATATTGATTTGGTGGTTTGCATATCAGCAGCACAAAGGCGGGGTTTATTGGTGGTGGATGAAGCTAAAAGGCAGGGTAAATTGGATAATGATTTGGCCAATGGTTTTAGAATTTCAGGTTTAGGTCAATTGGTAGAAGCCGTAATTCTGGCAGACCGATTTATTGTTTTTGGCTAAAGTGATGAAAAAAATCTTATTTACGTTAAGGAAAAGGCCGCACTCAGGTGGGTATGTGCAAGAAATGCTCGACATTATCCTAACGGTTGCGGCATTTGACCAGGAAGTTTCCTTGTTGTTGCTTGATGATGGTGTTTTTCAAATTAAAAATCGGCAGTCAGCAGAACAATTTGGGTTAAAAGATACCGCAGCCATATTTAATGCCTTAAAAATTTATGATGTCCACAATATATACGTTGAGACGGAATCATTAAAAGAACGGGGCTTACAGTTTTCACAACTGGGTTTATCCGGCCAAGAAGTTTCCCGCAAAGATATTGCAGGTTTAATGCAACAATTTGATGTGGTATTTGCGGGTTAAACATTCTATGTTTACGGCGTAATATCAAACCAAAATAAGGCTACGAAAGACTAACTTTTAGGTTGATAGTTTTTTATATTTTAGGCGCTGAGGATTGTCTGCATCACTACCTAAACGGCGATGGCGGTCAGCTTCATAATCTTGATAGTTACCTTCAAACCAAACCACATTGCTATCGCCTTCAAAAGCTAACATATGCGTAGCGATACGGTCTAAAAACCAGCGGTCATGTGAGATAACGACTGCGCAGCCAGGAAAAGCAAGCAAAGCTTCTTCCAGTGCCCTAAGGGTTTCGACATCTAGATCGTTGGTTGGCTCGTCCAGTAATAAAACATTTCCGCCTGTTTTAAGCAATTTTGCTAGATGTACGCGATTGCGTTCTCCCCCCGATAACTCACTAATGCGTTTTTGTTGGTCAGCGCCTTTAAAGTTAAAACGTCCAACATAGGATCTAGACGGTGTTTCATATTTTCCAACGGTAATCATATCCAAGCCGTCTGAAATTTCTTCCCACACGGTTTTTTTGGGATCCATATCATCCCGCAGCTGGTCTACATAGGCCATTTGTACGCTCTGGCCGATGCTTAAGGTGCCGGAGTCAGGTGCTTCTAAGCCAGCCATCATGCGAAATAAAGTAGTTTTACCTGCACCATTTGGTCCAATAATGCCGACGATACCACCAGGCGGTAATTTAAAGCTTAGGTCATTGATTAATAGCCGCTCACCAAAAGCTTTATTAATGTTATCTGCATTTATGACGACATCACCTAGGCGTGGTCCGGGCGGGATATAAATCTCTTGTGTCTCATTGCGTTTTTGCACTTCGATGGAGGAAAGTTCTTCAAAACGCGCTAGCCTGGCTTTGCTTTTGGCATGCCGCCCCTTAGGATTGGAGCGTACCCATTCTAGCTCTGCCTTCATAGCTTTTTGACGGGAAGACTCTTGTTTTTCTTCTTGCGCTAAGCGGTTCTCTTTTTGTTCTAACCAGCTTGAATAATTGCCTTCCCACGGAATACCAGCACCCCGGTCAAGCTCAAGTATCCAGCCTGCGACATTATCCAAGAAATAACGGTCATGGGTGACTGCAACAACTGTACTAGGATAATCATGCAAAAATCGTTCTAGCCAGGCTACCGATTCAGCATCCAAATGGTTAGTTGGCTCATCCAGTAACAACATGTCGGGATTGGATAAGAGTAGGCGGCATAAGGCAACGCGGCGCTTTTCGCCACCTGATAATTTAGTGACATCGGCATCCCATTCGGGTAAGCGCAGGGCATCAGCAGCAATTTCAAGTTTTCTTTCAAGTTCCCAAGCGCCTGCCGCTTCTATTATTTCTTGCAACTCGGCTTGTTCAGCCAACAGCTTATCAAAGTCCGCATCAGGTTCTGCAAACGCATTATTTACTTCATTAAAGCGGTCTAGCACGGCTTTAATTTCGGCAACAGCCTCCTCAACATTACCACGGACAGTTTTGCTAGCATCAAGCTGAGGTTCTTGGGGTAAATAGCCTATTTTAATACCTTTAAGTGGAATAGCTTCGCCTTCGATTTCCTTATCGATGCCTGCCATAATCTTTAGTAGAGTCGATTTTCCGGAACCGTTCAAGCCTAAGACACCTATTTTAGCGCCAGGAAAAAAAGATAAGGAAATGTCTTTAAGAATAAATTTTTTGGGTGGGACAATTTTTCCGACCCGGTTCATAGAATAGATATATTGTGCCATTTGCTTTAAAAGTTTATTTTTGGATTATAGGTGGGCTAGGCAAGTTGGCTTATCTTAAGATTATTTAATAATAATTCACAAGGCGTATCATCGGTCAAAGAAATTGTTTTTTAATTTCAATGTTGCCTTAAATAATGGATCTAAATCATTAGACATGCTAAGTAAATATTAGCGTAATGTGGCGGTTTTTAAGTGGTACAAAAACTATGTTTACTTATATCAATGGCATCTGCTAGGTCATTGATATAAGAAAATGTTTTATTCACTCGCGCTAACATAGAAACCTAACAATAGATGTTAAGTTTATATGTTAGGCATATTTAGAATAACGGCTTAATAGCTAACTATTAAGCCGTTAACAATATCCTAAAGAAGACAAAGCTGTCCAAATGGAGCCCAAAAACAATTAAGGTTTTGGGCTCCATTAGAACATTTTTTCTAAGCTGGGGTTACATTCTCAGCTTGTGGCCCTTTTTGACCTTGGGTTACTTGCATAGTAACTTTTTGGCCTTCACGCAATGTTTTGCGTCCGGTGCCGTTAATTGCACTGTGATGTACAAAAACATCTTTGCCACCTTCTTGTTCAATAAATCCAAAACCTTTTTCATCATTGAACCATTTAACGGTACCTACAACTTGCTCTGACATATTACACTCTTATACATTAAAAGAGCCAAATAACTTGGCTTTACAAATTCCAACTAGATTAAAAGTTGGGTCAAACTTACTGCTGCAGCCAATAGTAGCATTAAATATTATTAGGGCAAAGATAATTATGTGTAATTTTGAGTAGAATTTTTTTTTTGTTTCGCTATATATTTGACGGTAGTTATGTAAGCAAATGTGTGAACTTTTTCGGCAGTGCTATGATATGTAGAGTTGTGCGGGGAATTAGCCTTAATCTATGCTAAATTTGCCTATTTAAAGTTTCATTTAATTAATACTTCTTATTTAAAAAATCAATCATGTACACAAGTTTTTTTGGATTGAAAAAAAAGCCTTTTTCGCTTGTGCCGGATCCTGATTTTCTATATTTGAGCCCTAAACATAAGCGGGCTTTGTCCACTCTACAATATGGTTTAGTCAGTCAGGCAGGAATTACGGTAATTTCTGGAGAAATTGGTTCCGGTAAAACTACGTTAATTAGAAGTATGTTGGGTAAGGTACAGGATCAATGTGCGATAGGCTTGATAACAAATACCCATAAGTCTTTTGGCGATCTACTGACATGGGTATTAGCTTCTTTTGATATTAGCCATAAAGCCGATGATAAGGCCGGGCGTTACCAACTTTTTGCAAAATTTGTTATGGAGCAAAACCAAAAGAACCGCAGGGTTATCTTGATTGTTGATGAAGCCCAAAATATGGATATAGAAACATTAGAAGAATTACGCTTATTATCGAATATCAATATTAAGCAAGATGTCCTGTTACAGCTAATTTTGGTAGGGCAGCCAGAATTGTTAGACAAATTAAATATGCCAGAATTAGTTCAATTCGCCCAGCGTATATCTATCGAGTACCATCTTAAATCTTTAAATTATGAAGAAACTAAGCACTATATAGCACATAGGCTTCAAATTGCTGGTGGTAAGGCCTCTATTTTTGATGAATCAGGCTGTGCCGCGGTATTTTATTTTACGGAAGGCGTACCCAGGTTGATTAATAATATCTGTGACTTGGCCATGGTGTTTGCATTTGCTGAAGATATGCAAGAGATAAGTTGGAAAATTATCAGGGATGTAGTCTTAGAACGTAAAGCAGGGGGAATTTCACGTTTTAAAGGTGTGCTTTCTAACCCAACAGAGCTAATGGATCCAGCCGTTGAGGCGGATAAATTACGGGTGGCAATTTTTGAAAGCACGGCTGTCGATATTAGCCAATTCCTTTAAGATTTTATTAAGCTAGATAGGTCTGCATTGTATTTTCTACTATATTTATCAAAAGACCTATTAATTCATTTTTTAGCAAGCTTTTATAAGATAACCTTTATGCAGTCAGTAAGGTAAAGTCTGCTTGTCTTATTGTGTTGATTAATAATAACTATATGATTTATATATAATATTATACCCTATTAATGTCGAGTCAATTAATGAACACTAAATTAAGCCTATTGTGATGATGAATTTTAAATTTTATAAAATACAGTTATTCCTGACATCATGTTTAAGCGTTATGGTGTTAGCTGGCTGTAATAGTCCGGAACAAGAAGCAAAAGACCATCTGCAACGGGGTATTGAGCTTTATAAAAAAGGAGAATTTGATAAGGCAAAACTGGAATTAAAGACTTCTAGCCAAGCTGATCAAAATACCGCGGATACTTATTATTATCTAGCTTTGATGGATGAAAAAAATAAGCAATTCAAAGCAATGCGGGATAATTTACTAAAAGCAGTTGAGTTGGCACCCGATAATATTGATGCTAAATTGAAATTAGGAAAAGTCCAATTGTTGCTCGGCGAACCAGAAGCTGGCCTAAATCAAGCAGAATCCGTATTGGCCATAGACAGCCGTAATTTAGAGGCCATGATCTTAAAGGCTTCTGTGCAAGTTAACCAAAATAAGTTAAATGAGGCCTTTGCCCTTGTTGACGAAATTATAAAAATTAATCCCCAATATATTGATGCCTTGTTGTTAAAGGCGACGCTATATGCGCGTGACAATAAGCTTAATGAAGCCTTGCATTTAATTGATACAGGTCTAAACATAGACGCAAAAAACACAGCTTTGTATTTATTTAAGGCGCAACTGAATGCAAAATTAAATAATGCAGAAAACGTCATTGCAGACTATCTGAAATTGATCGATCTAACACCCGATAACGATCAGTATAAGCTGACATTAGTCAAAATATATTTACAAGCGCATCAACAAGATAAAGCTGAATCTATTTTGGAGCAGATGGTTGAGGCTAAACATGGCAAGCCAGAACCAAAGTTATTACTGCTAGATTTTTTGCAAGCGACAAATCCAATAAAAGTTACCGCTCGATACCAAGATTTTATCGATTATCATAAAAATGAGCCCAAAATGTTGTTATACCTTTCGGATTGGATGGTATCAAGAGGCCGATTTGAAGAGGTTAAAGAGACACTTGCAAGAGTCATCGATCTTGAGAAAAACTCTGAAACGGGCTTGATTGCAAAAACGTTGCGGGCAAAAGTGGCTTTTGAAGAAAAAAACAGGGTGTTAGCGCAACAGGTAATTGATGAGATTCTGACGGTTAATCCAAACTATAACAATGCTAAAGTTTTACAAGCTAGACTTTGGTTGGAAAGTAAACAATATGCTGAGGCTACTGATATCTTAAATAAGGTGTTGTGGAGTAATGCGGAAAATGAAGAAGCTTTAGTTTTACTTAGCCAACTTTACCTTATTACAAATAACAGAAAGCTTGCAGAAGAAAACTTTAAAAAGACCCTGGAATTAAATCCTGCCAATTTGCAAGCTTTAGCCTTTGTTTATGGCGATGCCATGGGGCTTAAAAATTATAAATATGCTAAAACCTTATTGCTAAGGGCATTAAGCGTGAACGGGCCTAATACATTATTTGTGTTAGAAAAATTGGCGCAATTGTCGATCCTTGAAAAAGAATGGGAGTTTGCACAAAAGACCATTACGGCAATAGCTGAAAGTGCTAGTCCATATTCAGCAAACTTAGCTAAATTTCTTGAAGCCCAGCTTTACCAACAGCAAGGGGATTTCGTAAAAGCAATTGACCTCTATAAAGAGTTGCTTAAGCAGTTACCGGAACACAAGCAAGCGTTACGGGCCATGGCTCAAAGTTATGAAGCCCTCGGTAAGCGTAATGACATGGAGACTTATCTAAATCAACTCCTTGTTAATGACCAACAAATATTATCAGCAAGTTTATTGTTAAGTGAGTTATTGGTACTCGATAAACAATTTGATAAAGCCTCTATTCTGCTAGAGGCGTTGATAAAAAAACAAACGGCAGAGCCTGTGGTTTATATTGAATTGGCTAAGCTTAGGCTTGGTCAGAATAATACAAAGGCTGCCATGCAAGCTTATCAAGATGGCTTAAGGCGATACCCTGATAATTTAGCATTAGCTTTGGCACAGGCTTCACTCTTTGAAATTGAGGGTGATTTTACCGTGGCAAAATCCATATACCAGGCATTATTGGAGAAAAACCAGGACTTAGATATCGCTGCCAATAACTTAGCGACACTTTTAATCGATCATCCCACTGGCAGCGAGGATATTGATAAAGCTTTTGCATTGGTGGAAAAATTTAAAGAATCATACCAGCTTAATTATCGGGATACTTACGCTTGGGCATTAATCAAGCAGGGTAATCTAGCAGAAGGTTTAAAAATTCTTAATCAAATTATCATTGCTGAACCTGAGGAACCTATTTTTCGTTACCACTTGGGGGTTGCTCATTTTAAAAATGGCAATAATGGCATGGCTATTTCTGAAATTAAACAAGCAATTGATTTGGCAGAAAAAAAAGGATCGCAAGTGGATAAGGTTATAGCAGAAAAACTATTACAAGAAATTATAGGCAAATCCAGGGGCGGTTAGCATTTTTGCTAAATACTAAAGGCGAATAAGGGGGATGTTTTGAAGATACTGGTGACAGGGGCTGCGGGTTTTATTGGTTCGGCGCTTAGCATAAGATTGCTGGAGCGGGGTGATGAAGTTGTTGGGGTGGATAATCTTAATGATTATTATGACGTAAATTTAAAACTCGCAAGACTGGCTAGATTGCAAGATTATGGGAAGTTTAAGTTTTTGAAGCTAGAAATTGCGGATTCTAAAGCTGTTGAAAACTTATTTATAACCGAAGGTGTGCAGCGGGTAATGCATTTGGCGGCGCAGGCAGGAGTGCGATATTCCTTGACTAACCCACATGCTTATATAGATTCCAATATAGTGGGCTTTATGAATATATTGGAAGCATGCCGGCATAACAAAATTGAACATTTGGCATACGCTTCATCAAGTTCTGTTTATGGTGCTAATACCAGTATGCCTTTTTCTGTACATGATAATGTTGATCATCCGGTATCGTTATATGCCGCCAGTAAAAAAGCTAATGAGCTAATGGCACATACTTATAGCCATTTATACGCTTTACCAACAACAGGTTTGCGTTTTTTTACAGTCTATGGGCCGTGGGGCCGACCAGACATGTCGCTTTTTATGTTTACCCGCAATATTTTGGAAGGCAAGCCAATAGATGTGTTCAATTATGGTAATCATCAACGCGACTTTACCTATGTGGATGACATAGTTGAAGGTGTCATCCGTGTCATCGACCAGCCCGCACAAGCCAATAGTGCTTGGCGTGGTGAACAGCCTGATCCAGGTACTAGTCTCGCCCCGTATAGGGTATATAACATCGGAAATAATAATCCTGTACATTTGTTAACTTTTATAGAAACGCTCGAAAAATATTTGGGTTGTGAAGCCATTAAAAATTTTCTTCCACTACAATTAGGTGATGTCCCTAATACCTACGCTGATGTCACTGATTTAGTAACTGATTTGGGTTATAAACCCGCTACGCCATTAGCGCTTGGAATTAGTAATTTTGTTGATTGGTATAAAGATTTTTACAAGGTTGAGAAATAAATATGCACAATAGGAAAATTTCGGTTGTTGGCTTAGGATATGTGGGTTTACCCGTAGCTGTTGAGTTCGGAAAAACCCAGCAGGTCATCGGTTTTGACATAAATTCAGTCCGCATTGAAGAACTCAGACAGGGCATAGAGCGCACGAATGAGGTCGCACCAGAAGAGTTATCTGCCGTTAAAATTTTGTATACCTGTCAACCAGAAGATTTGAAGCTGGCTGACTTCCATATCATCGCGGTGCCTACTCCTGTTAACAATGCAAAGCAGCCAGATCTTTCACCCGTAATAAAAGCGTCTATTACGGTCGGCAAACAACTTAAAAAAGGCGATATAGTCGTCTATGAATCAACAGTTTATCCCGGTGCTACGGAAGAAGATTGCATTCCGGTCCTAGAGCGCGAATCTGGCCTTAAATGGTTGGTCGATTTTAACGTGGGCTATTCCCCAGAGCGTATTAATCCCGGTGATAAAGTACATACCTTTAAGACGATCACTAAAGTGGTATCCGGTGATACCGTGGGCACGCTTGATATTGTTGCTGAAGTGTATGCCTCAGTGGTTACGGCGGGTGTCCATAAGGCTGCTACCATTAAGGTCGCTGAGGCGGCTAAAGTCATTGAAAATACCCAGCGCGATTTGAATATATCATTAATGAATGAATTAGCGTTGATTTTTAATAAAATGGGTATAGACACGCGTGATGTATTGGCTGCCGCATCTACGAAATGGAATTTTTTACCATTCGATCCAGGATTAGTCGGTGGCCATTGCATAGGTGTAGACCCATATTATTTAACGTATAAAGCTGCAGTTTTAGGTTATACCCCTCAAGTAATTTTAGCTGGGCGTAGCATCAATGACAGTATGGGCAGTTTTATTGCCGCCCAGGTTGTAAAACAACTCATTAATAGTGGCATTTGTGTCAAGGGTTGTATTGTTACTATTCTAGGCTTTACGTTTAAAGAAAATGTACCTGATATAAGAAACACCCGTGTTATTGATATATATAAAGAGTTGGAAGATTATGGTGTACAGCTACAGGTTATTGACCCAATGGCTGATTCTCATGAGATAGTTGAGGAATATGGTATACATTTAACGCATGAAAATGAATTAAAACCAGCACAAGCGATATTACTTGCTGTGCCTCACGAATATTTTTTGAGCAAAGACTGGGCCTTTATTGAATCATTATTGGATCAAAAAACAGGTATTGTTGTTGATGTAAAGGCAAAATTAGATCGCACTGCGGTTCCGGATGGCATTAAATTGTGGCGCTTATAACCCATGTATTCAGTGAAAACTATAATTTTATGAAGAAAGAAGAGGGCATCGTTGTGAGAGGGTTAAAGATAATCAAATTAGCATCGCTGATGCTGGTGTTGTTCGGGGCGGGTTGTACAAATTACCCACCTATTACTGATGATGCTTCTGTTTCTGCCGATTACACTTATAAAATTGGCCCTGGTGATAGTGTCAATATCTTTGTATGGGGCAACCCTGATATTTCTACCACGGCTACAGTAAGACCCGATGGAAAAATTACTATACCCTTAGCCGAAGATCTGTTGGCCACTGGTAAAACCCCATCAGAGTTGGCTAGGACAATGGAAAAAGAATTGTCCAAATTCGTTAGGGATCCTCAAGTCGTCATTATTGTAGGTGGCTTTAAAGGCGTATACACACAACAAGTGCGGATAATTGGCCAATTAGGCGGCAGCCGAGGCGGAGCTTCTGGCGGCGGTGGTGGAAGTTCTAGTGGAGGCGGTAGCTCTGGTGGTGGAAGCATTGGCCGTTATAGTGCCCAGTCTATTCCGTACGAACGTGATATGACGCTATTAGATTTAGTCATCAAAATTGGCGGTTTGGGACAATTCGCTGATGGTAACCGGGCAAGCATCATTCGTGAGCTAGATGGTGAAACTCAGCAGTTTGGTATTCGGATTGATGATTTGATTGATAACACAGATTTGCGGGCTAATGTCAAGATATTACCAGGGGACATCATTATCATACCGGAAGCGTTTTTTTAACTGTTTGATATTTTTTATGCATTTTGTATTCATAGCCATTGAGATTTAACTAGCCATGCAAGAGCAGATTTCTGAAATCATCTATTACGCTAAAGGCGCCTTAAGATACAAATGGGCCGCCATTATCGTAGCTTGGGCAATAAGTTTGGTTGGGTGGACCTATATATATAATATGCCAGATAAATACAGTTCCTCGGCAAGAGTACATGTCGATACACGTACTATGTTAAGGCCTTTATTGAGCGGCTTGGCTATTCAGGTTGATGTCGATGGTTTATTGCGGGTAATGAAACAGTTAATGTTCACGCAAAAAAATCTTGAACAAATTGCTAATTTGGCAAGTATGAAAGGCTTAGATGCGCATGATCTGTTAAAGAACAATATTAAGATCTCAGGTGGCAATAACGAATTGTTTTCTATCAGCTACGAAGCGAAAAGCCCTGAAGAAGCAAGGGATGTTGTGCAAGCGGTGTTAACTGTTTTTTCAGAGCAAACGCAATTGCGTTCATTGGGAGATACTGATGAGGCGCAACGCTTTATTGAAGGCCAAATACAAGAATATGAAATCCGTTTAAGAAACGCTGAAAAAGCAAGGGAAAATTTTAAACGCGCAAATCTCGGTTTATTGCCTGGTCAAGGCGCAGACCAGATTAGCCAAATTCAACAAATGAAATTGGTAGTTGAAGAGGCTGAGTTGCAGTTGAATGAAGCAATATCAAGAAAACAAGCATTAAATGAACAACTTGAAGAAGCAATGGCTTCCGGTGAAGAAGATGAGTTTAGCGATCTTGAAACCGCAGAAACAGGTGCGGCATCAAGCCCGCAGGATATTCGGATCAATGAACTAAAGCAAAGACGCGATGAGTTATTGCTTAAATATACAAAAAATCATCCGGAAATTGTCCATATTGAAAAAACAATTATCGAACTCGAAAAACTAAGGGACGAGAAATTAGCGCTTCAAGCCGCGGAGAGTCCAACAGAAGAATCAGGGTTTGACTTAAAAGCAATGGAAAACCCCTATGTACAGTCCGTCAAAGTAGCGCTAAATGAAGCGGATGCCAATATTGCATCCATGCGGGCTAGAGTAGAAAACTTAAAAGCTAGGCTAGTTACGTTACAGGAAGAATTGAACAATCGCTTGTCTATTGAAACTGAAGTTGAGAATCTTAATCGCGACTATGAAGCAATAAAAGGCAATTATGAAAGTTTAATTCAGCGTCGTGAACAAGCTAATATATCTGAGAAGGTAGATACGCAAGTAAATGCCCTTAAATTTAAGATTGCTGATCCCCCAAATAAGCCCTTAGAACCTTCTTCTCCAAACCGGTTACTGTTATCTTCGGTGGTTTTCATTTTTGGGGTTGCCGCAGGGGTTGCGTTAAGTTTATTGCTGATTTTACTAAGGCCAACATTTGTAGCCACCCGGCAAGTTAGGGCTGATACGGGTCTGCCAATTTTAGGTACAATCTCATTTTCTAATGAACAGGAAAGTCATTTTTTTGCACGGGATTATAAAGCTGTAGGGGCATTATTAGGGTTGATAATTATTTATGTGGCTCTGTTAGTTGTTGAAATTTCCATGCCTGCCCATGTTGACATCAAGCAGTTAGCACATGGGATTTATGGTGCATTATCATCTTTTCTTTAGGAGTGTCTAATGAGTAATATTGAAAAGGCATTGGAAAAAGCTAACCTGACAAATTCGATGTTCGATCTAAGCCATGAAGCAAAGCCTGAAGATCAAGATGTCATAGTTGGGGCAATGGAACGACAAGTAGTTGGCGCAGTCGAAGCGCAAAAGCAAGCGCCAAAATTGACTGAAAAACAACGGTTAGTCCACATTCGATGGGATTTATTAAAAAAGCATGGCTATATTACAAAAGAAGACAGCCATTCACAAAAAGCTGAAGAATATCGGATTATTAAACGTCCTTTAATTGATAATGCTATTGGGAAAAATAGTAAGGATATTGAAAAGTCAAACTTAATTCTTATCACTAGCAGTTTACCGGGTGAAGGCAAAACGTATTCGGCAATCAACTTAGCCTTATCCATTTCTATGGAAATGGATAAGCAAGTGTTATTAATAGATGCGGATGTGGCTAGGCCTTCGATTGCAAAGTCGTTGGGAATTCAAGAAGATATGGGGCTTATTGATTATCTGGAGAATGAAGATATACAATTCTCTGACATTGTTAAAGATACCGATGTGGATAATTTAAGGATTATTTGTGCGGGTAAACGGCATCAACATTCTACAGAATTATTAGCGAGTAACCGGATGATTAAATTGGCTAATGAGTTAAGCGAGCGGTATGCCGACCGTATTGTCATTTTTGATACGCCACCTTTGTTGGTTGCCAGTCAAGGCCATGTGTTGCTGAGTTTAGTTGGACAAATCGTTTTGGTGATCGAGGCAGAAAAAACCTTGCGTTCAGTCGTCATGGAGTCGGTTCAAATTTTAAGTGATTGCGATATTGTCTTGGCTTTGTTAAATAAAGCCCATTCAAGTATTGAGCGTAACTATTATGGCTATGGGCACTATGCTAATTGAACAGCGGCCTGCTATTCAAAGAAAACAATGGAAAGCATTAACCCTAAAGTTTATAGTCGCCAGTTATCTCATTTGTTCTCAAATTGAAGTCTTTGGTGTTACTTGGAATGTGGTGCCGTCAGTACAGCTACAAGAAATTTATAGCGATAATATACGTTTATCACCGCCAGGTAGCGAAATAGGGGCTTTTGTAACAGAAGTTAGCCCAGGTGTTTCAATTATCGCTAATTCTGCCAAGTCCCGTTTAAACCTAAATTATAGAATGCAGAATTTATATAATTCTAACGGTGATAGTAAGTTTCGAATAGCGAATCAATTACAACATAGTTCAACAACGACATTAAGCAACAACCTTTTGTTCTTAAATACAGGCAGTTCCATTAGCCAGCAAAATTTAAATAATATACGTTCAGCCAATGACAATATTTCTGGCACTGGCAATAGTACTACGGTTTCCACATTCAACATTTCACCTTATATTACGCCACGGTTCGGCAATCTGGCCCGGGGTAATTTTAGGTTTAACTTTAATACCGTAACCGTTGGATCTAATGCCACAGTGGCAAATGCAATTTCCGATACGGTCAGCTTAGAGGAAACTTTGCAGTTAAGTAGTGGCCCTGATTTTAAGCGGATCTCTTGGGGGCTATCTTTCGATAATAATGAAAGCTTGCGTTCGAATAGTGACGATGTAAGGTTTCAGACCGCCAATGCGACCATACGAGCTGCTTTAAGCCCCTATTTTAATGTTTTTACTCAAGGTGGCTTTAGTAATAATAGTTTTCAAAACAATACTACAACCAGCAATAATGGTGCATTTTATACTGTTGGTGCCCAATGGATACCAAGCCAGCGGTATAGCATCGAGGCGGGATACGGCAATAATAGTTTTGTCACGGTGAATCTATCGCCAATACAACGTTTTAGTTGGAGCACAACCTATCGAAATAGGAAGGTGGGCTTAAATACAGGTGATACTTTCCAGACCAATCTGAATTATAAAACCCGTAATTCAATTTGGACGATAGCCCATGATAATGACACCACAACTACGCAGGCGTTATTATTGCAACAACGGGTTTTTACGCTGCAAGACCCATTTGGCAATACCTTATTAAATCCAGTCACTAACCAACCTGTCCAATTTGCCATTAATTTACCTACTTTAACCAACGAAGTGATTACCCGAAAACGCTGGAGTTTTTCGGTCTCTTATCAAACCGGTAAAAGTACGGTCACCGCTAATGCTTTCAATGAAGATAGGGTATTTCAAATTACCCGTCGAAATGAAGAAGTGCGTGGTTTAGGAGCAAGTTGGACTTGGCAGTTTGCACCCAAGACATCTGCTTTTATTAACCCAAATTGGCAACAATCTAATGGCGCGGTGTCTTTAATTGACAATTCTTCTTCGAATTTGACCCGTTACGATGTAGCAGTTGGGATAAATAGGTCTATTAATAATGCGGCAACAGGGCGTTTGGAGTTTCGGCATTTAAATCAAACATCATCAACATTAGCGAATGAATTTCAAGAAAACCGAGCTACAGCTTCAGTCAATATGCGGTTTTGAGTATGGTGCAGGTTGGGTGCTGATGTATTTGTTGTGATTTAACAGTCACCATAAGCGCTGGAGTACTTAAATTTGCCGTTGTTTCAAACGATCTAAGTCTAGGGTAAAAACTGGCATGAATAAAAAAACGCTTGTCTGCGTCGTAGGAGCAAGACCCAATTTTATGAAAATTGCACCTATCATTAAGGCTTTAAAAACCTTGCAAGACACATTAGAGCCTTATTTGGTGCATACCGGCCAGCATTACGATGCAGCCATGAAAGCTTCCTTTTTTGAACAATTGGATATTCCAGAGCCGGATATAGATTTAGGTGTGGGTTCAGGGTCACACTCTGAACAAACCGCCAATATTATGGTTAAATTTGAACCGGTACTAGATCAAGTCAAACCCTGCGCAGTTTTAGTGGTGGGTGATGTCAATTCAACTATTGCTTGTGGCCTAGTTGCAGTAAAAAAAAATATCCCTTTAATCCATGTTGAAGCGGGTCTAAGAAGCTACGATCGGCAAATGCCTGAAGAAATAAACCGGATTTTAACAGATCAAATTTCTGATAGTTTATTTACAACTGAACGCAGTGCCGAAACTAATTTGTTAAATGAAGGTATTGCAAAACAGCGCATATATTTTACTGGCAATGTCATGATTGATACCTTATTGACGCATACCCGACAAGCAGTACCTTTCCAGCAAACATTGCAGCAATACGGCATTACCAAATTAATTGACCCAGCGGCTTATGCATTATTGACCTTGCACCGGCCTTCTAATGTTGATGAGCCAAAAACGCTAAAAAGTTTACTTTTATGCCTAAGTGAAGTTAGCCAAAAATTACCGGTGATCTTTCCTGTCCATCCTAGGACTCAAGCTAGGATCGAACAGGAAGGTTTATTAGATATGGTCCAGCAAGCACAGATTATTTGCCTGCCGCCAGTGGGTTATCTGGAAATGTTAGGGTTAATGCAATCGGCAAAAATGGTATTGACCGATTCAGGTGGCTTACAAGAAGAAAGTACAGCATTGGGTATACCTTGCATTACTTTGCGGGAAAACACGGAACGGCCGATTACCGTAGAACAAGGCACCAATACTATAGTCGGCGTTGATCCTTTGCTAATCAAAAACAGTGTTGCGGATATTTTGGCCACGGGTGGTAAATCAGGCCGTATACCCGAATTATGGGATGGGAAAGCGGCCGAACGTATCGTAAATATAATCCATTCCATTTACGTCTAATTTTATGATGAACTTAGATAAAATAAAAACCAATGCAATGACGGTTGATGTTGAGGACTATTTTCAAGTTTCTGCGTTTGAACCTTACATCCAGAAGTCACAATGGGAGTGTTTGCCACATCGGGTTGCAGAGAATACCAACAAAGTTTTAGATTTATTCCAACAGGCGAATATTAAGGCAACTTTTTTTACCTTAGGTTGGGTAGCTGAACGTTACCCCGATATAGTCACACGCATAGTTAATGAAGGCCATGAATTAGCATGTCATGGCTATGAACACATCCGGGTAACGCAACAGACGCCTGAACAATTTCGCCAAGATGTCACTAAAACCAAGCAGATATTAGAAGATTTAGCGGGTGTTGAAGTCAAAGGTTACCGTGCGGCTAGTTATTCTATTGGTGCCAAAAATATTTGGGCCTTAGATGTATTAAACGAGCAAGGGTTTAAATACAGTTCGAGTATTTATCCGGTTAAGCACGATCTTTATGGTATGCCAGAGGCACCACGGTTTGCCTACTATCCCTTTGAAGGCTGCGATTTTAAAGAAATTCCGATTACCACCTTGGCATTAGGTAAAAAAAACCTGCCTTGCGGGGGTGGCGGATTTTTTAGGTTTTACCCTTATCTATTTTCAAAATTAGCATTTAATCATGTAAATCAACGGGAGCAGCAAGCCGCTATATTTTATTTTCATCCCTGGGAAATTGACCCCGGGCAACCTCGACAAATTGGTCTAAGCTTAAAGGCAAGAACTAGGCACTACCTTAATCTAAGCAAAATGGAAAATAGAATATCCAGGCTATTACAAGATTTTACTTGGGATACCATGGAAAATGTTTTTCTTAAGCAAACCAAGTAACCCCCAATACCTTCAAATAAGCGACATACAGGGCAAGACATGATTAAAACACTGGATAAGGCAAATTATTCGCGCTGGGATAGCTATGTTGAAGCAGCTAAGGATGCTACATTTTTTCATCTGTCGGGTTGGAAAGATGCTATCGAAGAAGCCTTTGGCCATAAAACCTATTATTTATATGTTGAAAATGATGGCAACATTACTGGTATTTTGCCCTTAGTACATATTAACAGCTTATTGTTTGGTAATAATTTAGTGTCCAATGCGTTTTGTGTGTATGGCGGTATTGTTGCAAACGATGATGCCAGCTATCAACAATTAGACCAAGAGGCATGCCGTCTGGCGGAAGAACTCGGTGTGGATAGCCTGGAGTTACGTAATCGCGAGCAAAAAAATCCAGGTCGGCCTTATAAGGAACTTTATGTCACATTTAGAAAAAACTTAGAAGATGATGTCGAAAAAAATATGTTGGCCATTCCCCGTAAGCAACGGGCGGTGGTAAGAAAAGCTATAGATGCAGGCTTAATCAGCGTTATCGATAACGATGTTGACAGGTTACATAAAGCGTATTCAGAAAGTGTTCGAAACCTAGGTACACCGGTTTTCCCTAAAAAGTATTTTAAGATTTTAAAACAAGTATTTGGCGCAAAATGTGAAATATTAACTGTAGAACATCAAGGTAAACCGGTTGCGAGTGTCATGAGCTTTTATTTTAAAGATGAAGTTTTGCCATACTATGGTGGTGGCATAAATCAAGCCCGTGATTTAAAGGCAAACGATTTTATGTATTGGGAAGTGATGCGTAGGGCAGTGGAAAAAAATGTCAAAGTATTTGACTATGGCCGCAGCAAGATGGGTACTGGACCTTATAATTTTAAGAAAAACTGGGGCTTTCAACCCGAACCATTATTCTATGAATTTCATTTGGTAAAAGCCAAGGCAATGCCCGATATTAATCCACTCAATCCTAAATACCAGTTTTTTATTGGCGCTTGGAAACGCTTACCTTTGCCTGTGAGCCAAACGTTGGGGCCATTTCTTGCGAAAGACTTAGGCTAATAAAGCGCACTAAATGTTGATAAACAGCATTGATCTATAATGGAGAGTCTGCTTTTTTTAGCGCATCGTATCCCGTATCCACCGAATAAAGGTGACAAGATACGCTCCTACCATTTTTTAAAACGTCTGGCATCGGAAAATAAGGTTTATTTAGCCGCGTTTATTGATGATAAAAATGACTGGCAATATATAGAAAAGCTAAAAAATATTTGTGCGGGCACCTGTTTTATTAGCATTAGCCCAAAATGGGCCAAGCTAAGAAGTTTAACTGGGTTAATGTCTCAAGAAGCTTTGAGTTTGCCTTATTACCGAAATAAGGCGATGCAAGACTGGATTAGTGCTTGTATTAAACAGCATGAAATTACCAAGGCTTTCGTGTTTTCATCGGTGATGGCGCAATATATCAATAAGCATAACGCTAATGTGCAAATGGCTGTCGATTTTGTTGATGTTGATTCCGATAAGTGGCGGCAATATGCCGAAAAAAAGCAGGGTTTAGAAAAATGGGTGTACCAGCGCGAAGCGAAGTTCTTGCTAAGCTATGAACGGGAGATAGCATTAAGGGCAAAAATTAGCACGTTTGTTTCTGAACAAGAAGCTGATTTATTTAAACGTTTGGCCAGTGTTGCTGATGAGAAAATCAGTTACATCCATAATGGTGTAGATATAGACTATTTTAATCCGGAGTTAAGCTATGACAACCCTTATCCTGTGGGGGATAAAGTTATCGTTTTTACTGGTGCGATGGATTATTGGGCCAATGTTGATTCGGTTAAATGGTTTGTAGAGCATGTCTTTGCCAAAATTTCAGCTGTTTGCCCGCAAATAAAGTTTTATATAGTCGGTAGCAATCCTACGCTAACCGTTCAGAATTTGGCTAAAAATAATCATGTTGTAGTGACTGGTGCGGTGGTTGATGTTAGGCCATATCTTGCCTATGCTTGTCTTGTTGTCGCACCGTTAAGAATAGCCCGTGGTATCCAAAATAAGGTTTTGGAGGCCATGGCAATGGCTAAGCCTATAGTGGCAACGACTGGTGCGATGGAGGGTATACCTTATGATGACCAGTTAGACTTGTCAATTTGTGATGATGCCGATGCTATGTTTAATCAGCTTAAGGACTTGCTGGCAGTTGAGCCTATCAAATCTGACAACAACCGAACTTTTGTCCAACGCAAGTTTAATTGGCCGCAAAGTTTACAAAAGCTCTCAGCCTTATTTTAAAGGGTATTGCCCATGTCTGCGCAGCCACAACACACGCCGCCATTGATTGCCCATGTTATTTACCGGTTAGGCATAGGCGGTTTGGAAAATGGTTTGGTAAATTTAATTAACACCATGCCTGTAGACGCTTATCGCCATGTCATTATTTGCTTGAAAGACAGTACAGATTTTAAACAGCGCATTAAGCGTTTGGATGTGGATATTTATCATCTTGAAAAAAAAGAAGGTCAAGACTGGCCTGCTTTTATACGGTTTTATAAGTTACTTAAACAGTTAAAGCCACAGATCGTACACACACGCAATCTAGCTACCATCGAATATCAAATACCTGCCTATATTGCAGGGATTAAATATCGAATTCACGGGGAACATGGCTGGGACATATTCGATCCCAATGGAAGTAATGTTAAATACCAATGCTTAAGACGACTTATAAAACCTATTATTCAACGTTATATTCCTTTATCTGCACATTTAGAAAAGTATTTACGGGAAAAAATCCATGTCCCTAGCCATAGATTAACCCGTATTTGTAACGGCGTAGATACCAATACGTTTTATCCGGTAAATGCTAACAAAGCAGACTTAATGGGTTGTCCGTTTCCAATGTGCGCGGATGACATAATTATTGGCACAGTGGGAAGAATGCACGGGGTTAAAGACCAAATAACCTTAGTGCAAGCATTTATTGAAGCTTGCCAACAGCAACCGGTTATCCAAAAGCATATCAAATTAATTATCGTCGGCGATGGGCCTTTAAGGCAACCTGCGGTGGATTTGTTAGAAAAATGTCAATTACAGCATTTAGCTTGGTTACCAGGTGAGCGTAGCGATATTGCCGAGATTATGCGTCGATTAGATGTTTTTATTTTGCCTTCACTCGCAGAAGGCATTTCTAACACTATACTTGAAGCCATGGCAACCGGGTTACCCGTTATCGCCACAGCGGTCGGGGGTAATCCTGAGCTGGTTCAGGACGGTATTACCGGGACATTGACTCCGGCTGCTGATAGTACGGCTATGGCAGGTAAAATATTAGACTATGTTAATAATAAAGCTAAACGCCTACAACATGGACAAAACAGCTATGAGGCAGTGTTAAATAAATTTTCTTTGGTGGCCATGGTTACTCAATACCAATCTGCTTACGATTCACTCTTTAAACGGGATTAGCCATTATGTGCGGTATAGTTGGCATTTTTGACCTCAAACAAAAACGGGACATCGACCGAGGGCTGCTGTCACAGATGAATGAAACCCAGTTTCATCGCGGCCCTGATGAAGGTGGTTTGCACACTGAAGCAGGCTTGGGTTTTGGCCATAGACGCTTATCCATCATAGATTTAAGCAGCGGTCAGCAGCCCATGCTAAGCCCAGATCAGAAAGTTGTGCTAACGTTCAACGGGGAAATCTTTAACTTCCTTGATTTGCGTACTGAATTGGAAAGCTTGGGTTACCAATTTAAAAGCCATTGTGATACTGAAGTCATTTTGTATGGCTGGATGGCGTGGGGTGAAGCTTGTGTTGATCGGTTACGTGGTATGTTTGCGTTTGCCATTTGGGATCAAGCTAAGCAAATACTTTTTTTAGCGCGCGATCGTTTAGGTATAAAGCCGCTGTATTATGCGGAATTGGCAAATGGCCAGTTTATTTTTGCGTCGGAATTAAAAGCTTTGAAAATTCACCCTGAGTTGCCTAGGGTGATAGACCCAACTGCGGTAGAAGATTATTTTGGTTTTGGTTATGTGCCTGACCCTAAAACTATTTACCAAGGCGTTTTTAAGTTAGAACCCGGCTATAGTTTAACAATAAAGCACGGCGATGCAGCTTATCAACCTAAACAATATTGGGATGTGAGTTTTACCGCGACACTAGAAATAGATGAAAGACAAGCTGAAGAGCAGTTGATTGAGCGTTTAAAAGAAGCGGTAAAAATTCGTATGATGGCCGATGTTCCGCTCGGTGCGTTTTTATCAGGTGGGGTCGACTCTAGTGCGGTGGTTGCATTAATGGCGGGCTTGTCAGCAGAGCCGGTTAATACCTGTTCTATCTCGTTTGGCGACCCAGCTTTTAATGAGACTAAATATGCGGCAAAAGTTGCTGAACAATATCACTCCGCCCACCGCGTGGAGCAAGTCGATGCGGAAGATTTCGGTTTAATTGATAAATTGGTACAACTCTATGACGAGCCTTTTGCCGATAGCTCAGCATTGCCTACTTATAGGGTTTGTGAGTTGGCAAAAAAACAGGTGACGGTTGTACTTTCTGGTGATGGCGGCGACGAAAACTTAGCAGGATACCGTCGCTATCGCTGGCACACTTATGAAGAACGTATGCGTTCTTGGTTACCCGATGCCATAAGAAAACCGCTCTTCGGATTTTTAGGCCGGGTTTACCCAAAAGCCGATTGGGCACCTAAAGTCTTCAGGGCAAAATCTACTTTTGAGTCTATCGCAAGAGACTCTTTGGAAGGCTATTTCCATAGTGTTTCCGTGCTTTCTGATGGTGTACGCGCCAATCTTTTTAGTACTGCTTTTAAGCAAACGCTGCAGGGCTATCAAGCGGTTGACGTTTTTAGGCGCTATGCCGATAAGGCGCCTGTATCTAATCCATTATCGTTAGTCCAATATTTGGATATGAAAACTTATTTACCAGGGGATATCTTAACGAAAGTTGATCGTGCCAGTATGGCACATGCTTTAGAAGTTAGGGTGCCGCTATTGGATCATAAACTAGTTGAATGGATCGCAACCCTGCCACCAAAACTGAAATTGAATCAGCGGGAGGGCAAATTTATCTTTAAAAAAGCATTACAAAAATATTTACCGGATGATGTACTTTATCGCCCTAAAATGGGCTTTTCGGTACCGTTGGCCAGTTGGTTTAGAGGGCCATTAAAAGAGCGGGTGCGCACTTCCTTGTTGGGTGAAGTGATGGTCAATAGTGGGTATTTTAACCAGGACTTCCTCAAGAAAATGGTTGATGAACACCAATCAGGGTTGCGGGACTACAGTGCTGCTATTTGGACGCTGCTAATGTTTGAAGCATTTTTGCGGCAAGAGTGATAGGTGAGATCTATTTATCATATAAAAAATGCTTTTTAATCACAAACTGATCACATTTTGTACTTAGGTACAATATCAGCTGACAAATTATTATGCTAAACTTAACAAAATCTTAAATTTTGCTCTAAAGGCCATTCATGAACATAGACAATCAGCCCCCTAATGGAATTAGGGAAAGTGATGAAAAGGGAATAAATAAATCTCGGCGGTTACTGACAAAAGTAGGCTTGGGAGCGCCTGTGCTGTTAAGTTTATCAAATAAACCTGCCTGGGCTACCTCAGCTACTTGCTCAATTTCAGGGCAGTTGTCGGGTAATCTATCGCCTGGAGCAGCCGCTAGCCAAACGTGTGACCAAACTCATCCCTATGGATGTTCAGCCACTTTTTGGCTTTCTTCTTCAGGGCTAAATACATGGCCAGGCGGTAACGTCACAAAAAATACTAAGTTTAATTCCCACCCTGTGTTTTCTAATCGGACAGTCTACACGGGTGTTACCAGTAGGTCGGGAAAAATTACCTCATGGAATTATAATCCAACCCTATTGCAAGTTATGCAGGCTAACAGTTTAGGTAGTGCAGGTTGTAAACCGGGTAAAGGCGGTAATGACCCCAATTTGTGGGCGGATTGTTTTGATGCGATAGCGGCGTATTTAAATGCCAGCACGGCAAGTTATGCGTACCCTTTTTCCATAGCCGATATTCAAAGTGCTTACAATAGTAGCAACGTGGCAACAATACGCAGTTTTCACCAAACTATAGATGACCCGAATAATGCCCGTTTGTGGTTAATTGCGAATGGTTATTAAAGCGCAAATACGGTTATAATTTTTTCCTTCAAAATGGCTTTACTCAGCCTTAATGAACAAGTGCTGATTAAGGAAATTGGCGGTGGTTTTCTGGCTTTTTGTAGCCAATCGGGTGAAACCATCGTTTTAAATCCTATTACGTATAAAATCCTCAAATTATTAAACAAGCCACTGGATAGTTCGACAATTTTAGCTATCCTTCATACTGAGTTTGAAGATCAAACTGAGCAATTGTCTGTTTTCCTTGATTCTGCAATTAATGAATTGATTGGACGAGGCTTTATCATTAAAGAAGTAGCTATCATAGTGAAATAACATGAGGTTTTAGTGGATGGAAAGGATATTGCTCAATGTCGGGCCATTTAGCATAAACTTAGAAACGCCACTTAAGCCTGTTATAGAATCAGTTAAAATGCTATATGCTGAGCAGTTCTTTTTGACGGATAGTACAGCAAACGGTTTTTTTGATTTTCATATCAAAATTGACAATCCCTCTCAACTAAGGCGTTGGTATAAGCCGCAAGTCCAGTTTTACTTTGATGGAAAATTGCCGTTTAAGCCGTTGCCATTTTCCCAGGCCTATCCCTTTTTCGAATGGGGATTAAATTGGTGTATAGCTACGCAAGTTTTCAATTATTTGCTGATTCATTCTGCGGTAGTTGAAAGAAATGGATTTGCCCTGATTTTATCAGGGCAGCCCGGTGCGGGCAAAAGCACCTTATGTGCAGCATTAGTCAATCGAGGTTGGCGGTTACTGTCTGATGAAATGGCCGTTGTAGATCTGCAAACAAATTGGTTAATTCCTATTGTGCGTCCTGTTAGCCTAAAGAACGAATCCATCCAAATTATAAAAAACTTTGCACCGGATGTAGTATTAGGCGAGAGTTTTTATGACACGGCCAAAGGCACGGTTTCGCACATGAAACCAGGTATGGACAGTGTTTTAAAAGCAAAACAAAACAGCCCTTGTAAGTGGATAATTTTGCCACGTTTTGTTAAGGGTGCAGACATTGTCTTGAAGGAATTACCCAAGACCGAAGCAGTGCTCAAATTAGCAGAGAACTCTTTCAATTATGCTATCTTATCCAGCCAAGGTTTTTTGAGTCTATGCGAGCTAGTTGATGCCAGTTATTGCTATGAGTTGGAATATAGTAATTTGGACGAAGCGATAGCACTTTTGGCTGATTTACCGGTATAGGAATTAGATGACGCCTATATTGATTCAGGTGCTCACGCAGCCTAAACAGATACAGCATTTAAGTTTAAAGGATTGGGATTTACTGATCAGGCAAGCCCGTCATGCCAATTTGTTAGCTAGATTAGGTTATGTATTGGAGAATAACGGCTTGTCTTGTGACATACCTATAGCGCCATTAAGGCATATCCAATCGGCACAAACTTATGCCCAGCAATTTGAAAATACTTTAAAATGGGAAATTAAGTGTATTGCAAAAGCCTTAAATAATTTAAATATTCCAATTATTTATTTAAAAGGTACGGCTTATTTTATTTTAGGTAGTATTGCTGCCCAAGGTCGTGTTTTTTCTGACATTGATATTTTGGTTAACAAGGATCAGCTAGAGCAAGTCGAAGCCGCATTACGCAGGGCTGGCTGGGCGCAACACGAAATGGACGCGTATGACCAAAAATATTATAGGCAATGGATGCATGAATCCCCCCCCATGCAGCATGTTGTAAGAGGTACATCGATTGATGTGCACCACAATATTTTACCTACCACGAATGAAGCTTGCCCGGATGCGGCTAAATTGCTAGCGCAAGCAGAAAAAACGCCGAGTTTAGATGGCTGGGTATTATCAACTAGCGATAGGATTTTACATAGCGCTTGCCATTTATTCCATGAAGGTGAGTTAGATAATGGGCTTAGGGATTTATCTGATTTGGATCTTTTGTTACAAGAAGCGGCTAAGAAAGACCCCGCGTTTTGGCAAACAATACTAGCACGGGCTAATGATTTAGGATTGCAACGCTCATTATATTACGCCATGCATTATTGTGGTTTGATTTTGAAAACCCCTATCCCGCAAGGGATACACAAGCAATATTTAGCGTTTGCACCAAACCGCTTTGTGCTAGCCGCTTTGGATATCCTATTTTTAAAGGCATTAATACCCAATCATCATACTTGCGATGGCTATTTGACTAAGTTTGCCCGGTGGTTTTTATTTGTGCGTTCGCATTGGCTAAAAATGCCTATCCATTTATTGTTGCCCCATCTTATACGCAAAGGACTTAAAAATTTTACGACTGAAAGCTAGTATTAACGCTTAAGCCGTCTATTCTCAAGTTATAGGAACCTTGCTACCATATTTATGAAAATACTGCACATTCTTGACCATTCCATACCTCTGCATAGTGGTTATACCTTTCGTACACGAGCCATTTTGGAACAGCAGCATAAACTGGGTTGGCAAACATTTCATGTCACATCCGCTAAACATAGCGTTGCAAGCACAGATTTTGAAAGCATAGATGGTTTGGATTTCTATCGTTCAAAACCACCTCGACAAAGCTACTCAAAGCTCCCCGTCCTTAATCAATGGCTGATTGTGCAAACCTTGGCAGAACGTTTAGATGAAATAATTCCTGAACTTAAACCGGATATTTTACATGCCCATTCGCCGGCTTTAAATGGATTGGCGGCCTTAAAAGTGGCAAAAAAATATAATTTACCTTTAGTTTATGAGTGCCGGGCTTTTTGGGAAGATGCCGCAGCAGACCACGGTACGGCCAAAGAAGGTGGCTTGCGGTACCGATTAAGTAAAATGCTGGAAACTTATGTGTTTAAACAAGCTGATGCGCTGACGACAATTTGTGAAGGCCTACGCAGAGACATAGCGGCAAGAGGAATTCAAGAAAACAAAATCACTGTAATCGCTAATGCTGTTGATATTGAACGCTTTAACTTTGGTGTAGCTGCTGACCAAGAATTACGTAAGCAGTTGGGTTTACAGAATAAAGTGGTACTCGGGTTTATAGGTTCTTTTTATGGCTATGAAGGTTTGCCCTTATTGCTTGAGGCGATGCCAGCCATCTTGGCAACACAGCCGGATACATGCTTGTTATTGGTGGGTGGTGGGCCTCAAGAAGAATTAATCAAACAAAAAGCTAAGGCTTTAAATCTTGAGCAGCAAGTAATTTTTACAGGTAGGGTACCTCACGATCAAGTTGAGGACTATTACAATCAAGTTGATATTTTTGTTTACCCACGCTTAGCTATGCGCTTAACAGATTTAGTTACCCCGTTAAAACCTTTAGAAGCAATGGCGCAAGGCCGTTTAGTGGTGGCATCTGATGTCGGTGGGCATAAGGAGCTTATCAAGCATGGCGAAACGGGCTATTTGTTTAAGGCTAATGACGCTACGGCATTATCAGAATGTGTGCTCACATTATTGGCAAATCAAACACAATGGCAGGCATTACGTGATAGCGCACGGCAATTTGTAGAGCAAGAACGTAATTGGGCGCACAGCGTTAGCCATTATCATCATGTTTATAGGGATGCCATGGCTGCACATGCAAGAAAGAATGCCTAAATTATTGGTTTATAGCTCACTTTTTCCGAGCAATGTACGGCCGAACGCCGGCGTCTTTATTAAAGAAAGGATGTTTAGGGTGGCGCAGCATCTACCAATTGTAGTGGTATCGCCAGTACCGTGGTTTCCTTTTCAAAACTTGCTGCGATATTGGAAACCTAATTTTCGGCCACAGCCAGTATCTTATGCGGTAATGGAGAATATAAAAATTTATTACCCACGTTTTTTTTCTATACCAGGCTTTCTAAAATCATTTGATGGTTTTTTTATGGCTGTTGCCAGCGTTTATACGTTGTACAAAATAAAAAAAGAGCATAAATTTAATATCATTGATGCGCATTTTGCTTACCCTGATGGTTATGCCGCAAGTTTATTAGGGCGTTGGTTTAATGTAGCGGTAACCATTACCTTACGCGGTACGGAAGTACCCTTGTCGAAAATGCCGGGCCGCAAACGCTGTATATTATCTGCCTTAAAGCACGCGGATAAGGTATTTGCCGTTGCCAATGCCTTAAAGCAACATGTTGTCGGTTTAGGTGCTGATGCGGAAAAAATACAAGTGGTGGGCAATGGTGTCGATAGCGATATTTTTTATGCCTTAGATAAAACGCAGGCTAGAGCGTTTTTCAATGTGCCATTAGATGCTAAGGTTTTAGTTTCTGTTGGTGGTTTGGTTTTGCGCAAAGGTTTTCACCGGGTGCTGGAAGTTTTGCCAGTGTTACTTAAGGAATATCCTAATTTGATATATTTGATAGTCGGTGGTGATAGTCCGGAAGGCAATATTAAAGCTAGCTTGCTTCAACAGGTTAATGATTTAGGGCTAGACGAACATGTCCGGTTTCTTGGCGCTTTACCGGCTGGGAAACTAAAACTACCACTTTCAGCAGCGGATGCTTTTGTACTGGCCACGGCTAATGAAGGCTGGGCAAATGTATTTTTGGAAGCGATGGCCTGTGGATTGCCAGTCGTGACCACGGATGTTGGTGGCAATAAAGAAGTGATTTGCAATGAAAAATTAGGCATTATTGTGCCGTTTGGGGATTCAGCTGCTTTAAGTAAGGCTATACTAAAAACATTAGGGAGTCATTGGAACAAACAAGAAATTATTGGTTATGCTGAAAGCAACTCGTGGGACAAACGTGTCCAGGTGTTGGTAGAGGAATTTAATGGGCTGGTATCGTAAAATGAATGTATATACCCAATTGGTTGCTAATATAATTTTTCCTTTGCATGAGCGGGTAAAAAAACACTCGACGGTAGATGTGCGTAGGGAAATGGAACAAACTCAATGGTTGAAGCCGGAACAAATTAAAGCGTTGCAGTTTGAGCGTCTTCGGGTGTTTTTAAGCGATGTGGAACGACATGTGCCTTATTATCAACAACTGTTTAAAAACATGGGTTTTATGCCGGCAAAGTTGGATTCCATGACTCAGCTTAGTTTGTTACCGTTGCTGGATAAAGCCAAAATTAGGGCCAATAGCCAACAATTAAAAGCCAATAATGCCACGGCCTTGGCGCGTTTTAATACTGGGGGCTCCAGTGGAGAGCCATTAATATTTTACATTGGCAATAAACGGGTAAGCCACGATGTGGCGGCCAAATGGCGGGCAACGCGTTGGTGGGGGGTTGATATTGGTGATCCTGAAATGGTGATTTGGGGCTCACCTATAGAATTAGGTGGGCAAGATAAAATCAAATTGATACGGGATAAATTATTACGTACCCATTTGCTGCCTGCTTTTGAAATGTCTGAACAAAAGCTTGATCAATTTATTCGCCAAATTAAGCAGCTTAAACCTAAAATGTTGTTTGGTTATCCATCCGCATTGGCTCATATTGCTGCACATGCAATAAAAACTGGACAGACGCTCAACAATTTGGGTATTAAGGTCGCTTTTGTCACCTCCGAGCGGTTATATGACCATCAACGCGAAAAAATTGAATCCGTGTTTGCTTGTCCGGTGGCCAATGGTTATGGTGGTCGGGATGCCGGTTTTATTGCCCATCAATGCCCAGCAGGTGCTATGCATATTACCGCAGAAGATATTATTGTTGAAATAATTGACGGCAATGGCAATGTCTTAGCTAATGGTGAAGAAGGTGAAATTGTCGTCACGCATTTGGCGACACGGGATTTTCCCTTTATCCGTTATCGTACGGGTGATGTAGGCGTGTTGTCTGATGAACGCTGTAGTTGTGGCCGAGGCTTGCCGATACTTAAAGAAATTAAAGGACGAACTACGGATTTTGTGGTGGCTCAAGATGGCACGGTTTTACATGGTTTGGCTTTAA
The DNA here is from genome assembly GCA_041660045.1 of Methylococcaceae bacterium. Classification (GTDB taxonomy): domain Bacteria; phylum Pseudomonadota; class Gammaproteobacteria; order Methylococcales; family Methylomonadaceae; genus WM-3-3. Next base: position 99,941 of record JBAZXA010000008.1, on the reverse strand, counting down.
TTTATGTGTTAAGGGATTTGCCTGGTGTTGAATCCTTTAAGATTACCCAACATGACTTAAAGAATACCCAAGTGCAAATTGTCCGTGGTGAGGGCTATTGTCCTCATAATGCTGAAGCGGCTATTGTGGAAACCTTTAAAAAACGATTGGGCTTAGGTGTTGATATTGTTATTGATTATGTAACAGAAGTAGCTAAAGAAAAATCCGGTAAATTTCGTTATGTCGTTAGCAAAGTTGATCATGATTTATTGAACGCTAGTGCGTAACCAGCCATTGTTCTAACATGATCAATAACCATATCATCACACCATAATATGAGGCATCGCCTTGTTGGTGTAGCTTAATTAAGTTTTTGATGTATGCGGGATTTAAAAAACCTCGTTTTTCGATGCCCAGTAAATTGGCTTCAGCAAAATCTTTTAAGTTTTGATGGCTAGCCATCCAAACACCAAAGGGTAGGCCAAAGCCTTGTTTGCTCTTATTAAGTGTGGCCTTAGCTAAAAAGCCTTGCATAGCTTGCCGATAAAATGAGCGTAACTCAAAACCCTGCATCAGCCAGTTAGATGGGATGGAGGCCGCAAATTCGATCATATTTTCCTGTAGCATAGGATATTTCACAGCCATACCCGCTAATTCACACATGCGATTGACTTTACGTAAATCATTATCGGCTAAGGTGAATTTAGCATCTGAAAACAGCATTTTCTTAATTAAATTGTTAGTCTCTGCACGATTATAGGTTTGCCTTAAGTTTTGTAAGGGTAACTCGGTATCAATTTGTGCAAGGAAGTCAGAAGCAAAAATTTCGGTAAGTGGTGTCCGATGTAAAAAATTATAGGTTTCCATGCGCCCGGGCATGGGTAGTTTTGCTTGTTCGATGTAACTTTGTAGTTTTTTCAAAAAGAACACGCGATCAGCCACCGGTTCGAGCAAATGTTTGAACATTGTGGGTACATGACTATATACATCAAACATTTTTTGCTTGGCGTAACGGGCATTACCCGCAAAAATTTCATCACCGCCGTCGCCAGCCAACAATTGTTGCATACCATGTCCGCGGGCAAACTTAGCACAGTAATAAGCCGGAATAGCGGAAGCGTTGCCAAACGGTTCATCATAACTTTGCGCTATTAAGGGTATGGCTGCCAATACATCAGCTGGTGTTACATAATATTCATGCAGTTGTACTTTAAAGTGTTGGGCCGTAGCGCGGGCATATTCCATTTCATCATAGCCTGGTGCATCAAATCCTATGGAAAAAGCTTGCGTTGTCTCAGCTGATAAGTGCTGGTAAACACCTGTTACCGTACTGCTATCAAGGCCGCCACTTAAAAAAGAGCCAGTTTGTGGATTGGGTTGACAAGCTTTAACAGCTAATTGCAGCTGATTATGGAGTTGTTCAGTGCATTGTTGTTTGCTTAATGGGGTGCTTGTGTATTGAACTTGCCAGTAAAAACCTTGATTCAGTTTGCCATCATTAACTTCAACAAATTCGCCTGGTTGCAGTTTATAAATGGCTTTATAAATAGTGTCTGGGCTTGGAATCATATGGAAATACAGATAACTAAACAAAGCTTGTGGCGTTATGTCATTTTTAATATTGGGGTGTGCAATTATCTGGTCAAGTTGCGAACCAAAAACAAATTCGCCATTTTGGAAATAGTATGCGAGAGGTTTAATGCCGAGACGATCTATGGCAATTAAAGCGTAATTTTTATCTGGTTCAATTAGGCAAAATGAAAACGTGCCATGAATTTGTTTTAGAAGGTTTTTACCATATTTAGCATATCCCTCAGCCAAAGCACGTCCTGCCCCTTGGGCGTTGGCAATAGTAGCGAGTTCACTATCTTGCCAGCTAGGATCGCCATCAATTATGGCTAACACCTTATCATTCTCATAGTGGGTGGGCGTTATGCTGAGTCCATGCCCACCGAGCGCGGCTGAGCGTTTTTCAATGTAGCTCTTTTGACAGTCTGGCGGTGCAAAGCGTGCAATATAGTTAGAGTTAATTATTGAATCAAAATGTTGTGTTGCAAACCAGCCGTATATGGAACTCATATCTATTAACCAGTAAATACCATGTATTAGGGATGTTTAGTGTTGATTATTTAATGCCTTTCGTGAGGGCGCTTATTGATAATCAATGCAAAAAAAGCAAATAACAGGCAGAGAACAAATGCTGTCATAGCCATAAAAAGTTTAGGGTCATCTAAAAAGTGTGGGCGTCTGACATTTTTGGGCTCTATACCTTTGCTTTCTAGTTGCTTTGCTATGGCCGTCAAAAGCTTATTTTTTTGCCAATTTAAAGTTGTTGCATATTGGTATGTTTCATTTTCTCGTTTGTAATAAGCGATTTTAGCGTTAGCACCTTGCAAAGTTATCAAGGCATCCAGCCGGTTATTCAAGATGGCCGGATCATTTCGTAATTCTGCCAAGCTAAAATAGCCCTGGTCAGCTTTAGGAAAAACGAGATCATAAACAGGATCAGCTACCGCTTGGTATTGCTTAGTACGGGCTTCAACCACGGTGTGGGTAGGTTGCCCCTCGGCGCTGTATAACATTACCAAGGTCGAATCTAGATTAATGGCGTCTAACATGGCCATGAGTAAGCGTGACTTATCAGCACAATCACCACCGTTTTCTAACACTTGCATTGGTGTAGGCCCTAACGGTTTAAGTAAAAAATAATGCTGATTTTTCTTAAAACCTTGGTTTTGATAAATCCAGTGGTTAATGGCAACAAATAAATCCGGCTGCCGTTCGCTAGAAATTTCTGAATTAATGATCTGCTTAAATTTAGCCAAATCACTTTTATAGCTGGCGTAAATACCTACTGCAGCTATAAGAAATATGGCTGACATAACAATACTAAATAGACGGCTATATTTGTTAACACACATAAAAAACCTATGGTAAGTTTTACCTAACGGGCCGTACTGGCCCGATCAAATCTTAAACCTGCCGGAGATAAATTTTTTCCTCTGATGGCGAGTTCTTCCAAGGTAAATTTTTTCAGAAGTACGGCTATAAAAATTAAATGGTAAAGAAAGTCAAAGTAAGATAAGCCCAAAAATGCCCCGCCCACCATATAACAAGCAAGAGAGATCTTTAACATATTAGCGGTATGGGCTACGGATTCCAACTCTGGGATATGTTTAGTTTTTTTGGCTAGCCCACTTAGATTGATCAGGGTGCCGACTATCAATGAAATCCATAAGCTAAACGCTATAAAGCCATGTTCAGAAAACATTTCAACATAAGAACTATGCCAATCGCGTTCTGTTAGGTATATCCAGCCATCAAAACCTGTGCCCGTAAAAGGATGTGATAAGGTATGGTTCCAGCCATCCTTCCAAACCACAATTCTACCCATAGCTGAAGCGTCCTGATCATAAGTTTGCAGCGTATGCATACGTTCAAACCAACTTTCAGGCAAAAATCCGGACGCAACTATGGCGCCAATTAAAACCATCGGCAAGGCCAGCACCTTATGTTTACTATGCCAGATTAACATTAATGTCAAAGTGGCCATGGTTAATAAAGCGCCACGCGAAAAAGAACTGAGTGCGGCACAATAAATAATAGGCACAGAGAACAAAAGGCCTTTTTTTAGAAATAAATTAGATGTCCCTTGGCGCCAAATCAATAATAAGGGAATATTCATTAACATGGTGACAGCAAAAAGATTGTTTTCTTCAAATTGGGTGAGTGGTGGGCCATAAACGCGTCCGGAAAAACCGGTTAAAATGGCAAAAATACCACCTTTTAAAGACACTACACCGATTGATGCGGCCATAGTTACAATTAAATAATAAAGTTTTTCCCGTGTATTGATTAGCAGTAAGGTAAAAATAAACGGTAAATAAATTTTTGAGATGACCCAAAGACGGTTCCACGCGATATCGGGTAAATAAGCAGCCGCGCTAGTAATAAAATAATATAGCCAAAGACAAATAAACGCTTTAACCCGCCAATCTTTTGGAATAGATTGTTTGTCTTCGGTCATAAAGGTTCTTATGGAGACTACTAAAAATAAAATATAGTAGACCGGTAATGATTTTACAGCTCCCCAGGCGTAAGCATGTGGATTTAGATAACTGAAAATAGCTAAGGAAAGCACACCATACCAAGGTTTTTTTAAGGCAGCAAAGATGCAGCCTGTTAAAAATATTAGAACAACAATATCACGCATGATGACAGGGGCAGAATGTGATGAAGCAAGTTTTGGAGGCGGTGTAATTCATCATGTTATTACAACAAATCCTAACAAGATGGCACATAAATTAGGCTAAATAGTTGTCCAGTTGCTTTTTAAACATAGGATTTCTTTTATATTCCAATTCACCGTACAGATAACCCATATTAGTTGAAATATTGCGTACATAAGCAATTAAAGGCACATAAAGCTCAAGACGCCAATTAGTGTCTAACAGCCTGACTTTTTTGAGTGCAGGATAAATGATCATTTTGTATAAATAAATTAGGCTAAACAGTGAGAGTAGCCAAACCGGTGGGTAGAAAATACCTAAAAATAGGCTTAGCCACAGTAAACAATGATATTTTAGCCAATAAAGCGTGCCTTTTGTATCACCCCATTGGATACGGCCATTGCCTTTACCATAAAGGAAAAACATTTTGGCAATCTTTTGTAAACTATTTCTAGGTTGCCAAAATACCTGAGCATTTTCGTTATGAATAATACAGAGCCCCCGTTGTCTTGCAGAGATGGCAAATAAAGAGTCTTCAGCGGTATAAAGCCATTCAGGGTAGCCACCGACCATCTCCCAAACTTTTCGTCGAAAAGCGGAATTACGGCCATAAAATAAGCCTTCTTGACGCTTACTGTTATGGTCAGGTAAGGCAAGTAAGCCAGTATAATGCTCAAGTGTGGTTTTTGCCTCTGATATGACTTGGCCTGAAACGACATCAATGTTTTCATTTTCCAATAAGGGTTTAGTCAGCTCATATAACCAGTTTTCGTGCGGTCGACAACCTGCATCGGTGACTACAATAATAGGGGAGGAGGCGTGATTTATTGCTAAATTTCTACCTTGGGAAATATTACTCTTTGGCGATTGTATAATTTTGAGCTGCGGAAAATAGGATTGGTAACTTTCCAACAATGCGACCGTGCCATCATGGGAGCCGCCATCGACTACAACAATTTCATTTGGTTTTAAACGCTGACAGACTAGGGCATCAAAAAGAGTTTTTACCCCTATTTCATCATTGAGCACTGTTGTAATTAAGGTTATGTTTTGCATGCTTAAGAATATTATAAATAGCAAAGTCTTTTTATCTATTAAACATATACTAAAAATAAATTAATGTTGTTTTTTCTTTTAGCATAGAGGATTTAATCAGTGTTAGCCAAGGGTATGATCAGTCAGTTTAACAAAATGATTAGCGGCGCTAGTTTGGCGATGTTAACACTTTTAGTATCTGCTGCTGAAATAGAAGGTGTTGACTTCCCAGATAGGGTGATCATGTATGAACAACCGTTAGTATTGAACGGTGTAGGGGTAAGAACTTATTTTGGTTTTACCATTTATGCGGCAGCGTTGTATCAACCAATCAAAACCACTGATGAAAACCAAATTTTAGCCTTAGATTCTGTTAGTGTGTTAAAAATGCTTTATTTGGTCGATATTGATCAAACAGATGTCCGTCATGCTTGGTTAAAATCTATCGGGGAGAGTTGTAATTTGCCCTGTGTAAAATATAACAAAGAAATAGAAAAGTTTTTATCTCAGATCAGTCAGATTAAAAACAAATCAGCTGAAACGTATATATTTACAAAAAACAAACTGGAAATCCAAACGCAAACGCATCAAACAATTATTGATGACACTGATTTTTCAAAATTGATATTGGCAACTTTCATCGGAAAATATCCACCCACGGATACCCTAAAGCGTGGCTTATTAGGCCAATAAAACCGTATAGGTTGGTTTTGTTTATAAATGCTAGTTATATAACTAACTGCCTTAAATATAATTAAGAATTTTATGTAAAGGACGTAATTTGTAAATGTGCTTAGGGAAATTCATGGCATAGACTTTTTTAGCATCTGCTTCCAAGCCTTCTTTTATGGTGATGGATTCAACTAATTTAACAAAGCGTTCCCGATGTTCCGCTATTTTGTTTAAAGTGGCTTGCCGGATCATAAGTGGATCCAGTTTTTTAGCGGCCATTATCGCTACACCTTCGCTAACCGCTTTGGCGTTGTCTTCTACGATGAGTGTATAGCTATCATCAAAAAATACATCCCGGCCGCCGTAACTTGGCGTTGAAACAACAGGTAGCCCAGCTAAAAGATATTCAATCGATGCAAGCATCGCGCCTTCAACATGGGATAAGCAGAGCCCAACTCGTGATTGGTTAAGATAACTAGAGATCTTTTGATGGGGGATAGTTTTAAAGCATTCAACATTAACGTTATTAGTGGGGAAGTTTAGCCACTTAGCTTTGTTTAACACCTCTTTGATGGTTTTGAAATACGACAGGTGTTGAAATTGAAGGTAAGTGATAATTGCTAACGAATTAATTTGGCTTGCTAGTTCAAACCGTTTGTAAGGTGCGGAAACACCATTATATATGGCATCAAATTTCTTCGGTGTTTCTGGATTTACCTGAAATAAGGTGTCATCGATCAAGCAATTGTGGTTTACAAACACAGATTCTAAATTTAGCTCATTGAAAATTTGAGTTTGCGCATCATTATTGGCGAGAAAAACAAAACGATGTTCAGGATAAGATTGTGAATGTTCTTTCAAGACAGTGCTGATTAGTTGTTTATAAGCGGCCGGGTCATATTCAATGCCACTTCTGACCCGGCCAAGAAAATAAACACGCCGCTGTTTTAATGCGTTGAAAAAAGGTAGCCAGCGAGAAATTTCATCAAAAAAATCTTCAGGTATGAGAATTATCAGCGGTTGTTGGCTGACTAAATAGTAATAACCGGTAGGTGCAGGAAAGCGCTTTCTGAGTGGGCCAGCAAAAGTCCACGGTAGATGGTCAACTAAATGGTGTATAAAAAGATTTTCCATGGGCTATTATTAATAAACAAAAATTAAGATAGCCTTAAAGTGTTAATAGATTGTTTCTAAATAACGCTATAAAAAATGGAAAAATGAAAGAATCATTATTAAATTTATATTTAATAATAGGTTATAGTCATATTACGTTAGATAAAGGTTTAGAAAAACTTATATATTCAGCCGCCTTATTCGGTGGTAATGGCTAGAGAATGCGGAACCAAGTTAGCAGCGATGAAGGCTTAATTTGAATTTCAGGTTTAAGAAGGTGCAAAATAAAATCTAAACTCAGTTTGTGAACAATTTGCGTAAAACATTAGCTTTAAACTTGGAAAACTTAAACTAAAACCAGGCCAATAAGTTGTCATAAATCCCCTTCGTGAGAAGGAGATGGATAGCATTAATGATTTAAATGAATATATATTGAGATTTGAATCAGGAAATACTTAACAGATTTAGGGGAAACAGCTTTATTTTATAGCGTGCTGAGTATTTTATGCAAAGGCCGGAGTTTGAAGATTTGACTTGGAAATGTTTCCACATATATCTTTTGCGGGTCTATTTTGATACCTTCTTTGTCAGAGATGTCCGCAATTAGGCTCACAAATCGCTGGCGATGCTCAGCCATTTTACGTAATGTTGATTGTCGAATTATAGATGGGTCGAGGTTTTTGGCAAGCATTCGGTCGACACCATCCTTTACTGCATCGGGATCTGCTTCAACAATCGTGACATATTCTGGATCAAAAAATACATCGCGACCTCCAAAACTTGATGTAGAGACAATCGGTAAGCCCGCTAGCATATATTCAATAGATGCAAACATAGCGCCTTCAATGTGGGATAGACATAAACCAACATGAGCTTGATTTAGATAAGCACAAATCTGACTGCTAGAAAGCATATTAAATGATTTTTTGTTGAGTTGGTCATGGGGGAAATTAAGCCAGTTGGCATGACTTAAAGTTGAAGCAATTTTGTCGAAATAGGGGAGATATTCCGATTGTAAATAAGTGACAATGGCAAGGCTTTTGATATGCGCAGCTAATTCGTGACGTTTATAAGGTGCAGAAACGGCGTTATGTATTGCATCAAAACGTTTTTCCATTTTAGGCGCTATATTAAACAGTGTTTCATCTGCTAGACAATTATGGTTAATAAACACAGATTCTAGGCTTAATTCATCAAATATCTGGCTTTGTGCCTGATTATTCGCAAGGAATATAAAGTGGTGCTCAGGATAGTCATGGCTATGTTTAGCTAAAATGGGGGGCAGTAGACGTTTATAGGCAGCAGGGTCATATTCAATTCCGCTTCTTATAAGACCCAGGAAATAGACCCGACGTTTTTTTAGGGACTCGAAGAGAGGCAGCCAGCGTTGCATTTCTTCAAAAAAATCTTCTGGGATCAAAAGAATTAATGGCGTTTGGCTAGCTAAAAAGTAATACCCAGTAGGCGCTGGAAACTGTTTTTTAATGGAGTTTGCTAACAGCCAAGGTAGATTGTCGATTAATTGATGTACTTTGAGAAGGTTCATTGATTTTTCAAGCTGAGTTGAAATAAATATAAGAAAATATAGATTTTGGATTGTTGTTTTTATTAAGTTGCTGAATAAGATTTAAACACTTTGTGTGTTTTAGTCGTAAGCTCGCATTAGGCAGCCTTAAAATTTTACGTGATTTTTTATCGCCATAATCAATTCATAGTAAAACTCAGAAGGGTAGAAGCCAAATCCTGGTTTATGCTTGTCCTCAATCTGTAAGGCTTTTCTGAAGATTTTAGATATCAAATAGTTTGAGCTTAACAAGCGGTCATCATGTAAGTATTTTTTTATTAAAGGACCGGTCACTTCATTACAGAAATGAAAAATAATCGCATTTTTATCAACATTGCCTTCTATTGTTTCGTGCCTTGATAGTAATTTGCTGGTTTGCCCGCCAGCAATTTCATCTAAAGTCCATTCTTGCCACTTAAAATAGTCATAGTCGGCACTAAATTTGGTTAATAATTCATTACCTATCCCATTCCATTTAAACCCAGAAAGATTGTCATCTAAGATTTGATCTTGCGCAGCAATCACCTGCCCTAACAATCGACACGAAGGCCTAGCTACAAAGCAACCAATGCTGGTGCCAATGTTTTGGCAGGCGTAATCCAAGGATTCAGGAAAATCAAATAGTGGCTCTAATGGGGCTAGGGCTGCCATATCACAATCCAGCCACATACCGCCATATTTATAAGTTAATCGAGTTCTAATATAGTCAGCTTTATGGGCTAGCCGTTTTAATTGTTGCCATTCTGGACGTAAATCAGGTAAGTATTGCGTTATGGTGTTTTGGTCGAGGACATTAAGTTTTAAGTTTCCCTTATGTTTATCAACTGTTTTTATGCACAAATCTATATATTTAGGGGTTGTTTTTCCGGTATTTTCCCAATACATCCAAATAGTATTCATGTTTTCTGTAGCGGACATGTGCAAATCCTTAAATTTAGCCAGTGGCAGTCATGCCGATTGCTTTGTGTAGGTTGGGTTAAATTTTATTGGCCGGTTTGGATTCGGATTTACCTTGCAATTTTGCAAGGCGTTTGTTTAAGGCTTTAGATTGAGGTTTAATAGCCAATGCTTTATTAAGAATTTCAGAAGCAAGTTCTTTTTCACCTAATTTATAATACAGATCAAATAATTTAGTGTAGCCCAATATAAATTTAGGGTTTGTTTGTATGGCTTTGCTGAGGTATCGGATGGCTTCCCCATTATTTTTTTGTTCTAAATAAATATCAGCTTTAGTGGCATAAATATGGGGGAATAAAAGAAAGGTAGGGGTCGCGTTTTCTTCCATATATTTAATGCCGCCGAGTGCAGATTCTAAAAGCCTGGCTTTTTCAATTTTGTTGTAGCGAGGATCTGTACGGTACACATTTAGGGTATGTAGGGCTGAACAGTAATGGTGTAAATGAATAAAGCTGTTTCCTAGCCTTTTGTCCCAAGCTTGATAGGCAGGGCTATTTGGGGTAGAGCGGGCCTTACAGAAGGGCGGCAGGGCCCTATAATCTTTTTCTGTTTCAGGAAAAAGGCAAAAACCAAGGCTTGGAAAGCTGCTTAGGATAATCAAAAAGATTAGTGGGAAGGTTTTTTTCATGTGTCTATACCTCTTTGGTGTTAGCTAAGCTTGGCTTGCTAAAAATTTTCCGATGATGCTGCCTAGTGAGTGCGCCGCATTCATAGTTTGGCGAATACGCCCTGGTTGCTGCTTGATCAACATGGTCACGGCGAGTGCACAATGACGGATAAAATGGGCTAACATAAACGCTGGAACACCGAAAAAGGCACCTTTTAAGTGAGGTATTTCATATTGGCCATATTTTTTGCCGGAGACAAAATGTAATTTTATGAAATACCAGCGTTTTAATTTCCAAGCATCAACAGCATGTAAAACAACCATTTTAGGTTGGTAATAAGTTGGAATTTTTCGTGTTAAGAGTTCTTCAAACATCAATACATCTTCACCGCCACCGACACCTTGCCCAGCCCGATTGTAGCGAAGGTCGTAACGTAAATCTGGATTATCCCTAAAAATGCGCATATCGTAGGCAATATTTGCTGTCCACACTGGTGTTGATATGGAACTTATTTTAAATAAATCCGTCCCGTGATCAACTTGTGCCAGAAAACCTAAAAGATTGTCTTCTAACCAATCTGGCCTCGCTAGTGCAGAAAAATCAACTTCTACTTTACCACCAACGCAGTAAGCATCGGTAGTATCAAATGTATCTATAGCGGATTGGACTAAGTTAGTACTGGGCAATTCGTCATCGTCCATGAATAACATATAATCACAGGCTAAGCATTCTTCAACAGCCCTGTTTCGGGCATGGCTGATACCTTGCTTTGGTTCGTTTATCAGGTTTAATGGCGCACCTGGTTCTTGCTGTAATTCGAGTAATACGGCATGGCTGTTGTCGGTGCAATTATTTTCCACAATGAGTATTTCAAAGGGCAAGCTGCATTGCTGATTTCTTAAGGCTCTAATTAATTTGGGTAAACGTTCAGCCCGGTTATAACTGCAGACAGCGATCGTAATTTTTTTCATTTAATCCCTTAGGCTGAGAAGTCGTTGATGCCAAGAGTAAGGTAACATTGCGGGTAGCATGTAGGGCCAGTATTTGCATGGTGCATAGCGCTCCCATAAGGCTTTTCTAAAAATTATGCGCGCGGCTTGTAAATCGCGTTTCCAATAGCATTCTAAACCACGATGCAGCAATTCTTTGCGCATAATTTGCTTACAGGTAGTCAAGCCTATGGTTTTTGCCAAATCGATGTTTTCATCAATAAAAAGCTGTTGTGCTAGCCAATGGTTCAGTGCGGTTTTAGCTTTGTTTTGGGTAGCTTGATGGCCATCGTGGAAATGATAAAAGGCCAATACTTCTGGTACTCTGGCAATGTGATGACGGGCACCGATTTTTAGCCATAAGAGATAGTCTTCCGAAGTGACTAAGCGCGGGTCAAAGCGTTGGGCTGCAAATATAGCTTGTTTTTGGCTTAAGCAGGCATGGATAGGCCAGCAGCAGTTAGTAAACAAGTCCAGGCGTTTATTACCGCTTTCTAAATCTTGAGGAATGTAGGGTTGGCCTTGACCACCCGGTAAGCCGATATTTTGCCAGCCGCAATATGCTAAAACTGCGGTTGGTTGGTCTTGCAAAGCTTGGTAAAGTTTACTTAAACAATCAGGATGCCAGGTATCATCAGCATCTAAAAAAGCAATAAAGTCACCGTTAGCAGCTTGCAAGCCTTGGTTTCGTGCGCCACAAACGCCTTGGTTGGTTTGGTTGATAATTTGCAGCCTTGGATCGTTAAGGGCTTGCAAGATAGCTAAACTGTTATCGGTTGAACCATCGTTAACCACAATGAGTTCTAAATTTGGGTAGGTTTGGCCAAAGACGCTGGCAATGCCAGTATGCAAATACTGTTCAGCGTTATAGCAAGGCATAATGACAGAAATTAACGCTGTCATAAGTTTAAGCGTGCTTTCGCACGTTGAAAAATATAGCCGCCCAATTTTGGCCAACCGACATTATTATCAGCAAACGTTAGTTTACGGGCAAAGCTGGATAAGGAGTCGTCTGCCATAATTGAAATCCGTCTGACTTCCAATAGGTTTTGCTTAATCAAGCCGAAACCGGTTTGGGTCGTAAAACCGACATCGTATCCGGCAGCTTTAGTTGCCAATACAATATCTTGATTATACAGCCCGTAAGGATAGGCAAAACTAGTTATGGATTGACCTAATAACGCTGATAAACAGTCTTTGGAATGGCATAGTTCTATGGCGAGTTGTTGCTTAGGCACTTGAGTTAAACGGGCGTGGGTTTGTGTATGTGAGCCAATTTCCATACCTGCTTTTTGCATATCCCACAACTGCGCTTTGCTAAGCAATTGGTTTTTTGGGGTATCCGAATCAGACCATGACGACAATTTGCCAATGTCATGGGTAACCACAAACCAGGACGCGACTAAGCCCAGTTTGGCGAGTAGCTCAAAAGCGGGCATATTATTTGCGTAACCGTCATCAAAAGTAATCAAAACGGTTTTTGAGGGTAGTTGGTCGATGCCTAATTTTAGTTGTTGGGCACAAATGCTTGTCCAACCATGGTCTCTAAGTAAAGCCATTTGTTGACCAAAGTTAGTGAGCGACACTGCCCAAGGATGATCGGGTTTGCCTTGTGCAATAGCGTGGTACATCAAGGTTACAAAGCCGTGATTACCAGCGCTAGAGAAAAGTTTATGTGTAATTGGATCAATACGCATAGTCGTCAAATTTGATATGGCAGGCGTAGTTTTTAAAGTTTTGATTGCACAGCTTCAGTGGTATACAGTGCCAGCATTTGCGTAGCAATGTTTTGCCAGCGGTAAGGCTGGGCAAATCCACGTAATTTGTTTTTATCGAAACAAACCTCATCCTTAAAAAAGCGCTCTAATGTACGGCTGATAGCTTGTGGGGAAGGGTCGTCGGCATATAGCCCATTTTCACCATCTATGACATAGTCTGCCATACCGCCACTGCGTGTTGTTAATACCGGCACGCCACTGGCATTGGCTTCTAAGAAGACAATGCCAAAGCCTTCAAAGTTGTTTGGTTCAGCATAAGAGGCCAATACAAATAAATCGGTGTTTTGGTAATAACTTAACAAATCATCGTCAGATAAACGCCCTAAAAACACCACGTGTTCTTGTAAGCCCAAATCTTGGACTTGCTGTTCAAGTTCATTACGGTAATTGCCAAGGACAGTCCCGCTAATGATGGTGTATTTAAAGTCATACGCATCTTTTAGTAATCCTAAAGCGGAAATAACGCCGTGCACGTTTTTGATCCGATAACCGTCATCAAGACGGGTAACGGTTAACAAACGTTTAGATTTACGGGGATTTTGTTTAGGGTTTAATTCAGTTTTGAAAAATAGTTCGGATATACCCGGTGGGATCACGTTTACTCGATTAGCGGCACTCGCATATTCTTTTATTAGGCGGTCTTTGGTAAAACTACTCACAGCAATCACTTGGGTAACTTTATTTAAGGCATAAGCAGCCAGATATTTATCGTAGCGCCGTTCTATAGCGTCTAAAGTTTTATTCATTTTATCCCGCAATGTTGGCTGCATGCGCCATAACAAATGTCGGGTTAGTGTCCGCCTTAACGGTAGGCGGTAACGGACAAAAAAACTGAATGCGTCATCGCCGTGCACGGTTACAAAAAACGGTTGTGCATGCAAGGCCATTGGTGCGTAGACAAAATATAGGCTATGCCAAATATCCATCTCATAATTTAGTAAAAGCTCAATATCGTCAGGTAATTGACAAGATAAAATGGGGTGCAAAATATAGCTTGAATCAGTTTTGCCATTGGGCGGGCTAAATAAATGTATTTCATGGCCTAATGCGGCCAATGCACGAGCCAATTCAAAACAGTACAAAGAAGCGCCGCTAATTAATGGCAAAAAAACAGGGGCGATTAAACCTATTCGCACGAGCAAGATCCTTTATTTATTTTAATGGGTTTACCATGTTTTAAGGCCGTTGGGTGTTGCCCAATTGCATAAGATACAAAGCCTTTATTCGGCTAAGGTTGCGATAAAGTATAGAATAAATTAAACAAAAAAATTGTAGGGTATGGCGGTTTTGCCCTCTTAAAGCGTTATTCAAGTCAGTGTTATAACGCTCAACAAGTTCTTTGAACAATTTAAAACGCAAAGGGTTATGAACCTTTAGGGCGAAAAAATTTAGTATTACTGTTTTATTTTGCCGATGTAAACAAAACTCGCCATTTTGTAATCTTAAGTCAAGTTGCTTGGCAATGACTTCGGCTTTCTTAGGGGTGAGATCCTTTATTAATATAGGATCAGGTAATAAACCTAGTCCTGCATTAAAGTAATCACGCACAATAGTCTGTTTAAATTCAGTCAAAATACGATTTTCAAAGCTTATACCGGGTATAAATTCGTCATGTACTTCATCCATGACAGTAAGTTCATGTCGATTAGCTAATATTGCCGCTAAAACTGTCGAGAACGTAGTATCGTCATGGGTTAATGGGAGGCGTATTTTTGTAAACAGACTACGGTTTTGGCAAAAACCACTCAAAGCTATCCTATTTTGACCTAATAATGTAGTTTGGCTCCACTGGGGTTGGGGGCTAGGGTTTTTATAGGGTCGGTTGCTATCATCCCGGGCATCTAAATAATATCGCTCTGAGGGCAAATAAACTAAGCTTGTGCCGCCGCGGAGTAGGTTTATGGCATTTATCAAGCTTGTTCTTATATACCGGTTATTGGGTTCTAAATAGGCTAGATAAGTACCTGCTGCAGTGGCTAAAGCTGTTTCCCAAGCACTTTTACCTAAGTCTGTTTTAGCCAACGAAATGACATTTTTGTGCTCGTTAGGTGAAAATTCTTGAACCGTAGAGCCTAAAGGAAAAATGATAATTTCTGCATCGCGATAGCATTCTTTTACATTTTCTATACGCTCAAATAAGTCTGTATCAGCCTGTGTATAGGGCAGTAAAACACTTAGTTGATCGGTTTTAGCTAAGGTGCTAGAGGTTTCTATCTGAAAGCTTGGGCCTGGACTGGAAGATAGTAAGTATCTTTGTTCTAGCGTATGTGCAAACCACGGTAATGCCTGGTTGTATAGGGCTGAAATCAAGCTTGTTGGGTTATGTTTATTGTCATCAAACCAGTCTAGAATCAGGTATTCCAGTTGACTAAGCGGTTTGTGGACCGTTTCGTTATTTTTTAATGCGTTGATTAAATATGCGCGGTTTTCAGCGGGCAACAGCTCACGGATTTTGAGGTCAAACCAAGTTCCTTGGGGGAAACTCATTAGCAAATTCTTAGCGACTTCCAGTGCTATTTGGGGATCTGTCTTTAATAATTGCTTAAAGCCCCATTGCCGAATAGCCTGCGACGATTGGGTTTGGCTAATCGCTTTGCTGTGGGTTAAGCCCGTAGGGTTGATGCGCCATTTCAGGACAACATCAGGGACATTGGCGAAATGGTAACCTGCGGCGATCATACGGGTAAAAATATCATAATCCGGCGCTAGGCAGCTTCTATCTTCCAAATATAAACCGACGGCTTCAAAAGCTTTCCGTCTAACCATCGTGGTGGGATGGTGCAAGGCAAAAAATGCATAGTTACAGTAAAAAATCATATCTGGACTAGTGGCTTGGACATCCAAACCGCAAACTTGGTTGGTCGTATCAATGGTTAAAAATTGGCCACCGACGCCCGCTATTTCGTCCTCTGCGTCCAAGAAGTTTTGCTGTATTTCTAAGCGTGTTGGCAAAGCAATATCGTCGGCATCCATAATAGCGATATAGTCACCAGACGCGGCTTTAATACCAGCATTGGTTGCCGCACCTACCCCTTGGTTAGTTTGATTGATGACGATTATGCGTGGATCTTTTGAGGCAAATTCGCTAATGATTTGCGGGGAGCGGTCTGTGCTGCCATCGTTAACAATAACAAATTCAAAATCGTGTAAGGTTTGGGCAAGGATACTGTCAATTGCAGCAGCTAAGTAATGGGCACTATTGTAAACTGCCATAATAATGCTAATTGTAGAGTCCGATTTTTTAATAGTCATTGCCGATGAATCGCTATATTGGACCTAATTCAAGTTAGCTTATGCTAGATAATATGGTTTAACAATTAAAGCTAATCCCGGCTTAAGGTTTTAGGGGTGGCTGCTGGACTTCTTCACGGATGACTTCAAGATATTGATGGCCGTATTTTATATCGGGTTCTAAGTGATTGCCTTCAGCCCATTCATTCCAAGATTTTATAAATACAAATTTTCGTTCAATGGGTAAATGGGCGACTTTTCTGAGTGCTTTTTGCAAAAATGAACGGAATAACTCTGGCGTTGATCCGAGTAACACGAGTCCGTTTGAGCCACTACGCGGTGTGTTATCCCAATTTGGGATAACACAAGGGTAACTTTCTATTGCGTCAGTTTGCTCAATCAATAAATTATCGATGACATATTGATATTGGTGAATGGTGGGTAGTTTGCGTAGGTCTGCGAGCCAATGTTTAAATTTGCGGATAGGTTGCTTCCATGTTGTCCATTGCTTCATGTAAAAACGCCTAGGTGGTAGGCGCGAAATGATGGCTGCATCAAAGCCTTTTGCTTGGGGGTTCCAGTCTGATGCATTATGGACAGCCATTAAATATAAACCTGGTAAGCCGGCCTTGATAGCTAATTGCCGCCAAAAATCGGTCACCACTTTGGCATCAGGTAATTCGTCCGGACTGTAGACAATAAAAACGGGTTTGCCATCTACACGCAAATAGCGTTTATCTAAAAATGCACGTAACAAATAATCAAAATGGCGTTGATGGTCATCCATTCCTGGATAGGTTTGTTCTATTAAGACACGGTTGGGCTCACCATGCCAGATACCTGTCCAAGTTTGGTTCGCCCAGCATAAACAAAATGGGAAATCAGGTTGCCCTGAGTCTAAGACATCATTAAAAGGTCTCTCTAGCAGGCGTTTGCCACCAAACCAGTAATGGTAATAGCAAAAGGCTTCAATACCATATTCACGTGCTAATTCAGCTTGTGCGGCACGGGATTCTGGGACGCGTAGATCATAGAACCCGAGATCCGCTGGGACATGTGGCTGGTAATGCTTTGTAAATAGCGGTTTTGCTTTTGCTGTATTCGTCCACTCGGTAAAACCTTTGCCCCACCAGCTGTCATTTTCCGGAATAGGATGATATTGGGGCAGGTAAAATGCTATTAGCCGTGCCTTAGGATTAGTCTGGGATGTTAAGTTTTCCATTTGAGTTTTTTGGTTTCAATCTTATAACTAAGGTATACAACAATATATCAAGAAAGCGCAGTAGACTATTCAACGCAGGAGCTACTAGCTAGGCCTTAGGGATAAATTTTTGGATAATTCCAGAGAGTGGGCCAAACCTATGTTGCTCTAACCACTCAATTTGGGATTCGAGTTTTCGGTTTTGTCTTTTTAGTTCTTCAACTGTAATTTCGAGTTCACGTAGTGTTTCCATCTCTTCGAAATGCTGATAAGTGGACTTTTCTTGGTCATTTAGAGCTGGTCTGGCTTTTACAATAAATTGATAAGTGTTAGCTTCAGGGTTTAAGCGGTTTATCCAATCGAGAAATGAGCGTTCAATCGAGGAGCTAATTGTAATATTAAATTCAGTAGCCTCGGGTGCTTTGGTGACTTTATCCCACAGCTCAATGTGGTAACCAGCATCAACAAATAATTTGACGATATTCTTTTTGGTAAAAAAACGGATATGGGTGTTATCGAGCAAGCCATAATTTTGGTAATCAAAACGGCCATGGGCAAGCTCCCAGCATATTGCGGAATGGGCAATATTTGGGATTGACGCAATTAAATGGCCATTTTCTTTAAGAAAGGGCAAGACTTTTTTCAAGGTTGCGGTTGGGTTAACCAGATGTTCCAAGACATCAATGAACATAATCACATCAAAGCGTCTATCGCCAATTTCCTCATCCAGATCCAGATTTTCAATATTTCCTATGATGAGTTTTTCACAATAAGCTTGTGCATCTTCCGCAGCAAGTGGATTTATTTCTAATCCAATTACCCGGCAATTTAAATTTTCTTTAAGGACGCGGGATTGAATACCGCTAGCACAGCCCACTTCCAGGACATCGGAGCCGCGAGAAATCAATTTGATGACTTTATTGGCGGCGTGGTTAGGGTCGTCTGGTATTTCAAAAAGATATTTTTTAGAAGCCACTTGAATTGCTCACGATAGAGTTGTTAGGAGTCGTTGTATAAGACCAAAAGCCCGGTAAGGGCACTAAACCTTCGTTCCATGCCATGTCATTAATGTTGTCTGGTATAACTTGAAAATGTGACAAATTTTCAGCATAAAAGATAGTTCTTCTGGCAGAACCCTCAGCTACTCCAGTGCGTATGGAATAAACCCCTGGCATAAAAGGAAAAGCTGGGATTTCAAAAATAAACTCATGTTTACCGGGTTGTAAATGCCCGATAGTTAATTGATCCATGCTTTGACGTGTCGCCAAATAAATAAAATCGGTGGTATGGATGCCGATACCAAAAATAGGGGTTCGGATTTCTTGGGTAACTTCATAACATAAGCGGATTTTTACAGCTTGATTATGCTTTAGTTCATTGATTGAATTTCCAGCAGCATCTAGGATATCAATACCAAGTAAAACTATTTCGCCGGTTGCCCATTCATTATGGTTAGCAGTATCCAAACCTGTAGTTGAGCCTGAACTGATTTTTGTGTCATTGGCTTGATAAAATTGGGTGCATACTTTTTCTGCATTTCCGTCACTAATAATCCGGCCTTTATTAAGTAGTAAGACCCGATTACACAAGCGTTCAACTTGTCTGATATTGTGGCTGACCAACAAGACCGTTTTGCCTTGGCGTTTGATCAAGTCTTCCATGCGGTCAAAGCACTTACGTTGAAAGGCCAAATCGCCAACGGCAAGGACTTCATCGACAATTAAAATATCGGCTTCCATGCTGGTTGCGATAGAAAAACCTAATTTAACGGTCATACCTGAGCTGTAGCGTTTAACCGGTGTATCAATAAATTGCTCTAGTTCAGAAAAATCAATAATTTCGTCGAGTTTTTGCCGGACAACTTTTTTAGGGATGCCAAGTATGGCGGCATTGAGAAAGATATTTTCTCGGCCTGTTAATTCTGGATTTACGCCAGCGCCTACTTCAATTAAGGGGGCAACGCTACCACGTACTATCACTTCACCGCGGGTAGGTTTACTGATATTGGCTAAGTGTTTCAGTAAAGTACTTTTGCCAGCGCCATTATGGCCGATGATGCCAACGACTTCACCTTGCTCAATGTGAAAATCAACATCGTCTAAGGCCTTAAAGTTCTCACGTTGCTTTACCTTTTGCCAGCAAAGCCTATGGAACATGTTCAAGGCGGTCTCTTTTAGGCTAGTGATATTGCCTAATTGGTATTCTTTGGTTAAGTGGTTAACTTCTATAATAGGCATGCTGATCTTAGGTATTTTCTGGGCGTCATTTGTGATGTAAGGCGTTGTGACATCAGATCACATCGGCAAACCAACTTTCTGCCCGCTTAAAAAAAATATAGCTAATTGGAAGTATAGTTAATGTAAAGACAAGCCCTGGGTAAATGGCATGGAAATCAGGGGGTAGGCCTCTTAGTAAAACGCGTTGGAAGCTATCGATAATGCCTGCTAATGGGTTGAGCGTGTAGAGCGTATAAAGGTTATTAGACCAGTCGCCAGCGGCCTGTTCCTGCACTAATTTTTTATAGACTAAACTCAACGGATAAATCACCGGGGAACCATACATTAACAGTGATAAGGCTACTGGAAGTACTTGGGCAACATCGCGGTAATATACATTTAAGGCAGCACCCATAAAGCTAATGCCTAAAGCCACTAGCATGGTGTAAATAATAATAGCCGGAACCCAAAGCGCATTTAGCGTAGGTACCATTTGGTAATACATCATCATGGCCGCTAAAATAAAAAAGCTAATAATTAGCTCAACAAGCTTGGTGGCCATTGATGTCAAGGGAAACACTTCCCTAGGGAAATAAATCTTTTTGATCAAGGCAGCATTTGAGGTAACGCTGTTAACCCCTTCTGAAGCGGACTCTTGAAAAAACACCCAGGGCAAGAGTGCCGCAAAGGTTAAGATAGGGTAGGGCACATCACCAGAGTCTATACCTACAAAACCTCGAACTAGAGTGAAAATTAGCATAAGCATAACTGGTTTTATCACCGCCCAAAGCAAGCCGAGATAAGATTGTTTATATCGGATAATAATATTTTTCCAAGCCAATGCGGCTATCAGTTCACGGTAGTTATACAAGTTTTTGGCGATTTGTATCATAGTCTTTTTGACTTCTTTTGTTTAAAGCATTAAATAACGGCTAAACGTTTTAAATTACGTCTGGCTCTGAAATTTTTGTAAAGTATAGTTTATTTACGGGTTTTGGTTTTGGCAGATGAGGGCTAATTTTAGGTAGCTTGTAAATAGCCTTAACCCGTGTTCAGTGATAGCTTGTGGCGTTAAGTGGGTAAAATCAGCTTTTTCTAAGCCTTCCATAGAGGAACGGATAATACAGGAATCAGTTGCGGCCATCGATTCTTGGGCGGCTTTAACCTGAGGATGTGTGAGCATATGTGGATGTAATTCATCAGCCCCTAGTATTATTGGGGTGTTTAGCGGAAGAATTTTTTCACGTAAGTCGGCGATAATGATTTTGAGCCTGCTCAAATAAAGCCTTGCCGCGTCATCCGTTAATGCATCATTTTCCCCTTGTAGCCAAATTAAACCACGGATATTAATGTTGTAACCTTGATTTTTTAAGTCAGTAATAGCATTGTTCAATGAGTATACAAAATCATCATAAATTCCGTTTTGGTTAGGTCCTTGCCAATCTTCAGCAAGACTGGTCGACTCTTTTGAGTATTTAAATATCGCAGGGTTAAAACCAGATTCAAGAAGTTTTCTCGCAAAACTGATTTCAGGGCCAAAGTGTCCGTTGGGGAATCTGCCACTTTGCGGGCCTAAAAAAGTCCATGTTCGTCGCTGTACAGCGGGTGGTGGGGTATTTATCTTATGATTAAAACGGCGTCGAAAATCTCCCCATGAACGACTTAATTCATTTTTTAACCATGAATATGAGCCTGGGGCGCCTATATTTATTGTGTTATCAGCAGCAACACGTATCAATTTATGTTCTGATAATAGTGGCTCAACATAATAAAATTTAATGGATAAGTCTTCATGTGTGTTGCCTATAGGGTATTTGAGGGCATTGCCAGCATAACCTTGCATATTACTTTGTCCGGCAAGTATAAAAAGATCCACTGATTTTCTCGTGACGGGATTTAATTGCGCAAGGCCCATCACAAATATTGTGATGAATAGGGTAGCGGCAATAAAACAGCAACGGGATAGGGAGAAGACAGTCATAAATGCAAATTTAGCCTAACATTCAATGCGCATATCCATTTGTGGTAGCCTTTTATTTTAAGGTTTTACTTAAGTAGGGCGCGAATGAATTTTTGTGCAGGACGTTCGAAATAGGTGAACGTTAAATGGGCAATAAAGGTAACCAACAAGGTATAACCAAGTAAAGCTTCACCTGAATTTAACGGTACGGGCAAGCTCTTACGAAAATAGAAAATAGCGATTTGAATGGGAAAATGGAGTAAATAGACGGCATAAGATATATCACCTAACCAAGTTAAAGGTCTAATTCCAAGGACTGTTCCAGAGATTTTACCTTTCGAGCAAGCGATGATTAAAACTGGCATGAGAATACCGACCACGATAATTTGCGTGCCCAAAACTTGGTTGATAGCGGTTGAGCTTAAAAAAGTTGTGAACAGACCTAGGCTAATTAAGGCGAGCACATCCCATAAAAACCTCGGTATAGCTTTAGGTAGCCAGCAAGTGACTAGTTTAGCGGCAAGCACCCCTGAAAAAAAACCAAATCCCACGCGTAATAATCCAGTATCCAGAAAGCCGTATAATTTTGTTAAGCTGGTCAAGTCACCTGTCCCTATTATGATAAAAAACACACTAAGTACAGTTAAAATTAAAGCCGCAGATACAAGCAGTTTTGGGCGCAGCAGGATTAGAAAAAAAATTAAGTTAATAACCCATTCCACGGAAATTGACCATGAAGGGCCGTTAAAAGAAAACCCGTTTTGCAGGCCAACTTGCTGTAATAGCAAGACATTAAGGATAAAATGATAAGTGTCGTTTATGTTATAAATAAACGGCTTTCCGTACTGCAGAGCATAAAAGTGTTGCCCTACTAAAACTAAGACTAGGCTTAGCCATTGCAAGGGAAATAACCTTGCAATCCGTCTGATGACTAATTCTTTATAGCTGTGGATATGGGCGTAGGCTTGTGTTAACAAAAAGCCAGATAAAACAAAAAAAAGTTCTACGAAAAAATGGGCGCCATTATAAAAAGGGTTAAGAAAGAAAAAGTGCGGGCCGGCATTAAAAAAGTAATGAAAATGGAAAATGGCAACACCAATGGCGGCAACACCTCGGAGTGCATCTAGCCCTGGTATACGCTTTTCGGTGTTAGTGATAGTGGATACGAGTTGGGTAGCTTGAGGATTTTTCATAAAAAACTTTATCAAAGATTTTCGGACTCATACATATTGCCTTGTTGTCGTTCAATAATCGCTATCAATTATGAATAAGCATTTAGGTATCTAAATTGTAAAGTCTTTAAACCCAAGGATTCATAGTTCAAGACTAATCTCTTTTCACAACCAATTTGGATAATTTTTCCAGGCCCGTGCGGTTATTTAGGCACGGTCGCCGCTTTTGCTGGTGCAGCGGAGCCAAAAAGACAATTGCTATTTGAGTATGAGATTAAGGTAAACGATTAGTTAACACGGAAGATTTTCTTTAAGTTTGCTTTTTGTTTTTTGCTTAATGTGCTTGCCAAATATTCACGTAATAAATAGGGTATACCATTAAACCTTTTAAAATAGGGTAAGCCTAGATGCTGGATTTCGTATAAATAAATATCCCAATCTCGGACGCTGTTTAACCGTTGCTTTGTCAGAATCGAGTAAAGGTTAATGGCATTTAAATTATTTTCAATAAAATTGGCGGGTTTTCTTACCGTTATAAAAACGCCGGGAGTGACTTTTCCATTTATTGCCCGAGTATCATTTTCTAGACGGATGATGTCAAAATCGCTGAAAATTGCCAGCATATCTTCTTGTTCGAAACGCCAAAAATCAAATGGTGCATAATGAAAAGGGAAGCCAGCCGATCGGGTCGTTATGATAGCTAATCCGCCCGGGCGCAATATTTGTTTGAAGATATGTATCATTTTCCGCCAGTCACGAATATGTTCTAAAAGTTCTATGGCGATCAACACATCAAACGAGTGCGGTCCGAAACGATCCAGTAAATGATAAGCGTTGCAGATTTCATCAACGCCTGGACCCTCCTGAAGATCAATGCCCCAATATTTATTTGGCTTCATAGCGGTTACATAAGACCTAAGCGAACCGCCATCTTCATGGGAGCCGATTTCCAATATATTTTTGTCTAATACATCGGTTTGGCTAAGGCTTAATTCACCGAATTGAAAACATTCACGATGCCCCATATTGAATCTCTCTAGTAATAGCTTATTATTAAAATTTTAAGGCCAATAAAGAAAAACTTGTTTTTATCTAAGTTGCTTAATAATACTCCAAGCAAGCTTGGGATATATCAGTTTATAAAATCTGTTCTCACCTACAAAATGGATAAAAGTGGCATCCTTAGCTTGCCAGGCATTATTTTGGGTAAACACAAAATAAGCGTCTATGGGCAAAGCTTCAGCACCTTGTGAACATAAAACCAAACCATGCGTAGTCTGTTCTGCTCCCCAAAGGAAAATTTTATCGCCAAATTTATCAAATAACAGTTTGAAGAGTTGTTCTAACTCATTAAACTTTATGGTGTTGGCGTCATAACCTATAAAACCTGAGCAAAAACCTTGTTGTATCCAATAATTAGAATTTAAGCTGCTGTTAATAGCATCGAGATCATTAATTATCAAAGTTTGGATATGGACTTTTTGTAAATCAGTGTAGTTGACAATCTCTAGTTCTTTATGAACTTTCATCTTGCCTTGTGGAGCCATGTGGTACCATGGTTTGCCACCATTCTCAATCCAATCTATCACTTTATCCGGTCGTTTAATAAATAAGGTATCCGTATCTAGGATCATTACCCGTTCCGCTTGGCAGAATAAAGTTGTGTCAAATAGCTTTAAATAACTTGTATAGCTACCTCTTACTTTAGATAAGAAAGTGTTGTTGAGTTTTTCAAATTCAGCATTAGCCATAGCCCGATCTATTAACCGGCAGCCTGGAAGATGCTGTTTGATTAAGTTTTTATCAGCCTCAAGTAGGCTACCGTCATCATGGACAACAACCGATAAGTCATTATGAAACCGCAATAAAGATTTGATGGCAACCAGATATGCATACACATAGCGGTGGGGTACCGCAGAGTGGACTTCAACTTTAGCTTGGGGATTACTTTGAATTGGCGGAGTTTGACAGATTCCGCTAAAGAGGAACTTATCACCATAAGTATTTAAGAAAGGATTGATTCCTCTAAATCGCCAAGGAATTAAGTGGGATAGCTTCATTGTTTTTGGCCTGATGTAGTATTGGTGAGTAGGTTTTCATAGACTCGCTGTACTTGGGCGACATGTTCTTCAATCGAGAACGTTGCTAACGCTTTTTTTCTGGCAGCTTTGCCCAATTCGGAGCGCAGATTAGGTTGGCGGTAGAAGGTTTCGATTTTTTCGGCCAAGTCAGCAGCATTTTTGGGTTCAAAGAGTAATCCAGTAACATTATGCTGCATCATTTCAGCGGCTCCACCGTGGTTGGGGCCAATTAAAGGACGTGCTAAGGTCATGCTCTCAATGACGACAGTGCCTAAAGGTTCTGGACTGGTAGATGCTGAGACGATGACATCTAAACCACAATATACACTTGCCATTGTGGAAACGTGCCCGGTAAAAATTACCATGTCTCCTAAGCCTTGTTGTTGAACGCGAAGTTTTAAGGCTTGTTCATAGGCCGCACAATCCTCTGGTGTGCCGCCTATGATTAGCATTTTAAGATTAGGAATACGCGCTTTTAACAACACTGCAGCGTCAAGAAACAGCTCTTGGCCCTTCCATGCGATTAAAAGGCCTACTAAGCCTACGGCAAAATCGTTAGGCTTTAATTGGTAATGTTGCCTAAATGGCTCACCGTTGGTGGTAGGCAATAAATTGCCTAACTCTAAGCCATCATAAATTACGCTGATTTTATGTGCTGGAATGTCAAGTTTTGACTGTATGCTAGCGGCAACCCAATGTGAGACGGGAATAAAATGATCAACTAAGCCAAATGACCAACGCATTAAATGTGAGCCTTGTTGCCCACCTCGGACATGGGCGATGGTAGGAATTTTGAGCAAATTGCCGACTAATAAGGCGGCACGATTACAAAGTGGTTCATTATTAGCATGGATTAAATCAGCCTTAAAGCGCCAAGTAGTCCATAACAAGTGAATAAAAAAAGGCAAAAAATTTGCTAAATCATCGCTGCGCGCCAGGATTTGGTTAATGACAAATCGTAAGCCTGGGACTTTATCGGGCCAGATAGCGGGATCTATTTTTTGGTGGGCGGCGACTATGTCAAGATGGCGGTCAGGTATATGTTGCCACTGTGCATCATTTTTTATATTGGCGTACTCATCACCTGTTCTACCTGTGACGACCAAGGCTTGATAATTTGAACGATCTAAATTCCTAATTAAATGCCTAAGACAAATGATTGCGCCGCCGTAACCAATGCCGTTTTCGACGTATATGATGCGTTTTTTGAGGTTGTTAGCCATTAGATGGTTTAAGTTGGGCAAGATTTGTAAGTTGATCTTTCAAAATTATAGTCGATGGTTTTTTTTTAAATAGAAGAATTTGTTTTTTTGGCTAGATTTAAGTGTTCATAGCTGTAGCGTTGTTTTTTTTGTAACATGTGCCATCTTTTAGTGATGGCTAATTTTAAAATAAGGAGATGGTGTGAAACCGTCTGTTAACCCCATGTTTTCGGTTATTATCGCAGCTTATAATGCGGCAGGTACGATCGCGCACACGTTAGATTCTGTGTTGGCCCAGCGTTATAACGACTTTGAAATTATTGTGGTTGATGACGGCTCTGTCGACAACACTAAGATTATTATCAACCGCTATGGTGACAAAGTGCGTTATTTTTTTCAGGAAAATAGTGGCGTATCTGCAGCGCGTAACCATGGCGCAGTAATGGCCAGGGGAGCTTGGCTTTGCTTTCTTGATGCCGATGATTGTTATTATCCAGACCGTTTGTTACGCCAAGCACAGTTGCTAAGCCGCTATCCGGCATTAGATTTTTGCATAGGTGATTATCACCTGGCTTATAGCGATGGCAAAATTCATAAGCGATCAATGTCAAGTTCAGAATGGGGGCTAGGTCTGTTAGCGCATGCGGATGTTTATGGTTGTTACAGACTAGAGGGCAAGGCACTTGGTCAATTATGTGCGGGCTATTTTGGCCATACCTCTACGTTCTCAGTGCCAAGACAAATATTCCTTAAACTTGGCGGGTATTCAGAGGCTTATAGTGTGGGTGAAGACTTACATTTGCTAATCCGCTTATGTGCGGTGAGTTTAACTGCGGGTGTTGATTGTGAGCCACAAGCCGTTTACTACCTACATGATAAAGGGTTAATCCGTTCTGATACCCTAAATGCGCAAATAAAAACCGTAGATACACTGTCGTCATTAAAGCCTATGCTAAAAGTAGCGCCTGAGCCAATCAAACATGGCTTTATACAGGTTTTAATCAATGCTAGGTTTGATCTGGCTGTGGCATTACTTCGGAAGGGTAGGCGTTGGCAAGCCTTGATAGCATGTTTTCCTATTCTAGCGGAACGCTTTAACGGGGACAGTATTAAATTGTTTTTATCAATAGTTAAAGGTTAACGACATGCTGTTCGGCGCCTTTTTGTAACGCTTTTAAAGCTCAATAAATCATTCAACGCAGATGAATAAACATATCTTTTGGATCGCGTTGCTCTATTTGTGTTTTGTGATTTATGGCAGTTTGGTGCCATTACATTACCGGTCAATTCCATTTGAAGAAGCGGTCAGGCGTTTTCAACATATTCCTTATCTAAATCTTGGTATTGGTTCCAGAGCAGACTGGGTTGCCAATATTTTGCTTTATATTCCTTTAACATTTTTATGGACTGCGGTTTTTGCACAACTCCGCTATGCTTGGGCACGGTTATTGTTGGCTGCAGTTGTCCTGTGTGCTAGTTTAAGTGTTGCCTTAGTTGTTGAGTTTACACAGCTATTTTTTGCGCCGCGTACAGTATCGATAAATGATTTAATTGCTGAAACCCTTGGTTCATTTTTAGGGATTGCCTTTTGGTATGGTTTTGGCGATTTTTTTACAAAACAGTATCGTTACATTGCATTAGGCAATATTTTGTCGATTAAGGCGGTGATAGTTTTTTATATCGTCAGTTATTTGATCCTGAGTTTTTTTCCGTTCGATTTTGTCACTTCCATTGCAGAACTCAATGCTAAATTAGCTTATGGGCCTGACCATATCTTGTTATCAATAGAAACTTGTCGCCAAGATTGGCTACGTTGCATTGTTAAATATAGTGTGGAAATACTGACGCTAGCACCTCTCGGTGTATTGATTTGTTTAATGCCACAAATTCCCAATAAGTTGGCAATCAATATTCTAATTGGCTTTTTCTTGGGTGTATTGCTCGAAGGTGTGCAATTGTTGTTGATATCAGGTGTTGCACAAGGGTTTTCCGTGATAACACGAGTGTTGGGTATGATGTCAGGCTACTTCTTGCATCAATGGGTGATTAAGCAAGATTATTATTGGCCCAGGGTATTAAGGTTAGTCGCCTTGTGGGCAGTGTTGCCTTATTTAGTGTTAGTAATAGCAATTAATGGTTGGTTCAGCAGCTCTTGGTTGAGTTGGAGCCTAGCCATGGAAAAATTGCATGCGACCCATTTTTTGCCGTTTTATTATTTTTATTACACCTCAGAATCTCTCGCTTTAGTTAGCTTGTTGAGTAATTTTGCTACCTATTTACCCATAGGACTAATAGGCAGGGCGTTAACGCAGAGCAAAAAAACACGTGTGTATGGCATTTATACTGGTGTTATATCTGCACTGTTTGCATCAGTTGTAGAGATGGGTAAGCTTTTTCTAATGGATAAGCATGCTGACCCTACTGATATATTGATTGCATTCATTGCTGCTTGCAGTGTGTATTACGCTATCAATAAAGTGATAGCTGTGGCCGCACAAGGTAAGACCGCCTCCGTGGTTACTACGCTTGCCAAGGATAAACTTAAGTTAAAGTCCGAGCAACCAGCAGCTCAAGTTGGCGCGGTTAATTTGCCTTTGGCTAAAAGCCAGCCAGACATGGTCTGGACGACAAAAAAAATTACGCTATGTTTGATACTATTGCTATTCATAGGGGATATGTTATTTAAGTATCCTTCGGGGGCATTAGCGTTAAGCCTATTTTTAGGGGCATATGCTTATCTTCTTATAATTCGGCCACTAAGTTGGTTGTTAATCATACCTGCGCTTTTACCCGTCATGGATTTTGCGCCATGGACTGGTTGGTTTTTTTTAGATGAATATGATTTATTAGTGCTAACTACTGTGCTGGTGTTAGGGGGGTGCCATCAGCAGCGCTTTGATCTTGCGATATCAAAAACCAGCAAATGGTTTTTAATTTTCGCGAGTATATTTTATGTGGTCAGTTTTTTTAGAGGATTATTACCCTTTCAAACTATTGATTTAAACACATTCTCAAATTACTACAGCAATTACAATAGCCTTAGGATTGCCAAAGGCGCAATTTGGGCATTATTGCTAAGCCCCTTTCTAAGACATGCCATAAAAAACCATTTTTTAGCCAAATATTATTGGGGTTTTGGAGTTGTCTTGGGCTTGGCATTGATGTTATCTGTCTCGATAATTGAACGCCTTTTGTTTACGGGTTTATTCGATTTTACAACACATTATCGGATTAGTGCTCTGTTTTCCAGTATGCATACAGGTGGTGGCCATATTGAATGCTATTTAGCGTTGGTTATGCCCTTTTTAACATTATTATTCGTTAATCCAACGCATTTGGCATTTGCTAGGGTATTTGGCTTGGCTTTATTCTGTATGGGTGTTTATGTCTTATTGGTCACTTATTCTCGGGGTGGCTATTTGGCTTTTCTAGCTAGCTTTATAGTACTTGTCATAGGTTTAGCTCATGCCCATAAGCAAATTCAAGCAACCTGGAAAACTGTAATGATGGGGCTTGTGCTATTCGTGTTAGCAGGCTTGATCTTTTGGCCAGTATTGCAGGGTGATCTAGTAAAACAGCGTTTTAGCGTTGTGTCCCAAGATAAAGATATTCGGAAAAACCATTGGAAAGATGCGCTAGATATGATGGACAAGGATATGATAACCCATGCTTTTGGCATGGGTTTAGGCAGTTACCCGAGAACTTATTATTTGTTGAATGATGAAAATATTGTACCTGCCACTTATAAGATTGAAACTGAAAACGACAATCCTTATTTAAGGCTGCGTGGTGGGGATGCCTTATATATGGGGCAATTTATCGGGATCAAGCCCCAGACTGACTATAAATTGGTGGCCGATGTACGCAGCCAAAATCATCCTGCAGATTTGATAGTACCCATTTGTGAAAAATCCTTACTTTATTCGATTAAATGCGTTACACCTACCTTAAAGGTTAAGAAAATTGGTGTTTGGGAGCATTATGAAGTAATCATAAACAGTGGGCTATTGGCTGCGCCTCTAAATGGTGCAAGCCGTTATAAAGTCCATAGGCCAGTGCAGTTGGCGCTATATAATAGCAACGGCCCTAATGAGATAATAGATGTTGATAATATCGCATTAATTGAACCGACAGGGCGTGATTTACTAAGCAATGGAGATTTTAAAAATGGCCTGGATAACTGGTTGTTTACGACAGATAACCATTTGCCTTGGCATATAAAAAATATCGCTATAGAAGTCATTTTTGAACAAGGTTGGCTGGGTGTTTTAACTCTGGTGTCATTACTGTTGATAGCATTTTATAAACTGGCGCATCGTCTCCGACAGGATTTTTTTGCTGCCATTTTGTTGTCCTCATTAGTGGGGTTTTGCGTGGTAGGTGTTGTCGATAGTCCATTTGACGCCCCCCGTCTCACGTTGCTTTTTTTATTGTTGTTAATGCTCGCATTCTTTGATGATAAAAAACCTGTTCATACTGTTTTTTAAATATGCGACTAGACTATACAAATTGGCTTTACAAATGGCTTTAATTTAGAAACGGTACATCTTGGGTATTAATTTTAGAACACGACATGCGTAATAAATATCGATATACCGCACTATTAATGGGCTGGTTTTTTATGTTAAATCCAGGGCTTGTCTTTGGTAATGAAGTCCTGCCCAAGACCATAGACAAAATTAAACCAAGCATAGTCGCAGTTGGCACTTATATGGCTAAAAGAAATCCCAGGGCTATTTTGTTGGGTACTGGCTTTGTTGTTGCCGATGGAAAAACTGTGGTCACTAATGATCATGTGATACCGAAATCATTGGATGTTGAACATTTAGAACAATTGGCCATTTTTTTTCGCTCAGGTGAAGACAATAAAATTATTATTGCCAAACAATTGGGTGCTGATGCCGATCACGATATTGCCGTACTAACGTTAACTGAGGGACAATTACCGGCATTAAAGTTAGGTAGGGCCTCTAGCGTGCAAGAAGGCGCATTATATGCATTCACAGGTTACCCCATTGGTATGGTTTTAGGCTTGTATCCTGTTACACATAGGGGAATAGTCTCAGCAATTAGCCCAGTCGCGATACCAACACTGCATTCAGGACAGCTTAATCCTGCGATGTTAAAGCGGCTTGGAAATCCTTACGACGTTTTTCAACTAGATGCAACCGCTTATCCAGGCAGTAGCGGTAGTCCGCTATATGATATTGATAAGGCCGAAGTTATTGGTGTAATCAATAAAGTATTTGTCCAAGAAAGTAAGGAAAACCTCTTAACTAAACCTAGCGGAATTACTTACGCTATTCCCATTGACCATGTTGAAAAACTGTTAAAAGAAAAAGGTTTAAATTAATAAGAAGAATGTTTTATCAGCATTTTAAATCAACCAACAAAGGAGGGTTCGTGTGATCCGTATATTCCGACATTATATATCCAGTGCCTATCTTTGGTTGCTTATTGTCGAAGCAATTATGTTTTTTCTGGCCATGGATTTTGGTAGTGATGCGCGTTTTTTATTTACAAAATCCTGGTATACCCAAAAAGATATTACTATGGCAAGTGCCATTTTTTCGTTTGTATTAACGACATCATGTGCTGGGCTGGGCTTATACCGTAGGAGTTTAAGCCAAGAAGATTATGCCCTGATGGCTAGGGCGTGTATTAGCTTTTTGATTGCCATATTAAGCGTAATTTTAATTTATTATCTGATGCCAGAGTTTTTTATAGCTCGAAGTGTATTATGGTATGCCGTAATTTTTGCTTTTACAGGCATGATGTTAACCCGGTATATTTTTTATCGTGTTGCTAGTAACGAGAGTTTAAATCGAAAAGTTTTAATAATTGGCAGCGGACACAAAGCCCAAAAATTAATTTCCGTAAACGAAGCGCATTTTCATAAAGGTTTTCACATCGTTGGCTTTATTGCCTTACCAGACGAAGAGCCAGTGGTTGAAAAAAGTTTAATCATCAAGACTGATAAAACAATTAATGAAGTGACAGTTGAATACAAAATTGATGAGATAGTCATTGCCCTTGATGATAAGCGTCGTGGTATGCCTTTAGATGACCTATTAGATTGTAAAATGTCAGGCATGACAATCTTAGATATGATGGCTTTTTACGAACGTGAAAAAGGTATTATTTCACTTGAAGATGTTTATCCGAGTTGGTTGGTTTTTAGCGATGGCTTTGCCCAGGGTGGGATTAGGGCGATAGAAAAACGTTTTTTTGACATTTTAGCGAGTTTACTTTTATTGTTTGCTGCCTGGCCAATTATGTTATGCGCAGCACTTGCCATCAAATTTGAGTGTGCGTTTAAAGGGCCAATTTTTTATCGGCAAGTACGCGTAGGCAACGGCAATAAAAACTTTAATGTGCTGAAATTTAGGAGCATGCGAGTCGATGCAGAACGAAATGGTGCCCAATGGGCCCAAAAAAAGGATAGCCGGGTTACCCGTGTTGGCAATTTTATCCGAAAGTACCGTATTGATGAATTGCCGCAAATATTTAATGTTTTAAATGGCGATATGAGTTTTGTTGGGCCTAGGCCGGAACGGCCTGAGTTTGTAAAAGGTTTTAATGAAAGAATCCCATACTATTGCGAGCGGCATCGAGTTAAGCCAGGTATTACTGGATGGGCTCAGCTCTGTTATCCCTATGGCGCTGACGAACATGACACCATTCAAAAACTACAATACGATTTATATTATGTTAAAAACTATAGCTTATTTCTTGATTTATCAATCATGCTAAGCACGGTAGAAGTAATACTTTGGGGAAAAGGAGCCCGTTAAGTTATCTTATCCCAGCATGGCGAATTTGAATTTCATGGTTTGGCCATTAAATGATAACTTACAACAAAATGGATTTTAGCCGTGCAAGTCCGATAAAAAATTTAAGCCTAAACCCTAGTAAATAGCGGCAAGTTTGATCAATTCAATATCAGCTTTAACATAATAAATAAACGAAATACGACCCCAATAAATTATCATAACCTACTATACAGAAAGGTAAGGTTTAGGATGCGCGTTTAGATAGTTTTATTGGTATTAGTACTACTGATATTGACTAGTTCGTCGTATTTAGATGCATCCCTATAGCACGTAATTCCATATCGAAGCCAATTGGATTTGTAGGTAGAGCTTGTAAGTTTTTGTAGACAACAAGTTCATGATCAGCTGTTTTCCCTTCAATTTTTATACTACTAATTTTTTGAAATTGAGTTGATTCAAGAATTTCAGCTAAATAGGCCATCGGTTTAGCTTCAGCCCAAACGTAAGGTACCGTTACCACATAACTAATACCTAACTGTGTGATTATTTGGCTGATTTGTTCAATGGTTAACTGTTTAGGATTCAAACCTAAGTTTGGCATTATGGCAACATTTAGGAAAAGTTTATCAGCTCTAATAATACTAATGTCATGCCTTAATTTGTTTTGCCGTATGTTAAAAATAAAATTACCGTCCTGATTTCCTGCAAAGAGGACTTTTGCATTAGGCGGTGCAATTTCAGCGATGAGTTGTGAGGCTTTATTGTAGCCCTCAATATGAGGGGTAGGGTAATTTATAATGGCTAATGCGAATAAAGTTAGGCTTATAAGAGGGGTAAATTGATAAAATGCTTTAGATTGAAAAATATCAAAAAACAAAGAAGTAATTATTATTAACGGGATCAATAGATAAATACCATGCCTAGGTTCTTTTAAATCTATAATAGTCATTGCGGTATAACCTATTAAAAACCAAAAAATATAGATAAAGCTATCAATTTTCTTAGTTAGCCAAAGTTTTTTTAAAAAAAATGTCGCTATTCCAAAAATACAAAGGGAAAGTAGTGGCCATCCCATCATCGTTGGAAACTTATTGAAATACCAAAAAATATTATCTAGACTCAAGCGATTGGTGTTAAATTCGGGCCGATCAACAACAGAAACAATATTGAAAGATCCAAATTTTAGTTGCATCAGAACTAATGGAATTAAAAGCAAAATAGCAAAAAGTGATATTGATATTACGTGAGGCTGCTTAATAAGTTTTTTAAACCCATGGCAAGTTAATATTGAAATGATAAGAGAAAAGCCAACGACAACGGCAATCTGCTTAGTATAAGATGCGGCTAAAATGAGTAAAACAAAGATAAAAAAGTCTTGCCATTTATTATTCTCAGAATATCGAATTAAAAAAAAAGCAGCCCAAACTGAGAAGCACATCATAGGTATTTCAAGCATAACTTGTTGAGACCAAGTTAATATTTCTGGAGCTGCAAAAACTAATATACTGGCAGCAAGTGCAGAGGCTTGAGTAGCAATTCTACAAGCTAATTTATAAATCCCAAAGCTTAGAAAAAAACTGAAGACACTTATACACGCGATAGCAGATGTATGGCTCACACCAAAAAAAATATAAAATATTGCTATGCAAATATATAAAGTTGGTGGATAAAATAAAATCGTTAGTGCGGGATATTGATAATAATAATGCTTTGCCCAGTTAATGGGGTCAAGCAAGGGTGCTTCTTTAAGAAAATCAAAAATTAAGGCTCCGTTTAATGCATTTCTAGGCGCTTCACTCCACCAAAAGTCGCCATCTTTAGGCGCTGTCACAAATAAAATAATTGAAATAGCTAGTAAAACGATATATGTAATTATATCGAACGTATTTTTCGCTGTAATAGGATTTTTAGGTAAGATAAAATGCTTTTTCATAAGTTTTATTTGTTTAATTGGGTTTACAGTGACTTATTCTTAAATAGCAATACAAGTAAGTGTTTGCTTAAATGATAAACTAGTTCTAGCCCGTTAGATGTCTAAAATAATGTTGCGGGCCACACAGTAAGTCATTTATTTTAACTTCAAAAGAAGACGCTTCATCAATCGATTGAATATACAGTAAAACTCTAGCTATATCATTAAGTGTGCAGACAAATAAATGCATAACTATTTTCCTAGAATAACAATGATAATACCAACTTAGCTATTCAAGTAAAACTGGAACCAGCTCACGAGATCTGTGCCCACTAACCGATTAAAGTACTTAAATGGACAATATGATTGAGGTGTCTTGAGTTAAATATTGTCCATTATAATGATGGGTTTCTTGATTTTGGGTCTTAAACATTCAAGGTTATGCAGAATGTAACTGACAGCAAGCACCGTGAACATGGTAGATATTTGCCATGTCTTTTGGTGATAGCGTCTGTTTTGTGTTCTTAGTCACTCCTGCGTAAGGCTTTTCTCAGCACTAACTAATAGTTGAATTTACAAGAAAGATGACCCGCATTTTCCGAGAATCAATGGGTATTTCTTATTTTACTAGCGTAGCTTGGTGTAACAATTTAGTTATGCCTTGTCTTAGCCAATACACAGGTGTTTATCGTCTACGTACGGTTGATGGTTTTTTCATGCTAGTATAGGTATTAACAAGTTTTATTTTATGAACGGCGGATTTCAAGCAGAATGGGTAAAACGAAACATCATCAAGTATCAATAATTTTCTCTGAATCTTAAATGATTTTTATCGGTGTTTTATTTCAATATCAAGGAAACAAAGGAGTTTTTACTCAATAAGTATCTGTTATTATTTATTTTGAGTTAGATAATATTTTTTATTATTATCATGATAAAAACATCAACTTAATACGAAAAATAATTAAATCTATACAAGCTTAAATTTTTAGAGTTCTACAAGTTGAAACATATTTAACTATTTAATAGGTGAAATATGTAGCTAACGGTTTACATATTTAGTAAATCTACCAAATTAACATATTTTGGTTGATAAAATAAAAAGGCATATTCAATAATGTATGGTGATATATTTTAATATTATTGTTAGAAAATGTTTCAAAATTGTTTTTAAATTACGATAATATATGATAAAGATCATTAGTGGTAATCGGGATGGTAATAATGCTTTTTTTTAAGCTTAGAAGACTCGTTTTAGTATTATTATCAGTTATAGTAATTCAGTTTTTTGAATTAAGTTTGCTTTATTTTAAATATGATATATTTACTGGTGGCTTTCTTCAGCCTTTTTCATATAAGACTTTTTCTGAAAAGTTAATATTTATAACGCTTTCTTGCTGGTATGATTTTGTCTTGTTAAGTTGTATAGCAGGAGTCTGGTTTTTTATTGCGGATAGTATTAAAAAGCATGGAATTGCTATTTATTATAACTTTGTATTTTTAGTGTTATTAATTATTGGTTCATGGCTTACTTTAAAATTTAAAGTTCTTTCATATTTTAGTGATGCAATTAATCTTCAAATAATAAAAAATTTAGGCGGCGGCAACTTACAAGAGGCATTGTCATATGCTAGTAATGAGATCGTTCTGTTTATTGTTTTTTTATGTGTAATGGCCATTGTTTTTAAATTAATAATTGAAATTTTTAAAAAAATAAAGCTACAAGGTTTTTTTTCAAATCATCAATATGAGCATTCAAGCTATATTTTACCGTTATTCATAATTTTAGGCATAACGCCGATTCTAAGTTTTTTTATATCCAATAATGATTTTCTTAGGTATGGTCTTGATAAGAAGACGTCTTACCACTTAATAATAAGTATGTTGGATAAGCTTTCTGATATAGATAATGATGGCTATGGCTCATTTTCTTACCCAAAAGATAGGGCAATCTATGACCCTGCAATTTTTCCAGGGGCAATTGATATCCCTGGTAACGGTATCGATGAAGATGGCTTTTTAGGTGATGCCATCATTGTTATGCCTGAAAAAGATAAGTTGGCCCAAATTACGCCCAAAAAAGGTAAACATATCATTTTGATAATCCTTGAAAGTGCACGTTCAGAACTAACAGAGAAACAATATGATGGTAAATATGTTGCGCCTGCTTTAGTCAAACTTGCACAATCTGGTACATCAGCAAAAAATGCCTATAGTCATACGGGTTATACGACAACATCAATTACTGCAATATTTAATAGGGATTTAGTAAAAAACAATCAAAAAATTAAGTTGGTTGATTTTTTACAAAGTGCAGGTTACCAATTATCTATTATTTCTGGTCAAGACGAGTCATTCGGTGATGTTGCGGCTAAGGTAGGTATGAAAAATGAGGGGGTGTATTATTTTGATGCGCGAACTGCAATTGATGAGCGCGTATTACCCAGTACTGATCAAGGTAGTCTGCGTTTAAGTGAGGAGCGGGTTGTAAAGCAGTTTAAAAAACGTCTGGATGAAGTGGACTTTAATGTACCGCAATTTGTTTATTTAAATTTTCAAGCCGCGCATTTTCCTTATGCGCATCCGACTATGTCAAAACGCCTAATAGAGCATTTAATTCCAAGGTCGAAAATTAATGCTGAAAATAAAGAATGGTTGACTAAAACCTATTGGAATGCTATCGCAAGTGCTGATTGGGCAGTTAATGAGGTTGTGCTTACCTTAAGAGACAAAGAATTGTTGGGTAATACGACAATCGCTATATTAGGTGATCATGGCGAGTCTTTATTTGATGATGAATTTCTTGGCCATGGCCATGCCATTAATGATTCCCAAACTAAAATTCCGCTTATTTTTAATGATACCAACCTATTAGTGAATGAGGCTATTGGACAAATTGATGTGGCTGAAATGACCATACGCTCTGCTTTAGATGAACCAAATCAGTGGCAGGATGAAAATAAAGTGGTGTTTCAGTTAGTTGGAAGTTTGGCTAGGCCGACCTTGATTGCACATGTAGGCCAAGGTGGTAAAAGGATACTGTTTGATTTTAGGTCTGAACAAGTGTTTTATAGTGATTTGAATATATGGAAGTCGTATCAAGAGGCGCTTGCTGATCCTGAATTTCGCCCAGGGATTGAACGTCTTATTCGACACTGGGAGGATTTACGATGGCGTGAATATGAAGCCGATCAACAGTAAAAGAGTACCTGCTAATTCAGTAATATGAAGTTAATTTTCGGCAAAAAAACTTGAAATGGAGCCGACTAAAATATCAGCTGCCATGGAATGTTCAAAGACTGTTGATTTTGCTGCGCGTGTGTCAGAAACATAGAATAAGGTTAATGGTTTAGCGGGATTAACTAATTGGTTTAAACTGTTACTAATTTGATAGGTGATTGGGTTGGCAATAAATTGATGTCCTTCAACCAGGGTATAGGCTACTAGTCCTACGCCAGCGCTATCTTTTAGAACAGTTACTGGGATTTTTTGATTTTGCCAGTTTAACCAAACAACATTCTCAAAACGTAAATCTTTACCGTGTGATAGGGCTAGCTCAGGATGATGATATAAGCGCTTGTGGTTAAAAGAACGGCCGACAAAAAGTCGGGCTTGTCTGCCATTACTATCACCATAATCACGCTCAAACCAATCGTAACTTTCGAAAGTATACTCCCCCCAACCTTGGTTTCTTGGGCTAGGTAAGGAGGCATATTGGCCAATAATTGGGCTGATGGCTGTAGCTGACCTACCATCCTGTATTTTTAGTTGTAAGTAATTATGAATAACAGTGGGTATTAAGGCAGCAGTTAATAACACAGCTGTTGGGATTACATAGCGAGTTGAAATCATTTTGAATCCGCAATGGGTGACTCTTGCCCTATCCAGAAGATAAGGGGTAAAGCAATCACAAATGTCAATAATCCTGATAGTTCGTGCGCAGATGTGTTTAATACATCAAGGCCAAATTCTTTGACTAATAGGGTGAGGATTAAAATTCTTACAATATTAACGGCGATCGCCAGCGGGGCAGCGAGTAATAAAACGGCAATTTTCCTTAGTAAGTTTGGGCAGTAATAAGCAGTCATAATGGCTACTGTAATAGTGGCGTAAAGTGTCGAGAAACCACTACAAGCATCAGCAACTTGTAATGTGGCGCTTTCAAATTCAAGTGTCGTACCCGAGGCATATACCGGCACACCTGCGTGATGTAATATCCAAGCAACGCTGTTAGTCGCCAATTGGCGCAAGCCTAAGTGTAGTGATTCGGTGAACACGAGTGGGATAGGCAACGTTAAAAAAAGCATTAGTAAGGGAAATAAAATTGCTTTGGTGCGGGGCAAGCCTAAAAAAAGTAAGGAAAATCCTGGTAGCGATAAATACAGTGCGAAAGCGCTAAGTAACTCAGAATGTATACCTGTATCTAACATATGTAGGAAGAGCGCCGGAATGACGATGGCAAAACCCCATGGGCATGAAGAAGTTACCGATGTGTTCTGTTTTCTTATCTCGGAAGCAACCAAATAAATAACGAGTATTACAATCAAAACGCTATGCCCGTTATGCCAAACCCCCATCGTCCAGCGTTGCCACAGCCAAACTAAAGTAGGCCAAAATAAAACAAGCAATTGAAAGCCGACTAGCCAAATTAACCATGACTGGGTGTTAACCGATAGGCGTTCGCGATGGTCTTTGGGGGGATGTGTCAAGCTATTCATTCAGATGGATACCGTATTTTTCAAATAACGTATAGAGTGTTGGTCGTGTTATTCCAAGTAATTTAGCAGCATTGGATATATTGTGGTTAGTATAAGATAAGGCTTTTAAAACAGCAGCTTTTTCCGCGGTTTCCCGGATCTCTTTTAAATTGATAGAGGGTGATTCAGCATTAGTATTTTGTTCTAATTCCAAATCTTGCAAGGTAATTAAGTTGCCATCCGCCATAATGACCGCTCGTTTAATTTTGTTTTCCAGTTCGCGGATATTACCTGGCCAGGTATAAGTTTCTATTGCTTGCATGGCTTGATTGGTAAAGCCCTTGATTTTTTTATTATTTAATGCGTTAAAACGGTTTAGTAAAGCAGTTGCAATGGTGAGGGCATCGCCATCGCGTTCCCTTAATGGGGGGATCTTGATGGTAATTTCACTAATACGATAATATAAATCACTCCTAAACCGACCTTCATCGATTAATGCTTGTAAGTTTTGATGAGTGGCACAAATTATACGTACATCGACTGGAATCTCTTTTCTGCCACCTATGCGTTCTATAGATTTTTCTTGTAAGAAGCGAAGTAATTTGGCTTGTAATGAAAACGGTAAGTCGCCAATTTCATCTAGCAAAAAAGTGCCATGATTAGCATATTCTATCTTGCCCTTAGTTTGCGCGACAGCGCCAGTAAAAGCGCCTTTTTCATGGCCAAATAGTTCACTTTCCAACAATGTTTCCGGTATTGCTGCACAATTGA
Source organism: Methylococcaceae bacterium (assembly GCA_041660045.1). Classification (GTDB taxonomy): domain Bacteria; phylum Pseudomonadota; class Gammaproteobacteria; order Methylococcales; family Methylomonadaceae; genus WM-3-3. The sequence continues at coordinate 59,801 of JBAZXA010000008.1, read as the reverse complement.
CTGCTACAAAAGGTTTATCCGCGCGGTCACTTAAACCATGGATGGCCCTGGCTAAAACTTCTTTACCAGTACCGCTTTCGCCTAGCAGTAAGGTGGAAGCTTTTGTCGGCGCAATTTTTTCTATGGTTTTAGCCAAGTCTTGCATTTTTTTGCAAAAACCTATAATTCCTGCTAAGGGTGTTTGTGCTTTTAGTTGTAGGGCTTGGTATTCTTGTTCCAGATTACTTAAATGATAAGCCCGCTTAATGATCATTTGTAGAACATCAATATCGATGGGTTTTTGGTAATAATCATAGGCACCCATGGCGACAGCTTTGATGGCATTTTCACGTTCATCATTACCGGTCACGACAATAATTTTAGTTGCGGGTGCCAGTTCTAAAATAGCACTTAACGCCGCTAAGCCTTCACTCGCATTAGTTGGGTCTGGTGGTAAGCCTAAATCAAGGGTGACAACCGCTGGGGCATGTTGTTTGACGGCCTCAATAGCAGCTTGACGATCACCTACTATGACTGTTAGATAATTTTCAAAACTCCATTTTAATTGTTTTTGCAAACCGGGGTCATCTTCTACAATCAGTAAGGTTTTTTGGTTGTCCAATGCGGCTCTCTTCAATGATACGTTACAAAACAACTATAGCTTAAATGTCAGTTTTTTTATCAGCTAGGGGGAGTTTAACGGTAAAAACAGTACCTACGCCTAAGCAGCTAGTTACCGAAATTGCACCAGAATGTTTGGTGATATAATCTTGGGCTTCGTAAACACCAATACCCATGCCGGCATTACCTTTAGTCGTATCAAAAGGTTTAAACAAACGCTCTGCAATAAATTTTTCATCCATACCGCTACCAGTATCTATAATTTTGATAATAGCTAGGCCCGGTTCCTGTTCTAGCTGTATTTTAACACTGCCTTCATCGGCAGTGGCTTCTTGAGCGTTTTGAACTAAATGTCCTAAAATAGCAGTCATTTTTTGTTGTTCGCCGTAAACTTCACAGTGTAGTAGCAGATTGATGACTTCAGCTACCGGGGTATTTGCAGCTTGCTGTAGAGCTACGTCATTGATGATGTCAACTAGGTTGATAATACTCGGCTGATCATTAAGTTGGCCTTTTTTAAATTGATCGACCAAATGTTGCATTTTATGCACTACATTTTCTAAAGTCGCGATGGAATCATCAATAAATTCTGGATTATGTTTGTGTTTGTGTGCATTTTTAACAATTAAGGAAATTTGGGCCACTAAGTTTTTGAGATCGTGCACAATATAGGCCGAAAGTCGATTATAAGCCTCAAATTGCCTAGAACGGGCTAATTCATCACTAGCATGGCTTAAGGCTAAGGCATTGGCTAATTGTAAACCGGCCGTTTTGAGTAGGTCATGATCCTCCCAATTTAGCTGTCTTGGAACCCTGGCTTGACTTAAAACAACAAAGGCTAGCAATTCATTTTGCTGAAATAATGGCACTATTAGCCAAACTTTATAGTCTTCAGCCAGCCAGTACGATAGATTAACGTCATCATACATATCAGGGTCATTATTAAATTCGATAAAATCAATTACCCATTGCTTTTTGCTTAGAAAACAAATCAAAGAGTCGTCAGCACTAATATATTGCGGCGCTGAAAAGCCAAGATTTTGGTCTTGTGTAAGGTAAAAATCACCTTGCTGGTTTTTTAGCCAAAGTCCACCACCAGAGCTGTCAATCAAATCGGATAGTGTATTAATGGTAAACACCGATAATGCTGAAAAACTATTTAGTTGAGCTATGGCTTTGCTTAATTTGATCCATTCGTCCCGGTAATCATAACGGTAATTAAAAAAATGCTTACCAAAATAAACTTTGGCGATAGCTCTTATTTTGCCGGAGACAAATAAAATAATAAGTAATAATAGGGCTAGAAAAATAAAAATAATTTGTGCTAATTCCCCCCAGTTTCCACCGTAGTCGCGGATATAAAATCCAGCTAGCGACATCAGTAATAGATAAACGCCCGTACCCAATAACACGGTAGTATGGAAGACGGCTTTTCGTGGCGCTTGAAAAGTGCTGGTATTAATATTTGACCGGGATAAAGCAATGGCCATTAGTGGTACTGTTAGCGCATTTAATAATCCGCGTGAATTCCACAGAGGTGTGTCCAATTTTGAAAACAGTAAAGATTTACTGTAAATGAAAAAATCGATGGTGAAAATGGCGCCTAAGGCCAAGCAGAAAAACTTAATGCCCCAGCGTTGCTCCCGTCCTGCATTTCGGTAAAGTTGTTCAATTAGAACCAACCCAATGATGGCACACAATACGTGGCTGATTAGGCGTAGGTCAACACCCAATAAGCTGTTGAGCTGATAGCCAAAATCTTTGAAATATTCCTGTGATAAAGCGAATAGAATTAGAATGCCACTATAGAAAACGCGTTTTGAGCTAAAAAAGAGGCCATAATTAGTGCCCAAACGTTGATTTGATATTAAAACTAGCAAAAAACCAAACCAAGCGCTATTACGTAGGGTTTCAAGAGGTAACACATCAGCAATGGCAAGTTCATTTGAAAACACAGAGCTTGCAATTTGGCTAGACCACAGCAAGGAAAAAAATACCGTACCTGCAAAGGGTAAGGCGAAGGAAGATTTTTTTATGTTGTAGACTGTCATTAGTAATAAAAACAAATAAGCAATTGCGGCCGTAAAATAACTATAAAAGGTAAAGTCTTCCATATTGCTTAGTCTTAGTTGGTTAAGGATGTGAGTTAGTGTTTGGTTGTCTGCTTTGCAAATTAAGAATTGAATACGCCGTAGTATATCTGGGCATTTTTTCAAAAAATAATCTTCCGATAAGAAAAACAATTTAAATCTATAATCACCGACTTAAAAGCTTTATCCCATCAGTCTTCATAGCAAAGTTTGTTGGAACTGGCAGCAATAAGAATTGTGTATCAAACCACAAAACCAGTGTTTTGGGTGATTTGGAATGAACAATTTGAACTATACTTAAAATCATGTAAGTTGCTAGTTACATAACCAAAAAACGTAAAGCTATATACAAACTATACTAGCTTAAGGCCAAATTAATCATAAAAATTGCAATGGTCACGCAGCCAATATTGACGCAGATAACCTTGTTCCCTTCAACATGATTGAAAGCTAGGTTAATGCTGCGTAAAGCAACATCGAATTTCCCGAGGAGAGTTAAATGAACCAAGTTAAACAAAAACCTAGAGGAAAGGGCATATTAAGCCGGCATCCGTTTTGGCTGGGAAAGTATTATGCGGTTAATATCGCAATATACACGTTAGCGGCATTAGCTGTACTGTCTTGGAATCAGTTATTCGCATCAGTATCACTTTGGTGGTTATTAAGTTTAGTGCCTTTATTTCTTAATCGTTTTCGCTATATTGCAGTTGGTTCCGCATTACTGGCCATTGCCACGCTAAGTATTTATGGCTCCGCGATTTCCTGGATCTATCTTATTTTATTACCTATTGCCATTTATATAGGTCATTTATCAGCTGTTTTTATACATAATGCAGTACATGATAATTTTAAACCTATTTGGCTAAATCCTATTATTGGGGAGCTTTGTGCATTGCATCAGTTGTCTGCAGGTTACCCGGTGTTTCGTTTAATCCATAATCAACATCATAGCCATGCAGATGATCCAGTAAAAGATCCTCATCCGCCTATGGGCTATAGTTTTTGGGATTTTGTCGACCAATCACGGGCGCTAATTAAAAGCCGTTTGACTGCGATGTATTTTGATAAATGGGGAGATTCGTTAGATACAAGAAAAAATTGGCAAATTCAGAGCGTATTATTGATTGCGGTTAGATTTAGTAAGACTTTATTCTTATTTGCCTTATTAGGACCAAAAATATTTGTTTTACTGTTTTTGCCTTCATATCTATCCAATGTTTTTCTATTTGCAGCATTTAATTATTTTACCCATATCGAAAAAGAAGATGGCTCAACAGAGATCTTGAATTTAGATAATAATTGGTATTACAAGATTTGCAATAGAACGCTCTATGGTGTTTTTTATCATAAAAATCATCATCTCAGGCCTAAGCTATTTGACCCTAAGGTAATGAAATCACTAGCTTAGCCTGATAAAACTTAACAAATTAAATGTTAATTAGGTAACAAGGCTTTTTTAAAAAAACAATTTCAATTTGAGGTCATCAACATGAATACGATAAATACCGCAGAAAAACCTGAAAAGAGGACTAAAGGTAATGATTTAATGAGCCAGCACCCTTTTGCTTATGGCCGATATTATTTGCTTAATATAGTGATCTATTCGTTAATCACGATGCTTGTATTGGCTTGGCATCCACTCTTTGAAAGTGTTTCATATTGGTGGATACTTTGTTTAGTTCCCTTATTTCTTAATCGGTTCCGCTATATTTTAAGCGGTATGCTGTTACTTTCTGTAATTGTTTTAAGTGTTTATTGGTCTGAAGTTTCATCGGTTTATTTAATCTTATTTCCAGCCGCGCTTTACCTTGGACATTTATCCGCCGCCGTTATCCATAACGCAGTTCACAATAGTTTTAAACCTGTTTGGCTAAATAATGTAATTGGCGAGCTCTGTGCCCTGCAACAATTATCTGCAGGTTATCCTGTATTTAAATTAGTACATTACGAACATCATATTTACCCAGATGATCCTGAAAAGGATCCACATCCATCGCTAGGTTATACCTTTTGGGGTTATGTTGATGCTGGAAGATCGCTAGTACAAAAACGTTTGACAGCTATTTATCTTGAGAAATGGGGTGATTCTGAGGCATCAAGAAAATCATGGCGTATGCAGGAAGGCTTGTTGTTGTGTGCCCGATTTGTAAAAACTTTTTTTTGGTTTTGTTTGTTGGGACCTAAGTTTTTTGTATTGCTATTTGTACCGTCCTATGTATCTTATGTGTATTTATTTTCCAGTTTTAATTATTTTACGCACAGGGAAAAAGCAGACGGAAGTATTGAAATCTTAAACTTGGATAACAATTGGTATTATCGGTTTTGTAATAAGACATTATTTGGCGTGTTTTATCATAAAAACCATCATTTAAAACCTAGGTTGTTTAATCCAATGCACATGGAAGAAGAAGGTAATAAGAAAGCTTAATTCTCGTTGTTTAAAAAAGCTAAATAAAAAAAGCCGCGGTATCATACCGCGGCTTTTTTGTTTTCAATGATGTTTGTAATTAGCTGTGTTTTTTTCTTGATAAACCGAAGCCTAATAAACCCATGCCTAATAAAGCGATACTTGTTGGTTCAGGCACGCTCAATCTGAATTGGCCATTGTTCGAAATTAACAAATCAGTAGTATCGTTTGCAACGATAGGGCCTACAACATCAGGATTAAAAGCGCCGTTGTATAAAGTGATTAATGGTGCTGTAACCGTTCTAGTTCCGTTAGCTTGTGAAATCACATTGGTTGTTGAAAAACCGAAAAGAATGTCAGGTGTGCTAGGAACTAATAAGGCTAAGTCGTTACCATTGCTATCGAAAAAGTAACCTGCATTCAGTACAGTTGCACGGAAAATTAATGATACAGTACCGTTTGGCAATACGCTATTGGCTTGAAGAACTGCAGCACCTGAAACTAGTTCAAATGTAGCGAAGTTTGTTGCGCCAGAGAAGATGTTTAATGTGCCGCTGGTAAAAGTTAAGTTGCCGCCAGTAGTGCCGGTGCCAGAACCAGTAAAGGTAGATGTCAAGGCTGGGCTTATGACAGTATTGGTATCAGCAGAAAACTCGTTAAAATTGCCGGCTTCATTGAAATTAAATGTTGTTGCGCTGGTGAATGAGTTGTGTACATATGCAGCACCAGTCAAATCGATAAAATCTTGAACTTGAATTGTGTTAGCGGCAGCTATTCCTGCGCCAGTAGGATTTAAAAACCAGTTTGTTAAAGTGGCTGCTTGTGCAGAACTTGCACTAGAAATGGCAACAGCCATTGCGACGCCAGAAAGTATTTTTTTAATGCTCATAAAGTCTCCAAAATTGCTTAGTATTAATATTTAGTTAAGTGCCATTCTACGAAATACTTAAAGCAGAATGCGTGCCATATAAATAAATTAGTTAATAAATATATTAAATCAGTTACTTATGTTATTTGACCAGCATTTTAAAAAATTATGAAAAAAAAATTGTAAAAAAAACTGACATTCTAAAAGATGTTGGTAATTTATAGCCGTAGTCGAGTCGTGGCTAATAAGAAAATTTAAGATAGATTTAAGATGATGAGTTTAAAAGCAGTTTAAGCTCTTTTCGAAGGGATCTTGCTGTTGGGAACGTTGAATAACCAATACGACCAAAGAATACTGCTTGATCTAGTTCAGTGTTGCTTATAACCGCTGTAAAGTTTTCTGACAGTGTTTTGGCTAATGCAATTTGGCGTGCTGTTTTGCTAAAAGTTATGTTATTGCGGGCATATTGGGACAAAATTAAAGTTGACATTTGTGGCTGCAACTGTAAACCAAGTTTAGTTACGGTTAACCAAAATTTTTGAACGGCTCGCCCCGACTCTATTTGTTCTTCAGCTGTATCATTTTTTTTTGGGGCAAAAATTAAGAAGTGTGCGCTGGAAAAAATGGCAGGCAGCAAATTAAGTTCTATACGTGGCATCAGCGTACCTAATAAATAGGTATTTAAAAAATTGATACGTTGCCAACTTTGCATAGCCCACTTCATCAATGTTAGGGTAGGTTTTGATGCGCCAATAGCTAAGGAAGGGATACGATCCTCGCTAAATTGCTTATCCCACTCAATTGCATCAACATGAGTTTGAAAGGCTTCTGGCGTTGTTAACGCTATGCCCTGGGCGGCAAACACAATTTTTGCTACAGCTAGCCTTTGTTTTAAGGTTTTGAACCATATCAAGCGGTAGCCTTCAGGCAAGGACTGCTCCAAATGTTCAAAATGACGAGGATTAATGGCTTTTAATTGGTAAGGCTTTCTGTTTGTAGCGCGAATTTTTATAAATTCAAATAATGGATTGACAGGGGCGTTTGTCGCTTGATGTACTTTAATGGTTATTTTTATGAGCTGGTTTCCTTGATCCAGCAAATTTTTTTCTAGCGAAATTATTTCTACAGTTTTTTTGTATCGGCTAGCTGAAATAACTATGTTTTCTAAAAGCATACCTAACGCTAATTGGCTGGCCCGGCCTTGCAAATCATATATGCAACGGTGTCTAGTATCTTGTGAATAAATACAAAAGTGTGACTCATCTATGATTTCAAATTGCCAGGGTTGGGCATTATCTCCGCTTGGTGCCCATTTTGCGATATCCAATATTTCTTCTAAAACAGTTTGTGGCTTATTTTGCACTGTATACACCTTTATTAATGTTTAAGAAAAATTGTTTGACTATCATTAGGCCTAGGCGTTGGAGCGGGTTGCGGTTACCTAAGGGGCGCCAAGTTTTAGCCAGCTTATAGCGGTATGCATCAAATTGTATGCCCCAAGGCGCCGCTAGAATACCATCCCGATTTAATAAAATTTTTAATGCTTGAGTAGCCGCAAAGCCTGCGCAAATTTCACAGGCCATAGGGGTGGATGCACCCTTGCGGTCAAGCAAGTCTACGGCGTTTTTTTTCACTAAATAGGTGCGCTGTAACATGGCAGGTACTAGCCCGAACATAAAGTTTACGGTTTTATCAATTTCTGATTTGCCTTCTAACTGAAAATACTCTTCAAACGTCATTTTTCCGGGCAAAAAGCTAATCAAAGCAGCGCCCATACCAATTGGTGCGGCGGTGATAGCAGGTATGCCGAGTTCTGCGCAGGTTTTAAATAGCGCTTCACGGGCTTCAAAAGCAAAAAAATCTAAACCATCAACATAGACGTCTACGTCGGCTAAAAATGTAGGCAGGTTATCGGCGTTAACTCCTTCGGGAAACTTTTTGATATCGAGGGTGGGGTTAATGGCTAAGGCCATTTCTGCCAAAACATCTACTTTAGGTAGGTTTAGGTGTGGTAGGCTGGCGCCTGCTTGCCGATTGAAGTTGGCTAGTTCAAAGACATCAAAGTCAGCAATATTAAATTTACCGACACCTAGGCGGGTTAAGGTTAATAAATGGCTGCCACCGACCCCTCCCATACCTGCTATGGCAATACGTCTAGTTCGAAGAAAGGCTTGTTCGGATTCGGTTAACCAACCAATATTTCTGGAAAAGGCTTCTTGATAGGAAAATGGTGTTTCCATAGGGATTAATCTTTAAGTTGAGAATCTATAAGCTGGTAAAACTGTTCTAGTTCAGGTTTAAAGTTGGCAATTAAGGTAGGATTATCTATATAGAACAGGGCTCTTTCACCATGATAATCCATAGCTTTGCTAAGTTGAATAAAGCATATGCCAAAGCGTGCTAAATGTTTGGCTAAGCGAGGCTCCATCATCACGAGTACATATTTTATCCCTAATTGTATCGCAATACTTGCAGATGCCATGTAGAGTGCCACAGCAATCAGTGGATAATAGCGTCGCTCCTCATCATCGATTTCGCTCAACGGTGATTTGGCAAAATTAAATCCATAGGGATTGGCTTGTTCACCTGCACGACGTCTAAAGAAACTGTACACTGACAAGCGGGATAATTCGCCTATTTGGCTTCTTAACTCATGTTCTATGAATGACATATCTACCGTACCTAATAATGGTAGGCAGTTAATTTCAAAAGGTAAAGGTGCTTTTTGGTAGTCATGGGGCGGATATACCAATCTGACACAACCGGCGTATATGCCGGTGTCTTTATGTGTAATGAGAACATGTTTGGCATAATCATCGAAACTATCTTTTTCGCAGTCTATAGGGGCGTCTTTTTCGTATTGCAGTTCAGCGCAATAAACATCGTAACGCAATTTATAAACAGCTTTTTTTAGCTCATCGGTGTCGGCAGAAACGACAGAAAAGTATTTTTGAAAGTGTTGAGCTAAGTTATTTTCGAACATGATTTTTAGATGGCCACTAGCGTTTTTGAAAGCTATTGAAAGTATAGCCCTTTAATAAAAAAAGTTGGGCTAGCGCAGCAATTATAGTTTTACGCGATGGGTTTTTTGACGGGGGTCACACATTATGGCCTGTCAACTATAGTGTTGACAGGTAAGGTTTGATTATGCTAGGCCGCTTTCTGATTTTCAAAGCTGGTTAATTCAGAATACAAGCGATAGCTGTTTTTATAATCTTGCCAAATTGGGCTGCTATAAGTTTCCGCAACATTCATTTTAAAGGGAAAACGCTCGCCATTATGATTGCAAGGGGCACCGATATTTAGCATGCCCAAGCCGCCTTTACGGATAATTCTTGCCAAAGCATTGGTAGTGAGAAAAAAGCAATGTTTGATGTCATTTTCATGGCCATATTCTGTTGCGGCGCGTAGCAGTCCCCAAATAATACTAGGATTTTTGCGTTGCTTACGGAATGACTTAATATTGACTTTATTGATGGTGGTATCTTGTTCAATATCGGATATGCCAACGGGTGGGATTTTATCAGTAATTCGTCGTCTAATTTCTTTTACTAAGCATAATCGGGAGAGTTCTACCGAATGGTAAAAGTTAGAAAGTTCAATGTGCTCAGTTAATGCGCAATTTTTTTCTAGTGGTAAAAGAGCGCTCCGTTTAAAAATTAAGCGCATGGCACCGATCCATGCGTCTGAATGCTTATGGCGAATAATAAAATGGATAGAGTCATTGTCGTATTCGTCAGATTCTTGCTGGGAAGGAAAGGCATTTTTGTCTTCAAAACCCATTTCTTCACAATAGACTTGGTAACGTATTGAATAATGAATTGCTTTACTTTCCGGTGTGTCAGCCAAAAAAACTTCAAAATGTTCGTCAAACATAATAGCACCCTTATTGATTTTTGAATTAGTTCGCCAAAATTTACGTTAAAGCAGGAGTTATGTCGTTTTCCTATTGATTTGGCTTTGAATTCGCAGAATCAATTATAGTAAGGCAATGCACATTGGTTGTGGCATTGCAATAGATAATAGTTAAATATTATTAATTTTTACTTAAAAAAAAATTAATTAAAGATGAAATAACTAATATATTTATTATCTTAGAAATCAAACTTAAATTAAAACTAGCTTAAGAAATGAGTGTATTTTTAGTTGACAGTGTGTTTTTAATGGCAGCTAGTGAGGAAAAAAGTGAGTGTAGACGTGTAGAATAGGGTTTGTAAATTCTAGTGATGGCGAATGTGTGAGTGATTTTTCTTGGATTTTTTTTAAATACAGCAATATTTTGGTAGCATTATATATATTTTATCGTTGGATTAATATCTAAGAGCTTCAATTTCTTATTTACTTTTAAGCAAGAAACATAGGTTGCTTTAGCGTATTGAATAAGCTTGGATCCATAATAAAAATGCTATTCAAGCATGTGATTTATGTCATTTGCTTTCCGTGGTCTGGGCTGCAAATTTGACACTGCCTTTGTGTCGGCAATGGCTTTAGTAATGTTGAGAAAAAATCCCTGTTAACTGTATTAGTGCTTCCTGGATGCACTTACTTATTGTTATTGCTATAAATGGAAGGTCTTTCAGTGGGCTTGATCCTATGCGGTACATCAATTATTTATCAGTAGCGAAATTCTAAATTGGGCATAAACCAGCTTTCCGGGAAGTAAGATAGTTTTTCTTGGAATGAAAGCTTAAATTGAACATCGTTTTTGTTTACAGAAAGTGTTTAAGCCATGGCTTATGTTTTTCTAGTGCCAAAACCGCGAAAGTTCAACCAGTACGAATTTGTTATTTGCTGATTTTAGACAATTCTTGCTGCCTATAGGTTATAAAAAAACTAGGCAAAATAATTGTTCAGTTATTGTCCATGTATATATTGACAAACAAGCTAGACATGGTAAGTTATGTCACAGTCTTTGAATTTATAGTTTGTTTTGATGAGGCAGACAAAGCAACTCGAGTTCAAAGGCTGTCTTAATAGGGCTTGTCCTCGTGTTTTGCTAGGCAAGTTTAAGATCCTCCTCTATAACCCCTCCTTTATGTTTCGGGAGGGGTGTTTTTAGCTGTAAAACTGGAGTAAAACAATGAATTTGCTCATTTCTAAAGTATTACGTGGCTTATGTGTTGTTTTAGAAATAAATTTTTGTATGTCCGTGGTCGTACTGATGACTGGATGCATATTATCCATTTCCAATCAACATTCAATTTTTAACTTTGATGAAGAACTTTATGGGCCGCTAGCAAGTAGTTTACGTTTAATGATGGTGTATTTAGGGATAGCTGAACTATTGATTTGTTGTTATTGTTTTTTTAGCAAAAAAAATCAGTTGTTCATGGTAGTAGGTGCTTTTTTGATTTTGATGATTGGGTCATTAGAATTTTATGGTCGGGTAAATAACGTAGAGATTGATGCCGACTTAATACCGTTTTTACTGTACACGGGGGTGTCTCATATTTTATTTGGGGTATTACAGGATTTCGATAAGATTAAGGCCATGAATCACAGTGGCAACTTATTTGAGTAAATAAGGATTGCTGATGGCATTTAAGTTAATTTTAATTTTATTGCTCTCATCTAGCCTAACAATTCCGGATGGTGTAACTGTAGTCAATGATTTTGAAGCCACACGTTATTTAGGGACTTGGTATGAAGTAGCACGTCTTGAACAACCCTATGAAAAAGGTTTGGTCGATATTTCAGCCCGATATAGCCAGCGTGATGATGGTGGAATTAATGTCGTCAATCAAGGCCGTAATCTTAAAACAGGTCAATGGCAGCAAATACAAGGTAAAGCGTATTTGGTAAGTGAAGCCAGAATGGGGCAATTAAAAGTATCTTTTTTTGGGCCGTTTTATGCGGCTTATAATATTATTGCCTTAGATAAACAAAACTATTCCTATGCCATGGTGGCAGGCGCTAATAAAGAAAATCTTTGGATATTATCCAGAACGGCAAGTTTGTCGCCAGAATTATTAAAAAACTTATTGGAACAAGCCAAGCAGTTAGGCTTTAAGACCGATAACATGATATTTTCTTAATAATTGCCGTTTTCAACTAAGACTTGTTTAGCGTGTAGATCTGCGCCAGAAGGTAAGGGGGCGGACATCGTGTTAATCCAGCTGACAATATCCTGCCAAGTAGTCGCGGCACCTAAATCACGCAATAACATGTGATAACCTTTTTCATAAAAGGCAATGGTTTTACGTTCAGGATAGGTTTTTAAAAATTCAGTTACGAATTGTGATGTCGCATCTTTAGGAATAATGTCATCCTTTTCGCCATAAAGCATCAGCGTTTTAGCTTCTATTTTGGTCGCTTTATTGAGGGCATCATCCATTAAATCCGTTAAGCCATAGATCGTTTCGATGCGGGTGCTTTTTATTACCCAGGGGTCTTTGGATAAGGCTTTTAACATTTCTATGTTGTCCGAAGGCATAACTTTGATACCTTTACCCGTTACGGTCAACCAAGGTAAGGTATGGGCTAATGTCCACAATAGGCTTTGTTGATACCAAGGCATGGTTTGCCTAGCCCATACTGCAGGCGCTACCAAGATTGCGCCATCAACCGGGGTGTTTAGTTCGTTTGATAGGGTTGCTATTACAATAGCCCCACCCATACTTTCACCCAAAAGATAAATGGGTAAGCCTTGGTATTTTTGCCGGCTCAGGCGGACAAATAAATTCAAATCATCAATATAAGCTTGTGTGCCGCTCCATAAACCGCGTTTGGGACTACCACCAAACCCGCGCTGGTCGTAGGCATAACATGCAATTCCTTGCTGGCTGAAAAAATGCCCAGGTTTTTGTAAAAAATTACTGTAATCATTAAAGCCGTGGATAGCGATTAATACGGCTTTTACAGGGCTATTTTGAGGTATCCAGTGTTTCAGCGGTAGTTGGGTGCCATCCGCGGTGATAAAACGGTTATCTAAAATTTGGCCATTGCCGATAGCCGCGCCAGGTTCGTAAATGCCGGGTGTACAGGCGCTCAGATATAAACACAGTAGCGAGGTTATTAATTTAAAAGGAAAATCAATCATGATGGATTCTGACCAATAACTTACAGTAAAAGTAACTAAGGCTGCTGCCTAGCAATAACGTTTAGTTTAGGTTATTTTTTTTAATGTGTTAGGCCGTTTCAATGCTTGTTATTTTGTAAAGCGATGGCAACCGCTGCTGCTCGCGTTGTCACACCCAGTTTTTCAAAAATATGTTCAAGATGTTTATTTACGGTCCTGGGGCTGCTGCCTAAGATCATACCTACTTCTTTATTTGTTTTTCCTCGTGATATCCACATAAGGATTTCAGCTTCCCGAAAAGTAAGGCGTAGCGAGGTATAAAGAGATTCCAAATTCCATTGTGGACTATCTTTTTGTAACAGCAATAAGTATTCATCGGATTGGTGGCTAGGCATCATTTTAGCGTTAAAGCCGGTACTGGTCTTAAATTCATCCACGACTTGAGAGTTGCAATGAAAAGCCGCTAAACATTGCTTAGCCCAGTTTAACGTGGGCTCTGGCAATAATTGGCCTACATCGGTAGGTAAGTTGTTCAGTTCCAAAAACCATTGTTTAGCCCTAGGTGTCAGCCAAATCACCCGGCCTGATGAATCTACCGACAGGGCTGAAAACTCACTATGATTTAAAGCGCTTTCTATGCGTAATAAATTGCGAGATTGGGACAAATGCACTTCAATTCTGGCCAAAACCTCAGCCGGACGGATAGGCTTAACAATATAGTCCAAGGCACCTTCACCAAAGCCGCGCAATAAGTCATCCAGTTCACTAAGCCCAGTCATAAATAATACTGGTATTTGGGCAGTATCAGGATCGGCTTTTAGACGGCTGCAGGTTTCAAATCCATCAATACCGGGCATGATGACATCTAATAAGATAATGTCAGGTTTCAAATATTGAATTTGCTCTAGTGCTGACAAGCCATCTGTGGCAACCAAAACCCGATAATTCGCCTCAGATAAGGTATCTGAAAGCAAAGCCAGATTACCGGGTGTGTCATCAACTATCATGATAATTCCGTTATAGCAATGGGCTTGATTGGTCATGATGCTGTCCTTTATGGTATTCAACTATCAATCATTGCATATTTGACCAGAGCCCTGATTTCACCTAAACGAAACTCATTGGCCAAGGTTTTTATTTTATAGGCAAAGGCTTGGTATTCTGGATGTTGTTCGGCAAAGTGCTCAAGCGCTTTGGTTAGGCCTAACATGTCACCAATGCGGACAAAGTGCACTAATCCTGCCATGTCATTGGCAGGTGGAAAGTTAATTTTGGTAGCCCCCATTACTTTTACGGGTTCGGCGATATGGTTTTGATAAGTCCAAGTTAGGCCTAAATGTAACTTAATCTTATAAAGTAGTTCGGGTACTTGAATGGGTTTGGCCAGAAAATCGTTACATCCTGCATTAATAGCGGCCAAGCGGTCTGAGGGATAGGCATTGGCACTTAATACTATGATAGGGACTAAGTATTCCTTTTGGCGTAATTTGATAGTTGTTTCCATGCCATCAATGCCGGTCATGGATAAATCCATCAAGATGAGATCTGGTACAGTAATGTCAACTTTCAATAGGCAATCTTCACCAGAGCAAGCTTCATCCAAATAAAATCCCAGCGGTTCTAGTAACGATAAAATTAGCTGCCGGTGGTCAGCTTGATCATCTACCACTAGAATTTTTCTACGATAACCACGATAGCCTGAGACATTATCATCAATATCTTTGACATTATCGGAGTTTATGCTGGGTAATAATAAGCGCACAGTGAATGTGGAGCCGACACCGGGCGCACTTTTTACACTAAGCTCACCTCCCATAATTTCAGACAGGATTTTGCTGATAGTTAAGCCTAGGCCACTGCCTAAAATGGCATTGCCAGTGGCCGTATAAAGTCGAGTAAAGGGTTGAAAGATATCTTGTAAATGCTCTTCTTCAATACCTATTCCGGTGTCTACTACTTGAAAATTAGCCACGCCACTGCTATAGCCTATGCGTAGTGTAATTTCACCTGCGGCGGTAAATTTTATGGCATTACTAAGTAGATTGATTAAAATTTGGCCGACACGTTTTTCATCGCCGCGAATACGCTGCGGTAGCGCACTACTTATATTGCATTGAAAACTTAAGCCTTTGTCTTCAGCTTGGGTTTTATAAGTGCGTACTAAATGATCGATAAAGCGTGGAAAGTTAAAGGCTTCATTTTTAAATTCAAACTTACGCGCCTCGATTCGGGCAATATCCAAAATATCTTCTATCAAACTTGATAAGTGCTCACCGCTACGTTTTAAGGTTTCAACCGCTTGCTGGCGGTTAGAGGGGATAGCTGGGTCTTTGTGTAAAATATGGGCGTAGCCAATAATGCTATTGAGTGGTGAACGGATTTCATGGCTCATATTGCTTAGAAATCGGCTTTTGGCACTATTGGCCATATCAGCCATTGTTAAGGCTTGTTGTAGTTTAAAGTCAGTTTTTTTATGCTCATCAATTTCCATCAATAAAAGTTGGGTTTGTTTGGCGGCCTCTTCATGGGCAACCCGTCGGCTTTCGGCGTTAAGGATTAACCACCACGTACACAAACCAATAAAAACCAGGAGCGAGGCATAAATTTTAATAAAATTATGTAATAACAATTGAAAAGCGTCAGAAACAGGTAATACGCTAAGCAAGTCCTGGTAATAAATAATGCTGACAAATATCCCTGTTAAAAGGGATAGTGAAAAAAACATTAAGGTAAAACGCAACAGCCGCAATCTAACTGTTAGGGATAAAAAACCAGGCAACCAGCGTTTAGCAAATTTTTCTAAATAATCCTCAAAACTGGAACCCGGTTTACAAGCATCTAGGCAACGTGCGTCTAGAGTGCAACACAGTGAGCAAATATTACCAGTATAAGCCGGGCAATAAGCGACATCTTCGGGTTCGAATTCATTCTCACAAATCGAACATTTACTACGGGATTTAATATCGGGCCTATTTGCGGTGCGGTCACGGGCTAAATAATGTTTGCCAGCATTGAAATAGCCGATGGTAGGCACCAGTACAAATGAAAGTATTAAAGCAATAAATCCCGAAAAAGCTTGGGCAAACTCACCTAATAGGCCGATATAAGCCAATATTGAAAGCGTTGAAGCAAAAAATGCTGAAATAATACCAACTGGGTTTAAGTCGGCTAAATAAGCACGTTTGAATTCAATGATGTTTGGGCTTAATCCCAGTGGCTTATTGATCATTAATTCTGCGGCGATGGTACTGATCCACGCAATAGATACATGCGAGAATAACCCTAATACTTTTTCCAAAGCACCAAAGACGCCGAATTCCATCATTAACAAGGCTATGATGACATTAAACAGCAACCAGATTACCCGGCCAGGGTGGCTGTGGGTTATGCGGGAAAAGAAATTTGACCAGGCTAGCGAGCCGGCATAGGCATTGGTGACGTTAATTTTAATTTGGCTGAGTATGACAAATAATGTCGTTACGGCTAAAGCCATGTCTTGGTTATCAAATAATAACTGGTAGGCGACCAGATACATTTGGGTGGGTTCGTGGGCATGATCCGGCGTGATGCCATGCCGTATTGCTAAGTGCGCAAGAAAAGCCCCCAGTAACTGCCTAGACATGCCAAAAAAAATCCAGCCAGGGCCTGCCAACAGCATAGCGGTCCACCAGCGCACACGATTTGCTTTGGTCTTATCTGGTATAAATCGTAAAAAATCAACCTGCTCGCCTATTTGCGCAGTCATGGAAAAAGCAACGGTGGCAGCCATGCCAAAAAATAACCAATTAAAATTTTGGCCGCTGCTAGCTATACCAAAATAAGCCTTTGCCGTTAAAAGGGCTTCGGGTTCATTCATAATCACGGCAACATAAGGCGTAATCAGCAGTAATAGCCATAGTGGCTGTGTCCAAAGTTGCAAGCGGCTAATGGTGGTAATGCCAAAAGTGACTAAGGGGATGACGATGACAGCGCTGATTATGTAAGCAATAGGCAGTGGAATGTGAAAATATAACTCAATGGCCAGCGACATGATTGACGCTTCCAAGGCGAACAAGATAAAGGTATAGGAGGCGTAAACTAATGAAGTGAGGGTTGAGCCGATATAACCAAAACCGGCGCTGCGGGTTAGCAAATCGATATCGATATGGTGTTTGGCAGCGTAATAGCCGATGGGTAAGCTGGTGATAAAAATGATTAAACCGACTATCACTATGGCCCAAAAGGCATTGGTAAAGCCATAATTGATCGATAAAAACCCGCCAATCGCTTCCAGCACCAAAAACGAGGTTGAGCCGAAGGCCGTGTTCGCGACTTGAAACTCAGACCATTTCCGAAAGCTACGTGGTGCAAAACGTAGCGCGTAATCCTCCATAGTCTCATTGGCGACCAGGCTATTATAATCCCGGCGAATTTTTGTAATGGTCTGATGGATGTCTGTTTGCACTGCGTTCGCCTAATTAGGTTAATGGCTAATCAATACCCCAAATTATCTACTCGGCATTGATTAAGGCCTCGCCAGCTTATGGGCCATGTTAAATCAAACCATAGTTAACGATTACACAAGTTGATTAACGGCGCTCATGGCCAAACTCAATGATTAATGGCGTACCTTGGTTATGGATAATTAATTGTTTATGGCCTTCTTCATCAGTGCTCTCAGTATTTATTTTGGCACCTTCCGCATCAATGTCTTTAGGGGTAATTGGGCTTATAGACTTGACGGGGACTTGCTTCACCTCAACTTGTATGTCAGGCGCCCACGTCGGTTTAAAGGCGGTCGTCCCAAGTTTAGGCGCAGCTACCGGTAGTTTTAAATCATCCAATAAGTTAAAGCAAAGACTGCTGATATGGTCAATTAATTTATGCATGATTTCACTTTGGCTAGCGTCACCCAGAAACGTTTGTGCGCTAAAAGTCGTATCCCGTTGTATGGCATGCTTAGGCTTGTCAATTGGGCTAAGTTGACAACTGATGGGCAAGACATCGGTTTGTTGGTAATCAGTCGCGCGTGGGTCTGTATTGCCGCTGCTAAAAGAAAATCCTACTGGTGTGGCATCATGCCGAATGGCACCTACGGTAGCAACGAGCTTATGGGAAAACTTTGGCGCAGACAAGGTTACCGGAAATTGCCACTCAGCTAAGTTCTTAGTGACTTGGCCAACAATTTCTTGGCTAATTAGTGGCTTGCCAAATTGCTTTAGATTATCTGGGGCAAGGCTAAATTCCACAGCGGTAATAGCGGCTTTATTAAGTGCGGCATTGTCTTGGCTAACGCCATAAAGCGGCCAACCACTTAGCAGGGCAAATAGCACAGCGAGGCCTACAGTTTTGGATTCTAACAATAAATGTTGCTTGCTCAATGGTTTTCTCCTGTCGTCAGCGAACTTTACGGAAGCTTAACGCCTGCAGCCATACGTCAAATGACTCATGCGTCATATAACGGATTGTGTGGAGTAGCTGCAAACTGAAAAAATCAACCTACGCCAAGATTGGCGGTACCGCTTTCAGTGCGGATAATTTTGGCTAATAGCTTACACCAATAAAAGCAGCTTCAAATGAACCGTTTTATTGTTGAGCGCTAGCTAAAACTCTAATGCTGCTAATTGGCAGCCAGTAAAGGAGGCAAGTATATGAAGACATTAATAAAATTAGACCTCGATAAAAAACCTTGGGAGCAGGATGGCATGATCCATAACCGTTGGCACCCAGATTTGCCGATGGTGGCTATGGTAAAGCCAGGGGATGAGTTCCGTGTTGAATGTATGGATTGGACAGGCGGGCAAATTGGTAATAACGACAGTGCCAATGATGTACGTGACGTCGATTTGACCCAAGTCCATTATTTAAGTGGCCCGATAGGCGTTGAAGGCGCTGAGCCAGGCGACTTAATGGTGGTAGAAATTTTAGATGTAGGGACGTTAGATGATTTCCAATGGGGTTTTAACGGATTATTTTCTAAACAAAACGGCGGCGGTTTTTTAACTGACCATTACCCTGATGCACGTAAATCCATTTGGGATTTTCACGGCATTTACACCACGTCCAGGCATGTGCCTTCGGTTAAATTTGCCGGCATCATGCATCCTGGATTAATAGGTTGTTTGCCATCCAAAGATTTATTGGCCAAATGGAATAAGCGCGAAGGGGATTTAATTGCAACTGATCCGGATCGGGTTCCGGCTTTAGCGTTACCGCCCAACCCACAATCTGCAGTCATGGGCAAATTAACTGGCGATGCTGCCAAAGCAGCTGCTGCAGAAGGGGCAAGAACAGTCCCGCCTAGGGATCATGGCGGTAATTGTGATATTAAAAATCTAACCAAAGGCTCTAAAGTTTATTTTCCGGTTTATGTGAAAGACGGTGGCCTATCGATGGGTGACTTACATTTTTCACAAGGTGACGGCGAAATTACGTTTTGTGGCGCTATAGAAATGGCTGGCTATTTGGATATTAAAGTCAGCTTGATTAAAGAAGGTGTCAAAAAATATGGCATCAGTAACCCTATTTTCCAACCTAGCCCACTCACGCCAAATTACCGGGATTATTTAATATTTGAAGGTATTTCAGTTGATGAGCAAGGTAAGCAGCATTATCTGGATGTCCATGTCGCTTATCGCCAAGCTTGTTTAAATGCTATTGAGTATCTAAAAAAATTCGGTTACAGCGGCGCGCAAGCTTTGTCTATTTTAGGCACGGCACCTGTTGAAGGCCATATCAGTGGCATAGTTGATATTCCAAATGCTTGTGCCACTCTTTGGTTGCCTACCGAGATTTTTGATTTTGATTTAAAACCCAATGCGGACGGCCCTAAGATTATGGTCGACAGCTCCATCGATACCGCAGTTGCGAGCTAAGGGGGCTTTAGCTTATGCCATTGTACGATTATCAATGTTTGGACTGCGGTAAGTTCTCAGCATTTAAAAAAATGGCTGAATCCAGTTTACCTGCTAGTTGTCCTGATTGTGAACGCTTAAGTGCCCGACTAATCAGCGCCCCAAATTATGCATTACTAAATAGTGCGCAGCGTTCAGCCCATGAGCGTAATGAAAAATCAGCCCATGCCCCCAGTGTAGTGCGCAAATCCAGTTGTGGTTGTCATGGTGAGCACACTTGTAAGCCTAGCGCTAAGCCTACAAAGTCCAGTGCTGCACCGGTTAGTGCGCTGCAAAAACAGGTCAGCCCCACGGCTAGGCCATGGATGCTTGGACATTAAGCCTAGGCTTAACATTAGCATTGTAGAAAATTGTTTTTTAACTTAGGAGAAATTGATGATAAATAGCCAACCAGGTTCATCTAGCAAAAAACCGACACTATTGTCGGCAGTCGCGATGGCGTTGATGCTAGCGACAGGTGTTGTACTAGCGGAAGATTTTCCAACTGCAACAGTTAATACCACAGGACTTGCCGTCAATGATAAAACTGTCACCGTCGGGATTTTGCATTCGGCTACAGGCACGATGGCGATTAGCGAAACCGGTTCCATCCAAGCCGAAAAATTGGCGATTGCGCAAATTAATGAGATGGGTGGGGTATTAGGCAGAAAAATTGAGGTCATTCAAGAAGATGGTGGCAGTGATTGGCCTACCTTCGCGGAAAAGTCGAAAAAACTCTTGGAAAATGACAAAGTGGCGGCTGTCTTTGGCTGCTGGACATCAGCTTCCCGAAAAGCAGCTTTGCCTGTCTTTGAAAAAGATAATGGCTTGTTATTTTATCCCACCTTTTATGAAGGTTTAGAGCAATCGAAAAATGTGTTTTATACCGGACAAGAAGCCACCCAACAAATTTTGGCGGGTTTAGATTGGATAGCTAAAGAAAAGAAAGCCAAGACTTTTTATTTGATAGGCTCTGATTATATTTGGCCACGTACGTCCATGAAAATTGCCCGTAAGCACATCGAGCAACATTTAGGCGGTAAGGTTGTTGGAGAAGAATATATCGCATTAGGCGATACCCAGTTTGGCTCAGTCATTAACAAAATCAAACTGAAAAAACCAGATGTCATCTATGCTGCGGTAGTTGGTGGCAGTAACGTGGCTTGGTTTAAACAACTGAATGCCGCCGGTTTAAATGCTAAAAAACAAAGCTTGTTAACCATTTCAGTAACTGAAGATGAAGTTTTGGGTATCGGTGGTGAAAACCTAGAAGGTTTTTACTCGGCTATGAAGTATTTCCAATCCTTAAAAAATCCGAACAACGAAAAATTTGTGGCTGAATTTAAAAAGGCCTATGGCCCAAGCGCAGTCATTGGTGATGTAACCCAAGCCGCTTATTTGGGGCCATGGTTATGGAAAGCTGCGGTGGAGCGTGCTGGCAGTTTTGATGTTGATAAAGCTGTGCTGGCATTACCGGGTTACGAGTTGACTACCGCACCTGAAGGTTATGTCAAAGTCGATCCAAATCATCATTTGTTAAGCAAACTCCGCATAGGGCTATGGCGTAAAGACGGCCAAGCTGATGTGGTTTATGAGTCTGATCTGATTGCGCCAGATCCTTTCCCTAAAGGTTACCAATAAACCATACGCTTAACTAGTAATAACCGTAGCAATGTGGGGTATCCCATGTTGCTACGTTGATGGTAAGGATTAAAGTGTTGTCTGTTAACGGGAGGCTGATATGTTTGGATATACCATGGAGGAAGTTGGCAATATAGTCGTAATGCAAGGCTTTTCCGGGTTAAGTCTGTTTAGTGTATTACTATTGATGGCGCTGGGTTTGGCGATAATTTTTGGCCAAATGGGAGTGATCAACATGGCGCACGGCGAGTTTATGGCCGTAGGTGCTTACACCACGGTGATGATGTCAAAAGTAGCGGTAGCCTACGACATTGTTAATAGCTATTTTATTTTTGCGATTATCACCGCATTTATTTTGGCGTTTGCAATCGGCTATTGTGTTGAATATTTGTTAATACGGCATTTGTATAAACGGCCATTGGATACCTTGTTGGCGACTTGGGGATTAAGCTTGGTCATGCAACAAATTTTCCGTTCTGCTTTTGGCGCCAAAGAAGTTAGCGCGGAGTTACCGGAATGGTTACTAGGCTCATTCAAGCCAACTGAAGATATTGATATACCCATTAATGGCGTATTTGTCATGGCCTTGGCGTTGGTGGTGACGGTCAGCGTGTATTTATACATGTTCCGCTCACGTGCTGGTTTACGTGTTCGGGCTACTGTACAAAACCGTGTTATGGCAGGCGCAGTTGGCATTAACACTAAAAAAGTGGACCGTATGACTTTTGCCTTAGGCTGCGGCATTGCGGGCGTAGCCGGTGCGGCTTTTACCACGATTGCCTCAACTGGCCCGACCACAGGTTCGTTATATATAGTCGATAGCTTTATGGTGGTTGTGTTTGGGGGCGCGGCCAGCTTAATGGGTACCATTGCTTCGGCTTTTGGTATTGCCCAAGCGCAATCGATTTTGCAATTTTTTATGACTAGCTCCATGGGTAAAGTGTCTACCTTAATGACAATAGTGGTGATTTTAATGTTAAAACCGGAAGGCTTGTTTGCTTCTAAAGTGCGCAAATAATCAGGGGAATGCTATGCATGTGCTATCAGAGAAATTACTGGGCGGAAAACAGGGTGCGATAGGCCTAGCTATCTTGGCGTTGATTTTATTTGTCGTGTTTCCATTATGGCTAGATTTGTTCAGGCTAGGCTTGGTGGGCAAATACGTGACCTACGCTTTTGTGGCGGTCAGCTTAGTGTTGTTGTGGGGGAATGGCGGTATTTTAAGCTTAGGGCAGGGCATCTTTTTTGGTTTGGGCGGCTATTGTATGGCGATGTTTTTAAAGTTAGAGGCGTCTGACCCCGTAAGCACTAAAATCCAGACGACACCGGGTATCCCGGATTTTATGGATTGGAACCAAATCACCGAACTGCCCTGGTTTTGGGAACCGTTCAAAAGTCTCCCCTTAACCCTATTAATGGTATTGTTCGTACCCACCCTACTGGCGTTTATTATAGGTATGGCCATGTTTACACGGCGCGTGGGTGGCGTTTATTTTTCGATTATTACCCAAGCCATCGCGTTAATCTTAAGCATATTGATTATCGGTCAACAAGGCTATACCGGTGGCGTAAACGGCATTACTGACCTTAAAACGATGTTGGGCTGGGATATCAGGACGGATAGCGCAAAATACATTTTATATTTTGTTAATGCGGGGCTGCTAATTGTCTGCATTATGCTATCGCGCTTTGTACTCACCTCAAAATTCGGCATGTTGTTGTTGGCTATGCGCGATAAGGAAGAGCGTGTACGCTTTTCCGGTTACGATGTGGCCAGTTTTAAAATCTTTATCTTTTGCCTGGCGGCCATGATTTCAGCAATCGGCGGGGCAATGTTCGCCTTACAAGTCGGTTTTATGTCACCTAGTTTTGTCGGCATAGTACCATCCATAGAAATGGTTATCTTTGCAGCTGTTGGTGGCCGTATGTCACTAATTGGCGCCGTCTATGGCACTTTATTGGTTAATTTTGGCAAAACGGCGTTTTCTGAAACTTATCCTGAATTGTGGCTGTTTTTAATGGGTGGCTTATTTATTGCCGTGGTGATGTTTTTTCCGGATGGCCTGGCAGGCATTTACGAAAAATTGGCAAAAAGGTTCAAATTGGAAAAGCTCGCAGATAAATTTGCAAAAAAAGCCGCCACCAAGTTGGTAGGAGAAGAGGCATGAGCAATACCGATTTTGTCTTGGCCATAGAAGATTTGACGGTCTCCTTTGACGGTTTTAAAGCAGTTGATGGTTTAACGATGTATATCGACCAAAATGAACTGCATGTTGTCATCGGCCCTAATGGGGCCGGTAAAACCACAGTTCTAGATTTGATCTGCGGCAAAACTAAATCTACCTCCGGTTCAATTAAGTTTAAAAATACCGAATTAACCAAACTCTCTGAACATCAAATCGTGCGTTCTGGTGTGGGCAGAAAGTTTCAAACCCCCTCAATTTATGAAAACTTAAGTGTGTACCAAAACTTGGAAGTATCTTACCCCGTCGGGCGCTCAGTTTGGGGTAGCTTAACGTTTAAGCGCACGGCGGCAGTGAGTGGCCAAGTGCATAAAATTGCCGCAGAAGTTTTACTTACCGAGCAACTGGATAGAGAGGCCGCTTTGCTAAGCCATGGCCAAAAACAATGGCTGGAAATTGGCATGTTATTAATGCAAGATCCTGAGCTGCTCATGCTGGATGAGCCTGTGGCCGGCATGAGTGCAAAAGAGCGCGACCAAACTGCCGACTTGCTTAACCGGATTTGTAAAAACCGCTCAGTTTTAGTGATAGAGCATGATATGGAATTTGTAAAAAAAATTGCCCATAAAGTTACCGTCTTACATCAAGGCAAAATTCTGGCCGAGGGTTCAATGGAAAAAGTCCAAGCTGATGAAAAAGTCATTGAAGTGTATTTAGGCCATTAACCGCCATATCGTTACAAGAGAGCGTTATCATGTTTGAAATTACAGGTTTAGAAGTGAGTTATGGGCAAAGCCAAGTGATCCATGGTTTAAGCTTTAAGGCAGAGAAAAATGAAACCTTGGCCATTATGGGACGTAACGGGATGGGTAAAACTACCTTATTTAAATCCTTAATGGGGATTTTACCCAGCAAGGCCAGTAAAGCCGAGGTAGATGGTGAAAATCTAAATGGCATTGAGACTTACCAGCGGGTAGCGAAAGGCTTGGCGTATGTCCCGCAAGGCCGTATGATTTTCCCGACCATGACGGTACAGGAAAATATAGAAACAGGCTTGGAAAAATCCAAGGATAGGCATATTCCAGAGGATATCTATGCTTTGTTTCCGGTGTTATTTGATATGCGCAAGCGTAAAGGCGGTAATTTATCAGGTGGTCAGCAACAGCAGCTAGCAATTGCAAGGGCCTTGGTGACTAACCCTAAGGTTTTATTGTTGGATGAACCTACAGAAGGCATTCAACCTTCTATTATCAAAGACATTGCAAAAGTCTTGAATGAAATCCGCAAAATGCGCGAGATTACCATCATCGTTTCAGAACAGGTGCTGAGTTTTACGATGGAAGTGGCAGACCGCATTATAGTGATCGACAAAGGCCGCTTTATCCACGAAGATAAACGTGGCGAAGTTGATGCGGCTAAGATAAAAGGTTACTTGTCCGTATAACCGTCTAGGATAGGGCATTGACCAGTCTAAACATCAATGGCCGGAGGGGCTACTAAAAGCCCCTCCGGCCATTGACTAAAACTAACGGACGCGACGTATAGTGATCCGTGCCACGGGGTTGTTCCAACTGAATTCTTTTGGTTTTAAATCACCAATACCTTGAATACCCGAATGGATATGCACATAACCTTCACCTAGGCCTGGACCACCCGTGTTATTAGGGTCTGGTATGGTAGGGTTTGAGTTACCATCGGTAGGGGATTGGCAGCCAGGTAAGCCAAATGAGTTAGGCATATTGGCGCACAGCTCATCATTAGACTCACTGCCGGCATCATAAGCAGGCGAATAATAAGTTTTTGCTGAATGTGCTGTTGGCAATTCCACATTATTCAGTGCTAGAAATGCATCATTACTGGGGAAAAGCATAGCCGCCATACTAAAACGATGGCCAGGCCTTGCCCAAATACTGGTTTTTAATTGCTCACCGGCACAAAGAATTCCGTCAAACAACTTGGCAGGAAAATCCTGTAGGGCGGGAATACTAAATGCCTGGCTTATTTTTGGGTTTGCTGCAAGGGTTCCAGCTAATACAAAAGGTGCACCAGTTTCTGCTAAAGTTGCAAGCTCGCCACTCGCAGGTTTACCCAATTCAAAAAGATTAAAATCCACTTGATGTGTTGCAAATACAAAAAAACCCATGAGTGGGCCGGTTCGGCATCGGTCACCTTCAGCAGCAAATTCACCATGGGTAATATTGCTAACAGTCACTTCATAGTTGGCATAATATTCCCTGTCGGCATAAGCAGAATTGACGCTTAAACCAAGTAGTAAAACTATCAAATTAGCACAGAGTTTGTATTTGTAAGCGTTAGCTTTAAAGTAGCTAGGTTTTAACTTAGGTTGACTGTCAGTAATAACGGGCTGCGTGGTCGTAAAATTAGCGGTCATCATGTACTCCCTAATATATTAAGATTAAACACATTGCTTAAAGGCTTTAAGCGCGGCTAGCTTAACAAAAAATCATCAGGTTTGGTGTTAGTTTTTAAGAATATTTTAAGCTTATTTAAGCATTGCTTAATATTATCAGCTCTGTTAGGGCTGGGTCGGGGTGATGTGAAATCTCTATTTTTATAATTTGTGGCTAGTTACTTGGCTAGCGGTGATGGTAGGCATTCGCTAAAACATTGCCTAGCCCGATAGGGAGCAAACAATCGGGTTTTATCATATAACTAACTGAAAGATAAGTAAATTATTTCATGAATTAATCCCTGAAGCTGTGGCAACTTCCAGGTTTAGCTGTCCGCTTTAAAAGATTTTAATCCAATAATCCTAATAATACTTGGCTTAGAAGTCTAAACCCACCATTCCCATCTAAAGCCCAGATTAGATGGGAATGGCCTGGAATTTTAATGGCTTTCAGCTGAGGCTTGAGTCACTTCGGCATATTTAGAAGAAAGCAGTAATATAACGGCTACACCAATATAGCTAAAGCTAACCGGTAATGATTGGGCAAAACCGATGGCTTCGCCATGCATTAAGCCAACAAAGGTAAAAGCCGCCGCAGCAAATGCAAATAGGGATGCTTTATAGAGTTCCCGCTCAATAATAAAGGCGGCGATAGCACCCAACATTAGGCCACCCAGAATGGCACCACCCCCAAGGACTTCTAAACCATGATAAAGCACGCCAGCTTTACCCAGTTTTTCTAAACCGATATCTGCAGCACTGGTACCAAGCACACCTAGGGTATTATCAATTTGTAGTTTCCCCCAGGCCGCAAGATTAGGCATTAAGGCTAAAATGATGGCTGGCGCATGGCTTCTGGGTGTTTCTTGAAAAGCTTGCGCGCCGATTAACATACCGATGTAAAGCAAAATCGGTGAAATCGCAACAACAGGAATCAGCGAGGCTATCAGCGCAATAATCCCTAGCCAAGATAATACCAACACCGTAATACCGGTTGCTGCGGAATAGCCTATACGTCCGCCCATGGATTTCCAACCAGGGTGGCCAATATAAACCGCATTGATAAACGGATTGCCCATTAGGCAACCGATTAGACTAACCACACCATCAGCGGTTAAAACCCGAGTGGTTGGGTAGCTGTCGCCACCTGCGGCAGCGCTTTCTACGTTATCCATGGCTTCGACCAAATCATAAATGCCGAATGGAATGGCGGTGACTAAGATGACGCCTAAAAACTCAAAACCTGAAAACACATGCCCAAAAGCCGGAATTGGGAAAGCAAAGCCAAAATGGGCAAACGAGCCAGCAACATTATCCAAACTCATGCCGCCGTAATCTAGGCCTAAGGCCGTAGAGCACCAGGCGATAACTGTACCCACTGCAATTGCGACCAAACCCGCAGGTATCCCCTTAAAATATTTTACACCACCAAACCAGCTGGCCATGATAATGGCAAAACACACAACACCCACAACCGGCGTCATAAACATTTCCAAGGCTGGCCGTAGCGAAATAAATGCAATCGAAACCCCCGCCAGAGTGCCCAGCAAGGCGGCTCTTGGGGTGACTTTACGGATGAATGGTGCGATAAAACCGCCAACCATCAAAACAAAACTTTGTATGAACACCCAGGCCAAACCGGCTTCCCAGCCTTTCACCGGATCATTGCTAGTCAAGGCTATGGGTAGCATGATAACAAACACCACCACAAACATATGTGGCACGCTAATGCCAGAGGGCAGGGCGCAGACATCATCCCGACCACTGGTTTTTGCCAGCTTATAAGCTAAGCTTGCATAATACAGCGTGCTTAAAAACAGCATTAGGCCAGTGGCCGGTAAGATGCGGCCAAACACCAATTCATCCGGCATTTTTAGGACAAATCGAAGCAATCCGGTTAAAACTAACAGATTAACTAATATATTCGTGCCAAAACCGAAGTAAGCGTTCCAGTCCCCAGGTGTCCAAATTTTAACGTTTGCTGTTGTGCTCATATTGCCCTCTGTAGCGCTGGCTTAATTTAAAATAATTGCCTTCTTGTTACGCAGCCATGGCTGCTAAAATTGTTTTTGAATCAGTCACCCACCCAAAAATACCGCCTTGCGCCTTAATCATGCGCAGGCCTGTTTCATGAAATTCTGGGATATAAGACCCGCAGCAGTCGCCCGGTACCAAACAGCGGTAACCACGGTCATTAGCCTCACGTATGGTGGTATGCACGCAAACTTCAGTAGTTACGCCGCAGACGATCAAATCTTTAATGT
The DNA here is from genome assembly GCA_041660045.1 of Methylococcaceae bacterium. Classification (GTDB taxonomy): domain Bacteria; phylum Pseudomonadota; class Gammaproteobacteria; order Methylococcales; family Methylomonadaceae; genus WM-3-3. The sequence goes on along the minus strand of JBAZXA010000008.1, from coordinate 31,448 downwards.
CGTTGGCTTGCAAAATGGATTCAAATTCAGTGGCATAAAATGCACCTTTGCCAGGTTTGTCGATTACCGGCTCACTCGCCAATGGGTACAATTCCGGAATAATATCTTGCCCAGGTTCGCCTCGGATCAAAATACGCCCCATAGGCCCCATTTGGCCGATACGCACACTTGGGTCACCACGCTCCACTTTAGCTTTATGGGCGTCAGACATATCCGGCAAATGGCCTTCCCGGGTATGAATAATTAGCATCCCTTGTTGCCTGGCCGCACTAAGCAAAGCTTGGCAGGGCGCTATGGCTGCCGCCAATAAAGACACATCATTGCCCAAAGACTCACCAAAACCACCGGGCTCAAGAAAATCGCGCTGCATATCAATTATTACAACTGCAGTTTTGGCAAGATTAAGGGTAATAGCTTCAGGTTCGGCTTTAATTGTAATGGCTGTCATGACTATCCTCGATGCGGTTGAGGCGGTAAAAATGCAACTATGTATACAACAGCAAATTGCGCGCCATAGGGCAACAATCAAAGCATCCCGGTATTTGTAAGGCTAAGCTGACTTTGTTTAACTTAATCGATGGAAAATGCAGCTAAAAAACAGATCAATCTGGTGCAAAACTGGTAACTTTTGCACAGGAATGAGACAGATGCTAGGGTGGACACCTATTGTTTAGTACTCACGCGCAACACGCCGAAGCAGCCATCGCTGTCATGAGATGAGAGCAAAAAACTCGGTTCATCTATTAGATGCTTGTTTACAAGACTGACCCCCATTATCCTGAACTTTGAAAATGAGAGAAAATAAATTGATCATGCCCGGATTTCACGGACACTCCACTAAGCGACTTTTTTAAACGCAACTGGACTAAGATAGCCAATGTTGAATGAAGCCATTTGCGATTGTAGTAGTCTTTGATATATTCGAACACCTGGTGCTTGGCATCAGGTCGGGTCTTTATTGCTTCTGCCCTAATCTGATAGCACCGATAGTGAACCAGCTCTGTTTACAAGGTTTACCCACGGGGCATAAGTGAAAAAAGCGTTCTGAAGCGGCATTGGTGCTTCTATTTCAAGTAGCGAAAGTGGCCTGTTTCAGATCTGCCAGAGAACGCGCTAAGTAACCCAGGGATTGATGGCCGGCACACTGGCCGCTTGAAAAGTCGCAGTATCGCGTGAGGCCACGATGAAACCCCGTGAAGCCGCAATCGCGGCTATATAGCCATCAGGTGTCGGGAAACCTTGCCCGCTAGCCTTGGCAGCCACAGCTAGCTCAGCATAGCGCTGTGCAGCACGGGTATCGAATGGCAACACCCGATCCCTAAATAACCCCGACAGGCCGTCAATGGCCAGCGCCAACATATCCTTGCGTTTGCCGCTTGGAAGCGCGGCAATGCCAAACAACAATTCTGCCAAGGTCACACTGGACAGGTACAGGGTTTCTGCAACTTGTTCATTCAACCAGGCTAGCACGGTCGGGTTGGGCTCAGGCTTCATCGCCTCAGAAACGATATTGGTGTCGAGGACGATCATTCAAACGTCAATGGCTCAGTGGGCGTCTTGTCTTTTACCCGATCAAAGGCATCAAAATCCTCGTTGGTGAGGCCGATCCTACAGCCCAATGCCGACAAGGCTGTACCAATACGAATACGGGCTTCAGGCTTTACTGCCATTGTCAGTATTTCGCGGACTTCAGCCTCAGTGCTGTGCCCATGTCGGGCGGCTTGTACACGCAGTGCCCGGTGCACATCTTCAGGTAAATTACGTACAGTCAACATTGCCATTGCATCACTCCATAAAAATGCCTTCTATGTATGATTGAAATCATTTCTTCAAGCGTCAAGTTATATTGCCTATGCCCCCACGGAAACTGCCGGTCAGCCAACTTGGACAGCATCGTCATCACCTTAAATTATGACCCTACTTTTAATCCAGTGTAACGCACTGTAAAAAAAGAAAGTGTAGAGTCAAGTCTTTCAGTCAAGCATTGTGGCGGCAGTTCTTATTGACCTTCCGGCTGATAGTTGAATAATGCACGCCAGAAGCCTGGGCACTATTGCAACGTATAATCGCAGCTTTCACAAGCTTTTCGGATGCCGTCCTGCGGGTTAGAGAAAGCTTGTACATAATGGCTGAGCGGTTTGGCTGGCGGCCTGCGCTGGGCTTTTGGGATTTCTGCCAAATTGACCGAATCGGCTTTGATCAGGTGTTGCAGTTTTTCCACAAACGCTGTATCGGCCAGAAAAATCTGGTTTTTCAGGTTATCCCTAATGGGCGGCAAACTGATGCCGGCACGCACAAAATTTCGGTATTGAACAATCGCAACTTCCCGCACTGAGGCAAATTGGCCCAATCTAGAAAAATCTCACTCCTCGCGTTCCCGCGCGAAGTCACATGTAAAGCCCACCGGCAAATTATAATCCGAGAGGTCTAGCCATGCGCGAGATTATAAACGAGTATTTTTTAATACAAGACATGACCCTTTGCTGTTCTGGTATTTAATTGAGTTTGTGCTATTTTTATCACAGGTTACCCAATTAAGTTTGAGGAAAATGGTTGTTGTAGTTTGGTGTTGTAATTATAGAAACTGTTAGTCGATTTTATCCCTTTGAGCAAAATAAACTGGCATACATCGGTGTATAACTACACCTAATAAAAAGTTTTATAATGAAGTTAAATTTCCATAACACCATAAAAAACAAACAAATTTAAAATAAAATACACCTAAAAAAGGTGTATTTTAGCTGAAAAAAAGCACCTTTTTAGGTGTCTATTTAACGTTGGGCCTAAAAGGAGAGTAGATGACCGCATTAATTGGGAAGGTTTTTGTTTCCCATTCAAGCAGCGACAAAGGCTTCGTGGATCGCCTTGTGGCCGATCTGGCGTCGCGAGAGATTCCAGTTTGGTACGATAAGTTTGATCTTCGCGTGGGTGACAGCGTTACCGGTGGCATAAATGAAGGTCTGTCGCAGTCAAAATATTTCTTGATCGTTCTGTCAAAAGCCTCGGTTCTGTCACGATGGGTTACAGAAGAGCTTAACGCTGCTTTGATGCACCAAGTAGCAATAGGCGGGACATTTCTTCTTCCTGTTCTTATTGAAGACTGCGATATACCGCCTCTCTTGAAGCACCGTCGCTATGCCGATTTCCGTTTTAATTATGATAGCGGGCTGGTTGAATTACTTGGTGTATGGGGCAAAGACAGAGCTGCGTCAGTCGTCGCTGACAACAAACCACTATACCCTTGGCCTGACATTACAAAATCAAACGCTGATTTCATATACCTATACTCTACTCGATTCGATAAGTTTTTTAGGATGGATTGGGATTTATCGGCAACTGCCGATCAAACAATCGACTATATTGTGGATACTCTCAAACTGCCGTGGAATAAGGATGTGCCCGAGTTGGGTATGAAATGGTCGTTCAGCTACAAGCTAATATTTAATGACCAAGGAATAGGATTTTCAAAAGCTTTGTGCGATGCTGGCCTTTCTTCTGGATGTGTTTTGAAGATGGGCATCAATGGCACTTACGAAGACGTCTGGGAAAATGAATTGAAGGAAATGTGGAATGGGTCAAAGTTGTACGAAATGGGTTCTGCAATTGCGCGCGAAGCACAGCTTAAAGAGAATATCCACAACAGAGGCCCCCTTAATTCGAGTCGTTTGAGAGAACTTTCCAATGCATGCTTTTCTCATGTGTAGATGGGGCATCGCCCAACAAGTCGCTCCAGCCGACCGCTCAACCGCTACGCGGTTTCGCGTCGGCTGAGCTTATCGTTAGGCAAAAGGATTCCATGAACACTATTTTTATAGAAGATCACGTCGTACCCCAGCTTTTTACATCAGCAATCGAAGCTTATGAATTTTTGCACAAAACACCCAAGGGTAAAGGACGGGATAGATTGGAAACATTTGGTTTACTCTGGGGTTATTCAATCCAACCCAAAGGCAATCAATCCACTAAAATCATTGCCACAATGGCTACGGTCGAAACATCAGCAACTAGACATACAGACTGGGTTGCGCCAGACTACGATTCGTTACGTATGAAAAAAGAGTTTTTTGGGACTTATTGGCGAAACATTGAGTTGGTTGGTTCGTTCCACTCCCATCCGTATGAAAATCTTGCCGAGGTAAATTCAGTTACAGGTTGGCGTGCTTCTGATGGAGATAAAGGGTTCTTTCCAGATTTCCACAAAGAGATCGCGTCCGAACAGGTTAGCCTAGCTCACCTGATTGTTACGATCACACAATTGGAACGTAAAGGAACTGCCTACCCAAGAAAATTAGCAAATAGTGAAGCAGATAAAGGCTATGTTTTATCTGCGGATTGGCGAAAAATTTGGCTGAGGGCGTATGCTTCGGAGTTCGATTCAGATAGCGACAACTACGCATTTACCGATGATGTTACTCTTGAAATTCCATCGTTAGAAAGAAGATTTTCGTAATAATTGGGGTCTAAGTGATAGAAATTTGGGGTCAAGTCTTTTAGCCATGCATTTTCATGTCAGTTCTTATTGACCTTTCGGCTGATAGTCGAATAATGTACGCCAAAAGCCTGGACACTATTGCAACGTATAATCGCAGCTTTCACAAGCTTTTCTGATGCCCCTGAGGGTCTGAGAAGGCTTTTTACATAAAGGCTTTTTACATAATGGCTGAGGGGTTTGGCTGGCGACCTGCGCTGGGCTTTGGGGATTTCTGCCAAATTTTCCGAATCGGCTTTGATTAGGCGTTGCAGTCTTGTCGCGTGGTCAACGCTTTTATGCCCATGCGGAACAAATCGACGATGTAAACGGTGGGCAAAAACGCCTGCCCACTCTACGCAACTTCTTTTCCTTTACACCGTGAGCGGCATGTATGCTTAATTACAATATGTTTAAGAGCAATGAGCTTAAAAAAGACGCAGTGATAAATTTTTGTTCTATTCAAGAAGAATTTACATTTCTTTGTGTAAAACGGAATGTGTATTATGCGTTTTTGAGCAAAGCTAATGTTCTATGGGAAGCGTCGGAAATTACGTATTCAATTTTTATGGATTCTATCAGAGATGATTTAATTATAACTATTAGTCGATTAACTGATAACAGTCAAGAAGGAAAAAATAAAAATAGTACAATTTTACGATTAAAGGAAGACCTTAACGAACTGATCTCTAGTCGTTCTTATGGTGATTCTGACATGGAAGAATATAAGAAGGAAAAAGATAATAATCAGCTAGAAAAGTTTAATTACAATGTTAATGAGCTAAATAATGATATTAAAAACCTGAAAATAATCAGAAATAAAAGAAAGGCTCACAGAGACCTTAATACTTTGATTAAAGAGTATGAGGACAAGAAAAAAAATAGCGCAAAAGACGATGTTTATTGTTCAGGTATATCAGAAAGCATTGTATTAATAGGGGAAATTTTGACCATATTTGCATCAATTGTTTTCCGTACCCATATAATGCAAGACGTTGTAATGCCGCTTAAAGGAGTTAATTACTTCATTCAAAATCTTGAAGAAGGTAACAAATGGCGCAAAAAAAAGATTGAAGAAAATTTAAGTATCAAAGGGTTCGGGTTAGATTGATTTCGAAATCTTAGCTTAATTGGCACGCACGGCATGTTATAAACGTGCACTCAGCATCTTATTTCAGTGCAAAAAATTACGCATTTGCACCAAATCTATCCTCTTTGATATTTGATCAAATTTTCCTCAGCCAGTAATCAGTTACCGCAAGTCTTGTTTTATTAGGGATTGGGCAGTCAAGGTCAACTGTTTTGGAATAGACTGGTTTTTTGGCACTCATAATGCATATTTTGTTGTATACAACATTGAAATATAACAATCAGCTTTAAGTCCGTTAATGTTTAGCTATAAACACGGCTTGTGCTGTTTACCATTGCTGAGGTATATAAATGAATCCGATGAGTGCCAGGGTAGCTAACTATTCTTTATTTAGGGTATGCAAAACAATGCTTATGGTATTGGCTATGGGCTGGTTGCCATTCGCCAAAGCGGCTGATGATATAGTCGTTGGCTTTATTTATGTGGGCTCCAAAGCTGATTATGGTTATAACCAAGCCCATGCGCTAGGTGCGGCTAGCTTAAAGGCGATACCTGGGGTTAAGGTGGTGGAGGAAGAAAATGTGCCGGAAACCATTGCGGTGCAGAACACGATGGAAAGCATGGTTAATCTGGATGGCGCCAAGCTGATTTTCCCGACGTCGTTTGGTTATTTTGATCCGCATATTTTAGCAGTTGCGCCAAAATATCCTGATGTGACTTTTCTGCATGCGGGTGGGCTGTATCAGGAGGGCAAACATCCGGCCAATGCTGGCAGTTATTTTGGTTATATTGATGAAGCCCAATATATCGCCGGTATTGTCGCAGCAGGTACCAGTAAAACGGGCAAGCTGGGTTTTATTGCAGCTAAGCCGATTCCGCAAGTATTGCGTAATATCAATTCGTTTACTTTAGGCGCACAAAGCGTTAACCCTAAAATTACTACGCAAGTGATTTTTACAGGCGATTGGGCGTTGCCGGTAAAAGAAGCCGAGGCAACAAACAGTTTAATTGACCAAGGTATTGATGTCATTACCATGCATGTGGATAGCCCTAAGGTTATCATTGAAATTTGCGAGCGCCGGGGAATTTTTTCCAGTGGCTATCATGCCGATCAATCGGAGCTTGCACCAAAAGGTTATTTAACCGGAGCCGAATGGAATTGGGCTAAGGTTTATACCGACTACGTCAATCTGATGCGGGAAGGCAAAGCTTTTCCGCATTTGCTGAGAGGTGGGATAAAAGAGGGGATGGTCAAAGTTTCCAAATATGGCCCGGCAGTGAGTACTGCGACGATTGCGTTAGCAGATGCTGCCAAAGCCAAATTGATGTCTGGAGATTTGATTATTTATAAAGGGGAACTGAAAGACAATAAGGGCAAAGTAGTTATTCCGGCAGGCACGTTATTACCGCAAACCGATATCCGTTTGGAAACTATGGATTATTTGGTGGCTGGCGTGGTTGGTAGTACCGGATCTTGATGATGAAAGTCCTGCTGCTGGCCGCTTCGGCAGAGCATGTATTAATTCCTTTGTTGGCGTTGTTGTTGTCGTTACTGGTGTTTGCCATGTTTTTATTGGCTGTCGGTAATGATCCGCTAGCAGTGTTTTATTCTATGTACCGGGGCGGTTTCGGCAGTTTATTTTCTTGGCGCAATACCTTGGAACGGGCAGCCCCGTTAATGTTGACTGCCTTATGTACGGCGTTGCCTGCCAAACTAGGCTTGATTATGATAGGCGCAGAAGGTGCCTTGGTGATAGGCGGCGTAACATCTGCCTGCGTTGGCTTATTGTTGGGCGGCTGTGCCCCATGGCTAGTGATAACAGCTATGTTAGTGGCCGGTATGTGCTCAGGGGGGTTATGGATTGCTTTAGTCGGTGCCCTTAAATATTGGCGCGGCGTTAATGAGACCATTACCAGTTTATTATTCAATTATATCGCCATAGCGCTGATGAACCATTTGGTAACAGGCCCTATTCGTGATCCACAAAGTTTAAACAAACCTGCAACAATGCCCATAGGCAGTGTCAATATGTTGCAGGATATGCCAGGTTTAGGGGTGCATTGGGGGCTAATGTTCGGGCTAGGCTTATGCCTGCTGTATTTTGTCTTATTTCAACTCACCACCCTGGGTTTCGCGGTGCGTGTGGTTGGCGGCAATATGCGTGCTGCCGAACTGATTGGTTTGCCAGTTGGGCGTTTAACGGTGGTAACTTGTTTTTTTGCCGGTGCGGCGGCAGGTTTGGCTGGCATGGTGGAAGTGGCGGCAGTGCATGGCACAGCCAATGCCTCATTAGCCGCAGGTTACGGATATGCCGGCATACTGGTGGCTTTTTTGGCTAGACAAAATGCTTTAGCCATAATCCCCGTAGCAATTTTGTTAGGCGGTATTTCCGCCAGTTCAGGGCTTTTACAGCGTAGCCATCATTTACCAGACGCTACTGTGCTTATCCTTCAGGGCATTATCTTTATGGTCATTTTGTATAGCGAAACCTGGTATGGCCGATTGAACAGGTATTGCGAGGTAAGGAGCCCAAGATGACAGAAACCGTATTAGGTTGGTGGGGCATCCCGCTAGCAATATTAGGTGGCGCGATTACCGCCAGTACGCCTTATATTTATGTGAGCTTGGGTGAATGCCTTACGGAAAAAAGTGGCCGTATCAACTTAGGCTTGGAAGGTAACTTAGTGTTAGGGGCAATGACCGCTTATGCAGCCTCCTATAGTAGCGGCTCACCTTGGCTAGGCGTGTTTGCGGCCGGCATTAGCGGTGTTTTGCTGGGCTTGCTACATGCTTGGATTTGTAGCCATAAAAAAGTGAATGATATTGCTGTGGGCATTGCCATGATGCTGTTTGGCATTGGTATCGCGTTTTTTCTAGGTAAACCTTATATCCAGCCTACCGCACCGCATTTGCCTGCTATAGGGCTGGGTGTTTGGAGTGACATCCCGCAAGTACAAGCCGCTTTGCAAGTTAATATATTATTTTTGCTGGGTTTATTGCTTGCACCCTTGTTGAAATGGGGATTGTCCAGCACGCGTTGGGGGTTGATGGTGAGAACGGTGGGTGATAGCCAGGATGCAGCCGAGGCTTTAGGTTTTCCGGTAAATGCGGTTAGGGCGGTAGCCACAATGATAGGCGGCTTTTTGGCCGGTGTTGGCGGTTCGGTACTATCGCTTTATTATCCAGGCAGCTGGAATGAAGGCTTATCCAGCGGGCAAGGCTTAATTGCCGTGGCTTTAGTGGTGTTTGCCAAATGGCAGCCTATGCGTTGTTTATTTGCCGCCATGTTGTTTGGTGGGGCAAGTGCCTTAGGCCCTGCTTTGCAATCGGTCGGTATTAGTGGCGGGTATTATTTATTTAATGCGGCACCTTATGTGTTAACCCTAATTTTAATGTTAGCTACTTGCTCGCGGCAACGCACCTTAACAGGTGTGCCGGGTGAGCTCTCTATAACTAAATGAGGTATTTTTATGGCTAAATATGTCACCAGCGAACCTTATCCCTTTCCTTATAACGGCGATTTACGGCCCGACAATACCTGTTTGGTCATTATCGATATGCAGTTTGATTTCTGTGGCGAGGGCGGTTATGTCGACCGTATGGGTTACGATTTGTCGTTGACGCGGGCACCTATTGAGCCAATTAAGCGTGTGCTAGGGGTTTGCCGTCAGTTAGGTTACCACGTTATCCACACCCGTGAAGGCCATCGGCCAGATTTGTCTGATTTGCCAAAAAATAAGCGCTGGCGTAGCCAGCAAATTGGTGCAGGCATAGGTGATCCTGGCCCTTGTGGCAAAATTTTGGTACGCGGGGAGCCAGGTTGGGAAATTATTCCAGAGCTTGCGCCATTACCCGGCGAGCCGGTGATTGATAAACCCGGTAAAGGCTCCTTTTACGCTACCGATTTGGATTTGTTATTACACAATAGTGGCATCAGTAATCTGGTCTTAACGGGTATCACCACCGATGTTTGTGTGCATACCACCATGCGTGATGCCAATGACCGAGGTTATGAATGCGTGCTTTTACATGATTGTTGTGGCGCCACCGATCCAGGCAACCATCAGGCCGCGCTAAATATGATAAAAATGCAAGGCGGTGTGTTTGGTGCGGTAGCTGATTCAGAAAGTTTTATCATGGCAATCTTATGAACGCCCAGGCTTTAACCGCACCAGACGGTGATGCTGACGGTATAGGTATGCAGACTAGCCCTATAGCGCTGGAAGCGGTCAACATCTCTAAACGTTTTGGTGCCTTACAGGTTCTTAGTGGTGTTTCGTTTAAATTAAGGCGCGGCTCGTTCCATGCCTTATTAGGTGGCAATGGAGCGGGTAAAAGTACCTTGGTCAAATGTCTGATGGGTTATTACCAGGCCAATGCCGGTGCAGTTTTAGTGGCTAACCGTGAGTGCAATATTAATAGCACCCGTGATGCCCATGGACTTGGTTTAGGTATGGTGTACCAGCACTTTACCTTAGTGCCGGAAATGACAGTACTTGAAAACTTGGTGTTGTCGCGTAGCCCTATCCCTAAAATAATTCATTGGCATCAAGAGCTTGTGAATCTTGAAGCGTTGATGGCGCAGACGCCTTTTCAAATAGCGCTGCATCAAAAAGTCAATACCTTGGCGGCGGGTGAGAAGCAAAAAGTTGAGATCCTTAAGCAATTGTTTTTGCAACGTGAGATTTTAATCTTAGACGAGCCGACATCGGTACTGACGCCGCAAGAAGCAGATGAAATTTTAACCATGCTAAAGCAGCGTACGCGCAGCAATAATTTAAGTGTACTGATTATTACCCATAAGTTTCGGGAAGTTATGGGATATGCAGATGAAGTCAGCATTTTAAGACGGGGTAAATTGGCGTATAGCGGGGCACTCGCGGAAAAAACCCCAGCGCTGCTAGCCGAGTTGATGGTTGGTAATGAAGAGATTGCAGGGTCTGTTTGCCGTGAACTGATAGTGCAGGGGGACATTCGTCTTGAGATAGACCAGCTAGTGGCTGCCGGGGACAATGGTAATACAGCGCTGGATGGCTTAAACCTTACGCTTAGGGCGGGGGAAATTTTAGGCATTGCGGGCGTGTCCGGCAATGGCCAGCGTGAGCTGATAGAAGTGCTGGCCGGACAACGTAAATTGGCCAGTGGTGAAATTCGGTTATCGGGACTAGCCTATTCTGCAAGCCGAGCCGAGATGGCTAAGTTTAAATGTTATTGCTTGCCGGAAGAGCCTTTGCGCAATGCCTGTGTAGCCCGGATGAACTTGGTTGAAAATTTGGCGTTGCGAATCTTTGACCAACCAAAGTTTACCTTATGGCGTTGGTTTATTAACCGTAAGGCCCTTAAAAGCCATGCTTTGGCTTTAATCGAGCGTTACAATGTGCGCCCGCCAATACCAGAAACTTCGATAGAAACCCTTTCAGGCGGCAATATACAACGCTTGGTGCTGGCCCGGGAATTATCCGGGGAGGTTGATTTATTGATCACGGCCAACCCTTGTTTCGGTTTGGATTTTGCTGCCACCGCAGAAATCCATAGGCAACTTATGGCTGCCCGCAATCGTGGCGTGGCGGTGTTATTGGTGAGTGAGGACTTGGATGAATTGTTGGAGCTTAGCGACCGCATAAGCGTGATGTTTGATGGCCAGCTGCGCTATGAAGCGCCGATCATGGCGGCTAATCGGGATGCAATTGGCCTTAAAATGGCCGGGCATTAACCAGCGCGGTGGCGCTATAACCTATAACGCAAACACAAAGCTAAAACAGTAGGCCTAGGCGAGTTGTTAGCTAATCAAAAACCAGGATTTTATTCGTCAGAGGTGTAACTAACCTTGTAATAAATGCCAGATTGCCTATCTACACCAATTAATCACTGTAATAAGGTATATGGGTTGCCAATTAATTATAAATATAGAGAAACTGCCTTGAGTACGTCCGCTGAATATTTATCCTTTAATGTGTTTTCATTACGCGCAGCCTATCTTAGCAAGGCTATTTGTGTCACTGATGTGGTAAATGAAGTGTTAAGCCGCATCGAAAAATATAAAGCGCACAATATTTGGATTAGCCTGCAATCGTCTGACAGCCTCATGACGCAGGCTAGGGCGTTAGCATTGCAAAATCCAGAAAGCTTGCCGTTATATGGGATTCCATTTGCGGTTAAGGACAATATAGATGTTATTGGTGTATCGACAACTGCGGCTTGTCCTGGCTTTAGCTATTTACCAAAGCAGACGGCTTTTGCCGTGCAACAACTCATAGAGGCTGGTGCGCTGTTTATCGGTAAAACCAATATGGATCAATTTGCCACAGGTTTAACCGGTACGCGTTCGCCACCTGTCTTTGGTATTTGTAAAAATGCTTTAAACCCGGCGTTTATATCGGGTGGATCAAGTTCGGGTTCGGCTGTGGCGGTAGCCTTAAATCAAGTGAGTTTTGCATTAGGTACGGATACCGCAGGTTCCGGGCGGATACCGGCAGCATTTAATAATATTTTTGGTTTAAAACCTAGTCGAGGCCTAATTAGTTGCTCTGGTGTTGTGCCAGCCTGTAAAAGCTTGGATTGCGTGTCGTTATTTAGCCATACTGCGGCTGAAGCAGAAGCGGTATTTCAGTTTTTACTGGGCTACGATATCCAAGATAGCTATACCCGTTATGAGCGCAAGTTATTGCCACGCATGACTGATAATGCCGTCAGGCCACGTTTTGGCGTGCCTAAACCTACACAACTTAAGTTTTTTGGTAACCTAGAAAGTGCGGACTTATTTAATCAAACGATAGTTAACCTGCAACAAATTGGCGACGTCGTGGAAATAGATTTCCAGCCCTTTTTGGAGGCCGCTTTTTTGCTGTACGATGGCCCCTGGATAGCTGAGCGTTATGCGGGGATACGAGAATTTATTGCAAGCCAGCCAGACCAGTTGCATGAGGTGATTGCAACTGTGTTATCCGGTGCAACGACTAAAACTGCCATTGATGCGTTTACGGCCTTACACCATTTACAAGACTTAAAGCAGCAAATCCTACCGATTATGCATGGCTTGACGGGTATCATGGTGCCAACAGCGCCAACTATATATACCATTGCTGAGGTATTGGCTGATCCAATACAACTCAATAGTAATCTGGGTTACTATACCAACTATATGAACTTGTTGGATCTGTGCGCAGTAGCCATACCTACCGGTTTTTATGCCAATGGAATGCCTTTTGGTGTTACCCTGTTTGCTGAAGCATTGGCGGATTGGCGTTTGTTGGCGTTAGCTAAGCACATAGAGGCCCTAATACGGGCTGAAACGGTATTGCAGCAAGCACCAGCAATCCGCCAGGATGTGACGCTGGCCACAACGGGCTATCGGCGAATTGCTGTGTGTGGTGCGCATATGCAAGGTTTGCCATTAAACAGCCAATTGTTGGCATTAGGTGGCAAATTTTATGGCATGGCTAAAACAGCCGCTAACTATCGCTTATTTGTCTTGGCTACGCCATCGCCTGAGCGGCCTGGGTTAATGCGTGACGAGGCGCATGGGCAAGCGATAGAATTGGAACTGTGGGACTTGCCCATGGCAAATTGGGCAGCTTTTATCGCCCAAATAAATAGCCCATTGTGCATAGGCTCGGTAGAATTAGCAGACGGTAGTTGGCAATCCGGCTTTTTATGTGAGGGCTACCCACTGGGTCTATCGGTTGAGATCAGCGCTTTAGGCGGCTGGCGAAACTATTTGAAAGCAAATTGTTAAACGGTGGCAATTAAATTTATATGAATAATCTAACCAGCATAGAGCCTTTTTTTTTAACACCGGAAATGCTCTCGGAAACGGCAGCTGGCTGGCAGCAGTTACGTGACGGTGTCAATCTAAAGCTGTTGTTCCAGGCCGCTGAGGGCTATAGCGTCGGTTTAATCCGTTATCAACCCGGTGCTTCCGTGCCACGCCATAAGCATATTGGAGATGAACACATTTTTGTCTTATCCGGATCACAACAAGATGAGCGTGGTGTTTATACAGCAGGCAGTTACATTTACAACCCAGAAGCCTCATGCCACAGTGTCAGTAGCCAAGACGGCTGTTTAGTCCTGGCGCATTGGCTTAAGCCGGTACAGTTTCTTGAATAATGGTTTATTTTCATAAGGAACTATGCTAAAGCAAATTCAGTATTTAGGGGATGAAAAGGAAGTCTTAAAACTTAATATGGTGAAACTAAACGTTTAGGTATTTTGTTGCTTAACGATTAAAAGTCAGGATACTCCCATTTTAATAAGTCTTTATGGCAAACTCTTGCCCTAATCCGAAAGGTACTTTATTTGCATCTGCGCAAACAATCCAATTTTCTAAAACTTAGCAAGCATAATAAACGTAGAAAATTGAATGGAGGTAGTTTTGACGTAAATCAATTAAAATGCTACTTTTTAGCTAAAATCTAGCAAAGATAGCCTTAATATCCAAAACATTATGCTCATTGAATTTACTGTACAAAATTTTCGTTCTATTAAAGACGAACAAACGTTCAGTCTCTATGCCGAAACATCTGGTAATACTCTGTTAGAAAATATAGTTTATCCGACAGGTGATAAAATTGGCGTGCTGAAATCTGCCGGATTATATGGTGCAAATGCTTCCGGGAAATCTAATTTATTGTTAGCTTTTCATGCATTAAAATACATCATTGTAGGTTCTGAAGAACTGAAAGAGGGTGACGAAATTCCCTGTTATGAACCTTATTTATTATCTGAGACTAAAAAATCTTCACCTACCAGATTGGAAATTGAATTTTTTGCACCTAGTTCGGAAAATGATCAAAGTAAATTAATCCGCTATCGTTACTCCGTCGCGTTTACCGCAAATAGAATTACCGAAGAGAATCTAGTTTTTTATCCAACTGGACAACAAGCATCAGTGTTTGATCGAGGAAACAACGACACATGGCAAACAATTAGTTTTGGTAGTCTATATAAAGGCGGTAAAAAACGCCTACCTTTTTTTGAGAACAATGCTTATATATCAAAGGCTGGAGATAGTGCTGACTCGCCTCAGATGATACGTAATGTTTACAATTACTTTAGAAAAAAATTACATCACTTTGCAGCTAATGAACGGATGGTTAAATTAAACTGGTTTGAGGAACCAAGTTTAGTTAAAAAGGTATCAACAATTTTATCTCTGGTTGATACTGGAATTTCTAATATACGTTTTCAAGAAGCGACTGATTTAGAGGACATAAAATTACCCGATGGCATTCCTGATGAAATTAAAGCGCGTATTTTAAAAGATTTTAAAAATAAACCTTTTTTCGCGCACTTAACCGATGCTGGCAAAATTGAATATTTTGAAGAGATAAAAGAGTCTGCCGGGACTAGGAAGTTTTTTGATTTTGCCCCAATTTTCATTGAAATTTTGTCAAATGGTGGAATTCTAATTATGGATGAATTAGATAATAGTATGCACCCATTCATGGCAGAATTAATTATAAAGCTGTTCAATGATCCGAAGGTAAATAAAGGGAATGCGCAACTTATTTTTTCCACCCACAATATTAATTTAATGTCACCTGAGCTTTTAAGGCGGGATCAGATTTGGATCACTGAGAAGACACAAGGCACGACACATTTTTTTTCACTAGATGACTTTGATAAAAAAATCGTTAAACCGCAACGCCCATTTAGTCAATGGTATTTAGAGGGTCGTTTTGGCGGAATTCCTTCAATTAACTACCAAGGTATTGTTGATTTATTTTACACCAGTGAAACTGATGCCTAAGTCTAGGAAAAATAGGTTTCAGCAAAAATTAAAGCCAGTCTTACGCATTTATTGCGAAGGGGCTAAAACGGAACCTAACTATATTCAAGGATATTTGAATAAGTTTTTTCCGGCTAATCGGCGATTGCAAGTCGTAAAAATTGAGGACACAAAAAAGAATACACCAAAGCAATTGGTTCAAGTGGCGGTTAAAGCTAAGAAAGATGCTAATAAAAAAGGCTTAAACGACTCAATTTGGGTGGTATATGATCGAGAATCGCCTGCAAAATATCCGGATGCGCTACATCTTGAGGCTTACAAGCTTGCGCAAACATATGAAATTTGTATCGCACTTTCCAATGTTTGTTTTGAGGTTTGGTTGCTTTTACACTTCAAAGATACTGCAGCGCCTTATAGCTGTTACGATGATATAAGGAGTAACAGTATATTACGCCAAGAACTTCAAACGAGAGGCTTAACTGATTATGACAAAGGCGAAGGAACAATTTTTAATCTTTTTTCTGAAGAAGATATAAAAAACGCTAGAAATCGTGCCAAACAAATGAATTCACAAACGTTGCAAAGCGCGGACCCAACCCGCAATTACCCGTTTCAGTTGAATCCTTATACTGACGTTTATATGCTTCTTGATCGAATCGACAAGTTTGCCAGTGAAACTTTTTCGTAAAAGTTTAAATGCCTAAACAATTTAAGCGTTGAGGTTAAAGCAGAATAAATTAATTTTCTCTTGGTTTTGTAGTAGCTTAATAATATTACACGGGGTTATTAAAAGGAAAAGCATTACTTTTCTTCATGCCTAAATGAATCATGGTTAGCATTTTGGTAAATTCTTCGCTTTTTTTAATGTGCCTGGACATTTCGTTTTTGGCGGCTGGCAAATCGCGTATAAGCAGGCATTGAATAATATTGGAATGCTCATTATAGGTTTTTTGAATGCGCTCCTTATCGGTAAAATCCCACCGTCTGACTATGCGTATCCGGTTGTTGATATCGCTTAACATTTTAACAAGTATGCGGTTTCCACCACCATTAGCCAGCGTTAAATGAAAAGATTCATCTAACGCAGCTACTTGCTGCCCATTATCACCATCCTTTACCAAGGCTTGCGCTTCCCAGACCTGGGCAAGCTTTTTTAACGCATCATCGGACATATTGGTGCATGCGTTTTCTAGCGACAACATTTCAAGGCTAATGCGGATTTGGTAATATTCGGAAAATTCTTCCAAATCCATGGCCCTAACAAAACAGCCTTGTTTAGGGCGTATGATAATGAGCCCCTCTGCCTCAAGACGTTGCAGCGCTTCACGGATGGGCGTGCGGCTAACCTCAAAATAAGTGGCCAGCTCGGTTTCTGTTAGCCGCGAGTTGGGCTGGATTTCAAAATTTAAAATCATGCCGCGAAGTTTAAGGTAAATGCTTTGCGCAGTATCGCTTTTAGGTACACTCATGTCGGCCAAGGTTTAAAGTTAGGCGATAGTAAAAAGATTTAGTCTGGGTTAAGCTTAGGCCAGTTTTGTTGTACATTGATGCGGTTTACTTAATAACCAGGGCAATTTCGTTTTTATGACGTATTCCAGCATTTTTATTTGCTCAAGGTGACTGTTTTTTAATTGATTAAATGGCTAAAAAACCTAGTCAGCATAGCATTTGCTTTACGCTTTATCAGCCTAGCCAGCGCGTAAGATGCATGCTGTTTAGGGAGTTAAACCGCAACAGCGCTAATTTTAACTTAAAACTTCGCTATACGTTAAATGACTCATGGGTTATTTAACTGATTGTACGAATAGTCCCCAAGCTTAACAATCAATACCGTCCGCTGCTTGCGGCATTGCTCTCGGGCAAAGGTATTCATAATTAAGTTTAAAAGGGGTTTTACAATGAAAAATTACGCTGAACAGATCGTAGATTACCGGCGAAATCTTCTTATACACAGTACGTTCTTGTTGGCTGCGTTGGTGGCTGGCTATAGTGCAGAAAGTCAAGCTGGCGCCACGTTTAAGATTGATGATACCAAATGGATTAGCGTTGGTGTCGGAATAAAAACCAGCTTTTCAGCTGCTGAGAATAGGGCTGGACGTCCTGGGGCAGAAAAGTACTCTACAGATTTTGCCTTAAATAACTTACGTTTATATACCAATGGCCAAATCCATAAATATATTAAATTCACCTTTAATACAGAATGTTCTAATTGTGGTGATGGTGGCGATATACGGATTTTGGATGGTATAGCGCAATTTGAATTTAACCCTTACGTCAACATTTGGTTAGGTCGGCAATTAGTGGCTGAAGGCCGCCAAGAGTTAAACGGTCCGTTTTACAGTGAAGTTTTTGAGCCTTACAAAGTCCCTTTCGAGCCGTCAGACTCGACCATTCAAAACGTTCTGCCCGGACCTGATGCCGGAACTTTTGGTCGTGACGAAGGTGTCAACTTTTGGGGTGCTGCACTTGATGGGCATTTGAAATATGTTTTCGGTATCTTTGAAGGCTTAAAACGTACAAATTACACAACCGGCGGAAGAACGGCCAATGCTGATAGTAATTTACTTTATTCAGGCCGGGTAGCTTATAACATCCTAAATGTTGAAAAAGCCCCAGGTTATTACACCGGCGGTACAGCATATGGCGCCGATGGTGATGTGTTAACCGTGGCTGGTTTTACCCAATACCAGGAAGACGGTGCAGGCTCGTTCAACAACCCCGGCAATTTCTTATTGGCCGGCGGCGATTTGCATTTTGAAAAAGTGTTACCCAGTAAAGGTGTGCTTACGTTTAATGGCGAATATAAAAACTTTGGCATCAGTTACGCCAATGGAGCGCCTGCGCCAGGTGGTGCTGATACGTTTATCGTTGGCGGCGGCGGTGGCGGTTTGAACAACGGTTTCCAAGGCAATTCCGTTACCGGTGACTTACTATATTTGATCCCTGATAAGATTTGGGTCGGCCAGTTGCAGCCTTATGTCAGATACTCTGAAGTATTTACCCGCAATGGGCCAGACCAAAGCGAATATGAAGCCGGGCTGAACTATATCATTGACGGCCACAACGCACGGGTATCCTTATTTTGGCAAGGTGGTGACTTGTCTAACGGCGGCGGTATTTTTACACCTGCAGCCAACGGCAACTTTGTAAATGCCATTAAATTAGGCGTACAGCTTCAAATTTAGTGATGTAAATCATAACTATAACATCAGGAGACCTAAATGAAAGTCACTCTGCATAAAAGTTTACTCTGTTTACCCGCCCTCAACCTGCAATTTGGCGCTATTTTGCTGTCTTTGTTGGCGTTGGCAAATCCAGCCGCTGCTGAAGATACGATTAAGGTAGGCGTTTTGCACTCGTTATCCGGCACCATGGCAATTAGTGAAACCACACTAAAAGATACCATGTTGATGTTGATTGATGAGCAAAACAAAAAAGGAGGTTTGCTCGGTAAACAACTGGAAGCGGTAGTCGTGGACCCCGCTTCAAACTGGCCATTGTTCGCGGAAAAAACCCGTGAATTGTTAACTAAAGATAAAGTGGCTGCTATTTTTGGCTGCTGGACGTCAGTGTCGCGTAAATCCGTATTGCCTGTCATTGAAGAGTTGAACGGCATATTATTTTACCCCGTGCAATATGAAGGTGAAGAATCCTCCAAAAACGTATTTTATACCGGTGCTGCGCCTAACCAACAAGCGATACCCGCGGTGGACTACTTGATGAATGATCTCAAAATCAAACGTTGGGTGTTGGCGGGTACGGATTATGTTTATCCCCGCACTACCAATAAAATATTGGAAGCTTACTTAAAAGCCAAAGGTGTACCGGCTAAAGATATTATGATCAATTACACGCCATTTGGTCATTCAGATTGGCAAAGCATTGTTGCTGACATCAAAAAATTTGGTTCAGCAGGTAAGAAAACGGCAGTGGTTTCCACTATTAATGGAGATGCCAATATCCCTTTTTATAAAGAGTTGGGTAACCAAGGTGTCTCTGCCGAAAATATTCCAGTTATTGCTTTTTCGGTCGGTGAGGAAGAGTTGTCCGGCATAGATACCAAACCTTTAGTGGGTCATTTGGCCGCATGGAATTATTTCATGAGTGTTGATACCACTAAAAATGCTGATTTCATCAAAAAATGGCATGACTATATCAAAAATCCAAAACGCGTTACCAATGACCCTATGGAAGCCCATTACATTGGTTTTAACATGTGGGTGAAAGCGGTCGAAAAAGCGGGTACGACAGATCCTGATGCTGTGCAAAAGGCTTTGATAGGCGTTGAGTTTCCAAACTTGACTGGGGGGACTGCCAAAATGTTGCCCAACCATCATATAAGCAAACCGGTACTTATCGGTGAAATTCAAGATGACGGCCAGTTTCTAACTGTTTGGCAAACTAACAAAGTCGTGGATGGTGATGCGTGGTCAGATTACTTACCTGAAAGCAAGGTGATACTTGCCGATTGGACGCCGCCTATCAACTGCGGAAATTACAACACGAAAACCAAAAAATGTTCTGGGCAAAAATATTAAAGCCAGCTTAAACAAGGCAGGAATGGCCTTAAGTTATGGCCATTCCCCTTTTATGCTCAAGCCTTTGGAGAGAACATGGGTTTAGTGACACAGTTCAAGCGTTATCGTAGCTTAGGCATTTTATTAATCGGGCTATGTTTGCCTGTACTAGCCAATGCACAAGCCATGTTCGGCGATGTCTTGCAGACCTTAAAACAAGGCTCTATGCCAGACAAAGAGCTGGCCATTACCGAGTTGGCAGAAACCGGTAATCCTCGTGCATTAATAATTTTACAAGCCTTATTGGATGGCAATTTATTTGAAGCTAAGGCCAACGGCCAATTAGTGATAGGCCATGAACAAAACCAAGTATTCAGTCTAACTGATGCGGCCGGCGGTGAGCCTGCTGGCAATTTAGACCGGGATGCGATTAGTAAAATTAATTTAACCAATAAGTTAAGGACTTTATTGCGTAAAACGGTTGGCCAGTTGGAGCTAAGTGCTGGTGACCCGTCGGTAAGGTTGGCGGCTGTAAAGGCGATGGCGAAAGAGACCGACGGTAAGGTTTTAGAATTGCTGCAACAGCGCCTAAAAGATGAGCAAGATAAAGATGTAAAGCAAGCTATTCGGCTAGTATTTTTGTTGCAAGACACCCACAGTGATCATCCTAAAGCCGTGCGTATTAATGCTATAGAAGCGCTTAAAGCTTACAACAGCCAAGAAGTGCTTAACCAAATGAAAGCCATGGTTGAAAAAGATAATGAGGGCCAATTTTTGGAATTAGACCCAGATGTCAGAAATCTAGCAGCCGCGGCTTTGATAAAAATTAACCACCGCTTACAATTTTACAGCGCCATTGAAACCTTATTTTTTGGCTTAAGTTTAGGCGCAGTCTTGGTATTGGCGGCGATAGGCTTAGCCATCACCTTTGGCGTAATGGGTGTGATCAACATGGCGCATGGCGAGTTGATGATGTTAGGTGCCTATACTACTTATGTTATGCAACAGCTGATGCCCAACAACTTAGGTATGTCGGTGATCTTAGCGATACCGGCGGCCTTTGTTATTTCCGCCTTGGTTGGCATTGCTATTGAGCGCGGTATTATCCGATTTTTATATGGGCGGCCTTTGGAAACATTGCTGGCAACTTTTGGCGTTAGCCTGTTTTTGCAACAAACCGTGCGTTCCATTTTTTCCCCACTTAACCGTAGCGTCGCCACGCCCGATTGGATGAGCGGCTCTTTGCAAATCAATGATTTTCTCTCGCTAACCTGGAACCGTTTTTATATCTTACTGTTTTGCTTGATGGTGTTTGTCGCGTTATTGCAAATCTTAAAACATACCCGCTTAGGCTTAGAAGTGCGCGCTGTGGCGCAAAACCGCACGATGGCCAAAGCCATGGGTATTCCAACTGCGCGGGTAGATGCCATGACCTTTGGTTTAGGCTCCGGCATTGCGGGTGTGGCTGGCGTGGCATTAAGCCAAATTACCAATGTCGGGCCGAATTTAGGTCAAGCCTATATTGTCGATTCGTTTATGGTTGTAGTGTTTGGCGGTGTCGGTAATTTACTGGGTACGTTGGTGGCAGGATTTACCTTGGGTATCGCCAATAAGTTTTTAGAACCTTTTTCGGGTGCCGTGTTGGCAAAAATCTTCATCTTGGTGTTCATTATTTTGTTTATCCAAAAGCGTCCGCGCGGGTTGTTTCCGCAAAAGGGCAGGGCTGCGGAGATTTAAGCATGTTTAAAATTTGGCATTCTGATGATAAAACGGCAAATACCGTCTTGTTGGCGATGGTACTGATTACGCTAGTCATCCCCTTGGCTAATCTGCTGACGCCAGTTGATTCAGCACTGCATTTTTCAGCCTATACGGTTTCCTTGGTCGGTAAATATTTAACCTTTGCCTTACTAGGCTTGTCACTAGATTTAGTTTGGGGCTATGCCGGTATCTTAGTCTTGGGGCAGGGCGCGTTTTTTGCCTTGGGTGGCTATGCTATGGGCATGTACTTAATGCGTCAAATTGGTAACCGCGGGGTGTATGGTGACCCTTTGTTACCGGATTTTATGGTGTTTTTAAATTGGCATGAACTGCCTTGGTATTGGTTAGGTTTTAATAACTTTGCTTTTGCCATGCTTATGGTGATTGCCGTGCCGGGTGTCCTGGCGTTTCTGTTTGGCTGGTTGGCCTTTCGTTCACGCGTTACAGGTGTGTATTTATCAATTATTACCCAAGCTTTGACTTACGCTTTATTGCTGGCTTTTTTCCGTAATGAGATGGGTTTTGGCGGCAATAATGGCTTAACAGATTTTAAGGATATTTTAGGTTTTAATATCCAATCTGAAGGCGTAAGGGCTGTCTTGTTGATGCTGTCGGGCTTGAGTTTGATCTTGGCGTATTTAACTTGCCGATGGTTGGTCAATACTAAGCTAGGGCGGGTGATTACGGCTATCCGCGACCAGGAATCCCGCGTCCGCTTTTTAGGTTACCGTGTGGAGATGTTTAAATTATGGTTATTTGTATTTTCTGCCATGCTAGCAGGCATCGCTGGGGCATTGTATGTCCCGCAAGTAGGCATTATTAACCCTAGTGAGTTTTCGCCATTAAATTCTTTAGAAATCGTTATTTGGGTTGCCATAGGTGGGCGCGGTACGTTGTATGGCGCAATCGTTGGTGCGGTTTTGGTAAATTACAGCAAAACCGTATTAACCGGTTTGTTACCGGAAATATGGTTGTTTAGCTTAGGTGCTATTTTTGTGTTGGTCACCTTACTATTGCCAGATGGCATAGTCGGTTTATTGCATCGCCGTAAGGAGCAAGCCGTATGAGCCAAACGCCATCCGAGCAGTTGCAACTTGACGAGCGCGTTAAAAGCGGCAGTTTAGTGCAAGAGGACACATTAGACACCCGGCACGGCCCTATTTTATATCTAGAAGATGTTAGTGTTAGTTTTGATGGCTTTAAGGCGCTTAATAAACTGTCACTTTATATTGATGATGGTGAGCTGCGTTGCTTGATTGGCCCTAATGGCGCAGGCAAAACCACGCTAATGGATGTGATTACCGGTAAAACTAGACCAGATACAGGCTCGGTTTTTTTTGGCCAAACCATCGATTTATTGGGTATGGATGAGCCAGCGATAGCCCAAGCCGGGATATGCCGAAAATTTCAAAAACCCAGTGTGTTTGACAAACTCAGTGTCTTTGAGAATTTGGAGTTGGCGTTAAAAGCGGACAAGCGTACTTGGCAAACCTTGTTTTACCGTTTAAACCCTAGCCAACACGAACGCATAGACCATGTTTTAGAGACTATTGGTTTAACCGAGGCTAAGCATCAACGCGCCGGGATTTTATCCCACGGTCAAAAGCAATGGTTAGAGATAGGTATGCTACTGATGCAAGAGCCAAAAGTCATGTTGGTTGATGAGCCCATTGCCGGTATGACCCATCAAGAAATTGAACGTACTGCGCAGTTGTTATTGTCCTTACAAGGCCAACATTCGATCGTTGTTGTCGAGCATGATATGGAATTTGTCCGCTCCATTGCCCGTAAAGTAACGGTCTTGCATGAAGGTTCCGTGCTTACTGAAGGCACGATGGATGAGGTGCAAAATGACCCTCGCGTGATACAAGTGTATTTGGGGGGTTAATGTTAAAAATTGAAGCACTGAATCAATTTTACGGTGAAAGTCATACCTTATGGGACATAGATTTAGAGGTGCCAGCAGGTGCCTGCGTGTGTTTAATGGGGCGCAATGGTGTGGGTAAAACCACCTTGCTTAAAGCCATTATGGGTTTAATTCCGATGAAGACTGGCCACCTAAGTTTGGATGGTTATACCTTAAACACAGTAAAAGCTGAGCAACGCGCAGAATTAGGCATAGGTTATGTACCACAAGGCCGAGAAATATTTCCCTTAATGACGGTAGAAGAAAATCTAAAAATTGGCTTGCGCGCGGCCAGTAAGCAAGGCATTAAAAAAATTCCCGAGGCTATTTTTGAGATTTTTCCAGTACTCCAGCAAATGCTTAAACGCCGTGGCGGAGACTTATCAGGCGGGCAGCAACAGCAATTGGCTATTGGCCGGGCGCTGGTGTTAAATCCTAGGCTATTGATTTTAGATGAGCCTACAGAAGGCATACAGCCCAATATTGTTAGTGAAATTGGGGATGTGATTATCCGTTTAAACAAGTCATTTGGTAAAGCCATCCCGCAACCACCAGTTCATCCTGAGCGCTTAGGCGAAGTCCATGAAGCCATTGTTAAAATCAATCAGGCGTTAGGGGTAACCGTGTTGCTGGTGGAACAAAAACTACCCTTTGCCAGAAAAGTGGCAGACCGTTTTTGTATTATGGATAGGGGGCGGACTGTGGGCATAGGCCAAATGGAGGAGCTTACGGATGAGATGATTAAACGTTATCTAACCGTATAAAAGCAAAATTTCTACAACAAAACCTTATCCGCATTGCTTATGTTACAGTTGCCAGCATGTCTATACCAGCTGAAAGCAGAATATTACTGACATAGTTTTTTACTGTTTAACCAGTCTTGCCTAAAGCTAGGCTATACCAATGGAGATACCAATGAAGATAAAATCAACTGGCTTGTTAATCACCTTTAGCTTATTTGCAATACCTGCATACGCGCATACCGGTTTAGCGACAGCGCCTGGCTTAGTACACGGCATTTTGCATCCTATGCTAGGCCTAGACCACTTGTTGGTGATGCTGGCGGTAGGCGTATGGGCTATTATGCTCGGCGCTAAGGCTTGGTGGCAGTTGCCATTTAGTTTTTTAGTTGCCATGGTGGCCGGTGCTGGTATGGCTTGGTTAGGTTTTAGCCTTCACGCCTCAGAAACCCTAGTGGCGTTTACTTTGTTAGCGATTGGCTTATTGCTATGGCAGCAGACACGGTTGTCCACGCTATGGGCGGCTATGTTAGTAGCATTGTTTGCAGTCGTGCATGGATATGTCCACGCCGTAGAGCTGACGTCAGATAGTAACGCTCTAGCTTATGCCGCAGGTTTTTTACTAGGCACCGCGTTGTTACATGCAATCGGCTTAAGCTTGGGAATATTAGCTGCAGCTAGGCTAAAACTGTTAGGTAAAACAATGGCCTTAGCTTGCACTGTGGTGGGCATAGCGTTATTGGCTGGGGTGTAAAGGCGAGGCTACACAGTATTGCTTAGCAATAGTTAAGCTCAGTTTTTGAGATAAATTAGGAGCTTTTTCATTGAATTGTAACGTGAAACAAAAAGCGCCTATTGCATTAAACAGCCAACCAGTCCAAGGCTGGCAGGCAAGGTTGGACTTAGGGTTTGCACAGCAACACGGTAAAACCGTATTAGCGCAGCGCAGCCATATCGGGCCATTAACTGTGCAACGGCCGTTTTATCCTGAAGGCGAAGTGTGCCATGTCTACGTGTTGCATCCACCCGGTGGCGTGGTGGCAGGGGATAGTTTAAGTATTAATCTGACAGCTGCTAGCGCTAGTGCCGCTTTGGTAACAACGCCTGCTGCCGGTAAGTTTTATCGTAGTAACGGTGCTCAGGCTAAACAACAAGTACAGGCAACGGTGGCTACAGGGGGCAGTTTAGAATGGTTGCCCCAAGAAAGCATAATGTATGAAGGTGCCCAAGTGAACACCGGCTTAAGTTTGGATCTGGCGATTGGTGCACGCTTTATGGGCTGGGAGATTATGGCCTTTGGACGGCCTGCCGCGGGTGAAGGTTTTGCCGATGGCCAAGTGTTTATGAATTGGCAAATTAGGCGCGATGGCGAACTGTTTTATAAGGAACGTTTAAAAATTGATGCCTTGGCTTTTGCGGCTAACTGGGGCTTAAAAGGCCAAAGTGCTTGTGGGACGTTACTGGCGTATCCTGCGACCGGCCAACAGTTGAGCCTAGTGCAAGAGTTTATCGGAGAGCGTGCAGGTTTGGGCGTTACCTTACTGGATGACTTGCTGGTATGCCGTGGCCTAGATAGCCGTGCGGATCGATTGCGTGATTATTTTCAGCAGCTATGGCAATTGCTGCGCCCCACGGTGATCCTGCGTAAGGCCTGTAGCCCGAGAATTTGGTCAACTTAAGCCTTGTTTATAGAATAAAAAAGCTGCTGTTATTGCTATACAGCTAATTAGAAAGAGGAAACCCATGCAATTAACATCACATGAAAAAGATAAGCTGTTAATTTTTACCGCCGCTTTATTGGCTGAGCGCCGCAAAGCCCGCGGCTTAAAACTAAATTACCCAGAAGCGGTGGCGTTTATTTCGGCCGCTATTATGGAAGGCGCGCGCGATGGCCGTAGCGTTGCCGAATTAATGGATTATGGACGGACATTATTAAACCGCGACGATGTAATGGAAGGCATTAGCGAAATGTTACCTGATGTGCAAATTGAAGCGACCTTTCCTGACGGCACTAAATTAGTGACTGTCCATAAT
The DNA here is from genome assembly GCA_041660045.1 of Methylococcaceae bacterium. Classification (GTDB taxonomy): domain Bacteria; phylum Pseudomonadota; class Gammaproteobacteria; order Methylococcales; family Methylomonadaceae; genus WM-3-3. The sequence goes on along the minus strand of JBAZXA010000008.1, from coordinate 5,201 downwards.
CCCATAGACTAGGAGTGCATATGATCCCTGGAGAAATTATCCCAGAAGCCGGTGAAATTGAGCTAAATGCCAACACGATAGCCATCTCGCTAGTGGTTGCCAATAGTGGCGACAGGCCAATACAAGTGGGTTCGCACTATCATTTTTACGAAACTAACCCGGCTTTGCAATTTGACCGGGAACAGGCACGTGGCTATCGGCTGGATATTCCGGCAGGTACGGCAGTACGCTTTGAACCCGGCCAGCAGCGGCAAATCCAGCTAGTGCCTTATGCTGGCTTACGCCGTGTTTATGGCTTTCGGCAGGCGATTATGGGCAATCTGGAGACCCCGTCATGAGTAAAATCAGCCGGCAAGCTTATGCCGATATGTTTGGTCCTACAACTGGGGATAAAGTCCGCCTGGGCGATACTGAGTTGTTTTTACAGGTTGAGGCAGACCGCACGCTGTATGGTGATGAAGTAAAGTTTGGTGGCGGTAAAGTGATCCGTGATGGTATGGGGCAAAGCCAAGTGGCTGCAAAAACAGCAATGGATTTGGTGATTACCAATGCCTTAATTGTCGATCACTGGGGCATAATCAAAGCTGATGTCGGCGTTAAACAAGGCCGTATTGCTGCCATAGGCAAGGCCGGTAATCCAGACATCCAAAATGGCGTGGACATGATCATAGGCCCGGGTACAGAAATCATTGCCGGGGAAGGCAATATCCTTACAGCCGGCGGCATAGATGCGCATATCCATTTTATTTGCCCGCAACAAATAGAAGAAGCCCTAAATTCGGGTATTACTACCATGATAGGCGGCGGAACTGGGCCTGCAACTGGCACTAATGCGACCACATGCACACCAGGGCCATGGCATATACAGCAAATGTTATTGGCCTTAGATGGCTTGCCGATGAATTTTGGCCTGCTGGGTAAAGGTAATGCCAGTTTGCCTATCGCATTGGAAGAACAACTCCAGGCTGGCGCGATGGGTTTAAAGCTGCATGAGGATTGGGGAACAACACCAGCAGCAATTGATTGTTGTTTGGATGTTGCCGAACAGTATGATGTGCAAGTGGCTATCCATACCGACACGCTGAATGAATCCGGGTTTGTGGAGGATACCATCGCCGCTTTTAAAGGCCGCACCATCCATACTTACCATACCGAAGGTGCCGGTGGCGGACATGCCCCAGATATTATCAAAGCCTGCGGTTTGCCCAATGTGTTGCCATCTTCAACCAATCCAACACGACCTTATACGGTAAACACGGTAGATGAGCATTTGGACATGTTGATGGTTTGCCACCATTTGGATCCCAGCATTCCAGAAGATGTGGCTTTCGCTGAATCGCGGATACGCCGTGAAACTATCGCTGCTGAAGATATATTGCATGACTTAGGTGCTTTCGCCATGATTTCCTCGGACTCACAAGCGATGGGCCGGGTGGGTGAGGTGATTATGCGCACGTGGCAAAGCGCACATAAAATGAAAATTCAACGGGGCAGTTTAGCCGGCGATAGCGCCCAGCATGATAATTTCCGCATCAAACGTTATATTGCCAAATACACTATCAACCCCGCTATCAGCCATGGGATTGCCCATGAAGTTGGCTCCATAGAAGTGGGTAAACTAGCTGATTTGGTGTTATGGAACCCGGCTTTTTTTGGTGTTAAACCGAGTCTGATCTTAAAAGGCGGATTAATAGCCGCCGCCGCAATGGGGGATCCTAATGCGTCTATCCCAACACCACAACCCGTGCATTACCGGCCTATGTTTGGGGCGTTTGGGGTAACCGCAGCGGCAAATTCCATGATATTTTTGTCACAAGCCGCAGTAAAAGATGGGGTGCCAAAATCCTTAGGGCTAAATAAACGCATCGGTATTGTTAACAATACCCGAGGGATAGGCAAAAAAGATTTACTGCATAATACCTATCAACCTAATATTGAAGTTGATCCACAAACCTATGCGGTGCGCGCAGATGGCCACTTATTAACCTGTGAACCGTTGGCGGTTTTGCCGCTAGCCCAGCGCTATTTTTTGTTTTGACGGATTGTTTTCCACTTAATTATTCAAGCCCATGTTAAAACTCACTGAAATACTATCTCCAGAAATCAAGGCCGATGACAGCCTAACGTTAGCTTTTGATGCCCGCCAAAAAAGCCGATTATCTGCGACCACAGACAGTGGTGTCGCAGTAGGTTTAGTATTGCCACGTGGCAGTTACATACGTTCGGGTAGCGTATTAACGGGCGAGAAACGCTATAAGGTAAAGATTCATGCTGCTGAGGAAATGCTCTCGCTAGTACGCACAGAGGATACCCTGCTATTTGCTAGGGCTTGTTACCATTTGGGCAACCGCCATATCGCATTACAAATATTGCCAGGCGAACTGCGCTATCTGCATGACCATGTCTTGGACCACATGGTAGAGGGCCTTGGGCTTAAAGTATTGCAAGAGTCATTACCATTTGAGCCGGAAGCTGGGGCATACCATCACCATGATCACTGAATTGGCTATGCTGCGCTTGCTGCAATTGGTAAGCCCAGGCCTACCCATCGGCATGTACAGCTATTCCCAAGGCTTGGAACTGGCTATTGACCAGCGTTGGTTAAACAACGCCGATGACACGCGCGATTGGCTACAAGCCATAATGCAAACCAGCATGACCCAAATAGACCTGCCCATTTTGTGCAGGCTTTATGATGGTTGGTTAGTGGGTGATAACCAAAAAGTTAGCGAGTGGAGCACAACACTTAAGGCACACCGTGAAACAGCAGAACTACGCGCAGAAGATAAACACATGGGGCAAGCCTTGGCGCGTTTGTTAACGGAGCTGGAGTTAACAGAAGCTAAACTTTGGCAGCGTCAGCCCACAGCCACTTTAGCCACCTTATTTAGCTTAGCGGCAGTGCGTTGGCAAATCCCTAAACAACACGCAGTAACCGGTTACTTATGGAGTTGGTTGGAAAACCAAGTCCTGTGTGCCGTCAAACTGGTACCTTTAGGACAAGTGGCAGGCCAACGTTTACTAACACAATTGGCGGCTTTAATACCCCAGCAAGTTAGCGTGGCGTTAAAGCTTAACGATGAAGATATCGGCGGCAGTGTCTTTGGCTTAAGCTTAGCTAGCTGCCGTCATGAAATGCAATATTCCCGATTATTCCGTTCTTGAGGGGACTAAAATGAGCGATAAACAAATATTACGGGTGGGCATAGGCGGCCCCGTGGGTTCTGGCAAAACCGCCTTGGTTGATGCCTTATGTAAAAAAATGCGCGATCAATTTGAAATTGGCGTAGTCACCAATGACATCTATACCCGTGAAGACCAGCAGTTTTTAATCCGCAGCCAAGCGTTGCCAGAAGCCCGCATATTGGGTGTGGAAACCGGAGGTTGCCCGCATACAGCAATCCGCGAAGATGCCTCGATGAACTTAGCGGCAGTGGATGAACTATGTGAGCGTTGGCCAGAACTGGATTTTGTTATGGTCGAAAGTGGCGGCGACAATTTAAGCGCAACCTTTAGCCCGGAATTGGCCGATTTGACAATATATGTGATCGATGTGTCCGCTGGTGACAAAATTCCCCGCAAAGGTGGCCCTGGCATTACCCGTTCGGACTTACTCATCATCAACAAAATTGATCTTGCACCCTATGTTGGCGCGTCACTAGAAGTGATGGACAGGGATGCCAAAAAAATGCGCGGAGAGCGGCCTTTTGTGTTCACCAACATAAAGGCAGACAAAGGTGTAGAAGCGGTAGTGGATTTTATTATTAAACAAGGCATGTTGCTGGACGCAGCTTAAGTACAAGCTCTCGTTTTAGGCCATAAACAGCCTCGCCAACCTGAGGGTAGGCGAGGGATAAAGCCTAGTGACGGATAAAGCTAGTTTCAGTGTTTACGTTTTAAGCTCGGTGCGGCACATAGCAATGCCGCCAAAGCTAGCCCCAAAGCCATTAATGCCAGCGGCGGTAAGCTAGGCACCGTAGTAACAGCGCTTGTATTAGCCGCCGTGGGTGAGCATAATCCATCGACCACATTGGGTAAATTACCCGGGCATTGGCTACCAGTAGTACCCGCTATATAAGGTGATTGGCCGATAAAATTACCAGCCGGATTATAATCGCAAACCACTAGCTGGCCGTTGTTAAAAGCCGAAGAAAGTCCACCTATGCTTGGGCATTGCGTAATACCACAACCTACCCGCAAGGTATTGGCCCAAACTAATTGGGTGTAATGCCCACACACTTTGCCAGCACCGCAAGTATTGCTGGCCAAATTATAATCCGGGGCTTCAGAAGCCCAAGAAGTGACTGCACTGTTTGCACCGCTAAGTGCAGCCGCCCGCGGACGCGTAGTGACAAAAATGTTTTCACCAACTTGACCAGGATTACCAGACAACGCCGAATAATCCAAGTTGCGGTTGGCATTGTGGGCAAAATTACACTGGTTAGCAAAGTTTTGGGCTACCGTCGCTAAATTAGGGTCCCAAACCAAGCGCGTCATATTTGCTGCTGTAGGCAATACCGCAGAACGGACTTGATTATGTGCGGCCAACATGGCATCAATTTCGGCTGATGATAAATCAGCCAAACACGCTAATGGCAAAATCAACGTCAAGTAAATCATGAGCTTAACGGACAAGCAAAAAACAGGCTGGAATTTCATAATGATAGGCGGTGGTGGAAATTGTACGGATTCTAGCAAAAGCTAAATTAACGGCAAATTAACCGAAAAAGGCATTATGCGATTGTGCTTAAACTAACAGCCCAGCGCAAGGTGTAGAATCTTGGTTAATTTATTAGGCACTCGTCTTATTAATTCGGTTTGCCAGCATAATCTTTAAACCTGAGTTACAAAAGTAAACCCAAAATCCGGACAACAGTTTAAGCCATAGCGTCTTTAGGAAACTAGTGGAAACTTATAAGCGATAGCTACAAAGCGAGTTAGGCTATCCTAAAAAGCGATAAATCAAGCCCTTCAGCATTGAATTACCTATATAAGCTGACAAACAAAGGGAAAATAATGGGTTAACACTAGATTGAATGCTGGTTAAAAACTATCGGAGTTAAAATCAATTTATTCTGACCCGAATGGCACTTACTTAAGTTTTTTCGGGTGTCCATAATTTTTGATGTCGACCTTGGCTTCAGCCCTTGTTTTGGTCAATAAAGGATAGGGTTTAGGCCGTCGTTTGACAGCCCTTGGCT
>JBAZXA010000007.1:0-213402 GCA_041660045.1 Methylococcaceae bacterium | reverse complement strand
CCTGCCCGGCATTTGTCCGGCCCAATGGCCAAACCCGCAAGCACCCACACAAATTATTTTGGTCGTCCTGTTAAAGAGCCCGGGGCTTCAACTTCAGCCCCGCCGAGTCCAACTATTCTACAGCTTTTGATTTTTGTGTCAATTACTTTTTTACAAGAAATTTGTAAGTGACACAAATCAGTAATTCTAATTTCTTTTGCTCAACCCTAACTATCTATTAATTATAGTTATTGGTTAAGCCATGCCATGTATCTCTCTACGCCTTGAGCCACAGTTAAAAACTCATCTTGATAGCCAATTTCCCTCAAGCTTGAAATATCAGCTTGGGTATAATTTTGGTAAGCGCCTTTTAAATGCTCTGGAAAGGGAATGTATTTAATATCACCTTGTTTATGCCATTTAATGACAGCCTGCGCAATGGCGTTAAAGGTTTCAGCCCGGCCCGTACCCAAATTATATATACCACTGTTCTCTGGGTGGCTAAGAAACCATAAATTTACCTTCACGACATCATCCACATGGATAAAATCACGTTTTTGCTCACCATTGGCAATACCCTCAGTACCCGCAAATAGATTTGCGCATTGCTGCTGAATGACCTGCTGATTAAAATGGAAAGCCGTACTACTCATAGCGCCTTTATGCTGCTCTCTAGGACCATAGACATTAAAATAGCGTAAACCAACTATTTGGCTTTTAGGTTTAACTTTTAATTGTCTTACATATTGGTCAAACTGGAACTTGGAGTAGGCATACATATTAATCGGTAACTCACAACCGCGCTCCACCCTGAAGCCATTTTTACCTTGCCCATACACCGATGCTGAAGAGGCGTATATAAATGCCGCTTCTTTTTCCAGACACCAATGCAACAACTCTACCGAATAATCATAATTATTTTGCATAACATAGCGTCCATCCCACTCCGTAGTTGCTGAACAGGCCCCTTGATGGAACACCGCAGTCACATCTCCTAAAAACCCTGGTACTTGAGTTTTTTCTAGAAAATCCCTTTTGTCCATGTAATTGGCTATATCCAGGTCTGCTATGTTCTGCATTTTCCTGCCATTGCTTAAATCATCCACTAAGAGGATATTCCGCTCGCCAGTTAAATTTAGCGCATGTATTAAATTACTGCCGATAAATCCAGCCCCACCGGTTACTACGATCATGCCAAGCCTTTTGCCTTATTGATTATTGATGTTGTTGATTGCCCTTCCACGAATTGTAGAATTTTGACTTCACCACCGGCATTGATTACCGATTGCCCACCGGCAACTTGTTCAGGCTTATAATCGCCACCTTTAACAATCACATCGGGCAGCAAACGGCTATAGAGCCGATCCGGCGTATCCTCATCGAAAGCCACCACCCAATCTACACAAGCCAATGCCGCTAACATTGCCATACGGTCATGTAATGCATTAATAGGCCTACTATCGCCCTTAAGTCGCTTGACTGATGCATCCGTGTTTACCGCCACCACCAATCTATCTCCCAATGCTTTTGCCTGTTCTAAATAGGCAAGATGGCCAACGTGCAGAATATCGAAGCATCCGTTAGTCATAATAATCCGCTCGCCGTTCGTTTTCGCTTTGGCAAAAACTTGCACTAAGTCATCTTCTTTAACGACACCATATTCTGGTTCTTTTTCACCATACATAGCGCGTATCAATTCAAGCATGGATACCGTAGAAGTGCCCAATTTACCGACCACTATACCGCCAGCTAAATTCGCCAAGTAAACAGACTCGGCTAAGGTCATGTTAGCCGCCAACCCTAAAGCTAAAACAGCAATCACCGTATCACCAGCGCCGGTAACATCGAATACATCTTTTGCCTGTGCCGGTAAGGAGTGGGCGGTATGCTCTTGTATTAACGTTACCCCAACCTCACCTCGCGTCAACAATAGAGCATGGATATGGTGCAGCGCTATTAATGTTTGGCCACGCTCAATTATTTCCTTATCATCAGCACACTCCCCAACCACAGCCTGTAATTCGGATATATTTGGTGTAATGACATCAGCTTGGGCATAACTCGCATAATTGACCCCTTTGGGGTCAACCAATATCTTGACATTAGCTTGCTTACACAGACCGATATAATCAGCCACACTAGCTAAAGTACCTTTGGCATAATCAGAAAATACCACCACATCATTTTCTGGCAGATATTGATTTAGGCGCTCCAGCATTTGCTGCTTATCAAAATTTAGTGGTGTTTCTTCAAAATCCAATCTGATTAATTGCTGATGCTGCGCTAAAATCCTTAATTTGCATATCGTCCGTGTTTGGCTAGAAATTATAAAGTCACAGCCGACATTTTCTTGTTCCAGCAAGTCCCTAAGGATACCGCCTTCTTCATCACTGCCAATGACACCAAGCAATGTTACTTTACCGCCTAATTTTGCTATATTTAGCGCAACATTGCCTGCCCCGCCAATACGGTCTTCTATGCTTTTTACCCTAACCACCGGCACAGGAGCCTCAGGCGATATACGCGCCGCTTGGCCTGACCAATAGCGGTCAAGCATAACATCACCAACAACAATGATGCGGGTGTCTTTAAAATCAGGCACGGCCATCATGTACTGCCTCCTCAATGTAACCACACCACCAATGCCCAATCAAAATGTGCGCCTCTTGGATGCGAGCTGTGACATCTGAAGGCACAATGACAGAAACTTGGGCTTGCTGACTTAATTCACCACCACTACGGCCTGTCAGGGCAATGCTAGATAATCCATATTTTTGGGCAGCAATCACCGCTGCTATAACATTCTGGCTTTCCCCAGAGGTCGATACCGCAATTAAGCAATCTCCCGCCTTGCCTAGCGCCTCAACTTGCCGGGAAAAAACAGAATCAAAGCCAATATCATTGGCATGCGCTGTCAATATTGATGTGTCAGTTGTTAAAGCTATTGCTGCCAGAGCTTTTCGTTCCTTGGCATACCTTACTACCAATTCTGCAGCAATGTGCTGGCAATCTGCAGCGCTACCGCCATTACCGCAAAGCAATAACTTACCGCCTAGGCTTAAGGTTTTTACAAGTAGCTCACCTGCCGCTTCAATCACCTGCGCAACATTCGCTAAACGCCCAATCATTTTTTGATGTTCGTCCAGCTCAGCAATAAATGCTTTCAATAGCATCTCCTAAATAGAAACATAACATAAACCTAATTATTCAATAACCGATTCTAGATGTTGCAAACGGTGCAGCCTTGAATAGGCACCATTGTTTTTAATTAATTCTGCGTGGGCGCCGCTCTCGACAATTCTGCCCTGGTCAATGACTAAAATTATATCGGCATTCTCGATTGTAGATAACCGATGCGCGATCACTAGCGTTGTCCGATTACCCATAACTTTTTGTAACGCAGCCTGAATATATCGCTCGGATTCCGTATCTAATGCTGATGTGGCTTCATCTAAAATTAAAATGGGTGAATTTTTTAGTAGCGCCCTAGCCAAGGCCAGGCGTTGACGCTGTCCTCCTGACAATTTTACGCCGTTTTCACCTATCTCTGTATCCAAACCATCTTTAAATTTATTTACAAATTCCATGGCATAAGCATCAGTTGCTGCTTGTATAATTTGTTCCCGAGTGGCGTTAGATAAGCTTCCGTATGCAATGTTATTGGCGATAGTATCGTTAAACAATATAACTTGTTGATTGACTAATGCGATATGCTGTCTTAAATTTGTCAGTTTATATTCATTGATTTCAACACCATCCAACAAAATCTGACCTTGGCTGTGGCTATAAAACCGTGACACCAAATTAACCAGAGTACTTTTGCCGCCACCTGAAGCTCCCACTAAAGCAACCGTTTGCCCAGGCTTCACTATAAAATTAACATCGATCAGTGCCGGCTCATCAACCCCCTCATACTGAAATGTTAAGTTTTTAAATTCTATCCCACCTTTGCAATTGTTGCTCTCATAAGTCCCTGTATCTGTTTCTACTGGAACATCCAATACTTCAAATAATGACGCGGCAGCAACAATTCCGCGCTGTATATCGCTATTGGCATCACTTAGTTGTCTAAATGGCCTGGGAACTAAAAAAGCTGCTGTTAAATAGCCCACAAAAGAGCCTACGCTCGCTTCTTCCATAAAAAACAACGCCAAATACATCAATAAAGCCAATGCAACTGCAATCACCAATTGCATAGATTGATTATGTATTGCCCCAGTTGTAGTCGCTTTTAACGATTGGCTACGATTATAAAGGCTACTTTCTAAAAAACGGCGCTTCTCATATTCCTCACCGCCATAACTCCTTACTATACGATGACCATTGACTAACTCAGAGGTAATATGAGTCATATCACCGATAGAATCTTGAATGCGTTTACTTAACATGCGCAAGCGTTTACTGACATAATTCACCAGCAAAGCAATGACGGGGGCCACTATCAAAAAAACTAGGGACAACCGCCAGTTTGAATAAAACAAATAAATAAGCAAACCCAATGCGGTTAAACCTTCCTGTACAACTTTACGAACCGCGTCGGTGGTTGCCTGAGCCACCTGACCAACATTATGGGTAATCCTTGAAATCATATAGCCGCTGTTATTATTATCAAAATGCGCGGTTGGCAGTTTTGTATATTTTTCAAAGATTTCACAACGCAGCGCGTGTATCACATTCAGCGATACTTTCGCCAAAAAGTAATTGCCGATGAAATTGCCAATTCCACGCAACACTACTAGCCCACTAAACATCAATGGTAAGTAATACATAGTTTCGCGCGACTTAGCCTGCAAACCGTCAATTATTCGCTGGATTAAATCAGCAAATAAAGGTTGAGTCGCTGCATAAATTAAAAAACCAACAATACTGATGAAAAAAAACTGCAGGTGCGGACGCACATAAGTGAGTAAGCGCTTATATATTTCGCTATTAGTTTGTGGCGCTTTAGACATAATTATTCTAATTTTATTGAGCTGTAGAAATTATCCAAGTATCCGAAAACTTAGTTAACCTACATCATTAAACGGATAAGGCCGGCAGCAAACCTGGGGCAGGCTGCAACTGCCTGGCAAAACATAATGCTATCATACACGCAAACCAGTGTCCTTCTGCGTGATCTAGCAGGGGACTATTGAATAAACTAGACACAATCAAGGCCATTATAAGGCCATTAGCCAACCATTTTTCTTGCTGCGGTAATGTTTGGGCGCTACGGTATAAACTGGACAAAAAGCCGAAATAGACCAGCAAACCGACACTACCAAGCTGGACACCTATCATTAAAAATTCATTATGCGGGTTTGCGGTAATGGCATCATGACCTTTTTCAGCAATTAATCGACTATATTCTTTATTAAAACTTCCCGTCCCATAGCCCAGTAAAGGCTTTTGCTGCAGGAGTTCAAAAGAGTTTTTCCAAAAACTATAGCGTAGCGCCATCGATGAATCAGTCTGCTCCGGCACTTGCTTTAAGTATGCCCGCGTATCTTCAACCCCTTCCTTTATTCGAACCGCTTTTTCCGAATAGCCCAGAAAAAACACTAACAAAAAAGCCAGTAATAATACCGTTAATATACGTCCCGTATTGTTAAAACGTTGCCAGGCAAATAAGAAAGTCAGAGCTACCAAAAGCAATTGCCCTGTCCGTCCTTGCACTACAAAAAATAGATTATAACCACACAGTAACACCACAAGCCAATAATAGCTCCGGTAACGGCCATTTGTACCACAGGCTTTGTGCGCACATAAAAAAGCGAAGAAAGCTATAAAAATACTATAAGTAATACGGCTTTTAAAACAAGGGTCGCCTTGCTTATTTAACGGCAAAAGACTAAATTCCATCAGAAAAGAGGCAACTAAGGAAACACCAGAAGCAAAAACAAGCGCACACCACAACCATTTCCTAGCCCTATCATCCGCATCAAGAAATGACATAAATATCGGGATAAAAAGCAACTCCCTATACTTATTAAGCATATTTAAACCATCCTGAAAGGAACCTGAACTGTAACTTAGGCCAAAGAGGAAACAGCAAAATAGGGCAACTGCCCATGCCGCAACAGCATTGTTTTTTAATAACTGCGGGAGACTTAAAATACGCTTAGAAAATAACCACAGGGCAATAATTAAAACTGATAAAATAGAAGAAATACTTGTTGAAAAATAAATAGACAACATAAACAAGGCAAATAAAAGGTACTCAGTTTTAGCATTAATACGCATCTGTATTGAATTTAAGCCTAATTTCGTCAATAGAACACATCGTGTAACAGGTTTTTTAAAAGACACTGTTAAGTAATTTCCTTTAAGAAAGGTAACCTTTGTACGCTTTAGATAATATTAATACCCCGCATTGTATCTTAATGGGAAAATTTACCAATTTTTTCATTACGACCTATTGCATAGCTAGACATAGCCAACAGTATTTTAATTAAAAGAATATGTTAGAAAAAATACCCGGAAAATCTCTTGATTTAGGATGCAATAACCTGCCCCGTAACCCCTATAATTATGCAGAACTATACGGTATTGACCTTCCCGATATCAATATACCTAATGTAACCTACATCCAAGCAAATTTATCGCTAGAAAACATCCCTTTTGAAAATAATTTTTTTGATAGCGTCACTGCATTCGATTTTATTGAACACATCCCAAGGCAAATTCTTTCCCTTGAGAGTAAAAGCACACGCTTACCCTTTATTGAACTCATGAACGAAATTTGGCGAGTACTTAAGCCAAACGGGAAATTTTATGCGCTCACCCCAGTCTACCCATCCCCCGCGGCCTTTCAGGATCCGACCCATGTTAATTTTATTACGCGCGAAACCCACAATTATTTTTGTGGGTTATCACCATTAGCCAGCATATACGGATTTAAAGGCCAGTTTACCAAAGTAAGGGTGCAAACCGTTGTTCCCAAAACCGCTTTTTCAGCAGAGCAATCAAGAACAAAATTTCTATATAATTTACAAAAACGCATCATAAACCCTAAAAGGCTAAGCCATATCTTGTGGGAATTGAGCGCTACAAAATGATCACCTACAGGCCATAACGCAATTATGAATACCTCTTTAAAAAATCCTTTGGTATCAATTGTTATCGCGACGTATAACGGCGAACGCTTCCTCAGGGAACAACTTGACAGCCTAGTACAACAAAGCTATCCAAATATTGAAATAGTCGCTGTTGATGATTGCTCAACTGACAATACTCTTTCGATATTAAATGAGTATGCTAATAAATATCAATATGTCACTGTGATTAAAAACGAACAAAACTTAGGTTATCAGAAAAACTTTGAAAAAGGTTTCTCTTTAGCAAAGGGTGATTATATTGCACCTTGTGACCAAGATGATATTTGGCTAACTAACAAAATCGAAGTACTCGTACAGCAAATTGGTAACCATGCCATCGCTTATTGCAATTCCGCTTTTATCACAAGTTCGGGAAAAGCTATTGGGGAGAAAATGAGCGATACCAAAGTGCTTACCCATTTTAATTCACCAATTATGTACTCGGTTGGCGCATCCGCACCTGGGCATGCCATGCTAGTCACAAAAGAAACTGTCATGGCAGCTATGCCATTCCCTTTATTGTTGACACATGATACTTGGCTAGGCTTTGTAGCGACATTTACTAACTCCCTCAAATATATTGATGAAGTATTAGTCCTCTATCGCCGCCATGACGCCAACGTTTTTGGCGCTTTTCTCAAAAAGGACAGGAAAAAAAACATCCCTAGCGAAACCCTGAACCAACAATTAATAAATGCACGGTTACGCGTAAAGTTGCTTTATGAAAAATGCCCTGAATACTTGGTTGAAGAAAAAGAGTTTTTTAAAAACTTATGTCAAAGCTATGAAAGTTATTCATTAGCTAATAATTTTTTACGCATGCGAATTTTCTTTAAATATCGGCGTGAAATCCTTATCTATAAAAAACGTAATGAATTTAGGCGTTGCTTATATTGCTTAAAGATATTTTTTAAAATAATTTGATATGCGCACACCGTCCAATGTCTTAATTAGCCGTACTGACAGTTTAGGCGATGTCGTACTGACACTGCCGATGGCAGCATTGCTAAAACAATATTACCCCGAGATAACCATAGGTTTTATCGGCACTTCTTACACGAAGACAATTATTGAGTCTTGCCAATATATTGATTATTTTATTGATAAAGAGGACTTTCTCAACCAGGACATCACGTTGGGGGGTGAACAACCACAATGCCTTATTCATGTTCTACCTAAAATAGAGATGGCCAAACGTGCAAGGGACTTACAAATCCCCTTAAGAATTGGCACAACCAATCGTTGGTACCATTGGACTACTTGCAATAAACTGGTAAAACTTGGCCGGAACCGCTCACCTTTACACGAGGCACAATTAAATCTTAAGCTTTTAAAGCCTTTTGCAATACCGACTGACTTTTCATTACCTGAAGTGGCTAATTTAATTGACTTAAGCCGGCTACCCAAGCAACCAAACACTCAATACGCCAATTTATTACAACCTGAAAAGTTTAAATTAATTTTACACCCAAAATCCCGCGGCAGCGCTAGGGAATGGAGCTTGGACCACTATATTGAACTAGTTAAGCTATTAGACCCTAATAAATATCAAATCTTTATTTCGGGTACGGCTAACGAAAAAACTGACTTGCAACCCCTCTTTGAAGCCGTTGCCGATCGAGTTACTGATATCACTGGGACAATGTCACTTGCAGAATTTATCACTTTCGTTGCAGCATGTGATGGCCTAGTTGCCTGTAGCACTGGGCCATTACACATAGCAGCAGCATTAAAAAAACATGCCATTGGCATTTACCAGCCTATGCGACCCATCCATCCCGGGCGTTGGCAGCCTATAGGCAAAAATGTAAAAGTGTTTGTGCTTAATAAAATTTGTAATGATTGTCGATTGGACAAAATAAATTGCGCTTGTACTCAGGCGATTCAACCCATGGAAATTAAAAACTACCTTGAATCAATCAGCACAAACACCATGCCTTTAAAATCTTAGCTTCCTTGCTAAACATAAATCACTCAATGTGTTAATCCTATTTTAGTCAAGATAGGCTCCATTTAACTATCTAAATGGAACCCTAGACTAGAGAGCTTAAACGTCAACAGAACTTAACCACAAATCATGCTTATTACACATGCTAAGCGCATATAAAGTTCCGCTATAACTGTCTAGTGTAAATTCAGAAACCGGGGTTTTATCGTCCATAGGATGAAACATTTTTTCGGCTAAAAACTTATGCTCCTTATCTAATAATACATGCTTAACTATATAGTGCTCATAGCCCTTCATCTCATGGGGGGTTACAACCTTAACCGCTATTTTTCCCGCCACTTTACTAATTTCAATATTGGGTAAATGCGTCGCAGCCTTACTTGCCCAACGTCCGGTTGATTCTTTAGTGTAATAAATGTCTGCTGTAACGCTTGGTATTTGTCCTGTTTCAGCAAGCGCTACCGTTGGCGCAATTAAACTTGAAGCTAAACTAACAGTACTTAACTGAATAAAATCTCGACGTTTCATAACCTTGCCTCGCTATTAGAGTTAAAGAAAACTGACTTCAGACTAAGCCGGCTATTTATTAGCGGCTCCTTGATAATGACTTTTCCTGGTTTTTTGTGCTTTAAATATGTTACCGCGCACTATTTTAGTGAAACTTATAATTTTAGGGGCTCCACCGATAGCCACCGCATCCACCAAACAATACCAAGCGGCAACACCACTTGGTGGGTTACCCTGCGGTAAATTCAAAACGGGGTCTATTGGAACCCATTGCCAAGTACCAACTGCAGTACCAATAAGTTCTAACCAAGTGGTAATAAAAAAAGCTGCCAAATAAACCATGGGGGAGCGGCCTTTGAAAAGATAGATTAGAAAGACGCAATATAACAACGCCCCCACAGAATCACCTTGTAAGGCGTATCCGCTGACACCCCAAATTGACCACGCGCCACACACTAGCACAACAAAAGTGGCAATTTGCCTTGCCCACCGTAAAAAAAAACCAGAGCGCCCTAAAGCTACAGCAGTTAAATAAACCATACCATGTCCCGGCGGAACATAGGCTGGCACATTACCAAAACGATAAATGTAGCCCCCCATAAAAGGCGAAGCAAAATGTTCACCTATTGTCGCAAACACTACCGCAATGGCTACTTGAACACGCACTTCACGATTTTCCCCAAGCAGTAACCCAATAAGGAATACCCAACCGCAGACACCTAACGCATTTTGCTTTTCAATAGTAGCATTTGCATCACTAAGGAGACATACTGCGACACAAAAAAAAGTGAACGCTGCAATAAAATAATCCCGCTTCCTGTGCATACACCCCACATCGGCAGGCGGGAAATGGCGTAACATGACGTCTCCGTAAATTAATCGTAAATCAAGTAACTAGCAACTAGCCGTATTAACCAAAACCTAGTGTTTATACCGTTTTTAGAAACTAATGCAGGAAAACTAATAGTTTTAGCGCTTGGCAATGCCAAAGACGTTTATAGCAACTGAAACAAAAGCTACCGTTAGCTATTCACTGGCTCCTGGTAAAGCTTTATTTTTAGCTGCAATTATCCATTTGAAGAATTTAGTCATCAGATTTACACAAAGTTCTATACCAGACCTTAGCACATCAAACAAATATGCGACTATTTCGGAAGCACTCATCCCTTTAAATTTTCTCGCCAGATAAGGTGCCAATAATAAGCCTATTGCTAAGCCTATAACAGTTCCGCCAGAAATAAATGAACTATCCTGCTCCGCTTCTTGTTTTAATTTTTTATTAGCCGCCGTTGTAGCTGCCTTGGCTGCTGCGGCAATAATAGCCGCGTCATTAGCGCTTACCATCGCTTCAAGACCTGAATAATCATCTGGCACAACATAAGCAGTAAGCCCAGGAATACTAGGTAAATCACCATCCCCCTTGCCGACTTTTAATTGTGCCTTCATGCCTTTTTCCATATGCTGGGCAATGTCACAATGCACTAAATAAGTTTTATCGCCAGGCGGAAGTATTAATGTTCCGGTAATCTTTGCAGGCCCACTAACTTCTAAATGGAACATGCCTTGGGGATATAAGTATTTAGGCAAACCGTGCATCATCCACTGATGCCGAACATTATCTTCATTGACGAAGTGTACTGTTAATTTTGTACAAGGCTTAAAATTAAATTCTTGGGTATCGAAAGCGAACATCGTACCTGGAAACTTCTCCGAGTATTTATGTCCTGCATGTACGGTAATTTCTTTAGTTTCTGAAATGCGGTCACAACCACCGGGCAATGTTTCTGTATTTTGTCCCATGACCATGCCGCCATCCATATCCATCAGATGGCCGTCACCATGGTTCATCAATGCATTATGTTCTTCAATGTCTAGCGCCCAAGTTGGCACTGCCATAACAAACGCAATTAGTACCACTGCAAATATCCTGACCATTCTGCTGCCCCCATCTGTTTTTTATAGCTCTGATAGCCGTCGTCCTACCATCAAAACTCTCTACTTTTAATGTCAATTGCTGCATCCATGCAGCGTTACTTGATTCCATTATCTTTTAAAACAGCTAATTCAACATTTACGTTAGGTTAGCTTTTGATTTTATTGATTGCATTGTCAACGATGCGTTTGAAGCCAACGTTTGACAAATAAAGCACATACAAACCCGCAAAAAGGAAAAACGCATAGAGCAGAATGCTAGTCCTGCTGACAGATTGCCCTTTACCTGCTACAAAGCTCATATGCGCATCTAAACGATCCCCTTGATCAGGAATCAAAGTAATATGAATTAGATACTTGCCAACTTCTGACACGCCATTAGGCAATGCCAACACTACTGTGCCTGACTTATGTTTTTCACCTGACTGGAAGAACACCCGAGTACCTTCAGGTTCTTTGGTCACTTCGAATTCTACTGTCATATTACGGTATCTTGGGTCTTGGTAATCAAATACCAATTGCGTCAGTGTATCTGTGGTAGGGATGTTGCCGCAAAATTCTTCTGCGGGGAAAGCCTTAGGCTGATAGGCCGTATAATGAATCCAGTGCGAGGGCTCCAACTCAAATTTACATTGGTCGGTATCTGTACCTGCGGCACCACCATGAGCCCATATTACGGCTGAAAAAACCAAACCGTATAACCCGATAAAAAGCTTCCCCATCATTTGTTTTCTGTTCATAAACACCTTCCCGTTTTTCTATTATTATTAAAAACTTTTGTTTATTTCTATTGCTTATCAACTATCTACCAATTAGTTTAACCTAAAGCAGTTAGTCACTCTAACACAACACCCTTTACAAATAAAGGAAGACTGTGGCGTAACTACCAACAAATCAACACAATAGGGCAATGCAAAGCTACGACTATCCTTCGTCAACGGGTTATTGCTATACTTGCAATCGTGTAAACATAATTCATTTTTTATTTAGACGGAATTGAACGCAATGTCATCTCTGACCCAATCAGAAGCTTGGAAGACCTTACAAAACCACTACAACGAGATCCACCATCAATCCTTGCGTAACATATTTGAGACTGACCCTCTACGCTTTAAAAAGTTCTCCCTTACCTTAAATGACATATTGTTTGATTATTCTAAAAATCGAATAACCGAGCAGACCATTCCGCTTTTACTTAACCTTGCCAAACAAGCAAACCTTGAGAGCAAAATTAAAGCCATGTTTTCCGGCGATAAAATCAATGGCACCGAAAACAGGGCTGTACTACACACGGCATTACGTAATAGGGCTTCCTCGCCCGTCTTTGTTGACGGACAAGATGTTATGCCTAACATTAATGCAGTGCTGGAAAAAATGCGGCGTTTTACCACGCAAGTCCGTTCTGGCGAATGGAAAGGTTACACCGGAAAAACCATAACGGATATTGTTAATATTGGCATAGGCGGTTCCGACTTAGGCCCTAAAATGGCGACCACAGCCCTGGCGCCATACGCACCTAAGGCATTAAAAGTTCATTTCGTATCGAATATTGATCAAGCCGACCTTTTAGAGACCTTAAAACAAATCTCGCCAGAAACTTCATTATTTCTAATTGCTTCCAAGACTTTCACCACCCATGAAACCATGACCAATGCGAATTCTGCACGTCGTTGGTTTCTTGATAGCGCAAAAGATGAAACTGCAATTGCCAAACATTTTATTGCCATTTCAACCAACACCAAAAAAATTACCGAGTTTGGTATAGACGCCGAGAACATGTTCGAATTTTGGGATTGGGTGGGGGGACGTTATTCGCTGTGGTCATCAATCGGTTTATCCATTGCCTTGTATGTAGGTATGGATAATTTTGAGCAAATGCTTGAAGGCGCCAATGACGTAGACAATTATTTCCGTGACACCCCTTTTGAACAAAACATCCCCGTCATCATGGCTATGTTGGGTATTTGGTATAACAATTTCTTCAATGCCGAGTCACATGCTATTTTACCTTATGACCAATCTATGCGGCATTTTACCGATTATTTCCAGCAAGGCGATATGGAAAGCAACGGTAAAAGTGTCGATGTTAATGGTGAACCAGTTGATTATAGTACCGGACAAATTATTTGGGGGCAGCCTGGTACTAATGGGCAACATGCGTTTTATCAGCTTATCCATCAAGGCACGAAATTGATTCCATGCGACTTTTTAGCCGCAGCCAACAGCCATTTTAACCTACCAGAACATCATGACATCCTAATCTCCAATTTTTTGGCCCAACCTGAAGCCTTAATGAAAGGCAAAACAGAAACTGAGGTCAAGCAAGAACTTAAAGGCCACGATCTTGAAAATTCTGTGTTGATAGCTTCTAAAGCCTTTACAGGCAACAAACCCTCAAACACCTTCCTCTTTAAAAAGCTCACCCCCAAAACTTTAGGCTCGTTAATTGCCTTTTATGAGCACAAAATTTTTGTCCAGGGCATCATTTGGAATATTAATTCCTTTGACCAAATGGGTGTACAGCTTGGGAAGGTTCTTGCCAATGTTATCTTGCCTGAACTTCAAAATGATGGCATAGTCGAAAGCCACGATTGTTCAACCAATGCTTTAATTAATACTTACAAACATTACCGAGAATCTTGTCATCATACAAACGTCTGATTATTGGGACATTATTTGCGATTCCACTGTCTACCTGCCATGTTGCGCCTATAGCACAAAACCAGTTAGACCGGATTCAGCGCAATGGTGTGCTAAATTTTCTTACCCGGGAAGACCCCACCACGTATTACCAAAGCCCAGATGGTTATAGTGGATTAGAATATGATTTAGCCAATTTGTTTGCAGCTCATCTGGGTGTCCGCGCCAAATTTAACATCCCTGACACTTTTAATGAATTACTTAATAAAATTGGCCACGGCAAAGCAGATATTGCAGCCGCAGGCATTACTATAACCGATGCCAGAAAGCAGCATCTGCGTTTTGCTCCAGCTTATCAAGAAATTACCGAGCAATTGGTTTATCGGTCTGATCACCGTAAACCGAGCGATATAGCGGCCTTAAGCAATGGCATAATTGAAGTGGTTAAAGGGACTAGCCATGTCAGCACGCTAGAAGCACTTAAATTAGAAACACCCGAACTGAATTGGAACATCAACTCACAACTCGATAGTAATGGTTTGCTCTATTTAGTCAATGAAGGACTTATTGATTACACGTTGGCAGACTCAAACCAGGCTCAATTACTCCGCCGTTTTTACCCTAAACTCAATATAGCATTTGATGTCAGCGAGCCTCGGCAATTGGCTTGGGCCTTCCCTATTTCCGACGACACCAGTCTTTATGATGAAGCTGTTAAGTTTTTCAATCAGATCAAACAAGATAAAACCCTGGATCGACTGATTGAAAAACATTATGGCCATACCAATAGCTTAAGTTACGTCAGCAATTGCAAGTTCCGCGAGCATAAAAAAAGCAGGCTGCCAATTTATCAAAAATATTTTGATTCAGCGGCCAACGACCTTAAGTTAGATTGGCGTCTTTTAGCAGCCATCGGATATCAAGAATCCCACTGGCTACAAGAAGCAACCTCACCGACTGGCGTACAAGGCATCATGATGTTAACAAACGACACCGCAGGTCAGCTGGGTGTCAAAAACCGTACAGATCCGGCGCAAAGCATAGCTGGTGGTGCCCGTTACTTCCAACAACGTAAACAAATTATCCCAGAAACTATTCCAGAACCGGATCGCACTTGGTTTGCACTAGCCTCATACAATGTCGGTCCCGGCCATCTTGAAGATGCCATGCAACTAACCCAACGGCAAGGCGGCAACCCCGATAAGTGGATGGACGTAAAACAACGCCTCCCCCTATTAGAACAAAAAAAATGGCACGAAAATACAAAATACGGTTATGCCCGAGGCCAAGAACCTGTCCATTATGTAGAAAACATCCGTAGCTATTATGATTTGTTAGTTTGGTTGACCGAAGAAAATAAAATCCAAAAAAACGCGCTCTCAGATAAAGCAAAAATAATAACAAAAACCACTGTCGCTATAGATAGCCCTTTGCTATAACCACTATCGCCTACTTTTAAAAAAATCTTTAAGCAGCTCCCCACAGCACCCTTCCAGCACCCCACCTTGCCAGTGAAACTGATGATTTAAAAACCCCGCCGCCTGACTTAAGTTAAAGGCGCTACAAACTGCTCCACGCTTAGTGTCATAAGCGCCAAACACCAAACGCTTAATTCGTGCCTGAGCAAGGGCGCCAACACACATAAGACAAGGTTCCAAGGTGACATACAATGTGGTATCCAGCAATCGGTAATTACCTAACTTAAGACCCGCTTGCCTAAGTGCAACAATTTCTGCATGGGCACTTGGGTCATGGTTAGTAATAGGGCTATTCCAACCTTCTGCTATGCAATTATCAGCCTTAACAATTACCGCACCTACCGGCACTTCACCTTGCTGTTCGGCACGTTGTGCCAGCCGAATTGCATAACGCATCCAGGCATGATCATCTTGGCTTAGCTTCATTGATTGATGAACAAAAAATTTAACTGTAAAAATTGATGTGTATGATTTTAGCCTCATTGTCGTGGCGTAATAGTAAATGTAACACTATACACTTACATTATGCAGCTTGATGGGCTGCTATATCGTTGAAAGACCATTGTTAACCACTTCTACAACCAACTAAAAGTGCTGAAGCATAGCAGCTGCACTAACTACTCTTATCCTCTTTAAGTTAAAAACTAATCTCCCTAAATCTTATCATTTGTAAAATGGCAGTGGTATATCATCTCTTAAGTTTAAAATAACACGACTCGCCCCCGCCAGTGTAAAGTGTGTACGGTCAAAACTCATTGGCTCTTCTGAATTAGCCATGGTTTGGCAATATTCCTCGGAACAAATACCAGAAATCAAATCGACATAAGTCGCGCCTGTGTCCTTGAGTAAAATAGACATCAGCCCGGAAACTTCAAATCGGTCTTGGTTAATTAATTTTGATGTTCTTGGCAACATATTAATCATTTCGCCATTTGGTCTGCCCAGGATAAATGGCAATGGCCTTACATAGGTGATAGTAGGGCCTAAAACAAT
This sequence comes from Methylococcaceae bacterium, assembly GCA_041660045.1. Classification (GTDB taxonomy): domain Bacteria; phylum Pseudomonadota; class Gammaproteobacteria; order Methylococcales; family Methylomonadaceae; genus WM-3-3. The sequence goes on along the minus strand of JBAZXA010000007.1, from coordinate 196,849 downwards.
TATTTTAGGAACGAATTGCTTGAGAGAATTTACTGTCTTAATCAAACCCTCAAAATCCTCTTGTTTCCATAGAGCTGAGAGTATTACCCCATCCAGTTTTGTGGTAGGTATGAATTCATTAAAAATATATTGAGTCAAATCAATACACCGTTTTTCGCCTTTAGCATTGATTAAAGGCCTACATCCTGAGGCGGTTGCCTGTAAGAAATTGATATTTTGATAATTGGTTACCAAGCCATGACGTAAATGCGCACCATGCGAATCACCTACAAGCAAAAAATTCAAATTTTTGTTAGCTATTTTTAAACAATAATCTTTATCGTAATCTTTAAAATCTTTAATTGTGTCATGAATAAAACATTTCCCATCTTGCCAACCATACTTATATAAGTCGGTCTTGGGATAATCTAAATATGACAATATGCGCCTTTGTTCGATTGTTGAATTGCTCTCATAATAGCGCGTATTGTCCAATACCAAACCGAGAGTGATAAAAAACGCGCTCATTAATCCCGCGTAAATAAAAATCGTGGATCGCTTTAAAACGAAACCCTTAGTTGTTTGCCTAAATGGCCTCTCAACAAATCGCCAAGTTAAATAGGCAAGACACAATGAAAGCAACGATAGTAATATAAAAATAGACGGACTTGGTTCGTCTAGACTTCTTTGACGGGTAAATGCAAATAGCGGTTGATGCCACAAATAAGCACTGTAACTAACAAGACCAATACCAACAAACACTTGATTACCTAAAAGCTTACCTACCCATGTTTTCGGTAAGGCGAAAATAATAATCAAAGCGACCCCAATAGTAGGTACCAAAGCGTATAAACTTGGAAATGGCGTTTCTTTATCAAAGACAAAGATAGCAAATAGAAGTAGGCTTAAACCTATAAGACTTAAAAATTGAAAAAGAAACTGTGGGTAATTAGTCCGATCCTTTCCAAGCAGATAGAAAGCCACAAAAGAACCTATGGACAGTTCCCAAGCACGAGTAGGTAACAAGAAGAAAGTCGCCATAGGTCTTTTAGTGGATTCATAATCTGACAGCGCAAGACTGATCAATGCCGTAATCACTAGAATCACTAATAGCCATTTCCGTCCTAAAGGCCAGACCAACATCAAAAACAGCGGAAATAGCAAATAATACTGCTCTTCGACAGCCAAACTCCAGGTATGAAGAAGGGGCTTTAATTCGGCCTCCGCATCAAAGTACCCACTTTGATGCCAAAAAAAGAAATTTGATACAAATGTGGGAACTGCAATTAAACTTTGAGTAAACCCTTTCATATCGCTGGGCAGCAGCCAAAACCAAGCAAACGGAATACAGGTTGCCATGACTAAGAACAAAGCTGGCAAAATTCGCCTGGCTCGTCGCTCATAGAACTTAACGATTGAAAACTTACCAACCTCTAGTTCAGAAATTATGATTGTTGTGATCAAATAACCGCTGATGACAAAGAAAACATCAACACCGACAAAGCCACCGCTAAAAGTCTCAAATCCAGCGTGAAACAATATGACAGGTAATACAGCTACTGTCCTCAAACCATCAATCTCTCGTCTATATTCCATATTAATACTCAGCTGAAATCGATAATATTTCTTCAAACACCTAAATTAGGGTGACTCTGAGAGACTCTATTACGATATTCCACTCACCGGAATATCTGAAAATACGAACCTGCTAATTTGTAGTCATATGAAAACGTTTTTTACTATACATTAATTCAACTTAGCATTTGTTTAAATATAAACCGGTATATACAAATTAAAATATATTCTTTCATAAAGTTTTCATTGCAAATAGACATAAAGACTTTGCGCCCTATACTTCTGCTAATAGAGCCCTACAACCCAAGAATCCCCGTGCCATCGCAAGGGATCTAGGGCACAGCCTTATAAGTATTTTCTTGTCTGTTAGCCTACGTAAGTTTATATATAGGTAATCAGTAAAGCCTGGCGGCGTAAAACATATTATGTAAAAAAAATCGAACTATTATATTCTTAGGGGTTGACAATGCTCCTTAGCCTGCTAGTTTGATAAATGCTGATTAAACTTTCCAGCGCTGACTTTTTATCTACTACTAAGTTGTGCAATAACTGCCTAACACACCTTATTCACTGCGCCTATGGATTGCAAAATGTGTCAGTATGCTACAGGCTTACGGTTGAATTCAGCCCGATGTGTTTAAGTTAACTTCACACTCACAGGGCAAAGTAAAGAAACGTTTTTATCCGAATATATAGCAAATTAGCACTAAATAAATTAGCTTCATATCCTGAGAGCAGAATGCTATCAAAATATTTAACTAAATAGAATGAAAATAGGTGCATTTAACATTTAGCCGATGCACACGGACAAACAACAAGAGCCAGTTTATATCAGTCTGCTATGCTGTTTTAAGTAGCAATCATTAGTTGTTCAAGGGAAAAACAAGCCATTTCGGAGCATAAATATAAGCTACTCCCACTCTATGGTAGCAGGTGGCTTACCAGAAATATCGTAAGTAACCCGGGAAATCCCCGAAACTTCGTTGATGATGCGCCGTGAGATTAAATCAAGAAAATCATAAGGTAAATGCGCCCAGCGCGCTGTCATAAAATCGATAGTTTCCACTGCACGGATCGCGATAACATAATCGTAACGGCGGCCATCACCCATTACCCCAACCGATTTTACCGGCAAAAATACCGCAAAAGCTTGGCTGACTTTGTCGTATAGCTCGTGCCGGTAGAGTTCCTCAATAAATATGGCATCTGCCTGTCGTAATAGATCGGCATAATCCTTTTTTACTTCGCCTAAAATCCTAACGCCTAAACCAGGGCCAGGAAAAGGATGCCTAAACACCATTGCTGATGGCAAACCTAGCTCTAAACCTAGTTTTCTAACTTCATCCTTAAATAACTCGCGCAATGGCTCCAACAATTTTAAAGCCATATTTTCAGGTAAGCCGCCTACATTATGATGCGATTTAATCAAATGTGCTTTGCCGCTCTTAGAAGCAGCCGATTCGATAACATCAGGATAAATTGTCCCTTGTGCCAACCATTGTGCATCAGCAAGCTTAGCTGCTTCCGCATCAAATATTTCTACAAATAGATTGCCTATGATTTTACGCTTCTGTTCCGGGTCGCTAATACCCTCCAATGCCGCCATATAGCGCTGTTCTGCATTGACGCGTATGACTTTGACCCCCATATGCTCAGCAAACGTAGCCATGACTTGATCACCCTCATGCAAGCGCAACAAACCTGTATCTACAAAAACACAGACTAATTGTTCACCTATGGCCTGGTGTAATAAAGCTGCTACGACTGAAGAATCAACCCCACCGGATAGGCCTAACACGACTTGTTCTTTACCGACTTGCTCACGTACATTGGTGATACTATCGTTAATGATATTAGTGGCGGTCCATAAGGTTGGACAAGCACAAATATCTACTACAAACCGCGCCAATATACGCCCACCTTGTTTAGTATGGGTAACCTCTGGATGAAATTGCAAACCATAAAAGGCTTTTTCTTCATTGGCAATGCCAGCAATTGGCGCACCTTCAGAACTTGCTATTAACGTAAAACCTGGGGGTAAGTCAACCACACGGTCACCATGGCTCATCCAGACATCAAGCAGGCCATAACCCTCAGGTGAAAGCTCATCTTCAATATCTGTCAGTAGCTTTGAATGCCCACGCGCCCTAATTTGGGCATAGCCAAACTCGCGGTGCGATGAGGGCTCAACCTTGCCACCCAATTGTGCAGCCATGGTTTGTAATCCATAACAGATGCCCAGTACCGGTATGCCTAATTCAAAAACGAGTTGCGGCGCACGCGGTGTGTCTTGTCCGGTTACCGACTCAGGGCCGCCAGATAAAATAATACCGTTAGCTGCAAAGGCTTTAAGCGCTTCCTCGCCGCATTCACAGGAATATATTTCACAATACACACCAATTTCCCGAATACGCCGGGCAATCAATTGGGTGTATTGGGAACCAAAATCCAAAATTAGTATTTTATGATGGTGGATATTAGCCGGTTGCTGTTGCATGAAAAAATTCCAATAGGGTGACTAGCCTACACCAAAACCGTCTGAATTAATCAAGACGATAGTTGGGGGCTTCTTTGGTGATGGCGACATCGTGGACATGACTTTCCCGCATACCCGCGCTGGTAACACGTACAAACTGGGCATGCTCATGTAACGTAGCCATATTTTTGCAACCGGTATAACCCATGCTCGCCCTAATCCCGCCAAGCAGTTGGTGGACTACCGCTAACATACTGCCTTTATAAGGCACGCGGCCTTCAATACCTTCAGGCACGAGTTTCTCAACTGAATCGGCCTCTTCCTGAAAATAACGGTCACTAGAGCCCTGTTGTTGGGCCATCGCCCCTAAGGACCCCATACCACGGTAGGATTTATATGAGCGTCCTTGGAACAGCTCAACCTCTCCCGGGGCTTCTTCTGTACCTGCAAACAAGCCACCTAACATAACGGCGTGGGCACCTGCAGCTAAGGCTTTTGCGGCATCCCCAGAATAACGCACCCCGCCATCGGCAATTAAGGGGACGCCAGTACCTTTCAGGGCATCTGCTACATTGCTAACTGCTGTAATTTGAGGCACACCAACGCCTGCTATAATACGGGTAGTACAAATAGAGCCAGGACCAATGCCAACTTTAACGCCATCAGCACCCGCAGCAACTAACGCTAAAGCAGCTTCAGCCGTAGCGATATTTCCGCCTATTACTTGCACGGTTGGATAATATTGCTTGACCCATCGAACCCTATCCAAGACACCCTGAGAATGTCCGTGCGCAGTATCCACCACGATCACATCAACACCAGCTGCGGCTAAGGCCGCTACCCGCTCATCAGTGCCTATTCCTGTACCAACAGCGGCGCCCACTCTTAAGCGTTCCTGATCATCTTTACAAGCATAGGGATAGTCTTTGGCTTTTTGAATGTCTTTTACGGTAATCAAACCACGTAAATGAAACTGATCATTTACCACTAAAATTTTTTCAATACGATGTTTATGCAGTAAAGCAATCGCTTCCGCGCGATCGGCATTCTCGCTGACTGTCACTAAACGCTCTTTAGGCGTCATCACCTTAGTGACCGGTTCATCAAAACGGGTTTCAAATCGCAAATCCCGACTAGTGACTATGCCGACTAATTCATCACCGTCTACCACGGGGACACCAGAAATATTTTTGGCACGGGTTAATTTTATTACATCGCTAATACTAACATCGGGGGTTACCGTAATGGGGTTTCTGATTACCCCACTTTCGTATTTTTTAACGTGCCTCACTTCGGCGGCTTGTTGCTCAGCCGTCATATTTTTATGGATGATACCGATACCACCCTCTTGCGCAATAGCAATAGCCAACCGCGCTTCGGTCACGGTATCCATGGCAGCCGAAACCAAAGGGATATTTAAAGAGATAGCTCGTGTCAACTGTGTTTTGATGTCTACGTCCCGCGGTAAGACATTTGAATGCGCAGGCACTAATAAAACGTCATCAAACGTGAGTGCTTCCTGAATAATTTGCATAAAGCATACCTAGCAATCAGTAAAATAACGTCTGATTATACTCTATTTAGTCTGTTTAATTAACAATCTCAAGTGATAAGGCCACGGCCATTTCCCTAAGTAAATATTATATTTTACAAAATACTATTTAAGCTGCTAACTTTGCCAGGCTTTGATTAAACTCTAAAAAAAGCAACGCGTTTCTTATAATTTATAAAAAGGGGAAGCTATGAAACATAAAATCACTTATACCGCCTTGCTAAGTTCTTTAGCAATATTGTCCACTTCGGTTTTTGCTGATGATGATGGACGTGACCGTAACGCCTGTAAGAACTTACCTTCCCAGGCAGAAGTTAAAACGGCGTTAAGTGCCGCTAGAAACTCGCCTAATGGCGGCTTTAACCTTGATATGTGGGGTGCCGTTGTCAACCGGGACGGGGTGGTTTGTGCTGTTGCCTTTACCGGTGCAGACCGCGGCGAACAATGGCCAGGTAGCCGTGTTATTTCTGCACAGAAAGCCAACACCGCTAACGCTTTCAGCTTACCAGGCTTAGCGCTCTCAACCGCAAACCTTTATTCAGCCGTACAGCCCGGCGGTAGTTTGTTCGGTCTCTCTGATAGCAACCCTGTAGACACCAGTGTTGCATACCAAGGCCCATCAGCAAGATATGGCAGCAGCAATGACCCTATGGTGGGTAAAAAAATTGGTGGTATCAACGTATTTGGTGGTGGCCTCGCCCTCTATAATAGTTCTGGCGCCTTACTTGGGGCTATTGGCGTCAGTGGCGACTCATCCTGCGCTGACCATAATATAGCCTGGAAAACCCGTCGCAGTTTAGATCTAGACCATGTCCCTGCTGGCGTAAGCCCAACCAATGCAGACGATAATATTATTTACGACATTAATGCCAGCGGCCAAAGCCCAAGTGGTTTCGGACATCCCGCCTGCACACCTGAGTCTACCAACATTGCTCAAGCTTTCAACAAAGCCGGTACCAATTAACTTTAAAGCCCGCCTTAATTCAACTTTAGGGCGGGCATTATAGTTTTATAACGTAACACTTAAAAAAAGCTATTACTCCTCAGATGTCAATAATGTTTTTGGTAACACGCCAAAATTAAGCGCTTAACACGCAATCATCCCCAAATCATTTTCGCTGCCATTAAAAACAACAACACTGAAAAATATTTTTTCAGTTTTTTCGCAGGTAATCGATGCGCTAATTTTGCCCCTAAGGGTGCAGTAAATAGGCTACTGAAACCTATGGCAAGAAAAGCTGGTAAATAAACATAACCTAAACTCCATTCTGGTAGCTCTGGTTGCCGCCAGCCTAGCACCACATAACTTAGCGTCGCGCCAATTGCAATCGGTAATCCACAGGCACAAGAGACCGCCACGGCATGACGCATACTATATTGGCTACGCACTAAATAGGGCACCGTCATCGTACCTCCGCCTATGCCAATTAATGCCGAAACCACACCTATTAAAATCGCTACCGCCGCATCCTGTAGCTTGGATTCACGTAATCGCCCAGCTTTAGGTTCAAGCTGCAACGCCATTTTTAACCCGACATAAAGCAAAAACACGATAAAAATGATCCGCAGCACATCACTTGAAAGAAAATGGCCTAAGTACGCGCCGAGGATTGAACCTAATAAAATGCCCGGCAACAAAGCCAACACCTTCTGCCAAAGCATGGAACCTAAGCGATGGTGGGCCCAAATTGAAGCCAAGGCCGTCAGCATAATAGTCGCCAACGAAGTGGCTACAGCCATCACCATAACATGGTCAAGGGAAAAGCCCTGATAAGTAAATAATAGCAACAATACAGGTACGATCACCAAGCCCCCACCGATACCAAACAAACCTGCCAACACACCAGAAACCATACCCAACAGTACACTAGCACCTAATATTTGCAACATTGTTTATCCTTCTAAGCTTAGGTTCTGTCAAATTAATTATGCTATCCTAAGACTATGCCATAACCTAGATGAATTAAGATGAGAACATATCTGGTCGGCGGCGCAGTCCGTGATAGCTTACTGGGTTTACCCGTTAAAGAAAAAGACTGGGTGGTTTTGGGTGAAACACCGGAAACCCTGCAAAAAATGGGCTTTCTGAGCGTCGGCAAGGATTTTCCTGTTTTTTTGCACCCGATTACCAAAGAAGAATATGCCTTAGCCCGTACTGAACGTAAAACAGCACCGGGTTATAAAGGTTTTGCTATCCATAGCTCGCCTGATGTCACCCTAGAGCAAGATTTAATACGCCGTGATTTAACCATTAACGCTATTGCCATGTCACCCAATGGCGAACTGGTTGATCCGTACGGCGGACAAGCCGATTTGGCAAAACGTGTATTACGTCATGTTTCCCCTGCTTTCAGCGAAGACCCTGTGCGCATCTTGCGAGTTGCTCGCTTTGCCGCCCGTTTTCAAAGCTTAGGGTTTACCGTAGCAGAAGAAACCCGTGCTTTAATGCAAGAGATGGTGAACAACGCTGAAGTGGCCCATTTAGTGCCAGAGCGGGTCTGGGCTGAATTGTTAAAAGCATTGCAGACCTCAACACCGAGCGCATTTTTTTACACACTTAAAGCCTGTTCAGCATTAACCCATATTTTTCCAGAAATAGACCGTCTATTTGGTATACCCCAACCGGAAAAATTTCATCCTGAAATAGACACGGGCATCCATACCTTACTGTGTTTGGATAGGGCCGCACAGCTGACTGAAAATACTGAAACACGCTTTGCAGCCCTCACCCATGACCTAGGCAAGGCGCTTACCCCTAAAAATAATTGGCCCCACCATCACAATCATGAAACCCTTGGTTTAGCGCCGTTAGAAAACTTCTGCAAGCGCTTACGGGCACCTAATACCTATAAAAACTTAGCTATACAAGTTATGCAATACCACACCCATTGCCACCGCGCGTATGAGCTTAAACCATCTACCTTAACCGACATGTTATCTGCCTTAAACGCCTTTAAGCCCGATAACACACTGGCTGATTTTTTGTTGGCCTGCAAAGCAGATGCTCAAGGCCGTACTAACTTTGAAGCGAGTACTTATCCGCAAGCCGATTATCTGGAAGTAGCCGCAAAAGTAGGGGCGGCAGTTGATATATCTAAAATTCTACAACGAAATCTGCAAGGACAAGAAATTGGTTTAGCCATCCGCCAATTACGTATTACCGCATTAACTGCGTTTGCCGCACAGCAGAAAGCCTTATCATAAGGCAGGGCTATATTTAATCTTTCTTTGCTGCTGCAATAATTCAGTCATTACCGCGGCAGTCAGCGGATGGCTAAAATAATAGCCCTGGATATAATCACATTTCCAAAGCTTAAGAATGTCAAACTGTTTTTTATTTTCAACACCCTCAGCCACCACTTGCATCCCCATATTATGACCTAACATAATAATAGATTGGATTATGTTAACATCATCCGGATTAGACTCCATATGATTGATAAACGACTTATCGATTTTTAATTGATCGATAGGAAAATTTCTAAGTACGCTTAATGAAGAATATCCCGTACCAAAATCATCAACTGATATACCAACCCCTAATGCCCTAATATCCCAAAGCATTTTAGCGACCGATTCAACATTTTTAATCATCAGGCCTTCAGTAATTTCAATCTTGACCTGCCTAGCCATAACATCATGGGTTTTCAACGCTTGCTGGATGCTATTGCAAACATCGTTATGTAAAAACTGGCAAGGTGATAAATTAACACCGATACAAATCTCCGGCAGCCCCATTTTTTGCCAAGCATTAATTTGTTTACAAACAGTTAGTAACACCCATTCGCCGATAGGGTTGATTAACCCAGTGTCCTCAGCCAAACTGATGAACGAGTCCGGCGGGATCATACCTCGCCGAGGGTGGTTCCAGCGTAATAAAGCTTCCGCCGCCACTACCTTTTGACTAATTAAGTCCAACTGTGGTTGGTAATAAACTTCAAAATGACCTTCTGCTAAAGCACTATAAAGTTCAGTTTCAATATCCAGCCGATGTCTTGTTGGCTTATCAAAATCACTGCTAAAAAAACTAAAATTATTCCGCCCATTTTCCTTCACCTGAAACATTGCCGTATCAGCATTGGCCAATAACTCATCAGCCGTCAAGCCATCCTTAGGGAATACACTAATTCCAATACTCGGTGTTACATACAGCGTTTGTCCTTCAATTTGATAGGGTCTGGACAAACGTTCAACAACTTTAGCTATCACATAAGTGGTATTCTCTTCAGAAGGCAACTGGTTTAGCAAAACCACAAATTCATCTCCACCCCAGCGCGCAACGGTATCTGTTTGGCGCATATTAGCCAACAGCCTTGATGCCGTCTCGATTAATACGGAATCACCAGCTGCATGCCCCATACCATCGTTGACTTTTTTAAAATCGTCCAAATCGATAAACAACAAAGCCAAGTTATTACCTTGTCGGTTGCAGGCGGCAATGGCCCTTTCGATTTGTTCGTAAAAAAGAGTGCGGTTGGCTAACCCCGTTAAGGCATCATGCGTCGCCAAATAAGTCATTTGCTGGCTAATTTGTATGCTTTCTGTAATGTCGTTAAAGGCGAACACCATCCCGATTACATCACCTGATTGGCCTTTGATAGGGCTAGCACTGATTTGGACATCCAGCCCCTTACCACTTTTGTTAATGATACGTCTGGGTGTTATTTCCTTAACATTTTGGCCTTTTTGTAAACTGGCAATCAAACCATCAAAACCATTCCCAGCCTCGTCATCAGTAAATTGAATTACCGCGCTGATCGGTTGCCCATGTGCTTGTTCTAAAGAAAAACCTGTTAATTTTTCGGCCGCGGGGTTCATATAGACTATCAATCCCCATGCTTTAGTCGTAACCACAGCGTCAGCGATAGAATGTAAAGCCGCCTTAGCAAGTTGCTTTTCCTTAAATAAGGAGCGGGTAAAATAACGGATCCGTTCCCAATCCCAAAACAAATAGGCTAACGCCAAAGTTAGCACTACCGGTAAAGGGCTATACCAAAAATGGGCATTTTTTAATAACAAAACACTGGCTATAATGGCCAATCCGGAAAAAACTAAACTAAATGATAAAGCATGGCGTTTTACAATACACTGATAGCCCAATAAGGGGATCATCACCAAAAACGCCGTTAACAAATGTCCCCACAATGGATTAACGGGTTCTATGGTCAGATCATTCAGCAAAGCATCTAAAATATTGGCATGAACCTCTATACCCGTGATCAAACCAATATTATTATGTTGCGGGGTCAAAAACAGGGTGGCCAAACCTGCTGCGGTTGGTCCAATTAAAATGTATTTTCCACACAATCTATCTTTTACTTTCGGGTCATTAAACACCTGGGCATAAGAAATCTTATAAAAATGTCCATTTGACCCGATAAAAGGCACCTGTACTCCGTAATCACGGTTCCACATGTTGGCTGTAAACTCAGCCTTAGGATTGCGCACACCTTTCATCGCCCCCCCTAACACATCGGGCTGCCCTAAATTCAGTAAAGCCAAGGCAAAAGCGGGCCAAACTACGCCATTCATACCGGCTTTTAAATACACACTACGGATCACGCCATCGTTATCCGTCCCTGAATCCACATGCCCAATTGCCGCCGCCGCGTGTAACAGCGCGGGCATCGGTACAATGGCTTGCAAACCACCTTGAAATTTTATATCGGGAAGCACGGGCAAAACCACTCGGCCATTGGCTTTAATAGCCTCAGCAAGTAATTGATCCGCTTCAGGATCTGCAAGATCTGGCTCGGCAAAAATCACATCAAGCCCTATGGCCTTAGCATCCACCGTGCTTAACAAATTGATTAATTCAGCATGCTTGCGCCTAGACCAAGGCCATTTACCGAATTGTTTTAGGCTAAAATCATCAATTTCTATAATCGCAATATCGTTCTTAACTGCTGGCTCAGAAAACCAAGACAGCTCTGTATCAAAAAAATAATTTTCCCAATGCTTTAACGGTATAACTGTCTCTAATATCAGTTCTAGCGCCAACAGGCTTGCTATTAAACCCAGCTTCGATCCAAATTTAAAAATTGTGCCCTTCAAATCCACTAATACCTTATAACGCCAAGAATGCTAAGGGTAACAAGGTCAACAACCACCAATAAAGCCCTGAACTTGGCACATCAATGATTTGTGGCTTGCCAAAAGGCCCAACAAAACCATCAGGATATGTGCTGCTAACCCGAATAAAATATTCACCGCCCTCTGGCCGCTCTAATTCTACACTTGGGACTTTGACCTGTTTATCGACAATAATCTCTGAAAAAGCTTGGTCTTTCGCCATTTGGAAATGGTAAACCACATCAGGCAAATCAGCGGGCCATCGAAGCACTATAGTGGCCTCACCGACTTCTGGCTCCTCGGCTTGTGGCGGCGGAATAACTCGTTTAAAGACTTGTGCATCACTAAAAGGCCCTTGACCTTCGCTATCGCTGACACTAGCCACCCGCCAAAAATATTGACGCAGCTCAAGTTGATAGCCTTCAGACAATTTCGCCTCAGTCAGCTCAGCCATATCAACTAATTTATCAGTGAACTTGCGGTCTTTAGCCAATTGAAAATGATATTTGGCTATGCCATCTTGACGCGCCCAAGCAAAGCTTGGTGTCTCTTCAACCACGCCAGCATCAGCTTTGGGTTCCTGTAATATAGGTGCTTCGGGTTTTGCATTAATTGTAAATGGATAATCGGCATTTTTGCCTTCCAAACCCAATTCATCAATAGCGCGGATGTGAGCAAAATAGTTGCCATCAGCCAGTTCTGGCCCACGAATTTGGTTTGACATAAACTTTTTATCAAACACGACATTATCAAATGCTGCATTGAGCGCAATTTGCAGGCGATAGCCCTTTATCGAAGCCTCAACGGGTAATACAAACTGTATCGGAACACGGTCAAAAATCGCCGGTAAAGCTTGACCATCAATGGCATCAAGCAGTGGTACCGCAGGACTAAGGGTTTTATTAGCGCTAGCTACCGAACCGTAGCCACTATTAATTAATCGGCTGTTTTGGCCACTTTTTACCTTAACGCCACCTTCAAGCACTTCTGTAAAGGATTGTTTGCTTGAAGACTCAGAACTTACTCTGTAATCTGTCCCACGTACGGAAGTTACACTTGCGGGCGTAGAAATTTCAAAGCGACTGGCTGGCCCTTGTTTTTTTTTCACTTTAGTTTCAATACGCCCAGAATCAAGCAGTAACTGCGTATCAACCATACCCGTTTTGCCAAAAATACTTAAGTGATTCAGTACCAATCGGCTATCGGGTTGCAGCAACAACGTTGAGCCATCAACAAATTCTAAAGTTAAGCTTGAATCAGCTTGCGTAAGCACCGTATCACCGGTATAGACATAGTCCCCAACTAGCAATTTTTTAGGCTGGTTGTTGTCGGCTTCTATTAATTCCGCGTGCCCTTGAATGCTATTAACCCGAGCTAAAATAGGGGCTTGCCCTATCCATTTTACCGGCACCTTAATCTTAGTCCCTGGAGGTATATGATAAGGATCACTAATCTTGTTTAATTTCTGTAGCCGTTCCCAATAGGCTATATCAATTAAATATTCCTGCGTTAAACTCCATAAATTATCACCCAGTTTAACCGTGTAAACCCAATCTTCTGCTGTCGCTTTTAAAGGCAACATTAAGCAGATTAACACAGCCGTTAAAATAGTAAAAAAGCGGTTTTTATAACTATTATTCATAAGCTTAATTTACGGTTAATGTTGGTGTTCGGTACAATAGTACTAACGGCGAATCATGGCAACCTTATTATCCCGCTGAATCATAAATGATGTAAACTCAGCCTTGGAAAATTAAGCCTAATACGTAAGATTTTATTTAAATAACGTTGAATTATATTAAATAGCCCTTTATAGTCATAATTTTTTTAAGCTATAACAGCAATGCCCACTTTTGATATTGTTTCAGAATTTGATAAGCACGAAATAAGCAACGCCATTGACCAAGCCAATAAGGAAGTTGCCACGCGTTTTGATTTTAAAGGCACTGATTCCAGTTTTGAATTAAATGATAGCAAGTTAATTATGCTCTCACAGTCCACCTTTCAGTTGCAGCAGATGTTCAGCGTGGTTTGCTCAAAGCTTACCCGTCGAGGCGTAGACATAGCTTGTATGGAAGTTGGCGACCCTAAAGCCAGCGGCAAGTCTATGCGCCAAGAAATTACCTTAAAGCAAGGTGTAGACAGTGTACTCGCCAAAAAAATTGTTAAGCTGATTAAAGATAAAAAGTTAAAAGTTCAAGCCGCCATCCAAGGCGAACAAGTTAGGGTAACCGGCAAAAAACGCGATGACCTGCAAGAAGTAATCCAAATGCTCCGAGAAGAAAAACTGGAACAACCACTACAATTTACTAATTTTAGGGATTAAATTTTCCACTTTTTAGCTTTCTAAACAGAAAATATGCCAAAAGGGTAACGCTAAGCCATACGCTAACCATAGGGCCAATAATACCGTCATAACTGCTAACCCAATAACTATATTGTGAATAAGCATCAGGATTAAACACACTTTTAGCCATTTTAATCTGCCAAACCCAACAACAATGGCAACCAATACATAAACCTAAACTGTTTTTAACCTGCGTTCTAAGTACAGCAAGAAAAACCCCTACGAAGAAAAGCGCCCAAAAAGCTGAGCTTATGTCTGGATTCAGCAAATTAGCAAAAGCGTCCATGATTAAAGGAAACCCACTTGCCAGCGTCACTGCTTGCAACGGGACATCCGTTTTACTGTGTAAAAAGTGTAAAGCCGCGAAATAAAGAGCACTCAGCAATATGGCCAGCAGCAAAGGCATTTTTTGTTTCAAGCTACTTAACAAAAGCCCGCGAAAAAGCGACTCCTCTAAGCATGCAATCAGCATAGCAGCCGCTAAACTAAGCGACATTTTGCCTAACAAGGTAGCTATAGTCCAGGTTTGGGCGGTGTCGATAACATTAACCCCTAAACTGTAGAGTAATAAAATCACTGGCAATAAAGTCACTAAGCCTAGGCTAAAGCCGTATACAATTTGCTTGAAAAATAATTCCTTAGCTGCAAAGCCTAGCTCTGTTTTATTTATCTTTAGCCATGCCATTAAAGGGAAGATGGCCAACACTAAAAAAAGCTGGGTGGCTTTGCTAATCACTTTACGCAAAGGGTATTCGATAGCCATTGCTTGTACCAGCCAACAACTGACTATACCTGCCAAAATAGCGATTAAGCATAAAACCAGTAATGGGGCAGCCGCGTAAAAAACTAATTTTAAGCCCTTAACCACCGCCAAAATCCCCCCATAAGGTTTGCACCGCTGCAAGCGCCGCCAAGGCTGCAGTTTCAGTGCGTAATATTCTTTTCCCCAAGCGCACAGGAATAAAGCCTGCCGCCTTGGCTAGCTCTCGCTCTTGCCCTGTAAAGCCGCCTTCTGGTCCAGATAAAAGGGTCACTGTATTGGTAATAGGTTGCAAACTGTTAAGCACTGTTTCAGCATACGGGTCTAAAAAAACTTTTAAGCCCAGCTGAGCACTTAACCAGTTAGCTAATGAGCCTACATCTCCTAACTCAGGCAGCACCGCACGCCCACATTGCTCACTGGCATGTTGGACAATTTTTTGCCAGTGACATCGCCGTTGCTGCTGTTTTTCAGCGTTTAACTGAACCACACAACGTTCAGTCTGTAAAGGCGTGATTTTATAGACGCCCAGTTCAACGGCTTTTTGTACGACCATATCCATGCGGTCACCCCGCGAAATGCCCAAGCCTACAACAACATTTAATGTAGACTCCGTATGACGTGCATTGAACTGGCCAATTTCGACTTTGACGTGCTTGCGGCTAACCTCGGATAACACACTCAAATAATCGTGGCCATCACCATTAAACAAGACAATTGCATCTTTTTGTTTTAAACGTAACACCGCTCTTACATAATGAGCACTGTCTTCTTCCAAGGTTATCACCAAGCCTTGCGCTAAGGCTTGTGGTATATATAATCTAGAAACCCGCATCAGCTAGTCGCATGCCCAATAGCATCCCAAGCCACGTTTACCATTAATTCTAGTTCCTGTTCGTTAATCACATAAGGCGGCATAAAGTAAATGACATTGCCGAGTGGCCGCAGTAAAACCCCACGCGACAAAGCGTAATGGTAAACCAACAAACCTCTACGTTCTTGCCAAGGATA
The DNA here is from genome assembly GCA_041660045.1 of Methylococcaceae bacterium. Classification (GTDB taxonomy): domain Bacteria; phylum Pseudomonadota; class Gammaproteobacteria; order Methylococcales; family Methylomonadaceae; genus WM-3-3. The sequence goes on along the minus strand of JBAZXA010000007.1, from coordinate 181,077 downwards.
TGCCTCACGGTTAGCTTTATTTTTTACTAACTCCACCGCTAATATCATGCCAGTTTGCCTCACTTCTGCAACATGCGGATGTTCCGCAAAATGGCTACACAATGTAGCCATTAAGTTCGCTAAGACAAGGTTGTTTTCTAGCACTGGCGTGTTTTGAAAAATAGACAGGGTTGCCAACGCGGCCCGACAAGCTAAAGCATTACCGGTATAACTGTGTGAATGTAAAAAAGCTGTTAGTGTTTGATATTCGCCATAAAAAGCTTGGTATATCTGATCTGTAGACAATACCGCCGAAAGCGGTAAATAGCCGCCAGTTAAACCTTTGGACAAACACATAAAGTCAGGGCTGATAGCGGCTTGTTCACAGGCGAACATGGTGCCAGTGCGGCCAAAACCCACAGCAATCTCATCAGCGATCAAATGCACGTTATATTGATCACAAGCTTGCCTAAGCATTTTCAGATAAATTGGATCATACATGCGCATATTTCCGGCACATTGCACTAGCGGCTCAATAATTACCGCGCATACGCTATCAGCATGTTGCGTCAACATCTGCGCCATCAAAGCAAATTTTCTAAGCGAATAAGCTTCCCAAGTCTCACCGGGTTCGCGGTAATAACAATCGGGGCCTGGCACCGTGAGCACTTCCATCAATAGGGGATGGTAGGTATCCTTGTATAGCGGCACATTACCTACCGCCAACGCCCCCAAAGTTTCACCGTGGTAACTGTTTGCCAAGGTAATAAATTTAGTTTTTTTGCTTAAACCCTTATTACGCCAATAATGGAAACTCATTTTGAGCGCCACCTCAACAGCTGAGGAGCCGTTATCGGCATAAAAACAACGTTGTAAACCTGCCGGCGAAATCTCGATGAGCTGTTCAGCCAAAACTATCGCAGTTTCATGGGAAAAGCCCGCAAAAATTACATGCTCTAGAGTATCTAACTGGTTTTTTATAGCGGTGTTAATCGTTGTATTTGCATGCCCAAATAAATTTACCCACCATGAGCTGATCGCATCTATATAACGGTTACCATCAAAGTCTTCCAACCAGACACCGGCACCTTGTTTAATGGGAATAATAGGAAAGCTTTCATGGTCTTTCATTTGTGTGCACGGATGCCACAAGACCGCTAAATCGCGCTGGGAAAATATTTGGTTATCCACACTTTTCCTTAATAAACAAAAAAGCGGCCGCAGCCGCCATTTATTAACACTAAGCTTGCGTATGCATTATAGCTTAAGGTTTTTCCATATCGCCAACGTGGGTGCCGATTGGTTCATAGTATAAAAATGCAATCCTGGAGCATCATTTTCTAAGAGTTGCTGGCACAACCTACTGACCACATCTTCCCCAAAAGCTAAAATTGAGGCACGGTCATCACCAAATCCTTCCAAACGCTTTCTTAGCCAACGCGGTATATCCGCACCGCACATTTCCGAAAACCTAAATAGTTGGGAATAATTTGTAATCGGCATTATGCCTGGCACTATAGGGACATTGATAGCCGCTTTCTCACAAGCATCTATAAAATGAAAATAAGCATCAGCGCTGTAGAAATATTGTGTAATAGCCGCATTTGCCCCAGCATCCACCTTAAGCTTAAAATGTTTCAAATCTTGCGCGGCGCTAGGCGCCTGCGGATGAACTTCTGGATAAGCCGCAACGTGGATTTGGAAATAATCACCCGTCTCTTCCCGAATAAAAGCCACCAGTTCATTAGCGTGGCGAAACTCGCCTAAAGACATCATGCCCGAAGGTAGATCACCTCGCAACGCAACAATTTTTTTTACCCCCTGGTCTTGGTAGTTTTTTAAAATGTCACGGATACTGGTTTTGTTGGAGGCGACACAAGATAAATGTGGCGCAGCGGCGACCCCTTTTGCTTGAATGGCGACCACTGACTCAAAGGTTTTATCCCGGGTTGACCCACCAGCACCAAAGGTAACTGAAAAAAAATCTGGATTTAACTGGGCTAACTGCTCATGCACAGCCATTAGGCTAGTAGCTCCCTCTTCCGATTTAGGCGGATAAAACTCAAAGCTAAATAAACGCGGATATTGTTTTTGTGACTGCATTTTATACACAAACCATAAACTTGGAGGGGACAGCTAAACGGACACTTCGAAGTGGCAAGGTTATTAACCTACCTTGCCACGCCCATAAGCTTAATAGCGATAATGATCAGACTTATAAGGCCCATCAACAGATACATTAAGGTATTTAGCTTGTGCCTCGGTTAATTGGGTTAACTGGACACCAAGTTGCTGCAAATGCGATCTTGCCACTTTTTCATCAAGTTTTTTGGGTAAGATATACACTTCATTGGCATAATCTTCCGCATGTTTCCACAATTCAATTTGCGCCAAAACTTGGTTACAAAATGAGTTGGACATAACAAAACTTGGATGCCCTGTTGCACAACCTAAATTCACTAAACGGCCTTCCGCAAGCACGATAATACGCTTTCCATCCGGAAAAATGACATGGTCGACTTGAGGTTTAATATTTTCCCATGTGTATTGGCGTATCGCTGCTATTTCGATTTCCGCATCAAAATGGCCTATATTACAAACGATAGCCTGATCCCGCATCGCTTTCATATGGTCATGAGTAATCACACCAAAATTACCGGTTGCGGTGACAAATATATTGGCGATAGGTGCCGCATCTTCCATGGTGACCACACGATAACCTTCCATAGCCGCCTGTAACGCACAAATCGGATCAATTTCAGTTATCCAAACTGTTGCCCCTAAGCCACGTAGTGACTGGGCACAGCCCTTACCAACATCGCCATAACCACAAACCACAGCAATTTTGCCAGCAACCATTACATCAGTTGCACGTTTGATACCATCGACCAAAGATTCACGGCAACCATACAGATTATCAAACTTGGATTTCGTCACTGAATCGTTAACATTAAACGCCGGTACTTTTAAAGTGCCTTTGGCAACCCGTTCGTACAAACGCAAAACACCAGTCGTGGTCTCTTCAGACAACCCTTTAACTTCGGCCATCAGTTCAGGAAATTTATCATGCATCATGTTGGTTAAATCACCACCATCATCCAAAATCATATTGGGACGCCAACCATTTGGGCCTATGATGGTTTGTTCTATACACCAATCCGCTTCTGCCTCTGTTTCACCTTTCCAAGCAAAAACGGGGACACCAGCTTCAGCAATAGCTGCTGCCGCATGGTCTTGTGTAGAAAAAATGTTACAGGATGACCAGCGCACTTCTGCCCCTAAGGCCGTCAAGGTTTCAATCAATACTGCTGTTTGTATGGTCATATGCAGACAACCGGCGATACGGGCATTTTTTAATGGTTGCTCAGCCTTGAATTCAGTCCGTAATGCCATCAAACCTGGCATTTCAGTTTCAGCAATATTAATTTCTTTACGGCCCCAACTTGCTAGGGCAATATCTGCAACTTTGTAATCTACTGATGTCACATCAGCTGTTTTAAAATCTGCTTGGTTCATGTTGGCTCCTAGTCGTCAATAAATTAAAGTCCTGCAGCGTCTTTTAACACATCTACCTTATCGGTTTTTTCCCAAGTAAAGCTTTCTTCTGTGCGCCCAAAGTGACCATATGCCGCCGTCGGTTGATAGATGGGTTGCATTAGTTGTAACATCGCAATCAAGCCCTTAGGCCTAAGGTCAAAATTATCCCTAATGATTTGCACTAAACGGTCTTCATCCACTTTTCCTGTACCAAAAGTTTCCACACTAATAGAAGTAGGCTCAGCCACACCTATAGCGTAGGAAACCTGAATTTCACAACGATCAGCTAAGCCCGCCGCCACTATATTTTTTGCCACATAGCGGCACATATAGGCGGCAGAGCGGTCAACTTTTGAAGGGTCTTTACCTGAAAACGCCCCGCCACCATGGCGTGCCATACCACCATAGGAATCAACGATGATTTTGCGCCCTGTTAAGCCACAATCGCCAACAGGACCGCCTATAATGAATTGGCCGGTTGGATTAATAAAAAACTTAGTCCCGGCATGTAACCATTCCTTAGGCAAAGTAGGCAGGATAATCTCATCCATGACCGCCTCATGCAATTGCTTAGCGCCAATATCGGGTGAATGTTGCGTCGATAAGACAACCGCATCAATGGCGACTGGTTTATGATCAACATAACGAAACGTGATTTGGCTTTTGGCATCTGGCCGCAACCAAGGCAAGGTTTTATTTTTGCGTACTTCGGCTTGGCGTTTAACAAGCAAATGTGAATAGGTGATGGGGGCGGGCATTAACACATCAGTTTCATTGCTGGCATAACCAAACATCAAACCTTGATCGCCTGCGCCTTGCTCATGGTCATCGGCTTCATCAACACCCATTGCAATATCAGCTGATTGTTTACCGATGGCGTTCATGACTGCACAGGTTTTGCCATCAAAACCGATGTCACCATGGTCATAGCCAATTTCGCAAACCACTTTCCTTACCAGATCCTCAGTGTCTACCCAGGCATTGGTGGTAATTTCACCCGCCAAAACTACCATACCGGTTTTTACTAAGGTCTCACAAGCTACACGAGAACGTGGATCCTGAGCCAATAATGCATCAAGAATGGCATCGGATATTTGGTCCGCGACCTTGTCAGGGTGCCCTTCTGAAACCGATTCGGATGTAAAGATGTAATTATTGCTCACGATATATTGCCCTCGAAAAAAGATTTAAAACCAAAAGCCATGATGTGGAAAAGGCTGCACACGCAGCCTTTTTTATCTTGGTGGGCCCTGTAGGACTTGAACCTACGACCTGCCGATTATGAGTCGGACGCTCTAACCAACTGAGCTAAGGGCCCTAAAAACTAAGCTTATTCACCATCCAAAAAGCATCGCAACTGCTCTGACCGCGAAGGATGCCGAAGCTTTCTAAGTGCTTTCGCTTCAATTTGACGAATCCGCTCCCGGGTTACATCAAATTGTTTGCCGACTTCTTCCAAGGTATGGTCGGTATTCATATTGATGCCAAAACGCATACGTAAAACTTTTGCTTCCCGCGCTGTTAAACCTGCCAGCACATTCTGTGTTGATTCACGTAATCCATCAATTGTAGCAGATTCAATTGGAGATAAAACCTTTGCATCCTCAATAAAGTCTCCTAAGTGCGAATCTTCATCATCGCCAATAGGGGTTTCCATGGAAATAGGCTCTTTAGCTATCTTCAACACTTTCCGCACCTTATCTTCTGGCATTTCCATACGCTCTGCCAATTCTTCCGGTGTCGCTTCCCGACCCATTTCTTGCAAAATTTGGCGCGAAATACGGTTTAACTTGTTGATAGTTTCTATCATATGTACGGGTATACGGATCGTCCTTGCTTGGTCAGCTATAGACCGGGTTATGGCTTGCCGTATCCACCAAGTAGCATAGGTGGAAAATTTGTAACCCCGGCGATATTCGAACTTATCCACCGCCTTCATCAAACCAATGTTACCTTCTTGGATTAGATCTAAGAATTGTAGCCCACGATTTGTATATTTTTTTGCAATTGAAATAACCAATCTTAGGTTAGCCTCAATCATTTCCTTTTTTGCCCGCCGAGCTTTCGCTTCACCAATAGACATCCTGCGGTTTATATCTTTTAGCCGATTGATGCTCAAACCATATTGCTCTTCAATATCGGCCAAAGCCTTTTGGGCTTTTTTAATGTCTTTTTCGTGCGTGCGCAAAGCTTCAGCATAAATAGGATTGTCCACCAAATATTGGTCTAGCCAAACCAGATTAGCCTCATTTTCAGTAAATGCCGCTACAAAATCTTTACGTGAGATTTTTGCGTGTTTAACACAAATTTCCATCACCGTTTTTTCATGCTCGCGCACTAATTCTACCGCGCCCGGGATGATTGCCGTTAATTTTTTTAAGTATTGTGGCGTCCATTTGAATTGCATAAACGAGCCAGCCAATAACTCAAATGCCGATTCTGTTTTTTCACCTACATGACCATATTTTTTGACTGTTGCAGTAGCTGCTTTTAGCTGCTTTCTTAAGACTTCAACTTTTTCTTTTACTTCTTCGTAGTCCAAGCCTTTAGCTTCATCTTCAACAGCAGCCTCGTCACTAACTTCATCATTTACTGCTACGGCGACAGCGATATTTTCTGGTTCGCTCAAATCGACGAAACCTGACACCAAATCAGCCAGACGGACGCCGCCTTCTTCGGTAGAAATGTTGTCAAATGCGTCTAAGAAATCTTCCAACACCACAAAAGAACGTGAAATTGCCTTGACAACTTGTTGCTGGCCTTCCTCTATGCGTTTGGCAATTTTTAATTCATCATCCCGAGTTAACAATTCTACCGAGCCCATTTCCCGCATATACATGCGCACAGGATCCGTAGTTCTGCCAAACTCGCTGTCAACTGAAGCTAAGGCCGCAACTTCTTCTGCGTCTTCATCATCACTGTTCAATGCTGCCGAATCAGTAATTAAGGAATCTTCATCCGGCGCGACCTCATAAACCTGAATTCCCATGTCATTGATCATGCCTATAAAATCTTCGATTTGTTCTGGATCGACGATATCACTAGGTAAATGATCATTGATTTCGGCATAAGTCAGGAAACCCTGAACTTTACCTTTTGCTATCAATTGTTTAAGTTGGGACTGCTGCTGCTCTTGATTCATATTTTCTCACCAAATACGCTATCAGCACGACACTGCTGAACATGAAATTATAGTTTGTTTTTTTATTCTTTTCTATTTATTTCTGTAATATCTTCCTGAGCATTTCTTTTTCATCTTCGTTTAAACTTTTACCTCTTGCCAATAATCCATCTAGGGTAGCCCGCTTTTCTTGCTCCGCCAATAAATTCAAATAGCCTAAAAACTCCATTTTTAAGCCGACCTCAGGGATAGGCAAATCAATACCTGCCAGCTTATTTATCATAGCTTCTTGCTCCGTGCCACGAAAAAGCTCCACCAATGCCGCTGAGTTTGGCGGCTTTTGCGTTTGAATCACGCCCACCACGTCCATCAGCACATCTTTACCGACAAAACTCAACAATTCCCAGCCTATATTTTGTTGCTCAAGCTCTAGCACCAACTCAGGGTTCTGCAATAACAGCGCAATGACCGCCCGCAATGGCGTTAGCGGATTTTTTTCTGGGTTAATGCGTCGATTTGGCCTAAACGGCGGCTTCCTCGGTCTTTGTAAATTTTCCAGCTCGTCGGTTTTCGCCAACTGCCTAAGCTTTTTGAACATCATGTCCCGAAATATACCTTCAGGCAACTTCTCTAAGTAAGGCTTAGCTTTGTTGACCAGTTGCGCACAAGCCTCCAACTCCGTTAAATTTAAACCACTTTTTACCTGCCCAAAAAAATAGTCGGACAAGGTCTGCGCTTCTGAAATGCGCTGGGCAAACCCGTCAACACCCTCATCCCGCACCAATGAATCTGGATCCTGCCCTTGCGGAAGCAACATAATACGTATCTGCCGGCCATCCCTTAAACTTGGCATCGCCGATTCCATAGCCCGCCAAACAGCTTGCCTCCCGGCATTGTCACCATCAAAACATAAAACCAATTCAGAAGAAAACCTAAACACACGCTCGAAATGCGCGGATGTTGCCGCCGTCCCTAAAGCTGCAACAGCATAATCGATGCCAAACTGCGCCAGCGCAATCACATCCATGTACCCCTCCACCACTAACAACCGTGACGGCTTGGCATTCTTTTCTAAAGCCTCATACAAACCATAAACTTCCCGCCCCTTATAAAATAGTGGCGTTTCTGGCGAATTCAAGTATTTTGGTAAGGTATCGTCGAGTATCCGACCACCAAAACCTAACACCCTTGCCCGCCGATCCCTGATTGGGAACATAACTCGGGACCTAAACCGTGGGTACAAATCACCGCTGTCATTGCACCCTAAAACACCAGCTTGCACCAATAAGTCACTATCAAATTCCGTCAATAAATTTTGCCATTGGCTAGGTGCATAGCCCAGCATAAAATCATTAGCTACCGCCTTACTGACACCACGTGCTTTTAAATAGGCCGCTGCTTTTTTACCCTCGGGGTTACTGCGCAATTGCTCCTCGTAAAAAGCCGCGACATTTGCCATCACCAAAGCCAGTTGCGTGACATCAGGCTTAGCTTGCTTTGGCAATCCTGATGCCGCCTCCCTAGGCACATCAATACCCACAAAGTCGGCCAGGGACTCAACAGCTTCAACAAAATCGAGATGGCTGTATGCCATTAAAAAAGTGATGGCGTTGCCGCTAGTGCCGCAACCAAAGCAATGGAAAAATTGTTTTTTCTGACTGACTGAGAAACTGGGGCTTTTCTCTGTATGGAAAGGGCAACGGGCAACAAAATTGCTTCCCGTTTTCTTTAATGGCACATACGAGTCGATTAGATCAACAATATCAACCCGTACCAAAAGCTCGCTGATAAACTCGCGGGGTATCCTACCGGACATAGCCTAGCAGAGCAGGGAAACCTATACCGGCTACCCGCTTAACACAGCCTTAATTTTTGCGCTAACCACAGACATATCGGCACGCCCTTGCATCTGTGTTTTTAACAAGGCCATCACTTTACCCATGTCCTTAGCCGATTCGGCAGCAGTTTCTTTAACCGCCGCCGCCACCAGTGCATCAACTTCAGTTTCTGACAAAGGCTGTGGCATAAAATCCTGAATGACTTCAATTTCAGCCTGCTCGATGTTAACCAAATCATCACGGCCTGCATCTGCAAACTGCCTAATCGATTCGCGGCGCTGTTTTAACATTTTGTCCAAAACCACAATGACACGCGCATCATCTAGCTGTATACGCTCATCAACCTCAACCTGCTTAACCGCAGCCAAAATCAACCGAATCACTGCCAACCTCGATTTTTCACCCGCTTTCATCGAGGTTTTCATATCTTCCTTGATACGGCCTAATAACAAGTCCATAACGTTCCTTAATGAAAGATGGCTTATTGCTGAGGACGTCCACGACGTAGATTTTTTAACGCATAGCGCTCACGCGCCAGTTGCTTTAAATGCCTTTTAACAGCCGCAGCACCTTTGCGCTTACGCTCAGCAGTTGGTTTTTCATAAAACTCACGGCGGCGCACTTCTGCCAACACGCCAGCTTTTTCACAAGCACGTTTAAAACGGCGGATGGCAATATCAAAAGGTTCGTTTTCTTTAACTTTAACTGACGGCATTATTTATGATCCAAATATGTTAATATCTAAAAATGAGTTTCGAGCAAGCATACCCTAAAAAGAACCATAAATTATACCCTTGTTTTTCTTAATTTTCAAAAAGCAATGTACGTTTTAGGCATAGAAACATCCTGTGATGAAACCGGGGTGGCTATATATCATGCGCAAAAAGGCTTGATTCACCACGTATTATATAGCCAAATTGACATGCACAATGACTATGGCGGGGTAGTACCTGAATTAGCATCAAGAGACCACATCCGCAAACTCGTCCCGCTCATCCGGCAATGCTTGCAAGAAAGCCCGCTTTCCCCGCACCATATTAATGGCATTGCCTACACTGCCGGCCCTGGCCTTATGGGTGCCTTATTAGTTGGCGCGGCCACCGCCCGCAGCCTGGCCTGGAGCTGGCAAATCCCGGCCATTGCCATCCACCACATGGAAGGCCACCTACTCGCACCCATGCTCGAACCTAACCCGCCTTGCTTCCCTTTTATAGCCTTATTGATTTCTGGGGGACATACCCTATTGGTACATGTGACCGGGATCGGCAAATATAAACTGCTCGGTGAATCACTCGATGATGCCGCAGGCGAGGCCTTTGATAAAACCGCTAAAATGCTAAACTTAGGTTATCCTGGCGGGGCAAAACTTTCGGCCCTGGCTGAGCACGGGAACATTCGCTTCCAATTTCCTAGGCCTATGACCGACCGACCTGGCTTGGATTTTAGTTTTAGCGGACTTAAAACCCACACAATGACAGCACTGAATAGCACACAAAAAACCCATCAGGACCAAGCTGACATTGCTCTGGCTTTTGAAGATGCTGTCGCCGATACCTTGGCTATAAAGTGTAAACGGGCCTTGCAGCAAACCGGCATCAAGCAGTTAGTGGTTGCTGGTGGCGTTAGTGCCAATAAAAAAATCAGGGCTAGCCTTACCGGTATGGCGCAGCTAGAAAATAGCCAAGTTTATTTTCCTAGGCCCGAGTTTTGTACTGATAACGGCGCCATGATTGCCTATGCCGGCTGCCAACGCTTGCTACAAGGACAACAAGAAAATCTTACTATTTTTGCCCGTCCACGCTGGCCAATTAATGAATTAGCCTAACAGGGCAGGCATTAAAAAACCGGCTAAGCGGGCCAAGCAACAGCTTTTTCTGGAACTGTAGCATCCCCCACACCATACTGGCGTAACGAATTTTCTTTCATCTGCACGATAATAAACACTAACGTGCCCGCTGAATTATTACGCCAAGTCCGCTCACCTGCTGGCGCGATACGGACAATTGTACCCTCTTGCACATCAATCACCTCATTATCGACCTGCATTTGGCCGCTGCCTTGAATAAAGATATAAACCTCTTCATTATCGTGATGACGATGGTAATACGGCATACTTCCACCTGCTGGCAAGGCATTCACAGAAATTTCACAACCCGTAAAACCTAATATGTCTTTTAAAAAATGCTTACCACGAATTTCACCTAAACCAGGGATCACTAAGGAATGGTCGGGCCAATGTGTTCGCGCCCCGCTTTCATATGCCGTGTAATGCTCGCCATTTTTTGTTGCACTCGTTAACATTGCTTATCCTTACCTATTAATAGGTAGATTTTTTAGGCTAAAAAAAAGAGGTTAGCCTTTCCTCATTAAACTAGACTGCAATAATGCCGCTGTTTGCTCAAATACCTGAGACTCCCCTTGAAGCCTTGCAATCATTAAGGTGCCTTGTAACGCGGAGACTAGAATACGGGCATGATCTGTAGCCGTACCCAGCAAAAAAAATAAGCCTTGTACCTCTCCTTCGTTAAGCACTAAAGTTAACCACTCGACGTTACGCTGAAAAAAACGCCTTAAACCGGGCAATAAAGCCATCTCCAACGTTGACGATTCTGACGCTAACATACCCCCTAAGCACATGCAATCAGCCGCTAAGGCTTGCCGATAGATGTCAATATAGGCCGATAATTTTGCCTCTGCCGTTATGCCTTTTGCATTAATGCGGCTAAATTCTTGCTCTAGCATTAACGAATAAGTTTCTATCAAAGCAAGCCCCAAATCTGACTTGCCCGGGAAGTAATAATGCAGGCTAGCTTTGCGGATACCAATTTCTTTAGCAATGTCGGCGTAGCTAAAGCCATTGAAACCGCGCTGCTGCACTAAACGCTGTGCACTGGCTAAAATTCGTTGTTTCATATCCATGCTGCCTATACTACCTACCTACTGGTAGAATGTCCAGCAATATTTCACTGCTTTACAACTAAACACCTTGCGACAATATTTAGCACCCACTGCTTTAACCGCAAAACACTTTTCAGGCCATTAGCTATCTTGATCATGGCCATGTTTTTTATTTAACCAGGCCATGGTCAACGCAATAAACAAACCAAAAACAATGACAATCGTTTCCGCTGAAAAATCTGCACGCACCATACCAGCGTAGGCACCGAGCACTAAAAGGATACTGATATTTTCATTAAAATTTTGTAGCGCGATGGAGTGTCCAGAACCCATTAATAAATGCCCGCGATATTGCAATAACGCATTCATAGGAATTAAAAAACTACCTGCCAATGATCCCACAAAAATTAACATAACAATCGCTAATCGCCAGTCGCTAACCCATGCCATAGCCAACACCACCAAGCCCATGACTATGCCCAAAGGCAACACTTTAACAGCGTGTTCCAACGGAACAACTTTAGCCGCAATAAATGCGCCTATAGCAAGCCCGACTGCGACAACCGCGGTCAATTGGGTGGCTTGTTCCAGATCCAGCTTTAAGGCAGAAGCCGCCCAGGTTAATACAATAAAGCGCAAGGTTGTACCAACACCCCAAAATAACGAGGTAACGGACAATGACACTTGACCTAAAGGGTCTTTCCACAAGAGCACGAAGCAACGCCAAAAATCCTTCCATAAAAAAATGATGCTTTTTTTCGTCATCGCATGCTCAATAGCAAGCTTAGGCATAAATAAATTAAAAACTGCCGCAATCAAATAGAAACCTAAGATGATAAGAATGGCAAATTCTGGTGCCGTATCAATACCAAAATTAAAGGGTAAATGGCTAAACTCTGTCACCACAAAATCGTCAATGCGCTGACCTATGAGAAAGCCACCTATAACAGCCCCTAAAATGATAGCTGCCACCGTCAAGCCTTCCATCCAACCATTGCCCCAAACCAATTTATTGGACGGCAAATATTCCGTCAAAATACCATACTTAGCCGGTGAATATAACGCAGCCCCCATCCCGACAAAACCATAAGAAAGTAATGGGTGCACGCCAGCAAATAGTGCCAAACAACCGACTGTTTTAATACTATTGCTAATAAGCATAACCTTGCCTTTAGGCAAAGTATCAGAAAAAGCGCCTACAAAAGGTGCCAGTATAATAAAAGACAGTACAAAAAATTGTTGCAACACTGGAATTTGCCAAGATGGTGCAGATTGGGATTTAAGCAGCTCAATAGCCGCAAAAAGCAATGAATTATCAGCGAGCGCGGAAAAAAACTGAGCGGCAAGAATAATATAAAAACCACGATTCATGGGAGCTAAACAACAAGGTGATGGTTAAAAGACTGGCTAGATTGCAATGGGCAATCTGTCACGGATTGGCTTCAAGCGGGTTAAAAATGGCATCCGATTGAACCTTGTTCCATTTTATCAGCTCTAAGGCACCATTGTTATGTTCTACGATTGCCGTACAACTTTCTACAAAGTCACCGGTATTGACATATAAAAAACCGTCTATATCTTTAATTTCGGCATGATGGATATGCCCGCAAATCACGCCATCCAGGCCTTCTTTGCGTAACCTGCTAACAATACTTTCTTCGTAATCTGAAATAAACTGGACGATATTTTTAACTTTAAACTTAATAAAAGCGGCTAAAGAGAACTGCGATTGAATACCCAAAAAACGCCTAATTAACTTCAGCCCCCGATTAATTTCAATCAGCCAGTCATAACCTTTACTGCCTATCTTGGCTATCCATTGATGGTAACGGGCAATGGTATCGTACTCATCGCCATGGACTATCAGAAATTTTTTGCCTGCACCGGTCACGTGCACATCAGAGTTCCTAACCGTAATATCGCCAAAAATATAATTATCGTAATCCCGGATATTTTCATCATGATTCCCTGGTATATAAAAAACCTGGGTGCCATGCCGCGCTTTGCGTAAAATTTTTTGAATAACGGTGTTGTGTTCTCTAGGCCAATACATCTTCTTGGAAAGCGACCAAAAATCAATGATATCGCCCACCAAATAAAGTTTTTCGCTGTCGTTATAGCGAAGAAAATCCAATAAGACATCCGCTTGGCATTGGGTCGATCCCAAATGCAAATCAGATATCCAAATCGTTTTATAAGAATTATTGTCCATATCGTTGGATGCCGCTATTGAAAAGTATTTTATTATCTAAACTTTTTTAGTACCTGTTCAATCCATCTCGACACTTTGATTAGCGTTTGCGTAAGGCTTTACTAGCCTTAGCCCTCTTCACCCCATCATGGGGCGGGCAAACCTAAAATTTATTGTGTCCATTAACCCCAGACGATTATAGCGGCTATAAATGAAATTTATATGACAGGCTGACCGTTCTAAATAAAACACACCCCAATATTACTGTCATGAAATTAATCTTTAATAACTCAACTCTATTAAGACTATTCATTTTGCCGATGTGTGGCTTAAGTTTAAACAAGGGATTAGCCTTAAACTTGTAAAAATGAACTTGTCGTCCATTCGATAAGGCTAAGCCCTCAATGACGTAATCAAGCAGCTTTTAACTTGTAGGTAACCTGATTAATTGTTTGCCGGGACATCCGACGGCTTTGCTTAATGCAGTCACCTTATTAGCCCATCTTACCATAGCGGGTAATGAATTCCGCTATCAACGGCAAAGCTATCTCCTGCTCTGATGCACCGAGTTTGACAGCTTCTTTGGGCATACCATAAACCACACACGTACGCTCATCTTGAGACGCCGTTTTAGCGCCTGCATCGCGCATTTCTTTAAGGCCTCTGGCGCCATCATCACCCATGCCGGTCATAATTATCCCTAGCGAATTTCGCCCCACACATTTCGCAACAGAGCGAAACAGCACGTCAACAGAGGGTTTATGACGGTTTACTGGCGGTCCATCGAGTACTTCCACCAAATATTGTGCACCACTGCGCTTAATTGACATGTGTTTGCCACCTGGGGCAATTAACGCCCGCCCAGGGATAACACGGTCACCTTGCTTAGCTTCCAAAATTTCAACTTCACAAAGCTTATTCAGCCTAGCCGCAAAGGCACCCGTAAACATCTCTGGCATATGTTGTACGATAACGATGCCGGGTGAAACCCGTGGCAAAGCCGTTAACACCACTTCCAAGGCTTGGGTGCCGCCTGTCGACGTGCCTATGGCCACTATCCGGTCTGTAGTTTCCGCCATCGCATGGCTAGGCGCATTTGCCACACCTGCATCGGAATGCGTCTTTACCGAGGCACTGTGCATAGCGACTGTCGCCGCTTTCATATTACGCATATTGGCTTGTGCTGCAGCTTTTACAGCCAGTACTAAATTACCCTCATCATTTTCTAAAAAATTCTTTAATGACGCTTTAGGCTTGGCCACTATACCTACCGCACCTGCCGATAGCGCTTGCATCGTGGTCTCTGTACCCTTTTCTGTCAAGGTAGAACAGATAACCACTGGTGTAGGGTGTACCGACATGATTTTTTTTAAAAAAGTGATACCATCCATGCGTGGCATTTCCACATCCAAAACAACAACATCAGGCCAATCACGGTTCATCCTCTCCATGGCAAAAATCGGATCCGGCGCACTGCCGATCACTTCAATGCCTATGTCTTTAGCCAAGACAGCACTCACTACCTGCCTTACCACTGCCGAGTCATCAACAACTAAGACTCTAATTTTTTTTGTGTTTGGCATGCTTTTTCCCCTGTGCTTGTGTATCTACATGCCGCATCCAGATATGCCCGCTCCAAACATCAAAGATTATATTTCGGTAACCAATTCCGCCCAGATGCTTAGCTTTCAATTTGAAGCCATGTAGTTTTAATAAATTAATTCCAATATCAATATTTTTGCCAGGCACACTGCTTTGGCTAAACTGGCTATGCGTAGGGAACTGATCGCCACCCCCAAACATTTTCACCTCGTAATCAGACGGTTTAGTGCCGCTTTTAATCAACTCATGTAAAAACAGCAACATTGCCTCATCCGCATAGCGGCCATCAAATTCGCTTTGATTTGCATCTTTTTGGCGCTCGGGCAACAAATAATGGCACATGCCGCCTATTTTTAAGCGTGGATGCCACATGGTTATAGCCACACATGAACCTAGAATTGTCTTAATCCGTGACTCGTGGTCACCAAAATAAAATTCGCCTGGTTGGAGAAAAATATCAATTACAAAATCAGGTTTTGCAGCATTACTCATCTATTGGCTTCCTGTAAATTGACGGGGATACCATAGACAATTGGTCATTAATACCGTTTAACGATTCAGAATGGCTGATAATAAAATAGCCACCAGGCCTCAAACATTTAACAATTTGCGCCACTAACTTTTGCTTAGTAGGCGTATCAAAATAAATCATCACATTACGCAGAAAAATAACTTCAAAATCACCCAGGTTTGGTAACACACCAATTAAGTTAGCATGCACAAATTTAACACGGCTGCGCAAAGCAGGATCTATCAGCAAAAAACCTTCATATTCGCCACTCCCCCGCAAACAATATTTTTTCAATAATGGCGTTGGGATTTTTTCAGTGGCATTCATAGGATAAAGTCCGGCACGGGCCTTATCCAGAACCCTAGTCGAAATATCCGTTCCGACAATTTCCCATTGGCTTACTTTGCTATATTCAGCCAATAACATCGCTAAGGTATAAGCTTCTTCGCCACTAGAACTAGCGGCACTCCATATCCGTAATGGCTTGCTTAAGGCATGTTCAGGAAACACTTTATTTTTAAGGAATTCAAAATGCTTAATCTCCCTAAAAAAATAAGTTTCGTTGGTCGTCAATAAATCGATCGCCATCATGGTTTCTTTTTCGAACCCAGGCGTGCCAAATATTTTGAAATATTCACTGTAGCTTGAAAACCCTAGATGCCGTATACGTTTATCTAGACGTCCTGTTACTAGCGCCTGCTTATTGTCATTTAATACGATGCCTGTATTTTTATAAAGATAGTCCCTGATCCAGTTAAATTCATGGTTTTTAAGAACGACTGCGCTAGACATATTATAGTTCTCTTGTGTTTTCAAACCGTCACTCCTTATTCCGATAAACCCCGAACTGGGACTTTGCTTAAACTCGCCATTTTCGTTACCGATAGCAGTCTTATAATGTTTAATCAAATAATAGAATTGCCCTCTTGCCTGGCCAAACCGCGCCGCCAAATCTAGCAACGGCAACAAGCTGCCACGTAGGTTGATCATCCCGCCCACAAACGCTGGCATCATTGGCACTTTCCATCAAGTTTCCATTGCTGCTGATCTCCTTAATGTCTAATACTCTCAAGCCATACACCTCGCTAACCCACATAAGGGTTAAGTATGGCCGTCGGCAGTGTCCAGTTCCTAAGTCTCTGCTAGCAGATAAGCCCGGATTGGTTTGCTCGTGTTGTCGCTGGCATTGCAAGCCCAAAATAGCGTGATTGTGGTGAACGTCAAACTTGGTCATAGTCAAACTTACTAGCCGAGGTGTTTTATTGGGTAATCTGACCTATTTGAGTTATCGCCGCATTAACTTAGCCGACATCGGAAGGTTATGTTGAGCAACTGGCTTTTTCAGCGAAAAAGCCTTCAACACAAAATCAGTTGGACGAATTTAGAGCGCCATACGATTTTGAAATCAGTAACCTAATTTGCATAGGGCACATAATTATCGCAATAGCATCGTGCCATTAATAATTACCATGGTTTTAATTTATAGCGCATGGCCTACTAATACCTCTAATAATTCCGCGCCAATAAACCTAACAAGTTCTTCAACCTGCCAACAAGCATGTTGGTAACCTTACGTTTTGTCGAGCTAGCAACCCGGTTAACCCGTATCCTCAAATTTAATCTCCACTTAGCGATAGCCTAATCAATCAGCTTATATATTTGGTTTACCTCTAACCAACTTTGCTTACTATAAGTCTTCAACATTAGCCTGGCTTAATTGTGCCATCTCATCAACCGACGGGGTTCTGTTGACATTCAGTAAAATGGTAAAACAGCTGTCCTGCTTGGCCATGCCACTGATAGAGATAAGATAGGGCACCTCAAAACTAGCCACCACATCGTTGACTACATCGGCTGTGATGCCTATATCTATCTAATATCATCAACGGCATCACACTGTGCCGGGCAAGTTAACTACCCCACGCACAACCGCTGGCCATCATTGGCTCTGCCTCCAAGCATCCGCTTATTTTTATATTGATCCAGCTAAAAATTTCCATTAGCTGGATCGAATACCATTGTTTTAGTCACTTTTCAGCAACTAAACCACCGTTGCCTCATAAGCTTTCTGCACTGGCCTGGCTTAACTGCGCCATCTCATCAACCGACAAGACCCTGTTCACATTCAGCAAAATAATAAAACTGCCGTCCTGCTTGGCCATGCCGCTGATAAAGTCTGGCCGGATGCCTGTCCCAAAACTCGGTGGCGGCTCGATGTCCTGCCGGCTGATATCCACCACTTCGTTGACGGCATCCACGATAATGCCGATGTCCTGCTTTTTTTCATCCCCCTCCGTGCCCGACCAGGTTTCCACGATGACTATGCCAGTCCGCTTCGCCACTTGCGTGGCCGCCTTGCCAAACCGCGCCGCCAGGTCTATCACCGGCACCACGCTGCCGCGCAGGTTGATTACCCCGCGTACAAACGCCGGCATCATCGGCACTTCCGTCAGGCTGCCGTAGTCTATGATCTCCTTGATGTTCAGGATACCCAAGGCATACACCTCCCTGGCCAACATAAAGGTCAGGTATTGCCCACCGGCTGTGTCCAGTGCCAGCGTCGCCGCTGGCAGGTGCCCGGTTTGGTTTGCTAGTGCTGTTGCTGTCATCGCAATCCCCTAAAAGCGTTCAAATTGGTTAAGGTCAAACTGGTCGTCGGCAAACTCGTTGCTGCGCGCCTGCAGCTGTGGCTTGCGCTTTTCCACTTTGCGCATCACCTTGGCCAACGGTGCCGAATGGCCATGGCCACCGCTGATCTTGAAAAAGCGCATCAAGCTTTGCAACTGCTCGGTCTGCCCAGACATCTCTTCCGCAGTCGCCGCCAACTCCTCGCTGGCCGATGCGTTTTGCTGGGTGATCTGGTTCATTTGGTTCATCGCCGCATTGACTTGGCTGGCACCTGAAGACTGTTCCTGGGAGGCGGCGGCAATTTCTTGCACCAAGTCCGAGGTCTTGGCAATGCTGGGCACGATCTCGTCCAGCAGCTTGCCCGCAGTTTCCGCCGTCTTCACGCTCTTCTCGGCCAGTTCGCCAATTTCCTGCGCCGCTACTTGGCTGCGCTCGGCCAACTTGCGCACTTCCGCCGCCACCACCGCAAAACCCTTGCCGTGGTCGCCTGCACGTGCCGCCTCGATGGCCGCGTTCAACGCCAGCATGTTGGTTTGGTAAGCGATGTCGTCGATGATGCCGATCTTGTTGGCAATCTCCTTCATCGCCTCCACCGTTTGCTTCACCGCGACACCGCCTTCGTTGGCCTCACGTGAAGCTTTGCCGGCCATGCCGTCGGTGATCTTAGCATTTTCTGAGTTTTGGTTGATGCTGGCCGCCATCTCTTCGATGCTGGCACTGGTCTCGTCCACGCTCGCCGCCTGTTCACTGGACGCCTGCGACAGCGACTGTGAGGTGGCACTGATCTGTTCGGAAGCGTTGCCCAACTGGTCGGCCGCATTGATAACTTCAGCGATGGTTTGCGACAGCTTGGAAATGGTGTTGTTGACGGTATCCTTAAACTCACCCAACTGGCCTTGGTAGTTGCCTCTGACAGTAATTGTCAAATCCCCTTGCTCAACTTGGGACAGCACTTCAACCGCCTCGTTCAAGGGCAGGATCACCCCGTCCAGGGTATCATTGACGCCTTCAACTATCTTACGGAAGTCACCTTGGTGCTTGCCGGCCTCAGCGCGGGTCTGTAAGCGCCCTGCCACTGCGGCCTGGGACAGCATCACGGCATCGGCCACCAGGGCGTTGACCGCATCAATACAGGTGTTGAGATTGTTCTTGATGGTGTTGAAGTCGCCATTGTAGGTGTCCGTGATCTTGGCCGGGATGTTGCCTTTAGAGATGTTGTCAACATATTGTGCCGCCACGTTAAGCGGGCCGATCACCGCATCCAAAGTCTCATTGACGCCTTCCACCACTTTGCGGAAGTCACCTTGGTGCTTACTTGCATTAGCACGGGTAGACAACCTGCCGTCCACAGCCGCAACCGACAACATGCCAGCATCAGCCACTAAGGCATTAACCGCATCAATACAAGTGTTAAGGTTGTTCTTGATGGTGTTGAAATCACCGTTGTAGGTGTCAGTGATCTTAGCTGGGATTGCACCCTTAGAGATATTGTCGACATAATCCGCAGCCACGTTAAGCGGGCCGATCACGGCATCCAAAGTCTCATTGACGCCTTCCACCACTTTGCGGAAGTCACCTTGGTGCTTACTTGCATCAGCACGGGTCGACAACTTGCCTTCCACGGCCGCGACCGACAACATACCGGCATCAGCCACCAGGACATTGACCGCATCAATACAAGTGTTAAGGTTGTTCTTGATGGTGTTGAAATCACCGTTGTAAGTGTCGGTGATCTTGGCTGGGATATTGCCTTTGGAAATGTTATCGACATAATCCGCCGCCACATTGAGTGGGCCTATCACCGCATCCAAGGTGTTGTTGACGCCTTCAACTATCTTACGGTAATCACCTTGATATTGGCTGGCATCTGCTCGGGTCGACAAACGGCCTTCGATAGCGGCCTTTTCCAAACTGGCAGCTTCCGCCACCATGCTGCTAATAGCGTCTATACAGTTGTTCAAATTGTTCTTAATAGTGTTGAAGTCACCGTTATAACTATCCGTAATCTTGGCAGGGATGGCACCCTTAGCGATGTTGTCAACATATTGTGCAGCAACATTGAGCGGGCCTATCACAGAATCCAAAGTTTCGTTAACGCCTTCCACCACTTTACGGAAGTCACCTTGGTGCTTACTTGCATCAGCACGGGTCGACAGCTTGCCTTCCACGGCCGCAACTGACAACATACCAGCATCAGCTACCAGGGCATTAACCGCATCAATACAGGTGTTCAGGTTGTTCTTGATGGTGTTGAAGTCACCGTTGTAGGTATCGGTGATCAGGGCTGGTATCGCACCTTTGGAGATGTTGTTGACATAATCCGCAGCCACATTGAGCGGGCCTATCACCGCATCCAAGGTGTTGTTGACGCCTTCAACTATCTTACGGTAATCACCTTGGTATTGGCTGGCATCAGCTCGGGTCGACAAACGGCCTTCGATGGCAGCCTTTTCCAAACTGGCAGCTTCCGCCACCATGCTGCTAATAGCGTCTATACAGTTGTTCAAATTGTTCTTAATAGTGTTGAAGTCGCCATTATAACTATCCGTGATCTTAGCTGGGATGGCACCCTTAGCGATGTTGTCGACATAATCCGCCGCCACATTGAGCGGGCCGATTACGGCATCCAAAGTTTCATTAACGCCTTCTACAATCTTGCGGAAATCACCTGGGTGTTTGCCAGCATCAGCTCGGGTTGACAATTGTCCTGCCACCGCTGCCTGCGAGAGCATCTCAGCATCTGTCATCAAGGCTTTTAAATTTGCCCTAACTTGCTCTATGATCTCGTTAATAAACACTTTTTTACCGGGGAACTGTTCCAATGCCGCATTGAAGTCACCTTCACCAAACGCCTTGACACAGGCCATAGCTTTTTTCTTGACGTTAATATGACCTACCACCATATCATTGACGCCTTGTGCCATAGTTTTGTAGGCACCATCAAATTTGCTGGTATCCATCATTACATCTATATCGCCGAGATCATGTTCGGTGGACATATGTTCCATCTCGCCCACAAAGCCATTCAACGTATCAATACAGGTATTCAAGTTATTCTTGATAGTGTTGAAGTCGCCGTGGTAGGTGTCGGTGATCTTGGCTGGGATATTACCCTTGGCTATACTGTCAACATAATTTGCGGCCACATTCAACGGCTGGATAATGGCATCCAATAAATGGTTAACAGAACTGCCGATTTCTTTAGTAAGACCGGATAAGTTTGCGACCTCAATCCGCTCACTAAGTTGGCCATCGATACCTGCTTGTGCAATACGCTTAATTTCCTCAACCGCTTTGGCTTCGGAAGTGCAGTCCAGCCATTCCACTGCATAACCGGTAATTTTACCCTTCCCATTTTTTAGCGGAAAAACGGTTAATTTAAATGACATGTCTAAAACTTTAATGTCCGTGGTATACGGCATTTTGCTAGGGTCAGCCAAAATTTGTTTTTGCTTTTCCGGCGTATGATGAAAAACATCCATACACGTGCCAACTAAGCGCTCCGGATCAAAACCAGGAAATAATGTTTGCAGCTCCGTTTTATATCGGCTTAATTGTTTAACTAATGATGGGTTAACTTTGGTGATGATACGGTTTTCATCGCAGATCATCACTGATGTGACCATTTGCTCAAATACTGATTTTAAAGTGTTTGATTCATGTTCATTATTTAAATAGTCAGTTGCATGCCAGCATTCGAACACGCCTCCATTAAATTGACCTTTGCCATCAACTAAAGGCAATAATGAGACATTGAGCTTTTCATCACCTAAAACCACAAAGTCTGACCATTTTTTTAAGGACTGCTTTAAATCAGCAAAGGCTTTAGCCGGAACAACAGTAAAATTGTTTATGTTATTGCCCACTAAATTTTGCATGTTAAAGTCAGGTAACGCTTTTTGAAATGCTTTGCTGTCTTCATCAAATAATTTAACGGCTGATTTACTGGCCTTAGTTACCACAAACTCAGCATTAAAAAACAACATGCTGTTGGTGGTTTTATCTAAAAACAATTGTAATGGATCATTTCCACCACTAAGGCCGGCGCTGGAAAAGAGTTCGAGTAATTTCATGAAGTTCTCCTAGGAACAATAGACTAATAAATCCAATATATAAGGCAGATGATGGCTTAAGGTTTGCGTCAAACAGTTACATCACGGCTCTCAAATTTGATTGGGTTTATGCAATATGCGAAAAAATCATTAACACGGTTAAGGTGTCAAAATCAGGTATTATTTTTTGAAAAGCCCCGCGCTGCCGCAACAACCATTGGCTAATATTTAAGTGGGCGGTTTGGCTAAACGTCCCGTAGTAACTAGACACTTTATTAACCTGGGCTTGTCCAACCAAGGCGGCTAAGGTAACAACCCTATGCTGATGTAAATAGGGTTGGGCTATATGATTTTTTTTCATGCCACGCTCCTTAGAGCAGTAGACTGCCCTTACACACGAGATTTAACAAAATACGCCACTTAAGGTTTTATCCGGCTTTTGGTAGTTGTTCTTGAAATTTGAGCAAGGTTGGCACATCAATAATTAAGGCCACTTCTCCGCTACCTAAAATAGTTGAACCACCTACGCCCTGAACATGGCCAAAGAGTTTGCCCAACGGTTTAATTACGGTTTGCAATTCCCCCATCAACTTATCAACCACCAAGCCTGCCTTTAGCCCTAAATGCTCTACCACAATGACATTTTGTCGGCGCGAAGTTGCGCCTTGCTTCTTAAATAATTGCCGCAAACGAATAAACGGCAGTACTTCGCCACGTAATTCCATATAGTCACAACTATCGTTAAGCGGTAACTCGACACATTCGACCACCCTGTCTAATGGAATTACATAGGATGACTCCCCAACACCGGCCAAGAAGCCATCAATTATCGCTAACGTTAATGGCAAGTGGATTTTTAAGGTTGTACCTTGGCCAGGAATGCTGTCGATATGGATTTCACCACGCAATTCGGTAATATTGCTTTTAACCACATCCATACCAACGCCGCGCCCCGACAAGTTGGAAATTTGATCCGCAGTGGAAAAACCCGGCGCAAAAATTAAGGCGTAGATTTCACTATCGGTTAAATTGGCATTGGCGGGGATCAGTTCCTTTTCTATAGCTTTGGCTAAGATTTTGTCACGGTTTAAACCACCACCATCGTCACTGACTTCAATCACAATATTGCCGGAGCTGTGATAAGCATTCAACCGCAAGGTGCCTTGCACAGGTTTACCCCGTTCTGCACGTACTTCGGCACGCTCAATGCCATGGTCCATGGCATTGCGCACTAAGTGCATCAAAGGATCGCCAATTTTTTCTACCACCGATTTGTCAACTTCAGTTTCCGCACCGCTAATTTCCAACTTAATGTCCTTACCCAGCTCTTTGCTGACATCTCGCACGACCCGTTGAAAACGGCTAAATGTCGTGCCAATTTGCACCATGCGTAGCTGTAAGGCGCTATCACGGACTTCTTCTACCAGGCTAATCACGCTGGCGCTAACTTCTTGCAAAGCGGCATCACCATTTTCCTTGGCTTTTAAGCTTACCGCCGCACTCGATATGACTAACTCACCGATTAAATCGATTAACTTATCTAATCGGTCGGCATCTACACGAATGCTTTGATTTTCGCGGGCTTTATTATCCTTAATTTGTTTTTGCTTTTCTAAGGCGGCATTAACCAATGGCTGTTGCACGACTTGTTGCTCGACCAGGATTTCACCAATACGCGCTGACGCTTGCGTATTTTCAGCTTGGTTTTTTTGGGCTTTTAAGCCTTCATCCAATTCACGCTGGGTAATCACACCGCTTTTTAACAGCAACTCGCCTAACTGGGCATTGTCTTCCGTCAACGAATTGATTAAATCGACATAATAGGGTATCCGTTCTTCCAACGGCAAAATGTGTATTTGGCTGCCCTCACGGACAAAATCAAAGACATTTTCAATGCTATGCTTGTCCGCTTCGCTTTTTAATATGATCTCAAAGCCCAGATAACTGCTCTCAGGATCCATTTTTTCAGCCTCAGGCATCGCATGGCTGAAAGTTGTCAAATCAACAATTTCCCCTAACGTGCTGAGATAGCGGATAAACGAGATGGGATCCATACCATCGCGCAGGCAATCTTCATTAAATTGTAAAAACAAATGCCAATTGCCAGACTTTTCTTGGTTACCCGCCATGGCTTCAACATTACCATCCTGCTGCTCCCGCGTTGCTACAGCGTGGGATGAAGGCTTAGCTTCGGAATTCAAGTAAGGCCGTAAAACATCTAATAAGGCATTACCCACCGCGGTATGCTCTAAATTTTCTTGGACATTGCCACCTGCAACTTCTGCAATTAACAAGTTTAAATGGTCACAACAGGGTAATAAGGCAGCGATCAAATCTGATGACACTGCCAATTTGCCTTCACGCACGGCATCCAAGACACTTTCCACAACATGGGTAAAGTTGACGATATGGTCTAGACCAAACAATCCGGATGAGCCTTTAATCGTGTGCGCGGCTCGAAAAATGGAGTTGATGGTGTCATCAGGATTGTCTATTTCCTCTAACTCCATTAACCCAGATTCTAGGCTTTCCAACAATTCTGCACACTCTATAGTAAAGTTATGGAGTGCTTCTTGCATTTCTTTGTCAAAATTGCTCATGGTGGTTAGGCCTCTAAAGATGCTAATACCACAGGATCACCAAAAGCGGTGGCAAGCCGTGTCAACTCTAAAATGTCCAACACGGCATCGCTATGCATGACAAAACTGAGTTCTTTTTTGGCTTTAGTGGCTGTACGCTTGATTAAGATTAATAGTTGTAAGCCTGCAGTATCAATCTCAGTTACTTCAGCGAGATTGATTTGTAAACTCTCCCCCGAATTTAAAAACGCCAAGAAACGGGTTTTTTGTTCCCCTGCGTTGTAAATGGTTAATTCACCTTCAATTGCTAAAGTTTGCATGGGCATTTACTCATTTGAGTTAACAGTCTACGGAATTACGGCTAAGCAGAATCGGTAACACTTATACGCTATGGCAAAATCAGTTTAGAAACCGCGGCGAGCATTTGTGCAGGCTGAAACGGTTTAACTATCCATGCCTTAGCGCCAGCCGCTTGGCCTTCTTGCTTCTTACTTTCCTGTGATTCGGTAGTCAGCATAATAATTGGGGTAAATTTGTAAGCAGCGAGCTTTTTAGCCTCTTTTACAAAAGTAATACCATCCATATTTGGCATGTTGACATCAGAAATGATGAGATGGATTTTTTGCCCGTCCAACTTGGTTAAAGCGTCTTGGCCGTCTTCTGCTTGCAGCACTTCGTATCCCGCCCCTTTTAGGGCAATACTAGCTACTTGGCGAACCGAAGCCGAATCATCGATAATTAAAATAGTTTTTGACATGTGCTTTTCCTAAAAAAAAGTAATCTCGGTTTCTTGTAATTCCGCCGGTTGCCCGCTGTTATGGGTTTGGTGTTCTTCCCGCATGGCATAGCTGCCTTGTAGTTCTGCTAACAGAGCCTCAGCATCAATGGGTTTAAGTTTACCCAGATCACCCGCTTGCTGGCTTAGCGCCAAATATTCTGGAAATTGGTCAATGTTATCGCGTACATGTGATAAGGTCTGGCCAATACGGTCTTGAAACTGAAAACAGACTAGTGATTCGGCAATTTCCAATTTTATCGTTTTGGTGGATTCCCCTATATGGTCGGAACTATCCTTTAATTTACTAAACATACGCTTGAGATCACCCAAGACTTCACTAATCTTGTCATTAGCCTGGAACACGAGCGCCGCATCACTCGCCGCATTTTGCTCAACGGTGGCACAGGCATCCATAATCGCGGCACTCACCTGATCCACTTTATGGGTAATATTTTTGCCCGTTGTGCCCGACATTTTGGATAGTTTTCTAACTTCTTCGGCCACAACAGCAAAGCCTCGACCATGCTCACCCGCCCTAGCGGCTTCAATCGCCGCATTTAATGACAATAAATTGGTTTGATGGGCAATCGTGGCAACTTCCATGGCCATCGCCTTCATCTCGTCAATAAAGCCTAGCAAACCACGCATGTCCTTTAGCATTTGCTGCTTATCACGTAAAGACGCTTCTAATTTATCGACCACTTTGCCTAATTTTTCACCACTGCTAACAAATACATCCCGGTCACCGTTGGCGAGAGCGGTTTGCGATTCCTCTAACAATAAATCTAGGCTGCTTACGATGCCATCAAAGCGCCGTGTTAAATCGCAGATAGCATTGTCCATCTGTTTACGGCACGATTCTATTTGCGCAGACCAAACTGGGGTAACTTGCTGGCTAAAACATTCTATGCTCGCTACAAAATTAGCCAATGCTAATAAAATCTCTTCGCCAGCACTTTGCTGCTCTTGTGAAATCGATTGTTTTTTTCCATTATTTTCAGACTGTTGCATTAACTTGCTGACAGCAGCTTCCAATCTTACCCGTGCAGATTCCACTTGAGCCAGCCATTCTGGTGGGCTAATTTGATAAAATTCACCCAGCGTCATAGAACCTTCATCGGCTGTGCTAGCAACACTTGAATTAAATCCTAAGTGCCCACGTTTACTGCCTAGCCAAAAACCAAAGGTTCCGAAAATGACAGCCGTTAAAAGCAATTGCATCATAAGCAATCCCATTGATAGTCCCTATGCTTTAAATTCGAAACGGCTATTCCGCATAGAAAGCCGAGCCCTATGGAAAAAAGGAAATATTCTTGCCATGTTTTACCTTTTGTGTAATGCGGATTGCATTTCAATACCTTAACCTTAGTAAAAGGGCGCGATTATTCAAGGAAGTATTAGAAAAAAATGTGGGCCGTTTGGCAAAAAGCGCAAAAACAAAAAACTTTGCTTGGTTTTTGCGGACTAGTTCTCAATTTATGGCTAAATTAAGATACTTAAAATTAAGTGTAGACAGGCTATAAAAACTTGCCCAAATTTATCGGTTTTATGCTGATACGGCCTAGACGCCAGCACACTTAAGGCAAGCTTTTTTAATTTCTTCGGCAAATTCAAGCGCGTCCACAAGTAATGAATAGGGTTTAACAACGACCTGTCTAACCGAATATGGAATTAACTTGGCCAGTATTTCCTTAGCTAATAGAACTTAAGCGGTTTTTTAATTGTAGCTTTAGACATAAACCTCTAAAGGGTTGCAAAACACTAACCTGCCCTGCTAAGTCAATGACTTCAACCAGTAACGGTGTAAACAAACCGCCTTGAAATTGCAAAGCCCAGTATTGTGGCTAGACCTGAAAGGGAACGCCAAGCATCGCCTTTGGCCGTATTAATCAGTATTTTCCCGCAATTGAAAAACATTACCTTCCGGATCACAGGCACTACAGACCACAAAGCCCGGCCCAGACCAGTTTTCTTCGAAAACCACACCACCTAGGCTTAGCGCTGTCGCTCTAGCATCAGTCAGCTTAGGCACCGTAAAAAAAAATTTAAGCGCGCTATGCTCGCGCCGCTCGGGTGGTGATTTAATATGGATATCATCGGCAATATGCGCGGGTATGCGATGCACCAGCAACTGTATATCCGGCGATTGTAAAACGGCAAGTTCATCAGTTTTATGCAACTCAACCATCCCGGCTATTGCCTGATAAAAATTGACCATACTCGCCATATCTTTCGCGTAAATAAATAAACCAGCTCTGGCAGGCCCAGACATGTTCTGCACTCCTAAAATAATTAATATTTCTGTGTGACCCGTTGCTTATACAACTAGAGCTGTATCACTAAGCCGCCAAGTCTACCCAACGTGCAGAAACGATAGAATCTTCCACCAACAACTCTGCCACTGAAATAGGCAATTTAAAACGGCGCGGCCCTGAACTTCCTGGATTAACGTAGAGCACACCCTCACGCCTATCCACCATAGGCTTATGGGAGTGCCCAGAAATGACTACATGAATACCCATGTTACTGGGCTTTATAGCCAACTGTTTAAGATCATGTATGACATAAATTTGCGTGCCCCCCACTTGCAGCTGTTCAGTTATATTTAAACCATGCACCCATGCGCCATGGTCATTATTTCCTGACACGGCCGTCACCGGTGCCAATAACGCCAGCTCATCCAAAATGGCTGGGTCACCAATATCGCCCGCGTGCACGATATAGTCGCTGCCGTTAAGAAAGGCCTTAGCTTCCGGCCTTAACAGGCCATGCGTATCCGATATGAGGCCAACGCGAAATTGCATTTAAGTAGCTTTGCCGTTTAAATAATTGAATCAAATTATCCTAGACTAATTTTAGGCGGCATGCCATCAGATTCCAATTAGACCGCACAAGATGTCGACGGGTTAGGCTAAGTCATGGCGACTTCTGCGATGCGGTCATAATCGAATACAGTCCCCAAGTAACCCTAAGCCTAGCTTTAACTCCAGTGAAGCCAGTGCGGCTAAGATTAGTCATGTCACAAGCCAGTTTCCCCGTTAAAACTTTAGCTATAGCCTATAGCACACAGCCATAGTGATGTTACCGCAACTATGCTATACACTGGCCTATTAAACCAAAGCGCTAACCATGCCATTTATTCTTTTGGCCAAATTTCGTGAGCATGTCAGTGAAAAAGCAATTTAAGTTACATAGCCGCTATCAACCCGCCGGCGACCAGCCTACTGCAATTAATGCCTTAGTAGAGGGTTTGGGGGATGGCGAAGTACATCAGACCTTACTGGGGGTAACCGGTTCTGGCAAGACTTTTACCATTGCCAATGTCATCCAACAGGTTCAGCGTCCAGCCATGATTATGGCGCCAAATAAAACCTTAGCCGCCCAGTTATACGGTGAAATGAAGGAGTTTTTTCCAGAAAATAGCGTGGAATATTTCGTCTCCTATTACGATTATTACCAACCTGAAGCTTATGTACCGGCTTCCGACACTTTTATTGATAAAGATGCCTCCCTTAATGAGCATATCGAGCAAATGCGGCTATCCGCCACCAAGGCCTTAATTGAGCGCGAAGATACCATAGTGGTCGCCACCGTCTCGGCAATTTATGGCCTAGGTGAACCGGAATCGTATTTTAAAATGGTCTTACATTTAGTTCAGGGTGACTTGATCAACCAACGCAACATATTGCGGCGGCTGGCGGAAATGCAATACACCCGCAATGACACCGAATTAAGGCGCTCCACCTACCGCGTGCGCGGCGAAGTGATTGATGTTTTCCCAGCTGAATCAGAGCAAGAAGCGCTTAGAATTGAGTTGTTTGATGATGAAGTGGAGCGCTTATCGTTATTTGACCCCTTAACTGGGGAAATCTTAAAACGCATTGCGCGCTATACGGTTTACCCAAAAAACCATTACGTTACCCCCCGCGAGCAATTATTAACCGCAGTCGATGCGATTAAAATTGAGCTAAAATCGCGTTTGGAACATTTACGCTCAGTCCATAAGCTGGTTGAAGCCCAACGTTTAGAGCAACGCACCTTATTTGATCTAGAAATGATCTTGGAAGTTGGTTATTGCTCTGGCATTGAAAACTATTCAAGGTACTTATCTGGCCGTGCTGAAGGTGAATCACCACCCACCATGTTTGATTATTTACCGGCCAGTGCCATGATAATCATCGATGAAAGCCACGTTACCGTGCCACAAATTGGCGCCATGTACAAAGGTGACCGTTCACGTAAAGAAACCTTGGTGGAATATGGTTTCCGCCTACCTTCGGCATTGGATAACCGGCCCTTGATGTTTGATGAATTTGAGGCCAAATCGCCGCAACGGATTTATGTCTCAGCCACACCTGGGCCTTATGAAAGAAAATATTCCGGTGTCTTTGCCGAACAAGTAGTGAGACCCACAGGCTTGTTAGACCCTGAAGTTGAAGTACGCCCAGCCACTAGCCAAGTTGACGATTTGCTGTCCGAAATCAACAAGCGCGCGGCCGTTAACGAACGGGTATTGGTAACCACCTTAACCAAACGCATGTCTGAAGACTTAACTGAATACCTTTTGGAACACGATGTCCGCGTGCGCTATTTACATTCTGATATTGAAACAGTTGAACGGGTTGAGATTATCCGTGACTTACGCTTGGGTCAATTTGACGTACTGGTAGGCATAAACTTATTACGGGAAGGCTTAGATATACCCGAAGTTTCCTTAGTGGCCATTTTGGATGCTGACAAAGAAGGCTTTTTACGTTCGGTAGTCTCGCTGGTACAAACCATAGGCCGTGCCGCAAGAAACGCGCATGGCAAAGCCATTTTATACGGTGACCGGATCACCAAATCCATGCAACAAGCGATAGAAGAAACTGAGCGACGGCGTAACAAACAAATTGCCTTTAATCTAGAACACCATATTCTACCCACTACGATTTTTAAATCGGTAACTGATATTTTACAAACCTCAATTCCAGGCTCAGGTGGCTATTTACAACCGCTAGCCAAACAAATTGCGGAAACAAAAGCCAATTATTCGGCGTTAACGCCCAAACAACGCAGTAAAAAAATAAAAGAATTGGAAGAAGCCATGTATCAACACGCCAAAAATCTTGAATTTGAACAAGCTGCAAAAATTAGGGATGAAATTAAAGCCTTACAAGGCGAAATACTCGCTTAGTAGTTGCGCAAGAATAATCAGCTGGTATAATATCTGGCTTGAAGTTTTAAACTTCAGGCGCGTAGCTCAGTTGGTTAGAGCACCACCTTGACATGGTGGGGGTCGTTGGTTCGAGTCCAATCGCGCCTACCAGACATTATTAAGCACTGCTAGTCAGTGCTTTTTTTATTCTGTGGCCTTACTTTTATTTATTAGCTCATTAAACTATTACCTTGCAAAATTAACGACGATGCCTGTAATTACCCTACCTGATGGTTCTCAACGCGAGTACAGTCAAGCTGTAACGGTAATGGATATTGCCCAATCGATAGGCTCTGGACTGGCTAAAGCCACCTTGGCCGGCAAGGTTAACGGCAAAATTATCGATGCCTCGAGTTTGATTGATTTTGATGCTGATTTACAAATTTTGACCACTAAAGATGCCGAAGGTGTTGATGTTATCCGCCACTCCACCGCACATCTTCTAGCGCACGCCGTTAAACAGCTATTCCCAGAAGCCCAAGTGACCATAGGGCCTGTCATAGAAAATGGCTTTTACTATGACTTTGCCTATCATCGGCCGTTTACACCGGACGACTTGGCCGTCATCGAACAAAAAATGCAGGCTTTAGTTGATGCTGACTTCATCATCAAACGCTCGGTATTGCCTAGGGTCGATGCAGTAAGCTTCTTTAAAAACCAAGGCGAAGCCTATAAGGCTGAAATAATTCAATCCATCCCTAGTGATGAAGATGTCTCGCTGTATGAGCAAGGCGATTTTATTGATTTATGCCGCGGCCCACATGTCCCCAGCACGGGCAAACTTAAAGCCTTTAAATTAATGAAAATTGCCGGTGCTTATTGGCGCGGTGATTCCAACAATGAAATGCTGCAACGCATCTACGGTACTGCATGGGGCGACAAAAAAGAATTACAAGAATACCTGCACCGCCTTGAAGAAGCCGAAAAACGTGACCACCGTAAAATTGGCAAACAACTGGATTTGTTCCATACCCAAGAAGAAGCACCCGGCATGGTATTTTGGCATGCCAAAGGCTGGACAATTTGGCAAACCGTTGAACAATACATGCGCCAAGTTTATCGCCACAATGGTTATCAGGAAATCCGCTGCCCACAAATTTTGGACGTGTCACTTTGGAAAGCATCCGGCCATTGGGACAACTTCCAAGAAAACATGTTTTTTACCGGCTCTGAAAACCGCGAATACGCGGTTAAGCCAATGAACTGCCCAGGTCATGTGCAAGTGTTTAACCAGCATTTACACAGTTACCGTGAGTTACCCATCCGCTTTGGGGAATTCGGCTCTTGTCACCGTAATGAGCCTTCTGGCACATTGCACGGCATTATGCGTGTACGCAGCTTCACCCAAGATGACGGCCACATTTTTTGCACGGAAGACCAAATCCAGCAAGAAGTTGCCCGCTTTATTTCGCTATTACAAAAAGTTTATCTAGACTTTGGCTTTACTGACATTATCTATAAACTATCAACCCGCCCTGAAAAACGTCTCGGTACTGATGATATTTGGGATAAGGCTGAAAATGCCTTGGCTGCGGCCTTATCATCACAAGAAACGGCGTATCAGTTACAGCCTGGCGAAGGCGCTTTTTATGGCCCTAAAATTGAGTTTTCGCTGAAAGATTGCATTGGTCGGGTTTGGCAATGTGGCACCATACAAGTGGATTTTTCTATGCCTAGCCGCTTAGGGGCTACCTATATTGCGGAAGATGGCTCCAAACACGTGCCGGTAATGCTACATCGGGCCATCTTAGGCTCATTAGAGCGTTTTATCGGTATTTTGATAGAGCAACATGCGGGCACCTTTCCGCTTTGGTTAGCACCTATACAAGTTATACTGTTAACCATAGCCGACCGCCATGCCGATTATGCCAATCAGTTATTACAAGACCTTGAGAAACAAGGCTTCAGGGCAAAAATCGACTTGAGAAATGAAAAAATCGGGTTTAAAATCCGCGAGCACTCCATACAGCGTATACCGTATATGCTAGTAATTGGCGACAAAGAATTAGAGGAAAATAAAATCACTGTGCGCACTCAAAAAGGCCAGGATTTAGGTAGTCTGACAATACATGAATTCACTAACCAGTTAAATCAAGACATTGCAGACAAAAAATAATGAACGTTGGAGGATCGAAATATCGCTGCTAAAAAAGATGAAACTCGCCTAAACGATACCATTACGGCAAGAAGAGTGAGGGTGACAGGCGCAGATGGCGAAACGTTGGGGGTAATGTCGTTAGATGAAGCCAAACAACTTGCTTATGCTGCAGATTTGGATTTAGTGGAAATATCTCCTAATGCTGATCCTCCAGTGTGTAGGGTAATGAATTATGGCAAATTTCAGTTTGAACAAAATAAAAAACTGCAAATTGCCAAAAAGAAGCAAAAACAGATTCAAGTTAAAGAAATTAAATTTAGGCCCGGTACTGACGAAGGTGATTACCAAGTAAAAATCAAAAGCCTGATTAAATTTCTTAACGAAGGTGATAAAACTAAAATCACCGTGCGTTACCGTGGCCGCGAAATGGCACATCGGGAACTTGGTATGGAAATGCTAAAGCGCATAGAAACTGATTTGGAAGAGCTGGCTATCGTTGAACAATTTCCAAAGTTAGAAGGCCGCCAAATGGTGATGGTCATGGCGCCTAAAAAGAAAAAATAAACACTTAGGTACACCAACCTTAGTGTTAAAAAAAACAGCACGGGATGTGCTGTTAGCAATAGCTTAGGCTATTGCCGCCATAATCCTCCTGGGCCATGCATTTTGCCTCGTTGGGTTACTCTCAGGGATTTTATTTTTACTTGTTGGAGCAAACAAATGCCAAAAATTAAGACCAACCGCGGCGCAGCTAAGCGTTTTAGACGCACTGGCAGCGGCGATTTTAAATGCGGTCAATCGCATAGACGTCATATCTTGACAAAAAAATCAACCAAAAGAAAAAGACAGTTACGCAAGCCTGCAAGCATCCATCCATCTGATGTGCGCATGGCAATACGCATGATGCCTTATAGTTAAGTTGGAGAATTATCATGCCTAGAGTAAAACGCGGCGTAACTGCCAGAGCACGACATAAAAAGATTTTAAAACAAGCGAAAGGTTATTACGGCGCACGTAGCCGAGTTTTTCGCGTTGCTAAACAAGCCGTCATCAAAGCTGGCCAATATGCCTACCGCGACCGCAAACAGAGAAAACGCCAATTCCGTGCCTTATGGATAGTCCGTATTAACGCCGCCGCGCGTATGTATGGCATATCTTATAGCCGCCTAATCAATGGTTTGACTAAAGCGCAAGTGGCCATAGACCGCAAAGTGTTGGCCGATATTGCTGTGCGCGACATTGAAGCTTTTGGCGAAATCGCAAAAATTGCCATTGCAAACCAAAGTAAACCTTAATCTAAACGTGTTACGTTTTAGATAGTTTGAGTGCCTTCCCTATTTTGCAATAGGGAAGGTAACGCTTAATCAGTTCTTACCGAATTCCCACCCAAAAGCGAGCTTAGCATGTCGGTTAACCTTGAATCAGCTCTTCTGCAAGCATTAAACGACATTGCAGAAGCCAAAGACCTCAATGGACTTGAACAGGCTCGTGTTCAATACCTTGGTAAAAAAGGCCTATTTACCTTGGCGATGAAAGAGTTAGGCGCGCTAGACCCAGAGCAACGCCGTACTTTTGGGCAACAAATCAACGATGTAAAAAACCAGTTTCAAAGCCATCTGGAAAGCAAAAAAAATAGCTTGGAAGAGGTCGCCTTAAACACTAGGCTAGCGCATGAACGGATTGATGTCTCCCTACCTGGTAGAGGCCAAAACGTTGCTGGCTTACATCCGATTAGTACAACCTTAAGACGGATTTCAAAAATCTTTGCCGGGGTTGGTTTTAAAGTGGTGGAAGGCCCAGAAATTGAGGATGACTACCACAATTTTAGTGCGCTCAACATTCCGGCCCATCATCCTGCCCGAGCTATGCACGACACTTTTTATTTTGATGCCCATAGGGTATTGCGTACGCATACTTCGCCGGTGCAAATTCGCGTTATGGAATCAGAAAAACCACCGTTAAAAGTGATAGCCCCAGGCCGGGTTTATCGCTGTGACTCTGATATCACACATACCCCCATGTTTCATCAAGTAGAAGGTTTCTTGGTAGATACCGATGTTAGTTTTGGCGATTTGAAAGGGGTAATTTTTGAGTTCTTGCGGGCTTTTTTTGAGCAAGATGTCCAAGTCCGTTTTCGGCCTTCATATTTCCCTTTTACGGAACCTTCTGCAGAATTTGATGTTTCATGTGTTATGTGTGAAGGCCAAGGCTGCCGGGTTTGCAAACAAACAGGCTGGTTAGAGGTAGGCGGCTGTGGAATGATCCATCCGGAAGTCTTTAAAGCTGTCGGCATTGATCACGAAATCTACTCAGGGTTTGCCTTTGGCACCGGTGTAGAGCGGCTTGCAATGATGCGCTATGGCATAAACGATTTAAGATTGTTTTTTGAAAACGACCTTAAGTTTTTAGCACAATTCAACTGATACAACGTAACAAGGGAAAGCTAAAGCATGCAAATTAGTGAAGCTTGGTTAAGGGATTACACCAACCCGGCCATTAGTACCGAAGAATTAGTTGAACAACTCACCATGGCTGGTTTGGAAGTCGATTCAGTTACCCCTGCGGCTGCAGAATTTGATGGTGTGGTCATTGCTGAGGTGTTGTCTATGCAGCAGCATCCTGATGCAGATCGCTTAAGGGTTTGCCAAGTGTCCGTAGGTGCTGCCGAAGCTTTACAAATTGTTTGTGGCGCCAGTAATGTTCGGGTCGGCCTGAAAATACCAGCCGCCTTAATTGGTGCCGTCTTACCTGGCGATTTTAAAATTAAAAAATCTAAACTTCGTGGAGTGGAATCTTGCGGCATGCTTTGTTCCGAGAAAGAACTTGGGCTTGCCGCTGACTCATCGGGTTTAATGGAACTCCCTGCTGATGCCCCCGTTGGCAAAAGCATCCGCGACTACTTAAGCTTAAGCGACAATATTATTGAAGTTGACTTAACCCCCAACCGAGCCGATTGCTTAAGTGTGGAAGGTGTCGCCCGGGAAATGGCGGCATTAAATAAAATGGCGTTTACTG
This sequence comes from Methylococcaceae bacterium, assembly GCA_041660045.1. Taxonomy (GTDB): domain Bacteria; phylum Pseudomonadota; class Gammaproteobacteria; order Methylococcales; family Methylomonadaceae; genus WM-3-3. Next base: position 145,053 of record JBAZXA010000007.1, on the reverse strand, counting down.
AACTCGCCGTAACCCCTACCCCAATCACCCATGAACAAAGCTTACAGGTTCAGGTTGAAGTAAGCGAAGCATGCCCGAGATACTTAGGCCGTTTGATTACACATGTCAACCCAAAAGCGCAAACACCATTATGGATGCAAGAACGCTTAAGACGTTCCGGCATGAGGAGCTTAGGCCCGTTAGTTGACGTTACCAACTATGTTTTGATTGAGCTAGGGCAACCTTTACATGCCTTCGATGCGGATAAGCTCAGCGGAAAGATTCAAGTTCGCTGGAGTTCCGCCAATGAAAACCTCAGCTTACTCAATGGTCAAAACATTCAGTTAGATGCGGATAGCTTAGTGATTGCCGATGAAAAACAAGCTTTAGCCTTGGCTGGCATTATGGGCGGCAATGACTCCGCTGTTAGCGACGACACCCAAAATATATTCCTGGAATGTGCTTTTTTCTCACCACAAAGCATCGCTGGTAGGGCTCGCCGTTATGGTTTACATACTGATTCCTCCCATCGCTTCGAACGTGGTGTTAGCCCTGATCTACAATGGCGTGCGCTAGAACGGGCCAGCCAGCTCATACTGAATATCGCTGGTGGCAATGCAGGACCAATTACCTCGGCTTGTTCGGAAGAGCTATTACCCCAACGCAACGCGGTATTGCTCCGGCGCTTACGCATCAAAAAAATATTGGCGCTTAGCTTGCCAGATCATGATATACAAAATTTGTTTGAACGTTTAGGTATGGTCGTAGAACCCCATGTTGAAGGTTGGCTAATCACACCTCCGGGGTTTCGCTTTGATATTGCCATAGAGGCGGATTTGCTTGAAGAACTGGCGCGTTTATACGGTTATAACCAGCTTCCTAGTAACACCTTGCTATTACGTTCAACACTGGCCTTAGCGCCAGAATCCGTTATGCCTTTAGATCGCGTCAAGGATTTACTGGTCGATAGGGGTTACCAAGAAGCCATTACCTATAGCTTTGTTGATGAAGACATCCAAAAAGCTATCGCACCAAATATGCAATATATCCCTATTACCAATCCAATTTCCACTGAATTGTCCGTGATGCGCACAACATTATGGTGTGGCTTAATCAAGGCTGCGTTATATAATTTGGACCATCAACAAACTCGGGTACGATTTTTTGAAACTGGACTACGCTTTATACAATTAGATGGTCAAACACAGCAACTTAAATGCCTCTCAGGCTTGGTTTTAGGGTCTGCTTTTAACGAGCAATGGGCAGAAAAAGTCCGCAAAGTTGATTTTTATGATGTTAAGGCTGACCTGGAAGCCTTATTTGCCCTAAGCAATAGTCAAATACGTTTTATGGCTGCCCAGCAAGCCGCTTTACACCCAGGCCAAACCGCTGAACTGTTAACCACTGAAGGCCAACATCTTGGTTGGCTAGGTATGCTACACCCCGTTTTAGAAAAACAACTAGGCTTTGAGACACCGGTATATTTGTTTGAGCTAGACCAAGACTTATTGCTGGCCAAAAACATGCCGATATTTAAAACCTTATCAAAATATCCGCCCGTACGGCGAGATTTAGCACTAATAGTCAAACAAGAAATTGCCGCGCAAGATTTAGTTGACGGTATTAAACAAAGTGTTGGCGATAGCTTGCAGCAAGTGGTTATATTTGATGTCTACCGCGGACAAGGCATAGAAGAAGGCTGTAAAAGTGTGGCTTTAAGCATAGAACTACAAGATTTTTCACAAACTTTAACAGATTCTATAATAGATGCTATATTTAACAAACTGTTAGAAACATTAGCAAATAAATTTAGTGCAAAACTGAGGGACTGATTGAATGGCATTAACTAAAGCAGATTTTGCAGAAAAACTGTTTGACGAACTAGGCTTAAACAAACGTGAAGCCAAAGAAATGGTCGAACTCTTTTTTGAAGAAATTAAAGGCTCTTTAGAGCAGGGTGAACAAGTAAAAATTTCCGGTTTTGGAAAATTTGAACTACGTGATAAAAGTAGCCGCCCTGGAAGAAACCCAAAAACTGGCGAAGAGATACCCATTACTGCCAGACGTGTGGTAACATTTAGATCTGGTCAAAAACTAAAAGCCCGAGTAGAAGCGTATGCTGGAACCGAGTAATAATAATGAGCTGCCGGTAATCCCGGCCAAGCGCTATTTCACCATTGGTGAAGTTAGCGAATTATGTGCTGTTAAGCCACATGTATTGCGCTATTGGGAACAAGAGTTTGAAGAACTCAGCCCAGTAAAACGTCGTGGCAACCGTCGTTATTACCAACGTCATGACGTTTTGATGATACGGCAAATCCGTTCGCTACTGTACGAACAAGGTTACACAATTGGTGGCGCTAGAGCGCATTTATCCAGCGATGATGCAAAAGAAGATGCTACCCGTACTAAACAGCTAATCCATCAAATGGTCGGTGAGTTGGAAGACATTCTTGAGCTGTTAAAGTAATAGCTTAACTTATCAATTAGTAGACAGCATTGTCACCTGGTGACTATCTTAAAATCTTAGCTTTTCAAGACAATCGGGACGTAGCGCAGCTTGGTAGCGCACTTGCATGGGGTGCAAGGGGTCGGAGGTTCAAATCCTCTCGTCCCGACCAATAGAAAAGCCTAAAAATCAATCTTTCTCCGCCAGACTACATAGCGTTTTACGGCTTAAACTCTTGTCCTACGAGACTGTCTCAAGGTTCGAACTTGTCCTCAATCTTAGGCAAAGTAGCCCATGCCATGCCTGCCCTATATTTAGCTAAAGCCGGTAAAAAACCTAAAGTTTTCTTGTGCAGCCATGTACGTATTCTGTTCTCTGAATACATTATTAGTACCCCGTTTTTGGATATGTCACAATGGCATTACCTAACTAAGCACCGTTAATTTTGCCATGTCTTTAACCTTATCCCGCATTATGTCTATTTCACTGAATAGCCAAATTTTTATTGGCACGGCTGCAGGTGTGTTATTGGGGTTAGGCTTTGCCTATTTAGGTACCGATACCACCATTAGCCAGCGGGGAATTTTTCTTTGTGGCTTAATCGGTAATTTATTTATCGATTTACTAAAAATGTTGCTGGTGCCGTTGGTCTTTACTTCTATTGCCGTAGGCGTAGCTAATTTAAGAATACACCAACAAATGCACCGTGTTTGGCTTTCAACCTTAGCCTTTTTTGCCTTGTCTATGGCACTGGCTATTTTGCTAGGGTTAACCGCAGCGAATCTTTTTGAGCCTGGCAAAGGTCTTAATTTGGATCTGTTTCATGATGCCATTAGCGGGTTTGAGGCTAAGCAAATGTCGTTAGCGGATTTTATTGCCCGTTTTTTTCGGGGCATATTTGTTAACCCTTTTGCCGCTTTAGCACAAGCCAATGTTTTAGCGATAGTTATATTTGCCCTATTACTGGGCATTGCCTTAGTGCTAGGCGGTGAGCGCTACAAGAATATCTTAATCCTGTTACAAGAAGGCTTAGAACTCATACTACAAATGGTCGCCTGGATTATGCGTTTAGCGCCACTGGGTATCATGGCTTTGTTGGCGCAATTGGTGGCCTTACAAAACGTAGCTTTATTGGGCAGCCTTGCCAAGTTTGTCGCTGTGGTGATAGCTACCACGCTACTACACGGCTTTGTGTTATTACCTTTAGTGCTATTTATGGTAACCAGAAAAAGCCCTATAGATTTTTTTAAAGGCGCCCGCGAAGCCATGATTACTGCATTTGCAACCAGCTCTAGCTCAGCCACTTTACCTATTAGCTTGCGTTGTGCCGAGCAACATTTGCATGTAAAGCCAGAAATTGCTGGTTTTGTGATTCCCTTGGGTGCCACGCTGAATATGGATGGTACCGCCTTATACGAAGCAACCGCGGCTTTATTTATAGCAAACTTAGCCGGGGTAGATTTAAATCTAGCACAGCAATTTATTGTACTGTTTACCGCAATGATGGCCTCAATTGGCGCGCCAGGCATACCTAGCGCCGGCATGGTAACTATGGTTTTAGTCCTGCAATCCGTAGGCTTACCGGTTGAAGCGATCGCTATATTACTGCCTATAGATAGACTCTTAGATACCTTCCGCACCATGGTTAATGTTGAAGGCGATATGATCGGGAGTTTGGTGGTACAGCATTTTACCTATGGTAAAAAATCACGCTAGCAACGCAGCAATAATCCCTGTTAAAAATATACCATCAAATGTGCCAGCTCCGCCTATGGATGCCACTGGTGCACCTAGATTAGTCACTTGTTTTAATTTTAACAAATCGGCACCCAATAACACCCCAAGTACACCACCAACATAGGCCAGCTGCGCAGCGTGCGCAGGTTCTAACAAAACAGCCAGCACCGCTGAAACCACAGGCGCTAAAAACAACGGCATACCCACACCTAAGCCAGGCATTAAACGGCTAAATTGAAAGCTGACCGCGGTAATCGCTAGCAAGATAACTACAATATTAAAAGGATCAAGCAACCCTAAAGAAATAAAATATAGGCTCATCGCTACCGGTAGTACACAGCCGCCCAGGTTAACCGCAATAACAATCTTACCTGCTCTTGCAGGCTGGTAGATTTGCCAAACGGGGCGACCGCCAGCTTGTATGACCAGATGCCCTGTCGCCTTGGCCGGCATACTAAAAATGGGCAGGTTGACACCACTACCCAACAACGAGGCAAGTAATAAAAACAGAGAAAACTCAGGTGTTAAGCCTAATTTGGCAAAAGCAATTTCAAACAGATGTATCTGCAAAAACACCAGCAGAAACACCGCAAGAAAAAAGACTATCATCAGTTTTTTAAAAGGCATGAAGGCTTCCAACAAGTCGTTATGATTGATGATAGGACAATAGTTTTATTGTCGTCTGTACACACCTAACCTTAGCAACAAGGTTACCAATAAATCAGCATCATTCAAACAGCCATCTCGGTTTGCCGGGCATTGCAGATAAATTGGTAATCATGTTTAAGGCAATGGTCTAGCCATTTTTGCAGAAAATAATTTAAGCGCCATTTGTAATTGACAATCTCCTTGGTTAAACCAGGATTTTTATAGACTTGTGAAACATCAGCACGCTCATGGTCACGCAACACTTCTGCCAGTTGCACATCCAAATAAATGCGTATGCGCACTGCGGGTGCCATAAACTCAACTAAATTTTTACGGAAACAGTGGCTAAGCTCAACCGTTAAGGTATATGGGGTATATTCTATAACTTCTAAATAAAGTTCTGATTTATTAAGCGCATAACCTACTGCCTGTTGTTTAAAGAGCAATAGATTTGGAATTAATTTGAACAACTTTTGGTAATTGGAGGCACAAATTTGTTCTAAACAAAGTGATTTATTGACTGGATTAACCTGACTCATGTCGGCCACCTAATCTTCACGATAGCTGGCAAAGGCACTGGCAGTTTCCCATAACACCACCTGGGTAACATTAAAGCCTGCCTGTTTAATATGCCAAAATATCATTTTGCTTAAAACTTCTGCCGTTGGATGCTCATCCAACGCCCAAAAACGCTCATTATTGGCAACCAACGCTGGAATTAATGGGTCATTTTTATGTAATAAAAAATTGTGATCCAAATGTTGGTCAATAAACGCCTCGACACAGTCCCTAATATCGGCAAAGTCGCAGACCATACTTTGATCATTGAGGAGCTGGTTTTCAACTGATATGGCAGCCTTAACACTATGGCCATGCAAATTACGGCACTTTCCGGGATGGTTCATCAAGCGATGCCCGTAACAAAAATAAACTTCCTTGGTGATGGTATGCATGGCTATAGTAAAGTCACTCCCCTTTGATGCTTTTTATAGTACCGGCAATTTCGTAATAGCCGTCCTGTAGAGTACTTCTGACAACTTCAATAAAAGCGGTCATCGGTGGTGTAATAGCGTTTTTGGGAATGATGTGTATTTCCATCGCTTTCCCAGGTTCTATGGCCTGATCAGTAATAAATGATACACCTGCACCACTGATGGAAGTGCAGCGTCCGACATTGGTTTGTTCTATGCCAGCAAGTTTATAGGTAATGTCGCAATCAACATCCATTCGGATATAATTACGCTTTTCATCATATTCCAGCATGTTTACCCCCATTATTATTATTGCTTATTTTTATAGTGCGCTACTTTAATGAAGTGTACTATAAAAATATAAGCATAGAACAGGATGCGAAAGTTTTTAAGCTACGCAGCCCAAAAGGTGGCTAAGATTTCTAATTTAGCCACCGCTAAACGTTAATCGATTTGAGAATTAAGGCATGGCTAAAGAGACGGTTTTAACAGGGATCACCACCACAGGCACTCCACATTTAGGCAATTATGTGGGGGCAATCCGGCCAGCAATAGTTGCCAGTAAAAATGCCAACACCGCGCCTTTTTATTTTTTAGCTGATTACCACGCCCTTGTTAAATGCCAAGAACCTGAGCGGGTACGTGTATCTAGCCTGGAAGTAGCCGCAACTTGGTTAGCCTTAGGCTTGGACACCGGCAATGCCGTTTTTTACCGCCAATCTGATGTCCCGGAGATTTTAGAGTTAACCTGGATACTCACCTGTATCACCGCCAAAGGCCTTATGAACCGGTCGCATGCTTATAAAGCAGCCGTTGCTGAAAATGAAGCCGGTGTTGACAATGATCCGGATAAAGGTATTAACATGGGCTTGTTTTGTTACCCTATCCTTATGGCTGCGGATATACTGATTTTTAACGCCCATAAAGTCCCTGTCGGTAAAGACCAAACCCAACATCTTGAGATGGCCCGCGATATAGCTGGCCGCTTTAATCATATATACGGCGAGCATTTTGTTATGCCTGAGGCAGTTGTCGATGAAAATACGGCAATTCTCTCAGGATTGGATGGCCGAAAGATGAGTAAAAGTTATGGTAATACCATTCCTTTATTTACCCCTGAAAAGCAGTTACGCAAACTCATTAACAAAATAAAGACGAATTCATTAGAACCGGGCCAGCCTAAAGACCCTACTGGCTGTGCCTTATTAAGCATCTATCAGGCTTTTGCGACAGCAACAGAGGTAACTGCAATCCGTCAACGTTATGCCGAAGGCATAGCCTGGGGTGAGATGAAGCAAATTTTATTTGAGCAGATTAACACACATATTAGCCCCGCCCGGGAGCGTTATGAGGCTTTGATTCAAGACCCTGAAAAAATTGAAAAGGAGCTGTTGCTCGGTGCAGAAAAAGCCCGCGCCATCAGTACGCCTTTTATTAAAGACATACGCAACGCTATCGGTATATCCGCCATCAAACTATGAGAACTCAACATTTCCGCGCCTGGTTAATCTATGCCGGCTGGTTAATTAGCCAGGCACCGCTCCTATGGCTAAGCTATAGCCTTATTTTAGGGTTGTTGTTAAGCCTAGGACGCGTGTCCTTAGGATTAGGCGTGTTTATCGCGATGACTGGGCTTTTTGTCGGTATTGGCATCGCAAAATATGTTGAACTGAAAGCCAGCCCAAATCAAGAAGCCCCGTTAAATTTTCTCTGGGCATTGAAAAAAAGCCTGCCTTTAGCCGTATTGGGCGCTTTAAGTATGGTTGTTAGCTGGTTTGTGTTCCGCCTGCTAAATAACCTATATTCAGGGGAGTATGCCGCAATCATGCAATTCTTTTTTTATTGGGAATTTATCCCGGAAAATATAGCGACTAAAAACGTTTTACAATTATTCGCTTGGCTGTATGGTTATGCTAGCGCTGCATTGATCTTTGTCATCTTAATGCTCACCACCTTTGCAAGTTGGTTTAGTTACCCTTTAATGCTGTTTCAAAGCAAAAGCTGGAGCACAGCCAATAACTTAGGCAACGCTGCCACTATTAAACATAGGTCTGCCTTATATAAGCTATTGGGTTTCATTTTTTTGTTGGTATTTTTTGGCGGCGGCATTTTGCCGATGTTGATCCCTTTTATATATACCTTGGTGTCAATTCTGATCTATGTTTCCTACCAATCGGTTTTTTCTGAACCTTAACAATTAGACATCAGTAATTATTAGGGAAACTCTTTAATAATATTTCTGCATGTTGTTTAGGTAACTGCACCACCACCTGCACTTGAGCGGCAAACTCTTGGCTTAAAATTTGCCCATCCCATTTCTTCAATGCATACTCTAAAGTAGATAATTGCTGATAATCCAACCTTAAGTTTAGCTGTGCCTGTTCTATAAAAGGCAGTATTTCAGCTGACTCAATGACAGCTTTGGCAACATTGCCATAAGCCCTAGCCAGCCCACCTGTACCTAACTTAATACCACCAAAATAGCGCACGACAACCACCAACAAATTGATTAGCTGTTTGCCGTCCAGATGATGAAAAATCGGTTTCCCAGCGCTTCCACTCGGCTCTCCCGCATCGTAAAAACGATAATTAATACCGTGTTGTGTTTTTATCCGGTAGGCATAACAAATATGGCTGGCATTAGGGTGCTCGGTATGCAGTTTCTTAAGCTGTCCAGTCACTTCATCTTCGTCGGCGCAGGGCAAAAGCACTCCGATAAAACGCGATTTCTTAATTTCCTCTTCCACGCGACAAGCCGACTTAACGCAATACATAATACCTTCTTTTCAATTAAGCTTTAATCTGACATAGCCCTGAAAAAAACTGGCTATTTACAATCTCTACAAATAAGGTTGCCATAAAATCAATCACTTAATGTAGAATACTTTGGCATTCTGCCAGCTCAAGAATGCTCAAAATTTGTCTTATCTCCCAATAGATTTTGACACAGCAGCACATTTATCCTGTATATCTGCTATAAAATACATTTCATTGATCAACACATTTGAAATGGATAATCCCAAAAAACTGTTACGTTCAGATTTGCGCCGAGAATGCGGCGACAGCTATTATGAGCGCGGCAGGCTTTATTTTGAAAAAGGTCATGTCACCAACATGACCATCATGAGTGAAGGGGCATTATTCGTACAACTCAATGCTTCTGTCAAAGGTACTGACCAGATACCTTATAAACAAAATGTCCGCATTGCCTGGCGTCCGGATTTTAGTTCCGCGAGTATCGATGGTGATTGCACTTGTCCCATCGGGTATAACTGCAAGCACATTGCAGCTGTTTGTCTCATGTACCAAAATAAAGACCACCTACCTGCCAAGCCTCAAAGCCAAGACATTACTTGTTTAGATTGGTTAGCAAGCCTTAGCATAAAGCCAACTTTGCCGGCTAGTCATGAAGAATTTATTGCCTATATCCTAAAACCCGGTAAATTGAAAAATGAATACAGTATCGAACTCCAAATTACCAAAAACAAAAAAAATGGCGGGTTTAATAAAGGTAAAAAAAGTAATTTAAGTAGCATCCGGTATGGCGCAAACTACCTAAGCTATATTAATGCAGAAGACCAAGAAATCGTACAATTGCTATCAGCACTTAACTCAGGTTTTATGGGCGATCCCATTATCGTTGGTTCAGCCGGGTTTCTGGCATTAGCAAAACTCACCGCCACCCATAGACTCTTTTGGCAAAGCCTTGATTACCCCGCCTTACAAGAAGGCCCAGCACGGGAACTTAACATTAGCTGGCAACAAACCAATGGCGATTATGAATTAACCCTTGGCTTTGAGCCGAAAGCCCAGATAATTATTACTGACCCACCTTATTTCCTAGACATCAATAGCTTAACCGTAGGCCCGATAAACACACCCAATTTAAGCCATAGCCAATTGAAAAAAATGTTGGCGGCGCCAATTATCCCCAAAACCCAGGTCGATGCCTTTAGTGAACGCCTGATCGTTGAATATCCAAATTTGCCACTACCCCCACCTAAACCTATCTCGCTGACACAATTTGAAGACGTCTTGCCTAAACCCAGGCTTTTATTGTTTGGCCAACCCTCTAACCCTCAGCAATATATCCATTTGATTGCAGTTGCTTTTGATTATGGTGAATATACCCTGTCTGCCTACCAAAGTAAGGCTTATAGCATCCTTAAAACGGAACGCGGTTTATTGCAAATCAACCGCAACACCCGGGTCGAAGCTGAAGTCATTGAACGTCTTTTAAAATTGGGCTTTATCACGATTGAAGACCCCGATTTACAAGAACTTGTACTCTTTAGCCCTAACGGTAAATCGGCAATAGAAAGTACTACCCGGTGGGCAAACTTTATGCACCAAACCTTACCGCAAGTGGAGGAAGAGGGTTGGTTAGTGACAGTTGCAGACAGCTTTAACCTAAACTTCCATAGCCTTGAGCATTGGGATGCCGAAATAAGTGATAGCAAAACCGATTGGTTTGATATGCGCTTTAATGTCACTATCGATGATAAATCGATTCCCTTGTTGCCTTTAATCATGCCGGTACTAGAACATTATGACTTAGACAACCTGCCCGAAGTACTCAGCATTCCCATTAACAGCCATAACTGTTTATCCGTACCGGCTTCAAAAATCAGGCCTTTTTTGGCCATTTTATATGAACTGTTTAACAGCAGCACCTTTGAAAGCAACGGCAATATTAAAATCTCCCGTTTTAATGCTGCCAGCATTGCTAAATTGGAAAGTCAAAACCAAGGTTTATTTACCTTAAGCGGCGGTGAAGAACTAAGGGCTATCGGTCAAAAACTAAAAAACTTTTCTGGCATACTTACTGTTGAACCACCGAAAAGGCTGCTGGCTGAATTACGCCCTTATCAGCAGCAAGGACTAAATTGGTTGCAATTTCTCAGGGAATATCGCCTAGGGGGAATTTTAGCGGATGATATGGGTTTAGGTAAAACCCTACAAACACTAGCGCATCTGCAACTGGAAAAACAGCAAGGCCGTCTCAAGTTACCCTGTTTAATTATTGCCCCCACCAGCCTAATGGCCAATTGGCGGCGCGAAGCTAACCGTTTTACGCCTGATTTGTCGGTTTTGATCTTACAAGGCAATGAACGTAAGGAACGCTACGATCAAATCCAACACCATGATGTTATACTGACAACTTACCCCTTATTGCCCAGGGATGAGCTTGAACTACTAGAACAACGCTATTATTACCTGATTTTGGACGAAGCACAGGTGATAAAAAACCCCAACGCAAAAGCCGCCAAAGTGGTACGGCGTATTAACGCGAAACATCGCTTATGCCTAACCGGTACCCCCATGGAAAACCACTTGGGTGAACTTTGGGCGCATTTTGATTTTTTAATGCCGGGTTTTTTAGGTGATAGCAATAATTTTAAAAAAAATTACCGAACGCCAATAGAGCAACATGGTGATGACAATAAACGCCACATCTTATCGCATCGCATAGCACCTTTTATGTTACGCCGAAGTAAGCAAGAGGTGGCGGCAGAACTACCTGCAAAAACGGAAATAATTTGTAGCGTGCCATTGCATGAACAACAAGCCGCCTTGTATGAAAGTGTACGTTTGACTATGGAAAAAAAAGTCAGGGATGCTATTGCCCAAAAAGGTTTGGCCCGTAGCCACATCACCATACTAGAAGCCTTGCTCAAACTCCGTCAAACCTGCTGTGACCCACGTATTTTACCGCTTAACGAGGCGCAAAAAGTAAAACAATCGGCTAAATTGGATTTACTCATGGACCTTTTACCGGATCAACTGGAAGAAGGTCGGCGGATTTTAGTATTCTCCCAATTCACGAGGATGATCAGCTTAATTGAGCAAGAACTAAACAACCGCCACATCATCTACACCAAATTAACCGGGCAAACTAAAAATCGTGAAGCGGCTATCGAACTGTTTAAAAACGGGACTGCCAATGTATTTTTAATCAGCCTTAAGGCAGGCGGCGTCGGTTTAAACTTAACAGAAGCCGACACCGTCATCATTTATGACCCCTGGTGGAACCCGGCTACCGAACAACAAGCCGCTGACCGCGCGCATCGAATCGGTCAAGACAAACCCGTATTCATTTATAAATTGCTGACTGAAAGTACTGTAGAAGAAAAAATCCTTGCTTTACAAAGCAAAAAAAGCGCATTAGCCAATAGTATTTACCAAGATTCTGCGCAAGAACCTTTTTCCAAACTAAGTGCCGAAGACTTATCTAGCTTATTCGAACCCCTTTAAAACATGACCGCCACCACATGCAGTTTTCAATCATTATCCCGACCTTAAATGAAGCGGAGATCATTGACTCTTGCCTCACCACGCTTCAGCCTTTACGTGGCCAATGCCAATTGATTGTTGTTGATGGCGGCAGCAGCGATGCCACCTTAGAACTTGCCGCTAAACTTGCAGATGTGGTGATCACTAGTGGGCAAGGCCGGGCTAAACAAATGAATGCCGGGGCTATGCTAGCCCAAGCAGAGCTTTTAATATTTTTACATGCCGACACAACATTGCCAGACAATGCCTTACAGCTTATTCAAAGCCAAATTAGCCCAACACAGCCATGGGGCCGCTTTGATATCCGCTTGATAGGATGCCACCCTATGCTGGCCATAATCGCCGCCATGATGAACCTACGCTCACAGCTAACCGGTATCGTAACCGGTGACCAAACTTTTTTTATGACAAAAACAGCCTTTATCCAGGTTGGTGGTTATCCGGACCTGGCACTAATGGAAGACATCAGCATCAGCGCAGCATTAAATCGGCTAAGCCGCCCGCTTTGCCTTAAAGCCAAAGTCTCCACTTCGGCCAGACGCTGGCAAAAATTTGGTATAGGAAAAACGATTTTACTGATGTGGAGCCTGCGCCTGCGATTTTTTTTCAAGCAAAATACCGCTTATCTTGCTGAATTATATAACCAAGGCCGGTTTTGGTCACTATAAGGCCATGGCCCCCAACAGCTTAAGGCTTGCTATCCTAAAAACTTTGCATTTGCATTTTTGTACTAATATTCCAATTTAAATTTTAGCCACAAGAATTTGATTTAATTACTATTAAAAGGCACAATGAAGAACAATTAAAATTCTAATTCCTTTTAATGAATGCCACTGAATTTACTGTCAAACAGTGTTTCCTCTGGGCGAAAGCCATTACCCACTGTTCCGATTATCGGAGTTTAACATATGTTTTTCTCGATTTACTTAAAGGCTTTAGCTGGATAGATTCCGTACAAGCCTACGAAATTTATAGGAAAAAGAAAAAGCGTAGCGCTAAAAACAGTCCACAAAAAACCTTGATCCGCAAATTCCCGCTCGATTTTAGCGGTGACCCTGATGACCATTATTGCGATTTTCTGGAAAACAAAGAATTTGCCAACCATATAGAACTCATCACGCTAAGCCAAACAAAAATTATTGCTGTTTTACCAATTTCCTCCGATATTGGCCCAGAACGGGCTATTGTCCTTGAAGGCTGTTTTGAAGCACGCGCTATAGACTTGTTAAATGAACTGTTATGTTTATATCATAATCAAGTACTTCTACATGACCATAAAGAACGCGATGTTTTAACCCGGCTACCGAACCGTCAGTCTTTAGATGACCGCTTACTTGAAGTTTGTGAGTTTTATCGCGGGAACCAACACAAGTTTAATGATAACACCTGCGCTTGGTTAGCCATGCTCGATATAGACCACTTTAAATCAGTTAACGACACGTTTGGCCATTTATACGGTGACGAAGTACTTTTGCACTTTGGCCAGTTGATGGAAAATAGTTTTCGCTATATTGATTTTATTTTCCGTTTTGGTGGGGAAGAATTTGTTGTTATCTTAAATCAAGTGACCAAAAATGATGCCCGCAAAATCCTTAACCGATTCCGGGCGGATGTTGAACAATATAATTTTCCGTTAGTCGGCCAAGTGACTGTCAGCATTGGTGCCACACAAATTCAAAGCCACGATATCGTGGTGCCTTCATTACTTTTAGATAACGCCGACAAAGCCTTGTATTCCGCTAAAGACCATGGCCGTAACCAAGTGATATTATTTGAAGACATGCCGCCCAACCCAAAATTGCAGCAAGCTGCTAACAATATTGAATTTTTTTAGCTATTAACTTAACGCCTACAACCCTCACCCACTAATTGCTTATGGCTTACCGTTACCCTAATATCGTCCTGATGATTTTTTGTAAAGCACCAGTTCCAGGGCAAGTTAAAACCCGTCTGATTGACGCATTATCTCCTGAACAAGCCGCAGCGCTCCATATTGAGCTCAGTGAACGCACCTTAACACTTGCCGTCCAGCATCAGCTATGCCCAATAGAGCTTTGGTGCGCGCCAAATGTGGATCATCCTTTTTTTGCACATGCCGTGACTAATTTTGGCGTAACACTAAAACAGCAACAAGGACTTGGTTTAGGTGAACGCTTAAATCATGCTTTTGAAACCGCGACCCCCCAATATGATGGCGCCATCGCCATAGGCTGTGATTGCCCATCCTTGGATGAACACGTACTGACAGCCGCTTTAGAGGCCTTATCCCAAAACCAACAATGCGTCATTGCCCCAGCCGAAGATGGGGGGTATGTACTTATTGGGCTTAGCCAACCTCAACCGGAATTATTTAAAGGCATCACTTGGGGCGGCCCACAAGTCTTACAGCAAAGCCAAGATAAAATCGCCCTGTTAGGGCTCAATTATTGTGAACTCCCCCAGCAATGGGACTTGGACACGCCAGCAGACCTTAAGCGCTATCGTGATCTATAAGGCATCCTTGAACTTAGCTTTTTTAAAGCTTTTTAAAGCTACCCAAATTATCGGCAATAAAAATATAATCCCGATAAAGACTAGCGCTTTGGTCACGGGTATACCGACTAAAAACCAAAACCGATGAGTTTGCACAGCAGCGCTAGTTTCTTGGAAAGCAATATCCAAAACATAAACCCCCCGATTGTGCATAGACTGCTCAACAGAAACTAAATTTGCGCCTAAAGTTTGCATAGGTGTCTGTTGCAATACCGTAAACGCGTGTTCCGTATCCAAACCTAATTTAGACCACGCCGTTAATGCCTTTAACGTTAAGCCAACTTGCTGACGTTCAGGCTGGTCAGCTGTCGAGTCTATTGCTAACACCGTAAGGCCTAAGCCCGGAAAAATATGGCAAAAATATTTGCCCGCCAATTCTTTCTGGAATTGATAACCGTTCAGCTCCAAGGTCGCGTCACCTATTTTAATGAAGCAAGCTTCACTATGATGCGGCCCCATATGCGACCAAGCAGGTACCATAAATCCAAGACAACATAAAGTAAACAGTATTTGTTTTATCCGGCGTATCAACTTAAACTCCAGGCAACAATTAGTTTTAATGTGTTAAAAGGCCTGCCTTTTAACACAATTTCAACATAAAACCAGCATAATTCAAGCCCACATTAACCCTTTCTTTTATCTAGGCTTAGCGACCATGACCGGATCACATTATTTAAGTCAATTTTTCACTCCTAAATCAGTCGCTATCGTCGGTGCATCCGAGCGTCCAGACAGTGTAGGCCACCAAATTTTATTCAATATGCAAGCCGCAGGCTTTAAAGGCAAGTTATACCCGGTTAATCATAAACATGACCATCTACTCGGATTAACCGCCTATCCTGATATCAACGCCATAGCCGACGATTTGGATTTAGTCGTTATTGCAACACCTGCCAACAGCGTTTTGGATATTATTCGCCAATGTGGCGAAAAAAACGTCACCGCCGTTATTATTATTAGCGCGGGGTTTGCGGAGCTTGGTGCTGAAGGCCTACGTTTGCAAAAAGCCGTGTTGGATATGGCACACCGTTTTGGCATCCGTATTATAGGGCCAAATTGCTTAGGCATCATTTGTCCTGCCTCCCAATTAAATGCCAGCTTTGCTGATGGTCTCGTTAAAGCGGGCAATCTAGCTTTACTGTCACAATCTGGCGCCGTTTGTTCGGCGATTTTAGATTGGGCAACATCACGTGATATTGGTTTTTCAAACGTGATTTCCATGGGTAGTGCCGCTGATATTGATTTTGGCGAAATCTTAGATTATTTGGCTATGGACCCTAAAACCACCGGCATTTTAATGTATGTAGAGGGTGTCCGAGATGCAAGACGCTTTTTAAGCGGACTAAAAGTAGCTGCCCGTTTAAAACCTGTTATCCTCATTAAAGCTGGCCGTCATGCTGCTGGCTCAAAAGCCGCCATGTCGCATACTGGCGCCATGGTGGGTGGCGACAAGGTGTTTGATGCCGCCATTGCCCGTGCTGGTGTCGTGCGCGTTTATAGTATCGCCGAACTGTTTTCTGCCGCGCGGGTATTGGCAAATAATTATGGCTTTCAAAAAAATCGTCTCGCCATTATTACCAATGCTGGTGGCCCCGGTGTTATGAGCACTGACCGGGCGGAAGAGGTTAACGTTGAAGTCGCACCACTTAGCCAAACTAGTTTGGAAGCACTCAATAAAGTCTTACCTGGCCATTGGTCGCATGCCAACCCTATTGATATTTTAGGCGATGCCACGCCTGAACGTTATCAACAAGCGCTAACAATTTGCCTACAGGAAGAAGCGATTGATGGCATTTTAGTGATTCTAACACCACAAGCCATGACTAACCCGACTGAGGTTGCCCAACGTATAATTGAGATTGCTAAAACCAGCCACAAACCCATATTAGCGTCATGGACAGGAGGCAGCCGTGTACAGGCTGGCCGCGATTTGTTTGATAACAGCCCCATTGCCCATTTTAATACGCCAGAAGTGGCTGTTGACGCGTTTTCATTTTTGGCGACCTATCACCAAAATCAAATCTTACTCCGACAAATCCCCTCTTCCGTTCCGGAAATGCAAGCACTTGATATAACTGGTGCCCGTTTAATCATTGAACGCGTCATTGCCGAAGGACGGGAGATTTTAACCACCTTAGAATCTAAAGCCATCTTGGCAGCCTGCCGGATTGCCATCACTCAAACCATTAAAATAAACTCCGCTAAAGATGCCATGATTGCCGCTGAAACACTGGGTTTTCCAGTTGTTTTAAAAATTAATATGGCCGAGTTTAGCCATAAATCTGATATTGGTGGTGTCCGGCTAAACCTGAACAGTGTGCAAGAAGTCGCTAAGGCATATTCCGAAATGGTAGCGGATGTCCAACAAAAACATCCTGACATTAGCGAAGTTGGCATCACTATCGAACCCATGTTGCATTTAGCGTATGGACGGGAACTAATGTTAGGCGTAGTAAGAGACCCCATCTTTGGGCCAGCCATAAGCTTTGGTTTAGGTGGCACTTTGGTTGAAATTCTGCACGACAACAGTATTGCCTTACCACCATTAAACCAATACTTAGCCAGCCAATTGATTGCTAAAACCAAAGCAGCCACGTATTTAAAAGCGTTCCGCCAATTACCGCCCGCCAATACGAATGCCATAGTGGATATTTTGCTAAAAATATCCACTATGGTGAGTGAATTACCCGAAATTATCGAACTTGATATTAACCCGCTTATCGTAGATGACGTTACTGCCATAGCCGTCGATGCCCGCATCAAAGTGCAACCCAGCCATCAACTCGTGCCCTACGCACATATGGCGATACATCCCTACCCCCAACATTTAATCCAGCATCATCAATTGGCAAACGGTAGGAATATTATCATCCGCCCTATCCGCCCTGAAGATGCCGCCATGGAAAAGAACTTTGTCAGCCAGCTCTCTGAACAAAGCCGATACTTCCGTTTTATGCAAGCGCTGCATGAATTAACACCAGAAATGCTGGTGCGCTTTACTCAAATTGATTATGACCGGGAAATGGCATTCGTTGCCGTGACTGAAAATCCAACAGTATCGGAAGAACTCGGTGTCGGCCGTTATATTATCAACCCTGACGGGCAATCCGTGGAATTTGCCTTAGTCGTATCAGATAACCACCAAAATTTAGGTATAGGTAGCCGTATCATCAATGCACTCATGCAATCGGCCAAAGCCAAAGCTATTTATTATTTTGAAGGTGAGGTGCTAGCTCTTAATAAACCTATGATTACATTTGCAAAAAAACTCGGTTTTAGCATCAACCCCATCAATAATGAAGTCCTAAAAGTGGTTAAAGATTTAAGGCAATAAGGCACTGTCATCATCGTGACACTAACTTGTAATCTATTGTTCATATTATAGACACAAAACTGACACATTATTTTCATATCGTATATTCACTGTAGATCATTTGAGCCACCTATAATGAAAACACTCGATACTCAAATTGCTGGAAAACCACTTAAACGCTTAGAATGCTTTGTAACCCATGACAAGCTGTTAATAAGAAAAGCACAAGAATTACGCTATCAAGTTTTCGCTAAGGAAATGGGGGCAAAACTCAAATCCGAGGCCGAAGGCATCGATTATGACGATGTTGACAATTATTGTGCCCACCTCATCGTCTATGACTGTTTGCTAGACAAGGTTGTCGGCTATACACGCTTGCTCGATCAGACCCAAGCCCAACAACTTGGGCATTTTTATTCAGAAACAGAATTTGATTTAGAGCAAATTTTAAGCTTACCTGGACGTTTTCTAGAAATCGGTAGGACCTGCGTTGACCCCAATTATCGTGGCAGTGCCGTGCTGACGACACTCTGGTCAGGCTTAACCAAATACGCACTTAAAGGCCATTACAATTACTTAATTGGCTGTGCCAGCATTTCCCCTGGCCCTAACGGTTTTGCAGTTAATGCGGTTTACCGTGCTATAGACAGCAAAAACATGGCACCTAACCATTTAAGCGTGTTTCCAAAAATTCCTGTACCAGACGCTTTAAAATGCGAACGTGATGAATCCGGCATCCCCCCTTTGCTTAAAGCCTATTTTCGCTTTGGCGTACAAGTGTGCGGCCAGCCCTATTGGGATGAAGATTTTAATGTAATGGATTTGTTCATTATGTTACCTTTAGAAAAATTGGAAGACCGTTACAGCAAACATTATATGAAACAATATGAAATCCAAACTGCGGCAACTATATAAAACTTTTTTTATTATTGTTTTATTTACTGCTGGCCTTGTCATCGCCGGTCTAATATTTCCGGTGATAAATTTCACTTGTAATGCCAATAAGGCTAAAGACCATGCTAACCAGCTCAAACGACTATGGTTAGCCTGGTTTGCCCGCATCTTGAATATAAAAATACAACTTAATGGTCAAATCACACAAAATGCGGCTTTAGTCGTCGCCAACCATATCTCTTGGGTGGATATCATAGCCTTAGGCCATCTCATTCCGGGTTATTTTGTATCTAAAAATGACGTGATTGATTGGCCTGTTATCGGCTATTTGGCCCGCCAAGGCGGCACCGTATTCATTAAACGCGGAGATAAGCAACACGTTAGAAACACTACAGAAAAAATGCTTTGGTTATTGAAACAAAACCGCAGTATTTTAGCGTTTCCTGAAGGTACGACCAGTGATGGCAATAACGTATTAGCCTTTCACGCCTCTTTATTTCAGCCTGCCATACTTGCAAAAGCAACACTCCAACCCATCGCCATCCAATACTTAGGGGATGCCCACCAACAAGCCCCCTTCATAGGCGAAGATGCATTTGTAAGCCATTTATTACGTATGCTTGCCTTACCTGTCATCCCTATCCAGTTAACCGTACTAGCGGAAATATCCACCGCTAATAAAAAACGTAGCGACTTGGCTGAGATGAGCAGAAGTGCAATTTGTGAGGCACTACAGCCGGATAACCCGCATAGCTTAAAAAAAATTAGTTAAGGAGTACCATTTAAACGCATCCTTAAACATAGGAAATGGCACAGCTCCCCTAATCAAGCTTAGTTTCATTGTTTACCTTTTCAGCAAGCCTTAGCCTAGGATAAGCTGTTTGGTCACCCTGCCTAAGCTTGTTTGAGCATCCATAACAACATCGTCTTTTAAGGTTTGGAAAGACTACCCACAGCAAAGGGATTCTTAATTGAGGAGCTTGTATTTCATCAAGATCAGCCATGATTAGATTGGATAGCCCGCCATCTGTGATATTTTAAGATAATTACTGAGCTTAAGCTTTTTATAATAAATTTATGATATGGCTTGACGCACAATTATTATGCTATAGAATCCACCGCAAGAGAAAAAGCCAAGTATTACCGTTAGGTGTTCACGGAAAATCATAGGGTTCGTGTAACACGAATAGCCGGATTGCCTCTTTAGTTAGAAATCACGTTTGCCCATGCCAGACTGCTGGCGACTAACTCTTTAAAGACAAATAAAAGGCATGCATCTATGAAGTTCGACTCTAAACATCAACTTATTAGTACCACCATAATAGCAACCCTGTTGTTGGCACCGAAAATACAAGCCGCAAACTATACAGCGACGCAACTGGATAGCCTAGGCGGAAACTTAAGTATTGCCGCAGGTATCAATAATAGTGGGCAGGTAGTCGGTTTTTCTACGCTTAGCAACAGTTTTACATTCCATGCTGCCTTATGGCAAGCTGGCACCACTACCCCAATAGACCTTGGCACCCTGGGTGGTAGCATCAGTGCAGCTAGCGGCATTAACGCCAGCGGACAAGTGGTTGGCAATGCTAATATCAGTGGCGACAGCACAAATCACGCCTCATTGTGGCAGCCCGGCTCGACGACTGCTATTGACCTTGGCACCCTAGGCGGAACTTCCAGCGCCGCTAGCAGTATTAACGGCAGCGGCCAAATAGCAGGATTTTCCACTATCAACGGCGATAACGCCAGCCATGCTACATTGTGGCAAACTGGTTCAACACCAGCAATTGACCTCGGCACCTTAGGCGGCTTAAACAGCGAAGCGAGCGCGATCAATGATAACGGAGTAGTGGCAGGAACAGCCGATACCATAGACGCACAGCACGCCGCCTTATGGCAAGCAGGCTCGACTATAGCTATAGACCTTGGCACATTAGGGGGCAGCTTCAGTTTTGCCAATGCCATCAATGCTAACGGCCAAGTGGTCGGAGAAGCCGATACCTTCACTGAAGAGCATGCCGCTTTATGGCAACCCGGTTCGACGTCGGCTATAGATTTAGGCACTTTAGGGGGTAGCTTCAGTTTTGCCGCAGCGATTAACGCTGGCGGACAAATTGTAGGCGCATCCACTATTACTGGCGACGCCATCCAACATGCCACCTTGTGGCAATTTGAATCGACAACAGCAATAGACCTGAACACCTTAGTGTCTTTCTCAGATGGCACTTATTTAACTGAGGCACTCGGCATCAATGATCTAGGTCAAATTATTGCAAAAGATTCAAATGGCTTTGTCGAGCTGTTAACATTTAGCACCAGCACTTCCGCCGTGCCATTACCTAGCGCGATTTGGCTTTTTGGATCCGCTTTAGTTGGCTTTGTAGGTTTTTTTCGACGCCAACTTGTGTAACTTTATTGGACATACTAGCTGTCTAGCCAACATCTCTTGATGGTGAGACAGCTTTTTAAGCTTGTTTAGTTTTTTAAATTTAACTGACTATAATACAAGTAGCAGGTAGACTAGCTTTTAGCACACAAACATAAAGCATGGGCAAGGCTAGAAGTAGAAGGCTAAAGCAGCCGCCATATTACCAACCGATCAGGTAACGGCTTTTCTCATGAAAAATTAGTTTTAACACAAACGCCAACGCCAAGCTTACCGCCACAACGATTAGCCAACCTGTTATAAAGCCTGCAAAGCTTGGCAAAAAACGGATATGTTCCAAAAAAGCAAGGGATTCCATGCCATACATCACCCAAGGGTGCAAAAAATAAATTGCAAAACTCGCTGATCCCAACAGTTTTAAAAACGGGATATTCTTATCTTCCAATCCTTGCAATATTGATAAAAAAAAGAAGCACATAGCAATTTTTTGGAAAATCATCGTGTCTACGCCTCGATATGCCCAAATAGAGGCTTTATGAAAGTTACCATAATTATCGTAAATCACAATCTGTAAAACCGCCAATACCAACACCAATACCCCAAATTGAAGGCTTTTTCCTTTTAAATAATCAAACACCTTAGTTTTATTGATTGAGCAAATGATACCCAATGCATAAATTGGTAAAAAATAAATGACTGAATGTAAGGGCGATAAATTATCAAGTGGCCTGTGGACTAGGCTAGAAAATGCCAATAAAGCCGAAATCAAGATTATCTGTACTTTTAGCGGTAGTGCTATCTGTTTGATAAAAATTGGCGACAGCGTAAAAATTATCATGATGAACGGCACATACCAATATGCTGTTAAGATAGCGCCAGTCCACCAATAACGCAGGAATATGCCTAACTGCTGTAGCCAACTGCCCGTCGTGTCTGCGTTAACAAAAATATCTGCATAAGGTGGGGTCTGTAAATAAAACACAAACCAGAGCACCGCCAACAGCGATAACAATGTATATGGCAACAAAACATTTTTAATTTTTTTCAGCATGAAACGCTGATATTGAAACTGCGGGTAAAAAATATAGTGGAAGAAAAAACCCGACATAAAAACGAAATAACTGGTTGCTCCCGTAATTAAACTGGCCAGCACTTTCTCTTGGAATGATTCAGCTACCCAAGGCCCATAACTATGCCCGGCAACAATCAGCAATATTGCTAATCCCCTAAAATAATCAAAAGTCTTTAAACGCATACTATATAGTTTTTAATTAAGGTTTAGGTTTAAGCCTATCATAAGCGAATGCTATTGCGCTGTTCAAACACAAAACCTTTAACACTACAAGCCGAAAAAGTTCGGGTGAAACCCACCTTTTACCGCTAATTTTAGCGTAATGTTTTGATATTAAAACATATACAACAAAAAGGCCCTAGCTGTTTTACCAGCTAAGGCCTTAAAGTGGTCGCTAAACCCAGAAACTGGGCTTAAACTGCATAAATTACATCATGCCGCCCATGCCACCCATACCGCCCATGCCACCCATATCTGGCATACCGCCTGCTTTTTCATCACTAGGCGCATCCGCAACCATAACTTCAGTTGTCAGCATTAAACCTGCAACAGAAGCTGCGTTTTGTAAGGCAGTACGTGTGACTTTGGTAGGATCCAAAATACCCATTTGAAGCATATCGCCGTATTCGCCTGTAGCGGCGTTATAGCCATAGCTACCTGTACCTTTAACTACTTCGTTAAAGACAACTGATGGCTCATCCCCAGCATTGGCAACAATTTGACGCAATGGCTCTTCCATAGCACGACGTAAAATATTGATACCAACAGTTTGGTCGTGGTTAGCACCTTGCAAATCTTTAATGGCCGCTAAAGCACGGACTAAAGCTGTGCCACCGCCGGCAACCACACCTTCTTCAACAGCAGCACGGGTTGAGTGCAAAGCATCTTCAACACGGGCTTTCTTTTCTTTCATTTCAATTTCAGTAGCCGCGCCAACTTTAATCACAGCAACACCGCCCGCTAATTTAGCCAAACGTTCTTGCAGTTTTTCCCTATCATAATCAGAAGTAGTTTCATCTGCTTGGGCACGAATTTGGACAACACGGTTTTTGATTTGATCTTCTGAACCGGCACCATCAATGATGGTTGTGTTTTCTTTAGTAATTTGGACTTTCTTAGCAGTGCCTAATTGATCCAATTCGGCTTTTTCTAAGCTTAAACCAACTTCTTCAGAAATAACGGTACCGCCAGTTAAAATGGCAATATCTTCTAACATCGCTTTACGGCGGTCACCAAAACCAGGTGCTTTAACCGCGCAAACTTTTAAGATACCGCGCATGGTGTTAACAACCAAAGTTGCTAAGGCTTCGCCTTCAACATCTTCAGCAACAATTAACAAAGGACGGCCAGATTTGGCTACGCCTTCTAATACTGGCAACATGTCACGGATGTTGGAGATTTTTTTGTCGTAAACCAAGATCATAGGATCATCAAGTTCTACGCTCATGTTTTCTTGTTTGTTGATGAAGTAAGGTGACAAATAGCCACGGTCAAACTGCATACCTTCAACAACGTCTAAAGAGTTGTCCAATCCTGAACCCTCTTCAACAGTGATAACGCCTTCTTTACCCACTTTTTCCATCGCTTCGGCAATAATGTCGCCAACTGATGCGTCAGAGTTAGCTGAAATTGTACCTACTTGGGCAATAGCTTTGTTATCTGTACAAGGCGTTGCAGATGAAACCACAGATTCAACAACTTTAATAACGGCCAAATCAATGCCACGTTTCAAATCCATTGGGTTCATACCCGCAGCTACGGCTTTTAAGCCTTCATTGACGATAGATTGCGCCAATACGGTTGCAGTGGTGGTGCCGTCGCCAGCGACATCAGAAGTTTTTGAAGAAACTTCTTTCACCATTTGTGCGCCCATATTTTCGAATTTATCTCTTAATTCTATTTCTTTTGCGACTGATACGCCGTCTTTTGTAATAGTGGGTGCGCCAAAGCTTTTGTCTAATATTGCATTACGGCCTTTAGGGCCTAAGGTTACTTTTACTGCATTTGCCAAAATGTTAACGCCTCTTGCCATACGGACACGAGCGTCATCACCAAATAATACGTCTTTTGCTGCCATTTTTAATTCC
This sequence comes from Methylococcaceae bacterium, assembly GCA_041660045.1. Classification (GTDB taxonomy): domain Bacteria; phylum Pseudomonadota; class Gammaproteobacteria; order Methylococcales; family Methylomonadaceae; genus WM-3-3. The sequence continues at coordinate 120,691 of JBAZXA010000007.1, read as the reverse complement.
CAATTCGTTTGTGTGTGATTATGATTTCTTTAAGATTTTAAGCTAGTACTTAGCTTAAAATGCCCATAATGTCTTCTTCACGCATCACGATGACTTCTTCACCGTCAACTTTAACTTCGCTGCCTGCGTATTTGCCAAACAACACTTTATCGCCGACCTTAACTTCTAACGCGCGCACCGTGCCATTATCCAAAGCCTTACCGTTACCTACCGCTAAAACTAAGCCTTGGCTTGGTTTTTCTGCTGCTGAACCTGGTAAAACAATGCCGCCAGCTGATGTCTTTTCTTCTTCAACACGCTTAACAACCACTCTATCGTGTAACGGACGTATATTCATCTAATTCTCCTGTAGGTAAGAATAAACACAAGGTTAAAAAATTATTAGCACTCGCTATTAATGAGTGCTAATGATAATGAGCTTTTGCAGTCTGTCAAGTTCTTTGGCATTATTCCTTCTTTTTTATCCATTTAATCCTGACCATGGACGACAACCAATTACTTCGTTATAGCCGTCAAATCATGCTGCCACAGGTTGATATTGAAGGTCAGCAACTGTTAAATGATGCCTACGTGTTAATCATAGGCGCCGGCGGCCTTGGCTCGCCAGCTTCTATTTATTTAGCCGCAGCTGGTGTTGGCAATATCACAATTTATGATGATGACGAAGTAGATTTATCGAATTTACAAAGGCAAATAGCCCATCACACTGTAGATATAGGGACGGATAAAGTTATTTCAACCCAGCAAACGCTAAATGCTATCAATCCGGAAATTAAGGTGACTGCTATAAAACAGCGTTTGGCGGGGGCAACGCTCTTCAAGGCGGTAAAAAATGCCGATGTGGTCTTAGACTGCAGTGATAATTTTGCTACCCGCTTTGCCGTCAACCAGGCTTGTGTTGCCTTGCAGACCCCTCTGGTTTCTGGCGCGGCTATCCGTTTCGAGGGTCAGATTACCGTGTTTACACCGGGTATTTTAAATAGCCCTTGCTATAACTGTTTATACCAAAACACCGGGGAAGAACAACAGGCTTGCGCTACCCATGGTGTTATTGCGCCACTAACTGGCATCATTGGTAGCATACAAGCGCTAGAAGCTATAAAGTTGCTGTTAAAAATAGGTGAGACTTTAGCTGGCCGGTTATTGTTATTAGATGGCCTGACGATGGAATGGCAGAGCATGCGGCTTAAAAGAAATGCCCATTGCCCAACTTGTGGTACTGCAAACACGGTGTAACGTTAAGATTTCCAAGCCCTCTACTTGAAAATCTTAACAAATACCGCTTATTTTTTTGCCAGTAAACCTTTGACAAACCGAATCGCGTTCTCTGCAAAATCATTAATCATGGACGGGCTATCGCCATGAGGTTCAGTTTCACCAAATGGCTTGCCATTTTTTTGGGTATACCTATAAATAAAATAGCCTAAGGGCGCAAACGCAAACGCCGCAATAAGCAACATCACTACAAACAATTCTGTTACACCACCCATCGTTCCTCCTCAAGTTTTTAGTTGTTTTATTTTTTGGTGCATTTGGATAATACACCTTTTTATCACTAAAAAATACGCTTAAATTCATATCAAAATATTGAATAATAAGCGCTTATTGTGATTTTTTATTAAGCCATGGATCGTATTTGTGTATAGTCCATTGCCAGGGTCAGTGCGCTAAGTCCTGGCAAAAGTTGCGCAAACTAGCGCTTCATCGTATACTTCTAAGCGCTTACTTGATCAAGCTAATTTTAAAAAAAAACTTCTGGAGGTTATTACTATGAAATGGGAAACACCAAGCTACTCAGACCTACGTTTTGGTTTTGAAGTCACAATGTACATCTATAACCGTTAATTATCAGTTTAGATTGAAAAAGGGGCTGTCCATAGCCCCTTTTTTTTGCCTGACAGTTTATATTCCCTTATTATTTATAACCTTTTCTATCCCAATTTTCTAACTAAAGCAAAAACACATGAAAATTAGAGTCCTTGGTTCGGCCGCAGGCGGCGGCTTTCCGCAGTGGAACTGTAACTGTCATAATTGCCAGCGCATACGCCAGCAACAAATGAATGGCAAAGCACGCACCCAGTCTTCAATTGCAGTCAGCACAGACGACAAAAATTGGTTGCTGTTTAATGCCTCCCCCGACATACGGGCACAATTAGAAGCCTTCCCCGCTATCCAACCCAAAACGGGTATAAGGGATACCGGCATCAAAGCGATATTATTAATCGATAGCCAAATTGACCATACCACGGGTTTATTAATGTTACGCGAAGGTAAACCTTTAAACATTTATTGCACGGACATGGTCAAGCAAGACTTAACCACAGGCTTTCCTATTTTTAACATGCTGGCCGACTATTGCACTATTAACCACCATGCCGTTCCGATAGATGGCGGCAGCTTTAGCATTCCTGAAATTGAAGATCTACGTTTTTATACCCAAGCCTTAAAAAGTAAAGCGCCACCCTACTCGCCACACCGTCACGACCCTCATGAAGGTGATAATATCGGGGTTATTATCGAGCAGATTTCAACCGGTAAAAAAGTGTTTTATTCCCCTGGCTTAGGCGAAATTGAAGCACATGTGCTGGAAGCCCTGCACAGCGTCGACTGTCTATTAGTCGACGGTACCTTTTGGACCGATGATGAAATGTGCACTCAAAACATCAGCCACAAAAAAGCCAAAGACATTGGCCATTTACCACAATCTGGTGAAGGCGGCATGATTGAAGTATTAAATACTGTTAAAAAAGCCCGAAAACTGTTAATCCACATCAACAACACCAACCCGATCCTGGATGAAGATTCCGAACAACGTAAACAACTGGATGCCGCCGGCATTGAAGTCAGCTACGATGGCTTAGAAATTGAATTATAATAGGTAGCTTATGAGCAATACTAATGCAACGCCTTGGTCCCGCGAAGAATTTGAAGCACAACTGCGTGGTATGGAACGCTATTACCATATACATCACCCTTACCACACCTTAATGAACGAAGGTAAGCTCAACAAAGCCCAACTACAAGGCTGGGTAGCAAACCGATATTACTACCAGGTTAGCATACCTATGAAGGATGCCAACATTCTAGCAAACTGCCCAGACCGGCAAACCCGAGCTAAATGGATACAACGCATTCTTGACCATGATGGTCACCCTGGCGACCCTGGTGGTATAGAAGCTTGGATCCAATTAGGCGTTGCCGTTGGGTTAACACGCGAAGACATCACCTCGGAGCGACATGTTCTGCCCGGCGTACGTTTTGCCGTAGATGCTTATGTTAATTTTGCCCGTCGTGCCGAATGGCACGAAGCTGCTAGCTCCTCATTAACTGAGTTGTTCGCGCCGAAAATTCATCAACAACGTTTGGATAATTGGCCCGAACACTATCCCTGGGTAGACAACGAGGGCTATACCTATTTCCGTAAACGCCTTTCTGAAGCTCGCCGCGATGTTGAACACGGCTTGGAAATCACCTTAGACTGGTACCAAACCCGTGAACAACAAGAGCGCATGCTTAAGATCTTACAGTTTAAGCTGGATGTCTTATGGACCATGGCGGATGCCATGTACATGGCCTATATTAACGAAATGCCACCTTATTTCAATGTTAAACATTAACAAATAAGCTATAACATGAAAAAAAACAATTACTTAATATAACTCCAATAGCTTTTTACTATAACATTGAACCTAAACCCCTTTATCCGCACAAAGTGATATGGCTATAAACCCTAACTTACCCATCACGTTTTCTCCTACGCACCGTTTGCAATGGGAAGAAGCCCAACAAAAAACAGTGATTTTATATCCTGAAGGCATGGTGGAACTTAACCAAAGCTCCGCGGAAATTTTAAAATGCTGCGACGGCACACATAAGCTGGCTGATATCATCAGTACCTTGGAAGCACAATTTGCGACCAGCGGCCTTAGCAATGACATTACCCATTTTTTGGAGATTGCCTTAACCAATGGCTGGATTCAACAAAACTAATATTACCCCACCGCGTTGGCTGCTCGCAGAACTGACTTATGCCTGCCCATTACAATGCCCTTATTGCTCCAATCCACTGGATTATGCTAAATATTCAACTGAATTAAGCACACAAGATTGGCAGCGGGTTTTATCGCAAGCCCGAAAAATGGGTGCTGTACAACTAGGTTTTTCCGGCGGCGAGCCGCTAACCCGTCAAGATTTGCCTGAATTAGTCAAGCATGCTAGGGAGTTAGGTTATTACTCTAACCTGATCACATCAGGTTATGGCATGACCGAAGAAAAAATCATTCAACTCAAACAAGCAGGGCTAGACCATATCCAAGTAAGCATTCAAGCCAGCAGCCAAGAACTCAATGACCATATTGCTGGCACGACCTCCTTTGAACATAAAAAGCAAGTCGCCCATTTAGTTAAAAAACATGGTTACCCGATGGTGTTATGCGTCGTGATCCACCGTGAAAACATCCACCAAATGCCACAAATTCTGGAAATGGCAGAAGAATTAGGTGCTGATTATTTAGAATTGGCTAACACCCAATATTATGGCTGGGCGCATGTTAACCGTGATTTATTGATGCCTACACGGGAACAATTTAAGGCAGCGGAAGCAATCGCCCAAGCCTACAAAGAAAAAGTCGCGGGTAAAATGAAAATCTATTACGTGGTACCCGACTTTTATGAAGACCGCCCTAAGGCCTGTATGAATGGCTGGGGCACTACTTTTTTAACCATAGCGCCTGATGGCACTGCATTACCATGCCATTCAGCACGTGAACTACCAGGCTTAGAATGCCCCAATGTTAAGACTGACAGCATTGAAGACATTTGGCAAAACTCTAAAGCGTTTAATTTCTTTCGCGGTGATGAGTGGATGCAAGAACCCTGTCGCAGCTGTGATGAAAAGACCAAAGATTTTGGCGGTTGCCGCTGCCAAGCTTTTTTATTAACTGGCGACGCCCATAGCACCGATCCGGTATGCAGCAAATCACCGCAGCACCACTTAGTGGAAGCGGCTATTACCAGCGCCCGGGCACAGGCTTTAAAACCCCAAGAGAAAACCTTGTTGTTCCGTAACAGTAAAAATTCTAAACAATTTAACTAGAGCCCATCCCAAGGCGTATATAAACCGGTAACATCGGCTCCAAACATATCCAAAATACGTCCCACCCCTTCGTTAACCATCGCTAACAAAGAGTCAGACTTATTATAGAATGCCGGCATGGGCGGAAAAATTATCCCGCCCATTTCGGTAACACTGGCCATATTTCGGATATGCGCCAAATTTAAGGGGGTTTCCCGCGGCACCAATATCACCTTTCGGCGTTCTTTAAGTGCCACATCGGCGGCACGGGAAATTAAATTATCACCAAAGCCATGCGCTACTGCTGCTAATGTTTTCATAGAACAAGGCGCAATAATAACGCCTTCAGTTTTAAATGAGCCGCTGGCTATGGACGCCGCAATATCATTGATGCCATGGCTAACATCAGCGAGCGCATAGAGGGCGGAGCGCTCCATATCCAGTTCGTATTTTAAATTGACCAAACCAGCTTGGGAGATAACTAAATGCGTCTCCCAGTCATCTTGAGCCTGCAACACTTGTAACAACCGCACACCGTAGATAGCACCTGTTGCGCCTGTTATTGCAATGACTAATCGTTTTTTAGGGGGCATCATGTCAGTTAAGTGATTTGCCACTTTCAATGCGGACTTAATTGTTGTGCAAACTGATCGGTCGCATTAACCAAAGCATCTAGCATTTGTTCGCCTTGGGCAATATGCCCGGCATCAGGCAAAATGACATATTCGGCATGTGGCAAAGCCAAATGTAACTTTACAGCAGCTTCTATGGGACAGACCAAATCGCGGCGTCCATGGATGATAACCGTAGGGATATGTTGTAACTTGTCACACTCGCTTAAAATTTGGTTTTCTGCAATAAAATAGTGGTGTTTGGCAAAATGCAATTCCATACGGACTTGTTTTACCATCTGTTCAGTGACGTGGCTATTTTTTTCGTCAGCTTCATAAAGCTTTCCCAATGCCGTTTGTGCACCCCAAGCCAGCCAAGCTTTGGCGGCCCGCCGTTGTGCCACCTCATCGTCACCCCATAAGGCCTCGGTCAAGCCTTCTACTATATTTTGCTGCCGCCTTTCAGGAATGCTATCAAGTAATATTTGCCATTGCTCAGGATAAAGCCGATTGGCACCGGATTTTATGTACCACTCTAAATCCTGTTGCCGCGCTAAAAATATGCCCCGAAGCACCATACCTAACACCTTATCCGTGTGCACTTGGGCATAAAGTAATGCCAATGCGGCGCCCCAAGAGCCCCCGAAAAGCAGCCATTTGTCTAATTTAAGCCGCTCACGTATCCTTTCCATGTCATCAATCAACGCTTGTGTGGTATTCCCTTCAAGCTCACCAAAAGGCAACGATTGGCCACAGGCGCGTTGATCAAATAAAATTATATGATAAGCTTTGGGATCAAAAAATCGTCGATGGTCAGGTTTTGTACCTGAACAAGGGCCACCGTGCAGAAAAACCACAGGAATCCCTTCTGGATTACCACTTTGCTCAACATAGACAGAATGCACACATCCAGTATCTAAGAAAAATGTGCTGAAAGGTGAAATCTCTGGGTAAGGCGTTTTCATATTTAAATTGGCAAGTACTCTAAAGGATATCTATTTCAAACCCCGTTATATTGGGTATAACACTATTAATAAAAAGTATGGGCTTTAAAGTTTTAACCGTCAAATAGGTTTCAATATTTACCAATCAGCCTTTATACAGGGCTATCTTTGCGCCTATAAAGTATGTTTTCTTGAAACGCTATCGGTAAATCGGCTAATAGGAATACAGCGGGAGGTAATTATTTTCCAGGTATTTTTTATAAAGGCATTCAAGCATATTCCAAACACACTTAAAAACACATCAACAAATTATAAGTTTTCAGGCAACTGATAAATGTAGATAGCAAATTTTGGTATGACTAGCAGGCGGAATTTTAAAAAATCTAGCACGTTGATTCTGTAAAATGAGGTAAGTGGCGCAAAGCCTATAAAAAAGAAGGGCTATTACGCCCTTCTTTTTAGTTTTGGAGTAAAGATTAAATTTAGAAACCAATACCCAAATAACCGCCTGCTGTCAAACCGTCTGTGTTAACACCATCAACGCTTCTGCCAGTTAAGTTATAACGGACGTCAGTACCCACATGAATGGCTTTCCATATTTTATATTCAGCACCTGCACCAAACACTGCACCAGGATTTAATACCGTTACACCATTTGATGGCGGACTGATAACATTAATACTCAAACCAAATGGAATAATCCAAGGTCTAAAATTACTACCTTTTAAGAATTTAATTTTTGGCGCTGCTGTTAATGTAAATTGGCTAACAGTTACACCGTTACAGTTTGCTGTTCCAGCAAGGCCTGGCGCACCAGCCGAGTCAACTGCCGCCAAATTAATAAGTGTACAAGCAGGATTAGCACCAACTGTACCAGCAGCCGCACCAGGTGCAGCACCATTAAAGTTTTTAGCACCAAAGTTTCTATAATCAAACTGCAATTCAGCATCTAGTTCTGTATTGTCAACTAAGCCCCAAATATCATCAGTCAGACCAAAATCAAAACCTGCGCCAATATACCAACCATCAGAGTTTGTTCTACCACCACCTAAAGCATTGCCCGCAAATTGATTACCCGTTAGCAAATCATTTCTTTTAGAATCATTATGTGCAAAACCACCACGGAAGAAAATTAGGTTATCATGGGACTTACTTTCAACTGGTTTAGCTTTAGTAGTAGCAACCCATTGCTCTAACTCTTGGATTCTGCCTGAATCAGGATCTGGGCGGTTTGCTTGTGTCTTAACACGACTTAACTCTGCTTGCAAAGCTTGCACGGTATTTGCCAATTGGTTAACTTGCGCTTCCAATGCATCAGATTTACTGTCCATCATTTCAGCATGCGCGGCATGCTTAACTTTAGATTTTGCAGCTACTTGTGGAGAAACCAAAGCACCTGTAATGGTTAAGGTTGCAGTTGCAATCCCTAACACGATTTTTGTTTTGCTATACGTCATCGATCCTCCTCGTGAGGTTTGTTATTATGAGTAGGATTTGTTTAATTACAACAAAACAAATTCTACTTTTTAATAATATCAGCAAAATCATTTCCCCACAAGCGTTAAGGCTATGACCTATAATAATTTTTTATCATTATTATCAACAACTAAACTCATTCAATTAAAGTTAATTTGATTTGGTAAAAAACAACACATAGATTCTAATGCCCTTCCTGCACACGGTATAATGGCCTAATTGTTAATTGATTGGTGTTTATGCATGACAACTTTACCTGATGTAACCATAATTGGCGGCGGCATTATTGGCTTACTTACGGCTAGAACGCTGATTAATGAAGGCGCCACAGTCAGGTTGATTGATAAAAATCAAATCGCTCAAGAATCCTCTTGGGCAGGGAGCGGTATATTGTTGCCCTTATATCCTTGGCGACAATCAGAGGCCGTCAACCAGCTCGTGCAAGCTAGTTTGCCCTTATATCCTATTCTCTGTAACGAGTTATTTGCAGACACTAACATTGATCCGGAATGGACCGCTAGCGGCTTACTTATCACTAAAATAGCTGATATCAACACCGCAACCCACTGGTGTGGCAGCCATAATATACACGCTGAAAGCCCACCTGCTTCGCTCTATACGCCTTTAAACACGACTGTCAGCAATCCCTTGTGGTTACCCAACGTAGCTCAAGCCCGTAACCCACGCTTAGTTAAATCACTTAAGCAAGACTTGCTCAATAAAGGCGTAGAAATTATTGAAAACTGTAAGCTCAACAGCATAAAGTTACAAAACCAGCAGGTTCAAGCAATCAATACTAGCCATGGTTCATACTCAACTAAACAACTAGTCATCGCTACTGGGGCATGGACTAGCCTAGTTTTTGAAGAGTTGTTACCGTCGTATTTGACCTGCCGCCCACATATTGCCCCCGCAAAAGGCCAAATAGTGGTTTTTCAAGCCCCGCCTGAAACCTTACCTTTCATAGTGCTCGATGGCGAGCAATATCTTATTCCGCGGCGCGATGGCAAAATCTTGGTTGGCAGTACGGTTGAATATGTTGGTTTTGATAAAACCCCACAAGCTGAGACCCGTGAGCAATTAAATTATTTTGCCTGCCAACTCTTACCTGCCCTCAAAAACTACCCTATCATCCACCACTGGGCAGGCTTAAGGCCCGGTACAGAACACGGCATCCCTTACATTGGTGTTCATCCCGAAATTGAAAACTTATATATCAACGCGGGGCATTTTAGATATGGCTTGGTGATGGCACCGGCTTCTACCCGATTGCTTGTTGATTTAATGCTCAATCGTTCCCCCTTAATTGACCCGCGTCCTTACCAGCTCAACAGCGTACATTAAAACCATGAATATTTATCAAATCCTACGCCCTTTATTATTCTCCTTGGACGCTGAAACCGCCCACGGTCTTACGCTGGCATTATTAAATGCGACCTATAACTTAGGTCTTACAAAATTCTTATATCCGGAAATACTGGACAAACCAGTCGTGGTTATGGGAATAAACTTTAAAAATCCAGTGGGTTTAGCCGCTGGCTTAGATAAAAATGGTGACCACTTAGATGCTTTAGCCGCTATGGGTTTTGGCTTTATAGAAATTGGCACGGTTACCCCCAAAGCCCAACTCGGTAACCCAAAACCTCGCATGTTTAGATTACCTGAATATCAAGCCATTATTAACCGCATGGGATTTAATAATAAAGGGATAGATCATTTACTTAGGCAAGTTCAACAAAGCCAAAACCAGGGTGTTATTGGTATTAATATTGGCAAAAACGCGGACACGCCAATTGAAAACGCTGTTGACGATTACTTAATTGGGCTTAGAAAAGCTTATTCTCTAGCCAGCTATATCACCATTAACATTTCATCGCCAAACACCCAAAATTTGCGCCAATTACAGCAAGGCGACGAGCTTAAAAAATTATTCACCCTTATAAAAGAAGAACAACTCAAACTAACCCAACAACACGGATGTTACGTGCCACTCGTCTTAAAAATTGCACCTGATTTAAATACAGACGAACTACACCATATCGCGCAATTATTATTAGCATTTGCCATTGATGGTGTGATAGCCACCAATACAACAATCGCAAGGGACAAAGTGGCAGGCCACACTCTTGCCAGCGAAACCGGTGGCTTGAGCGGCGCACCAGTAAAACTGAAAGCCACCGAAGTCGTACGCTGCTTGGCAACTGAATTAAACGGAAAAATCCCAATTATTGCCGCTGGCGGTATTATGAACGCAGACGACGCCCAAGAAAAATTAGATGCCGGCGCTAGCTTATTGCAGATCTACAGCGGCTTAGTGTATCGCGGCCCAGGTTTGTTAGCAGAAATTGTTAAACAAACTAAGCTAACAGCGCTAGTATAAAGCATGCCGATCATTCCCCAGCAATCGACATACGTTCAAGCAAGATGGAACCGGTACGGACATTGCCACGATATTCAACATCATTACCGACCGCTTGAATTTGTCGATACATGTCTTTCAGGTTACCGGCAATAGTAATTTCTTCAACTGGATATTGGATCTCCCCTTGTTCTACCCAAAAACCCGCCGCGCCACGAGAATAATCACCAGTCACCATATTGACGCCCTGCCCCATTAATTCTGTGACTAACAAACCGGTATGCATTTGCCCAAGCAAGCCCTTAAAATCTAAGCCACCGGGTGTTATCGTTAGATTATGCACGCCGCCAGCATTGCCTGTGCTGCTCATGCCCAATTTACGCGCCGAGTATGTGCTCAACACATAACCCCGCAAAATGCCTTCACTAACAATATCACGGCTTTGTGTGGCAACACCTTCCGCGTCGTAAGCTGCGCTGCCCAAGGCATTTTTTAAATGTGGCTGTTCATAAATATGAATAAATTCTGGGAAAATTTGAGTATCTAATGCATCCAATAAAAAAGAAGATTTGCGGTACAAATTGCCACCACTAATCGCGCCAATGAGAGAACCGAGTAAGCTAGTGGCAATTTCGGCACTAAATAGTACAGGTGCTTGCCGTGTCGTCAACCGTCTTGCCCCTAAGCGCCTTAACGTACGTTCTGCCGCTCTTTTGCCAACCGCAGCCGCCTCATCCAATTGACTGGCATTTCTAGCAACACTGTACCAATAATCACGCTGCATGCTTTCGCCACGTTGCGCCAAAACTGAACAGCTTAACGAATGCCGTGTGGATTCATAACCTTGTAAAAAGCCTAAACTATTTCCCAATACGCGGATGCCTTGATGGGTATTGACGCTTGCACCTTCAGAATTGCTAATCTCAGGATCATAAAATCGTGCAGTATTTTCACATTCAATCGCCATAGCCATCGCCTGATCCACATCGATCGGCCAGGGGTGGTTGACTTCCAAATCGGGGAATGTATTGGCTAACCAAGCTTGATCTGGTAAGCCTGCATAATTGTCTTCACTGGTATAGCGCGCAATACTGCAGGCCGCACTAACCGTTTCCTTAATTGATTGCAGCGATAAATCACTGGTACTAGCCGAACCTTTACGCTGGCCAAAATACACGCTTAAGCCCAAACCTTGGTCGCAATGATGCTCAATGGTTTCCACCTCGCCTAAACGCACTGAAACCGAAAGCCCGTTTTCTTGGCTTAAGCCTGCCTCTGCCGCTGATGCACCTTGTGTTTTTGCTTCATCCAGTAAGGTTTGTACTATCGATTTTAAATGTTCTATTTGTGCCTGGTTTTGCACGATAACAATCCCATCATAAAGTTGTAAAGTGCATTATCATAACCTGCCCAGAGCCTATGCATAGTGCTAATTGAAGCTAATTATAAATAAAATACAAACCTGTCTATTATCCCCTCCATATTGCCCAATTTAGATAATATTTCCAGAAGTTCTTTGGCCGCTGGCTAATGCAAAAAGCGATATTATTTTCAATGAATTACATTTAATAAAACGTTAACACAATTGTAATATGATTTTTTATGTGATGCTGTTAGCATTTTTATGCAATATAGAGTACTAGGAAAGAACCCTATAGCGTCATTAAGCGGCAAAGAAATTTTGCGACGAAAACAACCATGAGATACTTCTTAAACCAGGAGACTACACAATGAACACAAGACAAACGTTCGCCGCTGCTGCTATGGCTTTAGCTATGTTTAGCACCTCAGTGGCACAGGCCGCCAGTAACATACCTGAAACAACATTAAGGAATTTCTTTTTAAATTCTACAGGCACCGGCCTTGCTGGCGCCACTTTGATAGAAAACTTTATAGATTTGACGGGCTTAGCCTATGTCAACAATACCTTTACCAGTGACTTAACCTTTAATTTTAGGGAAGCTGCTAACTTTTCCGAACGTACAGCCGACTCTGTAACCGACATTGATCCAATTTTAAGGGCTACTTTTGTAGGCACCGGTACTGGCACAGCTGGTGGTTTATTAACATTTGACCAAGGCACCTTAACACTTACAGAACGCAATGGCACACCATTCGCTAACTTTCAATTGCTCGAAGGTACTGCTAATTTAATTGCAAACAGCACAATACCCCAAGGTACCGTATCGTTGATCTTCCAAGCAACAAGTTTAGCATCTGGTTACTTTTTTGATTCCAACGGCAATGATTTATCTTCTGCTGCAGACATAAGTATACTTTTTGGTTTGAGTACAACTAACGCTTTACCAGCAGATTCAAACACAACAATCAACCCGGCGTTAGTTACATTATTCAATAACTCATTTGATCCCGATGTATCGCCCACCACTTCCAATGGCATAACAGATGTACAATTTTCTACCAACGGCCAGTTTAGATTAGCCACCGTTCCCGTACCTGGTGCATTCTGGTTATTGGGTTCTGGTTTATTAGGGCTAGCAACTGCAGCCAATAGACGCAAAAAATTAGCCGCTTAAAGCACTAGCGCGAGTTCTATTTTAGATCCATAACTAAAACTAGTATTTCGTTTTAAAAAACGGGATCATTTTCCAAAATGTATCCCGTTTTTTATTGCCCCCCGCAAAAAAGTCCGCCACAAGCAATAATCCCAGTTTTCATTGCCAACGACTAAACTCGTGTTAATTTGGGCAAAGCCTTTGCATAGGGTAAAATCACTATCAATTATCGATAACCAGATCTTTCTGCGCAATTTAAACTACAAAAAGGGCAATACTATGAAAAAACTTTTAATCCTTTCAGCAACTCTCTTTCTAGCTAACAACGCTTTTGCCGGTACGGAACATTATTTGCTCCGCGATGAACACCATGTCCATCATCTTAAGATCACGACCTTAGGTGATGATATTGTTATCAGCACAGACGTTGATTTTGAACCTAATGATAATGAGGCAGGCGCAAAGCCTTGTTCAGCTGAAATTTCAGGTGAAGGTAAAAAAACTGGCGACAATCAATTAACTTTGAAAAAACACGCCCATTCTGGAGCCAGCTATTGTGAGCTTAGCATTAGCTTAGATAACGATTCTGCTAAAATTGAACAGTCCAAAGATTGCGATAACTTTGCCGCTGGGATTTGCCATTTTTCTTCCCATGACAAGGCACTGACTAAAATTAAATAACACTAAACCCCACTGGCAAGCTGGCTTATGCTAGCTTGCCGATAAAGCCCAACTCGACCCACCCCTTATTAATTTGCCTTCAATGACAAATTAGTAACAATCTCCTCAGCGTTTTGCCTTGGCGGATCTAGAACCGTATCTAAAATAAATACCCTATCATTGGGGAGACCACCTTGCTGAACAATAAATTTAGCAATAGTTTGCGCTCTTTCGGCGGCTAGCTCGTTTAACCGTTTAGGTTCCGGTGCAATAGTAGCACTTAACTTTTCCCTGGCAACCGTATAGAAGTCACCTGCATTGGGGTCTAATAATTTTGGCGTACCCAAGAATGACTTTTCCGCTAACAAAGGAAACTTTTCTAAAAATACTTTAGTTAATAAACGCTTATAGTCATCATCGGACAATTCAACATTCTCTAACCTGGTTTTGACACCCTCTTTATTAATTTCAGAGACTTTAATTTCCCTCAATTGATCATACAAAGCAGCATCTGCTAACGAGTCCCAATCTTGTTTTTCAAATGCGGCGCCCTTAATTTCTAATTGTAATTCTGGCTTTTCAAGCAATACTTTGGCCAAATCCTTAAGTTTTTGAGTTTCAGTATCAGTTAACTCTGCTTTTCCCGCCTTAAAACTGACATGACTCAAATCTTCATCACTACCAATTAAAGATGCTATCGCATTGAACGGCGCCGACACCACTTTGCCTATAGAATTTAACAAAGCATCCACAATAAGCGAACCAATATCAAATTTTGGGTCTTCCAAGCTTCCTGTCACCGGAACGTCAATTTTAATTTTACCGTCAGAACCTTTTAACAAAGCCACAGCAAGCTCCATCGGCAGGGATACTGCATTGGGATTTTCTATTTTTTCCCCTAGCTCAAACTGGTCTATCAAAATATTGTTGCTAGCTGTCAACTGACTTTTTGTAATGTTGTAATTTAATGTTAACGAGAGTTTACCTTTTTCAACTTTATAACCCGCAAATTGAACCATGTAAGGGCTCATCAAAGGCATAGGTATACCTTTAAAATCCAAGGCCACATTCAAATCACCCGAGCCTGGGCTATAGTCGCCATTTATTGCGACTGGCGCTAGATCATATGCCGAACCTTTTAAAGCAAGATTGAGTTTTGCCTGCTTTGCAGAAGAAAAGCCCTTAATACCACCATCTAAACCTGTAATTTTGGCAGCAAACGGTAAGATCAGGGATAAATCTGCAAAATCAGAACTCCCTTGATTAATCTTGATGCTACCAATACTCAAATCAGGTTCTGGTTGATTCGCAACTACTGGTTTTTTTACACTAATTGATTTTTTTCCTGGCTTTGAGGCAATCACAACATCATTAAAATTATTGCTTTTATCCTTTTCAATAATTATGCGCGCATAAGGCTTTTCAATTACAATTCCTCCTGCGTGATAACGTTGCTTTTGCAAATCAGCATCAATCGCGCTTATTAATAATTTATCCCACTTTATAAAATCTTTATTGAGTAACTGATCCCGAGTAATCAGATTACTAACTTGGCTATTACCTTTAAACGTTATTCCGGGTAATTGAGCATTTGAAAAATCTAGGCCTAGGTCGCCGTCAATAGCTAATTTACCCTCTAAAATATTCAAACGCACATAGTCATCAACATAGTGCTGAAAATAATTTAAATTAAGATCTTTTAAAGCGATGGCTAACATCAACTTAGCTGGAGTTGCTTGTACATCCCCTTTTAAGCTAATTTGACTTGAATCATTCAATACAGCCGCAAAACCTACGGGCATATTTGAAGCGGACTCCAAGCTGTTATAACCCTTTAACTGTAGATCAATCGCGGAGAAATTAAATTGGCTAGGTTGCTTCTGCGTTAAATCCTGAAAATCAACTTTATAATTGCTTACTTTTATATCATCGATCTTAACTGCCCAGGTTTTAGACGTAGGCTGCTTTGCTGGCACTACAGAAACTGCAGAGCTTTCGTTTCTTAAAGGCTCCACATAGAATAGGCTCTGATAATTAATGCCTTGCTCAGTTAGCCATGCTTTTATTTCAGCATCTTTGGTGCTAACTAAACCAATATTAATCTGTTGCTGTTTAAGGTTAAGCGCAATGTCAGCAAGCGACAAATCCGCAATCTTAATTAGTGCTGGTATTTTCGCATCTTCACTTAGTTCAAAATTCTGCAAAGAAATCATACCCTTTTCTAGCGTTAAATCTAAAGCATCATTGCCCTGGCTAAGCTGGCCTGCCGCAGCAATAGATAAAGTTGGAATATTAATTACGGCCTTATGTTGCACACTATCCGAATATTCCAGCCCCCTTAACTGAAGTTTAATGCCTTTAACCTTAGCCTTCACTTCATTTTCAATGATTGCTAAGGCATAGTCGGCATCTAGGTTAGCTGTGCCATTTATTTTAAATGTAAACTCGTTGTGTAGCACTAACGCTTGAGTTTGTTTAAGGCTTATATTTTCTAGTTTAAGGTGGCCTTCAGAGACAATAGGCGAAATACCCAAATTGCCTTGCCAATCTAACTTACCACCTGACTGAAGCACTAACGAGAAGGCCATGTCGAAAGCTGTATTAGACCTAGTGGTAAAATCGTCTAGGGTAATATTGATATCTTGCAAGACTTCATTCACTGGTTTTTCAAGTGTCTTGTCTAACCAGTTTATTTTTCCATCCTTAATTGAAAGCTTTTTAACTAGGATAGGAAATAATCCCCTTTCTGGCTGTTCTGGCTCAGTTGAAGGCTTAATCAACTCAGAAAAATTAAGCTTCCCATCTTTGTTTTTTACAATTTGTGCAGAAAACTTTTCCAATAGCACTTGATCAATTACCAAACTGGCATTTGAAATTGATTGTAAAGCATTAACTTGAACTGAGAACGCTTCAAACCCAATAAATTGCTGGTCATCCTGCGTATTGATTTGAAAACCTTTTAAACTAGCCTGTAAGGTAAAAGGGTTGAAATGCATTTGCTCGAGGCTAGCATTTCTTCCTGTCTCCTTTAAAATTAACTCAGGTAGTTTAATTTTAATTAATTTTGGCAACACATAAAAACCGACTACCCCATATAAAAAAACCAAACAACACAATAGCGCTGTTGCCATTTTTATAATTGGTAACAAATTTTTAGAACGCATAAGAACCTCTATAAATGCAGCCTGAGCCTCATCTTTAAAAAAGGTGGTAACACCGTTTTCTTCGCATTCATCATTCGTTGTAGCATTGGTTCGATAAATTTTTTGCCATGATAAACAATAACATTTACCTTATTGCGTGACTTTTGCTAAAAGAACTACTCGCTAAGCCAGCTCTCTCAGTAAAAAGTGCTTTTTTGATCCCACTTGCAAGCATGTTTACACATCCTTAAAACATGAGAGTAGGCCGCGTGATTAAATGGCGTCGTCTCCCGATTCACCCGTCCGGATTCTAATAACTTGCTCCAGGTTTGTTACAAAAATTTTACCATCGCCAATTTTTCCTGTACTGGCAGCTTTCACTATGGCGTCGATAGCTTTTTGTAACATATTATCTGTTACTGCAATGTCTAATTTGACTTTTGGCAAAAAATCAACAACATATTCTGCACCACGATAGAGTTCTGTATGGCCTTTTTGGCGGCCAAAGCCTTTAACTTCAGTAGCCGTAACCCCAGCAACCCCAATTTCGGACAAGGCCTCACGAACATCATCAAGTTTAAACGGTTTAATTATCGCTGTTATAAGTTTCATGTTTTATCCTTTGTTGGCACTTAATAATTTTATTTAACGCCAATCATAGTGAATTGTTAATCAACATACAATTCCACTCTGTAAACCTTAATGATTAAATTTAATAACTCGTAAATAAAAAAGGCATCTTAAAGTTAAGATGCCTTTTCAAAATTACATTGAATAGTATTAAATTATGCTCTTAAGAATGGTAAGCAGACTCGCCATGGCTTGTAATATCCAAACCTTCACGCTCTTCTTCAGCAGGTACTCTCAAGCCGATATGCATATCTACTACTTTATAAGCAATAAATGAAACCACCCCTGACCACACCACAGTAGTCAAAACACCCTGTATTTGGACCCAAACTTGCGATCCTATTGAATACTCAGGTATCGCTGCATTTGCTACATAATCATATAAACCTACACCACCGAGTGAAGGTGCGGCAAACACACCGGTTAATATGGCACCTAAAATACCACCCACGCCATGAACGCCAAAAACATCTAAGGAATCATCGGCTCCCAGCATATGTTTTAAGCCATTAACACCCCACAAGCAAACCACACCGGCCAATAAACCGATCACCAATGCCCCCATAGAGCCTACAAAACCACAAGCTGGCGTAATTGCAACTAAACCAGCCACTGCACCTGAGGCGGCACCTAATAATGAAGGTTTACCTTTTTTCAACCATTCCGCAAACGTCCACGATACCACCGCTGCTGCTGTAGCAAAAAGGGTATTAATGAATGCCAGCGCAGCTGAGCCATTTGCTTCTAATGCTGAACCGGCATTAAAACCGAACCAACCCACCCAAAGTAATGAAGCACCAATCATCGTCATCGTCAAGGAATGTGGCGCCATGGATTCTTTACCAAAGCCAATTCGCTTGCCAATGACAAAAGCACCAACTAAACCGGCAACTGCGGCATTAATATGTACTACTGTACCGCCTGCAAAATCCAACACACCTTTTTGGAATAGCCAACCTGAAGACGCCGTCGCTTTTTCTGCTGCAGCAGCATCGGTATAAGCATCTGGGCCTGGCCAAAACCAAACCATATGGGCAATAGGCAGATACGAAAAAGTAAACCAAATAACCATAAACACCAATACACCAGCAAACTTAGCCCGCTCAGCGAAAGCTCCGACGATCAAGCCACAAGTAATCGCCGCAAAGGTGGCTTGAAAAGCTGCAAACACCATTTCTGGTATTACGATGCCTTTACTAAAAGTTGCACCATTTGAGTCCGGTGCTAAACCTTTCATAAAAACTCGGTCAAAGCCACCAAAGAAACTATTCCCTTCTGTAAAGGCCACCGAATATCCATATAAACACCAAAGCACTACGATAAGTGAAAACACGGTAAATACTTGCATAAGTACGGACAGCATATTCTTTGAGCGGACCAAACCGCCATAAAATAAAGCCAAACCAGGAATACTCATCATAATTACCAATAACGTTGCCACCAGCATCCAAGCCGTGTCACCCTTATTTGGCACAGGTGCAGCTGGTTCAATAGCAGCTGCTGCCATTTCAACAACTGCTGTTGCCACAGCTTCAATCTGGGCAGCGGCTGCCGGTACTGCATTGGCTGTTGCTGGTTCTTCCGCAAAAACGGACATCGATAAGCCTAGTCCGCCAAATAAGGCTAAAAACGTAATGGTCAAAAATTTATTCTTCATATTTATTTCCTTAAAAACTGATTGTCGCTGGATGAGGAAGCATCGCTAGATGCGACGAGGATGTTAGATTCAAAAATTTGCCAGACTTTATCACTGCCTTATACAGAAAATTATCGACAATGATATAAATCACAGCCGTTTATAAAGCTTCTTCGCCAGTTTCTCCAGTTCTTATGCGCACAACCTGTTCTAAATTGGTCACAAAAATTTTACCATCCCCAATTTTTCCTGTATTGGCAGCTTTAGTAATAGCTTCTACTGCTTTTTCCATCATTGCCTCTGCTACGGCTACTTCAATTTTTGCCTTAGGCAAAAAATCAACAACATACTCCGCACCACGATAAAGTTCAGTATGACCTTTTTGACGACCAAAACCTTTAACTTCGGTAACAGTCACGCCAGAAACGCCAATTTCTGAAAGCGCTTCGCGGACATCGTCCAGCTTGAATGGTTTAACAATAGCAGTGATTAGTTTCATTATTTCCTCGCTTAAATTAATACTCTTTCTTTGACTAAAGCATGGTTTATGCCAATTAGAAAACTGCATTAACACCTTGCTTAAATGACAATATGGTCAAAAAAAACTAATAGTCTGCACCATAACAAACCTACATTTTTTATTTTGCACCATTTTGGCCTGGTTGTTTTTAATCATACCGGTCTTATTTCGGCACAACAATATTAAACAATTTCGTAGCATAAAAAAAATGCGCCTTAAAGGCGCATTTATCATTTAATACTAAAGTACAGCGGATGATTAGAACGATACTACAACATCAGTTGAGAACAAAAACTGATCTTTTTTGCCATTGGCAAAAGGTGCTACGATACCGTTTTTGCTATCAACAAAATCATATCGCACTTGTGGACGCAAATTTATCCATTTTTTTGGTTTCCAGTTAATCCCTGCTGAAAATTCATAGTAACTTGCACCATTACCAACGCTGCCAGTCAGATCATTTATATTGCCTGCATAACTGCTACCTGATCTTGCATTAAAGCCTGAAGCAATACGCTGAGGAGAGAAAACCCGAAAGCCGTTCTGATCCCTGAACCACTCCCCTCTGAAACCAGCTTTAAGTTCGTCATTGATATCGTAAAACAATTCTGAATTTATACCATACCATTCTGCAGCCACATGACCACCTGCCGCTGTCAAAACTCCATCAGCAAACCCATGGTCATGCTGTAAGACCAAATGAGTTTTTTGCGTTACATCATGTTTTAATACAATACTATACAGTGAATATATTTGATTACTTGTCTCAGAGGATGTGCCAAAAGTACCAGCTACATTGGCAGAGGTAGCCTTATCCGTACTAGTCCAAGTAGCCCCCCCAATACCCGCAAAATTACCTAACTGGCGATCAAACCCGCCATCCCAACCGCCAGTTGCACTTCCAGTAACAACCCCAGCCAAGCCAGACCAATTATCATTAAACGTATAATTTCCTAAAATACCAGTATGGGTGAAAGGTTCACCGTATTGGAATGTATAAGCATGGCTCTGGAAAAAGTTATCCGGTGCAGTTACTACCTCATAACCAATTGGTGTATAAAAATGGCCGATTTTCACATTTAAACCATTACCAACCGGTATATAGGTTTCTAAATAAGCTTGTGGCAAAGCCAAATCATAAAAACGATTATCACTACCATTTAACAATGTCAGGTCATAACTATTTCTATTTAAAATTGCCCCAGTATTAATGTCCGTGGCTGGAGCACCGTATGCTTGCGTAAAAACAGCATCTGTCCCAAATAAAACATCAAAGCGTCCACCAATATCCCATGAACTGCCTTCTGTCGCGACAGCCCGCTGCACAAAAAGATTTAATTGGTTCAATTGAACTTCACTGTCCCTATCATTAAAAGTGACAGTACCATTAAAGCCATTTCTTGAGTTAGTCGCGTTGTAAGTGATACCGGCGTTTGCCCACCCACCGACTACAAAACCATTGTTTTTTAACCAGCTTGTCTCATTGACATTGTACCCCGTCAACGCTTCAACAGCGCCGGACTCTTCCGCAAAAGTTACTGTAGAGCCTATCGAAAACAACACAGCCCCGCCGACTGCGCGCAAGATCATCTGACTGTTGCGAATTAAAGTATTTTTCATAAAAAAGTTCCTCAAAAATAAAATGTCGTTGCATGTTGCCAAACAACCACACTCGCCTTAAAAAATAGCTTTTTAAATTAGCTTAAAAAGTCGCTATAAATTTAGCACTATTCATACCATAAAATCAAGTTAAATTAAAACAATAAGATAAGAAAAAAACCAGTATCTTTTTATAAAAAAACTTTATGCATTATAGTGCAAACACAAATTATTATGATTTTATTGGTGCGCTTTTAGTTGTTAAATTACAACAAAGCCAGTTAACCCCTGCCATTCGTCTCGACAAACCTTAGCCATGCCTAACGGATTTACAAATTTTAAAAAGCCACCTAATTTCAACTTTTTAAGGCTTGCAATTGCTTCATAAGTCAGATTTTCAGCATATTTTTTGTAGCAATACCTTAAAAAAAAGTGTTATTGTTAATAGGTGCGGCATATAAAACACTGAGTTTCATACAAACAACACTTAGGAGACAGCTACATGTCTGTAGAAAATGTATTAAAAATGATTAAAGAAAACGACGTCAAATTCGTTGATTTTCGTTTTTGCGATACCCGCGGTAAAGAACAACACGTCACCTTCCCTGCACACAGTATCGACGAAGGTACTTTTGAAGATGGCAATATGTTTGATGGCTCTTCAATCGCTGGCTGGAAAGGCATTAATGAGTCGGACATGATCTTAATGCCGGATCCATCTACAGCGGTTATGGATCCTTTCTACGACGACAACACCTTAATTTTGCGTTGCGACATTATTGAGCCTAAAAATATGCAAGGCTATGAACGCGACCCCCGCTCTATCGCAAAACGTGCTGAAGAATACCTAAAATCCACAGGCATAGCTGATACCGCTTTCTTTGGTCCTGAAAATGAATTTTTTATTTTTGACGATGTGCGTTGGAATGTGGAAATGGGTAGCGCTTACCACCAAATTGATTCAAAAGAAGCCGGCTGGAATTCCGGAAAATCTTATGAAGATGGCAACACAGGCCATCGCCCCGGCACTAAAGGCGGCTATTTCCCAGTACCACCCGTTGACTCATTCCAAGACATGCGCTCAGCCATGTGCTTAACATTAGAAGAAATGGGCATGGTAACCGAGGTGCACCATCATGAAGTTGCCACTGCTGGCCAATGCGAAATTGGTGTTAAATTCAATACCTTAGTAAAAAAAGCTGATGAAGTTTTGGGCTTAAAATACGTCATTTCCAATATTGCCCACGCCTATGGCAAAACCGCCACTTTTATGCCTAAACCATTAGTTGGTGACAATGGCAGCGGCATGCACGTCCATCAATCACTCGCAAAAGAGGGTGTCAATCTATTTTCAGGTGACCTATATGGCGGTCTTTCAGAAACAGCCTTATATTATATCGGCGGCATTATTAAACATGCCAAAGCCTTAAATGCCTTCACCAACGCCTCAACCAATAGCTATAAGCGCCTGGTACCAGGTTTTGAAGCCCCTGTTATGCTGGCCTACTCTGCCCGTAACCGCTCTGCTTCAATCCGCATTCCTTTTGTCAATAACCCTAAGGGTCGCCGTATAGAAATACGCTTCCCAGATTCTACAGCAAACCCCTATTTAGCATTTGCTGCCATGTTATTAGCGGGCATAGATGGCATTCAAAATAAAATCCATCCAGGCGAAGCCATGGATAAAGATTTGTATGACTTGCCACCTGAAGAAGAAAAGGCAATCCCCCAAGTTTGCCATGCCTTTGACCTAGCTTTGGATGCTCTCGATCAAGACCGCGATTTCTTAACCCGTGGCGGTGTTTTTACCGATGACGTCATCGACGGCTATATCGAATTAAAAATGCAAGACATTACCCGTTTACGCATGAGCACTCACCCTGTTGAGTTTGATATGTATTACAGCCTGTAACAACGTAATTTATGCACCAACAAAACGCCCTAGACTAGGGCGTTTTGTTTCCATCTCCCTCACAGCCCCCTTCAAAATTACCCCTTTTTTACGTCTTGTGCTAAAAAAAACCTTACGCTATAAGCTAAGCACACAACAAAATCAGCAAAAACAATCCATTACTCTATCAACATAACACTGGCCTAGTAATTGCTGCTTAAAAATAAGCAGGTTAATAGGCTCATCAGGAATCCTTAATCGTGTACAAACGCATTCTTGATCATCTTAACGTCGCCATCCTTTTATTTGACCGGAAATTAGTGCTGACTTATGTCAATACTTCTGGGGAAATTTTACTGGAAGATAGCGCAAGACATTTAAAAGGCCTTAACGCAAATGATTTGTTTAAAACCTCGGACTCGGCTTTTATTTCCAATCTAAAACAGTGCTTAACTATGGAAGAACCGTTGGTAGACAGAGAACTCAGTTTGGATCGCTCAGGCCAAAACGTAACCGTTAACTTTAGCGCGACACCGTTGTTAAAAAACCAACAAATTGCTGAAGTGCTTGTTGAATTACAGCAAGTTGATACCCATTTGCGTATATCCAAAGAAGAACAGCTATTGAGCCAACAAAATACTGCCCGATTATTAGTACGGGGACTGGCGCATGAAATTAAAAATCCGCTCGGTGGTTTACGCGGTGCCGCCCAGTTACTTGACCTTGAGTTGGAAGATATTGAATTAAAAGAATATACCAAAATCATTATTGCCGAATCTGACCGCTTACAAGGGCTGATGGATAAAATGCTAGGGCCGAATAAAGTCCCTAACAAAAAAGCGCTCAATATCCATGAAGTACTAGAGCGGATTAGGCATTTAGTTCAAGCCGAATCGACAGGCTATTTAGACATAAAATCGGATTACGATCCGAGTATACCCAACACAAAAGCCGATAAAGACCAATTGATCCAAGCTTTTTTAAATATCGTCCGAAATGCCGTGCAGGCTTTAGAAGGCAAAGGCCTGATTATTCTAAAAACCAGGATACATAGACAAACGACAATAGGCCGCAAGCGTCATAAGTTAACGGCAAAAATTGACATTATTGATAATGGCCCTGGTATAGACCCTGACATGATGAACCAAATTTTTTATCCTATGATTACAGGTCGGGCTGAAGGAACGGGATTGGGTTTATCGATAGCACAATCATTGATTAACCAGCATAACGGCGTCATAGAATGTGAGAGCGAGCCAGGACGAACCATTTTCTCTATTTATCTTCCTGTAGAGGCCAACTAATATGAATCACGTCGAAACCGTCTGGATTATAGATGATGACAAATCTATCCGATGGGTGCTGGAAAAAGCATTACAAAAAGCGGCCATCAACACCCGAAGTTTTTCTAATGCCCAAGATTTTCTCAACGCCTTACAGACCAGCCAGCCAGACGCCATACTCACAGATATTAGAATGCCTGGTATGGACGGGCTTGAACTGTTAAATAAAATTCAATACAACTACGCGCATTTACCCGTTATTATCATGACCGCCCATTCTGATTTGGAAAGTGCGGTGTCAGCTTTTCATGGTGGCGCTTTTGAGTATTTGCCTAAACCTTTTGACATTAAAGAAGTGGTTGATTTAGCGCATAGGGCTTGTAACCACAGTCGCCAGCAAAAAAACAGCAACAAAGTTGAAGCCCTGGCTGAAAATACACCAGAAATAATTGGTGAAGCACCCGCTATGCAGGAAGTTTTTCGAGCTATTGGCAGATTGGCACGTTCCCATATTACCGTGCTAATTAATGGCGAATCAGGCACGGGTAAAGAATTAGTCGCCAAAGCTTTGCACCGGCATAGCCCCCGGTCACAAATGCCTTTTATTGCCTTAAATATGGCCGCCATACCCAAAGACTTAATGGAATCAGAGCTTTTCGGCCATGAAAAAGGTGCGTTTACCGGAGCACAAACCCGCCGTGCCGGCCGTTTTGAACAAGCCAATGGCGGTACTTTATTTTTAGATGAAATTGGTGATATGCCATCAGATTTACAAACCCGTTTATTGAGGGTGTTAGCCGATGGTGAATTTTACCCTGTCGGTGCCCACACTTCAGTAAAAGTTGATGTGCGGATTATTGCGGCCACCCATCAAAACCTTGAAATTCTCGTCAATCAAGGCCGTTTTAGGGAAGATTTGTTTCACCGTTTAAATGTTATCCGTATTCATATCCCGCCGTTACGGGATAGGAAACAGGATATTCCTTTACTTATGAAACACTTTCTGGCGCAAGCCTCTATCGAGCTTAACACCGAAGTTAAAGTTTTAAAAACCGAAGCCCAAGAATTTTTAAGCACCTTGGAATGGCCAGGCAATGTCCGGCAATTAGAAAATAGTTGCCGCTGGCTAACGGTAATGGCGTCAGGCCGTGAAATTCATATTCACGACCTGCCACCTGAATTACTCAAGGTATCGTCCGACAAAGAGCCTCTTAAAAATCATGATTGGCAATCTTTGCTGCGGGCAACCATAGACCAACAGTTATCGAGCCACCAGCCTGAAATTGCCAAACATATCATTCCTGAAGTGGAAGCCATTTTAATTAAGGCAGCTTTAAACTTTACCCATGGCCGTCGGCATGAAGCCGCAAACCTATTAGGATATGGCAGAAATACCCTTACCCGTAAGATACAAGAGCTTAACCTAACGGACTAGACCTAAAAACGCCGATAAAATTTAACGTAATAGTTCTAACGCTTTTTCTGCAGCTTTTTGTTTAGCTTTGGTTTTGGCCATTGCTGCGGCATCGTCTGTCGATTTAGGCAACTCTTTCATCTTTTGCTTGGCTTTCTTTAAATTTTCGGCACCTTTTTCTACCATTTTAGTGCCTTGCTTGATTTCTTCTGGTGTTGCTGCTTCAAGCTTTTGCTTAGCTGTCGCTTTTAATTGTTCTTTCATTTGCATTTTAAGCGCCTCGGTAGACTCCTCTACACTCACCGGGGGCTTAGTAACCGTATTTGCTTCATCCAGTACTTCCACACTATTTTCTATTAAGTTACCTTCAGCCCAAACTAAAGGCGTAGCCGCCAATAACAAAGCCATTAAAACTATTTTATTTTTCATATTTTCCTCTTAATATTGGTGATGTGAGGCGCTACGATAGCATGTTAAAACTTAATAGTTGATGAATTTAACTATCATCCTAAGTTGCTTATTCTTGTATATAACCCATGTTACACAAGCACCCGCGCCCCGTCCTTAACCGTGCAATATCATTCCTCTGCCTTTGCATGCCTCTATAGGGTAAAATTAGGCTTTTTCGAGCAGACTTATGTTGGCCAACCAAGCTTTTCCTCGACTAGCCTTAACCCCTGGAGAACCCGCCGGCATAGGCCCAGACCTTTGCATACAACTAGCACAGCAAGATTTATCTTGTCAGATAATTGCCATTGCCAGTCCTGAACTGTTATTGCAACGGGCAAAGAAACTTAATCTTGACCTGCAAATCCATGAGTTTGAGCCTAATTTGCCCAGTAAAAGACATGAACCTGGGCATCTTACGGTATTGCCCGTTAGCTTGGCGCAATCGGTAGAGCCCGGAAAACTAAATTCAGCCAATAGCAACTATGTGCTGTCAACAATTAGCCATGCCGTACAAGGTTGCTTAAAAGGTATATTTGATGCCATGGTAACCGGCCCGGTACATAAGGCCATAATCAATGAAGCTGGCATAAGCTTTACTGGGCATACCGAATATATAGCCGGCATAACGGGTGGATCTCCCGTGATGATGCTTGCTACACCTGGCTTACGGGTTGCTTTAGCCAGCACGCATTTAGCGCTGGCTGACGTTAGTGCGGCAATTACCTATGACCGGCTTAGCGCTTTGCTTAAGATAATTGACCATGACTTAAAATCCCAGTTTAAAATTAGCCAACCTCGAATTTTAGTCTGTGGTTTAAATCCGCACGCCGGGGAAAATGGCCATTTAGGCCGTGAAGAAATAGATACCATCATACCCGTTCTAAACAATCTAAAAAAACGAGGGCTTAATGTGCAAGGGCCATTACCCGCAGATACTGTTTTTACCCCAAAATATCTGGAAAATGCTGATGTCGTGGTCGCCATGTATCATGACCAGGGCTTACCGGTACTTAAACATATGGGGTTTGGCCAAGCTGTCAATATAAC
Source organism: Methylococcaceae bacterium (assembly GCA_041660045.1). Lineage (GTDB taxonomy): Bacteria > Pseudomonadota > Gammaproteobacteria > Methylococcales > Methylomonadaceae > WM-3-3. The sequence continues at coordinate 93,438 of JBAZXA010000007.1, read as the reverse complement.
CTTAGGCTTACCTATAATTCGGACTTCAGTAGACCACGGCACGGCATTAGACTTGGCCGGCAGCGGACAAGCCGAGCTGGGTAGTTTGCTCTATGCCATCCAAACGGCCTTGATTATGACTTCAAAAACTACAGCCACAATTAACTAAAAGCTATGGTACATACTGCACGTAAACGTTTCGGGCAAAATTTCTTACACGACCATAACATCATCAGCCAAATCTTAGATAGTGCGCAGTTAGAGGCCAAGCAACATTGGGTTGAAATTGGCCCAGGCTTGGGCGCACTAACAGAACCGCTATTAAAAAGTGGCGTGGAATTAGATGTTGTCGAGTTAGACCGTGATTTAGTCGCCTTACTAAAAAACAAATTCCAAGGTTATGGCAATTTAAGAATCCATAGTGCTGATGCCTTAAAATTTGAATTTGCGGCTTTGGTTAGCGATGCCCATAAGTTGCGTATCATCGGTAATTTGCCATATAACATTTCTACGCCCTTAATGTTTCATTTGCTAGCTAACGCAAATATCATAGAGGAGATGTATTTTATGTTACAAAAAGAAGTCGTCGACCGAATTTGTTCGCAACCGGGCAGTAAAGTTTTCGGCAGGCTTAGCGTGATGATGCAATCATTCTGTGCAGCAGAATGGTTATTTGACGTACCGCCTGAAAGTTTTGCGCCTATCCCTAAAGTCACCTCTGCGGTCATTAGGTTAACGCCTCATGCCCAGGTCCCTTCGGCTAGCAATACAGCGCGCTTAAATCAAGTTGTGACTTTGGCATTTTCCCAACGCCGAAAAACCTTACGAAATGCCTTAAAAACCATCCTTTCTGAAGACGCTATAGCCGCCCTAGGCATAGACCCTAGTCTAAGACCTGAAGCTCTTAGCCTTGAAGATTTTGTCAAACTGAGCTTCAGCATTATTGACTGATTTGAAACAATAGGTTTCATTGTTTCGGATGCGACAATATGCCACATTCCCGTCATAAAAGTTTACCTCTATAATTGATTCAACTCTTGAAAACGCATCCTCCTAAATGCTCAGGGTTATATCCTTTATAATGCGGCTAATAACCGCATTTTTTTTGTCTACCGCCCTGGGCATTTAGCTTTCACAGCTTAACGCCTGCCACCCAAAAGCGAACCTAATATACCCCGGACTATCTGGCGCCCTACCGCTGTCCCGATACTGCGTACCGCACTTTTGAGCAAGACATCTGTCACTGATTGTTGTGGTCTGGCTGCCCGTTGCGTTGCAACTTTTTGTGCGGGCATATCGATTACGGATTCTTTAAGTTCTTGTGTCTTCTGTTTCAGCAACTCATACGCTGATTCACGATCGACCATTTGCTCATAGCGACCATAAAAAGGTGACCGCTTTTTTAAGTCTTCGCGCTGCGCTACCGAAATAGGGCCTAATTGTGATTCCGGCGGACGGATTAGAATTCGTTCCACAGGCGTCGGACTGCCGTCTTGATTGAGTAACGACACCAACGCTTCGCCTGTTTTTAATTCTTGGATAGCTGATTCTGTATCAATATGAGGATTCTGCCTAAAAGTAGCCGCCACACTTTTAACTGCGGCCTGGTCTTTAGGTGTGAAAGCCCGTAACGCATGTTGAATTTTAAGGCCTAATTGACCCAGTATATCCTCCGGGACATCTAGCGGGCTTTGGCTAACAAAATAAACGCCCACGCCTTTGGAACGAATTAAACGGACAACTTGTTCTATTTTTTCTATCAGTGCTTTGGGTGCCTGCTCAAACAGCAAATGCGCTTCATCAAAAAACAAGACCAGCTTAGGCTTTTCACTATCGCCAACTTCCGGCATGTTTTCAAATAATTCAGCTAATAACCACAGCAAAAACGCGCCATATAACCTGGGGGACTTTATGATTAAGTCAGTGGCATCCAACAGGCTAATCACACCATTACCGGAAAAATCGGTTTTGCAAAGGTCTTCAAGCAGCAGAGCCGGTTCACCAAAAAACTGGTCAGCGCCTTGTTCTTCCAATACCAGCAATTGCCGCTGGATCGCACCTATACTAGCGGCAGATATATTGCCATATTCCGCTTGCAAGGCCTTAGCTTCAGTGCCCATCCACGCCAGCATCGCGCGTAAATCTTTTAGATCCAATAATAACAGGCCTTGGTCATCAGCAATTTTAAAACAGCTATACAGTAAACCCGTTTGGGTATCGTTCAGCTCAAGCAAGGAACTCAACAATAACGGCCCCATATCTGAAATAGTGGTACGGACTGGATGTCCTGTTTTTGCGAAAATGTCCCAAAAAACCGCGGGATTGCCTCGGGTTTGAAAATCATCAAGACCAATTTGCTGAAGCCGACTACTAATTTTCTCATTGTCCTTACCGGGCATCACTATCCCAGATAAATCCCCCTTCACGTCTGCTAAAAAAACCGGCACCCCCAAACGTGAAAAACCTTCCGCCAAAATCTGTAAAGTGACTGTTTTACCAGTTCCGGTTGCACCTGAAATCATGCCATGCCGATTGGCCATCGCAGCATCCAAAACCACTTTTACGCCAGACATACCACCGATTACTATTTCTTGCACGTTACACCTTTGTTTACTTATTAAGTTATACAGCATGCTAACACAGCCTACTTAGGTGTGAAACGTTGCTTTACCTACTAAGCGTGTATTTGCTAGCTACCACTACACACGTTAATACCTAGAAATCTAAAAGCTTAGCCGACATCATTATCGAATTTAATGATAAACAATTCTAAACATATCATTTTTGTTCTTAATCAGCAGTTGTTAAGCTTTTCACCACCAAACCAGCCAGCTTTATTGTTATGGCGCAATCAAACAACCTGACCAAAAGACATTATGACTAAACATATTGAAACTCCACCCTTTAAGGATCCGGTGTCAACGGATCTGGTCGCCAGAATTTATCAAATGCTTAATGAAATTAAATTTGGTTCCGTTGAAATTGTCATCCATGACGGTAAAGTCGTGCAAATTGAACGTAAGGAAAAACTACGCCCACTGGGTTGACGCTATACCTTCAAAACCTACCGGACAGCCGGAGGCATCTTAAAAAGAATTGTCAACATTGACCAGACGACTGGAAATGCTGGAAAAGGAAAAACAGCATGTATCCGAAACAAGCACTGGCGTTAGCCATAAGCATAAATAGTTTACTGGCCTTGGCAAGTTTGCCAAGCAGCGCCAACGAGCAAGACAAGAACGAAAAAATTAGCCAATTAGAACATCGGTTAATTTTATTGGAACAAAAATTGGCCGAAAAGGAAAAAAATACTGCCTTAGAAAACACCAATAATACGGTTAAAACACTAGACCAAAAGTTAAAAGTCCTTGAACGCCAGAATGAAATTAATCAAGAAGCGACCTTAGAAAAAGCAAAAACAGCAGCCAAGTTTGAGGTGGGCGCGAAAGGCCTTAGTTTATCTTCAGCTAATGGGGACCATTCACTACGGGTACGTGCATCCATCCAATCTGATGCCCGTTTTTTCCCAGACACGCCCAACACTAATGACCGTTTTGACCTTCGGCAAGCACGAATTTGGTTAGAAGGTCGGGTCTGGAAATACATTGATTACAAATTATTACCCGATTTTGGCAATAGCCAAGTCATCTTGGCCGACGCCTATATAGACTTGCATTATTTTCCCTATGCCAGCTTGGAATTTGGCCGGCAGAAAACGCCAATCAGCTTAGAACGCTTACAGGGTGACTCCGATGGTACTTTTTTAGAACGCGCATTCCCTACCCAATTAGCCAGTAACCGCGACAACGGTATTAAATTGCATGGCAGTTTTGCACAACCCGGGCAAACGGCGGAGTATGCAGGCCCCATTGATTTTAAGAACTTTTTTACCTATGAGCTAGGCGTGTTTAATGGTGGTGGCGACAATGGCGCAGCGAATGCTGACCGCGAAACTGATAACAATAAAGAAATTGTAGCCAGGCTTTGGAGCCACCCCTTTCAAGGTTCTGGCATCAACTGGTTAGATGGCTTTGGCATTGGTGTTGCTGGCAGTTTTGAAGATCCTGTCCGTAACGCCACTCCCATAAAAAACCTTACTTCAGCCTTAGGGCAAACGACATTAGTTGACTATAGCCAACGCGGCACTGGCACTAATGCTGTCATCGCGGACGGGGAGCACTACCGCATTTACCCACAAGCATATTGGTATTACGGACAATATGGTTTACTGGGGGAATACGTCTTGTCTTCACAAGTCCTAAGCGGTAATGCTGGCAGGACACATGTGAAACAAGATAACCAAGCTTGGCAGGTGTTAGCGTCTTATGTCGTAACCGGCGAAAATAATAGCTTTAGTGGCGTAAAACCACGCGCTGCATTTGATCCGTTTGCAGGCCACTGGGGTGCCTTACAGCTAGCCGCCCGCTGGAGTGAATTAAACATAGACCCTGACACTTTTAATAGCATTAATGGCAGCCGTTTACTCAACCCGGCCGTATCGGTAAGTAACGCACGCGCCTGGGCGGTAGGCTTTAATTGGTTTTTAAACGCCAACTTACTCTTGCGTGCCGATTATGAACACACCGACTTTACCGGTGGTGCCGGCAGCACAAATGCCGTCCGCAACCGCGCTAGCGAACAAGTATTGGCAACCCGCTTACAACTGGTGTTTTAAACCCCGCCTTTATCTAAAAAACTGATAAATACTTCTAAATTGATCGTTTTAAATAAAACTACAGCATGTTTAAGCTTTACCCATCTTCCTAATCCTTAAAAACGGGCACCATCATGTCGTTAACAACTAATTTAAAATTCGCTGGCCTAATAGCGGCCATCTTTTGCAATAGCCCAGTATCAGCCGAGCGCGCTTTACTGAATGTATCCTATGACCCTACGCGGGAGCTTTATCAGGCCTATAACAGAGAATTTATCAAATATTGGCAAGCCAAAACCGGCGAGACCATCACCATACAACAATCGCATGGCGGGGCGGGCAAACAAGCCCGTGCCGTCATCGATGGATTGGATGCCGATGTCCTGACCTTAGCGATTAGTTATGACATTGATAAAATAGCCAGTACCGCAAAATTATTACCTGCTAACTGGCAATCACGCTTGCCCAACCATAGCTTGCCATACACATCGACCATGGTTTTTTTAGTGCGTAAAGGTAATCCACAACACATAAAAAATTGGGATGACCTCATTAAACCAAGCTTGTCGGTGATTACCCCTAACCCAAAAACCTCGGGCGGCGCCCGCTACAATTATTTGGCGGCGTGGGCTTATGCTGAAAAAAACTATGGCAGCAAAGACGCAGCCAAAGACTTTATTAAAAAGCTCTATAAAAATGTGCCTGTCCTCGATTCCGGTGCACGCGGTGCCACCACAACATTTTTGCAGCGGGGCATTGGTGATGTGTTATTAACTTGGGAAAATGAAGCCTATCTGGCCTTGCAAGAAGCGCCCTCAGGTGCTGTTGAAATTGTTGTGCCGCCACAAAGTATCTTAGCTGAGACCCCAGTTGCCCTATTGGACACCATCGTCAACAAAAAAGGCACAGAAGACTTGGCGCAAGCTTATCTGCAATATCTATATTCACCTGTTGGACAAACCTTGGCAGCCAAAAACCATTACCGGCCAGCTAACCCTGAATTAGTAGACCCAGCCCTGTTAGCCAATTTTCCAAAATTAGAGCTGTTCAAAGTCGATGAGGTCTTTGGTAGCTGGGACTTAGTGCAAAAACAACACTTTGATGATGGTGCAATCTTCGATCAAATCTATGTGCCATAACCTTACTAAAGCCGCTTAAAGCATCCTGCGAAAACCAATACACTGTTAATTTTAATCATTGAAAACAGCACTTTATGTACATTAGCGCCAAAACACCCATGCTTCAGCACAGCATTATGCCTGGCTTTCGCCTAACCCTGGGCTATAGCCTATTTTATTTGTGCCTAGTTGTATTGATACCTCTGAGCACTTTGATATTTAAAAGCTTTCAACTCAGTTGGGATGACTATATCAACATAATCACAAATGCACGTGTGCTGGCGGCATTTAAAGTCAGTTTTTTAACCGCTTTGGCGGCCGCCTTAATCGCCAGTGTGTTTGGTTTTATCATGGCCTGGGTGTTAGTGCGTTACCCTTTTTATGGCCATCGCTTGTTGGATGCCTTAGTCGATTTGCCTTTTGCCTTGCCCACCGCTGTTGCTGGTGTGGTATTGGCAACTATCTATCAGCCCAATGCTTTCATTGGCAGGTTGCTTAATGATATGTTCGCCATCCAAGTCGCTTACAAACCCTTAGGTATTGTTGTCGCCTTAGTGTTCATTAGCTTACCTTTTGTCGTTCGCACTTGTCAGCCTGTGTTACAAGAATTTGATGCCAGCATGGAAGAAGCTGCATCTAGTCTGGGCGCATCGCGTTTACAAACTTTTAGCAAAATTATTTTCCCCAACCTCTTTCCGGCTTTATTGACGGGTTTTGCCTTAGCTTTTTCTCGCAGTGTTGGTGAATATGGCTCGGTAATTTTCATAGCCGGTAACTTACCTTATGTTTCGGAAATTGTACCCTTAATGATTATCACCAAACTAGAACAATACGATATTGCTGGCGCCACCGCCATCGCCTTAACCATGCTTGTGATTTCATTTGTTTTGTTACTTGTAATTAACTTATTTCAGCGCTGGGTAAGACAGCGCTCTGGGCAACTTTAAGGAGTTTAGTGAAATGACAACCCAAACCCTCACGCAACCCCAAATCATAGGTCAAGCGCAAGCTAAAGCCTTACAAGATGAAAGCTGGGTTAAAAGGCTGTTAATTGGCGTGACATTAGGCTTTAGCGGCTTATTTCTAATTCTGCCTTTAATCGTTGTTATGGTATCTGCCTTAGCTAAAGGCTTAAGCGCTTACTGGGCCGCATTAGCTAGCCCAGATGCTTTATCGGCAATGGCCTTAACCTTATTAACGGCAATCATTACTGTACCGCTTAATACCTTATTTGGCATTGCCGCGGCGTGGGCAATCACACATTTTGACTTTACCGGCAAGAGTTTATTAACCACTTTGATAGATTTACCGTTCTCGGTATCGCCAGTAATTTCAGGTTTAGTTTTTGTCTTGTTATTCGGTGCGCAAGGCTGGTTTGGCGGTTGGTTATCCGCGCATGACATCCACATTATATTTGCCGTCCCCGGCATCATACTGGCAACCTTGTTTGTGACTTTCCCATTTGTCGCCCGGGAACTCATCCCTTTTATGCAAGAACTGGGTCAGCAAGAAGAAGAAGCTGCCTTATCTCTAGGCGCAAGCGGTTGGCAAACCTTCTACCGGATCACTTTACCAAACATTAAATGGAGCTTGTTATACGGTGTATTGCTCTGCAACGCCCGGGCTATGGGTGAGTTTGGTGCGGTGTCTGTAGTCTCTGGCCATATAAGAGGCTTGACCAACACCTTACCCTTACATGTTGAAGCCAGTTACAACGAATACGATTTTGTCAGCGCATTTGCCAGCGCATCCGTGTTGGCTGGCTTGGCCTTAATCACCTTAATCTTAAAAACTTACTTAGAATGGCGGCAGGCCAAAGCCTAAGCTGTAGAGTACCACCCAGACCGGAACGTGACCCCATGAGCATACAACTATCAAATTTATACAAATCCTTTGGCACTTTTTCCGCCTTAGATAATATCCAGCTTGAAATCCCTGAAGGTGAACTAGTGGCCTTGCTTGGGCCTTCCGGTTGTGGCAAGACCACATTGCTACGGATTATTGCGGGTTTAGAACAGCCTGACCGTGGCCGTGTCATCATTAATGGTCTTGATAAAACCGATGAACATGCTAGCCACCGTGGTATTGGCTTTGTGTTTCAACATTACGCATTGTTCCGGCACCTTAACGTGTTCGAAAACATAGCATTTGGCTTGCGGGTTAAGCCGAAGCGCAGCCGCCTTAATGAAGCGGCAATTGCCAAAAAAGTCCACGCTTTATTGGACTTAGTGCAACTGGATTGGCTGCACAAGCGTTTCCCTGACCAGCTTTCTGGCGGCCAACGTCAGCGTATAGCCTTGGCCAGGGCTTTGGCCGTAGAACCTTCAGTGCTGTTACTGGACGAGCCTTTTGGTGCTCTTGATGCCAGCGTACGGAAAGATTTACGGCAATGGCTACGCAATTTACATAAAAACTTAAATGTCACCAGCATTTTTGTAACCCATGACCAAGAAGAAGCCATGGAAGTCGCCAGCCAAGTTGTCGTGCTCAACAAAGGCCGTGTCGAACAACAGGGCGCGCCTAGCCAGCTTTACGACTACCCTGCCAATGCCTTTGTCTCGGAGTTTATTGGCCAAGCCAATATTTTTCACTTGCAAGACAGTGATAACTTATGGCTAAAAAGTGTTGGCCTTAGCCCAGTAAACCGTCCAGGTATAGTTGCGCATGTCAGGCCTCACCATATAGGCATCAAAAAATCAACAGGAAGAAGCGACGCTGCGCTAACACTAAAAGATTGGCAACATTTAGGGGCTTATACCCGCGTGGAACTAACTAATAGCCCGCTATACGGCGCGTCTAAAAACGTATTTGCCGATGTCCCTAGTGATCATTTTAACGCACTGAGTTTACGCAAAGGAGATGCAATTGAAGTCAACATTAAACAAGCGCAATGGTTTAATTGATCAGGTCAAACTTATGCTTGGCCAGTACCAAAATAACCCTGGCCAAACCTTACCCATCATATTGGGCTTGACGGAAAACTCGGCGTTATAGTAGCCTAAAAAAAGAATGTGCCGACCGGTCAACCGGAGGCCAATGTCAACTTAAACGTCTGACATTGCCTTACGCCTACTTGGGCGAAAGTTACAACGAAAGTTTTAACTTGGTTAATTACTGGTTCGGAAAATTAAATGTCACATTGCTTTCAAAACAATTCACAAACTATCGGCAAAACACCGCTAGTCCGTTTAAACCGGGTGGCTAATGGCGCTCCGGTTAACTTATTCGCCAAAATTGAAGGCCGTAACCCCGCTTATTCCGTAAAGTGCCGTATCGGTGCCGCCATGGTTAATGATGCGGAACAACGCGGTTTATTAACACCTGGCAAAGAACTACTTGAAGCCACTAGCGGCAATACCGGCATCGCCTTGGCTTTTGTCGCGGCAGCCCGTGGTCTACGTTTAACACTAACCATGCCCGACACCATGAGCATGGAACGCCGTAAACTGATGCTGGCCTATGGTGCCAAATTAATTCTTACCGAAGGCAGCAAAGGCATGCCAGCTGCCATTGCCAAAGCTGAAGCTATCGCCCAGGCTGATCCTGAACGTTACGTCCTACTCCAGCAATTTAAAAACCCTGCCAATCCCGCTATCCACGAGCAAACCACGGGGCCTGAAATCTGGCACGATAGTAATGGCCAAATTGATGTCTTGGTATCCGGTGTCGGCACAGGCGGTACCATTACCGGCGTCTCCCGTTATATCAAACTCATCCAGGGCAAGGCGATCTTATCGATAGCAGTTGAACCTGCGGCCAGTCCCGTATTGAGCCAATACCGCGCAAAGCAACCGTTAACCCCTGCGCCTCATAAAATACAAGGTATAGGTGCCGGTTTTATTCCGGAAGTATTGGACTTATCCCTAGTGGATGAAATTTTACCCGTCAGCCATGAGTTGGCCATTGAATACGCCCAACGCCTAGCGCGGGAAGAAGGCATTATTGCCGGTATTTCTTGTGGTGCAGCAGTCGCAGCCGCCGTTAATATTGCCCAACGACCTGAAATGGAAGGCAAGACCATCGTAGTGATTTTGCCTGATTCAGGCGAACGCTACTTAAGTTCCATATTGTTTGAAGGCTTATTTGATAGCCAGGGACTTCCAAAATGAGCGGCTTATCCCCGTTAAATTTTTCTTCAGAATGGGGCATCGAAAGCGTAGTTGCCCAGCTTAAAAACTTACGTTTGCAATCACTAGATCAGCGTCAGCGACGTTATCACCCACCTAAGCTGCCATCAAGAAAAATCTTGGCCCAGGTCATTGAACAACTCGGTATGGCCTTGTTCCCCAACCGGCTAGGTATACCCAAGCTTATGGAAGAAAGCATTGATTACTTTGTCGGCTATACCATTGATACCCAACTAAGGGAATTATATAAGCAAATTTACCTAGAACTACGTTATTTTGCAGCTGAGAACGGCTCCGAACAAGAGCTATATTGGCAAGCCCATCAGCTCACACGGGCTTTCGCCGCGCAACTGGCCAACCTTAGGCGCGTGCTGGAAACAGATATTCAGGCCGCTTATGAAGGTGATCCGGCCGCTAATAGTATCGATCAAGTTTTGGTGTGTTATCCCGGTATCACTGCCATTATCCATCACCGTCTTGCGCATGAACTAAACAAATTGGGACTCGGCTTGGTTGCCCGCATGGTTTCAGAGATAGCCCACTCCTTAACTGGCATAGACATCCATCCCGGTGCCGAAATTGGTGATTACTTTTTTATAGACCATGGCACGGGGGTTGTTATCGGTGAAACCAGCATTATTGGTCGTCGGGTTCGGCTCTATCAGGCTGTAACCTTGGGCGCTAAACGTTTTGACAAAGATACCGATGGCATATTGGTTAAAGGTAATGCCCGCCATCCCATCGTTGAAGATGATGTGGTGATTTATGCTGGCGCGACCATTTTAGGCCGCATAACCCTAGGCCGTGGCTCAACAATAGGTGGCAATGTTTGGCTGACCCACAGCATACCACCGGCTAGCCAGATCACTCAGGCACACAGCAGAAGCGAATTTTTTCAAGCCGGGGCAGGTATTTAAGCAATACCCATAGCCATGTTAATGCTACACATTTAGTGCTTTGCCCTATGCCCAACAAACCAAACCACTTTTTAACCGGCAGCAATGCCATTTTACTTAGCTTATATTGAAAGGAAACCACTATGTCCGATATTCACCAAGCCCACACTGCGTTAGGCGACGTTGCCGCCCGTACCTTATCCAATGCCACCAAAACCGTGCCTATGATGGGTACGATTACGCCCCGGTGGCTAGTGCATTTATTGCAGTGGGTACCCGTAGAAGCAGGTATTTATAGGGTTAACAAGGTTAAAAGTGAAACCAGCATTGCTGTAGATTGCTCAAGCTTGGATGAAAAAGTCTTGCCGCAAACGTTTGTCGACTACGAGGAATGGGGCCGTGAATATCGCCTTAATGCCGTCAATACTGTACTTGACATCCATACCCGTGTTGCTGATTTATATAGCAGCCCACATGACCAAATTCAGGAACAATTACGTTTAACCATAGAAACCGTTAAAGAACGCCAAGAAAGCGAATTAATCAATAATGTTGAATATGGTTTGTTAAATAATGTCGGCCTTGAACAAAAAGTGCAGACCCGTAACGGTTCGCCAACCCCAGATGATCTCGATGAATTGATAGCGCGTGTTTGGAAACAACCAGGATTCTTTTTAGCCCATCCCCGTGCTATTGCGGCGTTTGGCCGTGAAGCCACCCGCCGCGGCACCCCGCCGCCAACTATTTCATTGTTTGGTTCACAATTTATCACTTGGCGTGGGCTACCATTAATCCCCACCGATAAATTAAGGGTCACCGAAGGCAAAACTAATATTTTGTTGGTACGCACCGGAGAAAGTCGGCAAGGAGTAGTCGGTTTATACCAACCCAATTTGACAGATGAATTAAGCATGGGCTTATCGGTACGCTTTATGGGCATTAACCATAAAGCCATCGCGTCTTATTTGATCTCATTATATTGCTCGCTAGCGGTATTGACGGAAGATGCCCTAGGTGTTTTGGAAAATGTTGAAGTGGGCAATTACTATGACTACAGCTGATCCTTATCTACTGGCGCTTGCAAATCTGACCCAGCAGGGCGGCGAACTTACTAAGCAGCACACAAACCTTCAAGCCCCAAACTGTTTAGCTAGCGACTTACTCTTGGCGACCGCCGAGTATGCACCGCGTTTGGGTAGTTCACCCACTGTTCCGAACCTAAACTCGCCTATCCCTATTCCAGGTACGGAAAAGCTTAGCTCAACTGCATTTGTGGGAACCCTTGAAAACTCGGCGCTATCCCAACAAAATAAGTGGCAGCAAGGCTTAGCGACGGGGCAAACATATGTCCCTATAGCCAACCAGCCGCTAGCATGGCCAGCCTCATTAGATGAGCCGCCAAATTATTATTTTGTCTATCAACAACCTTTAAGCAAGGACTCGACTTTAGCCCAATTCAGCACTCGCCCAAGTTTTGATGTGCAGGCTGTGCGCCGGGATTTCCCCCTATTGCAAGAAACCGTCAATGGGTACCCCTTAGTTTGGTTTGACAATGCCGCGACCACACAAAAACCAAAAGCTGTCATCGATAGGATTACCCGCTTTTACCAGCAAGAAAACTCCAACATACACCGGGCAGCCCATACGCTTGCGGCACGGGCAACCGATGCTTATGAAGATGCCCGGGAACAGGTTAGCCGTTTTATCAATGCCCCCTCTAGCAATACCCTTGTATTTGTTAGAGGTGCCACTGAAGCGATTAACTTAGTCGCACAAAGTTGGGGACAGCAATGTATTGGTGTAGATGATGAAATTATCATCAGTTGGCTGGAACATCACGCCAATATTGTGCCATGGCAACAACTGTGCGCCAAAACTGGGGCCGTGCTACGTGTGATTCCGGTAACTGACAACGGGCAGATTAATTTAACCGAGTACCAAAAACTTTTAAACAAGCGGACAAAACTGGTGGCCATTACCCAAGTATCAAACGCACTTGGTACTATCACACCCGTTCAAGCCATCATTGAACTGGCGCATCGTGTCGGTGCTAAAGTGTTACTGGATGGCGCGCAATCAATAGCACATATTAAGATAGATGTGCAGCAACTAGATTGTGATTGGTTTGTGTTTTCCGGCCACAAAGTGTTTGCGCCGACAGGTATCGGTGTACTTTATGGTAAGGCTGAATTGCTGGAAGCAAGCCCGCCTTGGCAAGGGGGTGGTAATATGATTGAAAATGTCAGCTTTGAAGATACCACCTACCAAGCGGCACCGGCAAAGTTTGAGGCTGGCACAGGTAATATTGCTGATGCCGTTGGTCTAGGTGCCGCACTAGCCTATCTGGACAACATAGGTATCGACAATATCACGCGTTATGAGCATGAATTATTGCAATATGGCATACACTGTTTACGGCAAGTGCCAGGACTAACCTTAATTGGGACAGCTACAGAAAAAGCCAGCGTACTCTCTTTTGTCTTGGCTGGCCATAGTACGTTAGCGGTTGCCCAAGCGCTAGATAAGGTGGGCATTGCAGTACGCGCAGGGCATCATTGTGCGCAGCCTATCTTAAAACGTTTTGGTGTGGACAGTACGGTGCGCCCCTCATTAGCATTTTATAATACTTATGAAGAAATCGACCGCTTAGTTGTTGCGATAAAACACTTGCAAAAAGGTAAATATAGCTACCGTTGATTACTTAAATACCTTAGCCCACAGGGATGTGTGGCTTAGGCACTTAAGCGACTAGAGTAGACCAACGTTTAATAAGATTGCGCCGCTGTTGAATAAGCTGGTTGCTCATAAAAACCGCCTTGAACCCAAGCAAACCCCATGTTTTTGGCCAGCGCGTGCATGTGCTGATCATCAACATTCAATAATATGCTATGACCAGAAATAGACGTAGTGGCGTTAAGCAATTGCTGCAATTTTTCACGCCGTTTCTTATCTGTAAGCGTTTTTAAGGTACGCGCGGAGCAACAAACAAAATTGGGTGCCAAGGTAGCAATTAATTGGCTGGTGATTTTACTCACGGCCGGTGTATCAAACCTTAGCGCCAATTGATAGCCACAATGGCGATAATTTTGTAAACCTTCGTCTAATTGCCGTTGATAAAAACTATAAGCGCTGTTGATTAAGACTTGAATAATGACTTGTTTAGTTTCTAAACCACATTTGTTGATAATTTCCTCAAAATAAGCACCATGGTCTTTTTTAACCGCAAGAATGTGGCGGGCATCTACGTTTACCATTAAACCACCCGACAAATGCGAGATAGGCAAAAAATTTAACATATGGACTGTACGCGCCAAGCGGTCAAAATTAATAATGGCTAAATCGTTTTCCGGCTGTGGAATGTCCGTGCAGCCCAACAAACTTTCAAGGGCTTCCCCTTGCAGACGTTGTTTACCGATAGGCATTAAACACAGCTGCGCACTATGGCCTAATAGCTTAGTGGTATCAACGGTCTGCCGAATGGGGGTTAATACGCTGCCAATTTGCAGGGGTGGATACAGCCCATACACAGCACCATGCCTTAAGCTGAAGGGTCTATGGCTTAGGCCATGTTGACGTTCAAATTGGTCATTAAAATGTAGGACTAGTTGTTGTAGTGGCATAGCGGCCTTATGGTAAATAATGACGTAAACGGCTTGCGGAATTTGGTTAGCCAAAAAAATCTATCGGCCAGGCTTATCCAAGCCCTGTAGCTGCCATTATGCCGATAGGAATTTATTAAATAAAACGACATAATCAGAAGTTATTATCGAATTATCCGATTTACTGACTGGCGTTAACCTCAGGACTATGCATGAACCTAAGCCAAATTGAACTACTGCAGATTTTGCAAGAAACCCAGTTAAACCTTTCCAAAGCGGCGGATAAAATGCATGTTGTGCAATCTGCGGTTAGCCGGCAACTGCAATTATTTGAGCAAGAATTAGGCTCACCTTTGTTTGAACGCCAGGGCAAAAAACTGATTGCCTTAACCCCATTGGGTGTCCGTGTCATGCAAGAAATCTCAGTGATTAGCCAAGCCAAGCAAAATATTAAGGCAATAGCGGCAGACTCCATAGACAGTAATAAAGGCATTATCCACATTGCCACTACCCATGCCCAAGCCAAGTATTTTTTACCCAAGCCGATTAAACGCTTCCGAGAAAAGTATCCTGGTGTCGGTATTTATATGATGCAAACCTCACCTACCCAATTGATCGGGCAATTGCATAGCCATCATGCTGATATTGCCATCTGTACTGAAAAAGTCAGTGAAGATGACAGTTTAGTAACACGCCATTGTTATGCTTGGCACCACGCCGCCGTTATGCCGAAAGACCATGCTTTATGCCTCGGTGAGCTGACACTGGCAGCTCTTGCCGCCCATCCGATCTTAACTTATAACATAGGCTATACCGGCCGCTCCAATATTGAACTGGCCTATAACAATACCGAAGCCCACCTCGACATTGTCCTTGCCGCAGCCGATTCTGATGTGATTAAAACTTATGTCCGTCTAGGCTTAGGCGTAGGCTTAATCGCCGGCATGGCTTATGATCCGGTATTAGATAATGATTTAACGGCAAGGGATTTATCCCATTTAATTCCTTGCTCCATCACCAAAATTGCCTATTTAAAAAAACATTACCTGCCTTTATACACCCAACATTTTATTGAAGAATTACTCTTTGCCGCACAAGAAATTAAAGGCTATGCCCTGCAAAATTAAGCTGTATGACTAACCCAACATTAAGCCTCCAACGGCGTGCATAGCCTACCTAAAAAAATGCCAGTACGATAAAAAGCGAGGCAAATTTAAAACTAAGCTATTGTAATTTCCTTGGCAGCGTTAATAATATCAACTGATTTATTTAAATTGACCCTCTCCTTTTGAATATTGAGGAAAACACTATGGCAACCATAACAGATCCCATTATCAGTAACTGGTATAAAGATGTAGAAAACAACCTAACCTTTCAAGTCATTGCCGTAGACGACAATGATGACTCCATAGAAGTACAGTACTTTAATGGGGATTTAGGCCAATATGACCATGAAAGCTGGTATAACTCGACCTTTGACTACATTGAAGACCCAGAAGACTGGACAGCCCCATTCGATGATATAGAGGTGGATGACTTAGGTTATACCGACACCGACTTGCATGAACCGGATCCGGAAGACATGGATATCGAAGATTATCTGGATTAAATAGGAAACACTAGCAATGAAAATGAGTTCCCAGCAATTTCTGGACTGGCAAACTAAGCGCATTACCTTATTAGCAATGTCAGGCGCAGGAAAAACCACGCTGGCCAACAAGCTACCCAAAGCAAAATGGTTCCATTATTCCGGTGACTACCGCATCGGCACCAAATATTTGCAAGAACCCATACTCGACAATATTAAGCGTCACGCCATAAGTGTGCCATTTCTGCGCGAACTTTTACGCTCAGACTCTATTTATATCAGTGACAAAATCACTGTTGATAATTTAACCGCCGTCTCCACTTTTCTGGGCAAACTAGGTAACCCTGAACATGGCGGACTGTCTCTACAGGAATTTAAACGGCGGCAAAAACTGCATCATAAGGCGGAAATTGATGCCATGAACGATGTCCCGGAGTTTATCCATAAAGCCGAAGACATCTATGGCTACAAACATTTTATAAATGATGCCGGTGGCAGTGTTTGTGAGTTAGATTGCCCGCAAACCCTCAACACCCTAGCCGAACACACTTTAATTATCTATATTAAAATTCCGCCTGCTTTGGAACAAACCATCATCGAACGCGCTAAAACCGACCCTAAACCACTGTATTACCGCGAGGCTTTCCTGGATGCCAAGCTAGCTGAATTTTTAGCGCTTAAAAACTATGCCTCGCCTGAGGTGATGCCACCCGATGAATTTGTCACCTGGGTCTTCCCGGAACTGTTTAAGTCTCGTTTACCCCGCTACCAAGCCATAGCCTCAGAATATGGTTATACCGTCGATGCAAATGCTGTCGCTGTGGTAAAAAATGAAGACGATTTTATTCAGCTAGTCGCCGATGCCATCGGCCAAACGTCGGCATAACGGGTTAATCATGCCCTTAGTTTCCCATATTAATTTACCCTCTTTCCAACGCCTGCGTGATGAAGGTGAAGAAATTCTTACTCCGGAACGCGCCAGGCAGCAAGACATAAGGGAAATGCACATCGGTTTGCTAAACATGATGCCAGATGCCGCCTTAGAGGCCACAGAACGGCAGTTTTTCAGGCTCTTAAGCGCCTGTAACCAAATTGTACAATTCCATGTGCACCCGTTTACCATAAATGGCTTACAGAGAAGTCCCGAGGCGCAAGCCCATATTGATGCGTATTACGAACCTTTTGAAAAAATCAAACTCGATGGCCTGGATGCCTTGATCATTAGCGGTGCCAATGTAGTTGGCAATGAGCTGGAAAAAGAAGATTTTTGGCTGCCTTTGATGGAAGTGTTTGCCTGGGCCAAAGACCATGTCACATCTATCTTATGTTCCTGCCTAGCCACCCATGCAGTTATCCAGCATTGCTATGGCATTACCCGCACACCGTTATCGGAAAAACGCTGGGGCGTTTTTGCGCATAAACTTATCGACCGAAAGCATCCTTTAGTGGCTGAGATCAACACCCGATTTGACGTGCCCCATTCACGATTTAATGAGGTTTTTCAAAGTGATATGGAAAAACATGGCATTAAGGTATTGGCTGCCAGTAAGGAAGCCGGGGTGCATTTAGCGGTTAGCCCAGATGGCTTTCGTATTGTGTTTTTTCAAGGCCATCCAGAATATGACAATATTAGTTTGCTAAAAGAATACAAACGCGAAGTCATACGTTTTTATCAAGGTGACATGGCAACTTACCCACCCTTTCCTGAACATTATTTCAACCGCCAAGTACGCCAGCATTTTACTGACTATAGCGAACGCGTTATTGCGGCAAAATCCAATGCCCAACCTATCCCAACATTTCCTGAAGCCGATATTTTGGAAGAACTTGATAATACTTGGCGAGACACAGGCAAAGCTGTATTTAATAATTGGCTGGGTAAAATCTACCAGCTCACCAACCAAGACCGGCGCTTACCATTTATGGCGGGCATAGACCCCAACAACCCTTTAGGGCTATAACATGCATGAACACTTTCTCCAGCAGGCTATCAATTTAGCGCTAGAGAATGTTCGTAGCGGCTCTGGCGGCCCTTACGGGGCAATTATCGTAAAACACGGGAACATCTTAGCCGCAAGCGCCAATTCGGTCACTCAGGACAAAGACCCAACCGCGCATGCAGAAATTATGGCCATCCGCAAAGCCTGCTTAGTGCTGGATCACTTTCAATTAAACGATTGCATCCTTTATAGCAGTTGCGAACCCTGCCCAATGTGCCTAGGTGCCATTTATTGGGCTAGGCTGCTGCAGGTTTTTTTTGCCAGCGACCGCCATGATGCTGCCCGTGCGCAATTTGATGACCAACTGATTTATGAGCAATTGACCTTGCCACCTGAGCATCGCCAAATTCCCATGCAGCAAATCACCATGCCTGACGCAGCCCAGCCATTTAGGCTATGGACTGAAAAAAACACTAAAACACGTTATTAAAAAGAGTCCACCAACACGGCAAGACTTAAGACCAACTATTGGCCAGCCACTTTTACTAGCCAGCCGGTTTCTTCATGGCAGCCCAAGTAAGCCACCGCACGTACATTAAGCCTTACATAATCATTCGTGTATTCAGCCGGTAATTTAGCCGTAACCCGATGAAAGCTGCTGTTACTGACAAGGTTAAACGGTATCGGCTTGCCTTTTGCGGCTAATTTAATGGTCTCAGGATTTGCCCACGGTGACACTGTAAAGCTAAACTCGGCTTCAGGTGAGACCTCTTTTTTTTCAGGTGTCTTATAAACCTCTAAGGTAAAATCCCTAAAATGCGGTTTTTTACAAATTTCTTCAGGCTTACTGTCATCATAGGCGTAACTTACGCCACTGAGTAACGCCATAGCCACTAACACACCGATATTTATAGTTGTTATTATTTTCACGTGAGCCTCATCAAAGTTTGACTAAAATCACCTCACTTTAATAATTTTTGAGGTCAATTTCAATTTAATCTTGCATTCAATTGATTAGGCAATAAATCATAGCTTAACTCTGAAGTGCCTCCGTTAGGATATACTGCCTTAGGATTTAACACCCGGCCTATTCCCAAGAGCTCTTCAAAATCTTGCCGCTTGCCTTCCAATATGACTTTATATAGATCAAAACCGGCATCATGGCCTAACCAAGCTACCGATTTCACGTGTTGCATGGTTTTTAAATAATGCGTTAACCGGGATTGCTCTTCATCACCTTTTACACCGGCAATTTTCAGGGTTAATGAATCTGCCTCAAAACTGTTCGGCAACACCGCATAATATTGCGACAACTGCTGATATACACCTTGCAAACCCAATAAAACAGCATCTTCTAGGCTGCTACAAGGCGAAGACCATTGTACAACCGCATTATTAAAATAAAATGCCCAATCAGTTTTCCAGCAAGTTTTGCTTTTGGCAAGTCGCCCTGCCAACATGGACACCACGTCATAACGCTGAGATATTGTTAACAAGTTTTGCGGGTAGGCACTTAACACATCATTGATAGAGACCATTTGTTGCTCCTCTAGATCTAACAATGGAAACAACAAAGGCAAACCCAGCTGTTTGGCGGCTTGGTGTATAAACGCATTGACTTCCGGCATCGTTTCGGCACGAAAAAATCCACGCTGCCCGTTATCTTCAACCACCAACCAGACCAAGGTTTCCGGCCTGCTATCCGGCCAAATCCGGGATTGGCTGGCTTTCATTAAATTCAATACCGCTTGCTCATCAAACAACACCCTAAGATTACGGGCTTCGGCATCAGTCTCCGCCAAACTCTCCTCCTGCAAGGCATATTGGAATTGCTTAACATAAGGAGCGGGCTGCATTAAGGCAGACTTCAGCACTGGATTTTGTAAAACTTGGCCGCTCGCCACCAGTCTTTTAAGCACCACGGCAAAAGCCCGCTTTACCGCGTCTTCGCGGTCTACAGGGCTAAGGCTGTTGGCTATGACGTCGGTCTCATACAAACCATTCACTTCAACAGAGAAAACACTTTGGCAGAAGCATAATCCGCAAATAATCATTAAGCTTAAATTTACACGCATATCCTTCACACAAAATCGATGATGTCTTGTAGTACAATATCGGCAGATTTGATTTTAACTTTAGTAAGAGAACTGCAAATTGAGCGAACAAAACCATGAAGGCTTAACTTACAAAAGTGCTGGTGTTGACATTGATGCTGGCAACCAATTGGTTGAACGGATTAAACCGATCGCCGCCCGCACCAAAATACCCGGTGTTATGGCTGGCCTAGGCGGTTTTGGGTCGTTGTTTGAACTGCCCTGGGAGCGCTATAAAAATCCTGTTTTAGTTTCCGGCACGGACGGGGTAGGCACCAAATTAAAATTAGCCATCGACCTAAATGTCCACGGCACAGTCGGCATAGACCTCGTGGCCATGTGTGTTAATGATATTATCGTCCAAGGCGCTGAGCCTTTATTTTTTCTGGATTACTTTGCCACTGGCAAGTTAGATGTCAATATAGCGGCAACCGTTATCGAAGGTATTGGTTTGGGTTGTGAACTCGCTGGCGCTGCCTTGGTTGGCGGGGAAACGGCTGAAATGCCAGGCATGTATGCTGATGGTGAGTATGACTTGGCGGGCTTTAGCGTTGGCATCGTGGAAAAACACAAAATGCTGGACGGCACTAAAGTTAAAATCGGCGATAAACTCATCGGCTTGGCATCATCAGGCCCACATTCCAACGGTTATTCCTTAATCAGAAAAATTATTGCCCATAGCCATGCTCAATTAAGCGATGACTTTCATGGCAAGTTTTTAGGTGCGGCCTTATTGGAACCCACCCGAATTTATGTAAAAGCCTTATTGGCCTTATTGGCTAAAATTGATGTCCATGCCCTCGCCCACATCACTGGTGGCGGCATTACAGAAAATCTACCCCGCGTATTACCCGCTGGCACAGATGCGCAAATACAATTATCAGGCTGGGAATTTCCGGCCATTTTTCAATGGCTGCAAAACCAAGGTAATGTTTCTTTGGCAAATATGTTGACTACCTTTAACTGCGGTATCGGCATGATTGCCTGCATTGCACCGGAAGATGAGGAAGCCACAATCGCCATCCTGTCTGAACAAGGTGAAACTGTTTTTAAAATAGGTGAAGTTATCGCTTCAGCTGGCAAAGCCAGTGTCAAATACAACTAACTATTGGCTTGCACCAGAAACCCGTCCTAGCCAGCCATAAATACGCTTTACCAGAAAACCTTCTTGGCGTTGATAAAAATGGTCTTCATCATCAACTTTAAGCTGTCGGTAGACGCTATTTTCTTTTGCCATTAAACGCCTCTCAGACGCGGCAGCAACTATTTCCGGCGCATCGTCTTCGGCATAAATGTCAAAAATTGGAATCTTGATGGCCTTAAGCACGTTTAGCGTGCTTAAGGCTGATGAATTAGGCGTGGGTAAACTTAGAATAACCAAAGCTTTTATATCTGGCATGGGTTCAGCTAAGGCAGTGATAGCCATAAGCCCACCCAATCCATAACCGATTAACACGATATTATTTACATTCTTTTGCTTGATATAAGTGATACCCGCTAGGATTCTTGCCTTGGCTTCGGGCAACAAACCGGTGTAATCTTCAAGCTTAGCCCCCGCTTCCCTTAGCGGCATTTGCAATGCCAACGTCAGCCATCCATGTTCCGGCAACTGCGCCCTTAAATTATAAATTAAAGGCTGTTGGTTAGGGTGCCCGTCTAGATCATGTAAGAGAATAGCCGCACCCTTAGTATCTGGCGATACTGCCTCGCTATAAAGACCTAAAAATTTGTTGCCTTGGGCATCTAACCACAGTACTTGCTTATTATTAAGCTGCTTAATAATATCGTCAGCTATTATCGATTCCCGCTTTGCATCACCGGCATAAGCCGTTATTACCTCTCCGAAAGCCAGCAGCAGCGCTAAGACTTTAACGGTAAACGGCATAATTTATTCCAGGCTGTAAAAGTTACTGCCCCGGTATAAATCATGGGCATGGCGCACTAAAACCATAATTACAGAGGCGACTGGCAAGGCCAACAAAATACCTAAAAAGCCAAACAATTGCCCCCCCGCCAAAACCGCAAACATCACCGTCACCGGATGCAAACCAATTTTATCGCCAACTAACATGGGCGTCAGCACCATACCTTCTAAAGCTTGACCAACCGCAAACACCACAGCCACAGGCAATAAATACATAACATCTTGAAATTGCAACAAAGCGGCAATACAAGCCATTACAATACCAACGATAGAACCCAAATAAGGAACAAAGCTAACTAGGCCAGAAACCATTCCAATCAACAAAGCCAAATCCAGGCCAACCATCATAAGGCCTATGCTGTAGATACCACCCAAGGCCAGCATGACATAAACCTGCCCCCTAACAAAAGCGGATAGTACAGCATCAACCTCTTTCGCTAATTTTGCTGCCGTTGCGGCCGCCCTGCGGGGTAACAAATCATGGATATTGGCCACTAAAATATCCCAGTCCCTCAGCAAATAAAAAGCGACTACGGGTATTAATAGCGCATTCATAAACCAAGACAATATAACAGCACCCGAATGCGAAACAGAGGTCATAATACTGGCTGCTACGCCACCTGCCCGTTGCCAGTCACTCTTTATAATGTTAATGATCTCATTATTGGCAATCGGTTTAATATTAACTTTAAAGCGGTGTTTTAACCACGGCAATACCACGCGGTTTAACCAATCGACATAGTCCGGCAAACGCGCAATAAAACGTTCAACTTGGTATTCAAGCTGCGGCACCAGCAACAATAAAACCAAGGTTAAAATCAGCAACATCATGGTAAAAACCACAATGACCGCCCAAGTCCTAGACAAGCCAGCAACTTGCAGGCGATCAGCCAGCGGATCACCTAAATAAGCCAACATGGCCGCAAAAGCAAATGGCATTAACACTGGCGCCAATAAATAAACCAACCAAATGATGCTGCCAACAACCGCTATGCTTAGCCATTTTTGTGAATCGTTCATTGTTTTATGCCTAAATAGACCATAACAATAGCCCTACTTTACAAAAATCGTTAACACCCTGCGTAATTCACCTTATTTCTTGATGATGACTTTGTCATCAATGATTAATTCAGATATACCACCCAACGCCGCTTTTAAAGTACAGGACGCTTTTTTAAAACCGGTTTTGGCATTTTCCCCCACCCATACTAAAGTGATATAGGTGTCTTTATCACTATCACTGTCAGAGGGGAAGTAAACTTGCTCCCCAGTTTCCTGTTTAATCGCAGCCGGACATTTTTTATTAGCCATTTCTTGCATAGCAACATAAGTCCTAATCTGCGAAGCAGCTTCCATTTGTTCCTTAGATTCTTGCTTGCTGAGACCAACCAAAATAAAACCTGACAAAATGACGGCAGCAACCGCCATAATAATTTTTGCTGTTTCTGACATGTTATTCTCTTATTTTAATGTAAAACTTATCAGCCACTTTAGCGACCACTCCTCTTCCTTACAAATTCTAAGCTAATTAAGATGATGCGGCAATCACCGATGTCTTTAGCCGCTAAAACTCAATACCTTGCTCAGCCTTAATACCTTGCTCAAAAGCATGTTTGATTTTTTCCATATTTGTGACCGTATCCGCACAGGCAATTACCTCAGGTGCCGCATTGCGGCCAGTCAAAATTAAATGTACCCAAGCGGGCTTATCAACCTGAATAAAGTCCACTATTTCCTGCCCCGTAATCCAGTTATAGCCACAGCAATAATTAATCTCATCTAACAATACCAAATCAAATTCGCCTGAACGAATTTTTTCCTTGCTGAGCTCCCAAATATTTCGGCTAGTCAAAATGTCCTGCTCAGGATTTTTAGTATCCCAAGTAAAACCATCGCCTAAAGCATGCCATTCAACATTGTCAAAGCGCTGCGCAGCATGTTGTTCACCGGTTTGCCATTGGCCTTTGATAAATTGGATCACGCACACTTTCATGCCCCAACCCGCAGCTCGAAAGACCATACCCAAGGCACTTGAGGATTTACCCTTACCTTCGCCAGTATTCACTAAAATGATGCCTTTTCGCCTTGCCCTTGTTTTCATATTTATCCTAAATTATTACTTCAAAAGTCCACACACTCAGTAATAAACCGAGTAGTTAACAAATAGCCTATTGCAAAAAACAAAATCTTCACTAGGCTTTAAGTTATTGATTTTTTATAGAACGGTTGCGACTTGTAATACCCATCATCTTGGCGAATACGGCCCACAGGCAGACCTTTCTTTTTGTTATAGCTTTCCCTTTTTACACTAGCCGATTGATTTATGGAGATTGTCGCATGCTAACTCAGCTTAGCCTTAAAGCACGCCTTACAATAATTGTAGCGACTTTAATGGCTGGATTTACCCTATTTGGCGCGGGTGCGTTTTATGCCTTAAAAACTTTAAATATCAATGGCCCAGTTTACCAACAAATTAGTCAGAGCAAAGACTTAGTAGCCGATATTTTGCCGCCGCCAGAATATATTATTGAGCCTTATTTAGTGGTTTTACAGCTCTCAATAAATAGCGACCCAGAAGAAATTGAAGCCTTAAGCAAACGTTTTAAAGCGTTACATAATAACTATAACAACCGCCATCAATTCTGGCAGGATCAAGGACTAGACCCTGAATTAACGAAATTATTGCTGCAACAATCTTATCAATCAGCGCAACGTTTTTTTGATACGGTAGAACAACAGTTTTTGCCTAATTTAATAGCGGGCAACACTACTGAGGTGACACTAGCCTTGGAGCAAATCCATAAATCGTATGCCGAGCACAGAACAGCCATAGATGAAACGGTTAAAATTGCTTCTGCACACATAAACTTAAATGAAGCCAATGCGGCTCAGCAAATTAAAACCTTATACACGGGTTTAATTGCCGTATTTGCTGCCAGTTTAACCTTGGCATTGATGTTAACCGGGATCATTAGCCGCAGCATACTCCGGCAACTTGGCGGCGAACCTAGCTACGCGACAGAAATTGCACAAAAAATGGCTCACGGTAATCTAAACAACCACATTGTAGTGGATGCCACCAACCCTACTAGCCTGCTTAGCAATATAAAAAATATGCAGCAACAACTGCGCGAGCGCATAGATAATGAGGTTACCGAGAAAGCCAATATGATGCGCATAAAAATGGCGCTGGACAATGCCAATACCAATGCCGTTATTATTGACGCCAATTTTGATATTATTTACATCAATCATTCAGCAATCAACATGCTACGCCAATGCCAGGCTAATATCCTAAAAATATTACCGCATTTTAATGTTGACACACTTATTGGTACCAATATAGACCAATACCATAAAAACCCGGCGCACCAACGTTTAATCCTAGCGCAGATAAACAAAACCTTTCAAACCCAAATAGCTGTTGCAGATTTAACCTTTGAATTAATCATTAACCCCGTCATTAATGCGCAAAAAGAGCAGATCGGTTTTGTCGTAGAATGGTTAAATAAAACCTTGGATATCGCAGCGGAGTTGGAGGTTTCTGCCATCATAGACGCCGCCAATGCCGGCAACTTTAACCAGTACATAAATGTCAATGACAAAGTTGGCAGCTTGCTTTCCTTAAGTTTAGGCATCAACCACTTAGCCGAAACCACAGAACATAGCTTGCAAGACATTGCCCGCGTGCTTGAGGCTATGTCAGAAGGCGATCTCACAGAAGGTATCAATGATGATTATCAAGGCTTATTCGGCCAGTTAAAAGAAGACACCAACTTAACAGTTGCTAATTTAACCAAATTAGTTATCGAAATTAAAACCGCCGGCGACGCCATAGCCACAGCCGCACAAGAAATTGCCACTGGCATCACCGACCTATCCCAACGTACCGAACAACAAGCCAGCAGCTTACAGCAAACAGCCTCCAGCATGGTGCAATTGTCATCGACTGTTAAGCAAAATGCCGATAATGCAAAAAATGCCAATCAAATGGCATTAAGCGCTTCTGAAGTGGCGTTTAAAGGTGGCTTAGCCGTCAAAGAGGTCGTTGGCACAATGAACGCTATCAATGACAGCGCGGAAAAAATCGTCAATATCATTAGTGTGATTGACGAAATAGCCTTCCAAACTAATATATTAGCCCTGAATGCAGCTGTAGAAGCCGCCCGCGCTGGCGATCAAGGCCGAGGCTTTGCTGTCGTTGCCAGTGAAGTGCGCAACCTGGCGCAGCGTTCATCTGCCGCCGCCAGCGAGATAAAAGTATTAATCCAAGATTCTGTCGATAAAGTAGAAACAGGCAGTAAATTAGTACACCATGCCGGTGCCACTATTACCGACGTTGTCAGTTCTGTACAACGGGTAACAACTATCATGGCGCAAATAGCGGAAGCCTCCGCCCAACAAAGCCAAGGGATAGACCAAGTTAACCAAGCGATTAGCCAAATGGATGTGGTCACCCAGCAAAATGCGGCGTTAGTTGAACAAGCATCGGCCGCAGCCGAATCATTAACTGAACAAGCTGAAGGCCTAGCTTATTCAGTAAGTCGTTTTAAAACCAATTACAGCACAAACCCTGTGCAGATCACATCGCAGCCTACAAAACCTAAAGCACCTACCAATCCCGTAAAACAAGAGAAAATTACCGCGAATATTGGCAAGGATGATTGGGATGAATTTTAATGGCTCATGCGCTTAGCCAGATTTACCCCAGTTTCAGGCTATCTATAAACGACCATCACCAGGTGACTTGTCATTTGCTGTTTTTACGGTAAATTGGTTACGCCAATATAACTATAATTAAAAATTGAGGTTTAACTAATGAATGATCTAATCAAAAACCTACTTATCGGATTGGGAATTTTAGCCGCTTTCTACAGCATTTTTGCTTTGCTACCTATGGTTTTTACTTATATATCTTCGGGCGATGTCCGGCCTTAAATTTTACCGCTGCCTATCAATTGCAGGCAATAACCACGCTAACGTTCGGAGGCTTTCTGTTTAAGAAAAATTGATAGCCTTATTTATCAACCTTTCAACGGCGCTGAGAATACAATTTTAAGCCGTTTTAAGCTAGATATTGCTAAAATAATGGGCTTATTAACCGGACACTCTCACTAATGGATATTATCCAACGCATTGCCCAAGAATTATTAGTACAACCTAAACAAGTTATAGCAGCTGTTGCCTTGCTTGATGAAGGCGCGAGTGTGCCATTTATCGCACGCTACCGTAAAGAAATGACTGGCGCCTTGGATGATACCCAGTTAAGGACGTTAGAAATGCGTTTGGTTTATCTACGTGAACTGAATGACCGGCGAATTAGCATATTGGATAGTATTACAAACCAAAACAAATTAACGCCCGCCTTGGAACAAGCCATTAATGAGGCAGATACCAAAACCTTACTTGAAGACTTATACCTACCTTACAAACCTAAGCGTAGAACAAAAGCCCAAGCCGCAAAGGAAGCCGGATTAGGCGCCTTAGCTGAAGCCCTGCTTGCCGACCGCAGCTTAATTCCTGAGCACATTGCTGCCAGCTTTATTAATACTGAGCTGGGCATTCTTGATGTCACCGCCGCGCTTGAAGGCGCTCGTCAAATTATTATGGAACAAGTTTCTGAACACGCCGAATTGCTCAGTGAACTTCGAGAACGACTCTGGCAAAAGGGGATAATGCACGCCAGCGTAGTCAAAGGCAAAGAACAGGCTGCCGCAAAATTTAAAGATTATTTTGATTATCAAGAAGCTATTAATAAAATACCGTCACACCGGGCTTTAGCCCTATTTAGGGGGCGTAATGAAGACTTACTCGGCTTAAGCCTTAAACCAGGCTTAGATGAGCAAGCAGAACACCTTTTGTGTACCCAGTTTATCTGTAAACATTTAGCAATTGTTGATACCAATCAAGCCACTGATGCTTGGTTAGCTGAAACTGCACGCTATGCCTGGAAGATTAAATTATTTACCCGTATTGATGTTGACCTCAAACTGAGACTACGTGAAGCCGCGGAACAAGAAGCTATCCGCGTATTTGCCAATAACTTAAAGGACTTATTGCTAGCCGCCCCAGCTGGACCAAAAGCGACCATGGGTTTGGACCCGGGTATCCGCACTGGCGTAAAAGTGGCCATCGTTGATGCCACCGGAAAATTATTGGCTACCGATACCATATACCCACACCCTCCACGCCAGCAATGGGATGAATCTATAAACACCTTGGCCTTATTAATTGGCCAATATCATGTCGATTTGGTCAGCATTGGTAATGGCACAGGTTCCCGGGAAACTGACCAGTTAATTAATGACCTGATAAAACGGCATCCAAGCCTTCAGATCACAAAAATTACCGTTTCAGAAGCTGGCGCCTCAGTTTATTCTGCCTCTGAGTTGGCAGCTAAAGAATTTCCCCATCTTGATGTGTCATTACGCGGCGCCGTGTCTATCGCCCGCCGCCTACAGGACCCGCTTGCTGAACTGGTTAAGATAGAACCCAAATCGATTGGTGTCGGCCAATACCAGCATGATGTAAACCAAGTACTATTGGCGCGCAGCTTAGATAATGTCGTAGAAGATTGCGTGAACGCCGTTGGTGTTGATGTTAATACCGCATCAATTGCCTTGCTAAAACAAGTTTCCGGCCTTAGTGCCAGCATCAGCGAAAACATTGTCGCTTTTCGTGATGAACACGGTTCGTTTATAAATCGAAAGCAACTAAAAAATGTACCTCGACTCGGAGAAAAAGCCTACGAACAAGCGGCTGGGTTTCTTCGCATTATGCAAGGTGATAATCCATTGGACGCCTCTGCTGTGCATCCAGAAGCATACCCAGTCGTCGAAGCGATAAGCCAATATACAAAAAAATCCATCCGTGAACTGATCGGACAAAGTGCTTTTTTACGCAGCCTTAATCCTAATGAATTTACCAACAAAGAATTTGGTTTACCAACTGTAACCGATATTTTAATGGAACTAGAAAAGCCGGGCCGCGACCCCAGACCTGAATTTAAGAGTGTGCAATTTAAAGAAGGCATAGAAAAAATTAGCGACATCCGCCTGGGTATGGTGTTGGATGGCGTGGTGACCAACGTTGCCAACTTTGGTGCTTTTGTTGACATTGGCGTACATCAAGACGGCTTAGTACACATCTCCCATTTATCCGACAGTTTCGTTAAAGACCCCAGGACTGTTGTAAAAGCAGGCGATATGGTCAAAGTTTGTGTCCTGGAAATAGATATTGAGCGAAAACGCATTGCTTTATCCATGAAAACAAACCCTGAATTAAGCCAAACTGCTCCTGTAAAAAAACACCAATCCCCAGTCAGTAAGCCCATAGCCCAGCCACAAACCCCTAACTCAATGGCCAATGCTTTTGCCAAAGCCTTGAATAAGTAAAACTAGAAAGCTCTGCTATACTCAAGTTTATTCTTAACCCTATGAACAGGACTTGACATGGCCAAACTCAATCTTATTTTAGCGTCAACTTTGAGCAGTGTTCTAATGGCAACATCCCTAACCAGCTTGGCTGAAACGGGTACAGATTCAAATTGGTGTGATAAAAACCATAATAAGGCGCTCAACGGCATTGCTAATATGACGACCGCCGCCGTAGAAATTCCTAAAAACATTATTAATACCACCAATGAAAGCAATATTGTTTACGGCATCGTTGGCGGTCTTATAAAAGGTGCATTGCACACTGTTGGCCGCATGGGCGTTGGCCTGGTGGATTTGTTAACATTCCCCATCCCAACCAGGCCAATAGTACAACCTTATTATGTCTGGAATGATTTTAAGGTTGATACCTCATATTCTGAACTCTTTAGGATTAATCATTGCCCTGACCAAGAAGCGACTAAGATAGTCCAGACGCCCCCTGCCATCGCACCCACTCCAGCGCCAAACACGCTAGGCACACCGCCACTAAACCAGCAATATGACGATAATGATGTGAATAAAAAACTCGATCATGTCTTCCAAAAAGAAATGCGTAAATAAGTCTTAGAAGCCAGCAAAGTGATACCCAACAGATACTTTTAGGTTAACCCTCGTCAGCGTAGTGTTCATATGGCCTTTGCAAAACTAAGTTAGTTGGTTTTGCAAAGGCTAGTGGTAGCTAAGCAATTGCAAAAAGGCTTATAGCCTAAACGCCTTCAACGAAATGCCCCAATGCCGACAACATCGGCATAAGTTTTGATGTAGTTCTCAAAAACCCTATACAAACTCAGCTAGAGTTAATATCGCCTTAGTAATAACCCACTTATAGGCAGTCTATTTAATCATTTGTATGTTGTTCAGCTAACGTTAATACCTGTCTAAGTATTATCAATACGGGATTAATGTAGCAGCAGTTGTTTTTGACGTTAAAGCGAGCTTAAACGGTATTTGTATGCACCCCTGTCATGACAAATATGGCAGACCCACTGACGGATTTGTCAGCCGTCAATTTTAAAACAATTGCTTCGCGCCCTATTTTAAGTGCTTAAACTTAAACTACCATTTGGCATAGAAATTGAATGTTTTATTACGCATTACACTTTTTGACGTTTTGTTCGCTCATGAGCGCTTACATAAGTCGTTTTTCCAATTTTTTTATTTAACAGTGAGCGCTATGAAAAAATTTATCAGTGGCCTTTTTACTCTATGTTTATTTAACCTGGCTATCAGTACTGCAAATGCAAGTCCTATAACAGGACTATTTAATACTGGTGCAGGCATAAGCACAGACCAAGAAACCGATACTCATTACACATTGACTGATACCGGTGGAAACTTTATTTTTGGTGGTTTTGGTGCTGCTGCGGTTGGCCCAGGCTTTCCTATCACACCTTGGATTGCTGATAACGGCACATCCCATTGGTTAACACCTACAGCTAACCGGTCGCAAAGTTTTGATACCACTCAAGAAGGTACCTATGTTTGGAGCTTAGCTTTCGACTTGACAGGCTATAATCCAACTAGCGCTGGCTTTGCTGGCCGCTTCTCAGCCGACAATAATGCAACAGCCATACTAAACGGAAATGTTATTGGAAATGCTACTGACTTTACCCAATGGTATAGTTTTGCCGCCACTAGCAATTTATTTGTTAGTGGTATAAACAAACTAGAATTTGTGGTAACAAACCTAGCCTATAACGAAGGTGCAAATCCGACGGGTCTGCGTGTGGAATTTACTAGTTCAGATATTTCATCAGTACCTTTACCGGGCGCCGCATGGTTATTTTTGTCTAGCTTATTGGGATTTCTTGCGATCAACCGTAAAAAACACATTCTAATTTAGTTAAGTATTCATCTAATATAGATTTTGAATGCAACGCCAAGCCTGACCCTTAACAACTGTTGTATTTAGGGTTAGGATTTGACGACCATCAGACTGCCCTTGCAATACTTTAAGCCTTTTTTTGTGGTATTACCCTGGCTTCGGGCAATACCACAGGTTTTTCATGTAATAGCACAATTCTCGCTTTTATAAAATTTAAGTCGATAGGCCGGTTACCTTGCCACTGTCATTTACCGTGTCCTCAGCCATTTGTTCGGCTAATTTGTTTAAGCGTATTAGCGACTAGGCTTTGCGCACGTTCAACCGTATTAGCTTCGGCATAACAACGTAGCTCAGGAGCATTTCCAGAAGGCCTTAAATGGATGATGTCACCGTTTTCAAAACTTAGCCGCAAACCATCCGTGCTATCTCTTTTAATGACCGCACCTAAAGCTTTGTCCCACAAACTCAAACTAGCTTCATCATTTTTTTCCAGACTCGCCAACAACGCTCGGCTGTGCTCTGGCGCAAAAGCTTGCAAGCGGTCACTGGCGGTAAAGCGCTTAGGTAACGCCAGCAACAGCGATGATAACGCCACTCCTTGTTGCCTAGCCATTGCCAATAATGCCAGCGCAGGCAAAACAGCGTCTCGGGTAGGTAAAGCCGTCAACACTTGGCCATTCACAGTCAGGCCTGGGCCTGCCAAAAAGCCACCATTCGCCTCAAAACCAGCCACACTGCCAGTTTGTACCTGTTCCATACCTGCAATCACGTAAGGTGAACCTATCCGAGTCCGTATCACTTGCTGAAATGCCTCTGATAATTCAATCGCGGTGTTACAACTAACCGGCGTTACCACACACTGCGCATGTAAAAATTTAGCGCATAATAAACCGACTATATCGCCCCGCCACCAGTGGCCAGTTTCATCTGCAATTAAAGGCCGGTCACCGTCGCCATCGGTAGAAATGATGGCATCTAACTTATATTGTGCCGCCCAAGCCAAGCCCCGTTGCTTGTCTTCATCACTGACTGCCTCCGTATCGATAGGCACAAAGGTATCGGTACGCGCCAAACTTATCACTTCGGCGCCTAAAGCATTTAACAATTCGCGTAGACAATCACGCGCTGCACTCGAATGCTCATAGACACCTATCCGCCATCCCGTTAACAAATCACCACCGAAAACATCAAGATAACGCTGCTGATACTGTTTTAAGGCATCGCCATGGATCATTGGCAATTCATTAGGGCAGGTTACTTTCGCTAAGCTAACTACCGCTTGGCTTATGCCTGCCTCATCGGCTTTGCTGATTTCCCCTTCTGCCCGATAAAACTTAATACCGTTACGGTCAAAGGGTATGTGGCTGCCAGTCACCATGATGGCAGGGATCGCATTAGCCAATGCGTACAAGGCTAATGCGGGTGTCGGCAAAACCCCACAAAACACAACCTCACCACCTGTTGATGCTATAGCAGCCGCACAAGCTAGCGCTATGGCCGGGCTAGATGGGCGTAAATCCATACCTAAAGCAATTTTTTGACCTGGCTTAGCTAAATCTAGCGCTTGCAAAAAGGCCAGGGTATAGGCCGCACAAACATCATTTGTCATTTGGCTCACTAGGCCGCGCGCACCACTGGTGCCAAAAGCAACGCCGCTTTCAGCCATCAAATTTTGAAGGTTAATTTTAGTCATGAAGTTTTTAGTCGGCAGATTGTTATTAAGGTTAATTATTTTCTACTTTGTTTAACGCCGTATTTGCCATAACAGCTAATAACACGGCATTGCTTTTAAAGGCGAGACAAACCGCTGTGCCAACCTCAATGGATAAAGTATCGCTACTGATTTGGGTAATCGTGGCTGTCAAGCTATCACCGCCCGCTAAACGGACAACCACCTCAGAATCCACACCATCTTGTTGGCTACGCACGACAGTGCCCTGTAAGCAATTACGCGCCGATAAATGTGCCAGATTGCCAACTATAACGCTAATTTCTGGTGCATTAATGATTAATAAAACGTCTAGCCCAGTGTTAAGTGCTAAAGCGCTAACCGTCTCTAAAGCCAGTGAAACTATGACTTGTTCGCCACCTTTTAATTGGACTGACAGTTCAGCATTAACCGCGCCTAACTTAATATTAGTAATCCGCCCAAATAACTGGTTAGTCGCGCTAGTTTTAATCGCCAGCGGTTTTAATAGCAGCATTAGCTCAGGATCTGCTGCCAAGTTCTGGTTAAGGGTGTGTAAAAACTGCTGATGTTGCTGTTGTAAATCATCAAATAAATGCAGTAAGGATAATCCTGCCCCGGTTAAGTTTGTACCTCCACCTTTACTGCCACCTGTACTGGTAGCCACCAATACCTTAGGCGCCAAATTATTAGCCCGTTCGATCATTTGCCATGCCCCTTTGTAACTCAAACCGGCTTGTTTAGCCGCTTGGTTGAT
This sequence comes from Methylococcaceae bacterium, assembly GCA_041660045.1. Classification (GTDB taxonomy): domain Bacteria; phylum Pseudomonadota; class Gammaproteobacteria; order Methylococcales; family Methylomonadaceae; genus WM-3-3. Next base: position 59,815 of record JBAZXA010000007.1, on the reverse strand, counting down.
AGAACCTGTCAAGTTGATTGCCCGCAATAACGCTATCATCCGACTATCCAAAGCCCCGGCTAGACGTAAATCGCCTTCCACCCAAGAAGTTGGCATAGCCTTAATGCTTGATGTATTGGACATAATAAACAACCTTTAATTGGAACAGCAAAAATTGCAAGGTTGCCGACATTATAGACTATTCAAAATAGACACCTAACAGGCAGTTATCTTAAACCCAAATTGCTTACCTAACAGCGCACTTTGCAACGTATTTTCGCAATTTTAAAACAATACGGTTTTGAGATTATTTCAAAAACAAGAACACATCATTTTTTTATCGTTATTTACTTTAATACATAACGATGTAAACTATCACTGAACCTGCCTAAACTTTAGGCAATTTTTATAAAATTTCTTGGCCCAGCAGAGGTTTGGCCAATTTTTTCGTGGTAGCTCTCAGATGACTAAAGATTATAAAATATCCACCCCTGCCTTACCTTTTGCGTTTAGCCTTGCCATAGCCAGCAGTTTAAATGCTGTTTATATTGAAGAAGGCTTAGCGGCAGAAAAGAAAAGCTATAGCCGGCCACCATTTGCAGCGGCACAAAGCCAATATAATGATTATTTGTTAGGCTCTGGTAAATACGAAAAACCCGTTTGGAATTTACACGACACCTTGAAATTACCCGACTGGCTTTCCGTATCGGTAGAGCAACGTACCCGCTACGAGGTTTCGGACGGTAGGTTTACCGCTAATAGCCGAGGTGGGGACCAACAAATTGCCCTACAAACTGATCTTTGGCTGGAAGCCCATTGGCAAGGTTTTAGACTAGGCACAGAGTTTTTAGATGCACGGGCATTGGCCGCGGATACCGGTTCAACATTAAATAATACCCACGCCAACACCGCTGATTTTATCCAAGCTTATGTCGCGTGGGCAGACCAAAACTTGTTTTATAGCGGCCTCGGTGCCGAAGTGATCGTCGGTCGTCAAACGCTTAATTTTGGTAGCCGCCGATTAGTTGCCCGCAATGCTTTCCGTAACACCATCAATAGTTTTACGGGCGTACGCTTACGCTTGTTAGACTACGATAACTGGCAATTTAATGCGTTTTTTACCCAGCCAGTCTTACGTTTACCCACAAGTGCGACAGATATTCTTAATGACCGGCAGCAATTTGACCAGGAAGATCCTAGGACATTTTTTTCGGGTGGTTTTTTAGAGCTTTATAACATTGGCCTAGGCATTAATAGCGAAATTTACCTTTATAATCTGGATGAAGGTGATAGCCCCCGCAATCAAAGCCGTAACCGCCGCTATTTTACCCCCGGCACACGCTTTTATATCAAACCCGCCAAAGCCGCATTTGACTTCCAACTGGAAGCTATTGGCCAATTTGGTACTGTACGCTCAAACACGCTGGCCAGCAATGGCCGGGACCTTGACCATGCAGCATGGTCTGAACATTTTGATGTTGGCTATACTTTTGATATCCCTTGGTCGCCCCGACTTGCCCTAGAATATGACTATGCTAGTGGTGATCAAAATCCCAATGACAACAAAGACCAACGCTTTGATCCTTTATTTGGTGCGCGCCGCTTTGAATTTGGCCCTACTGGCATCTACGGGCCTTTTGCGCGCAGTAACATTAACACCCCGGGTTACCGCATCACCTTTTCACCACGTTCTGACGTGCAAGCCTATATCAGCCATCGCGCCTTTTCTTTGGCAGAAGCCACCGATGCCCTATCAACCACCAACTTGCAAGACCGCACAGGGCGCTTAGGTAGTTATTTAGGTCAACAACTGGAACTGAACGCCCGTTGGGATTTCAATAGCAGCCTTAATTTCGAAGCTGGATGGGCACATCTTTTCAAAGGTAGATTCTTAAGACAGGCAGCTAGCGCACCAAACCCGCAAGATATTGATTATTTTTATGTACAAAGCCAGCTAAGATTTTGAACTGCATAGCTATTTTTTTCCTAACGACATCTACTTTTGAGATTTTATTATGCAAATTAACCCCATCAACCTTGTATTATTAGCGTTTAGCCTCTTAAGCTTACCCGACATTTGCCAAGCAGAAACCACCTTAGTGGCGGTAGCGGCAAACTTTACCAAACCCATGAACGAGATTGCCGAGGCCTTTGAAAAAGCCACCGGACATCATGCCAAATTAGCTTTTGGCTCATCCGGGAAATTTGTTGCCCAACTCGAAAACGGCGCACCTTTTGAAATATTTTTGTCCGCTGATGACAAAAACCCAGTGAAGTTGGAACAATCAGGACTAACCGTAGCCGGTAGCCGTTTTACTTATGCCATCGGCAAGCTAGTGCTTTGGTCAAGCACGCCAAATTTTGTAGACCAACAAGGCAAAGTTTTAAGCACTGGTAAATTTAAGCATTTAGCTATAGCTGACCCAAAATTAGCGCCTTATGGTGCAGCGGCAATTGCAACCTTAAAAACCTTAGGTTTACAGGAACAACTACAACCGTTACTAGTACAAGGTGAAAATATTGCCCAAACCCATCAATTTGTGAGCACCGGTAATGCAGAATTAGGCTTTGTTGCCTTATCGCAAGTATTCGAAAACGACAAGATTAGTACAGGCTCTGGCTGGATAGTCCCTGAAAATCTGCATGAACCTATCCTGCAAGATGCCGTTCTGATGAAAACTGGCGCTGAAAATCCAGCAGCACTAGCGTTATTGACATTTATGAAAACGGCGCCGTCTTTAGCCATTATAGAAAAATTTGGTTATGCCCTGCCCACAAAAACACAATAAAAAGGGGGTTAAAGCCAGCCACCTTGTAGCCATTAAAACATTTATAAAGAGTTAACCATGAAAACAAGTGCACGTAACCAATTTTTAGGAACCGTAAAGGAAATCCGTCTAGGTGAAGTCTATGCCGAAATACATATTGGCCTGAAGGGGGGCGAAACCATTGTCGCCTCCATTACCAAAGATTCAGTTGACAGCTTAGCCATCAAAACAGACATAGACATTATTGCCTTAGTCAAAGCCCCACAAATTATCATTGTAACGGATTTGAGCGGCTACCTGCTTTCAGCCCGTAATCAGTTACTAGGTACTGTCGTGCACGTCAATATGGGTGCTGTCAATGCGGAAGTGGATATCGAATTAAAAGGCGGCGAAAAAATAGCCGCTACAGTCACCCTTGATAGCGTTGAAACCTTGGGCTTGCGTAAAGGTCAAGCGGCTACCGCAGTCTTTAAAGCTGGTGCCGTTATCCTAGCGGTAGCCTTATAACGGAGCAAGACACCATGTTACTGGAAATTAATGTAAAACTACGTCGCGGCTTGTTTGATTTAACGACACAGTTTTCAGTAAATGGTACCAGTGTCGGCTTATACGGAAAATCCGGTGCCGGAAAAAGCACCGTGCTCGGCCTAATAGCTGGCCTTATCCAACCACAAAGCGGCTATATAGCGCTGGGTGGTAAAACCCTATTTGATAGCAAAAAAGGCATTATGGTACCTCGCGAGCAGCGCCCCGTAGGTGCTGTGTTGCAAATTGACTCGGCACATCGGTCAGAAACTGTCCATAAAAACTTATTAGACGCCTACAACCGAACATTAAAACAACGGCGGATATTTACACTTAATTTTTTACTGCAACTTTTAGAATTGGAGCCTATCCTTAATCACAGCATAGAACAGCTTTCCATGGGAGAACGCCAACGTGTCGCCTTGGCACGCTCTTTATTAAAATCACCACAATTGCTGTTACTCGATGAAACATTTGCTGCTATCGGCAATAGCTATCGCCTACAACTGCTCCCCCTATTAAAACGCTTAGAACGGGAACTAGGCTTACCTGTGCTCTATGCCAGCCAATCCTTAAGCGAGATTTTAGAACTCACAGATAAACTGGTTGTTTTAGAAAATGGTAAAATTTTGTTGCGCGGTTCCTTACGCGACATAGCCAAACAACAAGGCATTCTCAATTATCTTGGTATACGGCAAATTGACAACTTGCTAACGGTAACCATAAGCAGCCATAATTATGTGGCAGGCTGTAGCTATGCCCATAGTGCAAAATTACCATTGGTATTGCCGTTACGTCCCCATCTTGCAATTAGCAGCCAAACTCAAGTGGCCATTCGAGCCAAGGATATAGCGCTTTCGCGCAACTATATTGAAGATATTTCCATACAAAATCAAATTAAAGGCCGTATTTGTGCGCTGATTCCCCATGGCGAAAGCATCATCGTGCAAATGGATTGTGGCGAAACATTACTCGCTGAGATTACCCCGAGTGCGAGCCAAGATTTAGGCCTACAAGAAGGACAAAACATATTTTGCTTAATCAAAACCCATTCAATGGGTTATCTGGCCGAAATTGACACACCACCTTATCAACGGGTTGTTAGTCATGGCAACGGGCATTATTATTTAAGTTTAGCGGCTGACCGAACTTTAATTTATTAAAAACCTAGTTTTAGTTAGACTAAAAACGCTGGGTAATCAAACTTTTTATCATGATAATCTTTAAAGTTGATGCCTTCTTAAAACTTAATAAGTTCTCGGTAGCTTCTTTTTTATGATTATGACTTTGTTTTCAATTTCCAGATAGCGGCCTTTTTTTAGCGCATTTAGTAATTTATTGACCATTTCCCGGCCTGCACCAACATGTCTAGCGATATCTGGCTGGGTTAAACGTGGCGTGACTAACGCCCCATTTTCTGCAGGAACCGCAACGCTGTATAAATAATTTACTATCCTCTCATAAACATTTTGTAGTGCCAAGCCTTGCGCACAACTGGTGACAGCCCTAATTTTCCTGCATAAATATTTGATAACACTAATTGAAATAGTCGGATTTTGTTGTAACAAACGAAAAAAATCAGCCTTATTCAATACTATAAACTCACATTTCTCAATCGCAATGATATTCGCTGATCTTGGATCGTCATCCAATAATGACAATTCACCAAAATTATCACCTGGGTGTAAAGTTGATAAAATAAACTCATCACCATCTTCATTTGCAAGCGTCACGTTTACTTGGCCTTCCTTGATAATATACATAGAATCCGAGGTGTCACCTTCGCTTAGGACAATAGCATTTTTAGCAACTGTCTTTTTTGACGTCAAATCAGCGATGAGTTTTAATTCACTTTCTTCGAGATCTTTGAACAATTCATTGCATTTTAAAATATCGGCTGTTTCCATAGACTGTCATAATGTAACGGGTTAGCTAGACTTTAGTATATATTGCTTAAGCCCTTATTATGTGTAATAAGTCATGAACAAACAATGCTTTTTGTCGCAATATTACAACCTAAAAGAGTAATTGAAATAGCTATAAGGAAACTGCACGTATTTCAATTTTGCATTTTTTAAAAAACTTGATACGACCTAACCAAATTGCAAGCTATTTGCCGTTGGTTTTTATGTTATATTTTCGTGAATTTTACCTTGATTTAGATTGATCATACCTACTACCATAATTCAACCCTAAAGTTAGGCCGGTTAATATGCGTTTTGTATATGTCCCATTACTGCTACTTGTTATGCCTTTAAGTTGGGCGGAGGAAGCCATTCCAAGCAAATCTTGCCCAGAAGGTAAGTTTGCCTTATTAAACTCCTTACAAGGTGAAGTATATTTTGATGAGGGAAAAAATGGCCGATGGCATGCGGCAAAACTTCATGATGCTATTTGTGAAGGCAGTCGGGTTAAAGTGGAACCCTATAGCCGCGCATCTTTATCACTACCCAATGACATCACACTTCGGCTTGATGCGGGTACGGTGTTAACGTTAAATGGCTTAACTGCTGACAATCCCACATTTGTAGACTTAATAAAAGGTTTTGTACATTTTCTAAGCCGTACCCCCAAAAAACTGGAAATCACTAGCCCAATAGCTAATGCGGGGCCTGAAGGCACCGAATTTGCCATGCATGTTAGTGACACCCAAGCCGAATTATGGGTTTATGAAGGGGCCGTAAAATTCTACAATGCGCAAGGTAGCCTGCGCTTATCGCCAAATGAAGGCGCTCGCGCCCAACCAGGCCAAGCACCACTGGCACAAATCAATATTAAGCCTGAAGATGCTGTGGCATGGGCGTTATATTACCCGCCCTTGTTTCCGATCTTAGACACGACTGCTAACACCAATACCAGTATCAATTCCGCTATCCTAGCCTTTCGGCAAGGGCATGCTGAGCAGGCATTATCTCAACTTGATAAATTACCCAGCGACCAACAAACCACCTTTTATTTTAAGGTGCGCGCGGCTATGCGACTTACTGTGGGCCGAACAGAGCTTGCTAACGCGGATATTGTTCAAGTCTTAGGCAAACACCCAAATGACGCAGAGGCCTTAGCACTCAAATCGGTGATGGCATTAAGCCAAAACCAAAAAGACGAGGCTTGGCAACTCGCTAACCAAGCTATAAGTTCAGACCCCCAATCTGCTGCAGCATATTCCGCATTATCTTATGTAGAACAAAGCCGCTTTCAATTAGAACATGCCCTTGCCGCCTCAGAACACGCCACTAAATTGGCACCTAATGATGCAATGGTTTGGGCACGTAAGGCAGAATTACAACTGTCCAAAGGCGACACCGCAGAAAGCTTACTTACGGCACAACACGCTTATTCATTAGACGCTAATCTAGAGCGGACGCAAACGGTGTTAGGTTATGCCCAACTCTTACATGCCGATACAGATCCAGCCATTTTAAGTTTTCAAAAGGCTATCAATTTAGATTCCACCTCACCTTTAGCAAGATTAGGCCTAGGCTTAGCAAAAATTCGTCAAGGTGATGTTGCCGCGGGGCGACAAGATATTGAAATTGCGGCCATACTCGACCCGGCCAACTCGCTGATCCGTAGCTATCTAGGCAAAGCTTATTTCGATGAACGCCGCAGCACGCTCGCCGAAGATGAATTAAACCTAGCCAAAGCTCGTGACCCTAAAGACCCTACACCGTATTTTTATGATGCCATCCTTAAACAAACAACTAACAGGCCTGTAAAAGCCCTGGAAGACATACAGCAAGCAGTTTCTTTAAACGATAATAAGGCTGTGTACCGTTCCAGCTTATTGTTGGATAAAGATTTAGCCGCAAGAAGCGCAGCGCAAGGCCGAATTTACAATGATTTAGGCTTTCAACGCCTAGGTTTGTTATCAGGTTGGAAATCCGTTAATGTCGATCCAACCAATTATTCGGCACATCGGCTATTAGCGGACAATTATGCCTCACAACCGCGCCATGAAATTGCTCGGGTCAGCGAACTATTACAATCCCAATTATTACAGCCGCTTAATATCACGCCTATACAACCCCAATTATCACAAAGTAATGTCTTAATACTTGATGGACTGGGCCCCTCATCATTATCATTTAATGAGTATAACCCCTTATTTGCCCGTAACCGTTTTGCCCTGCAAACTAACGCACTCTATGGCAGTAACAACACGTTTAGTGACGATGTTGTGCATTCTGGGCTTTGGGATAACGGCTCTTATAGCTTAGGCCAGTTTCATTATGAATCGGATGGTTATCGGGCTAATAATGCCCTCAAGCAGGATATTTATAATGTCTTCGTCCAATCTGATATCTCTGACAAGCTAAACTTACAATCCGCTTATAGTCATGAAGAAAGGAAAAATGGTGATTTGTCGGTTAACTTTAACCCTAATAGCTTTTCAAATAGCTTTCAAGAAACTAGAAAACTAGATACTTATAGGCTAGGTGGGCGCTTTAGCTTTTCCAATACATCCTCATTAATTGGTTCGCTGATTTATCAGGATTTAACTACTGACCAAAACAGGGTGGATCAATTCAATATTAGTCGAATAATACGCCCCCCTTTTCCAGGCTTACCCCCTAGAGTAATCAATACCACTCTAAGCATACCAACTACCACACTAAACCACCGCGACGGTTTTATATCAGAGCTGCAATATCTCTATAAAAGTTCACAATACAGTATCACTAGCGGTTTTGGCCATATTGAACAAAATGTGGCCCTAGACGTAATAACTGGCGGCCGACAAATCAGCACTGGTCAAGACACTACCCGCTCCAATGTCTACAGTTATTTGGAGTTTAATCCCTTTGATAAGGCTATTGCTACCCTAGGCCTTAGTTACGACACCTTAAAAATAGAAAATTTTGCTACGCAAAACCCGATTAGCCCAAAACTTGGCTTAATCTGGAATCCGGCAGCATCCACCACCTTTAGGGCGGCATTTTTTCGGGGTTTAAATATAACCCGCGTTTCAAACCAAACCATTGAACCCACGCAAGTTGCAGGTTTTAACCAGCTGTTTGATGACCCCAATGGCTCAGTGGCTTGGCGTTATGGTTTAGGATTAGACCATACTTTCTCTAAAGCGGTGTTTGCTGGCCTGGAATATACGGAGCGGGATATAGACGCACCAATTTCACTTAGCCAATTCGCGAAATGGAAAGAACAAACAGCCAGGACATACCTTTATATTACCCCGCATGACTTTGTCTCGGCTAGTGCAGAATATTTTTACGAAAACTTTGACCGGCAAGGTAGCACGTTTAATACCGGCGTGGTGACGGCCAAAACCCAATGGGTTCCCATCACCTTCAACTTATTCCATCCGTCTGGGTTTTCCTTAACATTAAGAACAACTTATGTTAATCAATCCGGCATTTTCCAGTTCGCTGAAGTTAACACTAGCGGTAAATCAGACTTTAATGTCACAGATGTTGATATCAGCTATAGATTACCCGCACGGCATGGAATCGTCAGTGTTGGGGTTAAAAACCTGTTTGACAATAAGTTCCAGTTCCAAAGCACTAACCAAATTAACTCCAATGATCGTCCTTTTGCACCAGACCTCACTTTATTCACACGAATAAATCTAAGTCTGTAACTAATAAAAACGTTCTATACCATTCCGAGGGGGATTTATGAACACCAAAAAAGAATTTTTACCTAATGTGTCCAAAACGAGTTTGTATATCATCGTACTGGTCTTAGCGTTCAGCAATATTTTTCAGCTGGCCACTAACGCACAAGCCGTGACACCTGCCGTGACCAGCGAAAAAGCCAAGCCACCCATGACGCCTGCTACTGATGATAAATCCAAACAAACTGTTTTTAATATCAGTTATTTAACTGATAGGACAGCCGTAATAAAAGATGTCTATGGGAAAATATTATTAACCACCAAACCAATCGAACCTCACAAAGGTGACCTAAAAGGTATGGATATGATGGGCATAGCGATTATGGAAAAACATGAAGCGATTAAAAGCACCAGCTTGCTCGATGGCGTTATCAATACTGCAGAAGCGGGTATCAATGGCCAATATTATGACTATGTCTATAACTATGGTGATGGCACTATTTGCCTTAGATATACCTATCCAGGGTTTATGTTTGTTGGTGTTTGCCCATAAGCGATAGACCTTTTAGTAAAGCTTTAATTTATTGGTTATCAATATTACTTATTCATAACTAATACTGTTTTTTATTTCACTGCAAAACTTGTAAATAAGCCATAGCAGAATATCTGCTATGGCTTATCTTCGGTAGTTTTTTATAAAAATCACTGTACAGAATATGGCCAGTTTACATTGGATTACTAAAATCCAACTATGAAACGCATTATTTCACGCGCCCTTCTAATTGCTACCCTCACATCCTTATTTGGCACTAGCCTTGATTATATTACTGGCCTTGAAACAGCTTTTGGCTTAGACACTTTATTCAATCTCCGCGGCATCCGCCCCCCTCCTAAAGAGATAGTTATAATTGCGATGGATGAGGTTTCCCAGACCCGCTTAGGCACGTGGCAAGATTTAACCCGTTGGCGCGGATTTCATGCCAAATTGCTCCAAGTCCTAAAACGCCAAGGGGCTGAGCTCATCGTCTTTGACCTTCAATTTATCACTAATAATCCGTTACATGATCCTTCATTTTCGCAAGCTATGCGTGATGCAGGCAATGTATTGGTGTCGGAGTGTGTGCAAAAGTTGCTACATGGTGATGAAGATTTTTTTGGCCGTGAAGAATGTTCAGAATCCTATAAAGAACCTGCTGTTAAAAAACTTGGCGGTGAAAATCAACAGCTGGCAAGGCAACTTAGTGCTTCACGCAAAATTCCACCAACCTCCTTATTAGCCAATGCCAGTTTAGATTTTGCGCCTTTTTATTTAGCCAGTGATGACACCTCAACAGTCCGTGAAGTCTGGACTTATTATGATGCCTTAGCAGAAATACCAAGCTTACCCGTCATCGCCTGGTTTCATTATTTAAATCGCAATGGCTTGTTAAAAAATCTTGAGCCAAACACCTCAAAGATTTCCAAATGGCTTACAGAACAACGCAGTCAATGTTCGCTTGAGCAAGTCAATCCGATACAGTTTGTCAGTGATAACCCAAACTTAGCACGTCGTATCCAGCAATTAATTTGTGGTGGTGATAGCCGTTACCTGAATTTTTATGGTCCGCCAAAGACGCTGAGATTTGAATCGTACAGTGATATCTTAGACGGTAATATCTCTGATTTAAAAGGTAAAGTCGTGTTTGTTGGCAAGGCTAACCGTAAGTTCTCCTCTAGCAAAATTGATTACTTTCAAACCCCTTTTGCCAGTAGCCGCTACGGAAAAACTGCAGGCGTAGAAATTATGGCTACCGTGTTTGCCAATTTACTCGAAGGCCGATTTATTGAATCCCCATTTCCACCCATTTTTGTCCTTTTTATATTTGGCTTAACTATTAGTTTGCTTTTAACCGTGCGCGTAGGCATTTTAGGATTGCTAATCAGCATCTTGACTAGCGTCCTATTCCTCAGCTTTGCTGTTTGGAATTTTAATACACAAAGCCGGTGGCTACCGATCGCCGTACCCTTGTTGATACAATTGCCCTTATCGTATTTACTCTCTTTATGGTGCTCACGCCGTGACCTACTAAAAGAAAGAGCCCGGATTCTAGCCTTCATTTCCCGCTTTAAAAAGAATGTACGTTTTGCTTCAGCTTCACCAGGACAATGGTATCCAGAGAATATAGAAGAGCTGGCTAGTAAGCGGGATGTTTATGGTGTTTGTCTGGCTACTGACGTCGAAGGCTACACTACCATTGCTGAACGCCATAAGGACAACCCCCAGGCCTTATTGAATTTATTAAATGCTTATTATCCAGTTTTAGGCCAACCGGTGAGTCGGCATGAAGGCAATATAATCGACGTGACTGGTGATGCCATGATGGCGATCTGGGTAGACTTATCACCCTCGACACAGCGTCGGGCTGCCTGTTTGGCAGCGCTTGAAATGAAACAAGCCGTACAACGCTTTAATCAAACCTCAGAACTCGACAGCCTACCTACCCGCATTGGCTTATGCGAAGGTGACATGACCTTAGGTGAACTTAATACCGGAGAGGGCAGCCATTACCGCGCCATTGGTAATACAGTCAATACCGCATCACGGATAGAAGGGGCTAATAAACATTTAGGCACTAAAATTCTAGCAACTAAAGACATTTTAACGGGCTTAAAAAACATTGTTTATCGACCTGTTGGCAGCATACGTGTCGCAGGGCGAGAAGACCCTCTCTCTTTAGTCGAATTGGTGGGTAAAGAAAAAGATGTCGACGTCTCTTTATTAAAATTGCATCAACAGTTTGCCGAAGGGCTAGCCTTATTTCAACAGGGGTTATGGCAAGATGCTGCAATAGTCTTTAAAAACATACAAAAAAACTATTTATATGACGGCCCAACCACATTTTATTTGGATAAGGCATTAAACTTTGAAAAAAAACCGCCCCTAGATTGGGACGGTGTTCTCAGCCTTGACGAGAAGTGAGCGTTCCCAATTACCTCATATCTTAGGCACTTTTGAATAAAAGCAATTTTCAACCTCGTTTTCAAGCGCACGGTTTCTATGGCCAAAAAAATTCACGACGATTAACTCTTCATTTTGCCCTTTCTCTTTAAGGACTTTCTTAGCTTCTTTTTTAGCCTTGCTGCTTACTTCATTTAAAATCCACATCTGATAGATACTGATGAGAATTTGCAATCCCATCGAGATCCCCATTAAAGCACCACTAGCCACTACAACGTAGGCAAACTGTGGAATAGATTTAGTTATAAACCAAGACATAACATCAATCAGCATGGCCGCAAAAGGAACCACCACTACGGTACGTTTAAGCACTACATTCATATCGCAAAGAATAAAAATCCGACCCACGAAAAACAAAATAAACGCTATACCAAATAAATGAATATGGGACACCCTAATTAACGAAGGCAAGCTTGCTCCGCCTGCATGGGCAACTTCGGCAACTCCGGGATAGGCTGTTAAATTGGGCAAAGAAGGATTAATTTCAGGTGTATGGCAAATGACACAATCGCGGTTTAGTATATTGGCAATATGGTCGTTATATTCTTCCTCGCCTGCACCTGCTTGTATCCATTTTAAAATGACATCCTTATCACTTTTATATTTTAAATTACTCGCCATTTTACCTTTAATAGCAGAACCTAACCTGGTTTGGTCAGGTGACCCGTGATAATTGATCATCACATCTTGTACTGACAAACCAGGTTTACCATCATGGTCTTGATGGGTAAAATACATATTAGCTAAAGCCACTAAATAACCAATGCCAATAACAGTGAGTAAGCAAGTGTTTAAGATTTTTTCACTGACACTTATATTTTTAAATCTGCGATAAACCCTATTCTGTTCTGATATAGCGGCGCGCCGATCAAACCCAGAGCGATAATTAGATTCACACATAAACCTACCCCCAATTTATACTATTATTATGCTTAATCATCTGTTGACATGTACTGCACAACGGAATGGCCTTTAGTTAATAGCTTACGGATATCAAAAGGAACTGGATGTGAAAAAAAAGATTTCAAAGTGTGAATTATTAACTCGATTTAAGACACTAGATTGCAGTTAAATGTAGTCATTTGATTACATTTATAAGAGGATAAGCTGTCCCGTTAAGACTAAGAAAAACAAGCAGTTTTCGATGGTTAAATTTTTGGTTATTATAGGTTGCCTAGTAATATCTTATTTTCAATACTTGAACAATGCCCTTAAAAATAGCAATAGCACAACTTAATTTAAGGGTTGGCGATATTAACGCCAATGCCACCAAAATAATTTCTTCAGCTAATTATGCCAAAGACCAGCTCAATGCTGATTTAGTGCTGTTTACAGAACTCTCACTAACAGGCTATCCCCCTGAGGATTTATTGCTTAGAAGCGATTTTATTCGCCAAAGCGAACAGGCGCTTGCGCAAATCGCACGACAAACCATAGGCATAGACGTGGTGCTAGGCTTACCCGAGCAGGATAATGGCAAGCTATACAATTGTGCTGCGGTGCTGAGAAATGGTAGCGTGATCGCCCGCTATAGAAAAAATGCCTTGCCTAACTATGGCGTATTTGATGAGAAACGCTATTTTAGCGAAGGCCATCAAACCTGTTTAATTAATGTTAAAGGTATCCTTATTGCCCTGACCATTTGCGAAGATGTCTGGCAAACTGGTATTTTGGCAAATAATAAACTGGCGGGCGCTGAACTCGTATTAACCTTAAACGCGTCACCGTTTCATGCCGGTAAAATCCATCAACGTGAGGCCGTTATTGTTAATCAAGCACGTGCCTTACAATTGCCAGTCGTTTATGCCAACCAAGTCGGCGGCCAAGACGAGCTGGTTTTTGACGGTGCCTCTTTTGTTGTAGACCCATCGGGCGATATCGCTTTTCGTGCTGAAGAATTTAAAGAACAAATTAGTGCTATAACTTTCGAAGGCAACCAACCGATTAAAAGCACCTGCGCACCACTTTATTTGCCGATTGTAAGCGAATACCAAGCATTAGTGCTTGGCATAAAAGATTATGTCCACAAAAACGGCTTTCAGGGCGCTATTTTAGGCTTATCTGGTGGTATCGACTCCGCGTTGGTATCAGCCTTAGCGGTTGATGCCTTAGGTGCGGACCAAGTTGAAGCCGTTTTATTACCTTCCCGTTATACCTTGTCGATGAGCTTGGACGACGCCATAGAACAAGCTGAAGCCCTAGGCATCAATTATAGGACTATTCCAATTGAACCAGCTGTCAAAGCATTTACCGCCATGCTCGCCAGTGCCTTTGCCGACACCGCCAAAGATACGACAGAAGAAAACATCCAAGCCCGTTGCCGTGGCGTAGTGCTCATGGCGCTTTCAAATAAACAAGGTAAATTACTGCTGACGACAGGCAACAAAAGTGAAATGAGCGTTGGGTACGCTACTTTATACGGCGATATGGCCGGCGGCTTTGCGCCGATTAAGGACGTTCCTAAATTGTTAGTTTATAAATTGGCACATTACCGTAATAGCCTGTCGCAGGTGATCCCTGAGCGGGTGTTAACGCGCGCACCGTCGGCCGAACTGGCACCCAACCAACGGGACGATGATTCTTTACCACCCTATGACGCGCTGGATCCCATATTGGAACGTTATGTTGAATTGGACCAATCAGCTGAAGAAATTATTGCTGCGGGCTTCAAGCCAGAGCATGTAATTCGGGCCATCCAGTTGGTTGACCGTAGTGAATACAAACGCCGCCAATCGCCACCTGGCATTAAAATCACCCATAAAGCCTATGGCCGGGATAGGCGGTTTCCCGTTACCTCAGGATATCGGGGAGTTTAGCGCTAGTGCTTGCCGAGTAAGAATAGGCTGGCTAGCCCCAAAAAAATAAAAAAACCCATAGCATCGGTAATAAAGGTTAGCATCACGCTCGTACCAACAGCAGGGTCCTTACCCAGCCGGTGCCGCAACAATGGTATCCCTAAGCCTACCCAAACCGCAACTTGCAAATTGATAAACATAGCAACAGCAATTACCACTGACAAAGCTGGGTCTCGGTATAGCAACAGCACCAATAGGCCAACTATGCCACCAAACAGCGTGCCATTTAATGCCGCAAGGCTGAGCTCCTTTTTTATCATCAGCCACACATTGGCCGATGTTATATGCCCCAAAGCCAAGGAGCGGATAATCAGCATGCTGGTCTGGTTACCCGTGTTACCCCCTGTTGACGCAACTATTGGCATTAACGACGCCAATGCCACTAATTGCAATATAGAATTTTCAAACAAATCGATAATACGGGTGGCCGCAAAAGCTGTAGTGATGTTAACCAGCAACCAGCCCCAACGGTTTTTGGCACTCTTCCACACGCCTGAAAATAAATCCTCTTGCTCACTAACCCCGGCTTGCATCAATAAATCTTCATCTGTATCTTCACGGATAAAATCAATAATACTGGCGACGCATAAACGCCCTAAAAGTTTATTCTCACCATCTACAACAGGCGCTGAGATCAAGTCATAACGCTCAAATGCCCTGGCCGCTTCATCGACATCTTGATCCGCATAAAACTGCACAAAATCGACTACCATCACATCAGCAACTTGGCTATCAGGCGGATTGGTCAATAACCGGTGTAATGGTAAGATACCTTTAACGCGATTGTTTTGATCCACCGCAAATAACTTATCAGTATGACTAGTCAGCTTACCAACTTTACGGATGTAATCGACTACCGCCTTAAGGCTTAAATCATCCCGGATCGCAATCATACCAAAATCCATATAGGCACCCACCTGATATTCTTGATAGGTTAATAAGGCATTTAGATCGCGGCGTTTTTCACTGTTTAACGAACGCAAAATCTGCAGCATGGTCTTTTTAGGAAGATCTGCGGCTAAATCAGCAATTTCATCGGTATCAAGATTTTTAGCGACTTTGGCCAGCTCATCAGAGGCCATATTTGAGATTAGGGTTTGCCTGACCGCATCAGAAACCTCCAATAAAACCTGTCCATCGTGGTCAGTTTTTATGGTTTCCCAAATAATTAAACGTTGATCTAAGGGTAATGATTCAAGAATATAAGCGATATCAGCTGGCCGCAAACCTGCAAACTTCTCACGTATCCGATGCTGCTGCTGTTTTTGGAAAACTGTTTCAATCAGTTTATGTTTAGCCGCAGGGCCTCGTTTTACCAATGATTCTTCTATCCGCAACTTTTCCAGCAAACTTAAAACTTGCTGTAAATGCTGCTGTAAAAATTGCTCGGAATGGGCTTTATCAGAAGTTTCCATAGTCATTACCGGGTTTGTTACGGCATGGTTGACCTACTTTCTAGTCTATGAAAGTGGGTTAAGCCAGATAGTTGTTAGCACTGTCTATTGTAACGGTTGCTAGCAATTTAGAAGCAAAATTGTCGCTTATTTAACCTAATCCAAGCTTTTTTTAAATGAACAGGAAATATATCGGGTAACCTGTATTTATTTTAAGCTTGTTATTTGCCCTAAGGTTTCTTGCCAGAGGGATTCGTAGATTTTAGCAACTGGGCTTTTGGCTGAAAAAGCGGCCAACGGTTTACGTTCTAGCCCCATACGTTCAATTTCACTGGCATATGGAATAGCTGTGTTGAGTAATTCAGGGTAGTTTTGCGCAAGCGTTTTCATCATTTCAAGATGCATTTTTTTACGCCGGTCAACCATCGAGAAAAAAAGTACCAGGCGTTGCTTTTTTAAGCCTTGATCGGCTAAAAAACTTTTCAATTGCTCCAGCGTCCGCATTGACAACGTCGTTGGTATAATCGGGGACAACAAAAGATCAGAGGCTTCAAATACCGCTTCTGATAATAAGGAAATATTAGGCGGGCAATCTAGAAAAATAAAGTCATAATGTTCCGACAAGGTTTTTAAACGTTTTTTGAGTTGTGCCGCAGGTTTTTTTTTATGATCCAAGACTAAATCAAGGTTCCGGAACGAAAAATCGGCAGGCAACAAATCTAAATTATCAAAATCAGTGCCTTTTATCAGATCATCAAGATCGTGCTTACCCGCTATCAAATCTTTGCCACCGCCCTTAATTTTGGGCTTAATACGAAAATAAAAACTGCTGGCGCCTTGTGGGTCCAGATCCCAAACCAGGGTCTTGTAACCACTATTTGCTGCAGCGTAGGCCAAATTAACAGCACTGGCTGTTTTTCCAACACCACCTTTTATGCTATATAATGCGATCACCTTCATAGTTGCACCACAACATTTGCAAAATACATTTCAAATGACTTGCGGATTTTTAGTTGCTGAAAATCCGCAAATTTTTCGTTAAACCCTTTACGCGCTTCTAATTTATGGGTGTCAATAATTTGTATGAGCACACCCATGGCTAAAAAGGTGTTGGCTTGAACCTTAACCGCCATCATCTCCTCACTAAATTGCTTTAAGGTTTGCTCCTGTACTTCGCAATCTTGAAATTTACCTAAAACGTCTTGTAAACCTTTTAAACATTTTATAAGTCCCTGCATAGCTTGTTCAGGATATAAAGATTGAAAAAACTCCATTAAATAGCGTAGTTTTTTGCAGGTCTTACGCAAGCTATGTAACATTTCAGCCGAAGAATCCGCCTGAATTTGGCTACCTTCTTTGATCACCGTATTATAAACTTTCCAAATTCGTAGATCGGCCAACTCCTTAATGGTCATACGTGCATTGGCTTCTAATGGCTTTTTTTGCACAGTTTCTTTCAAAAAAGCTTCCCATTCCGATAGTGTCATAAGATAGCGCTGGGATTTAAGCTTTTTCGCCAGTTCTTTTTGTGCTTTTTGTTGTTTACTTAAAATAAAGTCATACAAAGGTTGTAAGTCATTGCGGATAGTGATCGGCAAGCTGTTTTTATAGGCTTCAAAATTAACCAGATACATGTCTAAATCACGCGTTTGGTTGGTAATTTGACCCAACCAAGAAAAAAACGCCGTAAATTGAGTATGGGTAGTTTCTGGCAACACGCCTTTCAGCTGGTTTAGCCCTGCCCGAGTCCGCCGCACCGCAATTCTAAAATCATGTAAAAACTCACTGTCTAGATCAGCAATAGTGCCCTGCTCATTAACTTTAATTGTTTGCAGCAAATGGCTATAAATATATTTACAGGCTACGTCCGCACGCATGTCAGGTGCTAAGTTAATACTCAGCTTTGAGCTATATTCCTGAGGTTTGTGACCTTGTAGCGCCAAAGCATCCAGTAAGACAGGCCTATACCCCATGGCTAGCTCAAATTTCTTCATTACCAAACTACGTATATGATCTAAAGCCTTATCGTAACCCTTAATAGGCAATAAAGTGAGACGGCTGTTAAATAAATTATAATCCTCAATGTCCAAACGTAAGATCGTCTTCTCCTCTTTATTGAGCACACTGATTGAATAGGCTTCATAATCCAAAGTACAAATAGCCAATAATGCCCTAATTTCTAGTACCGATTCGATTTGGCCATGCAATTTTCCAGGCTTAAAATCTTTTGCGAAAACAGGGGCTTGTTGACTAACCATTTGGGCTAATTGGCGCCCAGTTGCTAATGATTTTAAAATCAACAATGATTCATGCTTAGCCCGTTTAAATTCGAATGTAAATCCTTTTTTATAAAGTCGCCAATCAAAGCTATCATAGTAAGTTTTAAGCGTATATTGTTGGGAAATAACCGTTATATTGGCAAACTTACTCAACTGGGCGATAAACTTTTCAGCGGTCAAATGTGCAGGAAGTTCAAAGTGTAAAGGCATAATATAAAGCTGGAGAAAAATTGAAATCAGATTGTATAAAGTTTGGCAACGTTGTATTAATCCTTAATGACAACTTCTTTAACATACTGAAATTAAGCCTATAGGCAAGTTTTGCACGCGTTTCCGCAAAACTTTATAGGCCATGGAAACCACTATGAGCAAACAATTATGGCTTTTACGCCACGCTAAGGCCGCTAGACCAGCAAATATTAGCGATATTGAACGCCCTTTAAGCAAAAAAGGCAAAAAAGATGCTGAATTAATGGGTAAGTGGATGGCCCAACAAGGTCTTATTCCAGATTGTATTTTGTGTTCCCCGGCAAAACGGACTATGGCTACCGCCAAACGAATTAACTTAACATGCAACCTAGCTAGCGATATTATATTTCAAGACTATCGACTTTATAGCGAAAATCTTGATGATTTGAAAACGGCTTTAGCCGAGTGTAAACCCCAGTCTGACAAGGTTCTCATTATTGGCCATAACCCCAGCTTAGAAAATTTATTAAGTTGGTTACTTGAGAGACCCAATACCTTGGCTACCAGGGATTACCTACATACTGCAACATTGGCCAGAATTAGCATCAATAGTGATTGGCCTGGGTTAAGCCCCCATCATGCCAAATTAATCTCAATTACCCATATTGAGGAGTGCCTAATATAATAACCTACGGCTTAATATGCCTTATTAGCCTATTATCTTGGTAAACCACTTAAGCCTAGCACACAACTTACCCGATCAAATTATTGAAAACATTAGCTTAGATAAAATTGAGCGGAGCTTTTCATGTTCCTGTCATATTTAATGTTGCATAATGTATATTAAAACAAACCATCTCTTAGGAGTTCAATAAAAATGAAATTAGCAAAAATTAAATTAGCGTCTGCCGCACTCGGGTTAATGGGAGCTCTGACTAGTGCCAATACGCCTGCCGCCGCAACTGTAGAAGCGGGCATACCTGAATACGTAAAAGCTAGCGGTATAGCAGGCACCTTATCCAGTGTGGGTTCAGACACTTTAGCTAACTTAATGACTTTATGGGCAGAAGAGTTCAACCGCAACTATCCCAATGTCAATATCCAAATCCAAGCAGCGGGCTCCAGCACGGCACCCCCAGCCTTAACAGAAGGCACCGCAAACATCGGCCCAATGAGCCGTAAAATGAAAGATGAAGAAATTGATGCGTTTGAGAGCAAATTCGGCTATAAACCAACTGCGGTTCCTGTTGCAATAGACGCCTTGGCGATTTTTGTCAACAAAGACAACCCAGTTAAAGGTTTAACCCTTATGCAAGCCGATGCTATTTTTTCAACCACACGTAAATGTGGCTATAGCTCCGATATAAAAACCTGGGGCGAAGCTGGCTTAACGGGTGCTTGGGCAAGTAAAACTATCCAGCTTTATGGACGTAATTCTGTTTCTGGAACGTATGGTTTCTTTAAAGAGCATACTTTATGTAAAGGTGACTATAAAGACAATGTTAATGAACAGCCTGGTTCGGCCTCTGTCGTGCAAGCGGTAACCACATCTGTTAATGGCATTGGCTATTCCGGTATGGGTTATACCACTTCTGGCGTAAAAGCAGTAGCGTTGGCGAAGGAAGAGGGCCAACCTTACATTGAAGCCACCCCTGAGAATACACTAGCCGGCACTTATCCGTTAGCCCGTTATTTGTATGTTTATGTAAATAAAAAACCTAACCAGCCGTTGGCGCCCCTAGAAGATGAGTTCCTTAAAATGGTGTTGTCTAAAGCGGGCCAACAAGCTGTAGTTAAGGATGGCTATATTCCCTTACCGGCCAAAGTTGTCGATAAAGCACTTGCATCGATCAAATAACTCAACGTTATAGGATTTTTCGGAGCGCTTTTGGGATACCCAATCCTAGCCAAAACCTAACCTTAGCGCCAATATGGTCTAAGGATTGTCAAAAAGGTGGTGGATTCTCTTGCCAGGATTACCACCTTTTTTGATTGTTTTGTTTTTTAGCTCAAATATCTATTTTGCCGGCATGTCGGAATTACACATTAATCATAAAATTTCTTCCCCAAAAGGGACTGCATCCGAATATTACCAAAAATGGCGCTTAATCAAGGACAAAATAGCCCAGTATGGTGTTGTCATTGGCGGCCTTAGTGTCATTATTGCCGTCGTTTTAATATTTTTCTTTTTGCTCTATTCCGTTTACCCTTTATTCATATCGGCTTCTGCCAAACCCCTGTCGCAATATGCTGTACCGGAACAACAGTTAGGCAAAACCGTGTTACTGGCCATGGAAGAACAAAATAAGGTTGGCGCCCGTTTTACCGATACTGGAACTGTCATCTTTTTTAAAGTCACAGATGGCGAAACCATCGGCACTGAAACCATCAAAACGCCTACTGACGCCAAAATCATCAGCTTCAGCGCTGGTAACCCAGCAACAGGTGTCGCCATATATGGGCTTTCCAATGGCAAAGCTATCGTCGTAAAACAACTCTATAAAGAAACTTTTGTTAATAACATTAGACAGATAACACCGTCATTGCAATATCCTTTAGGTGTTGACCCGATAATCATCGATGCAACCGGATTAGCCTTGGATAAAGTTGCCATAAAAATCTCTGACAAAAGCATGTTAGCCGCTAAAATTGGCCATAAAATTCAGTTGGTCAGTTTTGCACCTAAAGAATCTTTGTTTGATGATGAAGCTGGCTTAACCCGAACAGACACGACCTTAGAAATGGATGGTATTGACGTCGATGAGATACTGATTGATAAGGAGCAACGCTATCTTTATCTAATTCGAAGCAATGGCGGCCTTAGCGCTTTTGATATCAGCAACAAAGCACAGCCTGTGCTACTGGAACATAAAAATATTGCCAACAACACCCCCAAAATCACCAGCGCAACCTTTTTGAATGGCGACTTATCCGTACTAGTCGGTGACTCCAACGGAACAGTTAGCCAATGGGGCTTAGTTAAAGATGAACAAAACCACTCACGCTTAAATAAATTTAGGGACTTCAAAGTCTCTGACCAAAGCATAATTGCCATAAATGCCGAGCAACGCCGTAAAGGCTTTATTGCCGTTGATGCTAACAGTGAAATGGGGGTTTACCATTCCACATCAGAGCGGGAACTGCTGAAAGAACAAGTTAGTGGGAAAAATGCCATCGCCATGACCCTATCCCCGCGTGCCGATACTTTTTTACTGCAAACCAGCGATGGTTTAATACATTTTTGGCATATTGAAAATGAACATCCCGAAGTCTCCATCAAAGTACTTTGGCAACAAATCTGGTATGAAAGTTACTCAAAACCTGCTTATATCTGGCAATCCTCTTCCGCTAGCAATGATTTTGAACCGAAATATAGCTTAATCCCCTTAGTCTTTGGTACCTTAAAAGCGGCTTTTTATTCCATGTTATTTGCGGTTCCATTATCTTTAATGGGCGCTATTTATACCGCCTATTTCATGGCTCCCTCATTACGCCGTGTGGTTAAGCCCACCATTGAAATGATGGGAGCCTTACCCACCGTTATCTTAGGTTTTCTCGCTGGCTTATGGTTAGCCCCGTATATAGAAATGCATTTAGCGGGCATTTTTACATTGTTGTTGGTGATACCCACTAGCGTTATTTTATTTGCCTATTTATGGCAATTTTTACCACAAGGATTTCTACAAAAAATCCCTGAAGGTTGGGATGCCATGATACTCATCCCAATTATTTTATTATCCGGCTGCTTAGCGATAGGCCTGAGCGATGGCCTAGAAACGATTTGTTTTAATGGCTCTTTGCGGGATTGGCTTAAAAGTGAATGGGGTATCGGTTATGACCAGCGTAACGCCATGGTTGTTGGCTTTGCCATGGGCTTTGCAGTAATCCCCAGCATTTATTCAATCACTGAAGATGCTATTTTTAGCGTACCGAAACACTTGACCATAGGCTCGCTAGCATTGGGTGCCACACCTTGGCAAACCATGACTAAAGTTGTTTTGCTAACCGCCAGCCCAGGCATATTTTCAGCCATTATGATAGGCCTTGGACGGGCAGTGGGTGAGACCATGATTGTACTCATGGCCACCGGTAATACACCGCTTATTGATTTAAGCATATTCCAAGGCATGCGAACTTTAGCCGCAAATATTGCTGTTGAAATGCCTGAGGCTGAAGTCGATAGTACGCATTACCGGGTATTATTTTTAGCCGCATTGGTACTCTTTATGTTTACTTTTGTCGTTAATACCTTGGCCGAAGTTGTCCGCCAACATTTACGTGAAAAATACAGTTCATTATGATTAAACAATGGTTTAAAAGCGGTGCCCCTTGGATATGGTTAAATGCGGCGGCAGTGAGCATTTGTCTGATTCTGGTAATAGGCTTATTAGCTTTAATTACAGTAAAAGGGGCGGTACATTTTTGGCCCTCCAAAGTTGCTGAAATTAGCTATCATGAAGACGGCAGTAACCCGGAAACAGTTATCGGGGAAATTGTTGACACTAGCAAAACCAGTGCTGCTATGGCCAAAGCGGCAGGTTACAAGCTCAACAATGAGCAAGATGACCTAATCCAATATCTCATCAAAATAGGCAACCGCGATGTTTTTGGCCGAGATTTTCGCTGGTTACTCAAACACAGCATCACCCAACTGGATTATCCCAAAGACGTCTTAGTCATCGAGCGTCGGGAATGGGGTAATTTTTATGGTTATTTACTGGCTGTAAAAGAAAATGGCCAAACCATTGCCAGTAACAATGAAGCCTTACCGATTGCGTTAGACCGGCTAAAAGTGGCCACTTCTATTTATGCTGAAATTGTGCGTCTAGAAAAAAAGGAAATTGGTGCGATTAACTATGGCCTTGAACGTCTAAGATTAAAGCAAAAACGCTTACAGTTGGATAACAAATGGAACATAGCAACGGAAAAACAGTTTGCTTTGCAAAAGGCCAACTACGAGGCTGACTATGAACAGTTTCAAATCCAGCTTAGGCAGTTATACCAAGATATACGACGTGACAGCCTAACCGTAAAAGTTGCCGATGGCACAGAATTAACGATACCTATGGCTAAAATCGTAAGGGCTTATCAGCCTAACGCCATGGGTTTACTTGAAAAACTACGCCATTATGGTGACAAAATTGTTGAGTTTTTAACTCAAGACCCGCGCGAGGCCAATACCGAAGGTGGCGTATTCCCGGCGATCTATGGCACCGTCATGATGGTGATTATTATGTCGATCATCGTCACACCTTTTGGTGTCATCGCGGCGGTCTACTTACGCGAATACGCCAAGCAAGGCTTTGTGACGCGCATGATTAGAATTGCTGTCAATAACTTAGCAGGGGTTCCGTCAGTAGTCTATGGTGTATTTGGCCTAGGTTTTTTTGTTTACATATTAGGCGGGAGCATTGATAAGTTATTTTACCCAGAAGCCGCGCCGGCTCCCGTATTTGGCACGCCTGGCTTGCTGTGGGCATCTATCACTTTAGCATTGTTGACGCTACCCGTGGTTATAGTTTCTACTGAGGAAGGCCTATCGCGCATTCCAAAATCCATACGAGAAGGTAGCCTCGCCTTAGGCGCTACCAAACTTGAAACACTTTGGCGCACGGTTCTGCCCATGGCCAGCCCCGCGATGATGACGGGGTTAATTTTAGCCGTAGCCCGCGCAGCTGGGGAAGTTGCGCCATTAATGCTAGTTGGTGTGGTAAAACTTGCACCCGCCTTACCAGTCGACGGTAACTTCCCTTTTTTACACTTGGATAGAAAGTTTATGCATTTAGGCTTCCATATTTATGATGTGGGTTTCCAAAGTCCAAATGTTGAAGCGGCCAGACCCCTAGTTTATGCCACATCATTGCTGCTAGTTATCGTTATAATCGGACTAAACCTAGCGGCAGTTCATATTAGAAATCACCTGCGCGAACAATATCGGGCTTTGGAAGGTTAACCATGACAACTCAAGAAGTAAGAACCCACGCCATTAACATCAGCTCTATTGATCGCAACAATAATAAGCTTGCAACCGATGACTGTGGCATCTCGATTAAAGTACAAAACCTTAAGCTCTATTATGGTGAAAAACGAGCCTTACATGGCATCGATATGGATATCCCCAAAAAACGGGTAACTGCCTATATTGGACCTAGCGGCTGTGGTAAATCGACTTTATTACGCTGTATAAACCGTATGAACGACCTAATCGACAAAGTTCGGATAGAAGGCCAAATTTTGTTGGATGATGCCAATATTTACGACAAATCAGTTAATGTTGCCGCGTTACGTAGACGTGTTGGCATGGTATTTCAAAAACCCAATCCGTTTCCAAAATCAATCTATGAAAACGTTGCTTACGGCTTAAGAATCCAAGGTATTAATGATCGCCGTATCCTCGATGAAACAGTAGAAAACGCCTTACATGGCGCAGCAATATGGGACGAAGTAAAAGATCGCCTCAATGACAACGCACTTGGGCTATCAGGAGGCCAACAACAACGGCTGGTCATTGCCAGAGCCATCGCCATAGAGCCAGAAGTGCTATTGCTGGATGAACCGGCTTCGGCATTAGACCCTATTTCTACCTTAAAGATTGAAGAACTCATCAATACTTTAAAAGAGCACTATACTATAGTTATAGTTACTCACAATATGCAGCAAGCTGCCCGGGTTTCTGATTACACGGCCTTTATGTATATGGGTGAGTTAATCGAAATGGGTAGCACTAGCGAATTGTTTACAAACCCAAAGAAAAAACAAACAGAAGATTATATTACCGGCCGCTATGGGTAAGGAGATTTGCAATGGATAATTCCAAAATAGGTCATCATATTTCTGGACAATTCAATAAAGAATTGGAAAGCATACGGAATCAAGTGCTGGTTATGGGTGGCTTGGTTGAGCAGCAAATGGATATCGCCGTTAGGGCTTTTATGACTAGCGATGTTGAAATAGCAGAACTAGTCATCAAACAAGATACCCAGGTTGATGCTATGGAAGTTGCCATAGACCATGAGTGCAATCAAATTTTAGCCATACGGCAGCCTACGGCATTTGACCTTAGATTGCTTATCACTGTCATTAAAATTGTCGGAGAGCTTGAACGGGCTGGCGATAAGGCTAAACGCATCGCACAAATGGCTATTCAATTGTCAGATACTTATGATGGTAAACGGACTGATTATTTTGAACTTGAGCACATGGCAGAGTTGGTGAAGGAAATGATGCACGCATCACTTGACGCCTTCGCCCGCATGAGCATTGATGAAGTGGCTACAATTACCAGCCGGGATGAACATGTAGACCGTGAATACAGCAGTATTATTCGGCAACTTATTACCCGTATGATGGAAGATCCTAGAAACATTACCCGTACCTTAGATGTTTTATGGACGGCACGGGCACTGGAAAGAATTGGCGATTATGCGGTCAATATTTGCGAATATCTAATTTATGCTGTTAAAGGTGAAGATGTCCGCCACTTGAGCCAAATAGAGCTGGAAAAAAAGATTAAAGGCTAATACCGGAATAAGGGAGTAGACTGGATGCGGAACTAACCTGACACTAAATTAATTGTCCGTTTTCAACTATGAACTTGAAAAACCCTACACCTGAACAAAACCAACAAATTCAAGAGGCGTTTTTTTTACATAAAAACGGACAATTTGCTGAAGCCACCAAGCAATATCAAAATTTACTGTTGGACTTGCCAGAGCATCCCCAACTTTTAAGTAGTTTAGGCCTGCTTAATTTACAGCAGGGACAATATCAAGCAGGCCTGGCTTTATTTGACCAAACATTAACAATAGATCCCGAACAAGCCAATGTCTTTTGTAACCGGGGTATTGCCTTAACTCAACTCAATCGCTTGCTAGAAGCGGTAACCAGTTATGATCAAGCCATAGCCTTATATCCTGAGTTTGCCTTAGCCTATTACAATCGAGGCATAGTCTTACATGATCTTGCTGAATATGATGCCGCTTTAGCCAGTTTTCGCGCCGCCATTGAGTTAAATCCAGATTATACCGATGCTTATAATAATCAAGGTATTACCCTACAAGCACTTAACCGGATTACGGAAGCGATCGCCAGCTATAATAAGGCGCTCGCGCTAAGACCAAGTTTTGCTGAAGCTTTTTTTAACCGTGGCCATGCCCACCTTGCCATAAAAGAATTTGAGCTTGCCTTAAGTGATTATAAACAATCTTTGGCATTAAACCCCGATGATCCAGAACTCTTTTACCATCTAGGCGACTTATTTAAAACGTTAAAGCAGCCAGCACAAGCCTTGACCCATTTTAATCAAGCTATAGATTTAAAACCAGATTATGCAGAAGCCTATGTTGGTGGCGGACATTTGCTTTTTGATAAACAATCCTACAAAGCAGCACTGGCCTATGCCAATTTAGCCATCGCTTTAACGCCGGATTATCCAGAAGCCATCCATAGCCAAGGTTGCGCATTTCAGGGACTAAAGCGGCTAATCGACGCCTTAGCTAGTTTTACTTTAGCCATCCATTTTAAGCCCGATTATGCCCTAGCCTACAAAAATCGTGGCATCGTGATGCATTCTTTAAAGCAATATGAAAACGCCTTAGAAGACTATGACCACGCCTTAAGAATACAACCAGATTTTGCAGAAGCCTATAACAACCGGGCTAACACGCTAAGATACATGGCCAAATTAGAAGACGCTATCACCGATTACGATAAAGCCATTGCCTGTAACCCAAATTTTGCAGTTGCCTATAACAACCGCGCCATTAGCTTGAAAGACTTACATTTATTTGACGACGCGTTTGCAAGTTACGACCGCGCCATCGCATTAAAGCCAGATTATGCCGATGCCTATCTTTGTAAAAGCTTACAACTTCTTTTGCTGGGTGATTTTAAACAAGGCTGGCCGATGTATGAATGGCGATGGCAAGCGCCGGCTTTAATAGATCAAAACAGGCCGTTTTCCGAACCGCTCTGGCTAGGCGACCAAGATATAGCAGGCAAAACTGTCCTTATCCATGCCGAACAAGGCCTAGGCGACACGATACAGTTTTGCCGTTACATTCAGATGTTTGAGACCATGGGGGCAACGGTTATCCTTGAAGTACAGCCTGCATTGCATACTTTATTGGGCTCACTCAAAGGCCATTTCAGCCTTATTAATAAAGGCGAAAGTCTACCGGCATTTGATTTACATTGCCCAATGCTGAGCTTGCCCCTTGCGTTTAAAACCACTCTAGACAACATTCCTGCGCAAATACCGTATTTAGGTGTAGACCATAAGAAAAAAACCGTATGGCAACAGCGGCTAGGGCAAAAAAGACTGCCTAGGATTGGCTTGGTTTGGTCTGGTTCAATATCACATAATAATGACTACAACCGCAGCATCGGCCCTGAGACACTGGCTCCTTTATTAGGTTTACCCTTAGAATTCCACTGTCTACAGCAAGAAATCCGTGATGATGAAGTTACAACGTTAAAACAAATAAGCCCAATTTACTTACATAATGACTATTTGGGTGATTTTTCAGATACAGCGGCATTAGTCGATGAAATGGACTTAATCATTTCAGTAGATACCTCTATCATCCACTTGGCAGGCGCGCTAGGTAAACCTGTGTGGATATTATTATCCTATTCACCGGACTTTAGGTGGCTACTCGATAGGGATGACTCACCATGGTACCCCACGGCGACCCTGTATAGACAAAAAACTATGGGCGATTGGTCAGCTTTAATTACACAAGTTACCGAACAATTGACTAACCACTTTCTTTAAGCATTTAATACTGCCCGATACAACAAAGCAAACTTTAACGCAACATGTTCCCAATCATAACGTTGGGCTTGTTTTTGCCCTGTCTTAGCTAAAAACGCCCTTAACTCACTATCTTCCAGTAATTTCCCTATTGCATTTTTCAATGCGACAGGATCATTTGGCGGCACCAATAAAGCGCTCCTGCCATCGTCCAACACTTCAGTAATACCACCTGTTTTAGTCGAAATTACAGCCACGCCACACGCCATTGCTTCTAATAGCATCACGCCTTGGCCTTCAGTATCACCTGAAGCATCTGGCATGGAAGGCGCTACAAATATATCGGCCGCAGCATAATATTGCGGTAACACCGTATTAGCTAAACGGCCATAAAACACAACATTTTCTGTCAAGCCCAATGCTACAACCAAATCTTCTAAACGCTTGCGCTCTAAGCCATCACCAATTATCCATAATTTTGCTGTCTCTAACTCAGCTTTCGGTAATAAAGAAAAAGCCGTGATTAAACAGTGCACACCCTTTTTTTCAACCAGACGTCCGACAAAAAGTATTATCTTACCTGTTACTGACCTGCTTATCGGCTGCCCGGAACTAAACAAAGCATAATCTACCCCCATGGGTATAATTTCAGGTGTTGGCAAATAATGCCCCACAGCCTTAGCGGTTGCCAAGGTATTACATGTCCAAGCACGGCAATGCTGAATACCCCAACGCTTGAGATAGCCCAAGACCCGGCCTTGCAAGGCAAACACATCACCACCGTGCGCGGTGATAATAACTGGCACACCGGTTAATTTACCCAATAAACTAGCTAAAACACCTTGTGGGAAAACCCAATGAGCATGGATTACATCGGGTTTTAAGCGTTGAATTAAGCGCCAAGCTGAAACAAACATAGCCAACATAAAAAAAGGTATTTGTACGAACAACCATGGTTGGTTGCGCAAATTTGGCAAAATTCCAGAACCGTAAGCGAGCTTCTGTAATTTCCTAGGCCAAAAATACATATAACGGTGGCTCTGCACTATGCCAGTTTGAAATTGCGGATCCACACAGATATTGTCTGGGGACAGTACATGGATTTCAAATTGTTTTTTTTGCAACGCAACGGCTAGATAACGTAAAAAAATGGATGCTGTGTCGGCTTCAAAACGTGGGTAACTAGAGCTTAACCATAAGATTTTTTTCATTTTCATAGGTTATCCCAAATCGGGAAAAATACGTGCTGCCTATTCAATGTTTTTATAATGCAATGATGAAATCTGCTCAGAGATAATGCCGATCAAGAAAATGATTAAAGAGGATAAGATCAATAAGGCACTCATATTCGTAAATCGCCCTGCGGTGGCAAACGTATAGGCATAATATGATGCGCCAGTGACAAAAACCAAACCGCTAATCGGTAAAAACAAACGCATTGGTGAAAATAAAGAGCCTATCCTTAGGATGATAATAAAAAAACGGATACCATCTTTTAGTAGCTTAATATGGCTTTTGCCTTGGCGTTTACCAGCATGGATGGGAATATATGCCACCGGAAAACCTGAACGGAAAAACGCCATGGTGCTTGTAGTCGGATAAGAAAATCCGTTCGGCAGCAAATATAAGAATTTGCGGAACTTTTCCGCCCGCGCGGCGCGAAAACCCGAGGTTAAA
This sequence comes from Methylococcaceae bacterium, assembly GCA_041660045.1. Taxonomy (GTDB): domain Bacteria; phylum Pseudomonadota; class Gammaproteobacteria; order Methylococcales; family Methylomonadaceae; genus WM-3-3. The sequence goes on along the minus strand of JBAZXA010000007.1, from coordinate 29,825 downwards.
TCCTCAATACGATGACCCGTCATCACTGAAGCTAAGCGATTATAAAAACTATTAGCAAAACGTCTAAACCATGAAGCATGGCTAGTGAGTTTACGCGCACCCACCACCATATCATAACCTTCGGAGAATTTTTCCAGCAAAGCCGCAATATCAGCCGGATCATGCTGACCATCACCATCCATAAATACCAAAACATCGCCTAGTGCATGGCGTGCCCCGGTCTTAATAGCCGCACCATTACCTTGGCTATAAGGGTGGCTGATTACCCTGGCACCAGCTGCACTAGCCACCACCACGGTATCGTCTGTAGACCCGTCATCTATCACTAATATTTCTGCTGCCGGATATAGCTGTTTTAGCTTGGGTAGCAATTCAATAAGGTTAATAGCCTCATTTTTAGCAGGCAGAACAATACTGATGGCGCCATCATTAGTCACAGTGAGTCTCGCTTAAAGGTTAAGTTTTAGGTTCTAGACTAGTATAGCTACTTTTTAATATTCGTGGTTTAAGCTAAGTCTTGGTTAAACCTGGGATATAAGACATTTCTGCCACCCGCCATTCATGTCAACATAGCCTTAACCATTGCCGCTGAATGCTGCTTTCATAGCCACACCGATATCACTCGGCGAGTTGACAACCGTGATACCAGCGGCTTTTAAACTGGCCATTTTACTGGCTGCCGTACCCTTGCCCCCCGTAACAATAGCGCCAGCATGCCCCATGCGTTTACCGGGTGGTGCAGTTTGCCCTGCAATATAAGCTACTACCGGCTTAGTGACATGGCATTTAATGTATTCAGCTGCTTCTTCCTCCTCACTTCCACCAATTTCGCCAACCATAACGATGCCTTTAGTTTGCTCATCGGCCTGAAAACGGCTAATGACATCAATAAAATTCATCCCGTGGATCGGATCGCCGCCTATCCCTACACAGGTGCTTTGACCTAATTTTTGTTGGGTAGTTTGGTTTACCGCTTCATACGTTAAGGTACCTGAGCGCGAGACTATGCCAATTACACCTGGCAAATGGATATATCCCGGCATAATGCCAATTTTACAAGCGCCCGGCGTTATCACGCCTGGGCAATTGGGGCCGATTAACACGCTATCGGCATTACGCATGGCGGCTTTAACCCGAAGCATATGTAAAACCGGTATGCCTTCTGTAATACAAACAATGATTTTTATACCTGCATCGACAGCCTCTAAAATTGCATCTGCGGCGTAAAAAGGCGGCACGTAAATCATACTGGCATTGGCACCAGTTTGGTTTACCGCTTGCTCAACAGTATCAAACACTGGCAGACCCAAATGGCTTTCCCCGCCCTTTCCTGGGGTAATGCCGCCTAGCAGTTGGGTGCCATACGCCAATGCCTGTTGCGAATGGAAACTGCCTTGTTTACCCGTAAACCCTTGGCAGATTACTTTAGTGTCCTGGTCAATTAAAATACTCATAAAACCGCCTGCGCTAATTTAACAACTTGTGCCGCCGCAACGGCCAACTCAGTTTCGGCAATTAAATTTAAACCGGACTCCGCCAATAACTTACGTCCTGCTTCAGCATTGGTACCCTCAAGCCTTACTACAACAGGCACTTCAACATGCACCTCTGCAACCGCAGCTAATATGCCCTGGGCGATAATATCGCATTGCACGATGCCGCCAAATATATTGATCAACACCGCTTTGACACCACTATCGGAAAGTATAAGCTTAAACGCTTCCGCCACTTTTGCCGCTGTTGTACCACCCCCCACGTCCAAAAAATTAGCTGGGGCTCCCCCATTTAACTTGACCAAATCCATGGTTGCCATAGCCAAGCCGGCACCATTTACCATACAACCGATATTCCCGTGTAACGTAATATAGTTAAGATCAAATTGCCGGGCTTTAATTTCCTTTTCATCTTCTTGCCCTATATCATGCAAATCTAAAATATCAGGGTGTGCCGCCAGTGCATTATCGTCAAAATTAATTTTTGCATCCAATGCCAGCAAATCACCTTGCACCGTTAAAATTAAGGGATTGATTTCAATCTGGCTGGCATCTTTATCCCAAAGTAATTGGTACATCCCCCGCATAATAACTTCTAAGGATTTGACCTGCGCGCCTTGCAGTTGAAAATTAAAGGCAATATTACGGCATTGGTAAGCTTGTAAGCCTGCTGCAGGATCGATCAATTGGGTAACTATAAGCTCTGGTGTCTCATTAGCCACGCTTTCTATGTCCATGCCCCCAGCCGCCGAGGCAATAAACATAATCTTGCTGCTTCGTCTATCCACCAAGACACTTAAATAAAACTCACGTTGAATATCGTAGCCTTTTTCGATTAATAATTTTGCTACCGGAAGGCCTAAGCTGTCGGTCTGGTGCGTCACTAAACGTCTGCCCAACATATCTTGGCTGAAACTGAAGACATCATGGTAACTATGGGCTATTTTTACCCCGCCCGCCTTACCGCGGCCTCCAGCATGGACTTGGGCTTTTAATACCCAAGTATTGCCACTTAATTCCCTAGCAACCTGTTCGGCATGCTCTGGCGTATCTGCCGGGTTACCATCCGGCACCGTAATGCCATAGGCCTTAAACAGCTTTTTCGCCTGATATTCGTGAATATTCATTTTTTGCTCCTAAAAACATCCAAAAAAAGCTGCACACACCCTAATTTTTTGCATCGATGCTATTATTGATGGGAACTCGATATTCTACCGAAGTCCTTATAAAACACCATCTTCAAGAACCCTATGACTGCCGACAGCAAGACTATTTTTCCATGCCCCCTATCTAAAGGCTATGGTATACCAACCCAACAAGCTTGGCTGCTGTTAAAAGTTTACTTGAGTTACCGCTTTATTCTGGCCGGCTTATTTGTCATTTTGTTTTATAGCCATGTCGGCCCCTCGTTACTCGGCTCGCATGACAGGCAACTTTACAACTTTAGTGCTTTTAGTTATCTGGGCTTATGTTTTTTCTCTGCTATTTGCATTATTTGGCGTTTAACGGGGTATGTGGCCCAAGCACAAACCCTAATCGTAACCGATATTATCGTGTTAACGCTGTTAATGCACGCTTGCGGTGGAATCAGTAGTGGCCTAGGCGTGCTAATAGGGCTTGCAATTGCCGCCGCAGGCCTACTTATTGGTGGCCGGTGTGCTATGTTTTTTGCTGCCATAGCCAGCTTAGCCGTACTTGCCGAACAAATTTACGCTGATTATTTCAATAATTTTGGCAATACCTCTTATACTTATGCAGGCATGTTGGGTGCCTCATTTTTCACCATCGCCTTATTGTCTTATATTCTTGCGCAACGTAGCGAACAGAGTATTGAACTGGCTGCCCAGCAGCAGCAAACCATCTCGCAACTGGAAGAACTCAATAACTACATTATCCAACATTTACAATCTGGCATTATCATTACCAACCTCAAACAAACCATCCAGATGGCGAATGAAGCCGCGCTAAAATTAGCCAACTTACCTTTATTGCCCGTCACACTCAGTGATATTTCAGAATACCTCAGTTTAGCCATGGAACATTGGTTGGCAGACCCTCAACAAGATTTTGTGCTGCTACAATTACCCAATCAAGCCGACATTCATGTCCGTTTTATGCAGTTACCCACCCAACACGAAGCTTTTTTCCTGGTCATCTTCGAGGATATCGCCCTTTACAACCAACGTTTACAGCAAAGCAAATTAGCCTCTTTAGGCCGCTTGACCGCCAGCATAGCCCATGAAATCCGTAACCCGCTTAGTGCCATCAGCCATGCCGGCCAATTATTGTCCGAAAACACTACACTACCCGCGCTAGACCGGCGCTTAACAGAAATTATCCAAACCCATTCGCTCAGGGTTAACCACATCATAGAAGATATCTTAAAACTATCCCGGCGTAACCATTCCATACGGGAAAAGATACAGCTTAAACCCTGGTTACTCCAATATTTGGATAATTTTTTATTAGAACATAATGCCGAAGCCGATTGCTTTCACCTAACCTTTAACGATGACAACTTAGAAGCCCGCATAGATCCTAGCCATTTAAAACAAATACTCGACAATTTATGCCTAAATGCCATTAAATACGGTGGTCAACAAAAACCCATCCAATTACATACCTGTCTGCGCAGGCTAGCACCTTGCATTGAGGTGATAGATAAGGGGCCTGGCCTAATCCAAGAACAAATCAACCATCTTTTTGAACCGTTTTTTACCACTTCACCGACTGGCACAGGGCTAGGTCTTTATATTTCCAAAGAATTAGCGGAACTCAACCAAGCCACCTTAAGCTATCATTTAACCGATGACAACTACAGTTGTTTCAGATTATGTTTAATGAATGCCGAGCATTCCCTGATTGAAATTTAACATGACAAAATCACTGGTACTTATCGTAGACGACGAACCGGACATACTTGAACTACTGGAAATCACCTTGGACAGGATGGGTATGGCCGTCTGTTGCGCAGATTCAGTTAGCGCCGCTAAAAAGTTATTGCAAACCCAGCCTTTTGACCTATGCCTAACAGATATGAAGCTGGCTGACGGCAACGGTCTAGAATTGGTAGACCATGTTCAAGCCATGCCAACACCTTTGCCTATTGCTGTAATTACTGCCCATGGCAATATGGATACCGCTATTTTAGCCATGAAAAAAGGCGCATTTGACTTTATTTCCAAGCCTGTGCAATTGGCATCACTACGCCAACTCATTCATAGCGCCATTAAAGTATCTGATAACAAAGAAAGACGCATGCGCCAAGTCCTTTTGGGTGACTCGTCCGTTATGCGCGAAATCAGGACAAAAATTGGCAAATTGGCTCGTAGCCAAGCCCCAGTGTATATCAGCGGTGAATCAGGCTCCGGTAAGGAATTAGTGGCTAAATTAATCCATCAGCAAAGCCCTCGCAGTGACAAGGCGTTTGTTGCCATTAACTGCGGCGCAATACCTTATGAACTGATGGAGAGTGAATTTTTTGGCCACAAAAAAGGCAGTTTTACGGGCGCTGCCTGTGATAAAAAAGGCCTATTTCAAGCTGCTGAAGGTGGCACCTTGTTCCTGGACGAAGTCGCCGACTTACCAGCCTCCTTGCAAGTTAAACTGCTACGCGCCATCCAAGAAAAAAAAATCCGTCCCGTGGGTGAAAATTTAGAAATTGCCGTTGATGTCCGTTTGCTAAGTGCAACCCATCGAAATTTGGCAGAAATGGTTAAAACCGGCAGTTTCCGGCAAGACCTTTACTACCGGATCAATGTCATTGATTTACAAGTACCGGCTTTAAGGGAACGCACACAAGATATCCCTCTTTTAGCCGAACACATTCTATCTAACTTATCTACCGCCAATAAACTGGCAACACCGATATTATCGCAGCAAGCCTTAACGGCTTTAGAAAACTATCAGTTTCCGGGCAATGTGCGTGAGTTAGAAAACATATTAGAAAGGGCATTGGCGTTATATGACGGCAAAACTATAGAACTAGACGACCTCAATTTGCCCATCGGCATAAAAACTGATGCCAGCACAGAGCGCTACGACCCCAGCCAAAGCTCGTTGGAAGACTTTTTGGAAAGCATAGAGCGTAACGCCATTATTGCAGCCTTAGAGGAAAACAAATGGAATAAGACTGCGGCCGCCAAACAACTCGGCTTATCCTTTAGGTCATTACGCTATCGCCTAAAAAAACTGAATATGGATGACTAAAGCTATATTTGCTATACATCTGTCATCATAGCGTTAAGCCTTATATTTTGCTATTGCCTCAAGTTTCCCGACAGCTGTTTTAATTTTTGCTTCTACCTCAGGCACCAGCTCAGCGTTTTTATATACCTTATCTAATAAACCTTCAGCAACTAGGGCGTCTTTTATCCAACGCTTAGTAAACCGGTAATTGCTGTAACTGCTTGCAATTTCACCCGTGTCAGGATTACGCAAGCCCGGCTTGGCTGCTGCCGTAGCAACTTGAGGGCTGGCAGTGGGTACCGTAGCCTTAGCCCGGCTGGTTTTTTTGGCCGCCGGTTTTTTAGCGGCTGGTGTCACTGGCATTGCTTTTGTTACCGCCACAATAGCCTCCACACGAGTTGGTTCAGCTACTGCAACCATATCCTCTGGTTTATGCGACGGCTCTTGCCCTATAGGGTTTGTGGTGCCGCTTTGGTCACTAATGACGGTATAAACCACATACGCAACAAAAATAGTCGTTAATATAAATAATACTTCTGTCATACCCTGGCCTCCTCGATTTTTTTTATAATATTTAGGCTGAAACTAAAACGTTGCCCGCTTATCAAGGTAACGTATCTGGAATATACCAGAAGCGGACTAAGACGGAAAACTTTAAATAGCGACTGATGCCGGGTTAGCTGGCTGTATGCACTATTAGCCGGGCATTAAGCCATCTATGCGCCGTTAACGCTTTAAGCCATTAAGATGCTCAAACAACCCCATGGCCTGCTGCGCTAATAGGGACTTAGCAAAAGGCAAATGATCCAATACCGTTAAACCAATGTTACGTGCTGCAGCTAATGCCAAGCCATCATTAGAGAAAATCCGCACAAGCTGGTCGGTGAAGCCAATTACCTGTTGATAATCTTTCTGACGGCCTTGGGCATAAGCCCGCAGCATATCTGCAGCACCTAGATCTTGCCTGCCTTTATATTGGGTGATTAATTTCTCCGCTAATTGGGCAACATCACGCAAACCTAAGTTAAAGCCTTGCCCGGCCACAGGATGCAGCTGATGCGCGGCATTGCCAATAATGACAGCGCGCTGTGCCACTAATTGCCCCGCCCGAATTAAGGACAGTGGAAATGCCCGCTTAGGTGCCGCTAATTTTAGCTCCCCTAAGCGATAACCAAAACAATACTGTAATTCTTCGATAAAGGCATCATCGCTAGCATCCAATAAAGCCTGGGCTTGCCCATGGCTTCTAGCCCATACCACAGCACATTGCTGGCGGCCTATGGGCAATAATGCCAAAGGCCCTGCGGCTGTAAAGCGTTCATAAGCAACATTTTGGTGTGGTAATGAAGTTGTTACCGTTGTCACTAAAGCCGTTTGAGCATAATTTTTTATGTGCTGGCTAATACCTAATAACTGGCGGATATGGGAGAGTCCGCCATCGGCACCTACCAATAATGAGGCCGACAAAGTAAAGCTAGCCTCGGGTGAGACTATGCTGGCGGTGATGTCTAACGCATCCTGGCTTAAGTTTTTAACTTGCGCCGAAAAAAAACGCTGTATCCCCGCTTGGGCAACTAAGCCGTCCAAATGTTGCTCTAAGGTACGTGCCACAATGACGTAGCCCAAGGCATCAACTTGGTTTTTCTCTGCTGATAAGCGGGTTTTACCAAAATGACCCCGATCAGAGACATGGATATGTTTTATCGCGGTAGACTGCTCTTTGATGCCTTGCCAAATGCCTAAAGCCTCTAACATGACGGTGCTGCCACTGGCTAATGCCAGTGCCCGGTCCCCTGCCGGCGATGCGGCTATTTCAGCTTGGCTATTCGCTTCCAACACCGCAACCCGCAAGCCATGCTGGTTTAATGCCAAAGCCAAGCAATTACCGGACAGGCCACCCCCTACGATTAAGACATCGTAGTTTTGTTGCATTAGCAAGCCTGCATAATAGCTTCTATGTCAGCTACTGATTTAGGCACCGCCGATGTCAGTATTTCATGCCCTTGTTTGGTTACCAACACATCATCTTCTATGCGTATGCCTATACCGCGCCATTTTTTATCGACTTGTCCACAATCAGCGGGAATATATAGGCCAGGCTCCACAGTCAGCACCATACCAGGTTCTAATAAACGCCAGTCCTTATCAACTTTATAATCACCAACATCATGAACATCCATGCCTAGCCAATGCCCGATACGGTGCATATAAAACTGCTTATATTTTTCATCCTTAATTAATTTGGAGACCTTGCCTTTCAATAAGCCCAGTTTTACTAAACCTTTCGTTAAAACCTCTACCGAGGCATCATGTGCCAAATTCCAAGGCACACCTGGTTTAATTTGTTCTATGGCTGCCAGTTGCGCATCTAAAACCAACTGGTAAAGTTGTTTTTGCGGTTCACTGAAACTTCCTGATATGGGAAAGGTGCGAGTAATGTCAGAGGCATAATGGTCGCATTCAGCACCGGCATCGATCAGTAACAAATCCCCACTTTTTAACTTGTCCGTGTTTTCTGTGTAATGCAAAACACAAGCATTTTTACCGCCTGCTACTATCGAAGGGTAGGCCACAGCCCGTAAACCCTGTTTGCCAAATTGATACAGCAATTCCGCTTCAATTTCGTACTCATACAACCCTGGTTTGCAAACTTTCATGGCATTGCTGTGTGCTTGGGCCGAAACTTCGGCTGCCCGCCGTATTAATTTAAGCTCTTCTGTGCTTTTAAATAAGCGCATTTCATGCAATATCAATTCTAGCGACACCAATTCGCCTGGCGCATTTACGCCCGTTCTTGATTGGGTTCTTATAAAGTTAATCCATTCCAATAACTTATGGTCCAACTCAGAATCCTTACCCAAGGGGTAATAAACCCGAAGCTTATCCTCCAGCATACCCGGGAGAATCTCGTCCAAATCGTCGAAAGGAAAAGAATCATCAGCTTCGTAATGCTGGGTAGCCCCTTCAAGGCCTGCATGCGCGCCTTCCCACAAGGCTTTTTTCTCATCAAACTCCCGGCAAAACAAGATGTATTCGCCTTTTTCCCGGCCGGGAATAAACACCGCTAATGATTCTGGCTCGTTAAAACCTGTCAAATAATAAAAGTCGCTGTCTTGCCGAAAAGGAAAGTTGACATCCCGGTTGCGGGTCTGCACAGAAGCACTGCCAATTAGGGCAATACTACCCACGCCAATACGTTGCATTAAGGCTTTACGCCGTTTTTTAAATTCTGTTTGTTTCATAGATCCTATACGCCTAACTAGTGAACGGTATTGCCAGCCATAGTTTCCAGCTGGTCACGTAACAGCAACACCGCTGATCTTAAATATTCGGTCACTTCCGTGTACGCGGTTTCCGCCGCATTCTCATCTTCCATATCATCTTCGTCTACCTCTAACTTTGTAAACTCAGTAATATCTTTTAAAATTCCGCCGATATCACCCGTTCTATCAAATCCTGTAGCCATAGTGCCAATACCAAAAAGAAAGCCCTGGCACCATAAGCTTAGCGCCGTGGTACGTTCACTTAAACCAGCCTCATCATCCGGTAAAAACAAATCAAATTCAAATTGTTCACTGGCCAATAAAATCCGCGTTTGATCAAACAAATTGAGCAACACTTTGCGGTCTTCATCGCTAATGCCTTGCGCATCTTGCAGCAATTCGCCCATCCAGCGCGAGCTATCCGCTAAACTACTAAGACATAGCATCCCCGCTGCCATGCCATGTGCCTCCGCTGCCGAGGCCTCTACATCGGCTTTCGCCAAAATGTTTTCAACTATCTGATAAACCATAACTCGAGATTTTGTTTCACTACCGCTAAAAAAAAAATACGGCTTATGCTAACATTGATCTAGATCAAAATGCGATTTGTTAAGTTGATTCCTAGCTTACTGGGCTGGATAATAACGCCACCCTGGTTAAATCCTAGCCTTGTTTTTTGCACTATACCGTTAACGCCAATGATAACTCCAGATACAGATCAAGCTTCCGCATTAAAAGACCTTGAGGTCAAACTGGAAATACTTATCGAACAATATACCCGTGTGAAAAATGAAAATCACACTTTAAAAACCAAACAAGAAGCCTTAGTCCGTGAAAAAGCCAAATTACTTGAAAAAACCAACCTGGCCAGAACTCGGGTTGAAGCCATGATTACTCGACTAAAAGCCATGGAGCATGGATCATGACCCAAAATGAAAACATAGTACCTGTCCCCCTTACCATATTGGGCAAAGAATACAAAATTGCCTGTGCTGAAGATGAACGTGAGGAACTTATCCGTTCCGCCCTTGATCTAGACGCACAAATGCGCAAAATTAGGGATTCAGGACGGGTAAGCGGCACTGACCGTATTGCTGTGATGGCTGCGCTCAATTTATCGCACGAACTGAACACCTATAAAAATCAAAATATGCTATTAAAGCAGCAACTTAGTGAAAGCTTGGCGAAAATGAGCTCCAAAATAGAAAATGTTTTGGAGAATTTATAAGCACCCCAAAATAAAAAATAGGTGCTAAAATAAAACCAGTATCTCCTGCGGCGTTCGAAATTATGCTGGGTGTTTCCTGAACCTGCATTTACCCAGGGAGCTGTTCCTCGTAATGGTGTGCATGCCCGTTTTAAACGGGAAGCCTGATTTACCAACTAAGCTCCCACTTGAACCTACGGTTCAAGGACGAAGGCATAAACCGGCGCAGGCGGGAGATGCGCCCTTTAGCAACACTTACCTGCCATGAACTACTGGTTAATGAAATCCGAACCGTCATCTTTTGGTATTGATGACCTGATCAAAATGCCGCAGCAAACAGAACATTGGGATGGCGTACGCAATTACCAAGTCCGGAATATGATGCGCGATGAAATGAAGCTGGGTGACCATGCCTTTTTTTATCATTCCAATTGTGAAATACCGGGTATTGTTGGCATCGTCGAAGTAGTAAAACAAGGCTACCCTGATTTTACTGCATTCGATCCTGAAAACATCCATTTTGACCCTAAAAGCAATCCTGAAAAACCCACATGGATGATGGTGGACGTCAAGTTTGTCCGCAAATTAGCACGCACCATTAGCTTACAAGAAATGAAAGCGGCAGCGGAACTGGCAGATTTTGCCCTGACCAAACGCGGCAACCGCCTGTCTATACTGCCAGTAAAACTGGCTACCTGGGATTATATCCTAAGCCTAGAAGAAACCTTAAGGCCTTAGCAAAGCTTATTAACGCGCCTCATGGCCACCGGCAAACAATTGATACGCCGGATTTTGTGTCTCTTCCGTATAAGCAAACCCTAATTCATCTAAGCACAGCTGGAATGCCTTACGTTCGGTTTTAGGCATTTGCAAGCCCATCAATACTTTTCCAAATGCCGCGCCATGGTTACGATAATGGAACAGGCTAATATTCCAGCGGCCATTCAAGGCTGTTAGAAATCCTAGCAAGGCGCCAGGCCTTTCTGGAAATTCCAAACTATAAACCACTTCATTGAGTTTACAAGGGGCATGACCACCAACCATATAACGCACATGTTCTTTAGCTAACTCGTTAGCTGTCATATCGGTCACCGGAAAGCCTAAATCCTTGAGCTGTTGGATTAGCCCAGCCCGATCCGCTTCATGACCGCTACTGGACACACCAACAAAGACTTGCGCTTGGGCAGTGTCAAAATAACGATAATTAAATTCAGTAATATTTCGCCCGCCCAGTTGTGAGCAAAACCGTAAAAAACTACCCGGTGTTTCAGGAACGCTAACCGCCAACAGGATTTCCCGAAACTCACCTACTTGAGCCCGTTCGGCAACGTAACGCAGACGGTCAAAATTGATATTGGCGCCACTTTCAATCGCAACCAAGGTTTGCCCTTTAACTTGCCCGCGTTCGACATATTTTTTCAACCCTGCAAGCGCCAAAGCCCCAGCGGGTTCAGCCACGGAACGGGTATCATCAAAAATATCTTTAATAGCCGCGCAAATTTCATCGGTACTCACAGTAATGACTTCGTCTACATAACGCTGTGCCAAATGAAAGGTTTCTTCACCCACCTGCTTGACGGCAACGCCATCGGCAAACAAACCGACTTGCTTAAGGCTAACACGTCGCTTGGCCTTTAAAGCGCGATATAAACAATCCGCATCAATAGGTTCTACGCCGATAATTTTAACCTCTGGCCTAACAAATTTACTGTATACGGCAACGCCAGCTATTAATCCACCTCCGCCTACCGGCACAAAAATAGCATCTAAGGCATCGGTTTTTTGCCTTAAAATCTCCATGGCCACAGTGCCTTGCCCTGCAATAATATCTGGGTCATCAAACGGTGGAATATAAACCATCCCTTCTGTTTCTACCAAAGCTTTGGCATGCACATAGGCTTCATCGTAAGAGTCCCCGTATAAAATTGCTTGTGCGCCCCGCGCTTTAACCGAGTTGACTTTAATTTCAGGTGTGGTTTTAGGCATTACAATTAAGGCGCGTATACCTAGCCTTTGTGCTGATAAGGCAACCCCTTGCGCATGGTTACCCGCTGATGCTGTTATTACCCCCAGCGCTTTTTCCTGCTCGCTGAGTTGTGCCATCTTATTGTAGGCGCCACGGAGTTTAAAGGAAAATACTGGCTGCAAATCCTCACGTTTTAGATACACCTTGTTCTCTAAACGCTTTGATAAAACTGGCGCAAAATCCAACGGTGTTTCTACCGCAACATCATAAACTTTGGCGCGTAATATTTTTTCTATGTATTTTTGTGGCATGTTAAAAAATCAGCTAAAGTATGGGCTCATGATCAGCATTATCCCACACTATCACTCAACAGACTTACATAGCCATGACACAAGATGAATTAAAACAAAAAGTCGCCCAAGCCGCCTTACCTTATATCAAAGACATCGCCATAATCGGCGTAGGTACAGGCTCCACCACTAACCATTTCATTAACCTGTTGGCCGATTTTAAGAACGATATAGAAGGTGCGGTTTCTAGTTCTGAAGGCACTACTGAACGCTTAAAAAGCGTGGGCATCCGTGTTTTAGACCTAAATGAGGCCGGCGAGTTGGATGTTTATATCGATGGTGCCGATGAAATCAATCCCCGCAAGCAATTAATCAAAGGCGGTGGCGGCGCCTTAACCCGCGAGAAAATTATTGCCCAAGCCAGCAAAAAATTTGTCTGTATCGCTGATGAAAGCAAATCGGTTGATGTCTTAGGTAAGTTTCCTTTGCCAGTTGAAGTGGTTCCTATGGCCAGAAGCTTTGTCGCCCGCGAAATGGTAAAGTTAGGCGGACAGCCGGTTTGGCGAGAAAGTTGTATCACTGACAACCACAATCAAATTATCGATGTCCACAATTTGAGCATTTTGGATCCTAGCGAACTAGAAAAAATCATCAATAATATTCCAGGCGTAGTCACTGTGGGCCTGTTTGCGCTTAGACCTGCTGATGTGGTATTGATCGGCAAAGGCGACCAAGTAATCACCTTGTAAGCTTATAAAAAACCAGGTGGCTTATCTTTTAAAACTTGCTAAGCCTCCTGGTTTGCTGCCACTAATGCTGGAAAAAATATTTCTGGTCTTTTGAAGGCTTGTTGCGCACGTCATAAATCCCGGTCAACTTACTCCTAAACTCATTGGCAATTAAACCGGCATCTTGACGACTTTTAACCACCCTAGGCGTAATTAACACCACTAATTCTGTTTTAACTTTATTCCTGGTATTGCTACCAAACAACGGCCCCAAAATAGGGATTTCATGAAAAAATGGCACGCCGGTTTTATTGTTAGTATTATTATCATCGATTAAACCCCCTAAAACGATGGTTTCACCACTTTGCACGGCAACATTGCTGGTGATTTCCCGGCTCTGAATGGTCGGCGAATCGATATTACTGGTTGTGGTATTCGATGCGGTTTCCACACTTTGCTCAATATCCATAATCACTAAACCGCTAGCATTTACCCTAGGCTTAACTTTTAACTTAACACCTGTTTTACGTTGTTGGATAGAACTGGTTTGGATAGGGTTGGCGGCAGCAGCACCGGAATTGGTATTGGTCGATTCGGTGGTTCTTAAAGGAATTTCATCACCCACTTGGATAGACGCTTCTTGATTATTTAGCACCATTAAAGATGGTGAAGAAATCACATTGACTTTATTATCCAACGCTTGGGCATTTAGTACGGCACGAATCTGCCCAGATCGGCTAATAAACGAGTACCCAAAACCACCTGTGACTGCCGCCGCTGCGATGGACGCTGCACTAGCCCCGCCACCACTGGTAATCACGTTGGTACCGCTGTTGTCATGGGTTAAAAACCACTGTATCCCGTATTGCAGATTGTCCGTTAAGGTTACTGAAACAATCGTGGCATCAATTAATACCTGCAACGGCAAAATATCTAGTTGGTTAATTACCGCACGGATCACGTCATATTCTTGCGCTGTAGAAACGATAATAATGGAGTTGTTGGGTTCATCCGCAATTATTTTTACATTATTGCCAATATCAGCAATATGGCTGTCCTCTCCTTGGCTGCCACGTGACAAAAATGGTTTTTGTTCTGGTGTGTTTTCCGCTGGTTTGTTTGTGGTTTGTCCTGGTTGTTGGCCAGGTGCAATTTTGGCCACTTTGCTTTTTTTTCTAGCCGAGCTGGCACCTGTAAAAATATCATTCAAGGTAGCCGCTAGTTCAACTGCATCGGCATGTTGGACTTTATACACATTCACCCCGCCACCTGCATTCGTATTAGCCTTATCTAGCCTAACCACCCAAGTTTCGATGTCTTTAAGATATTTAGCCTGATGTGTAATAGCCATTACCGCGTTTAACCGGTCTATCGGCAGGAATCGGAAAAATGAATCCTCATCGGTCTTATCAAACACCGCTTCCAATTCCTCGATAACAGTTTCCGGCTCAACATGTGCCAAAGGGAAGATACCAAACGAACGGCCTTTTAAAACATCGACATCAAATGTGTTCGCCATATCAACAACCCGTGACAACTCATCTGAAGAACCTGCAACGATCAATAAATTTCGGGTTTTATCAATATTTAGCACCGTCCTTTCCTGTAGCAACGGCTTTAAGACATCAACAATATTTTCCACCGAGACATTTTTAACTGGTATTACCCTTACCTGAAAACCAAGCTTACTATTCGTTGAAAAATCACTACTGTAAGTAGCTTCCGAAGATGGTTCTATACGATACAGCTGGTCATCCTTAATCAGGGCTGCGTTATTCATCTGTAACAACATTTCCAAAGTCGGCAGCAACTCTTCTTTAGTGAGTGCCTGCGTGGTTTGCAATGTCACTTTACCGCCAACTTTAGGGCTTAACACATAATTTTGTTTAAGTATGTCACTTAAAATAACTTTGGCCACTTCACCTAAATCTGCATCATCAAAATTTAAGCTATAGGAACCAGCACCACGAGGCCGATCATGTACTACGGGTAAATTAGGCCGAATTACGCGACTTTCCTCAGCCGGGTATAATTCTTTACTCGCTGGGTTATTTGAAGCTGCTGGCTTATTTTGTAACTCGCTAAAAATAACTTTTTCTTGACCCTCGCTGGCATTGGGTAATGCCGGTTCCAAAGGCAGTTTGGCTAATGGCTTAGGGCCAATAAACTCACAGCCAGTCAAAGCTGTATGGGCTAACACAAAACTGGAAATGATTACAAATTGTCTAAGGGTTTTCATTGTCACTATCCTGAGGATTTATAGCAGCTCCGAGCTTAGGAGGGAAATTTGGTTTGTCAGGGGTTTGTTTAGATTTAGGTTTTCTCAGCATTAACACTTTTTGGCCACTGGCTTGTTCCAATATGACACTGTCTTGGTTTATCGTAGCTAACCGCCAACCTTGGATGCTGCCACCCTCGGTA
Organism: Methylococcaceae bacterium; assembly: GCA_041660045.1. Lineage (GTDB taxonomy): Bacteria > Pseudomonadota > Gammaproteobacteria > Methylococcales > Methylomonadaceae > WM-3-3. Next base: position 14,269 of record JBAZXA010000007.1, on the reverse strand, counting down.
ATTTTTTGGTGTTTGGTCTTACCCACTGCATTATGGTCTTGGGCGCGGTCAAACAAGGCATAAAGGCCATTGCCCTTGGTGTAAATACCCGTCAGTTGCCACTCAAATTCAGCGTCAACCCCGATAGTGCTCCCATCTTCATTAACGCTGGCACCTTCAATATAACGTCTGCCTTTTGTAAATAAAGGCCGCCCCACTAAATCAGCATAACTTTCTTCAGCTTTATCCGCGAGTGCTAAACTAGGCAATTCTGCCACTTGATAAGGATTAATCTTAACCCCGTTGATTTCAGCCCACACTTGGTTTTGCGCATGCTGGGCATAACGCCATTCTCCCACTATGACTAAAGCCAAAATTGCGCACGTTGCTAGCAAAACTTTATTTAATTTATCTGTCATCACGGTTGCAACCTCATAAAGCTGATGGCTTCAAAATTAACATTTAATTCATTACTGGGGTCAACTTGGTGGGTTATTTTATTTACTGTGCCACGTAAAGGCCTAATATCGATTTGATCAATAATAATCAGCGGTGATGTTGTCTCTATTTTATAAAGTGTTGCCCGTAAGGTTTGGGTATCACCTGTCATCCTGACTTTGATACTGATTTGGCTAAAACCGTTTTTATTAACCACGGGCAAGGCTTGGGTACTATTTAGTTGACCTCCAGCATCTGTAATTGAGCGCTTGATAAATTCCTGCACTGCTGCAGATGCCAAGGCCGGCGTATCTTCACTGTTTAAATAACCCTGCTCCAGATTATTTTCTTTTAACTCCGCCACAGCCGTTGTTACTGCATCTTTTCTAGCTAATACACGTTGGAACTGTTGCAGCCTAAACATCAAGGCGGTTTTTGTTTCGTGCAACTCGATGCCTTTGTTAACGACAGGCATGAATATAACGGCAATAACGATCACCAACACGAGTACGAGTAGGCCAACCGCCAACCAACGCTGCTGTTGTGCACTAAGGTTTGCCAATATTACCCCCAGAGCTTGGGTTAGTATCAACACTAGCAATATCAAAGGTAATTTGAAAACGCTCTAATTCAGTACTCTTGTCTTGGGTAACAGGTGACGCAAAACGTGCATTAGCAAACATATCAGTCGCTTCCAATATTCCAATCAAAGCCGATGCAGCGGGTGACTCACCCTGTATTTGCCAATGCCTGTCGCTGTATTGGGCAAACGTCAACCAAGTGTCATCCTTAATTTGGCCACTTAAGGTATCCAGCATAGCAATAATATCAGGCGCGGCATTTTTTTCATCCACCAGTTGTTTAGCTTGGCTAATGGCGACATCAATTTCAGCTTGCAGGGCTTCAATTTTTTTGGCTTCCTTGCCTAGCACTTCAACTTTCTCCTCCAATGCGGTAACAGCTTGATATTCAAACCATACCGGTAGCGTAATAGACACCAGCAATAACAAGCCGGTTATCGCTAATAAACCACCTTCTTGTAACTTTTTAGCGAGCGTTTTATTTTTTTGTAAGGCTTCCGGCAGCAGATTATAACTGTCATCTGCCTGCCCTAATGCATTGGCCGCAGACGCATAATCACAGATTGTCGGCACTAGCCCTACAGTTTTAAGCTGCTGATAACTCGTATTGAACTGTTGCTTAGGCGTTAACACCAATAAAACCCGAAGTTGCCCTAGTTCTTGGTCTTGTCCTAGCGGCTTAACGGTAAAATAGACTTGCTCAGGTTTAAAAGGGGTATAACGGTCTAATTCATAAGCGATGACTTGGTTAAGGTTTTCCTTGGCCGCCAGCGGTAAACACAACACTTTTGCCAGGGCTTGTTGCTGTGTTAAGCGGAGCACGACAGTCGCTTTTTGTAAGCGTTCATCACTGCTTTTAAGCGCTTTAAAACTTTCGCGCCCAATGTCGTTGGGCATAAATTTAGCTAATTCTTCGTACTTACCGGCTTGTTGATAGCCCAGCACCAAGACGTCTTTTTCGGGGCGTACTATAAGGTAACCTTTAGTTTCATTTAAAAGTTGTTGTAGTTTTTCAGGTACCAAAAAAGCAAGTTCACGCCCCCACCATCGAAAAAAACTTTTAAAATCCAGATTAATTGTTGAATTCAGGTTCAACATAACGTGCCACTAATAACTCATCCATTTGATTGCTAATTTCAGTTGTATCGCCGAATAATGATAGTTGATTTACAAAATTGCGCTGCCATTTTAATACTTCAAAAGCATCTAATTGCTGTTCATCGGTTTTTTTGAGTACCACACTTAAGCTTGACCTAGGCGCGGCACTAGGCTCCTCGTCTTCATTCACTAGCTGGGCTTCAACCATAATAGTCAACACATCCGGTTTGCCTTCCTCAGCCGGGTTTGAGGCTGACCCCGTGTTTGGTGCGGTAACGGGTTTTGACGCTGATGGACTGGTTTTGCCAGTGCCCAACGTTGACTTTACTGCAGCTTGTTCAACTTGCGCACGCTGGCTGGCTGTAAAGTCCTGTGCCAAGGTATTGTCCAAATCAGGCAACACGTTTAAAACTTCCCGTGAGGCTTGTTTTATGTCCACCGTTTTTTGCCCGGAATACACGGTAATTAAACTAGCCAACCAATTAAAAATCTCAGGCGTCATATTCAGCACTTTTTGAACTTCTTCTAGAGACCCAAAGGCTTTGTTAGTGGGCTTATAATCTAAACCGGCCTCTAAATATTCTTTAGCTTCAGCCCCATTTACGCGTTCTAAATCATCTTCATCACGCCAATCTAAAATAGCATTCACTATTTTTTCTTGTACCTCTAAACTGGTAGGCGCGTGGCTCATTAAGGCTTGTAATAATTCTTGGTCGGCAAAATTAACATCAATTTTACCTTTTTCCGCAAGCAGCCTAATGCGTATTTTAGCCGGGCTACCGCTACGCCCTTCAGGGAAATCAATTTCATAAATACTGCCGTTGGTTAACCAGCGTTGTTCAGGATCCTGGTTTAGCAACATAATTTCTGCCATGGCCAAACCAGATTCCGCCAGCGCCAAAGCCTGTGCATTTTCTTTAATACCACTGATGACAGCGGTTTCCCGGCGCATAGTTAAAGCAAAACTACCTGCCATTAAAGCCAGCAAAGTGATGACCCACAACACTAAAACCAAAGCAAAACCATTGGGCTTGATCATGGTGTAGCGACGCCACTTTGCTGTTCGTCCCTGTCTGTATCAAGCTCGTCATTGTCATCGCCCGGCTTGCCGGTTACTTTTAACTCAATCACCATATCGGGCCAATACATATCATTTTCCGGTATTATTTTTATTTTGACTAAACGCGGCATGACTTCTTTATTTAACCACTCGTCTTCCCAGTCCCCTCCTTCTGTTCCTATGGGCCAATATTGTAAGTTAAAGCTCTCAATTGGCCCGAAAAGATCGACCGCTTCTTCGTTATCAGCGCTAACACCATCTTTAGCTGGATCAAAAGGTGTTACTGACACTTTAATGTAAGGCCCTTGTTCGGTTTGCGCCAAAAACACATTAAACAATTGCAAGCCTGCACGGCCAGCGCTGGCAGGAAAGCTTGAAACAAACTGCAAATGCTGGTCACCACCTTGGAATAATAACGAGTGCTCATCATTTTTGCCATCGCTAAATTGGGGTTGGGCGGAGCTTAAATAGCTTTGAAAAAAATTATAAACAACAGCAATATCATTAACTTTGGAGACCTTTTCTTCGCCTTGCCCCCAACTTTCAGCACCAATTTTTAAACTCGCAAAGAGGAGCAGCACCATAACACTTAATAGGCTCATGGCGATGAGCACCTCAATTAAAGTAAAACCCGTTATTTGACGATGCTTAATCATGGTTGGGTACTGGCCAACTTTAAACTGGTAAGCTCAAACTCCCGGCCAGCACCGGTAATACTCTCCTCATCCCAACGTATACTGACGCGGACTTTAAATAATTGCACGGGCAAGGGTACGGCATCATGGTTATTTTTGGCAGACGTGGTGGCTGAGGCCAATACATAAGGTTGGATCGAGAGATACCAGAGATATTTTTGATTTTCTAAACCTGAGAGCTCGGAAACTTGTAATGGAATATCCGCGCCTGTCCTGGCCATTAAGGCTTCCGCCAATTGCACAGCACTGGTGTAGTCTTCTGAGGCCGCCGCTTGTATGGATCCTGATGAAAAGATTTTTAATAAAATGCCTAAGGAAATTCCTAAAATAGCAAAGGCAATCAAAATTTCGAGTAGGGAAAAGCCATGTTGCCGCCTCATCGCGATCTCTTTACAGAAACTGGCTCAAGACGCTCATCCAAAACCACCTGACCAGTTAACCAGTTAATATCAATACGCGCCGTTTTATCGGTTTGTGATAAGGTTACCCGTCCACCGGTTGATGAGCCATCTGCAAAAAATCGGATTATCCCGCCAGCAGAATGAATGTCTGATTGGGCAATATCCAAAGTGACATCAATCGATGTTGGGATTTTATGGTTTTTTTCCAAACCGCTAATTTGATAGCTATTTTGCGCCAAATCAAAATCCACAGCCTGCTCATGGTGATGGATTAGCGCACGTCCCCGGGCATGCCGCAAGGCTGAGGTAATGTCATGTGCCGTGGTCTTTAATTCTGTGGCATTTTGGCCAGACGAAAAACGCGCCCCAATCACGCCAAAACCCAGCACAATAATAAACAGCACCAGTACCAGTTCGACAAGCGTAAAGCCCTGATTAAAGACCCTAACCGAACTTGCAAACCCTGGCTGGCATCGCTGCCTAGCGCCTGGCCAGGGTATAACCAAATCTAAGCCTAGGCTCATTCCCAGCTCACGATATCCTGGTCTTCACCTTCACCTCCATCTTTAGCATCCGCGCCTAAAGTAAACAAATCAAACTTGCCGTGCGCGCCAGGCGAGGCATAGTGGTACTCTTGTTGCCAAGGGTCTAACGGCATTTTGGTTTTACGTAAATAAGGCCCGTTCCAACGCTTGGTGGCATCAGGCGCTTCAATTAACGCTTTTAAACCTTGCTCATTAGTCGGGTAAGTGCCCAAATCTAATTTATACATATCTAAAGCTGCCGCTAAATCTTCTATTTGAACTTTAGCCGCTTTGGTTTTTGATTCCCCCATATGTTTCATGACTTGCGGCCCGACTATGCCCGCCAGTAAGGCGATAATAGCCAACACCACCAATAATTCCAGCAAGGTAAAACCCGTTTGCATACCTCGTTTTTGTTGTTTCATATTAACTTTGCTCCCCCCGTTTAGTTTAAATGGCCAAATCGTTAACACTTAAGATCGCTAGCAAGATTGATACGATAATGCCTGCAATCATTAACCCTAAAGTGATGATCAAAACTGGTTCCAATAACGCCAACATGCGCTGGATAGCAACCTTTAGCTGCTTATCATACATATTGGCCACCCGCATCAGCATTTCTTCCAGACGGCCAGTTTCTTCCCCCATTTTTATCATTTGCATTGCCATTTTGGGAAAAATGCCTTTCTCCAGCAACGCATCTGACATATTTTTGCCTCGTTTTAATTGCTCTTCAGCATCCGCAATCGCCTCTGCAACAACTAAGTTATCCACTGTCTCCCGGGCAATGGCCAAAGCTGCCAGGATAGAGACACCATTTCCAAGCAGAGTGCCTAAAGTACGGCTAATGTTGGCAGTCTCTTTGTTAAGCACAATATGACCCGCCAAAGGCATGGACAATAAGCGTTTATCCCAACGTTTTTTGCTGACTGGATGGCTAAGTTGATAGTTCATATAGCTATACACACTTAGCGCGATTAAAAACAGCAACCACCAATAATTTTGTAACCAATTCGCCAAGGCAACCACGATTTGTGTGGAGATAGGTAATGCTTTCCCGGCACTTTCAAACATTTCACTAAATTGCGGCACTACAAAAGTGAGCATGACAAACAATGAAGCCAATGACATCACCAACAATATAGTAGGGTAAATCAATGCTGTGCTGACAGTGTCTTTTAATTCTTTTGCACGTTCCAAATACTCCGACAAACGTGCCAATACTTCTCCCAAACTACCACCCGCCTCGCCAGCCCTTACCATATTCAAATAAAACCGGCTAAATACCCCCACCTGTTTTTCTAAGGCATCAGCCAGTGAAGAGCCGCCTTTTACTTTCTCAAGCACACGCCCAACCAATTTGGTTAGTGCCACATTGTCTTCGGCAAGTTCCATCAAAATGCTTAATGAACGGTCCAAAGGCAGGCCTGATTCCAATAAAGTTGCAAGCTCCCCAGTTAATAAGGCGATCTCTTTTTGGCCTAGGTTAAATTCTTTACGGCCTAACTTAAGCCCTAAAAAAGTGCCCGAACTAGCCGTTTTTACGCTAATAGGGATATAACCTTCGGCTTGCAAGGCCACAACTACAGCAGTCTCATCCAGCGCTTCCCTGACCCCTTCCTCAGTTTCACCCGCACTGTTGATTGCTTTATATGAGAATAGCGCCATGTTAGTTGTCCGACGTTACCCGCAGCACTTCTTCTAAAGTCGTAACACCTTGGATCACTTTAAGCATGCCATCATCATGCATGGTCATCATGCCTTCTTCGATAGCTTGTTTTTCTATCATACCTGCCTCGGCATGTGTCATCACCAAGCGCCGGATGGTATCGGTCATGGCCAAAAACTCCAAAATGGCAAGCCTACCCCGATAGCCTAAACCACCACATGCGTTACAGCCGACTGGCCGATACAACACTATGTTGCCTTCAGGCACAAAGCGCCTCAACTTCCTATCTTCAACCACCTCATCGGGCGCTTCATAGGACTGTTTGCAATGTGGGCATAATTTGCGCACTAATCGTTGGGCAAGAATGCCATTCACTGTTGAGGTGAGTAAATATTCTTCTAACCCCATATCCAACAAACGGGTAATACCACCAGCGGCATCATTGGTATGCAATGTGGACAACACAAGATGTCCAGTGAGCGCAGATTGCACAGCAATTTTTGCCGTTTCTAAGTCGCGCATTTCGCCAATCATAATCACATCAGGGTCTTGCCGGACAATGGAACGCAGCGCCGAGGCAAAGGTTAAGCCTATCTGTGGCTTGGCCTGAATTTGATTAATTCCTTCAAGCTGATATTCAACAGGGTCTTCTATCGTGATTATTTTGCGTTCTGAGGTATTGAGCTTTTTTAAAGCGGCGTACAGACTGGTTGATTTACCGCTACCCGTAGGGCCCGTAATTAAAATGATGCCATGAGGCTGTGATAAGACTTCTTGAAACAGCTCTGAATGCTTACCCGCAAATCCCAGCGCAGCAAAATCCAAAACCGTATTTTCCTTATCCAATAGCCGGATAACCACACTCTCGCCATACATAGTCGGAATGGTTGACACCCGTAAATCTAGCTCTTTGCCTAGCATTTGGACTTTTATACGACCATCTTGTGGCAGCCTACGCTCGGCTATATTCAACTTAGCCATAATTTTTATACGTGAAATCACCGCCGCGGTAGACGTGACAGGTGGTGACTCTATATCCTGTAATACGCCATCAATACGCAGACGAACTTTTAGGTTTTGTTCAAAAGGTTCAATATGGATATCTGATGCCTTGGTTTCTATGGCCTTTTGCATAATCAGATTGACCATTTTGATGACAGGCGCCTCACTGGCTAAATCCTTTAAATGTTCTAAGTCTTCTTCACCGGCATCATCCGTACCTAAGGTATCAACGATTTTGTCCATTTGGGAGCGGCCTTCACCATATTGCGCATCCAAGGCGGCATCAATTTCCGAGAGCAAACCGACTTTAACAACAATATGTTTGCCTGTGACTAGGCTTAATGCATCAATAGCAAATTGGTCTTGGGGATTCATCATGGCCACCGAAAGATCACCATCATCACTTAAGCCTATCATATGGTACTGTTTTAAAAACCGTAGCGGAAAATCCTCGGGCAACGGCGATTGCAGGGGATATTGCTCAGCATAAACTATCTGTAAGCTGTTTACCTTTGCTAACGCCATGGCCACATCAAGCTCTGAACATATACCCAGCTTGATCAATAAATGCGGAATAGGTGTATCAGAGGCATTGGCATTAACCCGTTTTGCTTTGGCAAGCTCTAACGGTGATAATTTTTCTGCCATAATCAAGGCATCAGTCAATGCCCGATATTCGACAGCGTCGTCACTTTCCAAAACTGCAACCATCTATGCCACCTGATTTAATTGATTACCTTAACTATAGCCAAGAAGCCTTAAGTTGTCTAAGCGGGCCATAACAGCGCCTTGGCTTTCATGATAATGTCTTGCTCATCAATATCGCGTATTGAAAAGTCTTGTTTATTGAGCTTATAAGGATTGACGATAGTAGCGGATTTAACAACAACATTAATCTCAGTCTGATACACCCGACTTACCGGTGTAGGCCCAAATATTGTGATCGATGGCCTATTTAACGCCCAAGCCATATGGGTAGGGCCGGTATCATTGCCCACGACAAGATCGGCTTTAGCGATTAAGGCTTTTAAAGCATTTAAATCTAACGCCGGCATCATTTTAATATAGGCGGACTTAAGTGCCATAGCCTCAGCTTGCCGGCGTTCTGTTTCACTGCCCCAAATCACCAAACAATTTTGTTTAAGTGCCTCAGCAATTTTTACAAACTTATCCGCCGGGTAATTTCGACTTTCCCATGTTGAGCCGATGACGAACACCAGGTTTTTTTGTTCAGTTTGTAAATAATTTTCAAACTGGAAATCTGTCCCACTAAAAAATAAAAATGCTTTTTTAGCTAAAATTTGTCTGGGACTAATTTCAAAACCTAAAGGCTGTGCTATGACGCTAGCATTCCTGTCGATAGTATTGGCACTATAAGGGCAGCTAATTTTAATATCGTACCACCAGGATGCCGCTGTTTCCCTTATGGAATGGGCATCAAACCCAGCCACACGGGGCCCTAGCAACTTAGCAGTTAGCGCAGACTTTAATAAGCCTTGGGCATCAATCACCAGATCATAGTGCTTATTTGCATATTGCCGCAGTTGCTTAATTTGCTGAAAGATAGCAGTTTTATTGGTTTTTAATTGTTTTAAATTAATCGCCAAGACTTGATTAAGATCGGGATTATATTGCAACAACTGGGCATAGCGCTGCTCCACCACCCAGTCAATCTCAATATCCGCTATTTGCGCTTTAATAAATTGTAGGCTAGCCATTGCATGCACAATGTCACCTAAAGCTGACAACTTAACAATTGCAATTTTCATTGTTGAATAATGTTAATTTGCCAATCTGTCGAAAACGTGGGTTGGCGAGATTTCTGTTAAACACTGCAAATATTGTTTTTGCCCAGGTGTATACAGTGGGCAATCTCGCTTAAAACAAGGCGAACATGGCACGTTGGACGTTACAACTTGCGCCCTATCATTCAAAGGTGGGGTAAACTTAGGGTCAGAAGAACCATAAATTGCAATTAATTTTTTGTTTAATGCTGCGGCGATATGCATTAAACCTGAGTCATTACTGACCACTGCAGCCACTAAGGAAAGCAAATCAACCGCCTCCGCCAAACTAGTCCGCTGCGTAAAGTCATAACATAAGCCGTCAACGTTGTGCTTGATTTCCTGGGCAATCGCATGATCTTTTACGGAGCCCAACAACCAGACCTGCCACCCTTCAGCCAGCTGACGTTGGGCAAGTTCTGTAAAATAAGACACTGGCCAACGTTTAGCTATACCATATTCTGCACCGGGACATAGCGCTAACACCGGCCGTGTTAGGTCTAAGGCAAATTTTTCGATAACCGTCTGCTGCTGTCGTTCCGTCACCTGCAATTGCGGTAATGGACAAGCGGGCAGGTTACGTTCACTTTTAGGCTGTCCTAAAGCGACAAAACGCTGTACAGTCATCGGTAAAAGGTCTTTATCGAGCTTTCTGGCATCGTTAAGCAAACCCCAACGACATTCGCCCAAATAGCCAGTACGGAGAGGAATTTTAGCAAAAAATGGAATTAGGGCTGACTTCCAAGAATTGGGCAAAACAATAGCTTGGTCATAGCCCTCTGCCTGCCATTGCTTACCCATCTTAAGCCGGCTAGACCAGCCAAATTGCCCATGACCTAATGGCATAGTCAAGGCCTGATTAACTTGTGGCATTTTTTCCAACAGGCCAAAACTCCAAGCCGCGGCTAAGACATCAATCTGGCAGGATGGCATGGCATTTTTTAGGCTGATAAACAGACTTTGCGCCATTACCATATCACCGACCCAAGATGGGCCTACTACCAGAATTTTGCTGCTTTTTTGCAAGTTTAACTGACGAAAGTTAACCAATCGGCATGGTCAGTGCGCCGGCCTTGCACATAATCGTAATACAAGCTTTGTAATTTTTCGGTGATCTCACCGCGCTTGCCATTACCTATGATTCGGCCATCCAATTCCCTAATCGGCGTAACTTCTGCTGCTGAGCCAGTAAAAAAAGCTTCATCGGCAACATAAATTTCATCCCGGGTAATACGCTTTTCTATCACTTCATAACCTTGTTCCCTAGCCACTACGATAATGGTGTCCCGGGTGATGCCTTCCAACGCTGATGTGGTTTCTGGCGTATAGAGTTTACCGTTACGTACAATAAATAAATTTTCAGCACTGCCTTCAGCAGCATAACCTTGGTTATCCAATAATAAGGCTTCATCAAAACCCGTGGCCAAGGCTTCTTGCAATGCCAAGATAGAATTAATGTAGTTACCATTGGCCTTAGCTTTACACATGGTGCTATTGATATAGTTTTTAGTATAAGAAGAGGTTCGGATACGAATACCTTTCTCTATGCTATCGGCACCTAAATATGCCCCCCAAGACCATGCCGCCACCATAACATGGACTTTAAGGTTATCAGCACGCAACCCCATCCCTTCTGAACCATAAAAACACATGCTTCGCACATAGGCACTCGCTAAATTATTTTTAGCGACCGCATCACAATGCGCTTGATTTAGCTCAGCTTTGCCATAAGGCAACGGCATATTCATAATATGCGCAGATCTAAATAAACGGTCAGTATGCTCTTGCATCCTAAAAATTGCCGTGCCTTTAGCTGTCTCATAGGCCCGCAAGCCTTCAAACACACCTAAACCATAATGCAAGGTATGCGTTAGCACATGGACTTTAGCTTCCCGCCAGTCAAGCCATTCGCCATCCAGCCAAATAAAGCCGTCCCTATCGTCCATCGTCATGTCGGTTCTCCAAGGTTACTCATCGATTTAATTTATTCCATATAGAAATGCCAAGCCGTAACCACTTGCTCTCTTAAATTTTCAAAAGCGGTATTGTCAGCCAAATTTGCCTCACCATCTAAAGCCAGCTTATGACTAAAATCACGATATGTGCAATAGGCTAAGGTTAAAACCTCAGCCGTCCCCGCATCCATAAAACCGTGTTTATGCAAGCCTGCCAGTAATCTCACATTATCAGTATAGTCAGTCAGCGCAATATTTTTGGCAGCTTGATCTAATATGCCAAATTGTACTATAAACTCTATATCTGCAATACCGCCTTTACCTTGTTTAAGGTCAAACTTGGCCTTGTTTTTGTTTATTAAAGTGGCGCGCATTTTTTCCCGCATATTACGGACATCTGCCTTTAATTGTCCTGTGTCCCTTGATAAACATAATATTCTCTGGCGTATAGCTTGGAAGTGCTTGGCAAGTTGGCTATCGCCCGTGATAAACCTAGCCCTTACCAAGGCTTGATGTTCCCACGTCCATGCTTGTTTTCTTAGATAATCCTCATACCAATTGATGTGGCTAATCAATTGCCCAGATTCACCATTGGGGCGCAACCGCAGATCCACTTCATATAAGCGGCCAGAAAGCATATTAGTTTCAAAAATATGCTGGATCTTTTGCGCTAAACGCCCATAAAACTGGCTGCAGGCTATAGGTCTAACGCCATTTGTCATGGCCAAACCATCTGCACTATCATACAAAAACACTAAATCCAGATCCGATCCGTAACCCAGTTCCAAGCCGCCTAATTTACCAAATCCAATAATAGCGAAGCCAATATTTTCGTCATTCTTACCCTCTGGATAACCATGCTTTTCTGTCAATAGCTGCCAAGCTTGTAATAACACCTGTCTAATTAGGCATTCTGCTATATAGCTTAAATAATCACTAACCACCATCACCGGAATAACTGACATAATATCGGCAGCAGCAACCTTCAGCATATTACGCTGTTTAAATTGCCTTAATGCAAACATCAATTGCTCTTCATCTTTCCTGTCGATTTGTAGCAGCAGAGCTTCTAGCTCCTTATCCAATTCATGGCTACTTAATGGCTCATATAGCGTTCGGGTGTCTAACAATTCATCAAATAAAGCAGGTGTATGCGCTATATGTTCACAAATCCACCGACTAGCAGACACCAATCGCAATAACTGCTGTAAGGCATGCGGATTTTCTTCCAGTAAAGCTAAATAAACATTGCGGCCCAGGATAGCTTCAAATAGCCCTAACATACGTTTTAACGTGTCGTCAGGTTTATCAATTGTCGATAATGACATGATCAGCTGAGGCATTAAACGGTCTAACACACCAGCACCTTTTGCCGTTAACCGTCTCACGGCTGAACAGTTTTTAAAGGCCCTCAGGCTATCTAATATAGTACCCGGCTCAGTAAAACCGTAATCTTTTAATACATCACCCAATTCATATGGCTCAGCCTTGGCGTACCATATTATTTGCGCATTGACATCAACATCATCGTGTTTGGAGACTGAGAATACCTGTTCAAAAAGCTTATGGACTTGTGAGCGAATCTGTTCCAAGCTTATTTTAAAACTGTCCCAATCCTCAAAACTCATGGAGTAAGCCAAAATTTGCTGTTCCAAAGTATTGGTAGGTAACAAATGCGTTTGCTTATCTTGGTATTGCTGGATATGGTTTTCCAGTTTCCTTAAAAATCTATACGACTCATATAATTGTTTAGCGTCATCTGGAGGTAGCAATTTTTCTGCCGCAAGTATGGTTAATACTTTTTGTATTGGCCTGATCTGTAATTGCTTATCTTTGCCGCCACGAATAAGTTGGAATACTTGCCCTATAAACTCAATTTCCCGAATCCCTCCTGAGCCAAGTTTTATATTATCTACCCTGTCCTTACGTTTTAATTCTTGGTTGATTTGTAATTTTAATAATCTTAATTCTTCGAAAGCACAATAATCTAAATAACGTCTATAAACAAAATGCCCAAGTAGTGCCATTAACGGCTCACCCGAAGCAAAATCCCCAGCCACTTGCCTGGCTTTGACCATGGCGTAGCGCTCCCATTCCCGCGCCTGGGTTTGATAATAGCTTTCCATCCCGTCAAAAGACATAATCATAGGCCCGCTATCACCAAATGGCCTTAACCTAATATCTGTGCGAAAAACAAAACCATCCACCGTAATCTCGCTTAATACTCGAAGTAAGCTTCGACAAAGACGGCCAAAAAATTCACCATAGGTCGTGCCTGCTTTATCCTGTAAGACCCCGTCTTCTGCAAACGCAAAAATTAAATCAATATCGGATGAAAAATTGAGCTCATAGGCACCTAGCTTACCCATGCCGATAACAACCAAGTTAAACCCTAAGCCCTTAGACGTTATAGGCGTACCCTTTTTTTCACACGCCTGTTGATAAAGAAAATCAAGGGCATGGCTGATACAGGCATCGGCCAACAAGCTCAAGTCCGCCAACGTCTCATCCAAATCTGACCAACCAGCCAAGTCGCGCCATGCAATGCGTAGCATTTCCCGGCGGCGGAACAGCCGCAACTGCCGCATCAATTCAGTTTCAGAATGAGGTGGGTCTTGTCTTAATGCACCGGGATAATCTTCGCGCCGCTGTGGTGAGCCTAAATCGCCAGAAACAATTAATTCAGCCAAAAGCTCGGGGTATCGTAGACAACTGTCTGACACAAATTGACTGGCAAGCAAAACCTTAGGCAAGGCCTCACCAATATTACTGTCCTTTTCTAGCAATGCTACCTTGTCGCCTAAGCTTTGCTTAATCGTGGCAAGCAATTGATCTACCAACGCTTTTAAGTTGCCTGGCATGTCAAAGTGTGTGCTCATGAGATAGGTTAAGCAAGAATAAAAGGATGACGATAGCGCAGAAGGCGGTACTGGGCAAGGGATGTTGTTGGTGGATGTTGGTTGGCGGTTAGCGTAGGGCAAAAAAAAGCCCGCCGGATGGGCGGGCTTCCTGGGTTGGGTGCCTGGCAATTCCCTACTTTCGCATGGCAAACCGCCACACTATCATCGGCGCTAAGCGGTTTC